>CAVOZI010000010.1:0-113032 GCA_963700895.1 uncultured Alphaproteobacteria bacterium | reverse complement strand
CCATTAGTTGCCGGCTTACGCTGAAGCACAGCCATCTTGGAGACTTCAGGTGCCGGCCGCTCGGAATTCGTGATACGCTCAAATTGAAGGAATAATGAAATCCGGAACGATGCCGGCGCGCGAAACAGCCTCGCCTATGTCAAAGCCCTTGAGGACGCCCCAGTCTGTTACCAGCACCGTTCGGCAGCCAGCGGCGGCCCCGCCTAGGATATCGGTATGCAGGGTGTCGCCGACCATTGCCACCCTGTCACGGCATATATATGCGGGAAGGCGACGCAACGCCTCTTCGAACGCGTTGCCGAATGGCTTGCCAAAGAAACTCACGTAAAGTCCGGGCATCTCGTCCAGCAACTCATGTGCAATGCATCCCGGTTCGAGTGAGAGGCCGCCTTCGCGCGGCGCGACCAGGTCCGGGTTGCCGACCAGCACCGGGCGCGGTCGTTCGCGTAATGCATGCCTAAGCGCGGTTGCGTGGTCTTCGTTCCACCCGGAGGTGCTAAGCAAGATAAAGCCGTCCACATCACTAAGTCCGGCGTCTCGACCCTCTACAATGCTGTAGTTCTTAACGATCTCTTCGATCGCCGCATTGCCCGGCGCTGCTATAGCCCACCGCCAGTCAACCAGAGGTGGCTGAGCAAGCGACATTGCCAGCACCTGCCGGCTGCTAACAATCTCATCGCTGGTGAAGTCGAAACCCAATTGACTGTACTTGCCGGGTAGCGAAGCGATGCTGCCAGTGGCTGCGTTGGTCAAGACCATGACCTGCTTACCCGCGCGCCGTAACGCTTCGATGCAAGCGGTTGCTCCTGGAACAGGCATGTCGCCGACATTAAGCACGCCAAACGAGTCAAACAGGAAAGCATCGAACCGATCGATCAGTTCAGAGAGAGAGCCGCAGTGGTTTGAACTGGCTGAAAACCGTGCAGACGGCAGGCGAGAGCGAACTTCTTCATAGCGTTCGAAGGCCCACTGCGGACCAGTCTCGGCGGCAAGCATCGGTTGGGTCATATGATTGCCTGACGCACCTTTGCCGACACCCATTCCGAAACGAACACGGTTGCCAGGATAACGAGGAAGATCAGCGTTACCTGCGGCCATGCCAGCACGTTCAGCGAGGCCTGCAATTGCAGGCCGATGCCGCCGGCTCCGACGAGGCCAAGTATAGTGGACTCGCGGATATTGATGTCCCAGCGGAACACCGAGATGCCGCAGAACGCCGGCAATATCTGGGGCACAATGGCATAGTCGATGATCTGGGCACGGCTAGCGCCGGTCGCCGAGATCGCCTCGACTTGGGTTTCGTCTATCTCCTCGATGGCCTCGTACAGGAGCTTGGCAATGAAGCCGATAGACCGGAAGCCAATGGCAAGGATGCCAGCCAGCACCCCGGGCCCAATCACTGCCACCAGCAGCAGTGCCCAGATCAGCGAGTTGATTGAGCGCGACGCAACGATGATGAACAGTGCGACCGGCCGGACAAGGGTGCGGCTGGGCGTTGTATTCCGGGCCGCCAGAAAGGCCACTGGCACGGCGAACAGAATTCCAAGCAACGTGCCGAGCGTGGCAATGTTTATGGTGTCCCAAAGCGGCCATAGTAGCTTGTCGATGTAGGACCAACGCGGCGGCACCATTCGGCTGGCGAGGTCAGCTGCCTGACGGGGCGCGTCCTGCACGAAAGCCCAGATGGTATCTTTCGTCATCACCTGCCAGCAGTAGACGGTCAGAGCCACCAGGATCAGCCAGCCAAGCCAAATGGTCCATTGGCGAGCGGAGGTGCGCTTCTGCCAGGCCTTGCCGTTTCCATCAATGATGACCGGCATCACTGCACCCACTTGCGCACAAAGCCACTGGAGTATTCAGCCGCCATGACGATCAGTATGATCAGGATCAGGATTGCGCCGGCCGAGTCGTATTCATAGCGGTCGATGGCGGTGTTCAGCGTTGCCCCGATACCACCTGCACCGACAATCCCGATCACGGCAGACTCGCGGAAATTGATATCGAGGCGATACAGCGACAAGCCAATCAACCGCGGCATCACCTGTGGCTGTACGGCATAATTGATCAGCTGCGTCCAGCTGGCTCCCGTGGCGCGGATGGCTTCGGTCTGGCTTTCGTCAATGTCCTCAATGTCTTCGGCCAGCAGCTTCGCCAGGAAGCCGATTGTTGCGAAGGTCAAGGTCAGGAACCCGGCGAATGGCCCGAAGCCGAACATGGCGACAAACAGGATCGCAACGATGATCTCCTGAAGACTGCGCGACAATGCAATGATAGCCCGGCACATCAGGTAGACCGCAGTAGGGGATATGTTGCGGGCAGCACCTATACCGATCGGGACGGAGATCAGCACGCCGGCAACGGTAGCTGTCAGGGTCATGGTGAGGCTTTCGATGAAGCCTTGCTGGATGTCGCTCCACCGGCTGGTAAAGTCCGGTACGAGGAAGCCCTGAACAAAACGCCAGCCTCGTTCGAGCCCCTCATAGATGCGTGCAGGGTTGATATCGACGCTGGATATTGCCAGCAGGAGATAGATCAACGCGCCGGCATAGATTGACCAGCGCAGGGGATCGTTCTTGATCAGGACCGGCGGTCGCGTCCACTTTCTTGGCTTGGAAGAAACGCCGCTCATCAAACCAGACTCGCCATACGCTCTTCTTCGTCGCGCTCACCACTTTCGTCGTCGCCCGGTTTGGCGGTGCGCATCGTTGTCCAGTCTTCCTCACCGTAAATGCGAGTCAGAGCGACATCATCAAGCTTCTCAGGTGGTCCGTCAAAGACCACCTCACCAGCCTGCAGCCCGATGATCCGCCCGGTGAAGGCTTGGGCAAGCAGTACATCGTGGATGTTGATGATGGCCGGAAGGTTTCGTTCTGCGCAGATGTCCTGGATCAGGCGCATAATCTGGCGAGAAGTCTTGGGATCAAGACTCGCCGTTGGCTCATCAATGAGCAGCAGTTCAGGATCCTGTTCCAACGCACGAGCTATACCGACGCGCTGGCGCTGGCCACCCGACAGGGCATCGGCGCGTTTGTCGGCATGGTCGGTCAGCCCAACCCTTTCAAGCAACGAGAAGGCCTTGTCGACGTCTGCTTGCGGAAACCGGCGAGTGAAGCTGCGCCAGAAGGAAACATAACCTAACCGTCCCGAAAGGACGTTCTCCATCACTGACAGCCGCTCTACCAGGGCATACTCTTGGAAGATCATTCCAATCCGCCGGCGTGCCGCCCTCAGCCGTGAGCCAGACAGTAGGGTGAGCTCTTCGTTGCCCAGAAAGATGCTGCCGCCAGTGGGTTCAACGAGGCGGTTGACGCACCTGATGAGCGTGGACTTGCCTGCGCCAGACGGACCGATCAACCCCACCAGCTGGCCAGGCTCGACATTGAAGCTCACGCCCTTAAGTGCTTGGTCGCCGGTGCGATAGGTTTTGGTCAGATTGCGTACGGATAACACGATTGTTCCCCCGATCCCCTGTCATGATGCGGGAGGCAGCCGCAGGGGCTGCCTCCGCACAGGTCACTGCGAGTGCAGCTTACTTACAGTCGTAGGAAACGCCGTTGGCCTCATCGATCTTGCGGATGACGGCCCAGTGCTCCTTGAAGGTGATCGGAATGAACTGCGCCTCTCCAGACTTGGAGAACTCCTCCAGCAGGGCCGAGCCTTCCCATGGATACGAGAAAAACGCTTCCTTGATCTTTTCCTGCAGCTCGGGCTTCAAATTATAGACGAGACCATAGCCGGTCGTCGGGAACGTTTGAGACTTGTACAACGACTTGAGCTGCTCAGCCTTGACCACGTCACGCTGTAGCATGCGCTTGAGGACAGAGTTGGCAACGGCGGCAGCAGGGTAATCCTTGTTGGCGACGCCAAGGATAGAGTTGTCATGCTTGCCGGAAAACACTGGCTCGAAGTCGGTGCCGGCCACCATTCCATAGTCTGCCTTAAGGATGGCTGATGGCGCCTTGAAACCCGAGTTTGACGTTTCCGAAGTGAAAGCCAGCTTCTTGCCCTTGATGTCCTCGACTTTTCCGATGCCGGAGTCCGGATAGGTGATGATCTCCATCTCATAGCCGAACGAACCGTCTGCCGAAGCCATCATCGTGAACGGGCTGAAGCCAGCACAGGCAACCGCGAGTGGATTTGAACCGGTATTGAAGCCGGCAATGTGAAGGCGGCCGGCGCGCATCGCCTCGATCTGGGCTGCATTGGATTGCACGGGAAAGAACTGGACCTTCTTTCCGGTCTTTTCTTCCATGTGCTTGAGGAAGCCTTCCCATACCTTGGCGTAGACGGCCGGGTCCTCGACAGGGGTGTAGGCAAAGATCAGGGTTGAAGGATCGACCTGCTGGGCGGGATCGGTTGGAGTGTCGGCGACCAGGTCGCCATCTGCGTCCTGGTAGCGCGAGTCGAGCTTGAACTCTGCACTGGCCGGCATGGTGAATGCGACCAGGACGGCTGCGAGCAATAACAATCTTTTCATGAATGGCTCCCTTTGCTGGTTTTCGTCCGCTAGATCTTTTGTCTAGTGGCGCGGTCTTTGCCGCGTAGTGCCGAAAGATTGCTGTCATATGACAACTGGATCAAGTCATTTTGGCTTGTGCTGGCGAAAGTGGGTGATATGCAAACCCGTCCTCAAGGCAAGCCACGTAGACGGGTGCGAGCCCCAACAGAGGTTTCGATGCTTCGTTGGACGCTAGACGCTTGCAAGATGGTCTCAATTGAGATCGTCTGAATGGCCGGGTCGGGTCAACTGCGGCCGGATTTTGAAATAGCTGAGAGTGTCCGCTGTGCCCCCAAAGCTGCCGTGCTTTGGGTCGACCCGGGTAGCGTGAGATGTGCTATTTCCTGCCATCGGCACCCTCTTCCCGGTACATTGGATGACACCGCAAACTTGGCACATCGCGACGCCGGCGGAGCTGCCTTCCACAGCATCTGAAACTGACAACATGACAGCAATTGCCGTTGCTTAGCATACGTTATCGGACCTGAGGCCACCCTACCTGCATTGATCCATAAACCGACTTCCGGAGCGTCAAATGCTACACTATGAGATACCGGCATCAAATGCACTCCCCACCGTCGACGACAAGGGCCTGTCCGGTCATGAATGACGACCGGTCGGAAGCCAGGAACAGCAAGGCCTCGGCTATTTCAGACGGACTTGCCCAGCGACCCATGGGGATCTTTTCACGCACGTAGGTCTCCAGCGCCTCACGTCCACCCATCTGTTTCATAAAGGGGGCGTTGAAGGGTGTGTCCACCCACCCGGGACACAGCGCGTTGACGCGGATATTGAAACGGGCGTAGTCGAGTGCAATCTGCCGGGTCATCGCCACGACAGCATGTTTCGATGTGGCGTAGGCAACCATCTCGCGATCATAGAGGACCCCCGAGTTCGAGGCAGTGATGACAATGGAGCCGCCGCCTAGCCGCTTCATGTGCGGCACTGCAAGACGCGCCGCCATGAAATGGGCCCGCACGTTGATCTGCCATGAGGCATCCATGTCGGCCGGGTCTACCTGCTCTAGCGTACCTTCGACCTGTATGCCGGCATGCGAGTGCAGGATATCGACACGGCCCCAGGCTTCGATTGCTTTGGCCACAAGCTGTTCGAGGTCGCCTTCACGGCTGACGTCCGTCTTCATAGCGATAGCAACCCTGCCCGCGCCGGTAATGAGGCTGGCCGTGTCGCTTGCCGCAGCAGCATCCCGATCCGACGCGATCACCCGCGCACCATGCGCAGCCAGGATGTTTGCGCTAGCCCGCCCGATCCCCGAACCGGCGCCGGTCACGATGGCCACTTTGCCGGCGAGTAGCGTAGCTGGGTCAGAGATTCTCCACGCGATGTCGGTCATCCTGCGCCTTCATTGCGTTGGCCTTCACGGCGCCCGTGCAACAGGAATTGTGCAGCCACAAGCAGCATCAGCGATGATACCAGCACGAGCGTACCGATGGCGTTAATCTCGGGCGTCACGCCACGCCGGATCGACGAGAAGACATACACCGGCAGGGTTGTCTCCGAGCCGGCCACGAAAAAGGCAATGATGAAATCGTCGAAGCTGAAGGTGAAGCTCAGCAGGAATCCAGCAAGAACGGCAGGGAATATCTGCGGCAGGGTGATCTGCCAGAATGTCCGAAATGGCGTGGCGTAGAGGTCAGTCGAGGCTTCGATCAGCGCCCGGTCCATGCTGGCGAGGCGGGAGCGTACGATTACGATAACCAGCGCCATTGTGAACAGTGTGTGCGCCGCGATCAACGAGCCATAGCCCAGGTTGAGGGATGGAGCTGCGCCAAGCGCCTCTGGCCACATAACGGCCAACGCCGGGTTAAGGAGGTTAAACACGCTCACCAGAGCAATCAGCGTCGCTATGCCGATAACAATGCCCGGCACCATTATGGAAACGTAGATGACGCCGTCATAGAGCGCCTTCAGCGGCCCGCGCACACCCTGCAGTCCGAGTGCTGCCATGGTGCCAAACACGCTGGCCAGTGTGGCGCTAATGGAGGCGACGATTAGGCTTGTTGTAAGTGCGTCGATGGCAAACGGGTTGGCCATCAGCTTGCCATACCATTGCACCGAGAAACCCTGGAAGCTCGAGGCATGGCGCCCTGCATTGAAGCTGAACAGCACGATGATGCCGATCGGCACGTAGAGGAACAGGTAGACGGCGAGCACGTATAATCTCATGGTGCGATCCCCCTAGAACATGCCCTGCCCCGGGTCCTGGCGTTGACCGCGCATCATCAGCTTCATGTAGAGACTGACGATCACCAGCATCAGGATCACCAGGGTCGCCGCGACGGCGGAGCCAAACGCCCAGTTGCGAGACTGCAGGAACAGGTCCACCAGCGCATTGCCGATGAAGAAAACCTTGCCGCCGCCCAGCAGGGCAGGAATGAGGAATTCACCCATTAACAGGATGAACACCAGCATGCAGCCGGTTGCCACTCCGGGAAGTGAAAGCGGCAGCGTGACTTGCCAGAAGCTACGCCACGGCGGGGAGCCAAGATCAGCTGCGGCTTCAAGCAGACGCTTGTCCAGTTTCTCAAGGCTGACATAAATCGGAAACACCATCAGTGGCAGGTAGCCATATACAATGCCCACCAGCACAGCGAACGGTGTGTTGATGAGGCGGATTGATTCCAGCCCGATGTATTCCAGCAGCTTCGGTACGCCTTGTCCGCCGAGGATGAATATCCACGCATAGGTACGGATCAGGATGGAAGTCCAGAACGGCACGATCACCATGACCAGCAGCACGGTGCGCCACTTCGGACTGGCCCGCACAGCAAGGTAGTAAGCCAACGGATAGGCGACGAGGAGCGCGGCAAGTGTACCGGCCGGCGCCAGCATAAGTGTGTTCTTGAAGGCGGTGAACCGTGCAGGGAGATTGGCGTACTGCTCCAACGTGAACGCAGGCACATAGCCGCCCGCCGGTCCGCGCTCACCGAAGCTGAACACGAAAACGAAAGCGAGCGGCAGGACGAGCATGGCGGCGAACCAGGCGGTTGCCGGCGCGAGCAAAAGCGCTCTGCGTGTCGAAGCCTGCATGGCCATGCCCGTCCTGCCCGTTTACATCAGGCTGACTTGAACCGGGCCAGCAGTTCGGCGCGGTTTGGGTCAGTCAGCGTGGCGGCTGCGCCAAACTCGAGCGCATCAAGCAACTCCTGGGCCGGGTAAAGGATCGGGTCCTCCAAAAGTTCCTTGGGCAACAGCGCATTGGTGCGGCTGTCGGCCACCGGATAACCATGCGCCAGCACTTCCCTAGCGTTCACTGCCGGATCGAGCAGGAAGTTGATTAATGCATAGGCGGCGTCGCGGTGCGGCGCGCCCTTCGGTACGGCATAGTAGTCAGACCAGATCTCGCCGCCTTCCTTGCCCAGGACATAGGCCATCTCCGGCATGTCCTTGTTGAGCTGCTTGCCATCGCCGGTCCAGCACATCGACATCCACGCATCGCCGTTGCGCATCGAGGGTTGATAGTCGCTATTGATGGCGAACAGGTGGGGCTTCACCTCAATCAGAAGTTTCTCAGCGTCGGCCAACTCATTCGGATCGACCGAATTGAAGGAGTAGCCGAAGTACTTCAGCGCGTTGCCGATGGTGGTCAGCTGATAGTCATGCACCATGGTGCGGCCGGAGAAATCCGTCTTGGTCATGTCCCAGAACTCTTTCCAGCTGGTGAAGGCCTTGCCACCACTGTGCTTCGTGTTCATGACGAAGCCGGTCGTTCCCCAGTTCTTCGGCACGGCATAAACCGCGCCATTCACAGAGCCGGCATCAGAGAAACGCGGGTCGAAGGCATCGGCCTGATAGTTCGGCAGCTTGGACAGATCCAGCGGTTCGATCAGGTCCTGCTCGACATAGGTCGTAATGGTGTAGTTGGTGGGCACGAACACGTCCCAGCCGCTGCCACCGGCCTGCAGCTTTGCCAGCATTTCCTCGTTGGAGCCGAAGACGTTTACCTGAACCGCTGCACCAGATTGCTGGGTAAAGGCATCGAAGTTGGCCTGGTCATGATAGTTGGGCCATGTGGCCAGCACCACGCGGTCGCCAATATTGGCGGCATGTGCCTTGCGTGGACGCAGGCCCGGCATGGCGCCAGCCATCACTGCGGTCGCCATGCCAAGACCCGTCACGCCAAGGAAGTGCCGGCGCGTGACCGAGCCACGCCGGTAGCGCAGCAGCTCCTCGATGAACTTCTTGCGGCTGATGGGGGTGTTTTGATCAGACATTTTCGTACTCCCTTGGGCAACACTGCCCGGCTAGAAAACCCAGATAGATCACGTCTCGCCCAGAACCAGGGCGCTTTCCCGGCTGAAGCCCGCATGTACCGTTTCACCGATATCAAAGGGCTTCTCACCAAGCTCGTTCTGCCGCGGAGACAGTACCAGGAACTCGCCCAGTTCCGTGCTGCGCAGCAGGTATTCAGTGTGTTCCCCCAGGAAGATGCGATTGGCGACGCTTGCCGTCGTGACCATGCCCGGCTTGCCTGGCAACCGTTTGCGGTCGCGCACGGCCACCATCTGCTCCGGACGTACGCTGACGCTGACGCGGTCGCCTCCGCTGACCCTGCCGGCATTGTCCGGCGCCGCCTTCATCGCGGCGCCGGTGTCCAGCCTGACGCTGACTTCGTGCCGGGTGGTTTTGGCCACCGTACCCTCGAAGAAGTTCGACTTGCCGACAAAGTCGGCAACGTAGCGGCTGGCGGGGCGGTCGTAGAGTTCGCGTGGTGAGCCGATCTGCACGATCCGGCCCTGCCGCATCAGGCAGACGCGGTCACTCATCGACAGCGCTTCTTCCTGGTCGTGGGTGACAAGAATAAAAGTGATGCCGACATTGCGTTGCAAGGTTTGCAACTCGATCTGCATTTCGCGCCGCAGCTTGCGGTCGAGCGCGGCAAGCGGCTCATCCAGAAGCAGTACCTTCGGCCGGTTGATCAGCGCGCGCGCCAGCGCGACGCGCTGTTGTTGTCCCCCCGACATTTCCCAGATGCGACGACGCTGGTAGCCGGACAGTTGCACCAGCTCCAGCATTTCGTCCACCTGGCGCGTAATTTCGGCGGCCGGCGGCTTCGGCGCACGCTGACGCAATCCGTAGGCGATGTTGTCGGCAACGTTGAAATGCGGAAACAGCGCATATTGCTGGAACACCATGTTTACAGGACGCCGGTAGGCTGGCACGAGATTGACGACATCGCCGTCCAGCAAGACGTCACCCGAAGTTGGCGCTTCGAAGCCCGCGATCAGTCTCAGGGAAGTGGTTTTCCCGCAGCCTGACGGGCCAAGGAATGACAGGAACTCTCCCTTGGCAACGGCAAGCGTCATGGCATCGGTTGCCACCACGTCACCATAGCACTTGGTGACGTTTCGAAACTCGACGACTGGAGCGCTGCTGTCTGCCATGCCTGCCCGTCCATATCCTCCCGTTTGCATTAGACTGCGCATTTTGCTGATGTGAGGCATAGCCCAAATACCGATACAGGCTAGCGATATCGACAATCCGATGTATATAGGCAGCTTGACATATCCCAATTTGGATAGACGCAGTTGGCAGCGCCATGACAGTATATGACATCCGTTGGAACAGCGCGGTTGGCGATGCCATATCGGCGTTGGCCACGCCGCAGTTTCCGCAGTCACTGGTCAATGCCTTGCGGCTTGTCGCAGGTTTTGATCACTCGGTGATGTTTGCCTACTGCGGCGAGGCAAGGCCGCTGGACCTGTTCGACAACTTTCCGCCCGGCAAGCGCCGCATCTTCGTAACGGCTTACCAGGAAGGCCCGTATATGCTGGACCCGTTTTTCCTCGCCGGCAGCCGCGGTGTGCACAAGGGCCTGTACCGGTTGCGCGACCTCGCGCCGGACCGCTTCTACCAGAGCGAGTACTTCCGCTCCTACTACGTACAGACCGGTCTTTCGGAAGAGATCGGTTTCTTTGTTCACCTGCCCGCGGACGTGACAGCGGTGATTTCGCTGATGCGCACCGATCAGTCTCCCCCGTTCAACGCCAGAGAGTTTCGGGAACTGAAGGCCTGCGAGCCTGTGGTCGGTGCACTTGCACGCCAGCATTGGCAGGGGCTGTACCGCCGATTCTCGACTGCTGATGCATCGGGCGATGGACCGCCTGCCATCCAGCGCCAGATAGAGTTCGCCTTTCACAACTTCGGCAAGAGCGTTCTCACGCCTCGCGAAAGGGAAGTCGTCGAGTATGTCCTGAAGGGCTACTCGTCGGATGCGATCGGCAAGATACTGGAAATCTCGGCAGGCACCGTCCGCATCCACCGCAAGAATATCTATGCCAAGCTGGGCATCAACTCGCAGGGAGAATTATTCTCGCAGTTCATCGAAGCCCTGACCAAGTGAGATTTCATGTTACATGCCTCGCGGCAGGCGAGGGTGGTTCACCATAGGGCCGCCTCTAACCGGCAACATCAGCCGCAAGCATTGCTGAAAGGCAGCGCGCCACTTATCTCCTGTTGCGGAGTTTATCGATGCGAGACTTCAAAGTCGTACGGAATCTGCGCAATTGACAACTGCATTGGGAGTACGACTGCTGCCAGTTGCATTTCACCTAGATGTCCGTTCGGGGTCAAAACCGGCCGGTTTTACTCCTCCCGCAGCATGTCCGATCTGCCCCCAAAAGCGGACTTCTTGAAGGTCGTCTTTTTGCCTAACCGCTAAATCCACAAAGAGGCAGCAGCCGAAGCTCCACCGTACCCCAGGGGGTGGGGGCCGATGGGTCCCCTAACGTTTTGAATCATGGATTGTTGCCTGATGAACCTGAGGAACGCCGCTGACTAGCCATTGGGAGGCGCTCTCACAAATCATTCGTGCTGAGTGAAAGCGGATGCTCGATGCCAACTCATACCAACCGGCATAGTGGCTGACTCAAGTAGGTAGGCAAATCAGCGATTGTCTGACTCGATGTGGCAAACAGGAGGTTTGCCATGGTTGCTGCGACACCCCTTCGGCCTGACTTTTGTGCTGCGGATCTGAGGGCCCTGGCCCGGGCATCGAAGGATGCCAACCAGACCCGGCGCCTGTTGGCTTTGGCGAGTATTTATGATGGCGGCTCACGCCGGGCTGCCGCTGAGGTTGGCGGTGTCACGGCGCAGATCATCCGTGACTGGGTGGTGCGGTTCAACGCCAGAGGTCTCGATGGCCTGCTGGATGGCAAGGCGCCCGGGCGGGTGCCGAAGCTGAACGAGGCACAGCGGCAGGCGCTGGTTGAGCTGATTGAGCGTGGCCCGATCCCGGCGATTGACGAGGTGGTGCGCTGGCGCCTGAAGGACCTGGTCCAGTGGGTGTACCGGGAGTACCGCATCTCCATCGATGAAAGCACGTTGGGGCGGATGCTGAAAGCGATGGGCTATCGCAAGCTGTCGGCCCGGCCACACCATCATGCCCAGAATGAGCTGCAGGCAGAGCATTTTAAGAAACCTTCCCGGAACAGATCGACGCCATCCAACGTGGCCTGCCGACCGACACCGCGATAGAGCTGTGGTGGCAGGATGAGGCCCGTATCGGGCAGAAGAACAAGATCACCAGGCGCTGGGCCCGACGTGGCACCAGGCCATCAGCCCCGCAGGACCAGCGCACCTCATCAGCCTATATCTTCGGGGCCATCTGCCCGGCCAGGGGCAAGGGGGCCGGCCTGGTGATGCCGTGGTGCGATACCGAGGCCATGAATGCGCATCTTGTCGAGATCAGTGCCCAGGTCGATATCGGCGCCCATGCCGTCCTCATCCTCGACCAGGCTGGGTGGCATGCCTCGAAGCAACTCAAGGTCCCCGGCAACATCACGCTGCTGTTCCTGCCGCCGAAGTCGCCGGAACTCAATCCGGTTGAGAACGTCTGGCAGTACCTGCGTGACAACTGGCTGTCCAATCGGGTCTTCCGCTCCTACGAGGAAATTGTCGCCCTGTCATGTCAGGCTTGGAACAACCTCATCGACCAGCCCTGGAAGATCATGTCCATCGGCTTGCGTGACTGGGCGCATAGGTACTGATCAATGCCGGTTGGTATCAGCGAAGAGGATCAACCTTCGCTAATTCGCTTCTGAGCGTTTCAATCGAAGCCCCTGTTCCGTAGCCTGCAGCATTCCGGTTGCCCTCTACATGTCCCATGAGTTGGTACTGTATGCTCGAGGTCAGGCGAGCGTTTCGGCATGCATCAGCGAAGTTGTGCCTGAGGGAATAAAGCGTTTTGCGTTGATCGATTATGTTCATCTGGCGGCGAATGAGCCTGGTGAACCTGGTGCTTAATGCTTCTGCCTTTCGGTCTTGAATTGTATCAAAGCTCTTGAACACAAGCTTGCCACCAGATTTGGCGAACTTCTCGAAATCGGCAATCTCGGGGTGGATTGGTATATCCCGGATCGAAGCCTCATTCTTGATTTGCTTGCCATCATGGTCGTTGATGGAGATGACGCCATCTTGGACGTCGCAGGGACGCAACTGAGCGATCTCCATCGGACGAGCTCCGGTGTACATCAGAACACGCAACATCATCAGCAAGTCCCTGTCGCGACCGCGTTTTGACCAAGCTGCTTGAGCAGCCTTCAAAATGGTCTGAAGTTCTTGTGGGCTGAAGGGACGTCGCCCCTTCTTGTCTGAGGATCTGGTGTCACGAGGAGCTGTTACGTCTTCGGCAGGATTGATTTTGATGAGGCGTCGCTCGCGCTTTGCCCATCTAAACAGCGCTTTCAGGACATCCAGGTACTTCTGGACAGTTGTTGCTGATATGCCGCTTTTGATTAAGCCATCACGAAACATTTCAACCTGCTCGCGCGTAATCTGATCAATTGGCAAATCGCCCACGGCCGAAACGAAGCGGTTCAGTTTATCCAAGTGTTTTCGCCACGTTTGCCGACGGTGGCCAACATGCCGATGCCAGTCATCTGCTACCGCTAGCAGCTTGTTTTCTTCAGGGGCCAGATCGGCAATCATGGCTTCGGTTTTGTGCTTCTCTCCCAACCACTCGTAGTACTCCTGCCTATCTCTCGGAGGGGCTACGCCAGCACCAAATTCGCCTTCATACCCGTATTCGAGAAAGGCCTTCTGCACGACCCTTGGATCAGGCTTGACGCCAAGTGCTTTCACCTTTGCGCGGCGGTTGAGCTTCAGCAGATGCAATTGCCTGTACAACTCGAGCTCATCCTCATCGGTGAGTTCGGTGCTTTGAAACCAGCGGTAAATGGACTTTTCCTGATGATCGAACGTCTGCTGAACTTCTTGGTATCGCTGCTTGGCAATCTCGTCGGGGCCTTTGATCTCCAACTCGGCCAAAAGCTCATCATGCTGGACGGCTAGGGCGCGCGCTTTTATCTCCGCCTCGGTACGAGACGAAGTCTTCAAGCTCTGCTTCCATTCACGCTGACCGAGCAGGTGTCTCCATGCGGCTGGAACAGCGCGGCGATAGTGATAATGGCCGGCTCTTTTGATGAGGTATGTGGACAAGCTCGACGCCTCTCTATGTACCAAAAATTGCACATTCAATGTACCAAATTGGCAGTTGAAAAACGCCTAAAACCAGAAAATATGTTTAACAACAGATGGTTACAAAAACCATGGGTTTGAACCGTGGGGTTCGAATCCCTCTTGCGGCACCATTTCCCTTCAGAAAGGGGGCCCCAAACGCCCCCGGGGCGGCCAAACGTTGATGATGCAGCGGTGCATAGGCAACTTGCTTCGCCTTGCGACAATCTCAACCTACCCGGAAGAGTCACTATAACTCGTATCAGATTCCTGCGTACTCAGAGGCAACCTGGGAGCTGACGTGTAACCGCCCCAAGTGTCTTTTTCTGCTTGGGCTTCCCGCTAGCTGTGTAGGCAATCTGCACCCGCGCTAGGCTTTCATTGCTAATTGGCTTTGTTTTGTCATGCACTCTTTATTCCGTCTGTTGGTTTCTCATATAGTAGCGAGTTGAGCCATAAGGTAACGGCTTTTAAAGAGGCTGGATGTGCTCAACCACGGTCTCCAAGACTTTTAGCCGTTCAGCCCTCGCCATGGGCTTCTGGCGGACAAGCTGGACACCCGCAAAAACCTGTCCGGATTCTGGATTTTATGATTCACTTGTCCTGTCATGATGTGGAGGCAGGGCGATGGAACATCGATCGTTTTTTGGGCTTTCCGAGCACCTTGAGCGGCTGAGCCAGAACGGCGATCCGCTGGAGGTTCTGGAGAACACGGTGGATTTCGAACATTTCCGGGGCTGGCTTGTTGAAGGCCTCGGATATGGCGATGGCGCCAGGGGCGGACGGCCGCCGTTTGACCCGGTTTCGATGTTCAAGGCGCTGATCCTGCAGGCACAGCACAATCTGAGCGACGCGAAGATGGAGTTCATGATCCGCGACCGGCTGTCCTGGATGCGGTTCCTGCGCCTTGATCTTGGCGGTCCGACGCCGGACGAGAACACCATCCGGCTGTTCCGCAACAAACTCACCGAGACCGGCACGCTGAAGCGGGTGATGAAAGCCTTCGACTGGCAATTGCAGAAGAAGGGCTACATCCCGATGTCGGGGCAGATCGTCGATGCCTCGCTGGTACCGGCGCCGAAGCAGCGCAACAGCGATGCCGAGAAGGCGGCGATCAAGGAGGGCAAGACGGCGGCCGAGATCTGGCCGGATGAGCCGAACAAGGCGGCACAGAAGGACACCGATGCACGCTGGACGCTGAAGGTCGGCGGCAAGATCCGCTATCGACCGGATGGCACACCCCTGCCGCAGATCGCCCTGCCGGTGTTCGGCTACAAGTCGCACATTGTGATCGACCGGCGGTTCGGGTTCATCCGGGCATGTGCTGTCACCTCGGCTTCGCATGCCGACGGTCGCATGTTGCCGAAACTGGTGACGACAAAGAACACCTCGTCTGAGGTCTGGGCCGACAGCGCCTACCGGTCACAGAAGAACGAGAAGTGGCTGGCGTCGAAGATGCTGGTCAGCCGGATCCATCGCCGCAAGCCCGCAGGACGCCCGATGCCGAAGCACATCGCACGGGCCAATGCCGGCAAGTCGTCGATCCGCGCGACAGTCGAGCATGTCTTTGCGCACCAGAAGAACCGCTTCGGGTTGTTTATCCGCACCATTGGTCTTGCCCGCGCCGAGGCGAAACTGATCCTGGCCAACATCGCCTACAACTTCGACCGCCTGATCTTCCATGAGCGGGCCTGCGCCACAGGATGAGTTTGTCCGGAAGTGACAGAAACGACGCTAAAACCACCCTGGAGCATCGCTCCCGGGGCCAAAAAGGTCATCAAAACTGCAGAACGGTGTCAACCAACCGAACTTGCGACGCCGCTGCGTCGAAAATCACCGGTTAATGCGGGTGTCCAGCTCGTCGATGACCGCAGCAGCCTTCTCCTGCGCCGCCTCCCGGCTTTCCTGGGCATGGATCGCCTTCAGCATATGGCTGATCTCCCGCACCTTCGTCGTCGGTACATGGCTGAACACATTGCGGTAGAAATGCACCATGCAGCGCTGCCAGCGGGCGTCGGGCAGGTAGTCAGCGATGCTTTCGATCAGGCCGCGGCAGGCGTCCGAGATGATCAGCTGCACGCCGCACAGTCCCCGGTTGACCAGGTGGCGCAGAAAGGCCGCCCAGCCGGACTTATCCTCCTTGGCCCCCTCGCAGATGCCGAGGATCTCGCGGTAGCCCTCAGAATTGACCGCGCTGGCCACCAGCAGCGACACATTGCGCACCTCGCCAGCCCAGCTCCGCTTCATCACGATCCCGTCGAGATACAGGTAGGGATGCTCACCCTCGATCGGACGGTTCCGCCATTCCTCGATCTTGACGTAGATCTTCTTGTTGAGGTTCGACACCGTGCCGGGACTTACCCGTGTGCCCCACAGCGCCTCGGTGATGTCCTCGACCCGCCGCACCGACACACCGGCCAGATACATCTCGATCAAGGCTTCCTCGACCGAACTCTCCCGGCGCCGATAACGCTCGATGATGGCTGTCTCAAACGTCTGACGTCGCAGCTTCGGAACCTTCAGCTTGACCTCGCCAGCCTTGGTATGCAGCGCCCGCTCATAACTGCCGGCCCGTGTGTCCTGACGGCCCTCGCTGCGCTCATAACGCCCGGCACCACAAAGCTGATCGGCTTCCGCGTCGAGCATCGCGTTCAGCGCCTCTTCGACCGTGCCGCGCACCATCTCGCCAAGGTGATCCCTGATCCGCGCTTCGTCGATCCGGATCACCTGACCCATACCTGCGTCCTTCTCTTCATCCATCTCGTCGCTCCTTCCATCACTGTAGAAGAAGCCGTCAATCCTGAAAGTGCGAAAGATTCTTTACGTTATCCTTTTGCTTCATCAGAAAACGTAGCGACATCAAAACATTCATTGATGTCAATAAACGCGTGAACATGGCAATTTTCGCAAGTTTCGCATGCCTCGGACAGGGTTAGACTGGTCGGATCCGCAAGGATATCTCGTTTTTCCAGATCAGCCGGAGATAACTCAAAGCGCTCGACAAATGTTTGATCAAATATCTCACATGGGTCTTCGAAGCCCCATTCCCGGGTGCGGGGCCACACAAATCCAAATGCCACACCGAGTGACTGGGCGACAGATAAGCATTTAAAATCGCGCACAAGCGTCCCCCAAAGCCATCCCAGCGCTGGGCGACGACAATAACAGGCGAGTTCTGCAGATCACGACGCATGAACTGTCCCTGATACCATTTTATCGTCTGGAGCTGTCGGCAGGATGGTAATTTGTTCGTCTGATTTCAGAGGCGATCCACGAATACGTGATATCCAGACCGGTGCGCAATGAAACCGAAGGTTCCCAACCCAGCTTCTCGCTGATCAAACGGTTGTTTGAATTGCGTCCACGCACACCCACTGGACCGGGTCGATGCACCTTGCTGATTGTTTTGCCGGCTATCTCGGCAACAAGATCGACAAGGTCGTTAATGGTGACCATGTCTTCTGAACCGATATTAACGGGTCCTTCGAAATCTGACCGACAAAGCCGAAGTGTGGCTTCCACACAATCGTCAATGTACAAGAAAGACCGGGTTTGCTGACCGTCCCCCAACACTTCGATACTACCCCCATCACGGGCAAGCGCTACTTTTCGGCAAATGGCAGCCGGTGCCTTTTCCCGACCGCCTTTCCAGGCACCCTGCGGGCCGAAGATATTGTGATAGCGGCCAATGTGAACGTTAAGGCCTTTGTTTCGGCGGTGAGCGAGGTAAAGACGTTCACTGAAAAGTTTCTCCCAGCCGTATTCACTGTCAGGGTTCGCGGGATACGCTGATGAATCCTCACAGTTCGGGCTATTCGGATCGGTCTGGTTCTCCGTAGGATAGATGCACGCCGAGGAGGAGTAGAACAAGCTGCCAACGCGTTCGATTGTGCAAGCTTCCAGCACCCTTAAGTTAATGCCCGCTGAGTTAATCATGATCTCGGCATCATTCTCACCAGAGAAAATATACTCCGAGCCACCCATGTCCGCGGCAAGTTGATAGACCTCGTCAAAATCGCGATCGATCATGGCATGGCATACGTCTGGATCGCGCAAATCCCCGATAATGAAATCGTCGGCTTCGCTGGCCGAAAAAACAGGCCTCTTGATATCAATCGTGCGCACCCAAAAGCCTTCCTGTTTCAGCCGTCTGACAAGATGACTTCCGATAAAGCCTCCGCCACCGCAAACCAGTGCCCTTTTGCTGGAGTTGGTCAAAACTTTCTCTTTCTGCCGTGGCGTTCTTTCTCGCTCTTTTGCTCTAGGTTCGGCTACTCAAAAAGCGACTTTTTAGAAAGTTTTGCAGCGACCCGGGGCTTGTCATCAGCAATAGTCATTCAGTTGGGGGTGGTGCACCCGGTTCAGGCGCCGTGCCGCAATCACTTGAATGGCTCTTAGGCAAGTTCTCGGAATGCCGTAAGGGCACAACCGAACGACTGAAGGGCTCGAAATTCCTGCCACGCGATTTTCGAGCTCCTCGTCAATTGCGGTGCTCGCTTGCCAGACAATCGGACGAGTTCACCGTGCCTCTGTGCTCAACCCATCAACGGGAGCTGCACGGCTCAGGCAATGAGAGGATCTGGGTCCAGACACAGGGAATTGATCCGGTGGCGGTGGCGGTGGCGGTGGCGGTGGCGGTGGCGAAAGTGCTGTGGGAACAAATTCGACCTGCAACAAATTAGCCCCTTTCCAGCTGGGGAGCGTTCGGGCAAAAGGTTACGGAGCTTCGCGTCACTGTGCAGTCTAAATCTCGTCGATTATCGGGTTAACAATGAGGTCAAGCGGGTAGTGGATTGGGCTAAACTTTGTTCACTGTCCGTTAAAATTCATTCTCGGACCAAATTTCAGTAAGTTTGGAGACGCAATTCTAGTGCGGCGCTTAATAAAGCAGAACTCCCTATTGGACATGTTTCTGAACGCCCCAGGCGCGAAGCCCGGGTCGGTCTTCATCTGTATTCTGCTGGCGGGATTTCTCAACATGCTGAGCATGGGGGCGATCCTGCCGACTATCAGCGCCATAGGCGGCGACGGCGTAGCCAGTGAGTTCCGCCTGAACAAAATGATGGTGGGCATCATCCAGTGGTTGGGCTTCGAGCCAACAATCACCAGCTTCGTTCTACTGGTGAGCGCCTTGCTCACCCTCAAGTCCTTGCTGGTTTTGGCGGCGATGACCAATGTGGCTCTGTCAGTCTCCGCAGTCCAGGCAGAAATCCGGCGTCGCCTGCTTGGAAGTGTCATGCAGGCACGGTGGGGGTATTTCATCGATCTACCGCCTGGGCATATTGCCAACTCGATCGGCTCCCAGACCATACATGCTGGTGATGCGTATCAGTCTTCGGCGATGGTGATCGTGTCGATTGTACAAGCATCGCCCTGCTGACTGCCGCCACGCTGATCTCAGGCTATATGGTCGTTCTCACCCTGATCGCCGCGATCGTCCTGTCGTTTCCCCTCTACAAGATGATCCAGTCGGCTCGCGAAGCCGGGCAAAAACAGTGGGAACGCGCGGGCCTGCTTGGGCTCCAAGGTGCAAGACGCGGTGGGCAACATGAAGGCCATCAAATCGATGAACCGTGGCGCAACCTTCACCAGGCTGTTCGACGATCTGGTGGTCGAGATGCGCAGGGCCTATTTTTCCGTGCAGTTCTCTCAGCATGCGCTGAGCAATGGACAGGACGTGATGGTTGCACTGACCGTCGTGGCGGGCTTCTACATCGGTACGCAGGTCTGGTCAATGCACCACTGTCTGACTCTGCTGGTGCTTGGCATCATCTACTACCAGGTGATCACGCTGGTGAAGAAAATACAGGAGCACATGCAGCAGCAGCCATCATGCAGGGGGCGTACTCGTCATTGATGGCAATGATCAGAAGGCTGAGGCCAACCCGGAGCCGGTCGAGCGGGACGGATCATCCGCAGCTGGAAATCGGTTGCCGCTTCGACAACGTGGATTTTGCGTACGACAAGAAGCCGGTGCTGAAGCAGGTCGGACCTGGAGATTCCGGCCGGCGGTGTAACGGTGCTGCTGGGTCCATCCGGTGCCGGAAAAACAACCATCATAGATCTGCTGACGGGACTGCACCACCCGGACGCGGGAAGCATTTCGCTCGACGGCGTCCCGCTTCGACAGGTTGATATGAAGCGTGGCGATCAAGCATCGGTTACGTGCCACAGGAACTAACCCTGCTGCATGGTACGATTTATGACAATGTCACGTTGGGTGACGATACGATCTCGCGCAGGCGATGTCTGGGATGCGCTGCATGCGGCCGGCGTCGACGGGTTCATTGGTGAGCTTCCGAGAAAACTCGACACACATATCGGCACCATGGGCTCGAAGTTGTCAGGTGGTCAGCGCCAGCGCCTTTCACTGGCGCGAGCGCTAGTACGCAAGCCGCCCTTTTGGTGCTGGACGAAGTGACCAGCGCGCTGGATGACAAGACCGAAGCCGCCATTTGCCAGAACATTGCTGGGCTCGGCAGTAACTACACCATCGTGGCGATTACTCACCGCCCCGCCTGGAAGACCATTGCCACGCGGCTTTACGAGGTGAATGGCGGTCAAGCGAAACTGGTGCAGCGAGCCTCGGAACAGCCACTCCAGGCAGAGGCACCAGCTGCGGAATAGGGCCTTGGGTGCAAAGGCCTAGCCTAAACTAGCAACTGTGTCTACGTAGCGAGTTGATGTTGCCATGGTGTGCCAGTTTTGAGGATCGCGTTTGCGATGGTTATTAGCCTGCGAGCAACGGCAACAATGGATAACGTAAAGAATCTTTCGCACTTTCAGGATTGACGGCTTCTTCTACAGTGATGGAAGGAGCGACGAGATGGATGAAGAGAAGGACGCAGGTATGGGTCAGGTGATCCGGATCGACGAAGCGCGGATCAGGGATCACCTTGGCGAGATGGTGCGCGGCACGGTCGAAGAGGCGCTGAACGCGATGCTCGACGCGGAAGCCGATCAGCTTTGTGGTGCCGGGCGTTATGAGCGCAGAGAGGGCCGTCAGGACACACGGGCCGGCAGTTATGAGCGGGCGCTGCATACCAAGGCTGGCGAGGTCAAGCTGAAGGTTCCGAAGCTGCGACGTCAGACGTTTGAGACAGCCATCATCGAGCGTTATCGGCGCCGGGAGAGTTCGGTCGAGGAAGCCTTGATCGAGATGTATCTGGCCGGTGTGTCGGTGCGGCGGGTCGAGGACATCACCGAGGCGCTGTGGGGCACACGGGTAAGTCCCGGCACGGTGTCGAACCTCAACAAGAAGATCTACGTCAAGATCGAGGAATGGCGGAACCGTCCGATCGAGGGTGAGCATCCCTACCTGTATCTCGACGGGATCGTGATGAAGCGGACCTGGGCTGGCGAGGTGCGCAATGTGTCGCTGCTGGTGGCCAGCGCGGTCAATTCTGAGGGCTACCGCGAGATCCTCGGCATCTGCGAGGGGGCCAAGGAGGATAAGTCCGGCTGGGCGGCCTTTCTGCGCCACCTGGTCAACCGGGGACTGTGCGGCGTGCAGCTGATCATCTCGGACGCCTGCCGCGGCCTGATCGAAAGCATCGCTGACTACCTGCCCGACGCCCGCTGGCAGCGCTGCATGGTGCATTTCTACCGCAATGTGTTCAGCCATGTACCGACGACGAAGGTGCGGGAGATCAGCCATATGCTGAAGGCGATCCATGCCCAGGAAAGCCGGGAGGCGGCGCAGGAGAAGGCCGCTGCGGTCATCGACGAGCTGCGCCGCCAGAAGCTGGGCAAAGCTGCCGACCTTGTCGAGGCGCACATTGATGAGACGCTGAGCTACTACAGTTTCCCCGACAGCCATTGGCTGAAGATCAGGACCAACAATCCGTTGGAGCGCATCATGAAGGAAATCCGCCGACGCACCCGCGTGGTCGGCGCGTTCCCGGACGGCCAAAGTTGCCTGAACCTGGCAGCAGCGCGATTGCGGCACATCGCAAGCAGCCAATGGTCGACCCGCAAGTACATGAACATGGCGCCGCTCTACGCGGAGCAAACCTCAACCCACGGAGCCGTCGCCTGACAAAATGTGCGAAAGATTCTGGACACTACCCAACAATGACAAGTTTGTGGGGTTTTCCTCGTTGTTTGAGACGTTGTGCAGCAGGCTTCAGAACAGGATTGTGACATGCTGCGGCGAGTGCTGCCTGGTACAGGACATGTCGCAAAGCGCGTCGACCACCGGCGATTGTGCGTCGACCTCGCATCGTCCCGCTGTCATGTGGTACTGGTGCGAGGCCGGTCATGGCTGCTGCCTCGGCGGCTGTCATGCGTCCCAACTCGGGCATTTCAGCGATCAGCATGGCCGCGGAAACTGGCCCAATGCCAGGAATGGATAGCAGCAGTCTTGCCTTGACAGATGTGCTTGGCTCCTTGTCGAGAACGTCTGCGATCCGGCGTTCGAGGTCGTTGATTTGGCTATCCAGCATGGCTTTGAGAGCGTCGTCCATATCTTCGACATCGGCCGCGATGCCTTGCTTTCTCCGCGCAGAGGTCTGGGCCGAAAGTCGTTTGCGCATATCAACGATCTGCGCCCGCCGTGTCGTCAAAACTCTGAGAATGCGAAGGTTTTCACTTGGCAATCGCCGGCCTGCTGCTGGTCTGAACAACATGAAACTCGCGATCAGCTCGGCGTCGATCCGATCCGTCTTGGCTCGCGTGCCTCGCGACAATGCAAAGGCCTTGATCTGTGCGGGAGGTAGTTGCCTCGCATCAATCCCCGCCTCAACAAGCGCTGTCCATAGAGCCCATTCCTGGCCACCAGTCGCCTCAAAACCGACCTGAACCGAGCCAGTCATTTGTTCGATCATCATAATCAGTTCGGCGTGGCCTGCTGCGGAGTTTGCCAGTCGAAACCTTGTCTTGTCGGGGAAGCAAACCCCATCAAGCCAGTCGCGGGACACATCTATCCCCACAGTGGTTGTTGATGCTATCATCTCACTCTCTCTTCCTTATGCTTCGCGGTCCCCAAAAGGGCCGCCGTCAACTGTTCGAGACGGTGAAGAGAGGCGGGATCAACCTGCTAGCGAACGTGGTCAAGCCACAAGGTGTTTAGCGCTGCATCCCACCCCGTCGCCGGTCCTGGCCGGGATCGGTGACGGGGCATCTATAGCAGAGCCGAGACACATAAGGTGTTTTGGTACTACGTTCAGGTAACTTATCGGAGCTGTTATGCTCCGATCACTTGTCCCGAAGCAGGCTTGCCAGGTAACGACCATAAATATTTTTCTCGCCCAGTTCCTGCGCGAGTTGCATCACCCGTCCACTGTCGATCCAGCCATTGCGCCAGGCGATTTCTTCCAGACAGGCGATCTTGCAGGCCCTGGCGCTTCTCGATGGTCTGGACGAACTGCGCTGCCTCCAGCAGCGAGTCCGGCGTGCCGGTATCAAACCAGGCATGGCCTCGGCCCATCTGTTCGACGACCAGATCGCCTGGCTCAAGGTAGGCCCGGTTGACATCGGTGATCTCCAGTTCCCCCCGGTCGGACGGCTTTACCGCCTTGGCGATCTCCACCACGCTGTTGTCGTAGAAATAAAGCCCGGTGACGGCATAGTTCGATTTCGGCCTTGCCGGCTTCTCCTCGATCGAGACCGCTCTGCCGTCGGCATCGAATTCGACAACGCCATAGCGTTCCGGATCCGGGACCCGGTAGCCAAACACCGTCGCCCCGGCTTGGCGCGCGGCTGCCGTCTTGAGCATGCCCGACAGGCCATAGCCGAAGAACATGTTGTCGCCGAGCACCAGCGCGCAGCGGATCCGATCCGATGAAGTCCTCGCCGATGAGAAACGCCTGGGCCAGTCCTTCCGGCCTCGGTTGCTCGGCAAAGCTCAGGTTGAGCCCCCACCGCTCGGCCCGTCCGAGCAGGTTGCCGGAACGCGGCCGCATCATGCGGCGTGGTGATCACCAGGATGTCGCGGATGCCGGCCAGCATCAGCGTTGACAGCGGATAGTAGATCATCGGCTTGTCGTAGACCGGCAGCAGCTGCTTGCTCACCGACAGGGTGAGCGGATGCAGCCTTGAGCCGGTGCCGCCGGCGAGAATGATGCCTTTCATGGTGCCTCGTGCTTGCTCATGTCATGTCGCAGGAATATTCAAGGTCCGTGCCAGTCCGGCGCGCCAGTCCGGTTGCGCGATGCCGTAATCCCGCTGCAGCTTTGCGCAATCCAGCACCGAGAACAGCGGGCGCTGTGCCGGCGTTGGATAATCAGTTGTCGGGATCTGGCTGATCACCGGTTTTCGGGCTGAGCCAGTCAGCGCCATCGAAGATTGCGGCGGCAAACTCCGCCCAGGTCGTCGAGGGCTGACCCGAATAATGATAGAGGCCGGTACGGGGCTTGCGGCTGAGTCGACAAGATACCGGGCCAGTCGGCAGCAGGGTGATGGCAATATCATGCGCCGGCGTCGGTCCGCCGCGCTGATCAGATACGATGGATAGCTGGTCGCGGATTTCCCCCAGTCGCAGCATCGTCCTGACAAAATTCTGGCCGAACGGGCTGAACACCCAGCTCGTCCTGCAGCACGATGGCCCGGGCCCCGCTGTCCAGCACCGCGGTTTCACCAGCAAGCTTGGAGCGCCCGTAGGCATTGAGCGGGGCGGTGCTGGTCGAGCTCGGTATAGGGCAGGACGCCAGCGCCGTCGAACACGTAGTCGGTCGAGACATGCAGGAACGGAATGCCCAGCTCGCAGGCAAGGCGGGCAAGCTGTCCTGGCGCCTGGCCGTTAACGCGCATGGCCAGGTCTTCTTCTTCCTCTGCCTTGTCGACGGCCGTATAGCCGGCTGCATTGATGATCACGTCCGGAGACAACGGCTCCAGGATGGCGCGAAAGGAGGCGGGATCGGCCAGATCAAGTTTCGAACGATCCAGACTGGTCAATCGCCAGCCCGGCGGCAGCTGCAACAGGGCGCAGCTCGCGTGCCACCTGGCCCGACTGTCCAATCATGACGAGATGGGTCATTTGCTGCCCGTGCCGAGGCGGCGTCCATCGTATCGTTTGCTGAGGATGTCCCTCCACCAGGCCTCATGCTGCAGGTACCAGCTGATGGTCTGGCGCAAGCCCTCCTCGAAACTCACAGCTGGATGCCATCCCAGCTCATCCTCGATCCTCGAACAGTTGATGGCATAGCGGTGATCATGGCCTGGCCGGTCGGTGACAAAGCTGATCTGCTCGGCGTATGAACGCCCGTCTGACCTGGGGCGCATGTCATCCAGGATCGTGCACAGCGTATTGACCAGGTCGATGTTGCGGCGCTCCGCCTTGCCGCCGACATTGTACTTGCTGCCCGTTCTGCCCTGCTCGAACACCTGCCACAGCGCGCGGGCGTGATCCTCGACATGCAGCCAGTCGCGGATGTTGCGGCCCTCGCCGTACACCGGCAGTGGCTTGCCATCGAGTGCATTGATCACCATCACCGGGATCAGCTTTTCCGGGAACTGCCACGGGCCGTAATTGTTCGAGCAGTTGGTCATGCACAACCGGCAGGCCGTAGGTTTCATGCCAGGCCTCGACCAGGTGGTCGGACGCTGCCTTCGAGGCCGAGTAAGGTGACCGCGGCCGGTAGGGTGTCTCCTCGACGAACGCCGGATCGGTCTCGCTCAGGGAGCCGTACACCTCGTCGGTCGAGACGTGATGGAACCGGAAGCTTGCCTGCTTTTCCGCGTCCAGCCCGGCATAATACCGACGCGCCTCGTCGAGCAGCACAAAGGTGCCGATCACATTGGTGGTGATGAAGGTACCCGGCGCGTCAATCGAGCGGTCGACATGGCTTTCGGCCGCGAGGTGGATAATGCCGTCAGGACCATGGGTCTCGAAGACGTGCCGCACCGCATCGCGATCGGCGATGTCGCCCAGCACGAAGTGATAGAGATCGGCCTCGGCACACTCTTCCAGTGCCTCCGGCGTGGCGGCATAGGTCATCTTGTCGAGGTTGACCACCCGGGTGTCGGTGGTGCGCAGGATATGCCGGATCAGCGCTGAGCCGATAAAGCCGCATCCACCGGTGACCAGGACCGTCTTGCTGTCATTCTTCATATCTGAACGGGCTCTCCAGGTCTTTCAAAAGGGGGAGCTGCTTGTCCTTGTCGGACAGGATGGGGTCTGCTCCCTCAAGCGGCCAGATGATATTGAGTTCGGGATCGTTCCAGGCGATGCCACCCTCGCACTGAGGCGCGTAATAATTATCGACCTTGTAGAGGACTTCCGTCCGGGGCTCCAGCGTCAGGTATCCATGGGCAAAACCGACCGGCACGAGAAGCTGGTTCCATGCCTCCTCGCTCAGGATGGCGGACACGTGAAGCCCATAGGTGGGTGACCCCTTGCGAAGGTCAACCGCGATGTCGAGGATCGCGCCTTTCGTCACCCGCACCAGCTTTGCCTGGGCAAAGGGCGGCGCCTGGAAGTGCAGGCCGCGCAAGACAAACCTGTCCCGCGACATGGCATGGTTATCCTGCACCCAGTCGAAGTCGAGCCCGGCCTCCTTGAAAGATCGCTTGCTGTAGACCTCTGAAAAGAAGCCGCGGTCATCCCCAAACCGTCGGGGTTCTATCAGTTTCACGTCAGGAATGTTTAACGAGGTAATCTGCATTGAGCTCGATGTTCGCCCATATCTCAGTACTAGTGGCCTGGGAGTTGCCGCCCTATAGCTGGAACAATTGCTGCCTGCCAGCAGGTTTTATATACTATCTGATCATTTCAGAATTCCTAAAAGATACATTGCTTTCGCGTGCCCGATGGCTACTCCCGTTTAGGCAGCGTGGATGAATTTCACCAACATGAAGCCTGCTGCCAGAGCGACGACAGAGGCGAAGTTCCGTTTGGTCTTCTCGCAGCGTGTCGCAATGCGCTTGACGGGTTGGACCCGGCATCATTTTCATCTATGCCGATGACAGGCAGGGATCCGGCGTAGGGCTGGCAAAACCCTGACGAGCCGGCTGTTTCGTCAGGACGCGCGCGCATGCTGTCTTTCCGACAAGTCCAGGCAAACCGCATGACGACAGCCTGGAGCCACCGGCTTGACCCGGTAAACATGACAACGACGGAACCCGCCGTGTGCGGGCTTTTTTACGTTCCGTCGACTGGTCGCCTCAAACCTTGGCACGAGGATTCCCGGCCTGTTCACTTTCGGCATCAATCCCCATTGCCGTTGTGTCATTTTGCCCCGAGTTCGCGTATTTATGGTGCAGTGCACAATAGATCCATGCTAGGCAGGGTCAGGCTCGGCGCGATATCAGGAAGGGAATTTTTCAATGACCATCAGGACCGAAACTTCTGCATTCAACATGCCGCTGGATTTCATCACCCGGTACAACACCAGGACCTTCGAGCAGTTCAAGGCGTCCTCGACTGACACCGTCGGCTTCGTGACCAAGCGCCTGCAGGAAGACATGGCGCTGCCCCAGAAGTTGATGAGCTGCAAGCAACCGATGGATGCCATGGAAGTCTGGGCCGACTTCTACAAGACGGCCTTCAGCGATTATTCCGAGCAGAGCCAGAAGATGTTCGGGTTGCTGGAGCAGGCTGCCGAGGAAGGCCAGGCCGTCGCCAAGGACATGGCTGAAACCGGTGAAGCCGTGCTGAAGCAGGTTCAAGCCAGCGCGGCCTGAGGCTGTCTGCACAAACAGCGCTCACTGGAATCAATATTCCAATCGGAACGCCCCGGGGCATATCACCCCCGGGGTTTTCTGTTCCCGGCTGATGTGGCTGCCCTCGCGGCGATGCAACACGTCGATGTGCCGCTTTCACTCATGTCAGCCTCAGTGTAGCTTGGCCGGTGAGGCAGACAGGTGCGCTTTGAATAGCGTGCGGGCCCATGCAAGCCTGCAGTCACGACTGGCCCGTCGAACGGCCTGGACCAGACCAGATGGGCAGGAGATGGTCACGCGGATATCGGAGATTACCAGAATGCTGCATTTCGGATATGGCTCCAACCTGAGAGCTGCGTTTGTCACAGAGCTTCTGCCCAGCGCCAAGCTGGTCATGAAGGCCTACCTGCCGAACTACGAGGTACAGTGGCCGGCCTGGTCCGATACCTTCCGGGGCGGGACGAGCAGCATTGCCGAGTGTCCGGGCGAACTGGTCGAGGGGGTGCTTTACGACTGCCCCGAGGCTCAACTGAAGGAACTCGACTACAAGCCCGGACTGTACGTGCCTGCCTACAAGCGCGAGACATTCCTCGTGCTGGGTGAAGATGGCAACTGGCATCCGGCAGAACTGTACCGGCTGCGGGAATTGAAGGGTCCATACCCGCCATCGCGTGGATATGTCGAAGGCATGCTCAGTGGCGCCCGGGAACTGGGCCTCAGTCCGCGCTACATTGAAAAGATCGAGAACTGGCTCAAGCAGAGTATTGCGGCTGGCCTTTGATGCCGGTCGCCCTCTGGTGAAGCGCCGTCCCCGGATTGCGACCAAGGACAGCAGGCCCCGGGAAGTTAGGGGGTTGAGGGCAAGCCTTGAGATCCCTGTCCTTGCCGGCATCCCGAAGAGGCACCCGAGCAGCTGATGCCATCACCTGCCTCGCTATGCCCAGTGCTGTTGACCGGTACTCTTGGCTCAACGGCGCCGCTTCACGCCGAAGCAAGGCGACCCATGTATGAAATGACCGGGGAATGGAGGCGCGGCGATCAACCTGTGGGAAGCGAACGCCTCGCTCAGCGAGAGACTTTCACGTCCGTGCGTGGCAGACTTCCGTTCCGGACACGATGTTATCCGGCCGCGGTTTGCGGCTGGGTGCGATCGTCGG
Source organism: uncultured Alphaproteobacteria bacterium (assembly GCA_963700895.1). Taxonomy (GTDB): domain Bacteria; phylum Pseudomonadota; class Alphaproteobacteria; order Rhizobiales; family Aestuariivirgaceae; genus Anderseniella. The sequence continues at coordinate 84,301 of CAVOZI010000010.1, read as the reverse complement.
ACTGGGTTGTGGCACAGGCCCGAACAGGAGAACTGACAGATGCAATGGTCGTTTCCGATCCTGCGCCTGGGCGAAACGGAGATCAGGGTCCACCTGACCTTCTTCCTGCTTTTGCTGTGGATTGGCATTGCGCATTACCAGGTGGGTGGCGGTGCTGCTGCCCTTGATGGCGTCGTGTTCATCGCGGCAGTGTTCGGCTGTGTCGTCCTGCATGAACTGGGTCATACGCTGGCGGCGCGCCGCTACGGCATCCATACGCCACGGATCACGCTGTTGCCGATCGGCGGCGTGGCACAGATGGAGCGTATGCCTGACAATCCATGGGAGGAGATCGTCGTGGCGATTGCCGGTCCAATGGTCAACGTCGTCATTGCCGGCCTGCTGATCTATGGCTTTGGCGTCGCGGTCAACGAACAGGCGCTGACATCCGTGGAGAGCCCGGGATCGAATTTCTGGAGCAGGCTGGCGGCGGTGAACATCATGCTGGTTGTGTTCAACCTGATCCCGGCCTTTCCGATGGATGGCGGCAGGGTGTTGCGGGCGCTGCTGTCCACCAGGATGAGCCGCAAGCGAGCAACCGATCTCGCCGCCAGGACCGGTCAGCTCACGGCGTTTGCGTTCGGGTTCCTCGGGCTGGTCTCGGGGAATGCGCTTCTCGTCTTCGTGGCAATTTTTGTCTATCTCGCCGCTGGCAGCGAGGCCCAGGCAGTCTCGCTGCAGGAGCTGGCCAGACGCATAAAGACAAAGGACGTGATGATCACCACGTTCGAAAGCCTTGATACAGGCGCGAGCCTCGGCGATGCGGCGGAGGCGCTGCTGCGCACCACCCAGCACGAATTCCCCATCATCGATGGCGCCGGCAAACTGCGCGGGGTGCTGACGCGGCAGGCCCTGGTTGCGGGGCTTGAGAAGAATGGTCGCGCTGCACCGGTCATCGAGGCAATGCATCGCGAGATACCGCTTGTTGACGAGAACGAGCGGCTGGACAAGGTCCTGGAGGCGCTTCAGCACAGCGGTGCCGCGGTTGTGGGCCTGACCTCGGCTTCTGGAACCCTGTCAGGCTATATCAACCGCGAGAACCTTGTGGAACTGCTGATGGTTGGCACGATCTTCGAGGACAGGCGCAGCAAGTGATTATATTCCATCTCCATTGCCCGCGTCCCGAGTGAGCAAGCCGGCATCGTCTTCATCGATGCTGATGACCAGTACGGACCCGGTGTGCGGCTCAAAAAGCCTGATTGACTGAGTGATCCAGCAGCAACGCCAGCACGCCACATGCCTGGTCAGTCAGGAACCGGTCACCGCCCGTGACGAGAGCGGAAGCTGCTGGGGACACTCTCCGGCCACCGCGCTCAGGCGGCGACATGCTGGTCTCTCGTCCGCGACTTCAGCACCTCGAGACCTTCCGGATTCCTGTCAAGCAGAATGAGTGCACTGGTGATGGCCTTGCTGACCAGAATCTCGCCTGTCTCGTATTTCTGGAAAGCATTTGGACCGCCGCCGATGATACTGCCCGCTTCCTTCTGCGTCAGCTTGAGCCGTTTCCTGATGCGCCTTACCGCTTCAGGCAGCAGCAGACCCTCAACCTCAGCTTTAAGCCGGTTAAGGGTCTTGTCGGAGACAGCCATGTCCTCGCCAGAGTGAATGCTTTCACCGCAATGCTCACAATACCATCCCGGCATATCGACGTTGGTCGAGTGGCCTTTGTAGCTGAGCGTCAGGGGCCGGACCCCCCTGTTCATTGGGTGCCCGCCTTCAGCGCAGACTGGATCAGCCATCATCTTTCTCCTTGAACGACAACAGGACAAATTCCGCCATCGCATGCGCGGTAAACTTCACGTATAGGACCCCAACATGGGACGGAACATGATAGACATCTTGCCAGATACGATGGTCACCCTAAGACGTCATCGATTTCACGAACTGGAGTCGTTCAATGGACTGTATCGTGTCGACAATCTCGCGACGTCCAAACCCGAGTTCCGCCGCGGTCCTCAAAGCCGTCCCGGTCACTCGCAAACCGTCTACAGAGGAAAAGGCGCCCTTGATGGCGTCCAGATCATAGGTCGGCCTTCGCTTCTCGGACATGGCATGAAATAACACCATTATGGTGTTTTTTCAAGCGCTGACCATGTCTCGTTTTATGGGGAGAAGCTGGAGACCGCAGCCGCTCAATAGTCTCTGGAACAGCCGAGGCATCAGCGTCATCGATACCGATGACAGGCACGGGGCCCGGTGTGCGGCTGGCAAAGCCCTGAACTGCAAGATGTCAATGGCACGGGGCAATGCAGCGACCGGGCCATGTTACCCGTCCGGCATTATTGTGCCATTGCGACCGCAATGTCTGTTTTGTTGAAATCATATCCGACGAAAAGCAGCGGTGCGCCTGAGCGTTTGGCACAGGCATAAGCAAAACGATCCCCGAAATTCAGTACGGCCGGACAGATACCCCTGGCAACCATTAGCTAGATGGTGGAGGCGCTTCAGCAACGAGGTCCTGAATGTCGACACTGAGGACTTCAGCCAGTTTTTTCAGGGTGTGAACAGACCCCATCTTCCGGCCAGCCTCGATGTCGACGATCTGCACCCGGTTCACGCCTGACAGCCGCGCCAGTTCTGCCTGAGATAGCCCGCGGTACTGTCGCCACACCGCCAGAGGCGAGATGCCGGCGAGAATACGGTCAATGACGGTGGACGGGATGAGTTCTTCATCACCACTTTTGATGCGTGTCAAGATTTCAACTGCACTTGTGACGTCGAGGCGTTCGTCTTCCAATGCCTTCAGCCTGGCGTATTCTGCTTTCGGGATTGTCACCATTTCCGTCATGGTTCTTACTCCTTGTAGGCGCTGCCGCGTGACTTGACATCAAGTATCAGAAGAACGACTTCGTCCCGCATCAGAATACGCCAATCTCCAACCCGAAGCCGTATGATCCCTTCAAGTCCCTTGAGCGGTTTTACATTATTGGCCTCAGAAGCCGGATCTTCCGCGTAGGCGACGATCTTGTCACGGATACGGTTGGCCCAGTTACGCGGCATGCGCATCAGGGCCCTTTGCGCAGTTCGCGAATACACTATGTCTTTCATGTGAGTGTGTAGCCATTGGCGACATGCTTGTCAAGAATATGTAGGCTGATTGGCAGGCTTCGCAGCTGAGCCATCATCTTCGAGTTTGAGGACGGTGACGCCCTGGTCTTTCGAAAACAGGTCTGGAAATGTAACCACAAAAAGTATAGGTTACATGTAACCAGCAAGAAAGGACCTCACATGGGTGTAACTGGAACTCAGAAGACATCTCGCGACAAGGTCCGTGCACATCGGGCTCGATTGCGTCAGCTTGGTATGCGGCCGGTGCAGGTCTGGGTTCCGGATGTCCGTTCTGACCAGTTTCGAGCGGCTGCTCATAAGCAGTCAGTAGCTGTGGCTCGAACCAGGCATGCGCAAGACGATCAAGCATTTGTCGACAGCATTTCTGACTGGCCTGACGCGTGAAGCGCGGCGAAATCTGGACTGTGTCGGGTGGCAAGGATTACGCCGGTAAACCCCGCCCTGTCGTTATTGTCCAGGAGGATGCGTTTGATGCGACGGCCTCGGTCACGATCTGCGCCTTTACGACTGATCCCACAGATGCACCTCTGTTTCGCATCGAGGTTGCCCCGGACGACGAGAACGGACTTAAAGCCGCTTCCCGACTGATGGTCGACAAGCTTACGACAGTGTCGAAGACCAAGCTGGGCAAACGGATTGGCCGACTATCGGACGAACACATAGTTCGCCTGAATCAGGCGATCATGGTGTTTCTCGGACTGGCAGGCACGCAACGCGCATCCTAAGCCTGACAACGATGGCAATCATCCCTCCAGGCCGGCATCATCTTCATCGATGCCGATGACAGGCACGGACCCGGCGTGCGGCTCAAAAAGCCTGTTTGACCGAGCCGGCGGGCACACGCGCCAGCACGACACAGAACTGAACAACCTCCTTTCGCTTTGCCTTCTTAGGACGTAAGGTGTATCAGAAATACAAAAAATTTGCAGTTTATATATCAAAATTCACGAATATTCTCTGCTAGATTCATTTTTCACGAGCTTGAGTAAGACTATAAGTTCAGGAAAAATCCTCTATAGAACCGCCTAACTGAAAAAAGCACGGTTTTCATGAATTCGGTTAGAAAAACCCAGTTTTCAGGCCCGGTGACCGTTTTTCAGGAAAGGCGCCTTCCTGAACCCGCGGCGCCGGCCGGCTACAGCGCGCTGATCGATGCCTATGAGGTTGAGGCCCCCCTGCCGCGCACGCTGAGCGCCATTGGCGCGCATCACCGAATGCTGGAGCAAGGCGGCTGGCGGATCATGACGCCGCGCCATGCGCCGGACGCCAGCCTGGAGGGCCATTTGACCTTTGCCCTCAAATATGAAGGGCTCGACCTTGCGGTTCTCAAGCGTCTGTTCCTGGCGACGGGCGCAGCCCCGATAGAAGCGATCGCCAGGGATAAACCGACCGGCACCTACGCACGGCGCATCTGGTTCCTCTATGAATGGCTGACCGGCGAGCGTCTGGACCTGCCCGACGCCCGGACCGGAAAGTACGTTCCCGTGCTCGATGCCGACCTGCAATGGGGCATCGAGGGCGAGACGGTGCCGCGCTACCGGCTACGCAACAACCTGCCCGGCACACCGGAATTCTGCCCGCTGGTTTTCAGGACAAAGCGACTCGATCACTTCATTACCGATGACCTGCCACAACGGGCCAGGGACATCATCGCCGACGTGCCGCGTGACGTCCTCGCCCGCACGGCGGCTTTCCTGCTCCTCAAGGATTCGAAGTCCAGCTACGCGATCGAGGGCGAGAGCCCGCCACAGGACCGCATCCAGCGTTGGGGCCGCGCGATCGGCGAAGCCGGCAAACAACCGCTCGATAAAGATGAACTCCTGCGCCTGCAGCGTATCGTCATCAGTGACGCCCGTTTTATCAAGCTGGGTTTGCGCGATGAAGGCGGCTTTGTCGGCAACCACGACCGCGATAACCGGTTGCCGCTGCCGGATCACATCAGTGCACGGCACGAGGACCTGCCATCGCTGCTGACTGGCATGATCGCCTTCGACCGCGGCCCGGCGCAGTACATGGATGCCGTCATCGCTGCCGCGATCCTCGCTTTCGGCTTTGTCTATGCCCACCCGTTCGAGGACGGCAACGGCCGCCTGCACAGATATCTCATCCATCATGTGCTCGCCGAGCGCGGCTATAATCCGCCCGGTGTCATCTTCCCGGTCTCGGTCGCGATTCTCGACCAGATCGACCAGTACCGCGACACGCTCGAATCCTATTCGCAGCGCCTGCTTCCGCTGATCCGCTGGGAGCCGACCGAGACGTTCAACGTCCGGGTCTTGAACGACACAGGTGATTTCTACCGCTTTTTCGATGCGACCCCGCACGCCGAATTTCTCTACGCGTGCGTCAAGCGCACCATCGAGCATGACCTGCCGTACGAGACCCAGTTCCTGCGCAGCTACGATGAATTCCGCCGCCGCATTGAAGGCATGATCGACCTGCCCGAGCGCAAGATCGACCTGCTCTTCCGCTTCCTCAAGCAGAATGACGGCAAGCTCTCGAACCGTGCCCGCGACAAGGAATTCGCTGGTCTGACGCCTGCAGAAGCGGAGCGGATCGAGGCAATCTATGGCGATATCTTTTCAGCCAAGGACAACTGAAGCTGCGATAAATCGCTCATGGGCCGGAACAGTAAAAGACGCGACCATTCAACCCCGGCGTCAATGGTTTCCCGTGCTTCGTGCGCAACCCCGAAGACCTCGCCTTCAAGATGCGGCCGTTCATCGATCTGTCCCGGCGTCAGCGCCAGGACGTGGGGCGGCAGAGCCGCAAGCTCGCACAGGAGCGGTTCGATGCCCGCAAGGTGGTGGCCACCTATCTTGACCTGATCGACCACGTGGGCTTGTCTGTTCCTGACCGGTCCTGACGGGCCTCGCAACCTTTGAACAGGCACACACGATGACGGGTGACATTTCCCCTCAGTTGCTCACGCTGCACGACTTCCTGATCAGCGAAGCGGTGAGCGAGGACGCCATGCTGCTCGGCGAGCTTGACGGCTTCCTGGCCGGTGTCATTGTCTGCCCCGAGCTGATCCGCCCCGGTGAATGGCTGCCGCTGATCTGGGGAGAGGCGCCACCGGCCTTTGCCGACGACGCGCAGGCCCAGCAGATCCACGACCTGATCCTCGGCCACTACAACGACATCATCGCCCAGCTCAACAAGGGCCGGTATGAACCGATCTTCGAGTGCGACATCGATGAGAGTGCGCTGTGGGAAATCTGGATCGAGGGGTTCGCCAGGGCGATGGACCTGCGTCCCGGCTGCATGGTGGGGCTGGCCGAGCGCCACCGCGACAATGAAGACATCCAGCGCGCCGTGTTCGTGTTCGGGCGGCTGTGTTACCTCGTCCTTGACCCGCACCGGGCACAGGTCCTCGACATCGACGCCGAGCTGGAAGAACACGCCCCCGACCTGATTGCCTCGCATGCTGAAATCCTGCACGAGGCCAGGCTTGCAGAGGCGGCAGCATCGCGCGGTACGCAGCCCCTGCTGCAGCCGAAGATCGGCCGCAATGATCCCTGTCCCTGCGGCTCGGGAAAGAAGTTCAAGAAGTGCTGCCTCAATTGAGGTCGTGCTTTGCCGCCGTCCACAGTCACACCGTCCAACAGTGGCTGTTGCAGCGGCACCGATTGCTGTGTTGATAGCGATGATCCACCACGCGACAGATTATCGACAGCCCCGCTGGTCATGCCGTCGCCACGACGACGATTCTGATGCCGCTTGCCGGGGGAGAGGCTTTTTGGCACCCTCAAAACTGGCCCCGTGCGACATGGGGTTTGCTGCCAGTTGTTGTGCAACGGCAAGGGGGTGAGGGAGAGAGGCCATGGCCGTCAGCAAGAACCGCCGCAAGAACGGCAAGAAAGCCACCAGGCAGCCCGCTGCAACGGCCCGGCAAAAGCAACCCGACGCGAACGTCCCTGCGGACTTGAGCGTCGGTCAACTGAAAGCCATGGAGCAGTTGATGGCGACCTTGCGGCGAGGCCTGGCTGCGCCGGATTTTGGCAGTGACGATGCTTCGACCGCGCTTAATGCGGCCCAGGACCTGGTCTACGAGGCTTGGGAGGCCAGCACCCGGCAACAGCGGGTCAAGCTGGCAAAGCAGGCGCTCAAGATATCGGAGTTGTGTGCCGATGCGTGGCTTGTGCTGGCCGAGGAAACTGCCGGCAACACGGCAGTGCAGCGCGACTATCTCGAAAAGGCGGTTGCCGCGGGCCAGGCCGCGATCCACCAAACCGTCGGGCCGCATGCCTTCGAGCAGGAGGCGGGACACTTCTGGTCGATCCTCGAGACCCGGCCTTATATGCGCGCCCGCGTCGCGCTCGCCGAGAGCCTGTGGGATAGTAATGAGCGCCAGCAGGCTGTCGCCCATTGGCAGGACCTGTTGCGGCTGTGCCCGAACGACAATCTCGGCATCAGGTACATTCTTGGCTCGAAACTGCTGGAGCTTGATCAGCTTGCGGAAGCGCGCGATCTGCTCGAAGCCTACGACGAGCCGGACTCGGCAGAATGGAGCTATTCCTTTGCGCTGCTGCAGTTCAAGCTGGCCGGCGCCAGCCAGTCGGCGGCCAAGGCACTTGCCGCCGCCATCAACACCAACCCGCATGTCCCCGACTACCTTCTCGGGGTAAGGCGCCTGCCGGAAACGCCGCCGCCCTACTACGAACTTGGGTCAGACGGGGAAGCAGTGATTTACCTCCTCAGCGGCTTCAATGCCTGGCGATCGACCACCGGTGCACTTGAGTGGATAGGTGGTGTCGTGACAAGCATCGGCGATGCCAAAAGGCATTGATCAGGGTCGACAGGCGCGCAGTGGGACTGGCAACATGACGGCCCCCGGAGTGTTGTCAGATGATGCAGACAGTAACCCTGCACACTGTATCATGGCTGCTGCACGCCACCTTCGGAGCGTTCACGTCTGATGAGCTTTGGTTCAGGGCGACCATGGCCGCTCCTGAACAGTCAGCGTCTGAACCAAAAATCGCATTAACCCTTGCTTCGCTGTCGAGTGGTTCCTGTCCCCTGCCATCACCCCCCGGCGAGAACCACTCGGCACTCATAATACCAAAGGCCCTCACAACTGACCTGTATGCGCCCATTTGCGCATTCCAATTGATGTGATGACGTGGGGCTGCGAGATCAGGCTGTTCCAGGCGTCACATGCGGCATCGATGATGTCCTGGTAATTGTCGAAGACACGGTTCGAAAGGAAGTTGGCCCGCAGGTACTGCCAGACCTGCTCGACGGGATTGAGTTCCGGTGAGCGCGATGGCAGCAGGATCGGGGTGATGTTCTTCGGCCAGCGGAGATTGCCGGTCGTGTGCCATCCGGCGCGATCGAGCAGAAGCACCGCATGCGCGTCCTTGGCAATGTGCCGGGCAATCTCGTCGAGATGCAGTTGCATTGCTCCAGTATCGGCGAAGGGCAACGCCAGCGCTGCTCCTGTGCCCCTGGCTGGGCAGATGGCGCCGAACAGGTAGGCGCTTTCATAGCGCTGGTCGGCGGGCTGGATGGGTCTTGTGCCACGCTTGGCCCACTGACGAACGAGGCCGTTCTTCTGGCCGATGCGAGCTTCGTCCTGGAACCAGATCTCGATCTTTTTCCTGCGCGTCACGCCGTCAAGGTGGGCCGCGAGCGTACGCGGGAAGTTTTTTTGAACGCCTGGATGACCTCGCCATCCTGCTTGGGGTGCCGGGGTCTGGCGCTGACATGGGAGAAGCCGAGGTGCTGCAGCAGCTTGCCGACGCTGCGCTCGTGGTAGTTGATCCCGAACCGCTCGACGATCACCCGCTGAAGATCGATGCGCCGCCATCGCACGACGCCGTCGACTGTGCGGTCGGGGCCGGTCTCAACGATCTCGGACAGTTCCTTGAGCTGTGCCGGCGACAAGCGTCGCGGATTGCCGCGGCGGCGATTGTCTTTCAGCCCGGCCGGACCAAGTGCATTGTAGCGGTGCACCCAGTCCCTCAGCGTCTGCCGGTCCATGCCGCCGATCCTGGCGGCTTCGGTCCGGCTCATCCCGTCCAGCACCGCCGCGATCGACAGCAGGCGACGGCTCTGGTTCGCATCCTTTGTTCGTGCAGCAAGCCGACGAAGCTCCGTCGGCGTGCGTATCTGATTCACAGCTACGGTTCTTGGCATGACAGGAATCCTCCCTGCCACCTTGAAATCACCAAGCGCTTGATTTGGGAAGCTCCAGCGAGTTCAGATCAGAAGGCCGTTGGTATAATGCCCTCAAAGCCGTCCGTTGTCATCGCGGACGGGTTTTCTGGTTCACGAGCGCGAGGGGCTCAGTACTTATTGAAGGTCACGCCAACGTTGCGGAAGGAATTTTCGCGTCAGCACTTCTACGACATACTGAATGAAAGCAAGCCCGTGAGCCCGTCCGTCGCGGCTCACCTCGGCAAGCTGTTGGGAAACGGGCCGCTGTTCTGGATACGGATGCAGGATGCCTACGACGCCTGGCACGCGGAACGGGACGTTGATGTAAGCAATGTTCCGACACTTACTGTTGCCTGAGCAGCGGGCGAGATACCAAGCCCCCTTTCTCCAGACAGTTGGACTGCTATGATGCCTGTCGATTACCGATTCAAACTTTATCCAACGGGCCAACGGTGAGGTCGACATGAAACGCTCCACGCAGATCCATCGCCGCCAGATGATCACAGGTGCCGCAACACTGGTGCTGGCCCCGGCGGCGCACGCCCAGGTCAGAGAGCACAACTCCTTCTTCGACCGGCTGTTCGGCGGCTTCAACCAGCCAGTCCAGCGGCGCAACTCGAAGTATGCCGGCAAGCAGGTCGTGGCCTATCGCACCTCCGAAAAGCCGGGAACCATCGTCATCAATACGCGCGAGCGCACCCTGTACCTGGTCCGCCCCGGCGGCAAGGCCATCGCCTACGGTGTCGGTGTCGGAAGGGAGGGCTTCCGCTGGTCAGGCCGGGCGAAGGTCGGACGCAAGGCCGAATGGCCGGCCTGGCATCCGCCGAAGGAGATGATCGAACGCGAGCTCCGGCAGTATGGCCGCAAGCTGCCCGAGCGCATGGAGGGCGGTCCCAACAATCCCCTAGGGGCACGGGCGCTCTACCTCTATGTCGGCGGCAAGGACACGCTTTACCGGATCCACGGCACCAACGCTCCCCAGACCATCGGCCAGGCCCTGTCTTCAGGATGTATCAGGATGCTCAACGAGGAAGTCATCGACCTGTACAACCGGGTCGATATCAATACGCCGGTGGTCGTGCTGTGACGCGGCGTTTGATGTCTGCGCCTGCGTTCTTCCCGCGGCTCCGTAGCCTGCCTGCGACCACGCTGCGCGTTGTCCTGCTGGGTCTGGCGCTGGCGATTCCCGTACAGCCGGCGATGGCCGATGATATGGACAAGGCCAACGAGGCCTTCGAGCAGGCCGACTATGCTACCGCTGCGGGTTACCTTCGCCCGCTCGCCGATGCCGGTGATGCGCTGGCCCAGATGCGCCTCGGTGTGCTCCATCACGACGGGCTCGGTGTCGACCAGGATGACGTGGAAGCGGCCCGGTGGTGGCGCAAGGCCGCCGAGCAGGGCTATGCCGATGCCGAGTACGCGGTCGGGCTGTGTTACGACCACGGCCGCGGTGTACCCAGGGATCAGGCTGAAGCCGCCCGCTGGTACGAGAAGGCCGCCACCCAGGGTCATCTCGAGGCACAGGCTACGCTGGGTTCACTCTACGCCTTGGGTGAAGGGGTGAACCAGGATCTGGTCGCGGCCTGGCTGTGGCTGAGCCTCGCAGCAGGGCAGGGCAATGACACGGCCCGGGAAACGCTCGCGGCGGTGAGTGCCGAGATGACGGCGGATCAGCTCGCCGAGGCCCGCAAACGCTTGCAGGGGTTCGGGGTGCAGTAGGTCCGCGATTACCCTGGCAATCGGCGTGCCTTCAATCTCACTGCGAAGGTCCGGAATGGGTGGTTTTCAGACCCGTCAGAAGGTTATCTAATCGTTAATAAAAAATACGGCTTTTTTTCATAAAGTTATAACTGTACCAGAGTGATTTATTCAGCAATAACAGATGTTTTCTTTTCTTTAATCGCCCCGGTCAACTACTCTAGAACCATGTAATAAAGCAATGCCTGTGCTTCGGACGCGCTGTTGTTCGGATGCCGGGCGTGCCGATCACTGGGACCTGGGAGCATCTGAGCAATGTCAAAAACACTGTCGAGCCGGTTCATCGAACGATTCAAGCGGTTTGCCCGTAGCCAGGCCGGTAACATGTCAGCGGTCGTTGCGGCCTCGGCTGTCCCGATGATGCTGGCAGGGGGCGCCGCAGTTGACTATGGCAACTGGGTGTCGGTAAGGGGTGTAATGTGGCACCCATCCAGCCGCTGACCAGCAAGAAGGCTCCTGTGCTGGCCACCATTGATGCCATGGTGGCAGACGGCTACACGCACATCGCTGAAGGGGTCGCATGGGCACAGCGCGTGTTGTCGCCTGAGGCACCGTTCCAGGAAAGCGAAGGCAGCAGTAAAGACGTGACCAAGGTCATGATCCTTCTGTCCGACGGCGGCAATACCTTCGAAACCCGCAAGAAGAACCACAATCTCTCAACCTACACAGCCTATGGTTTCCTGAGACAGGCCAAGCAACGGCTGGTAACCAACGCCGACTTTAGTGACGGTCAGATTTCTGCCCAGCTCGATCCTGGCGCATTTACGATTGACGCTATCAATAGGCAGAACCAGCTGCTGCTGGACGCTTGCACGAACGCCAAAAATACCGGCACGATTATCTACACATTCGCGTACCACGTAACGGACACCTGGCTCCTGGAGCAATGTGCTTCCACAGGAGAAACGAAGGTAGGTACCGGTCCTTACTTCTACAAAGCTACTTCCAATTTGCAGCTGATGGAGGACTTCGAATATCTCGCCAACGAGTTACGGCCGCCCTATCTGAACCAGTAATCCAGCGCCAAGCGTTCCCCTCCCGTGGACGCAGCCTGTGATGCGCGCAAGGGTTCTCCACCCCTTGCGCGCAATCTTTTTGTGCAGCCGGCCGGCACGTCCAAACCTGCTGCATGCTGCCATTGACAGCTGGATCTTCAAACGGGCGGCAGCGCCGATCAGGGCCTGCCTTGCCTTGCGTCAAGCGAGCTTGAGACAGCGGAGGGGAAGCATTGGCTGTCGCCCCATGTTGACCCGTGCCGATTGATGTTCTGCTCCCTTGTGTGCGTCGTGCTTTCAGCGTCTCATGGTGTGCAAACAGCTACCCCTGTCCGTGCGGGTCGGGACGCAAGTACAAGAAGTGCTGCCGCAACTGATGTCCGGTCCTGCCCTATCCAGAGGGGCTAGTCTGCTGTCCCACGCGCGCTTATCGCGAGCGTCAACACACGATCGTGACAGTGCAATCGGGTCCTTCAGCCTTTTCAACAGTGACTTCATGCACTACTTCCCGTGTGACAACGGGTGGAGACCTCGCCAGTATTTGTCACGATTGCTGATTTGGGAGAAACTTCAGACATGCTCGATCGCCGTCAATTGTTGTGTACCTCGCTCGCCACCGCGTCGGCCATGCTGTGCGCACCCGCCGTCATGGCAAGACCGGCAGCCCAGAGCTATTTTGCAACACCCGATGATGCCTACCCGATCACCCCCATCGGACAGGGCGTTATCCCGGACACCTACATGCGCCAGGTCGTGCCGTACTCGACCAACCTGCATCCGGGCGCCATCGTCGTCGATTCAGCCAACCGCTTCCTATACGTGCAGCTCGATCGCGGCCGCGCCATGCGCTTCGGTGTTGCCGTGGGCCGTGAGGGCTTCGGCTGGTCGGGCCATGCCAAGATCATGCGCAAGGTGATGTGGCCGAAGTGGACTCCGCCCTCCTCGATGATCGCGCGCGACAAGTCGCTGGCAAAGTATGCCAATGGCATGCCGGGGGGACCCGAAAACCCGCTGGGTGCACGGGCGCTCTATCTCTACCAGAACGGCAAGGATACGCTGTATCGTATCCACGGCACCAACAAGCCCACCAGCATCGGCAATGCTGCTTCATCAGGTTGCATTCGCATGCTCAATCAGGACGTGGTAGACGTCTACAATGCTGCGGTGATCGGCACCGACGTTTACGTGCTTCCCCATCGCAGGTAACGCCGGTAATCTCCGACATCCAGCCCGGCAAGGGGGTATTCAATGAACAATGGACTGAGCCGCATGAACTCTCTGGCAGGACTGATCGGATTATCCATGGTGGCGATATTGGTCGCTGCGTGCTCATCAAACGGCAACCAGGGCTTCAATGTGCTGCCCAGTCCCTCGACCAATGACACCATGGCGCCGCTGCCCGGGGCGACCGACCAGTACCTGATCCAGCCAGGCGACCGCCTGAGTGTCAACGTACTCGGCCAGGACCAGCTGTCCGGCGAATTCCCGGTTGACGCCAACGGCACCGTCAACCTGCCTGTCGTCGGGCCGGTGCAGGCAACCGGCAGGTCTGTCACCGACCTGCAGGGTGAGCTGGTTGCCCGCTATGGCACCACCGTCAGCAACCCGCAGATCCTGGTGTCGGTGCTCAACGCAAGCCAATAGGTCGTCGGAACCTTCCCGAAACATCCAGATGGGGGCGAACTGAAGAGATATGCAATAATAGATTGCAATAATATACATTGCTCAATCTTTAATCGCAGTTTTGAAAATTGAACACGACGCTGCAAATACTCTTCCACGCGCCCGAGCCTCTGCCGCCATCTGCCGGCGGCAGTCGGCCAGGAACGGTGATCAATGGCATTGAGCTGGAAGGCCGAACTCCCGCGGGGCGTCTGCTGGTTGCGGACCTCGCACCAGGCCGTCTACCAAGGAAAAGCCCGTCCGCTGATGGGAGCAGACGGGCCAGACGCAACATGGGGCGAGTGGTCGGCAGGAATAGTCTGTACTGAAGACGACCGCTCAATTGCCTGCGCAGTATGGCGCAGGACTCGCCAACGGCCAATCGCGATCAGGGGGGTCGACATCCGGCGACCATGAGTGTCTTTCGACCAGACGATTGTCTCGCTACCGGCCGCAGCAACCAATTTGATTTAGGTGCGGGTACTACTCAGGCCTTCCTGGAGACTGACTCTGCGGCCGTGTCCTCGTCTTCGCCCTTTCGCTTGAGCCAGGGTGGGAGTGGCTCGCTGCTTGTCTCCCAGTCCGGCGCTTCGGGCGTTTGCTGAAGCGATACGAGGACAGCAAGCCTCTGCAGACAGTCGACCAGGTCTTTCGTGTCGTGCTCGTCAAACCTCCCGCGTGCTGCGACATGGCGCTCCAGACAATCCAGCTCTTCCCCAATGGTGAGGATGGCCAGCTCGACGTCGGACATATAATTCAGCCTGGACACGACACTTCGGGCCTCCAGTTTTGTACCTGTTTGTACGCACTCACCCCGACCTGACTAATGTTGCCAAGGAAGGCTACCACAAATCCTGCCTCCGAAGAAAGCCGGGCGTGTCGGCCTTGACTGCCCGCCCGATACGGCGAGGTTGTTTCGGTGAGGCAGGGAAAACCATCGCGGCCGACACACCTCAATAGTGACAGGCCTTGAAAGTTCGAGCTTCCCCCGTTTGGGGGGATAATCGGCAAGTTTTTGGAGAGGATGAGGTCGCCGGGACCAGCTGTCACAGGATGCTTCAAGCTGTTCATCCGTCAGAAAGCTATGTTTGACATACTCATGACACCCGTGAGGGACGGGGATGGGACCGTTTCGTGCTTCTGATGGTGCAGCAGCAGTCTGCACTGTGACCTGGGCTTGCACCGGTGTGCCGCCTGCTGACAGACGTTGAGGCAGCATCCGAACAGGTCTGGAGCATCGAAACGCTACCAGGACAGTGATGGCACGTGCTCAAATCTCCCTTGGTTGCGAGAGGCAAAATGGGCAAGAATTGGGGTCTCTCGCCGGGCGCGTGCCATCACATCAGCCACATCAGCTTGCCAGGTTTCATTGCCCGTTGAACCGAACTCGCGGAGAGTGTGGGTGACGACCGTTCATCAGCGTCTTTGCCAGCTTGAAGTACAGTTCCCGTCCGGTCCCTCGAGCCACCCAGGTGGGTGCTGCTTCAGATATCAAGGCAACCACGATTGAAGCAGGGGTCAACGGAAATCGCCCCCCTGGCTGGCCAGTGCGGGTCGGTCTTGTGTATCAGGGTTACGTTGCTGTCCGCGACCTGTACTGGTGAGACAAGGTCAAACGCCAGCGTCGAACCGATCACCAGCGCAATGAACAGCACGGCGAATATTCTGTAGGTACCAATCATCTCCCTGATCCTGCTCTTGCTGTCAATATGAAGACTTTCATGGATGCAGCAAGAACCATGCCGATCTCAAAGTGAATCAGTCAGGACATGTGGTAGGTCGGGTCCGTTTGACAAGATCAAACCCCGTCATTTCTTCGGGAAAAGACCGGGGCATCATCGTTCAACCGATTGGCGTTTGTCTGGTCCAAGCGAACCGGCCCGTCCGCGATAACGACGGACGGGCCCGGGGGCAACATGGGGGATGAGCGGCCCGGATGTGGCACATCGGGGGAAGGGCGGCCACTCGGTTGCCTGATCAAACTAGTGCAGTCCGGGCGGTAGGGAAATCTCCATCCTGCAATGTGGCTAATGGCTGGTTCCACAGATCAGCCGGATTCGAACGGCTTGCTTAGCCAGGCGGAAGGCATGGCCCGGCCTTGCGATGATCTGATTCAGTCAGGTCGCGGGATCGTTCTCGACGGGTCGGGGAAGTCATGATCGATCAGGGCCCGGGCCGCTACAGTATCGAGAGGGCGATAGGCCGGAAAATGCCGGCAGGCGAAACCCGGGTCAACGACATATTCATCGTGTCCCTCGCCATCGGCGTGGTCACAGATGACGGCCAGCACCTTGTCCGGATCGACGGACAGTTGCAGCACCTCGCCGGGCCGGCGCCATTCCTTGAGGAACGTCTCGGCCCAGGTGCGCTCCCGGGTCCACGACCAGCCGAGGGGTTCACCGACCAGCTGACCCCTATACAGTGTCAGCGGACCCAGCATCACCACCGGACGATGACCCGGCCTCAGCTCGCTGGCATGGCGTCCGACCATCTCGAGTATCCTGGCTGCGTCTGAACCCCACCGGGCGATGCAGACATGGTGGCCATAACCCCAGGCATAGGAAGCGAGCCACGCGGCCAGCGGCTCATAGTCCGGCATCACCACGGTGAAGGTGCGGGCGTGTTCGGCCATCGCCTCGATGGCTTCCCGGTAGCCATTGTCGGACAGCAGCCGGGTCATCGCGACCGGGTCCAGCCGTGCCAGTGCCTCGGCATCGTGACCTGCCAGCGCGTCCTTGCCCAGCACCAGGGCCAGGGCGCGGACATAGTCAGGTGTTGATGGATGGCTCGCTTGCACAGGTGTTCCTCAGCTCTGCCTGAGGCTCAGGATATAGGCAATGACGTTGTCGAGGTCCTGTGGTTCGACGATCAGGTCGGGCATCTCGGGATGCGTCGTCTGCATCCATACCACCAGTGCGGTGCGGGTCATGCCGGGCGTGTTCGCCACCGTGGCAAAGGTCGGAATGCCGGACCCCGTGGTCATCGGATTGCGCGATGCGATGTCATGACACCCGGCACAGTGCTCGGCAGCAAACCCGAAGCCGGCATCGACATGCCCAAGCTCCTGTGCCTCGCTGGCAGCCGCACCGGTCGCAATGAAGCCGGCTGCGAGCACGCAGATCCGTACAAGCATGATCATCACAAAGGCCTTTCCCGCTCCCTGGCGATGGATCGCCGCCCCCCAAACATCACTGCCGTCCTGGTATGAATTGCACAGCTGAAGTCATGGGCGTGGGGGTCAAGCCTCGCCGGCAGCAGCGTTGCTGGTCAGCAACCGTGCCAGTCGCTCGGTCACCTGCAACTGCTGGCGATTGTCCTTCTCCTGTTGCTGCAAGTGACCGACGTGCGCCGTGAGCAACCGCTTCAACATGTCGAGCTTGTCATGGGTGCTGCCGGGTGCGCTGAGCCGGTTAAGCAGGTCGGCGATGGATTTTACATCTACGTCAAGGGCGCGAAGCTCACTGGCCAGTTCCAGCCGCCGCCTCTGGGAGGGGGTGAACAGGCGCGTCATGCCACGCCGGATCGGTGTGGCGATTCCCACTTCCGAATAAAAGCGCACCGTCCTCGATGTCAGTCCCAGTTTCCGGGTCATGCCCTGGGTTGTTTCTACGCCCACCCGCTCGGGATCCTCCCGGCGGCCGGTATCGTCGATCACCTGTTGCACCAGTCTTGCGATATGCGGGACGTTGCTCATGGTCTTTTGCCCCCAGGCTCTCCCAATTGCACCATGGTGGATCGAATCCCGGCCGCAATCAATATCAGGTCGTCGAGTGGCCTGGCGCCGGGGTGGTAGATATCGACAAGCCGTAGCAGGTGCATGGTCTCGCGGCTGACGCGCCTGTCGATATTGCTCCTCAGGCGCCGGTCAGGCATCGCAACCCGACAGCCTTCGATACCTCGACCGCAGGGTCTTTCAGGGTTTGCCGCGAGCAATGCAGCGCCGGATTTCATAGGTCAGCCCTGCGAGCAGGGTCCCGGTTGCAATCATCAGTACTACCACCATATGCCCGTCCCCTGTTGCGGTCGAATCCGGATGGAGACGTCTGATGCCGGTGGCGCTGCGCTTACAGCTGTGCCCGCTGACTCCGTCCCCTGCGGGAAGGCTGGGGCCGGTCCGGTTAACAGATGGTTAACGCCTTGACCGAAGTCTGGTACTGTTGCTGCCCGGCTAGACCTGTGGCCCGGTAACCAAGGCTGATAACCCTGTCCTGTTGCCGGGCGCGACATCGGCCGGTTCCGGCGATAGGGTCGCTGTAGATGCGGTGATCCACCTGTCGCTTGCGAGATCGAGACAGGTGCTGGCAGACGAGTGGTGCCCCATGTCGCGTCTCAATTATCTCACCGAGGAAGAACTGGCCCTTGACGGGATCAACCAGGAGCTCACTACGCTCGAGCGGCTGTGCGCGGAAGGTCGCGTCCTCAACGAGGAGCAAGTCCGGATACTCTCGGGCTATCGGGACCGGGTCCTCAGCATGTTATCTCGCCCCCCGGGGCCTGTTGAGCAACACCCGCCGGTGCCGTGCGTTGCATCGACACCGTCTGTTGCCACCCGTCCATCGCGGCCGAGTGAACCGCCGGAGCAGGAGGCCGATGTGCTGCGCACCTCGATCCGGCAATGCTTGGGGCGCGGTGTCACCGGGTGACTGCGAGAGGATCCGCCGGCCATCCCGGGCAGTGCTGTCGAGCAGGTCAGTGAGGTTATTTATGGCGAATTATAACCTGCTGGCTGTCAGCAACCAGGCTGCAGGCAAGGACGATGGCTGCATCCTTGCAGCCAAGTAATCCGGCAGTTGAGGAAATCAGGGTCGGGCCAGCGACCGGATACCGTTTCAGCGGTCCGCCGCTCGGGACTGAAATAGATGCGGTTCACTGGCCCGGGCTGGCGTAGCGTGTCGCCGCGCGACCAGTCCAGGCCAGCTCGCTTATCCTGTCATACAGCGCCCTGATTGCCTACCCGCATGTGCTGTCCAAACAGAGCCGAAATTTCAGGGGGCATAAAACGTCTCACCTGCCTTTCAGAGGTTAAGTTTGCCTCAACCACCTTTGTTTACCGGCATTTCACACAAGCCGGGCAACAATCGCGACAGGTGACAGGAGCAAATGCACCGCAGGAACATTTGCTGCTCGGGTTCACGATGTGACGGAATGCACATGATGCACATCGGGAGCGCGTCATACTGAAACAGCTGGGATCAAACCAGCGAAAGAAGAGGTGACCCCTTAGCACATCAAGTCGCGTGCGGCTTGTCTTGACGGCTACGGGGCCTACCGGTCCGGACGAGCAGGGACGGCAATCTCTCTCAGTCCGGGCCGGCTTTTCCATATTGCGCCA
The DNA here is from genome assembly GCA_963700895.1 of uncultured Alphaproteobacteria bacterium. Classification (GTDB taxonomy): domain Bacteria; phylum Pseudomonadota; class Alphaproteobacteria; order Rhizobiales; family Aestuariivirgaceae; genus Anderseniella. Next base: position 65,287 of record CAVOZI010000010.1, on the reverse strand, counting down.
GATTCGACGTCCCAGACAGCGGTTGTTTCGAGTTATCGTTAATTTCGCCGGGGTGGCTTGGCAGATTGGCCTCAATCCAACCGGTTTACTGGCGCTGTCAGGGGTGACGGTTGCCAAAAGGACTTTGTTCTGGACCCGTCATGCTTCAGTCATGCGCATCAGCCATACGAACTGCTGGCTCTCTGCCGGATAACCGGGGCAGCGGGGCGAGCTTCAGACAGACAAGTCATGGAATACTGCGTTCTGGACCCGTCATGCTTCAGTCATGCGCATCAGCCATATGAACTGCTGGCTCTCTGCCGGATAACCGGGGCAGCGGGGCGAGCTTCAGACAGACAAGTCATGGAATACTGCAATGTCGCTTGAAAACAACAAGGTGTATCGCGTGGATGAACTGCGCGCCTGCGCCTTCCTCGCTTACCAGCTGGATCTCCAGGGCAACGGCGAAGGCGGTTTCCGGCTAGTCGCCCCGTTCGGATGGCCGTACGCCGAGTATCCGGCTGATGGCAGCTATGTCACGCTGGAAGAGATTGCCAGCCATATCAGCCTGCTGGAGGCGGACTTCGCACCCGTTGCGGCGTAAGGGTCCGGTTGTCCGCACACCTGACTTGCGGTTATCCGGCTACAGTTCGCCGCATGCACCGGTCTGCCTGAGCAGTCTTGAAACCGGGCCTCTGCATGCCAATCTGAGGCATGCGGCAGTGTTGTTTCCGCAACCTTCCGCGACGCGTATCCCGTCTCAAGTTCTGAATGGCTGTTCTGTCAGCTCGATGGCGGGGTGGGCTCCAGCGCCTGCAATGATCGCCTGATGCTGCTTCGCGTCCTCAATACCCTCTGACACCAATCCCTTCGGCTGCCCCCGTGCTGATGCATGCAGGTGAGTGGCGCGCGCCGGCCGCAACACCACGGGTTCCCCGGGTGAGGCGGTCAGAGGTGCCATGTATCACATCGCTATTGATGCACTTGAGGAATTTGGTCTCAAGGACAACGGTCCGATTTTCGGGAATTGCCAGACGGCTTTTGAAGCAAGGTTAATGTCGGCAGTGTTGTTGTCCGAAGCCCTGTCGGAAGAGCCATGTTTTGTCGACCTCGTCGAGGATTTGCTCGAGCGTGCGCTGCAGCTCTCATGGGAGGATCTGTATGCCCTTGCTCTAGAGGATCTGGCAGAGGATGAAGACTATGACAGTCTCCAACGTTATGTCTCAGGGCTAGAAAGCTGGCGGCAGGAGGCGTTGGCGCACTGTGAGGCGATAGACCCGGAAATGGCGAGATTTCTAGAGGAGTTGAGCAACGAGGCGTTTGCAGAAGTGCATTGCATGCCACCCGTTGTAGCCTCGCGCTTCTATCCATCGTCAACCAGTCCCTCTGCTTTCCTCACGGTGGCAGCAGAAATCACTGGGGCCAACACGGCGCCACTGGATGTCGGCTGACATCGGGTTCATGACCAGGCGGCACCCCGGTTGCAATCAGGCTAGAGGAACTGTCTGGCCTGCCTCGGCCATGCCCGGCTGGGCCGGACGCGACAGTGATCGGCGCACTACCGGCCCCCTGCGGGATGTTCAGGGCAGGGCTGTGATCTGCCCGGCGCGCCCATCATGCCCTTGTGAAAGCGCTGCGTGCATCGACGCCATTGCTGCAGGCGCCTGCTCGGCCGATCCTGCCCCTTGTGGACACGTGCACTGTGACGGCGATACCGGCTGTCAGCCCCGGTTGCGGCGCGCAAAACGGCACAGGATGCGTTTGGCAACGCATTCCCGAGCGAGACGGATGCTGGAACCGTCGAGATCACTAAATACCACTGTCAGGCAGGGCGTCAGACCTTTCTGTGCGGCCTATTGCCGAAAACAATTACAGGAGTGCATATGAATACCAACAATCCAAAGCAGACCATATCTGGTCAATCGGTGCTGGGGCCCGGATCGGGCGCTGATTACCTGGACCGCTATCTTCCTTGCCTTGCCAGTCCGCCGGTGCTGACGACGGAGCCGGACGAGCACTACACGATGCTGCAGCGCGAACTGTTCAACGAACTCAGGCCCGAAAGCGTGCTGGAGGCTCATTACATCGAGGATGTGGTCTACAACACGTGGCAGATCCGGCGTTTGCGACAGGCGCAGGTCGACCTTGTCCAACGGGCCCTGATTGAGGTCGGCAGCGAGGAATTGTCGGTCATCCTGTTTGCGAACAAACACCACAATGACTTGAAGATTGAAACCCTCGGCGAGGCAAAGGCAATGGCTATCGTCATGATGCTGAACGCCTTGGCGGGTGACCAGGCAGCAGCCGACGTCATTGAAAACGTGCTGATGGATATGAATCAGCTCTCCTGGGCCGGGTTGCATGCCCTTGCCATCGACAGGGTAATGGCGAGTTACACCCGGCTTGAGCAAATGACCCATCTGTGCGAACGGCAGCGACAGGCCCTGTTCAAGGACTATGTGTTCATCGGTCAGGCAAAGGCGATGTTGTTGCAGCAGCGAAGCAATGAGGCCATAGCGGAGATCCCGTGCCCGACGGCTGCCGGGATTCTGACTGTGCGGCCAGACGCCAACACGACCATGACCGCCAACCTGGCTGCCTCCAACTCTTCAATCGCCGCCAATACGGCTGCAGCGAATGGGCTCAGACCCGCCTTGGCCGGGGTTGGCATGGCGCGGGCCAATACTGCGGTTGTGGACACGGCATTGGCTCGTTCGGCATCATCCAACACGGCCCTGTCGAACTCGGCAAAAGCCTGCCAGCCAGCGGCAAATACCAGGGCATCGGGTCTCCAATGAAAGCGGCTGACAGCAACAGGCCATCTCCGGCTGCAGACCGTCTCGGGGCTCGCCTCAACGCCCGCACCCACGGACTGTTCACCCGGATCGGCTCGTCGGCCGGCCCGTCTCCCCGGGTGCAGCAATTGCGCGACGCCTTTGCCCGGGACGCGATAACTGGAGCTGTTCCGGACTGTCTCGATGAACTTGCCGAGCTGCAGGCCCATGTCGAGGACATTCGCCGGGTCCAGCAGACGCTGTGGCAGGAGATGCTGGAGGCAGCAGGGCTTGACCAGGACTGTCAGCCGGGAACCGGCCTGTCCCTGGACGACGGGCCCGGCAACGCCAGCCGCGATGAAGGAGACCCGGATGCCGTCACGGTTTGCCTGGCCGGCAATGACCGGCTCGACAGGCTCTCCCGCAAGCTCTCAAGCCTTGCAGGCTACCAGCGGCGGGCCGCCGGTCGCCGCCGCCGGGTTGTGCTGGACATCCTGCGCGACCGGGCACAGCGGCCGGCCCGGTGATGAGAAACTCCAGTGCACGATACGGGTGCATGGACATCAGCGGCTATCACGGATGGGCTGACCGGGTATTGCCGGGGCTAGGCCTGGCCGCGCTCCCGGCACGTGGTCCATCTGAAACGACTCTTGCAGATCGTTGCTCAGGGCGGGCTCGGACATGCCGACCTATCTCAGAAGGGGATTGATCGGTATTTATACAATTATAGATTGTATCCGTGCAAAACAAGCTCCAAGCACAGCGCACCCCTCGCCACCCGAAAAAGGGGCGCGTCCGAGACCGTCATTCCATGATCGGGCCCTGACCGGATTGGATCATTGTCCCGTGCCGGACAGGCTCTTGATGTAGGCCAGCATGTCCGAAATCGTATCCATGTCGAGTTCGAACTGCGGCATTGCAGGGTGACCGGTGACGATGCCTTCGGCGAAAGCTTCAGTCAGGCTGTCGATCGGATATCTCGTGTGCAGGGAGCGCAGTGCAGGTGCTTCTGGCATGTGACTGTCATCGTCAAGCCCGACGGCATGGCAGCGAGCACAGTTGCGCTCGACAAATGCCTTGCCCTTGTCGGCATTGCCTTGGGCCCTGGCCGGGCCGGCATGCAACGCGGCGACCAGGATGATGGCGAGGCAAAGACCGGCGTGCCTGAAGTAGATGTTGATCATGAATCAAGAATGACCCGTCAGCGCGCTGCCCGCCTTGATCTTCGTCAACCGGGCTGCTGCAGTCTGAGCCTCTGCAGCACAAGGCGCAGGTCCTGCATCATTGCCGTCAGCAGCGGTCTCTCGACTTCCGCCTTAAGGTCTGCCAGGAGCCGGTCAAGATCGCCGGTACTGTCACCATGGTGATCCCGGCCTGCCGGTGCGGGCAGATCGCGAGGGTCGAGCGGCATTCCTGCTGTTGCCGGCGCGTCATCATTATCCGCCAGCACACCCAGCCCGGCGCGCGCCAATACTGCCGATGATGTTGCCATCGCTTGCGTCCTCCGTCCCGATCCGCAGTGTGCGGAGGAGATGGTTAATGGATGGCTAACGATGCACCAGCCCGTTCAGCGCCTGGTCAGGGTCTCGTCCAGCCAGGCAGCGTCAGCTTCCAGCTTGCGCAGGTACCAGTCGACCTTGCGCAGCTCGATCAGGTAGGTCTCGCACCAGTGGTCCAGGCTGCGGGCCGCAGGGGCCGCAGGTTCAGGTGTTGGTGGCTCGGGGGGTGGTGGAGGTGCGGCCCCGAAGGCTTCACGTACCCGGCTGATCGATGCCGGCAGGTCGGTGTGACCGTTGCGCGGCAGGGGCGCCTGTCTTGGTGGAGGGGGCACACGGCCACCAGCCTCCCGGGTGCGCTGCGCGAGGAAACGATCAAGATCGCGATGCAGGATCACATAGCCGTCCTGCTCGCACCTTGATGCCGCGATGGTACCGGCGCGGATGGCCTTCATCAGGCTGTCAAGACCGATGCCGCTCTTCCTTGCCGCCTCGCCCAGGGTGAGTCTGCCTGACATGATATCCCGTGCCGCCCGTTGCCCTCGGTGCTGAGTATTCACTGCCCGGCCGTACCATGCCAAGCCAGATCAGCTGAGCCATGCACAACCTGTGGATAACCTTAATGCCAGCCCGGGTCGATCGGCGCAAGTGCCTCCGCCCTGTGCAGCAGGGACTGGTCAAGATGGCGCCATTACAACACCGTCATGAAGCGATTCCGGACCAGGCAGCTGCCCACCGATGCGACGCACCACCGCCAGCCTCGTCATTGCGCTGCCACGGGACAGGGCCCTAAGCTGGGGTCTCTCGCCAACTGTATAAACTTGGAGGTCTGGATGCCTGTTGCCGACGCGCTGCTGTCCCGCATCAGTTGCCGGAAATTCCTGCCCGATCCGGTCCCGGTCGACACGGTCAGGAACATTATCGACAAGGCCCGATGGGCGCCTTCGGGTGGCAACCTGCAACCCTGGCACCTCTACGCCGTGACAGGTGATGCGCTGGAAGCATTGCTCGATGATGTGGCATGCAAGATGGAGGTGACACCGCGTGGTGAGCCAACCGAGTATTGCGTCTATCCGCCGGACCTCAAGGACCCTTACAAGTCCCGGCGCTTCAAGTGTGGTGAGGACCTCTATGCGACCATCGGGGTTACACGGGACGACAAGCCAGGGCGCCTGGCCCAGTTCCGGCAGAACTTCAAGCTGTTCGGCGCGCCGGTTGGGCTGTTTGCCTACATCGACCGTGAGATGGGTCCGCCGCAGTGGTCCGACATGGGAATGTTCCTGCAAAGCCTGATGCTGGCGGCCCGCGATCATGGCCTGCATACCTGCGCACAGGAGGCCTGGGCCCAGTGGCACCAGACCATCGCCGATCATCTCAATCCACCCGCCGAGTGGATGCTGTTCTGCGGTATTGGGCTCGGCTACATGGATCGCAATGCCCCGATCAACCAGCTGCGTACAGAGCGTGCCACGGTCGACGAGATCACCACCTGGGTGGGGTCCTGGGGTGATTGAGGGTGGGCCGCTAGGCTTCCATTAACCAAACTTTCAGTCTGTCCAGCCTAAAACAAAAGACCAGACCCCTCTTCCTGACGCGGACGGACATGTTATGAATACCCCTCGAAAGAGTGTCCTCGCTCTTGCTGGCCTAACGATCATTCTGGCATCGAGCCGGCTGTCGATGGCCGCCGACCTGCTGCCTCCGCCACCGGCGCCGCCAGCCGGTGAAGAGGTGCTGGCTGCGGCTCCGGCAAGCCCGCTCAAGGGCGATATCCAGCTCTCCGGCGGGGCCTATGCGGTGGACAGCGGGTTCAGTGACCGTGGCTTCGTCGCCCTGCAGGGCAGCCTTTACGAGGAGGAGGGTTTCGGTGTCCACGTCGACACCTCCTACGTCCAGCGTGAAGAAGAAGCAGCATTTTTTGCTGCAGGTCTATCCTACGCGATCACGCCCTCGACGCGGATGAAGCTCATGGCCGGCACCAGCACTGACAATGATGGCATTCTGCCGGAGCTATACATCAACGGCAGCGCAACGGTGGACTTCGGGCCGCAGGCGGGCGTGGTGGTGGTGCCCGAACTGATCTATCGCAGTTATCGCAATGGCGTCGAGGAAGTGCAGGGGCAGGCAACGCTCAACAAGTACTTCGCGCCTTTTCAGGACGGGTCGTACATCGTCGGCAGCCTCAGCGGAGCGGTCAATTATGTCACGCCGGGCGATAATGTTGGCTGGGAGGCTGGTGCTTCAGTGCTCCACGTGCGGCCGCGCTACATGTCGATGGGGCTTGGCGCGGTTGTCGGTTCCTCGGCCTACGACAACGAGCTTGGCTTAGCCTCGATCGGCGTGCGCAACGACTATGTGGGCGTGCGCCCTTCGGCCTCGATGTACCTGTCTCCTGATGTCGAGGTGTTCGTGCGCGGTGAATATCTCTGGACAGATTTCTATGACCTCGCCGGAGGCTTTGCCGGGATCAAGTACGCGTTTTGATGGCGCCGGCCGAAAAGGCAGCAGACAGGGAGTATCTGTAGTTGAGTGCGGTCTCGAACATCGGCGAACTGTTGGCCGCAGGCCTGTTTCTCGGCGTGTTCGCACTGACCACGCTGGTAACTGCATTGTTTGTTTTGCGGCAGCTCGTCCTGTCGGTGTTCATGCTGTTCACTTCCCGCCGTTCAGCCTACGCGGAGCTGGAACTGTCTGAATGGCCGACGGTGACCATCCTCATCCCGGCGCACAACGAAGAGAAAGTCATCGGCGGTTGTCTAAAGGCGATGTCGAAGATCGACTACCCGGCCGAGCGGATCGCCTTCATGGTGATCAACGACCGGTCAATGGATGCCACCGGACGCATTGCCGCTGAATGGGCAGCGCGGGACCGCCGCTTCCGGGCCTATAACCGCGAACCAGGTGCAGAGCCGGGCAAGCCCGCCGCCATCAAGGAAGTGATTGCCACCCTCGAGTCGGAAACTGTGGTCTTCTTCGATGCCGACTACCTGCCTGAACCGTCGTTGATCAAGCAGCTGGTTGCTCCTTTCATTGATCCCGAGATTGGCGCGACGATGGGACGGGTGGTGCCTTACAATACCAACACCAACATGCTGACCAGGCTGATCGACCTCGAGCGCCGCGGCGGCTATGTCGTCGACCAGCAGGCCCGGTCGCTGCTCAATTTCCTGCCGCAGTTCGGCGGCACCTGTGGCGCTGTGAGGTTGGCCGCCTTGAACCAGGTAGGTGGCTGGCGCAAGGACGTTCTGGCCGAGGACACCGACCTGACCTACCGGCTGTTTCTCAACGGCTGGACGGTGGAATATCTCAACCACGCGGCATGCTACGAAGAGAGCCCCGAGCAATGGCCGACCCGCATGAAGCAGGTCCGCCGCTGGGCTTACGGGCACAACGAATGCCTGTTCCGCTACTTCTTCAAGGTCCTTGCCTGCACGAGGCAACCGCTGATCCGGCGGCTTGATGCGGCCCTCGTCCTGCTGTTCTACGTGTTCCCGGTGCTGTCGATCGTCTGTCTCGTGCTGTCGCTTTTCTATCCGCTGTTCTTCAGCTATCCGCCATTCAACCTGTCGGTGGTGCCGGCCCTGTCATTCATGATCGGGTTCGGCAATTTCTCCCCCTACTTCCAGATCATGGTGGGCGCGCACAAGGACGGCCAGTCGGAATCGGTCCTGTCCCTGCCCTTCATATTCATGTCGTCGAGCATCTCGATGCTGGCGGCGGTTTCGGCCTTCTACATGAACGTCGTCCACAAGCTTGCCGGCAGCCGCATGCTCTGGGACAAGACCGTCCGCTTCAGGACGCCGTAGGGGGGCTGATGCTGTTCTTCGAGATCATTTCGGGGTTGCAACCGGCCCTCTATATCCTTTGCCTGGCAAGTGCCGTGTTGCTGGCCTACGCCGTATACGGGCATCGCTATGGCAGCCGCGACACCTTGCTGGCATTCAATCTCGATGATCCGGTCTGTTTCAACCCGGAGTTCCACCACCAGTTCCTGAAGCGGCAGATGGCGAAGTTGCCGGTTCCTCCCGCGGGCAACCGTCCGGATGCGTCGGTGCAACTTACCAAGCTGCAACTCTCCGACCGGCTGTTGAACGTGGCCATTGCGATGAACCCGCTACGGCTGCAAACGCAGTCACCGGACGAGGAAATCTCCATCGCGTCAGCCCATGACGTGACGCTGGAGCGGGTGGGACAGGTGCCTTACGTCTATGGCGCCGATGTATCGGTCACGGGTGCTGCCGGCATCCAGTCGCGAATGATCGTTGCCCGCGGCAACCTGCGGGTTCAGGCCTCGCGCATTGAAGCCGACGGCCTGCTGGCCAATGGGGATGTGGAGATACTTTGCCCCGATATCCGCGTCACCCGCGTGTCGGGCTTTTCCTACCGGTTCAACATGCAACCGATCCCCGCCGTTGCACAGAAGGCCTTCGGGTTCCGCCGCTACAGCGCGGATCAGGCCCGGCACATGGGCAGCCGGTCCACCAATGAAATTGCCAGCCTCTCGATCATTACCGAGAATATCGTCTGTGGCGGCGACATCGTGATCGGTCGGGATGTGACCATTCACGGTGCGGTGAAGATCTATGGTTCGATGAAGCTCACCGGGCCGGTGGTGTTTCTCGGACCGGTGGTGGTTAACGGCGACCTGGACGCGCCGGAAGGCTGCGTGTTCATGTCGGATGTAGTGGTCAAGGGACAATTGCGTTCGAGCAGTTTTCTGGTGGCCGGTCATCCCCAGCGCCATGCCGTGTGCGTCGTGGCGCGGCAGCTTCGACTCAAGGGTATCGTTGCCGGCAGCGGCACGCTGGTTGCCAGCGAGCAGGAGGGACTGCGGCATGCGGCTTGATGTTCCGCGCATCCTGCTCAGCACCACTTTCGTGGCGACAACCACCATTGTGGCGATGCTGAGTGACCTTGGCATGGCCCGGCTGTCGCAACAATTCGCCGGACTGGATTGTGTGAGTGAAGTTGTTGGAGTGAATTGCCAGCTGGCGGAGCCGGTTGCGGACAACAGGGCTACGATACTGGCCTTCATGCTGCTTGGCCTGCTGACCTACGTCTGGTTCAGGTTCCGCGCTTCAGCCTCCAACTATGCGCCGTTCGCTATGTTCCTGTCGGGCCTGATGGTGGTTTGCGCGTCTTTCGACCTGGTGTTCGGGCTCGAGGCCTACAACATGTCGAAGGTCTATTCCAGAACCGTGAACACCTTCTCGTACATCCTGATGTTCACCTTCCTGGTGATGGTGCTCATCAAGGACTATGATCCTGTTGCCTTCATGGTGTCGGTTGCAGGCTCGTTTACCGTCAAGGTGCTCGCATTCACGGCGCTGGGATTGCTGCTGCCGGCGATGCCGGGGGCGAGCGGCATGTTTGCGCTGTTCGTGACCTATGCGTTCGCCGCTTTCGGCATCCACTTGATGATGGCCTGCAAGCTGTTCGTGTCGTCGCGCTGAGACGGCTGGTCAGGCGAACATCTGCTCGATATCGGCGACGATGCGTTCGCTGGCCTTGCCGTCACCGAACGGGCTGACGGCATTGGCCATGGCCTTGTAGTGGGCGGCGTCATCGAGCAAGCGATACGTGGCGCGGACGATGCGTTCGGGGTCTGTCGAGACGAGTTCGGCGACACCAGCTGCCACCGCCTCCATGCGCTCGCTGGTCTGGCGCATGACAAGCACCGGCTTGCCCAGTGCAGGTGCTTCTTCCTGGATGCCGCCGGAATCGGTCAGGATTAGGTGGGCCCGCTTCATCAACATCACGATCGTCGCATAGTCTACCGGCGGTATGAGTTGGACGTTCCCCAAGCGCGCCAGCCGTTCGTGCACGATGGTCTGAACGTTGGGATTGAGGTGGACCGGATAGACGATCTCGACATCCGGACGCTCCAAAATCCGTGCAAGTGCCTTGCAGATGTTTTCGAAGCCCTCACCGAAACTCTCGCGGCGGTGGCCGGTGACCAGGATAAGGCGCTTGTCCGGTCTGACCGCTGGCAACTTCGACGCAACTTCACGCGCCCAGTTGCTGTCCTCGTCCAGCCGCGCCGATATCGACAGCAGGGCATCGATGACGGTGTTGCCGGTGTTGAGCACGGTGGCGGGGTCGGTGCCCTCGCGCAGCAGGTTGTCGACAGACGATTGCGTGGGTGCGTAATGCCGCGTGGTCACCACGGAGATCATCCGCCGGTTTGCCTCTTCCGGCCAGGGGTGGTCCAGCGAGCCAGTGCGCAAGCCCGCCTCAACATGCCCGACCGGTACGCGGCGCATGAAGGCGGCAATGGCGCCCGCCAGTGCGGTGGCAGTGTCGCCTTGCACCAGCACCAGGTCCGGCCTGATTTCGGCCATGGCCTCGTCGAGCGAGGCGATTGCGCGCGCCAGCAGGGCGTTGAGGGACTGGTCCGGCCGCATGATGGAAAGATCGCGGTCGGGCTTGATGTCGAACAGGTCGAGCACCGAATCCAGCATCTCGCGATGCTGCGCCGTCACACACACGACCGGGTCCACGGCAGGCGAGCGGCGCAATGCGTGGATGAGGGGTGCCATCTTGATTGCTTCCGGCCGCGTTCCGAACGCGACGAGGCAACGATGTTTCATGATTTTCCCGCCCCGTTGACTGCTGGCTTACGTCTGGCTGAAGGGTCTGGGGGAGTTAACAGAGTGGGGATGAATTGCCCACCATGGGTTGCGATACTTTATCTTAGGTAAGCTCAACTACAGATTTTATGTCAGCCAAGGATTCTCGAACCAGATGTCCGACCATTGCGGGACACCGGTCTTGAAGCCTGCGACGATGAACATGTCGCCGGTGCCTTCGCCGGTGGGGTCGAACCACAGGCCCTGGCCGCCGGTCTCGAGATAGAACTGCGGTCCGGTGCCCAGCGTGGCCGGCAAGCCTTCGCCGGAGGAGAACATGCTGGCCGAGATCTGGCCCGAGTATGAGGCGTCCAACCCCATGCCGAGCGGGTCAACATAGAGCCTGTCCTCGCCGGTGAAGAAGTCGCGGATGACGTCGCCGCCCTGGGCCTGGTTGAACACGAAGAAGATGTCCGCGCCGGTGTCGCCGTAGAGTACGTCAACGCCTTCGCCGCCGTCGAGGATGTCATTGCCGGCCCCGCCGTCGAGCGAGTCGCCAACCTCGCCGCCCTGCAGCCGGTCGTCGCCGTCATTGCCAAACAGCACGTCGGTGTCACCGCCGCCGACCAGCAAGTCATTGCCGTCGCCGCCGAACAGCCAGTCGACGCCGGCCTCACCAAACCTTGTCGTTGCCGATGCCGCCGTCCAGGGAGTCACCGCCGTCACCGCCATAGAGGTTGTCGTCGCCGGCCTCGCCGAACAGGGCGTCGGTATCCTCGCCGCCGTAAAGGGTGTCGTTGTCGTTGCCGCCGAACATCCAGTCGACGCCAGCTTCGCCGTAAAGGGTGTCGATGCCGTCACCACCATCCAGCGAGTCTCCGCCGGTGCGGCCATACAGCGTGTCGTTGCCTTCCTGGCCAAACAAAGCATCGCCATCGGCATCGCCGTACAGCCGGTCATCGCCAAACGAGCCGTAGAGCCAGTCAACGCCGTTTCCGCCGTGCAGTTCGTCATTGCCGAAACCGCCGTCGAGCGAGTCGCCGCCGTCTTCGCCCCAGGCGAAGTCGTCGTCATCACCGGCGAAGATGCCGTCGGTATCCGCCCCGCCATAGAGGTAGTCGGTGCCGGTATCGCCGTAGATGAAGTCGAGGCCCGAGCCGCCATAAATGGTGTCGTTGCCGGCCCCGCCATTGAGGCCGTCATTGCCGCCATGGCCATGGATGACGTCGTCGCCGCCATAGGCATCGACAAGGTCGTTGCCGCCTGCGGCATGGATGATGTTGGCAGCCTCATCACCCGACCAGGCCTGATCAGCTTCCGTGACGCCGTTGATGGTTACGGCAAGGCTGGCGGTTGCCGTCTCGATGCCGTCCGTGACCGTGTAGCTGAAGGTGTCGGCCAGCGTCTCGTCGGCAGCAAGGCCTGCGACGAACGGGTCGACGCTGTTGACCGTGTAGGTCCAGGCGCCGCTGGCCGCGATCACCAGTGTGCCGTACTGGCCGGTGATAGTGACGTCGCCGCTGCCCGGCACCGGCGTGCCGTTGACGCTGGAGACGCTCAGCACGTTGCCGTCTGCATCGGTGTCGAGGCCGGAGCCATTGTCGTCGAGGATGACGTTGCCTGCCTGCGGCGCCACGGCGTCTTCCGAGACGCTTGCCGTGTTGTTGAAGGCGACGGGGGCTTCGTTGCCGCCGGTCAGGGTGATGGTCACGGTGTGGGTGGTGCCGTCGATGGTGGCGACGGTGATCGTGTCGGTGACCGTTTCGCCGGTGGTGAGCGCTGCAATCGCCGGGCTGCCGGTGAGGGCCGTGTAGGTCCAGTTGCCGGCTGCGTCGATGGTCAGGTTGCCGTAGGCGCCGCCCGTCATACCTTCTGCAAAGCCGGACTGGTTCTGGTCCGGATCGGCAACGGTGAGCTGGCCGGTGACGGTGATTTCGGCACCTGCGGATGCGGCGTCGCCCACGCCGGTGTCCTGACCGCCGACCACGGCGGCGTCGTTGGCGCCGTTGATGGTTACGGTTACCGTGGTGGTGTCCGCACCGCCGTTGCCGTCGGATACGCTGTACTCGAAGGTGTCGATGGCGGTCTCGCCGGCGCCCAGATATTCGAACGCGCCGTTGACGGCATAGCTGTAGGAGCCGTCGACGTTGACAGTTGCAAGCGCTCCCGAGGTCAGGGTGACGGTACTGCCGACATTGAGCGTTTCGCCATTCACCGCAGAAATGGTGAGCGTGTCGCCGTCGATGTCGGTATCGTTGACGATGACGTTGCCGGGAGCGGGCAGGGTGTCATCTTCGCCTACTCCCATTATATCGGCCGTGAGCACCGGGCCGTCATTTGCGCCATTGATGGTGATGGAGACATCGTGCGTGGTGCCGTCAACCGAACTGACGGTGATCACGTCGGTGAGGGTGGCGCCTGCGGCAAGCTGCTGGATGACGTCTTGCGCGTTGTCAGCGACGTAGGTCCAGTTGCCAGCGGCATCGATGGTGACTGCTCCATAGGCGCTGTTGACCGTTGCCGGAGTAAAGGCTGCTTCGCCGGTGTCTACGTCGCTCACCGACAGCGATCCGGATGCAGTCAGGGTTGCAGGGTTGGCATCCTCGGTGACGCTCGCCGTATCGGCGCCGGAGATGATGGCTGCATCGTTGGTGCCGGTTATTCTCACAGTGATGACATGAGACGTGCCGTCGGCCGAGGTAACGGTGACCTGTTCTTCAACCGTTGCGCCGCCGGGCAGTGCCTGAACCGCCGGTGCGGCATTGTCCAGCGTGAAGGTCCAGTTGCCGGCGGCGTCGATGACAAGGCTGCCATGGGCCGTGGCGATGGTTTCGGCAGTGAAGGTTGCCTGGCCTGCGTCGGGATCAGTGATGGTAAGGGTGCCGGAGGCAACCTGGCTGGCGCCGCCGTCTTCCTGGACAGCGCCTGCGTCAACGCCGCCAATGATGGCGGCATCGTCCGCACCGTTGATGGTTATGGTTACCTGGTGGGTGGTGGCATCGAGCGATGAAACCGTGATTGTTTCGGTCAGGGTCTGGCCGCTCACCAGGGCGTTGATTGCCGGGTGATCGTTGAGCGCCTCGTAAGTCCAGTTGCCAAGCGCATCGATTGTCAGGTTGCCATAGGAACCGCCGGTTATGCCAGCGACGAAGGCTTCCTGAGACGGGCTGTCGACGTCGCTGATGGTCAGTACGCCGCTCGCCACCAGCGTAGAGGGTCCGCTGTCCTCGGTAATGCTGCCGGTGTCCGTGCCGCCGATCACTGCCGCGTCTGCAACCGGGGTGACGGTCACGTCCACCGTTGCCGTATCGGTGCGCATCGAGTGACCCACCATGCCGGAGGCAAACAGGCTGGTCTTTAGGCCAGCCGTGTCGGGGCCCTGGATGGTTACGGTCAGGCTGTCGCTACCGGTGCGCTCGAAATAAAGGATCTCGAGATCGTGATAACCGGCTGTCAGGAAGACGTTGCCGCTGCGCACCTGGTAGGCGTGCAGGCCGTCATTGTTGACCACCGTGCTGCTGTCGATGCGCAGGGCGCTACCATCGTCCGAGCCGATGCGGAACGTATAGGTGCCTGCCGTGGCAACATAGAGATTGCCTTCATAGCGCACAGCGTATGTATCGTCGTTGCCCTGGTACTGCAGGGCCAAGGCGCGAACGTTGAAATTCTGGATGGTGCCGGTCGCGTCTTCGCCGCCGCCGGGAATGTTGAACACGCTGTCGTTGTTCGGCACCGTGTCGAAGAACTGGAATTGCAGCCCCTGCTGCATGCCGGTGAATTCGTAGGTGAACTGGTCCGGTCCGTTGTAGTCGGCATCCGGGGTGTAGGTGACGGTGTTGTCCGGGTTGATGACGACCGTACCGTTGGCGGGCCGGGAGTTGATGACGAACGACGTTACCGTTTCCGGCACAATGCCGTCATTCTGCAGCACATCGATGGTGCCGGAGCCATCTTCAGCGATGGTCAAGTCGTCGTCGATGGCCTGGGCGGAGAGCTGCAAGGCGACCGTGCCGGTGCCGGCGGTCTCGCCATCGCTCACCGTGTAGGTGAAGCTGGTCGGGCCGACATAACCGATCTCGGGCGAGAAGATCAGCGTGGTGCCGTCCAACGACATGGTAATGGTGCCGTGGCTTACGCTGACCTGGCCGACGGGAGATACGGCCTGCCCCTCGATTCCGGTCAGCGTGAAGCTGTCACCTTCGACGTCGGTATCGTTGGCAAGCAGGTTGGAGATCAGGATCAGCGTGTCTACGGTGTTGCTTACTTCCCCGGTGGGATCATAGACGCCGACGGGGGCATCATTGACGCCGGTGATGACCGCGCCGATCTGGTGCGTGGTGCCGTCTGCCGTCGAAATAGTGATCGTATCGGTCAGCGTCTCGCCGGTGCCCAGCTGCTGGATGACGAGCTGGGTCGTGTCGGCGGTATAGGTCCAGTTGCCTGCCGCATCGATGGTGAGCACGCCATAGGCGCCGGCAATGGTGGCGGCGACGAAGCTTGCCTCGCCACTATCGATGTCGGTAACGGTCAGGATGCCGCTGTCGGTGATGTCGACGTTCGGGGGCGGGGCAGGCAGCAGCGGGTCTTCGGGAATGATGATCGGCTCCGTGTCGTCCTCGAGCACGTTGGGCTGGGTTGCCCCGCCAATCATCGAAGCATCGTTGGAGCCGGTGATGGTGATGGTTATGTCGTGCGTGGTGCCGTCGATGCTGGTGACGGTGACCACATCATTCATCATCGCCCCGGCAGCCAGTGCCTGAACCGCAGGGTTGGCATTGTCGAGGGCGTAGGTCCAGTTGCCGGCCGCATCAATGGTGACCGAGCCGTACGCGCCGGCCGCGGTAGCGGCCGTAAACACTGCCTCACCGGTATCGACGTCGCTGATGGTCAGGGCGCCGGTGGCCGTCTGTGCTGCGCCGCCGTCTTCGGTGACGTTCCCGGTGTCGGTGCCGGCGATCACAGCTGCATCGTTGGCGCCATTGATGACCACGTCGATCTGGTGCGCCGTGCCGTCGATGCTGGTGACGGTGACCGTATCAGTCAGCGTTGCGCCAACGCCGAGTGCCTGAATCGTGGTCTGGCTGGTGTCGGCGGCATAGGTCCAGTTGCCAGCGGCGTCGATTGTCACCGAGCCATAGGTGCCGGTGCTGGTGCCGGCGGTGAACACCGCCTCGCCGGTGTCGACGTCGGACACGAAGAGCACGCCCGAATCGGTGATGTCTGGGTTGCCGGCGTCTTCGGTAACGCTGGCCTGATCGTCGCCGGCAATCACTGCGGCGTCATTAGTGCCGCTGATGGTGACGGTCACGTCATGGGTTGTGCCGTCGATGGCCGATACGGTGATGGTGTCGGTCAGGGTGACGCCTTCGCTCAGCTGCTGAATGGCGGGCTGGGTGTTGCTGGCGGTGTAGGTCCAGTTGCCGGCGGCATCGATGGTGATTGAGCCGTAGGTACCGGCAATGGCCTGCGCCGTGAATGCTGCTTCGCTGGCGTCCACGTCGGATATGGTCAGCACGCCGGTTGCTGTCAGCATGACCGGGTCGTCTTCTTCCGTCACACCGCCAGTATCGACGCCACCGATGATGGCGGCATCGTTGGTGCCGTTTATGGTGATGACGATGTTGCGCGCCGTGCCGTCAACCGAGGTGATGGTGATAGTATCGGTTATGGTGTCGCCAGCGCCCAGCTGCTGAATGGCGGGCTGGGTGTTGCTGGCGGTGTAGGTCCAGTTGCCGGCGGCATCGATGGTGAGAGCACCATAATTGCCGTTGTGGGTCGCGGCAGTGAACAAAGCCTGGCCGGTATCCACGTCGGTGATGGTCAACGCATCGCTGGCGCTCAGCGTCAGTGGGTCGGCTTCTTCCGTCAGCGAGGCGGTGTTGACCCCGCCAATCACTGCGGTGTCGTTGGTGCCGGTAATTACCACCGAGATATCATGGGTCGTACCGTCAAGCGTCTGCACAGTGACGATGTCATTCAGCGTTGCGCCCTGGGGCAACGCCTGTACCTGCGGATGGACGTTGTTGAGGGTGTATGTATAGCTGCCCTGCGCCGTCAGCTGCACGGTGCCGAATGTGCCATTGTAGGTTCCGCCGACGAACGAGGACTCCCCGGCATCAACGTCATCCACCGTGAGAACCCCCAGGTCGAACGGCGGATTGCCGCCATCTTCCGTCACTTCCGCCGCATCGTCGCCGCCGACCACGGCAATGTCGTTCGCGCCGTTGATGGAGATGGTCAGGTTGGCGATTTCCGTGCCGAAACTGTTTTCGGCGGTGTAGGTGAATGTCTCGCTGAGCGTCTGTCCAGCCTTGAGCGCCTGCACGGTGGCCGATGCAGTGTTGACCAGGTAGGAGAAGTTGCCGGCGGCATCGAGGGTCAAGGCGCCGTGAGTGCCTGCGATCGTGGTTTCGCCGACCGCTGCTACGGCGACGCCGTTCACGTCCGAAACGAACAGGCCGATACCTGAATCATTGACAAGCACGTTGCCGGTTACGCCTACCATGTCGTCTTCATGGGTCTGTGCGGAATCCGGGACCGTTTGCGGACCGCTGGCGGTGCCGAGAACGGTCACATCGAGGGTGGCGGTGTCATCGGCTGCCGCATCAGTGATGGTGTAGATGAACGAGTCGATGATGGTCTCGTTCAGGTCCAGCGCCTGTACCGCGATGTTGTTGTTGTCGAGCGTGTATGTATAGGCGCCGGTGGCACCGTTGATGGTCAGCGTGCCGTACGTGCCGGTGATGACCGTATCGCCCGTTGGCGCAATGGCGACGCCGTTCACCTCGATGATGCCGATGGGTTGGTTTTCGACATCGTTATCAACGCCGAAACCGTCATCGTCGGTCAGCAAGTTGCCGCTGTCTGTGAAGTCAGTATCCTTCTGGACGATTGCCGTGTTGTCCGTGGCAATGGGGGCATCGTTGTTGCCGGTGATCTCGACGACGAGGTCGGTGTAGTAGGAGCCATTGTCGTCGTTGAACTCGAATGCCAACGTGTCGGGAATCCGGTCGTCGGTGGTGAAATACTGAACCGACGGATTGTTCAGGGTGTAGGTGTAGTTTCCGGCTGCATCGATCTCCAGCGTGCCGTAGAGGCCGTTGATGGTGATGGTGCCGGTTGGTGGAAGCGATTGTCCAGCGAAGCTGGTCAGGACCGGGTGGGGCCGGTGTAGTCGGTGAACAGGTTGCCACTCACCACCAGAACGAGGTCTTCGGTAACGCCGGCAAAGACTTCAGGCGCGGTATTGCCGCCGCCGGTGCCCTCGTCGGCAACGAAGGTCTCGTTGATCAGGTTGCCCTGATCGTCGTATTCGCGAATCCATTCCGACCACGTTTCCAGATCGTAGTAGTCGAATGTGGTGAGCGTGTAATAGCCGTCGGCGTGCAGGCGGCGTTCTTCCTGCAGGAACAGGTTTGCGTCGTACACGTCGGTGACCTCGTCGGTCCCGTCCATGTAGCGCTCGCCAATCAGTTCAAAGCCGTGCGCGGTAATGTCGAATTCGAACCAGTCACCATTGGTGAACAGGATCATGTCGGTGCCGTTGCCACCGTCGATGTTGGCGGGGTCGTCGGCTGCGTCATAGACAACGATGTCGTCGCCGTCGCCGGCATTGATGGTGTCGCTGCCTGCGCCGCCATCTATGAAATCGTTGCCGTCTCCACCCGAAATGGTGTCGTTGCCATCGCCACCGTTGATGGTGTCATTGCCACCCAGCCCATCGATGATGTCATCGGAGGTGGTGCCGTCGAGGATGTTGTCATTGGCCCAACTTAAACAGTGCTTTTGATAAATCCCAAGCATATCAATAAGGTGCGCGCAGGCGCACGAGTGTTACCACTACATTTGTGATTGCTGTGTGGTCGCGCTGGCACGCGCCAGCACCTATGCCTGTGGCTGTTCGCTCAGGTTTACCGGGAGCGCGATACCGGCGGCCTTGAAGACGTTTCCAACCTCGCCTGTCACATGTGTGCGCGTCGTGACGACCTTGCCGTCTTTTTCGATTGTTGCCTGCTGGAGCCGGTCGAGATCGTTGAGCAGCGGCTGCCACTCGGGGCGCAACCCCTTCTCCTGGCATAGGCGCATCAGTTCCTTGGCGAGCGTCAGGGCCAGGAACGAGACGAACACATGGCCGCGGATGGCAGCGTCGGATTGATGGAAGATCGGCCGGGTATCAAAGCTCGCCTTGGCAACGCGGAACAGCGCCTCGACCTGCAAGAGATCGCGGTAACGGATGACGGCCTGCAAGGGGGTGATCCTCGCATTGGTGCGCAGCACGCTGATCCCGTCAGCGCGCCTCGTCAGCCAGCTTGCCCAGATCAACCTCGAAGCCCTTGCCGCTGGCCTTGAGATAGCGGCGCCAGGCCGAGTTGCCGATGAGCGCCTTGTCGCCCTTCTTGAGCTGGGTCTGAAGACCATCGATAATCGCCTGCCGGTCGGCCCTGTCCTTTGCAGCCTCGGCCTCGTTCAGCGTGGTGATATAGCGCTGGGCATCGCGGCCTTTGCCAACGCGGACCTCCTTGACCCAGAGCTGGGTGTCACCCGCCTGCCGCTCGAGCACCAGCGGAACCATCGGGGCATCATCCCTGAGTACGATGTCGCGGACGATGCTGCTCGAGCGCTCGCGGGCACCGAGGATGTATTCCATGCCCAGCTCTTCCAGCGCAGCAATGGTCCCGGCGCTGATCATCCCGCGATCGGCCACAACGCATGAGCGGGTAATGCCAAAGCGCGTGCGCAGGCGGTTGACGATCGGCAGGAGGACCTTCACATCCGCCGTGTTGCCCGGCACCATCTCGGTGCAGATCGGCCGGCCCTGCGCATCGATCACCACGGCAAGGATCATCTGCGCAAGCTCGGGCCGGTGGTCCTTGGAATGGCCTCTGCGTCCCCGCGTCTCGCCCCCTGCGCCGTAGAACGACAGCGAAGTGGTATCCATGAACACCAGGCTCAGATCCGTGAACAGGTCACGACGCCGTTCGAACAGCTTCTCCTCGATCACATCCTTCACACAGCGCGGCGCCAAAGCGCCTTCGGCCTTCTCCGCTATCTCCTCGCCCAGCCAGGCCATGGCGCGGTAGAAGTGATGAAGCGCCAGTTCCCCTGCCCCCTCGATGGCGTAGCTCTTCATCCAGTCGGTGCAGGATCGATCCGAGCCCGAGACGAACAGCCGGTGCAGGGTGGCAACGAATATGGCGCGTTCGACATCAAAGCCAAATGCACGCCCCTCCAGCACCTCAGCCAGTACGGCATCGATCCCGAGCCACTCCCACAGCCGGGCGAACAGCAGCGGGCCTCCAATGCGCAGAGCCTGGATTTTGCCCGCGTCGATGTCGGAAAGGATAACGCAGCGCTCAGCATGCCGCGCGATGGAGGCTGCGAGCCGGTCGAGTTCCCCGCTGGCGACGAGTGCATCTTTGCGCCCGAGCGCCTTGATGGTGCGCTGGCGCACCATTTTGCCCTCGCGCACGCTTTCGACGAGGTAGAGGTAGCGATGACCGCGGGCGACTCTTTCGACAACGAACATGACGATGTTGTTATCGCTAATCCCACCTGGAATCAATGAAATCAGCCGCTCTCACGAAAATGTTGTTACTATACTCATTTTCGGCATCAAACCCACATCTACGAAATTCAATGACTTATGAAGGTGTGTTCCGCGTCTGTTCCGGCAACACTGTTCAACTTGGGATTGGCGTCGCCGGTAATGGTGCTCATCTCAACGCACCCGGGCAACGCCAGCCTGAACGGCCAGCCTGATTAGGCAATACATACTCACTGTCTCATCTCTCCACTGGGCAACGCACTGCTTCATCCACGCAGACGCGCAGATGCAGCAGAGCGTAAAACTACAGCGCGAGGACCTAAGAGAGTCTTTACGGAAGAATTGAAATTGAACTCAGTTGACTCGTTTTGCGTGCACCGCCTGAACGGGCTTTGCCTGCTGCGCAGGGGCAATCCAAAAGCCGCTCGACAAATCGCGCAGCCAACAGCCAAACTGACTCCGCCATGTCCATCCTGCTTGACAAGATCGTCCCGGTTTTCGCCTATCCAGCCGGCTTCGCGGTGCTGTCAGTGCTGGCGTGCCTGCTGTTTCTTGCATGGGGCTGGAAGCGCACCGGATTGACCGTGCTGGTCTGTGGAACGCTTTACATGTGGCTCGCCGCGACGCCGGTGGTGGCGGCGTTGCTGGCATCGTCTCTGGAGCGCCAGTATCCGGTGGTGCCGGTGCAGAACTTGGTCCCGGCTGATGTCATCGTGGTGCTTGGCGGGTCGATCAATGCGCCGACGCCGCTGAACCCTAATCCCGACATGCAGGAAAGCGTTGACCGGGTCATTCATGCGGCGAGATTGTTCAAGGCCGGGCTGGCCCCGCGCATCATCGCCAGCGGCGGCCAGTTGTTTCCCGATCCCGACCGGGATCCGGAGGCCGAGTACACATCGCAACTGCTGGGCCAGCTTGGCGTCGGCGAAGCAGCGATCCTGCAGGAAGGCAACTCGCGCAATACCTACGAAAACGGCGTTCTGACGGCGAAACTGATGGCGGATAACGGCCTCGAAACGGCGCTGCTGGTTACCTCGGCCTGGCACATGCCGCGGGCTGCGGCTGTATTCAGGCGGGCAGGCATAAGGTTCACGCCGGTCTCCATCGATACCCAGTCCTCCTCGATCAGCTCCGGCTTTCCGTTTGGCTACCTGCCATCCGCCGATGCGCTGATGACAAGCACACTTTGCCTGAAGGAGTGGATAGGGCTGGCTGTTTACCGGCTGCGAGGCTGGGTTTGAACGAGGCAATGCTGAAAGTGCTTGCCAGCTACCTGGCAGCGGTCTGGCGGTTCAAGCCGGGTCAGATGCTGCTGGCCGCAGGGCTGATGCTGCTGAGGTCGCTCAGCGAGGGGTTCGGCCTCGTGCTCATCCTGCCGTTGCTGGCGCTGCTCGGTTTTGGCGGTGCCCGCGTCAATGGAGAAGCCGTGCAGGCTGGCAGCAGTTATCTGCCGGCAGCTGCCGTCAACTGGCTTTCCAGCCTCACTCTCACCGGCGTGCTGGTGCTTTTCCTGCTGGTCATGCTGATACGGTCGGCCATCGGTTTCGTGCAGCAGCAGGTGTCGGCGCGCCTGCAAGGCGAGTTCCTGTACCACATCCGCGTGCGGGCCCATCGCGCATCGCTTGATGCGGCCTGGCCGCATCTTGCGCTGCAGGATGCCTCCCGGATCAACCATTCGCTGAGCGTTCACGCCGAGCAGTCGGGATACGGCATCGTCGTGCTGGCCAGAATGGTGTCGGCGTTTACCATCGCCATGGTCAGCCTGCTGGTCGCGGCGGCGATCGAGCCCCGGCTGACATTGATCGTGGCCGGTCTTGCGCTGGTTGTGGCAATCCCGGTTCTGGCGTTCGACATGAAGCTGCTGCAGCTGTCCCGGCGCCACGCCGGGCAGTTGGAGGACTTGTTCGCGGCCTTCGCGCGTGAGCTGGACGACCTAAAGGCAGCGAAGGTCGCCAATGCCGGTCAGGATCGCCAGCAGATTTTCGAGGAGATGGCAGGCAAGTATCGCGATACCGGCCTATCCAGGGCCCGCGCCGCTTCGTCCATCGGGCTGTTTCACGAGGTTGCGGGGGCGTTCCTGCTGATCGGTCTGGTCTACCTCGCCACGCAATACCAGACGACGCTGCAGGCTGGTCCCGTTGCCGTGGCGCTAATCTTCATCCGGCTGTTCCCGGCGGTGCGGAGCCTGCAGTCATCGTTGCGCGAAATGTTGTTCGTGTTGCCGGCGTGGCAACGGCTGTCGGGACTGACCCACAACATGGTGCAGCACCGCGACAGTGCAGCTGATGGCAAGGGGACCGCGCCGGCCTTCGACCGTGAAATTGAATTAAGGGATGTCTCGTTTACCTATCCAGGCGCGGCTGATCCCGTGCTGAACAAGATCAACATCACTATCCGTGAGGGCCGCGCCACCGTCGTGGCCGGGTTGTCAGGTGCAGGCAAGACAACCTTGCTGGACCTGGTGTCCGGCTTGCTCAAGCCGGATGCAGGAGTGGTGCGGATCGACGGGGTGCCGCTCGATGATGAAAACCGCGCCGCATGGTGCGCTCAGGTGGCCTACGTGGTGCAGGACACCCAGTTGAACAATGCTACCGTTCGCGACAACGTTACCAGGTTCGCCGGAAACGGGCTTTCTGACGACCTTGTCTGGAAGCCCTTGCAGCAGGCAGGGGCGGATGACTTCGTGAAGAGGCTGCCTGGACAGCTCGATGAGCAACTCGGTGACCGGGGCCAGCGGCTATCGCGCGGCCAGCGCCAGCGTATTGCCCTGGCGCGTGCACTGGTGCATAGGCCGAAACTGCTGCTGCTCGACGAGGCGACCAGTGCGCTCAACCCGCGCGACGAGCAAAGGGTGACCGAAAATCTCAGGTCATTGCTGCCCGGTTGCACTATGCTGATCGTTGCCCACAAGCTCGACAATCTTGGCTGGTGCGATCACCGGTACGAAGTCGTGAATGGCCAGGTTTTGCCTTCTGACGGCTGATTTTTGCATCATTTTTGACACCTTCAGATTGTTGTGAGGCCGTTCTTTGCTTGGCTCAGAGTTGAAGCAGGTATGGTTCATTTGCGGTTAACCTGGTGTTGAATTTTCGCACGAATCGCCTTGCGGCGGGTGCAAGCGGCTCAGTCCAGCGGCAGGTCGAGCTTGCCAAACTCTTCCAGCGGAATGGGCCGGAACGAGTTGAGGTCCGGCAAGTTGCCGGTGATGACGACGCCGCCGCTTTCCAGCCAGGCGTGAGCGCCAAGCCGGCCGTCGGGTTCGCGCCGTACGCCGATGGAAAGTTTCCATACCGCTCCCTCGCGGCGCAGCCATCTGGCTGCAGCCATGGCGCGGATCAGGCAATCCGCCCGCCATGGAACACGCACGGCGGCGGCGGCAATGGCCCAACTGACCAGCTTCGCCTGATGCCCGGAAACAGGCAGTTGCGAAGGTGGGGAGGCGAGGTCCTCCAGCACAAGGCGGACAGGCTGGCGGGCCAGGTCGATCCGCGCCTGCGCCAGCAGCCGGCAGGCCGTGGCAATGGCTGCCAGTTCGCGCGCGCTCAGGCGCATCAGCTTGCGCACGGCCGTTTCAGCGCGCGGTGACAAGACCGTTCTCGACAAGCTGCTCCACGAAGGCCAGGGTGTCGCGCCTGCAGGTCTCGGCATCGACATCGTACATCTCGATCAGCCGGTCGCAGACCTGGCCGAAGGTGAGGTCGCTCGCCAGCATGTCCCAGATCGCGCGGGCCGGTCCCTCGAGGCCGTAATAGACGCCGTGGTTGGCATCCAGCAGAACGGTGTCGTCGGGTCCGAGTTCTGCCTGTGGCAGTTCGGCTGACCGGCTCAGCACGGTGGCGGCATTGATGGCGGCTGTGCTCATGCGAAGAAGTTCTCCCGAACGTGGCGGATAATCAAGTCCAGGCTTTCGCGGTGCCGGGCCATGTCCTTCGGCCGGCGCAGGCTGAACACGGGTACGGACCTGCACAGCCCCGCGGCCCAGGGCAGGAAGCGTTTCTCGTGGCCGAGCAGTTCGACGAGGTGGGCAAGCGAGACGTCACGCCGAAGCCGCATCATGGCATCGATGCTGCCCATCGGGCCGATCACCGGCGCGGCGGCAGCATCTTCATGCCAGTCGGTGAAGTAAAGCCCTGCAACCAGCCGCGGCTCTGCCGCGTACCGGCCCGGCACCAGATGAATGTGCTTGCCGAACCGGTAGCTGTCGATGGCCAGTTCGCTGCCATCGAGGCCGGCAAGGCCAGCGCCTTCCTCGAACAGGTGCAGTACCGGCATGGACAGCGCGGCGGTATACTCCGACTGGCTGGTGCGGTGCAGCGTCAACCGGTCGTCAGTGAACAGCATGAACCCGGCGCCCGACAGGCTTGCCGCGAGCGTCGACTTGCCGTCGCCGGCATTGCCGGCAAACACCACGCAGCCGGCTGGCGTGTCGATGGCGGCGCAGTGCAGCGGAAAGTACCCACGCTGATGGAGCAGGCTGCCGATGCCCGCTGACAGGGCGAACAAGCGGGCCGCCGGTTCATTGGCGCCATGCCCGGGATCGACGGTGACTGCGGCGCCTGCCTCCACCAGGCAACGGATGCCTTTGGTGAGGGACATGAACACCTGGGAATCCGAGATCAGGTAGCCATCCTTTGACACAGCCCGGTGAGGGATCGTGCCGGGCAGGCTGGACATGGTCAGGCTGACGGGCGTGGCATCGAGTACGTGGTCCGGATGATCTGCCGTCACCGGCAGCAGCTCCGGTACCGCGAAAGCGGCCTGCACCAGCAGGCCATGAACGCAGTAGCGATGATCGGCGGATGCGGACATGAAGGACAGGTTCTTTCCGGTACGTCGCCTAACGGGCCGGCAGATGGATGGCGCAGTTCGCCGCCATTTGCAAGTTGCACCAGCCGTGTCCGTCAGGCTGCATTGCAACGTTTTTGAAGGGCACTTATCGCTGCGTTCAGTTCTTCTGATACCTGGCGGCAGGCAAGTCCCATGTCGACGGCCTCGCCATCACGGGCGCGGCGTTCGATGTCCGCGCAGATGGCAGCCAGGCGGGCTGCACCCATGTTGGAGGCCATGGACTTCAAGGCGTGAACGGCGTCGGCAAGGGCCACGCTTTCGGTCTGCGAAGCTGCCGCCTCTATGCGCTCCAGTGCCGGCCCGGCACTGGTTTCGAACAGGGCGATCATGCGCGCAAGGAAGGCCGGGTCGTCGCTGCCGATGCTGGTGAGACCGGCCAGAACCGTTTCGTCGAGTTGCGGCAGGCTCACGGCACTGCAATCATCCCGCGAGACGGGTTCATCTGGACGGATGACCGCTTCTGCTGCAGTTGATGACCCGGTGCCGCCCAGCTCCTGCAGGGCATTGGCAATCTGTTGCAGGGTGAACGGCTTGGTGATCTTGCGATCCATGCCGGCGTCACGCCAGGCATGCGCCGTGCCTCCGCCCTCGAGGTGGGCCGTCAGCGCAATCACCGGCGTGCGCGAGCGTTTTGTTGCCCGTTCTTCCTCGCGGATCAGCCGTGTTGCCTTCAAACCGTCCATGACCGGCATGGAGCAGTCCATGAGCACCACGTCATACCTGTTCCGGCGCCACAGCCTGACGGCTTCCGAGCCGTTTTCGGCCATGTCGAAGCCGGCCTTCAACTGGCGAAGCACCTCCGAGACGACTTCACGGTTTACGGCATTGTCGTCGGCCACAAGAACCTTGACGCTGGAGAGATCGGGCAGGTCGAGTGTCTGCCTGCTTGCTGAATCCAGCGCCTTGCGGCCGCGCAGGGCGCCACCGGCAAGGCTGCCTGCAAGGGCTTCCATGTCAGCCTGTGACAGCGGCAAAGGCAGGATGTCGTGGGCAAGGCCGCTGGCCAGCATGGACTGGGCGCCGGAATTGCCAATCGGTTGTACGATGATCATCCGCGGCAGCTTTGCCGCGTTGAGATCGAGGATGTCGTGGGCAATTTGTACCGAGGTAAACATCACCTCATACCGGCCAAGCACGCCGGGCGTGATGCTGGTGGCAGGCAGGGCTTCAACCTTCAGACCAAAGGCCATGAACTGGCTGGTTATGGCCCGCGCGAGGCTTTCGTCGCCGAGACAGACAAGAGCCGGGGCAAGCGTGCAATCATCGAGACGCGGTGCAGCGTGAGAGCTGGCGCCAGGACACGGAAGGGTGACGATGAACCGGCTGCCCTGACCCGGCCTGCTTTGTGCGGCAATGGTGCCGCCCATGGCATCCACGAGGCGCTTGACGATGGACAGGCCAAGACCGGTACCGCCGTACTTGCGGGTCGTGCTGGCGTCGGCCTGCGTAAACGCTTCGAATATCGTGGCAAGCTTGTCCTCGCTGATGCCGATGCCGGTATCGATGACGGTAAACTCGATCTGGTCCGGATCGCCTTCGACCGGCGCCTTCACCATGCGCGCGGCAATGCCGACATAGCCCTGTTCGGTAAACTTGATGGCGTTGTTGGCAAGGTTGGTGAGAATCTGGGTCAGTCGCACCGGATCCGAGGTAAAGGTTTGCGGCACCTTGGGATCAACATAGGAGACCAGCTGAACGCCGCCTGAATTGGCGCGTTCCCAGAACAGCGCCAGCACGTGGTCGATCGCCGTGCGTGGCGTTACGGCCACGCTCTCCAGCTGCAGCTTGCCGGCCTCGATCTTGGAAAGGTCGAGCAGGTCGTTGATGATTGTCAGCAGCGAATGGCCGGAACTGACGATCACATCGGCATATCGCTGCATGCCGCCCGGAAGGCGCCCTGCGGCGAGCAGTTCGGCCATTACCATGATGCCGTTCATGGGGGTGCGGATTTCATGGCTCATGGTGGCGAGGAAGCTGGATTTGGCTTCCGATGCCGCTTCGGCGGCTTCCTTGGCGATGCGCAACTGGGACGTGCGTTGCTCGACCGTGCGCTCAAGGCCTGCCCGGTGGCGGGCCAGGTCAACGTCGCGGGCATTGATCTGGTCCAGCATGGAGTTGAAAGCGTCGACAAGTTTGCCGATCTCGTCATTGCTCAGCCGCTCCGCGCGTACCGAATAGTCATGCTCGTCGCGCACCCGGGCAATCACCTGCATCAGGCTGGCCAGCGGCGAGGTGACGCTGCGCTTCAGGCCCGACGAAACGCCCAGGCCCAGCACGCAGGCGAACAGCGCGGCGATCATCGATGCAAACACGCCTTCAAGCAGCTGGCTGCGCAGGTCCGAAATATCTGCCAGCAGGGAGACGAAGCCGACGCGCTGGCCGCCCTGTATGGCCTCGACGGATACAGACATGGTTGGATTTACCACCATTGCCATTACGCCCTTGGCCGACTTGTCCGGGCTGATCGTGCCGAGACCCTGGCCTTGCTCGACGATGACGGCGCTGCCGAGGGCAGCGAAGATCTGGCCGTCGCCGAGGCTGGCTGCGATGTACGGGATGTTATTGAGCTTGCCTATCGCGCGCAGGGAATTGAGTGCTGCCTGCTTGTCCCCGGACTTCAGGTGCGGCGCAACACTTGCTGCAAATACCTGTGCCGTGGCGGTCAGCATGGCTTCGCGGGCTTCGAGGTTCTGGGTCGTCTGACGATAGACGTAAAAGCTGGTCGCCGACAGTACGGCAACAAGCACGGCGGCCAGCACGACCACGGTGATCTTGCGGGCAATGTTGAATGTCAGGACCTTCAGAAGCGCGTCTCGCAAAGGCAGCACCTGGATGTAACTTCCCAAGACCGCGCAAGGGCTTGCCCGGCCAGCCTCCTTGATAGACCTGTTATGGTTAACAAACGCTGGCTGGAGGAGCGGGTTGAGGCCCCCATCAGCTGCCAGCGAGTGTGGCGATTAACAAACCGGTAACCGCAAGCGCTGAACCCGGCAGTTTGAAATGGTGCGTTAACGTCCGCTGCAGTCTCGTAAGGTAATCTGCCAGACGATCTTTGAACTGGCAGTGTCCTCTGCCCTTTCTGCCTCAGGACCATTCATGATTGCTCGGCTAAAGGCACTCGCAAGACAGACCGCAGGGTCGGTGGCGATGATTTTCGGCATCATAGCCCCGCTGCTTGTCGGGGTTGCCGGTGTTGCTGTCGACTATGCCCGCTACAACACCACCGTAGCGAACCTTCAGGGGCTCGCCGACGGTGCGGCCGTGGCAGCAGTGCGCAGCATGGCGGTTGCCAACATGAGCTCCGATTCCGCGAAAGCGGCAGTCGAGAGCTATGTGAAGCAGAAGGCCGAAGAGATTGCCTGGCAGAAGGGCCAGGACGGTATCAGTGTCCAAACCACGATCAGTATGTCGGGAGACGAGGTCAAGGTGGTGCTGTCGCAGGACTGGTCGCCGATGCTGGCTCACGTGCTGCTGGGCGACGTAAAGACACCCGCTGTTGTGACGACCGCTGCGAAACTGGTTGGCGGGACCAAGATCTGTGTACTCGCGCTCGATCCCGGCGCCTCGGCGGCACTGACTTTGACCGGGGACGCCGTCCTCGAGGCAAATGACTGCGGAGCCTATTCCAACTCGGTGTCCACAACCGGCCTGAGTTCATACAAGAATTCGCTGCTGATGGCATCGGCGATATGCACTTCGGGCGGATACGCTGGTGGGTCATCGAACATTAATCCGGCGCCAGTGTCGGATTGTCCGGTAATGGCTGACCCTCTTGCCGGACGCCCGGCACCTGTCGCCGGAGCGTGCGATTACACCAATCTGTCCGTTAACAGCGAAGTGCGCACGCTTCATCCAGGGGTGTACTGCGGTGGCCTGCTAATTTCAGGTACGTCGAATGTAACGTTCAACGAAGGTACCTACATCATCAAGGACGGCAGCTTTCAAGTCACCCATACAGCCACTGTCACAGGCAGTAATGTGGGCTTTTTCCTCACCGGCAGTGGGGCCAGGTTCCTGTTCGCGGGAGGGTCGACAGTTAGCTTGAGCGCTCCTACAAGCGGAGAGATGGCAGGCCTGCTGTTCTATGAAGACCGATCGAATCCTGCAGGCCAGAAACATGAAATCGTGAGCGAGAACGCCCGTGAACTGGTCGGCACCATCTATCTGCCAAAGGGCAATTTCGCGGTATCCTCGAAAAAGCCTGTCGCGGACCAATCCGCCTACACGGCAATCATTGCCAACACCATACAGTTGAACAAATATCCCCGTCTTGTACTGAACTCGAACTACCACCTGACAGACGTACCGGTTCCCGCCGGGCTCGGGGCTACTGGCGGCAGCGTGATCCTGACCAAGTAATGGTCGTGATAACGGGCTTGACTAGCGGGTGAGAATAACTTGCTTGCAAGGCCTGCGTTGATGCGACAGCCTGCGGCCTCGATTGCGGGGCAGGAGGCATCTCAATGGCGTCATCGAATTCAATCCACGTCGCGGTACTGCCGGGTGACGGCATCGGCCGCGAGGTGATGGAACCTTGCGTTGCCTGCCTCGATGCACTGGCGGCGCGCCATGGCGGGTTCAGCTTCTCGTTCGAAACGCTGGAGGCCGGAGCCGGAGTATTCCGCGATACCGGCGTGGCTCTGCCAGATGATGTGGTAAAGCGGGCAGGTGAAGCCGACGTGATGCTGCTCGGCGCCATGGGCCTGCCGGAGGTGCGCTACCCGGACGGGCGTGAGATCACGCCACAGATCGAATTGCGCGAGATTTTCGACCTCTATGCCGGGGTGCGCCCGGTGGAAACCTTTCCCGGTTCGCCGGTGCCGCTGAAGGACCCGCGCGCCGCCAACCTCGATTTCGTGCTGATCCGCGAGAACACCGAGGGGCTGTTTCATTCGCGCATGACCCCTCAACTCAAGGGCGACCAGGAAGCACGCGAAACGCTGCTGATAACCCGCAAGGCCACAGAGCGGCTGGCCGACTTCGGTTTCCGGCTGGCGCAGCGGCGCAAGGCGCGTGGCCGGGGCGAGGGCCGGGTGACCTGCGTCGACAAGGCCAACGTGTTTGCCGCCTTCGCCTTCATGCGCAAGGTTTTCTACGAGCGCGCCGCGCTGTTCCCCGACATCAAGGCCGATCACTGGTATGTCGATGCCATGGCGCTGTCGCTGATCCGCAACCCGTGGAACTGGGACGTGATGGTGACGGAGAACATGTTCGGCGACATCCTGTCCGATGCGGCTGCAGCGCTGATGGGCGGCATGGGCATGGCGCCGTCTGCGGACATCGGCGACAAGCACGCACTGTTCCAGCCCTGTCACGGCACCGCGCCCGACATCATGGGTACCGGCAAGGCCAACCCCACGGCCATGTTGCTGTCCGGTGCCATGATGCTCGACTGGCTGGGCGAGAGCACGGGCGACGAGGCGTTCAGCGAGGCCGGCGAGACGTTTCGTCTTGCGGTACCGTCAGCCTTTGCAGACGGCGCCCTGGTGCCCTGCGAGGTGGGCGGCAAGGCCGGCCTGAAGCAGATCGCCGGCAAGGTGCTGGAGGCCATCCAGGCCTGACCTGCATGCATTGCTGCCCGGCTGCCCGGTGTCTTTGTTGCAACGCGATCCCGTGCTAGGCGTTGGCCCGGAAGAGGCCGGACCATCCGGGACGGGCCTTGCAACGAGGCATCATGATCGACCGCCTGTTCAAATGGTTTGAAACCCGTACCGAAGCGTTTTCGCAAGGCGAGGCGAAGATGCCGCCTGCCACCTTGAGCGGGTTCATCTGGTTTTATACCAAGCCGTTCTGGCCGTGGATTGCCACGACCTCGCTGCTGGCAGCCACCGTGGCTATCATCGAGGTTTCGCTGTTCGCCTTTCTGGGTTCGGTGGTGGACTGGCTGGCGAAGACCTCTCCGGATGCGGTGTTTGCCGATTACAAGGTCGAGCTGCTGCTGCTGGCCGGGCTGGTGCTGGTGCTGCAGCCGCTGCTCAACTTCCTGTATGAACTGATCGTCCACCAGACGCTGATGGGCAACTTTCCCATGCGCATCCGCTGGGAGGCCCACCGCTATGTGTTGCGTCAGTCGCTGGAGTTCTTCCAGAACGACTTTGCCGGGCGCATTGCCACCAAGGTGATGCAAGCCGCGCTGGCGGTGCGCGAAACGGTGCTGAAATCGGCGGACGTGTTCGTCTTCGTTATTGTCTATTTCACCGCCGCCCTGGTGTTGTTTGCGCAAAGCGACTGGCGGCTTTCGCTGCCCATGCTGGGCTGGCTGATCGGTTATGTTGGCGCGCTCTATCATTTTGTGCCGCGGCTCAAGCGTGTGTCGAAGGCGCAGGCGGACGCACGCTCGCTGGTAACGGGCCGTATCGTTGACAGCTACACCAACATTCCCACGGTGAAGATGTTCGCCCACACCGAATTCGAGGACGAGTATGCGCGCAAGGGCATGGAACCGTTTCTCGACAATGTCCACCAGCAGATGCGGCTGTCGACCAAGCTGATCACGTCGCTCAACGTGCTCAATGCGCTGAACCTTTTCGCCGTCGGTGCGACATCGCTCTGGCTGTGGTCGATCGGGGCGGTGAGCGCCGGCGCCATCGCCTTCGCCATCGGGCTGGTGCTCAGGCTCAAGGGCATGTCGCACTGGATCATGTGGGAAGTGTCGGGCCTGTTCGAAAACATCGGCGTGGTGCAGGACGGGGTCGAGACGATCTCGCGCGCCCGCAGCGTGGTTGATGCGCCCGGTGCCGGCGTGTTGTCGGTGCCGCGCGGCGAGATCCGTTTTGAAGGTATCGGCTTTCACTATGGCAAGGACCGCGACCAGCTTGACCAGGGCATCATCGACAAGCTGTCGCTGACGGTGAAACCGGGCGAGAAGCTCGGCATTGTCGGCCGCTCGGGCGCAGGCAAGTCGACGCTCGTATCGCTGCTGCTGCGATTCTATGACCTCGAACAGGGCCGCATCCTGATCGACGGGCAGGATATCTCGAAGGTCACGCAGTCGAGCCTGCGGGCCCAGATCGGCATGGTCACCCAGGATACCTCGCTGCTGCACCGCTCCATCGCCGACAACATCCGCTACGGTCGCCCGTCAGCGGGCATGGATGAGGTCGAGGAGGCGGCCCGCAAGGCGGCGGCGCACGATTTCATCCTCAAGCTTGAGGACCAGCGCGGCCGCACCGGCTACGACAGTCATGTCGGCGAGCGCGGGGTCAAGCTGTCAGGCGGCCAGCGCCAGCGCATTGCCATTGCCCGGGTGCTGCTCAAGGACGCGCCTATCCTCATTCTCGATGAAGCCACCAGCGCGCTCGATTCAGAGGTGGAGGCCGTCATCCAGGAAAGCTTCTCCAGCCTGATGCAGGGCAAGACGGTGCTCGCCATCGCCCACCGGCTGTCTACCATCGCAGCCATGGACCGGCTGGTGGTGATGGACAAGGGCGCCATCGTCGAGATGGGCAACCATGCGGAACTGCTGGAGCAGGGTGGCTTGTATGCCTCGTTGTGGGCGCGCCAGTCCGGCGGATTCATTGCCTCCAGCGATGATGAATCTGCAGAGGCAACGGCTGCCGAGTGACCTGAACGCGCTGTCCTGACCCTAGATCGACCAGCCGCCGCAGATGACGTGGTTCTGGCCCGTCACGAACGACGACTCGTCCGACGCCAGCCAGACGATCAGCGGGGCCACGTCGTCGGCATCGGCCAGTTTGCCGGCGGGCTGGCGCGACAGGAACCATTCGCGTGCCTTGTCATAACCACCCATCTGCTCGCCCAGCCTTTCCATGCGCTGACGAAGCGATGGCGTGTCGATGGTGCCAGGGCAGATGGCATTGCAGCGGACATTCTGCTTGACGAAATCCACCGCAATGGAGCGCGTCATGCCGATGACGGCGGCCTTGGTGGCGCCATAGACGAAGCGTGACGGCGCCCCCTTTATCGACGACACCACCGACGACATGTTGATGATTGAACCGCCGCCGCGTTCGATCATGCCGGGAATGACCGCCTTGGCCATGCGGTACTGGGCCTTGACGTTGAGCTTGAAGGAAAAGTCCCAGGCCGCGTCGTCACAGTCGAGGATGGTGCCGTGATGGACGTAGCCCGAACAGTTGAACAGGACATCCACGGGGCCAACTTTTTCGATGATGCGCTCGACCTGCCTGGGCTTGGTGACGTCCAGCAGGTAGGTCTTGATGCCGCGCGCCTGGCTCTTCACCTCGGCCAGCGCATCCTTGTTGATGTCGGTGGCGATGACCTTTGCGCCTTCACGCGCCATGGCGATGGCGGCAGACCTGCCCATGCCCTGTCCCGCCGCCGTTACCAGTGCCGTCTTGCCCTTCAGCCTGCCCGTCATTTCATTCTCCCGCCCGGAATCTGTTTTGCGCCTGCGCCAGCAATGTGGCAGCTTTCGGCAACCGCATACAACACAATCTGCGGGGCGCAAATGCGGGGAGGCAGACGTCAGACATGAAAGTTTTGATTACCGGCGGCACCGGGTTCATCGGGGCCCGCCTGGCGCGGCGCATTATCGACAAGGGAACCCTTGCCGGGCCGGACGGTACGCAGGTTCCGGTGGAAGAAGTGGTGCTGTTCGATGTCGCTGCCCCCGATCCGCTGCCGATGGGGCTGGACGGCGAGGTGAGCGTGGTGACCGGCGACATTTCCGACCGCGCCACCGTGGACAGGCTGATCGACCGGGACGATATCTCGGTGTTTCACCTGGCGTCGGTGGTGTCGGGCGGGGGCGAGAAGGACTTCGACATGGCCATCCGGGTCAACCTGACCGGCGGGCTCAACATGTTCGAGGCGCTGAGGGCGCGCGCGTCCTGCCCGCGGCTGGTGTTTGCTTCGTCCATCGCGGTGTTCGGCGGCAGCCACATGCCGGACGTTGTCGGCGATCTCGGCAAACAGACGCCGCAGACCACCTACGGCATGACCAAGGCTTGCTGCGAACTCCTCATCAACGACTATACCCGCAAGGGCTTCCTTGATGGCCGCTCGGTGCGGCTCCCCACGGTGATCATCCGGCCCGGCAAACCGAATGCCGCGGCCTCCTCGTTTGCCTCGGCCGTCTTCCGCGAGCCATTGAAGGGCGAGGATTACGTGCTGCCGGTGGAACCGGAGACGGTGATGCCGGTGCTGGGTTACCGCAAAATCGTAGAGGGCATCCTCGCGCTCCATGAACTGCCCGGCGACAGACTGGGCGATGACCGAGCGGTATCGCTGCCGTCGATGGACGTGACGGTGGCCGACATGATCGCGGCGCTGAAGCGCGTCGCCCACAATCGCAAGCTGGGCGAGATTACCGTCAAACCGGATCCGTTCATCGAGGCGATCGTGAAGAGCTGGCCGTCGGCGACCGACGACATTCGCGCCGTCTCGCTCGGACTGCCCAAGGACAATTCGGTGGACGATATCGTGCGCCATTACATCGAGGACTACGATCATGGCTAGGAAGACCGTCTATCGCGGCAAGTCCCATGCGAAGAAGGGCGCCGATCCGCTGGCGCCCGAGGGCCGGTCGAAATACTGGTTCGGCCAGAAGGGCATGGACGGGTTTCACCATCGCAGCTGGATGAAGAACCAGGGGCTGCCGCATCACCTGTTCGATGGCCGCCCGGTCATCGGCATCTGCAACACCTGGTCGGAACTGACGCCGTGCAATGCCCACTTCCGGGTGCTGGCCGAACGCGTGAAGCGAGGCATCTACGAGGCAGGCGGTTTCCCGGTGGAGTTTCCCGTAATGTCGCTGGGCGAGACGCTGATGCGCCCTACCACGATGATGTTCCGCAACCTCGCCTCGATGGATGTGGAAGAGTCCATCCGCGCCAACCCGATCGACGGCGTGGTGCTGCTGGTGGGCTGTGACAAGACCACGCCGGCGCTGCTGATGGGGGCAGCGTCGTGCGACCTGCCCACCATCGCGCTGTCGGGCGGGCCGATGCTGAACGGGCGTTACGGTAGCGAAACAATCGGTTCGGGCACGCATGTGTGGAAGTTCGTGGAACGGCAGAAGGCCGGCACCATGACGTTTGAGCAGATGACCGAGGCCGAGGCCTGCATGTCGCGCTCGGTGGGTCACTGCATGACCATGGGTACCGCGTCCACCATGGCCTCGATGGTCGAGTTGCTCGGCATGGGGTTGCCCACCAATGCAGCCATTCCGGCGGCAGACTCGCGGCGCAACGTACTGGCCCACATGGTCGGGCGGCGCATCGTCGAGATGGTGAAGGAGGATCTGCGCATGTCGAAGGTCCTCACGAAGAAGGCGTTCGAGAACGCCATCCGGGTCAACGGCGCCATTGGCGGGTCGACCAACGCCGTCGTTCACCTGCTGGCCATTGCCGGGCGCATGGGCGTCAAGATCACCCTTGATGACTGGGACCGGCTGGGCCGCGACGTGCCCTGCCTCGTCAACCTCATGCCGTCAGGCCAGTACCTGATGGAGGACTTCTACTACGCCGGCGGGCTGCCGGTGGTGATGAAGGAACTGGCCGAGGCGGGCCTGTTGCACAAGTCGGCCAAGACGGTGAACGGCAAGTCGCAATGGACCAATGTCAAGGACGTGGTGAACTACAACGAGGACGTCATCCACCCGCTGAAGAAACCGTTCAAGGCCAATGGCGGCATTGCGGTGCTGCGCGGCAACCTTGCCCCGTCCGGCGCGGTGTTGAAGCCATCCGCCGCCACGCCGAAGCTGATGAAGCACAAGGGCAAGGCTGTCGTTTTCGAGGATATCGACGACTACAAGGCGCGGGTCGACGATCCGAAGCTCGACATCGACGAGACCTGCATCATGGTGCTGAAGAACTGCGGGCCGAAGGGGTATCCGGGCTTTCCGGAGGTGGGCAACATGGCGCTGCCGGCCAAGCTGCTGAAAAAGGGCGTGACTGACGTGGTGCGCATCTCGGATGCGCGCATGTCCGGCACGGCCTACGGCACGGTGGTGCTGCACGTGGCGCCGGAGGCGGCAGCGGGCGGGCCGCTGGCGCTGGTGCGCAATGGCGACATGATCGAACTCGACGTGGCAGCCCGCAAGCTGCATCTCGATGTGACCGATGATGAGCTGGTCAGACGCCGTGACCAGTGGCGGCCGCTGGAAACGCCGGTGCGCGGCTATGCAAAGCTTCACGAGACCCATGTCATGCAGGCCGATACCGGCTGCGACCTCGACTTCCTGGTCGGCAAGTCCGGTGCGGAGATTCCGCGCGAGAGCCATTAGGCGATGCAGCCGCTTGCGGGTCTCAGCTTTGCCGGCGAGGGCCTGAGGCGGCCGGAATGCGTGCTGGCCCATGTCTCGGGTTTGCTGATCGTGCCGGACTGGACGGACGGGGGCGGGGTGTCGCTCATCCTGCCGGACGGGCGCACCGTCCGCCACCTTGCCCGCGACCGGACGGCGGATGATCCGCTGCGGCCAAATGGCATCGCGCTGGAGGAGGGTGGGTCGATCCTCACGGCGCAGCTTGGCGATGAGACCGGCGGGGTGTTCCGGCTGAAGCCGGATGGTTCGACCGAGGCCGTGATCACTGAACTTGACGGTGAGCCGCTGCCGCCCTGCAACTTCGTCATTTCCGATGGCGCGGGCGGGCTGTGGCTCACCGTGTCCACCCGGCGGGTGCCGCGATCGCTCGGTTACCGCAAGGACGTGGACGATGGTTTCATCGTTCACGTTGAGGCAAACGGTGCGGCGCGCGTCGTGGCGGATGGGCTGGGTTACACCAACGAATGCATGGTCCATCCATCGGGACGCTGGCTCTATGTCAACGAGACGTTCGGGCGGCGGTTGTCGCGCTTCGAACTGCTGGGGGCAGGCCAGTTGGGCCCGCGCCAGACGGTCTGCGAGTTCGGCGCCGGCACCTTTCCTGATGGCCTGGCCTTCGACGTGGAAGGCAATGCGTGGGTGACCTCCATCGTCTCGAACCGCGTGGTGCGGGTGGCGGCTGATGGCAGTCAAGCCATCTGGCTGGAGGACGTCGATCCTGATCACCTGGCGTGGGTGGAGAATGCCTTCCAGGCGGGCGAAATGGGGCGGCCGCATCTCGACGGGGTTAAATCACTCAGGCTTTCAAACATTTCCAATCTTGCATTTGGTGGAACCGGCATGAAAACCGCTTATCTTGGCTGCCTTCTGGGCGAATGGATTGCGCACTTTCCGATGCCGGTGGCCGGACACCCATTGCCGCACTGGCGCGCGGATATCGCGCCGCTGCTGGCGGCGAAAGGACTTGCGCCATGAGCGGGCTCAAGGTCGCCGTGGCCGGGGCTGGATATTTCGCACGGCTGCACCATGAGGCCTGGGGCCGGGTGCCGGGGGCGGTCCTTTCGGGAATTTGCGATATCAATGAGAAGGTGGCGCGCGAGGCTGGAGAGGCTGCCGGCGTGCCCTGGTTCACCGACATGACGGTGATGCTCGACGCGGTGCGGCCAGATCTTGTGGACATTGCCACGCCGCCGTCCTCGCACCTGCCGCTGATCCGGGCGGCCATGGAGCACGGCATTGCGGTGATCTGCCAGAAGCCGTTCTGCACTTCACCGAAGGAAGCGCAAGAGGCGGTCGAGCTGTCGCGCAAGGCAGGCAAGTTCATCTGCATTCACGAGAATTTCCGTTTTCAGCCCTGGTACCGGAAGGTGAAGGAGTTGCTCGAACAGGGCGCGCTGGGCCAAGTGTACCAGGTGACGTTCAGGCTCAGGCCGGGTGATGGCCAGGGGCCGGACGCCTACCTGTCGCGCCAGCCCTATTTCCAGAAGATGGAGCGATTTCTCGTGCATGAAACCGGGGTGCACTGGATCGACACGTTCCGCTACCTGTTCGGCAATCCGTCCGCGGTGTTTGCCGACCTGCGCCGCCTCAATCCGGTGATTGCGGGCGAGGACGCGGGGCTGATCATTTTCGACTTGCCCGGCGGGGTGCGGGGCGTGCTGGACGGCAACCGGCTGGTCGACCATGCCGCCGACAATACAAGGCGCACCATGGGCGAACTGCTGTTGGAGGGGTCCGCCGCCAGCGTCCGGCTGGATGGCCAGGGGCGGCTGTGGCAGCGGGCGCACGGCTCGCGCGACGAGACGCAGGTCGAGTTCGGTTTCACGGACACCGCATTTGGGGGCGACTGCGTCTTCAACCTGTGCAACCACGTGGTCCGACACATGCTCGATGGCGCGCCGCTGGAAAACGAGGCGTCAGATTATCTGGTTGTGCAGGCGGTCGAACGGGCCTGTTACGCGTCGGCAGAAAAGCGCCGTTGGGTTTACGTAGCGTCTTGAGATTGACCCGTATTCATCGTTTCATTGCTCTTCCGGAACAGAGACGGGCATGGACGTATGGAGCTGACACTCGAATCCGCATTTTCCACTGGTGGCATGGTTGGCCACACGTCATACCTTCTGCTGGTTTTGTCCATGGTCATGCGCAGCATGTCCTGGCTGCGAATACTGGTGATCCTGTCGGCATTCGTTGCCATCGCCTATGACTGGTTCTGGCTCAAGGACCCGGTCGGAGTGTTCTGGGAAACGCTGCTGGTGCTGGTCAATATCGTGCAGCTGGCAATCACCTGGCATCAAAACAGGTCGGCGAGGTTCAATGACGAGGAGCGCGCCTTCATGGATGGGCACCTGCCGAACCTCTCCATGGCGCAGCGGCGCAAGCTGCTCAACCATGGCATCTGGATATCGGGAGAGAAGGAGACGCGGCTTACCCGGGAAGGCGAGCCGGTCAGTCACCTGATCTATCTGGCCGATGGCCAGGCGCTGGTCTCGTCCGGCGGCAAGCCGGTGGCGGTGTGCGAACCGGGCTCCTTTACCGGCGAGATGACGGCGCTGCATGGCGACCCTGCCAACGGGACGGTGAAACTGATCCGCGACAGCCGCTACTGGGCCATCGAGGCGCAGATGCTTCGCGATCTGGCCAGCAAGGATGGTGAAATCGCCAACGCGCTGGAGAGCAGTTTTGCCCGCAACATGCGCGACAAGCTTGTGCGATCGAACCGCTTCATCCTAGACTCGGGCGGTGTTCGCAAACCATCCCCGCCCGGCCGGCCTGCGTAAGGTAAGCCGGACCAATCTTCCGGAATTAAGTTTCATGAAACCGGCCAAACCCGGACTGCGGTATGAAGGCAAGGTGTGGCCGAAGCCGTCCGATCTTGCCTCCGCCATCGGCAATGCCGGCGTGGACGTGGTGTCGTCGCCTGCCACCATCGGCTATCTGGAGTTCGCCGCGCTCTATGCGGTCGAGCATCTTTTCGAGGAGGGCGAAGCAAGCGTCGGCACCGGCTTTGACCTCAAGCACCTCGGCGCGGCCACGCCAGAAAAGCCAGTGGACGTCAGCTCCGAACTCGTCGCGGTTGATGGTATCCGGCTGACCTTCGACGTGGAGGCGCGGCAGGGCGGCAAGGTGATCATGTCGGGCCAGCACCAGCGCGCGGTGATCAATCTCGAACGGCTGCTGGCCGGGGCGAACGCTGCCCAGACGCAGGATGGTCCGCTGATGCTGACAGGCCGCGCACTGTCACCGGCGGACGTGGAAGCCGTGGCGCAGGGGCGCAAGGTGCAGGTGGCGCCGGATGCTGCCGCGGCCATGAATCGGGGCAGGGCCGTGGTGGAGCGTTACTTCGACGAGGGGCTGCCAGCCTATGGGCTGACCACTGGCCTTGGCATGCGCGCCACGGAGCTTCTGTCGCGCGATGAGGCGGCCGAGTTCTCCTATCAGACAGTGCGGGGGCGGGCGCAGGCTGTGGGAGAACCGCTCAGCGTGGCCGAGGTTCGCGCCGCCATGCTGGTGCGGCTCAATACCATGCTGAGCGGCGAAGCTGGCGCGAGCCCCCATCTGGCCTATGCACTGGCGGACGCGCTCAATGCCGGGTTCACACCGGTGATGCCGCGCACCGGTTCCATCGGGGCGGGCGACCTGGTGGTGATGGCCGGCATGGCGCATGCGCTCATCGGCGAGGGCGAGGCGACTGTAGATGGCGAACGGCTGCCTGCTGCCGCAGCGTTGAAGAAGGTGGGGCTGACGCCGCTTGAACTGGGGCCGAAGGACGGGTTGGCGCTGTGCAACAACCCGGCGTACTCGGTGGGTTCAGCGGCGCTGGCTCTGGCCAAGGCGCGCCGCGTGCTGGAGGCGGCCAATCTGGCGGCGGCGCTGAGCATGGAAGGGTTCAGGGCCAACCTGTCACCGCTGGCGCCAGCTGCCAACCGGGCGCGGCCGCAACCGGGGCAGGCGGAAACGGCGGCGCTGCTGATGCGCCTGCTTGAAGGTAGTGGCCTGCATGAGCCGGGCGCGGCGCGGCGGCTGCAGGACCCGGTCTCGATCCGCTCGGTGGCACAAATCCATGGCTCGGCGCTGGCGGCGCTGCAGATGCTGGACCAGGCTGTCACGGTCGAGATCAACAGCTGTCTCGACAATCCGCTCGTCGTCATTGCGGAAGACCGGGTGATCTCGGCTGGCAACTATCACACGCCGTGGCTTGCGCAGGCGCTCGATACGGCATCGCGGGCGCTGGCTCAGGCAGCCAACGATCTTGTCTCGCGCATCCAGCGGCTGTGCTCGCCCGATTTGTCAGGATTGCCGGCGTTGTTGTCGTCAGCGGCGACCAGCCGGGCCGGCTTCGGTCCGTTGCTGAAGCCACTGGAGGCATTGCGGGCGGAGGTGATCCACCTGTCCAACCCGGTGCCGGTGGTATCGAGCTTCAATGCCAACGGGGCCGAGGATGCCGCCACCTTGAGCCCGCTTGCGGCGCGCAAGCTGGATCAGTTGTGCGAGACCATGAGTTACCTGGTGGCCTACGAACTTGTTGCCGCGGCGCAGGCGGTGGACCTGGCAAAGCCTGGCAGGATTGCACCACGGTTGGCGCAAGCACACGCCATGGTGCGGCAGTACTCGGCATTCATGGATGAGGACCGGCCGATTGGCCGGGAGATCGAGGCGATTGCCTGCGAGCTTGTGCTGATGGGCGGGTTGTCCGGTGGTGCTTACCGGTAGCGAAGCTGCTGGCCGATGCCCAGCCGGCCTGCCTTCTCCAGCATGGCCGCGCCCAGTGCGATGTCGGACAGCGACAGGCCGCGGTGCCAGAACAGGATTGTCTCGTCGTCGCGTTCTCGGCCCTGTTTCGCGCCCGTAACGATCTCGCACAATTCGCCGTGCACGGTATCCTCGCTGACGAGGCCTGCATCGATGTGAGGGCGCAGTGCGCCCAGCTTGCCGGCGCGGAACTGGCTGAAGTCGTCGATGACGATCTTGTCCATGATGCCGGTCATCCGGATGTCGAGCGCCGATACGGTGCCGTAGGGTATGACGCAGGTCCCGGGCGTCACCCAATCCGCGTTGAACAATTCCTGGCGTTCATTGATCCGTGAGGCTTCCACCATGATGTCGGCGCCTTCCAGGCAGTCGCGCCAGTTGTCCGTCACGGTGATCTTCTTGCCGAGGTCGGCTGCAAGCTTTGCGGCAAAGGCATCGCGGCTTTCGGGGCGGCGGGAGTGCACCCTGATCTCGTCAAAATCGAACAGGTGATCGAGCAGGCGGACGTTCCAGTAGGCGGTACCGCGCGCACCCACGTGGCCCAGCACCTTCGAGTTCTTGCGGGCGAGGTGACGGGCGCCCAGCGCGGTTAGCGCGCCGGTGCGGGCATCGGTGATGAAGGTGGCGTCGAGGATCGCCTTCGGCATGCCGGTTTGCGGATCGAAAAGGTTGAGCAGCGCCATCTCCGACGGCAAGCCGCGCTTGTAGTTG
Organism: uncultured Alphaproteobacteria bacterium; assembly: GCA_963700895.1. Lineage (GTDB taxonomy): Bacteria > Pseudomonadota > Alphaproteobacteria > Rhizobiales > Aestuariivirgaceae > Anderseniella. The sequence goes on along the minus strand of CAVOZI010000010.1, from coordinate 23,366 downwards.
TCGACATAATCGCCGACGATCTTCACGCCCGCCAGCCCCATCGGCGCAACATAGCCACGCAGTACGTTGAAGTGACCGTTGAAGGCAGGGTCCGGCGTCAGGTGCATGCGCGGTTCGATGACCGCGCCGCCGGGGGTGCCTTGCGCCTTGAGGCCTTCCTCGACCGCTGCCAGTATCTCGTCGTTTGTCATGTCGAGGGCATCGACATCCGGGCCGTTCAGCCAGGTCAGCATCACGGGATCACGGGGTTCGCTCATCAGGGTTTCAGCCTTCCTGCGTTCTCGAGGTATTCGACGATCTCGCCGGCGGTAACGTCGGGCGTCTTCTCGCTGGTATCGATGCGGATCTCGGCGTTCTCCGGTGCTTCGTAGTCCGAGTCGATGCCGGTGAAGTTCTTGATCTGGCCGGCGCGCGCCTTGGCGTAGAGGCCTTTCACGTCGCGCGCCTCGCACACTTCCAGCGGCGTATCGACGTGAATCTCGACGAACTCGCCGGCCTCCAGCATTTCGCGCGCCATGCGGCGCTCGGAGCGGAACGGCGAGATGAACGACACCAGCACGATCAGGCCGGCATCCGCCATCAGCTTCGCCACTTCCGACACGCGCCGGATGTTCTCCACCCGGTCGGCGTCGGTGAAGCCGAGGTCGCGGTTGAGGCCATGGCGGACATTGTCGCCGTCGAGCAGGTAGGTGTGGTGGCCCATGGCGGTGAGCCGCTTCTCGACGATGTTGGCGACGGTGGACTTGCCCGAACCCGACAGGCCGGTGAACCAGAGTACGGTGGGCTTCTGGCTCTTGGTGGCTGCGCGGGTCTGCTTGTTCACGTCCAGCGCCTGCCAGTGAATGTTGCTGGCGCGGCGCAGCGCAAAGTGAATGAGGCCAAGGCCCACGGTGTTGTTGGTGAACCGGTCGATGATGATGAAGCCGCCCAGATCGCGGTCTTCCTCGTAAGGGGCAAACGGCACCTGCTCGTCGAGCGACAGGTTGCAGACGCCGATTTCGTTCAGGGCGAGGGTGCGCGCGGAGGTGTGCTCGAGCGTGTTGACGTTGACTTCGTACTTCGGCGTGGCCAGCTTGCCGGGCACGGTGCGGGTGCCAAGCTTGATCAGGTACGGCCGGCCGGGCAGCATTTCCTCGTCGCCCATCCACAGGACCTGAACCTCGAACTGGTCGGCAACCTGCACCGGCGCATCGGCGGCGCAGATGACGCTGCCGCGGCTGGCGTCGATCTCGTGCTCCAGCGTCAGCATGACCGACTGGCCGGCCATCGCCGCGTCGAGGTCGCCATCCATGGTGACGATGCGCTTAACCTGGCTCTCCCGGCCTGATGGCAGGATCTTCACCGGGTCTCCCGGCTGCAGCATGCCTGCCGTCATGACTCCGGCAAAGCCACGGAAGGTGTGGTCTGGGCGGCATACCCACTGCACCGGCATGCGGGCGGGCTTGTCCGTTTCGGCTGACGTGATGTCGATGGTTTCGAGGTGCTCAAGCAGCGTGGGGCCTGAGTACCAGGGCGTCTCTGCACCGCGCTCGGTGACGTTGCAGCCGCCCAGTGCCGACATGGGGACGCAGGTAACCTCGCCTGCGCCGATCTCCTCGGCGAAGACGTGGAAGTCCTGCTCGATCTTCTCGAAGGTGGCCTGGTCGAAATTGACGAGGTCCATCTTGTTCACCGCCAGCACAAGGTGGCGGATGCCGAGCAGGGTGGTGATGTAGGCGTGGCGACGGGTCTGGGTGAGGATACCCTTGGAGGCATCCACCAGCAGTACGGCGAGGTCTGCCGTGGAGGCGCCGGTGGCCATGTTGCGGGTGTATTGCTCATGGCCCGGCGTGTCGGCGACGATGAACTTGCGCTTCGGCGTGGTGAAGGCGCGGTAGGCGACATCGATGGTGATGCCCTGTTCGCGCTCGGCCGCGAGGCCGTCGACCAGCAGGGCGAAGTCGATGTTCTGGCCTTGCGTGCCCATGCGCTTCGAATCGGCTTCAAGCGCGGCCAGCTGATCGTCGAAGATCAGCTTGGATTCGAACAACAGCCGGCCGATCAGCGTGGACTTGCCGTCGTCCACCGAACCGCAGGTGATGAAGCGCAGCATGTCCTTGGCCGACTGCTCGGCAAGGTAGTCGGCAATGTTGTCGGCGGTCAGGTCGAGCGGACGCATCAGAAATAGCCCTCCTGCTTCTTCTTCTCCATGGAGGCTGACTGGTCGTGGTCGATGACCCGGCCCGCGCGCTCGGAGGTGGTGGTGACCAGCATCTCGGCGATGATTGCTTCCAGCGTATCGGCCGAGCTTTCCGTGGCGCCGGTGAGCGGATAGCAACCGAGCGTGCGGAAGCGCACCATCTTCATTTCCGGTTTCTCGCCGGGCTGCAGCGGCATGCGGTCATCGTCCACCATGATCAGGTCATTGCCGCGGTGCACCACGGGGCGTTCGGCGGCGAAGTAGAGCGGCACGATGGGGATGTTCTCATCGCGGATGTACTGCCAGATGTCGAGCTCGGTCCAGTTGGACAGCGGGAACACGCGCATCGATTCACCCTTGTTGATGCGGGTGTTGTAGGTGCGCCACAGCTCCGGGCGCTGGTTCTTCGGGTCCCAGCGGTGCTGGGCATTGCGGAACGAGAAGATGCGCTCCTTGGCGCGCGACTTCTCCTCGTCGCGGCGCGCACCGCCGAAGGCCGCGTCGAAGCCATACATGTCGAGGGCCTGCTTCAGCGCCTCGGTCTTCATGATGTCGGTGTGGCGCGCAGAGCCCACCGAGAACGGATTGACGCCAGCCTTCAGGCCTTCCTGGTTGGTGTGCACCAGCAGGTCGAAGCCAAGTTCCTTCGCCAGCCGGTCGCGGAACTCGATCATGGCGCGGAACTTCCAGGTGGTGTCCACGTGCAGCAGCGGGAACGGCGGCTTGGCCGGGTAAAATGCCTTCATGGCCAGGTGCAGCATGACGGCGGAGTCCTTGCCGATGGAATACAGCATCACCGGGCGCTCGCACTGGGCGGCAACCTCGCGCATGATGTGGATGCTCTCGGCTTCGAGCTGGCGCAGGTGGGTAAGCTTGGTCGGGCTGGTCATGTCGTTTCGTGTGCCTTGCCGGAACGCCGGCGCGTTGCGGTCACTGTTGCTGGTGCTTTCAGCGCGGATAAGGGCCAATGTCAATGTTTGTCGCGTGCGGCCAAGTTGCTGTCCCTATCTGTCATGTGTTGCGGCTGGCATGCGCCTAGCTTGGCGACAGGAAACACGCCGGGAGCGAAGTCATGACAGGCCGTGAGGGCCCCAGACGCCGGGGCAGGGGCGGACATGCCCGCGACGGCCGTGGCGGAACAGGCCTGCCGCAAGTATTGCCGCCGCTTGTCAATCCGCTGCCGCCGCTGGAGCTGATCGATCAGGACCAGCTGATGCGCATCGTCGAAGCCGCCTACCGGGTGCTGGAAGAGGCAGGGCTCGAAATCCTGTCGGATCGCAGCCTCGACATCTATGCCGCCAACGGTTGCAAGGTGGACCGGGCTACCTGCATGGTGCGCATGGACCGGGAAACGGTGGAGCATTTCGTGGCGCTGGCGCCGGAGCGCTATGACCTGCACGCACGCAATCCGGCGCGAAACACCGTGATCGGCGGCAGTACGGTCAACTTCAACACGGTGGGCTCGCCACCCAACATCAACGACATCGACAAGGGCCGCCGCTCCGGCAGTTACCAGGACCTCGTCAACCTGGTGAAACTCAACCATTCGCTGGGCGTGGCGCACATGATGGGCGGTTCCATCGTCGAGCCGATGGACCTGCCGGTGCCGACCCGGCACCTCGACAATGCCTATGCGATCCTGCGCTACACGGACCGGGCAGCCTTCGTGCGCTCGGTGTCGCGGTTCAGGGCGATGGATGCCATCGAAATGGCGGCGATTGCCCGTGGCGTGAGCCTTGACCAACTGAAGACCCAGTGCTCGCTGGTGACCTCGTTCAACGTCAACAGCCCACGCCGGGTGGACGAGGAACTGCTCGATGGCCTGCTGTGCTTCGGCGAATATGGCCAGGCGGTCGCCATAACCCCGTTCACGCTGGCAGGCGCGATGAGCCCGGTAACGGTGGCTGGCGCGCTGGTGCAGCAGACCGCAGAGGCGCTGGGCGTGATCGCGCTGGCGCAGATGGCCAATCCGGGCGCGCCCGTGCTGTTCGGCGGGTTTACCTCCAATGTCGACATGAAGTCTGGCGCGCCCGCCTTCGGCACGCCGGAATATGTGCAGGCAGTGCTGATCGGCGGCCAGCTGGCACGGCATTTCAGGCTGCCGTACCGGTCGTCCAATGTGAACGCGTCCAATTGTGTCGACGCGCAATCAACCTATGAAACGGCCATGTCGCTGTGGGCCTGCGTGATGGGGCATGTCAACGTCGTGCATCATGGCCTTGGCTGGCTGGAGGGCGGATTGTCCGCCTCGCTGGAAAAGACCGTGGTCGATGCGGAGATGATCCGGCAGTGGGCGGCCAGCCTGAAACCCTTTGATGTCAGCGACGAAGCGCTGGCGGTGGATGCCATCAAGAGCGTGGAGCCGGGCGGGCATTTCTTCGGCACCGGCCATACGCTGGAGCGCTTTGAGACGGCGTTCTACCAGCCGATGATCTCGGACTGGCGCAATTATGAAAGCTGGCATGAGGATGGCGCCAGAACTGCCACGGAACGGGCAAATCGCGTGTGGAAACAGATGCTTGAAGCTTATGAAGCCCCACCGATGGACGAGGCGGTGGATGACGCTCTCAAGGCGTTCATGGCGCAGCGCAAGGAAGAGCTGAAAGACTGGCAGGCCTAACCCGCAACCTGGATGATGCCGCCCCCGAGAATGCGCAAGCGCCGGGCCGACGCGACCGTCTCATAGTCGGCCTCGGCCACCTCGAGGATCGGGCAGGTCAGCCCGTAGAGCTGTTGCGCAACGGCGGCGCCCACCATGACGTTCACATCGCCCTCCCCCATGATGACCGCCACGGGTCCGGAGCCGTTGCGGATGGCCTCGGCCACCCCGCCGGGTGTGCCGCCGGAGCCGCGCGTCGCGGGCATCACCAGCACCTTGCCCTTCAGGCTTTGCCCCTTCTGCGGGTGATTGTTGTCGAGGATGATGCCGGTCAGCGGGTCGAAACCACCCCAGAAACTCAACGGAGCATCCAGGTGCATCACCTCGGCTTCAGCTTTGCCGTCAAACAGTGTACGGGCCTGAACTTGCATCAATCCAGACCCTGCCAGAGCTGCGGATCACGCCAGACGTCACCGCGTATTGCCGTCTCCGCACATTCAAGTAGCGACCCGAAACATACTTCTACTCCCAACTGTCCAGGCGCATACCAGGCCCACTTCGCGGCGTTGGTCATGACCCGGCCCTTGCAACCTCGGATGGCGGGAGAGAAGTAGCTGCAGGTGTCCACCATGATCTCGGCGCCGGCGGCTTCGAGATCCGCTATCCAGCCCTTTTCAACAGCCAGGTCGCGGACATGGCGGCTGGTGGAAATGCTTAGTTTCACGCCATTTCTAACCTTCCGGCCGGCAATCATCGGGGTCAGGGCGGCGAACTCGGTGAACGAGAAGTGAGGAGTGCCAAGCGCCACCATTGCCACAGGGCCGTCGATGGAGGAGGTCAGCTGCCGCCGGGCGCCTGCCAGGTCATGCAAACAAACGGTTTCGACTCGCTCTGGTTGTGATCTGCCAAAAGCTGTTTGCAGATCCGGCGCTTCCGGCGTTCGGCCAATGCCGTGCCAGTGTTCCACGCCGCCGGCGGCGGCTGCTGCCGCGGAAATGGCCTTGAGCGCGTCTTCGCCAGTACCGGGGTCGAGGTGATCGATAGCCGGTACCGCGTGACCCGCGCGCTGGCCGATGACCGTGCCGAGCAGGTGAAAGTATATATCCTGCTGCTTCAACTCATCCGGGATGGCGCCGGTGTCGAACAGGATTGTCGCCTGGCGGCCCGCATCGGTGTGCAGGCCGTAGAAGGGTGCATAGCCGGTGACAGCGCACGCCACGTCGAGATAGTCGCCGTACTTGTTGGTGCGCGCGCCCACCACGGCATTGTAGAAGCTCACCGCATTGGACTCGCCCACCACGATATGATCTCCCAGCCTTGGCCGGCCGGGCAGCTGGTAGGGTGCGCAGGTCCATACGGTCTTGCAGCCGAGTTCTGAATAAAGCCGCATCAGCTCGCGCGCGCCGCGCGCCATTTCCGTCTCCGGATCGCGCGCCTCGGTGTTGACGAGGCTCACCAACCCGTTGTTGGTCCAGGCAGGCACTGCGAACCTGGCACCGCCGTCCAGCATGAAACGGGCGAAGTCAACATGGGCCTGACCCGCATAGAAGCAGGCATCGATGTGGGCGAAGGTGACCGGCACCAGACGGGTTGCACCGGTGATGTGAGCCGCGCGCAGCACAAGTTCCATGGCGAAGCGAGTGGCCGGGCCTTTGCCGCCCGCCAGCATGGACCTGCAGTCCTCGTTCAGCTCGATCCCGGCATCATTCATGGTGCGATATTGAGCATATCCCGGATCAAGGCAAGCGTCTCGCCGTGATCGCCGGTGACAGTTTCTGCGCCATGGTCCTGCAGCCGCTGGCGCCTGGGTTCGGCAAGGTGGAAGCCGATGAAGTGGGTGCCGTTGACCCGGCCGGCTTCAAGGTCGTTCAGGTTGTCGCCGATATACACCACGCGTTCCGGCGGCAGATCCATGTCTGCGATCACCCGCGCCAGCACCTCGTGCTTGTAACCGCCTTCGTCGGCAGCACCAGGGTAGCGGCTGACATGGTCCCAGAAGCCTGCCTCGCGCAACCGGATTTCAGCCGCCCGGCGGATGTTGGCAGTGGCGGTGCCAAGCGCCAACCCGTTGATGCCGCTCAATGTTCGCAGCAGGTCGCCTGCGCCGGGGATTGGGGTCACCGTGAGTGCGCCAGAGGCGAAGCCGCCGGTGAGGATGCGGTCATAGGCCGACAGCACCTCGTCATAGTGATGCGCGGCAAACCCGGCGCCCAGGTGGTTCTCGAGGATCTCGTGGATAATCTCGCGGTCATTGCGCACCCGGTAGCTGTCCCAGTCGCGCGACAGCCCGTCGATACCGTGCAACAGCCGGAACGACTCGAAGAAGGCATCTTCCTCCGGTGCCGTCAGGTCCAGCAGGGGGCCATCCACATCGAACACCACCGCATACCGGTGCGCGGTCATTGCCTGTTCAGCCCTTCACGATGGAGGGCCGGATTTCGATCAGTACCGGACCTTTCGACTTCAGCGCGGAGCCAATTGCCGTGGCAAGCTCAGCAAGCGACTGGGGCTGCATGGCATCGCAGCCATAGGACCGCGCCAGGGCGGCGAAATTGGGGTTCTTCAGCGTCACGGCGTTGGGCTGAATGCCCTTGTTCACCATGTCGTCGCGAATCTGGCCGAGCGCATCGTTGTTCCACAGCAGGACCAGCAGCGGCTGACCCATTTCCGCGGCGGTGCCCAGTTCGTTGCAGGTGTACTGGAAGCCATAGTCGCCGGCCATGGCCACGACCGGCTGGTCTTGTACGCCGGCACGCGCCCCGATTGCGGCCGGCAGGGCATAGCCCAGCGTGCCAAAGCCTACCGGATGCAGATAGCAGGCCGGTTGGGCCATCGGCAGGACTTCATTGGCGGCATAGGCAATCTGGGTCATGTCGGAGGCGATGATGGCATTATCCGGCAAGGCGGCGCGGACCGTTTGCAGCACAGTTGTAATGGTGCGGCGCATGCCGTCTGCGTTCTCGGCGCAGGCGCTGCGAAGGGCGGCTACGGTGGCGGCAACGCCGGTCCTGTCGCACTTGTCATGAAAACGCGAGGCGATTGCCGGCAGGGCGCAATCGGCATCGGCAAGGATTGGCAGGTCCGCCGGAAAGGGGCGCGCCAACGAGGCGGGATCGATATCAATGCGGATCAGGCGGCCCTTCAGGGCAAACTGCTGATCCCAGAGATCGGTTTCGGACAGTTCGCTGCCAGCCACCAGCACTTCGTCAGCCTCGTTGATGAACTGCATGGCTTTCGGGTTTGGCAAAAGGGCCCCCGCCAGCAGCGGATGACCGTCGGGTATCGCGCCTTTTGCCGCAATGGTGGTGAAGATCACCGCACCGGTATGTTCGGCAATCTCGGCTGCGGCCGCGCCGGCGTGGCGGGCCCCGCCACCCAGGATGATCACCGGCTTGCGGGCATATGCCAGCCGGCAGGCTGCTTCATCGACGGAATCGGCACTTGCCTTGGGCCGGCCGGGCAGGGTGCGGGCTGTCCAGCCGTCGCCGGCCGGGTACTTCAGGACATCGAGCGGAATCTCGATATAGGCAGGCCGGGGCCGGGCGGAAGCGAACAGCGCGAACGCCTCGGCAATCCGGTCCTGCACGTCGCGGGCCGTATAGCAGGTAGCGGCAAGCGCCGCACAGGAGGCGGCCGCATCGCGCTGCGAGATCATCTCGTGCAGCCGGCCACGGCCCTGGCCGGTGTCCTTCACGTCGAGCGTCGAGGAAATCACCAGCATCGGCACGGAATCCGACCAGGCCTGGCCCATCGGGGTCAGAATGTTGGTCAGGCCCGGCCCGGTAATGGTGAAGCATACGCTAGGCTTGCCGGTTGCGCGGGCATAGCCGTCGGCCATGAAGCCGGCGCCCTGTTCGTGACGGGGCAGGATGTGGGTGATCCGCGAACGCGGCAGCGCCCGGTACATCTCCACATTATGCACACCGGGAATGCCGAACACCGTGTCGACACCATACGCCTCGAGCAGGCCCACAAGGGCCTCGCCCACACTCACGCCGCCATCATTCATTCAGACACCTCTTGTCTCTCCGCCGTCTGCAAACCTTGCAGGGGAAATGGCTGCCAGTTCAAGCCCGGCGTAAGTACTTTCCCGTATGGCGTGACCGGAGTTGACCAAGCTGGAGATCAGGCGTGCCAGCGCGGGCGCGGACTGGATGCCATATCCTCCCTGTCCGGCCAGCCAGACAAAGTGATCCTGGACTTCGTCAAAGCCGACGACCGGGTTGCCGTCGGGCGCGAACGAGCGCAGGCCGCCCCAGCTCTGCCCGGCATGGGTAACTTCGAAGTCGATCACCTGCTGGAACTTCTCCACTGCCTCTGCCAGCGCCATGTCGTCGGCCCAGGCATCGTGTGGTTCAACCGGCGTGGCATCGGCCGGCGACAGCATCAGCCTGCCGCCCATCGGCTTGAAATAGAAGGTTTCGCCCGCTCCGAAGCACAGCGGCCAACCATCCAGCCCGCAGTCCGGCGGCAGGTCGAGCAGTATGGCGGAGCGGCGTTTGGGCGTAACCGTTATGGCCTGAGCCCCGGCAAGCCGTCCGATTTCGGACGCCCATGCGCCGGCGGCATTGACCACCATCCCGGCGCTGAAGCTGTCGCCGCCGGCCGTCTGCACCTGCCAGGCGCCGTAATGACGGGTGAAGCCGGTGACCTCCGTCCTGAACCGGATCTCGCCGCCGCGCGAGCGAAATTCCTTAACGTAACCCTGCAGCAGCAAGTCCACGTCGATATCGCGGGCAGCCTCGTCGATCAGCGCGGCCACCAGCGTCTCCTGCCGCAGCAGCGGCACCCGGCGTTTCAACTCGTCAAGCGGCAGGTGCGCCAGACCCAGCGCCTCACCCTCGGCGATGTGGGCCTCTTCGCCCGGGGCGATCATCATCACCTCGCCACGCGGGGAGAGCAGCGGCGCAGGCCAGAATTCAGGGTCAGCCTGGGTGAAGAACGTTTCGCTGGCCCGCGCCAACGCCTGGAAGGCAGGCGGGCCGTAGCTTGGCACGAAGGTGGCGGCAGAGCGTCCGGTGGAGTGGTAGCCGGCTGCGGTCTCGCGCTCCAGCACGCAAACCTTGTGATCGCGGCTGAGTTCGGCAGCGGCCGACATGCCGGCAATGCCTCCGCCGATGACGATGATGTCGAAGACTGTACCCATGAAAATATTGTCGCTGGCAGGATTGAAAGGAGGTGCGTTCGGGCGTCATTCTTGGACCATCTGTCACCTGCCGTCGAGGGGCTGCCCAACAATGACTGACGCCGACTTGCATTTTCCGCGCGAGGAGTACGCCGCGCGCATCGCCAGAACCCGGGCCGCCATGGCCGAACGGGGGCTTGACCTGATCATCGTGTCCGACCCGTCCAACATGGGGTGGCTGACCGGCTATGACGGCTGGTCGTTCTATGTCCATCAAGCCGTGCTGGTGGGCCTTGAGGGCGAGCCGGTGTGGTGGGGGCGCGGCATGGACGCCAACGGCGCCTATCGCACTGCCTTCATGGCACATGACAACATCATCGGCTATCCGGACCATTATGTGCAGTCCACCGAGCGCCACCCGATGGATCACCTGTCCGGCGTCATCAAGGAGCGCGGCTGGGAGAAGGCGCGCATTGGCGTCGAGATGGACAATTACTGGTTCACGGCAGCCGCGTGGGAGAGCCTGAAGAAGCATCTGCCCGGGGCCAAGTTCAACGACGCCGTGGGCCTCGTCAACTGGCAGCGGGCCATCAAGTCGGCCAACGAGATCGAATTCATGCGCCGCGCCGCAAAGATCGTCGAGCGCATGCACGCCACCATCGTCGACATGGCCGAGGTTGGCCTGCCGAAGAACCGGCTGGTGGCCGAGCTCTACAAGGTGTCGGTGGAGGGTGCGGACGGCCACTGGGGCGATTACCCGGCCATCGTGCCGATGCTGCCGTCGGGCATGGACGCAACCGCGCCGCACCTGACCTGGGACGATCAGCCGTTCCGCGCAGGCGAGAGCACTTTCTTCGAGATCGCCGGCTGTTACCGCCGCTACAACTGCCCGCAGTCGCGCACGCTGTTCCTCGGCAAGGTGCCGCAGAAATATCTCGACGCCGAGAAGGCGGTGCTGGAGGCGGTGGACGCCGGTCTCGAGAAGGCGAGGCCCGGCAACACCTGCGAGGACATTGCCATCGCGTTCTACGACACGCTGGAGCGGCACGGGTTCTCGAAGGACTCGCGCACCGGCTATTCCATCGGGCTCAGCTATCCGCCGGACTGGGGCGAACGCACCATGTCGTTCCGGCGTGGCGACAAGTCGGTGCTGAAGCCCGGCATGATCTTCCATTTCATGCCGGCGCTGTGGCTGGACGATGGCGGGCTGGAGATTACCGAGCCGATCCTGATCACCGAAACCGGCGTCGAAACCTTGTGCAACACTCCGCGGCGTCTGAACGTTAAGGGGTGACGGACAAGAGGCGAGAGACTTGGCGCAACGCACCCGCAAGACCCTGAAGATCCTGCACAGTCTGGCTGCCTGCGGCATGATCGGGGCGCTGACGGGCTATGGCATCCTGCTCACTTACGGGCCGCAGGATACGCCACAGCAATATGCCGACCTGCGCGCCTCGATCAGCGCCATCTGCGATTATCTGCTGGTGCCGTCGCTGGCGGTGGCGCTGGTGTCGGGCCTCGTTGCCATGGCGGTGCATGCGCCATTCCTCGACCAGCGCTGGGCATGGGCGAAGGCGCTGCTGGGCATCTCGATGTTCGAGGGTACCCTCGGCTTCGTCGGTCACAAGGCAAATGCGGCGGCCGAGTTCTCGGTCAAGGTGGCGGAGGGGTCAGCGACGCAGGCGCAGTTGCAGGAAGCGATTGCCAGCGAGTGGCAGGCGCTCGCCGTGGTGCTGGCGCTGACGGTGGCCAATGTCATTCTCGGCGTCTGGCGTCCGGCGATGCGGGGGCGGGCGAAGAGGCCGGTTCAGTCCGGGTGATCGCCGGAAATACTCACTCGCTCAATGTCCCCGCCCGGCGCTGGCTCAGCACCATCAACGCGTCGGCGATGTGGGTGTCGGTGATGTTGTAGTCGCCTTCCTCCACCCTGATCTTGTGCGCCTCGTGCAGCACGTCGGCGTGAGTGAAGCCGAAGGGCGGATCGAACTTGTAGCACGCCAGTTCCAGCAGCTGGCCCAGCGGGTCGCGGAAATAGAACGAGTCCATGAAGCCGCGGTCCACCTCGCCGGAATTGCCGAAACCTGCTTCCTCCAGCCGGTCCACCAGTTGCGTGTAGGTGGCGCGCGACACGATGAAGGCGATGTGGTGCAGGTTGCCGATGCCGTTGGGGTTGGGCCGGGCGTCCGGCTCGCGGTCCTCGCGGGTGAAGATTGTGATCAGCCGTCCGTCGCCGGGATCGAAATAGAGGTGGTTGGTTTCCGGATCGTCCAGGTTCGGCTGCTCGAACACGAACGGCATGCCGAGCACACCTTCCCAGAAGTCGATCGAGGTCTGCCGGTCGGCGCCGTTCAGCGTGATGTGGTGAACGCCCTGTACCTGGATCACGGCCATGGTCTAGTCCTCCCAGTAAAAGCCCTTCTCGATGTCGCGGACTTCAGTCTTCAGTATCTTGCCATAGTTGCTCTTGGGCAAGGCATCGACAAAGCGATAGGCCTTGGGCCGCTTGAAGCGTGCCATGTTTTGCAAGCAATGGGCATCGACTGCCGATTGTGAAATGTCCGCACCCGGCTCCTTCACCAGGTAGGCGACCACCACCTCGCCCCAGTCCGCGTGGGGCCTGCCGATGACGCACACTTCCGCCAGTTCCGGCAGCTGCAGCAGCACCTCCTCCACCTCGCGCGGATAGACATTGGTGCCGCCGGAAATGATCAGGTCCTTCGACCTGTCGGTGATGGTGAGATAGCCGTCCTCGTCGAACATGCCGACGTCGCCGGTCCACAGCCAGCCGTTCCTCAATGCCTTGGCGGTAGCGTCGGGGTTGTTCCAGTAGCCGGACATGACGCTATCGCCGCGGCAGACGATCTCGCCCTTCTCGCCGGGCGGCACTTCATTGCCATCCTCGTCCACCACTCGTACGTGCACGCAGCTGTCGGCGACGCCGGCCGAGCCGAGGCGGTGGCGCCATTTCGGATGATCGCGGTCCGCCATAACGTCTCGTGATAGATGGGTGATGGTCATCGGGCTTTCGCCCTGGCCATAGAGCTGGGCGAGTTTCGGGCCGAAACGGTCGAGCGCGGCGATGCAATCCTCGACGTACATCGGTGCACCGCCATAGATGATCAGCTTGAGGTTGGACACGTCAGCCTCGATGCCGGAAGTGGTCAGCCGCCGCACCATCGTTGGCGCTGCAAACATCGACACGCCCTGCCAGTGGCCGATGAGATCGAAGATTTCGGCAGGGTCGAAGCCGCCCGAGTCAGGCACCACGTTGACCGCGCCGGCGCACACGTGCGGGAACATCCACATGCCCGAGCCGTGGCTCAAGGGGGCAGGATGCAGGATCGAATCCTCCGGCATCACGCGGTCGAAATCGGCGAAGTAGTTGAGCGTCATCGCCACGATGTTGCGGTGGGACAGCATGGCGCCCTTGGGCCTGCCGGTGGTGCCGGAAGTGTAGAACAGCCAGGCCAGTTCATCAGGCTCGACATAGGTGATCTTCGCCGGGCCGTGGCCGAGCAAGGCGGCATAGGCGGGCGAGGTCACGTCAATGACGTGTTGCGTGCAGGCGGGCTGAACTTCGCTCAAGACCTGGGTCAGATCCGGCGTCGTGAACACGGCGCGGCAGCCTGAATTCCCGGCAATGTAACTGAATTCCGAGGCGTGCAGCTTGGCGTTCATGGGCACGGCGGCAAGGCCTGCGTGCCAGATGGCGAACAGGCACTCGAAGTACTCCGGCACGTTCTTCATGGCGAGGCCGACGCGGTCGCCGCGTTCAAGGCCGATGTTCAGCAGCCCGCCGGCCAGCCACTCCACCCGCTCGCGCAGCTGGGCGTGGGTCCAGATGACCTTGGTGCCCTTGCCCACGGCGGGGTGGTCCGGCAGTTCCAGCGCGTTGCGTTCGATCCAGTGGGCAAGGTTCATGGGGCAGGTCCGGAGCGTTGAAAAACTTTTGTGAAACCAAGGCTTGCCTGAACGGGGTCAGTTGTTCAAGTCTGTGTCTCCCGATCCGCAACGAGGCAGTGACATGAGCCGTCCCAACAACGATTTCTACCAACCCATCCCGGGCCTTGAAGTGCCGCGTTTTGCCGGCGTGGCCACCTTCATGCGGCTGCCGCACGTAAAACTTGAAGATGCGGGCGACGTGGACATCGGGCTGATTGGCGTGCCATGGGATGGCGGCACCACCAACCGGCCGGGGCCACGCCACGGGACGCGGCAAATGCGCGACGCGTCTGCCATGATCCGGGCGGTGCACCACCACCTGAAGATCGAGCCGTACAAGCTTGCCAACGTGGCTGACCTTGGCGATGCGCCGGTCAATCCAGCCGACCTGATGGATGCGATGGGCCGGATCGAGACCTTCTACACCAAGGTCAAGACAGCCGGCATCCGCCCGCTGTCCGCCGGCGGCGATCACCTGTGCTCGCTGCCGATCCTGCGGGCGCTGGGCAAGGACAAGCCGGTCGGCATGATCCAGTTCGATGCCCACTCGGACCTGTGGGACAGCTATTTCCATGGCTCCAGGTTCACCCACGGCACGCCGTTCGCCCGGGCCATCGAAGAGGGCGTGCTGGACCCGAAGCGCACCGTGCAGATCGGCTTGCGCGGCGGTGTCTATGACTGGTCAGACCGGGAGTTCGGCGCTAAGCACGGCGTGACCATGATCAATATCGAGGAGGCAGTTGCCGATGGTCTCGACAAGACCATGGAGCGGGCGCGCCAGATCGTGGGCGGTGGTGAAACCTACGTGACCTTCGACATCGACTGCCTGGACCCGGCGTTCGCGCCCGGTACCGGCACGCCGGAGGCAGGCGGCTTCACCACGCGCGAGGCGCAACAGATGCTGCGGGCGCTGCGCGGGGTGAAGCTGATCGGTGCCGACGTGGTCGAGGTATCGCCGCCGTTCGACCCGTCCGGCTACACTGCACTGGCGGGCGTCACCATGATGTTCGAACTGCTCTGTCTGATGGCTGAACAGGTCTAGGGTCCACACCCTAGCCTGCCGCAGCCCGTGGGGTGGCCTTCAAGCCGAGCAATTGCAGCACCTGGTCGATCACCTGCAATTCTGCATTGTGAAGGTTGTGATCAGCCATCGCCAGTTCGTGAAGGGCCGTGGCCAAGGTGGTCCGGTCGTCCGGTGTCATGCTCGACTGCATGAAGGATATCAGCCACTCAAGGTGCCGCGCTGTTATGCAGCGGTCCTCCACCCGGTCGCAGATGAACTCGATGTCGTCGCGGCGCAGCTTGATCCTTGGTGCGACCAGCCGTGTCAGGAAGCGGGTTTCCAGCGGATGAACTATGCCGTCTGCCAGGATGAGGCGGCAGCACATGATAAGTGCGCCGAAATTCACGGTTTCCGGGCGCGTTTCCGGAAATATAGCGTCGAGCCGATGCATTGCGTCGAGTATGGTCGCAAGCATGCGTTTTTTGCCCTGCCGCCGCCGCGCAGTGCCGTCTGTCATTCGTTACTCCCCCCGGAGTTCAGAATTGAACGCCTATCTTTCAGTTGATGTGCATTGCCTTGCGGGCTGCTAGTTCTGCTTCAATCCAGATACCCCCTTTTGTTGATGATCGCCCGGCTTCCAGCAATCGGGCTTGCGCTATGCCGGCAGGGTAAAGAGCCTGCCGAATTCAGGTAGTTGATCGTCGATGCCGGCGAGCCGCAGGGCATGCCAGGCCATGGCGTGATTGCTGGAGGTAACAGGCAGCCCGACTTCCGCCTCGATTTGGGCGGCTGCCTCAGCCAGCCGGACCGAAGTGCATGAGACGAAGACCGCATCAATGCCGCCTTCGTCGGCCAGGCGCTGGACGCCGGCGCGAATCGAAGCAGGTGAAATGCTCGCCACCACGGCATCCGACTCTTCGTTGAACGATCCGAACACCGGCACTTCGAAACCGCGCCCGCGGATATAATCGGCGACAATCCGGTTCACGTCGGCGCGATACGGCGTCAGCACGCCGATGCGGTTGGCCTTGAACGCCTTGAATGCAGCAAATGCGGCAGTGATCGGGGTGGTGCAGGCGACCCCAGTTCGTGCTTCACGAATGCGTTCGAACACCCGCTCCTCGCCAATGGCCATTGACGCAGAGGTGCAGCCATAGGCGATGACGTCCATTTTTGCCCCAGGCAGGAACACATCGGCGCAATCGCGGATGCGCGGTTCCATGGCCCGCAGGGTTTCCGGGGTGATCTGGTTGTCGTTGTAAATGCGGCTGTGATAGAGCGCCGCGCCTGGCACGGCGTCGAAGATCCGCCGCCATTCATGCTCGATGGTGAAGTCGCTGGCCAGAACGATAAGCCCGATACGGCCGCGCGGCGCAATGCCGCCGTCGGTGTCGAAGGGCAGGTTTTCAATGAGCTTCATCGGTTTGTCGAGCATGGGTTTTCTCGATGCCAGGGATTGATCCGTAGACCATTTATATCATGGGCATTGCAAAAATGAACGGTGCATGAACGAAACCGCCGGTTTACGCTCCCGGCGCCTGGTGCAACTGCGTCAATGGATTGCTTGAAACACTTTGCCCGCTGTGCGAAGAAGCCCCAAATCCGGAACTTGCATCATTTCAGGAGCAGAAACCATGGCCTATTCGGCCGTCAAGGACCGCCGCAACACGGTAGGCGTCAAGGTTGGCGACAAGATTCAGATCGGCGGCGGCGCGCCAGTTGTCGTTCAGTCGATGACCAATACCGACACTGCCGACATCGAAGGCACCGCGCAGCAGGTGGCAGCGCTCACCCGCGCCGGCTCCGAGCTGGTTCGCATCACGGTGGACAAGGAAGAAGCCGCCAAGGCGGTACCGTACATCCGCGACCGGCTGGACCAGATGGGCATCGACACGCCGCTGATCGGTGACTTCCACTATATCGGCCACACCTTGCTGCGCGATCATCCGGCTTGCGCGGAAGCGCTGGCCAAGTACCGCATCAACCCCGGCAATGTGGGCTTCAAGGAAAAGCAGGACCGCAATTTCTCGATGATGATCGAGCGCGCCATCGAGTTCAACAAGCCGGTGCGCATCGGCGTCAACTGGGGCTCACTGGACCAGTCGATGCTGGCGCGGATGATGGACGAGAACGCCAAATTGCCGGAGCCGAAGGACGCGCGGCTCGTCATGCACGACACCATGGTCGAATCGGGCCTGCAGTCGGCGGCGCGCGCCGAGGCGCTCGGCCTGCCACAGGACAAGATCGTGATTTCGGTGAAGGTGTCGGAAGTACAGGACCTGATTGCCTGTTACCGCCAGATCGCCGAGCGCAGCAATTATGCCTTGCACCTGGGCCTGACCGAGGCCGGCATGGGATCCAAGGGCATCGTGGCGTCCGCTGCCGGGCTTGGCGTGCTGCTGCAGGAAGGCATCGGCGACACCATCCGCATCTCGCTGACCCCGGAACCGGGTGGCGATCGCTCCAAGGAAGTCATTGTCGCGCAGGAGATCCTGCAGACCATGGGTATCCGCTCGTTCACGCCGATGGTCATTGCGTGCCCAGGTTGCGGACGCACCACCTCGACGGTGTTCCAGCACCTGGCGCAGGACATCCAGGCATACTTGCGCGCCCAGCAGCCGGAATGGAAGAAGACCTATCCGGGCTTCGAGGAGCTGCAGGTGGCGGTCATGGGTTGCATCGTCAATGGTCCGGGCGAATCCAAGCACGCCGACATCGGCATCTCGCTGCCCGGCACGGGCGAAGTGCCGGCTGCACCGGTGTTCATCGACGGCAAGAAGGTCAAGACGCTGCGCGGCGACGATATCGGCGCCCAGTTCAAGCAGATTGTCGACGATTACGTGGTCAACCGCTGGGGCGATGGCATCCGTCCGCGCTCATAGGCGGTGTCCGCCGAATAGCCGGGCATGTAGAAAAGCAAAGCGGGAGCGGTGGTGAACCGCTCCCGATTTGTTTCGAGTGGGCCGGGATGGACAACGTTCATCCATCCCGAAAACCCCACTCCAGCTCCAGCCGTCCCGAAGCATCCGGTGAATTCCTGCTGCCATGTCCAGGTGCAGTGACCTGTGCGATGCAGTGAGAGGATCGTTACATGGGCTGATGGTGGGCGATGTGCAATTCTGCACATGCCGGCCTGCACCGGCGGCCGGCGTCAGTTCTTGCGCTCGACGATGAACCGGGCGGCCTCTCGCAGGATGTCCGCCTTGCCGCCATAGGCCGACAGGGCGTCAATTGCCTCATCAGCAAGGCTGCTGGCGCGAGTCTTGGCGCCCTCGAGGCCGAACAGGTCGATGAAGGTGGCCTTGCCGGCTTCGGCGTCCTTCTGGGTGGCCTTGCCGAGTTGCTCAGGCGAGCTTTCGACATCAAGGATGTCATCGGCGATCTGGAACGCCAGTCCCACCTTGTCAGCATAGGTGCGCATCCGTGCGCGGTCTTCCGGCCCGGCCTGGGCGAGGATGGCGCCGCCTTCCAGCGAGAAACGGAACAGGGCTCCTGTCTTCAGGCTCTGGATGGCGATGATCTCGTCGAGGTCGTGGCTCTGCTTTTGTTCCGCCGCCAGATCGAGCATCTGGCCACCGACCATGCCGTTGTGTCCCGAGGCGCGGGCAAGCTCCAGTGCCAGTTCGGCGCGCACCGCGCCATCGGCATGGGTGGCGGGGTCGGTCACAATCTCGAATGCCACGGTGAGCAGGCCGTCGCCGGCCAGGATGGCGGTCGCCTCGTCATAGGCGATATGGCAAGTGGGCTTGCCACGGCGCAGGTCGTCGTCGTCCATGGCCGGCAGGTCGTCATGCACCAGCGAGTAGCAGTGGATGCACTCGAGGGCAGCGCCCACGCGCAGGGCCTGGCGGTGATCGGCCCCCAGGATGCGGGCGCTTTCGGCAACGAAGAAGGGGCGAAGCCGCTTGCCCTGGGCCAGCGCAGAGTAACGCATCGCCTCGGTCACCCGGGGCGCCAGGGCATTGTCGAGGCTCAGCAGTTCATCGAGCAGTGTCTCGATCTCGTCGGCAGTCTTTTTCAGCGCGGCCTGGAACGGCATGGTACGTCCGTGCTCCTTCTGGCAATTCCGGTTTTATCCGCTCGCCGGCTGGGCTATTGGTCTGAGCGGTCGTGATCTGGCGATCCTTCTAGGGCCGCCCACGCGAGACTGCAACCGGGAAGCTTGCGAGAGCGATGGGAAATCTGCTGCGAAAACGCTGGGTGAAGGCCGTGCTTGCGGCTGTTGGCGCGCTGTTGCTGTTGCCCTACGTGCTGACCCTTGTCTACGCGGTCATGCCGCCGCCGGTCAGCGCCACGATGTTGTGGAAGCGGCTCGAAGGCAACCCGATCGACTATCGCTGGCTGCCGCTGGAAGAGACCTCGCAGAATCTGGTGCGGGCGGTGGTGACGGCGGAGGACGCGGGCATCTGCCGTCACAACGGCGTCGAGTGGGGCGTGCTGCGCGAGGTGGTCCGCGAGACGGTGGAGCGCGAGGGCGGGGCGAGCCGTGGCGGATCGACGATCACCCAGCAGGTGGCCAAGAACCTGTTCCTGTGGCCGTCGCGGTCGTATCTGCGCAAGGCGCTGGAACTGCCGCTTGCCCTGTGGATCGACCTCGTCTGGAGCAAGCGGCGGATCGTCGAGGTCTATGTCAACATTGCAGAGTGGGCGCCGGGCGTGTACGGGGCCGAGGCCGCGGCGCAGCATCACTTCGGCAAGTCGGGCAAGTCGCTGAGCAGGGACCAGGCAGCGCGGCTGGCGGCGGCGCTGCCCAACCCGTCGGTGCGCGATGCGGGCCAGCCGGGTCCGCAAACGCGGGCCAAGGCGCGCACCATCCGCCGGCGGGTCAATTCGACGATGCCCTATCTGGATTGCCTGAAGCTTGGTTAGCTCAGGCAGGTACGCCGGTGGCGGGGCCGGATTGTCCGGTTGTTGCGCAACGGGCCTTGAGGGGCGGGGCTGGCGATTGTGCGCATTCCGGGCCGGCCGTTCCGGCGTACCTGCCTGATTGGCGTGCCCCTGTTCAGCGGCGCTTGCGGCCGGTGAACATGGCAAGAACCAGGTTCTCGCTGTGCTCCGAACTGGCGACGATGACGCCCAGCACATGCAGGATCACCAGACCCAGCGTGCCGTATACCGCGGCTTCGTGCACTTCCTCGACCCATTCCGTGCCCCAGAAGGCATCGGTGGTCATCAGGTAGCCGGTGGCGCAAACCACCGCGATGGCCATGAGCAGGGCAACCACCATGATTCCGCCAGCCGGGTTGTGGCCGAGATAGCGGGGGGCTCGGAGCCGCAACGTGTCCCTGATGAATCGGATGACCTCGCCTGGCCCGCGCACGAAATCCGAGAACCGGGCGTGACGGCTGCCCACGAAGCCCCAGATGATCCGCAGCGCGACCAGTCCGGCGATGACGTATCCGGCAATCTCGTGCGGCTTGTCCCACTCGTCACCGGCGGCGAAGGCGAATATGAACAGCCCGGCCAGCGACCAGTGGAAGATGCGCACGAACGGGTCCCAGACCCGCACCTCCACCGGCAGCGTTTCGCTGCCGGTTTCGGCCGGTGCGGTGGTGTCCGCCATCAATCGTCCTGCTCCAGCTTTACCACTTCGGCAGTGACAGGGTTGATGTAGACTTCATACCTGCGGCCGTTCTTCGTGCCGTAGACTTCGTAGCAGCCGTCGTCGACCTCGACCTTGCGCACGTCGTAACCCAGGGCGGAGACCTTGGCGCGGGCTTCGTTGATGGACATCCACTTGTCCTTCGGTTCATTGCAGTCGCTGGACGAGGCAAGCGCGGTGCCTGACATCATGGCAAGAGCGGCGATGGCAAAGAGTGTACGGGTCTTCATGTGTTGCATCCTTCAAGGTGTTGCGGGGCTTTCCCCGGTGAGACGGATGCAGATCACCACAACCGGCCTGCAGGTTTGCTGACCGGACGTGTCAGCGTTCTGTCAGGCTGGCCTCCTGCAGGCGGGTGACAAATTGGCGCGAACCCGAAAAGCAGGAACCGGCAGTGCAATTCTGTTCTGGCATTTTGCGTGCTGTCACGCTATAAGCCGCGCCACTCAGGTCCTTCCGATCAAGAATTCATGGCTGTCTGCGGCCTTCAAGCGTGCCGCGCGGCGCAAGCATATACGGAGTTTGTCATGGCTGTTCCAAAGCGAAAAACCACGCCGTCCAAGCGCGGCATGCGCCGTTCCGGCCACAAGGTGCCGACCGCAACATACGTGGAAAACAAGCAGACCGGTGAATTGCACCGTCCGCACCACATCGACCTGAAGACCGGCATGTACAGGGGCCGTCAGGTTCTGGAGCCGAAGGGCGACTTCTAGGTCACTTTGGCTGCTTGAGCAGTTTCAGGGCCGGCGGAGCGTCAAGCTGCGCCGGTCCTTCTGTTTTGCCGTACACTCCAATTTGGTCTAAGCCTCGTGGTCAGCACTGAAACTGATTCACGAGGATATGCACCCGTGCGCTTCATTGTTGCCTTTCCGCTGCTTCTGCTGGTGCTCGTTGCCTACAACGTCATGGCGTTCTGGGAGCCGGGTTCGCTGTGGGCAGAAGCGGTCAGGGTGAACATGATGTCGGGTGCCTCGCTGGCGCTGCAGTGGGCGGACGTGCTGATCCTCGCAGCGCTCTTCCTGCTGTTCGTCGAGGTGCTGAAGGCTGCCCGCGTCGGTTCGCTGACCATCATCGACCACATCATGTCGACCGGCGTGTTCATTGCCATGCTGGTGGAGTTCCTGCTGGTGCCGCAGGCGGGCACGGCACCGTTCTTCATGCTGCTGGGCATTTCCCTCATTGATGTGGTGGCGGGGTATTCGATCTCCATCCGCTCGGCGCGGCGTGACGTCGCCTTTGGCATGGACGGTACGGCATGAAGCCGCGCGATCTCATCGACTACTGGATGGCGCAGCCGGAGAAGCGGCTGTTTTCGGTGGACCCGGCATTTGATGCCGAGTTGGCCGGTCGGTTTGGCGCGTTCCATGAAGATGCGGTTGCCGGCAGGCTTGACGGCTGGCAGGGCTCGGTTGACGGGCGGCTGGGGCTGGTGCTGTTGCTCGACCAGCTGAGCCGCAATCTGGCGCGCGGCACGCCGGCCATGTTCGCCCATGATGATGAGGCGCTGCAGATTGCCGCCATGGCGATTGCGGCAGGCGACCGTGCGGCGTTGCCGCCGGCAGAATATCGCTGGCACGTGATGCCGTTCATGCACTCGGAGAAGCTGACCGACCAGGAAAGATGCGTGGAGTTGTGCCGCGAGGCGGGGCTCGACGACACGCTGCCTCATGCCATCGAGCACCGCGACATCATCGCCAGGTTTGGCCGGTTCCCCCACCGCAACCGGCTGCTCGGCCGCGAGACGACTGCCGAAGAGCAGGAGTTTCTCGACAAGGGCGGCTTTTCCGGCTGACGCTGCCGTTCCGTGGCGTGGTGTAAAGGTTTCGTTAACGACGCCAGCAGGTGCTAGATTCGCAAACCAAGTGCGACACCGGGTATATCCGGGATCGCCATGGGAACACATTATGATCACTTCACACTTGAAGCCCGCTGTCAGCTGTTCAGCCTGATGGAGTTGGGGCTTTCGAAGACCGAGATTGCGCAACGGCTTGGCCGGAACCGCAGCAGTATCTACCGGGAGCTGGGGCGTAACCGACGGGTTGATGGCTACAACCCCATCAGCGCGGAACGCCGTGCCTGGGCGAGGAAGCTGCGGGGGTCACGCATTGAGCGCTCCACCCACCTTCGCGACTATGTCGAAGACCGCCTTGCCATGGGATGGTCTCCGGAACAGATCGCCGGGCGGATGGAGCTCGATGAAGTCGACCACACGGTATCGACGGAGTCCATCTACCGGTATGTCTACAGTCCGGCAGGCCGCCGCACGGGGCTGCCGCGATACCTGGCCCAGCGTAAGTCGAAACGAGACCGCCGGGTGCGCAACGGCAAGCAGGAGCCGGCCATTCCTGATCGTGTGCCGATCAGTCAACGCCCTGAAAGCGTTGCTCAAAGATGCGAGTTTGGTCATTGGGAGGGCGATCTCGTGCACTTCCGCCGCCAGCGCGACATCCTGCTCACCCTGCACGAGCGCACCACCCGACTGACGCTGGTCCGCCGGCTTCACAGCAAGGATGCAGGCGATACTGCCGAGGCCATCGTCACCGAACTGCAAGGCTTGCCCGGCATTGCGCGTCGCAGCATCACTCATGACAATGGCGGAGAGTTCGCCCGGCATGAAAAGGTCCGGCAAAAGATCGCCATGCCAGCCTATTTCTGTGACCCTCACAGCCCCTGGCAGCGTGGCTCCATCGAGAACACCAACGGACGGCTGCGACGTGAGTTACCGCGCAAGACATCGCTGTCCGACTACAGTGATGCAGACCTCGACAACATCGTCTGGATGCTCAACTCAACCCCGCGAAAATGTCTCGGCTTCCAGACCCCAATCGAGGCCTTCGCTCAACACCTCGGTGTTGCACTTGAAATGTGAATCCAGCGGTGGTCCCCACGGGGTAAGCTATCTGGTATGTGGATTGC
>CAVOZI010000009.1:0-35950 GCA_963700895.1 uncultured Alphaproteobacteria bacterium | reverse complement strand
AGTCATGGATATTCTCCCGGTTGGGTCAGTCGAGATGAACCCAGCCTAGAGCAACAGCCGTTCACCTTGAACGGCTAAAGTTGCTCCGGCATTCTGGAACCGAGCATCTTTACAGGGGGGTCAGCTTGCGAAGGTGTTGCCGTACTGGTTGCGCAGCATGTTCTTCTGCACCTTGCCCATGGTGTTGCGCGGCAGTTCGTCGACCACGTAGATCTTCTTGGGCTGCTTGAAGCGGGCGATCTTGTCGCGAATGGTCGACCATCAGCCTTTCCTCGGACACTTCGGCGCCCTTCGCTGGCACGATGACGCCGACGACGCCCTCGCCGAAGTCCGGATGGGGCACGCCGATGACCGCGGATTCAAGGACGCCATCCTGTTCGTCCAGCAGCAGTTCGATTTCCTTGGGATAGATGTTGTAGCCGCCGGAGATGATCAGGTCCTTGCCGCGGCCGACGATGTGCACATAGCCGTCCGCGTCGATCTTGCCGAGGTCGCCGGTGATGAAGAAGCCGTCCTGGCGGAACTCTTCCTTCGTCTTTTCCGGCATCTGCCAGTAGCCGGCAAAGACGTTCGGGCCCTTCACCTCGATCATGCCGATCTCGCCATCGGGAAGTTGCTCGCCCGTGTCCGGGTCGCAGACGCGCAAGCTCACGCCCGGCAGCGGGAAGCCGACGGTGCCGGCGCGGCGGTCGCCGTCATAGGGGTTGGAGGTGTTCATGTTGGTTTCGGTCATGCCGTAACGCTCGAGGATGCGGTGACCGGTGCGCTCCTCGAAAGCGATGTGGGTTTCCGCAAGCAGCGGCGCCGATCCGGACACGAACAACCGCATGTGGCTGACAAGGTCGCGGGTGAAGCGCGCATCGTCCAGCAACCGTGTGTAGAAGGTCGGGACGCCCATCATGGTGGAGCATTCGGGCAGGTAATGGATGACCTGGTCGGCATTGAAGCCGGGCAGGAAGATCATGCTGGCGCCGGCGCGCATGATGGTATTGGTGGCGACGAACAGGCCATGGGTGTGAAACACCGGAAGTGCGTGAAGCAGCACGTCGTCTTCGGTGAACCGCCACAGATCCTTGAGCACGACGGCGTTGGAGAGCAGGTTGTCGTGGGTCAGCATGGCGCCCTTGGAGCGCCCCGTGGTGCCCGAGGTGTAGAGGATGGCGGCGAGGTCGTCTGCCCTGCGCGCCACATCGGCAAAGACTGCCGGTCGGGCCAGGGCGGCGTCGGGCAGCGAGCCGGCTGATTCACCAGGCTTCTGCCATACGCCCATGGTTTCCAGCCTGATGCCCAGCTTCTCCGCCAGCGGCTGGCAGGTGGCCTCGTCCTTGGGGTCGCAGACGAACATGGCCGGTGTTGCGTTGCCCAGGAAGTACTCTATCTCGGCAGGCATGTAGGCGGTGTTGAGCGGCAGGAATACCGCCCCGGCGCGTACGGCGCCGAGATAGAGCATCACCGCCTCGATCGACTTGGGTACCTGCACGGCAACCCGGTCGCCCGGCTTGACGCCGCGTTCCACCAGCAGGCTGGCGAATCGGGCGGAGACATCAAGCACGTCCTGGTAGGTGAATGTGCGGCCGTCGGGCAATCGGGCAAAGGCATGTTCCAGGCGGGCATTGGCCATCAGGCCGTCGAACAGGTGGTTAGCCATTGGACTGTCTCCGGGCCGCATTGGCGGCATATTTCGGGTCGAGCAGCGACTGCACCTCGCGCGAGGCGATGACCTTGCCGTCGCGCGAAAAGGCTTCGTGGTTGGCATCGACAGATTTCAGGTCATAGAGATAGTTGACCATCATGCCGGCCGACTGGCGGATGCCGTTTTCCGAGCTGTCTCCCAGCCAGTGGATGGCCTTGAGGCTGGCGCCGTTGCCCAGGTGGAAGCGGGCGACCGGGTCGATGGGGCCGCCCTTGGGACGCTGCTCCTGGAGGAAGTATCGCGCCGCCAGCGCCTTCAGCCCGGCGATGGTTTCATCGGATGCCTCGACGATGTTGTCCGGCGTCATCACGCTGGCTTCGAGCTGGAGCCGCTCAAGCAACTCGCCGTCGTCTTCTGCCGCTGCCTGCCTGAACCAGGCCATGAAGCCGGGGACCGGCGAGAGCGTAACGAACGTCTTGATGTTGGGCAGGCCGTGGGCGAGGTCCTGCGCCACCTGCTTGATCAGGAAATTGCCGAACGAGACGCCGCGCAAACCCTTCTGGCAGTTGGAGATCGAATAGAAGACGGCCGTGTCTGCCGTCTCGGGGCCTTGCGGCGCACGATCCTCGGCCAGCACGGTCTGGATCGAGCCCGGAATGCCCCTGGTGAGGGCAACCTCGACGAAGATCAGCGGCTCGTCAGGCATGGCAGGGTGGAAAAAGGCGAAGCAGCGCCGGTCCGGCGGCTGCAGGCGGCGGCGCAGGTCATCCCAGCTGTCGATGGCGTGGACGGCCTCGTACTTGATGATCTTCTCGAGAATGTAGGCGGGCGTGGTCCAGTCGATGGGCCGGAGCACCAGGAAGCCACGATTGAACCATGACGAGAACAGGTGCTCGAAGTCCACGTCGATGCGGACGAGGCTTTCATCTTCGCGCAGGATGGCCAGAAGGTCCTCGCGCATGCGCACCAGCTTTTCGGTGCCGCCGGGCACGGAATTCAGCCGGCGCAGCAGTTCCTGGCGCCGGGGTTCCGCCACGGCGAGCAGCCGGTTCAGGCTTGCTGCATCGCGGGCTTCCGCGTAGGCCGCCGTGCGCGTTGCCAGTTCGTCGGTGTCGATGTCGAATTCGCCGGCAAGGCTCTTGAAGAAGGCCAGCTTGTGCTGCCTGTCCGCCCGGCCATATTTCTCCAGCAAGGCGCCTGCCGTCTGCAGCCGTGACACCTCGCCGGTGTCCGACAGCAGCGAGTTGCACAGCGCCAGCAGGTCGCGCGCATCCGGCTTGAGGGGCTGGGTCTCGCGCCGCTCGAACAGGCTGGACAGCAGGTCCTGCAGATAGGAGATGCGGCTCATATGGCTTGGCCCATGATCAGGTCGGGCAACCAGGTGGCAAGCCCCGGGAAGATGCACAGCAGCAGGATTGCAACCACCATGCAGGCGACGAACGGCATCGAGCCGACGAGGATGGTGCGCAGGCTGATTTCCGGCGCGATGCCGTTGATCACGTACAGGTTAAGCCCCACCGGCGGGGTGATCAGGCCGATTTCCATGTTGATCGTCAGGATGACGGCGAACCAGTAGGGGTCGAAGCCTGCCGAGATGATGATCGGAAGCAGGATGGGGGCCGACATCACGATCACCGCGACCGGCGGCAGGAAGAAGCCGGCGACGAGCAGGAAGATGTTGATGCACAGCATCAGCACCCAGCGGTTGACATCCAGCGTGGCAATCCATTCGGCAACCGACTGGGTGATCTGCAGGGACGACAGCATGTAGGAGAACACCGCCGCAGAGGCGATGATGAACAGGATCATCACGCTCTCCCGCGTCGCATCGCGAAGCACGGCCCACAGGTCCTTCAGGTTCCACATCCGGTAAATCAGGATGGCGACGATGATGCAGAGCAGGGCGCCAACGGCTGCCACTTCTGACGGCGTAGCGATGCCGTCGCCGCCATAAAGCGCGTAAAGAACACCGAAGATGATGGCCATGAACGGCAGTACGCGCGGCAATACCTCGATACGCTGCGCCCAGGTGAAGGTTCTGCCTGCGAGCGCATCCATGGAGCCCTTGCGCCACGTGTCGTACAGCGCCCAGGCCATGAACAGGCCAACCAGCAATATGCCGGGAATGACGCCCGCCAGAAACAGGCGGCCAATGGAGGTTTCGGTGGCGATCCCGTAGACGATCATGGTCACAGACGGAGGGATGAGAATGCCCAGTGTGCCGCCCGCGGCGATTGAGCCTGCGGCGACGCTGTCGGGATAGCCGCGCTTGCGCATTTCCGGGATGCCCATCTTGCCGATGGCGGCGCAGGTGGCGGGCGACGAACCCGACATGGCGGCGAACAGCGCGCAGGCGCCCAGGTTGGAGATGACAAGCCCGCCAGGTACCCGGGTCAGCCACCTGTCGATGGCTTCATAGAGGTCCGCACCCGCCCGGGTGGAGGCAATCGATGCTCCCATGATGATGAACATCGGAATGGAAAGCAGCGCAAAACTGTTGAGGTCGCCGAACAGCAGTTCCGGCAACAAGGGTAGCGAGCGCGTACCGTCAAAAATGATCAGGAACGCCGTCGAGACAACCAGCAGCCCTATCGCAACCGAAATGCCTGAGAACAGAAGCGCGATGGTTGCAAAGCCCACCAGGGCGCCGAGGACGAGCGGATCCATCTACAGGTCCTCCTTTTCGAGGTTGAACGGCTTGTCCTTGCCGGTGACGAGCAGGTACAGGTCGGCCAGTAATTGCAGCAGAAACAGGCTGAAGCCTACCGGCACGGCGAGATAGGGGATCCACAGCCTGACCGGCCAGACCGTTTCGGACTTCCAGTTGCGCTTCCAGGCGACATGCCAGAACTCGAAGCCGTAGAAGGCGATAAGCGCCACCATGGCGATGGTCAGCCCCAGGGCGGCAATGGCCAGGAGCTTGCGCGGTCCCCGCCTCAGCATGAGGGGCACGAGGTCGACGTTTACGTGACCGCGCAGCTTCTGCACGTAAGGTAGGCCCACCAGCGTCGAGGCGATCATCATGTAGGTCACCGCCTCAGTCTGCCAGACGGTGGACTCGTTGAGCACATAGCGCACGAAGATCATCTGGCATGTGATCAGCACCGACAGCACGATCATTGCGGCGGCAAACCAGCCGCACACGGTTGAAAGCGATTCGATGAACCTGACGATGCCGGTGCGCGGCTGCGCAGTGTGAGACGTGGGACGTCCGGCCATCGTTGCCTCCCCGGAAAGCAGCTGGTTGCGGTGAAAGCCGGAAGGCGCCCGGCGCCGGGCGCCTTCCGGTCCGTGGTGTTACTCGACCGACAGCGCCAGATCGAGCAGGCGCTGGCCGTTCTCGCCAGCGTTTTCGATGAACTTCTTGTAGGAGGATTCCTTGGCAAGATCCTGCCACATCTTGAACTCCTCCGGGGTCATTTTCGCGATCTGCACGCCTGCCTTCTCGAACACCTCGACGGACGCTGCGTCTTCCTTCTTGGCCTCTTCGAGATAGTAGGTTTCCGCCTTTGCGGCAGCGGCGTCGAGCGCCTTCTTCTGCTCGTCGGTCAGCCCGTCATAGGTAGACTTGTTCATCAGCAGCGGCTGGTACATGAACCACAGGGCCACGTCGCCGGCCGGGGTGTAGCACTTCACCTGTTCATACAGGCGGAACGACACGAACGAGGACGACGAGGTGTTGACGGCGTTCAGCACGCCGGACTGCATGGCCGAGTAGACTTCGGAAGATGCCATCGAGGCGATGGAAGCGCCGGCTGCCGCCAGCATTTCCTCGAACGCCTTGCCGGCAGCACGCGTCTGCAGGCCCTTCACGTGTTCGGGCTTGGTGATGCAGTTGTCCTTGGAGGCGAAACCGCCGGCGAGATAACCGTGCACGACCACGCGCACGTCATCTTCGGCCATCAGCTTTTCGACTTCCTGCATGAACTCGGACTTGTTCAGGCGGGCGGCGTGGTCATGGTTCTTCACCAGTCCGGGCATCAGGGTGAGGTTGTACTCCGGACGCTGGCCGCCGGCATAGGACAGCGGATAGACGGTCATGTCGAGCTGTCCGCCCGACAGCGGCTTGTACTGCTCGCGCGCCTTGAACAGCGAGCCGGACGGGAAAATCTTGATCTCGAGGTCGACGTTGGCGGCAGCCACCTCGTCGGCCACGATCTGCGCCACCTTGTGACGGATGTCGTTGGTCGACCACTGGTGCGACAGGCGCAGCTCCTTCGACAGGGCAGCAGTGGTCATGGTGGCGGCAAGCGCCACACCGGCAAGCAGGGCAGTGAGTGTCTTCTTCATGGGTAAGCCTCCCGGTCCGGCAATGGCAAACGCACCGGACTTGTTGTGTTGGAAACAGCCTGGCTATAGATCCAGTCCCGCCAGACTACTGCTGAAAATACCAGAGTCAACATTCTTGTATACAAGATTTCACTTGTTGAATGCGTGTATCCGGCGCTAAGCTTCGCGTCACGATGAGTCAAAAGACCTCAGAGCGCATTCGCGAGGCGATCGAGCAGGCCATCCTGACGGGTGAGTTCGCAGACGGATTCCGGCTGGACGAAGTGACCCTGTGCAACCGGTTCGGGGTGTCGCGGACGCCGGTGCGCGAGGCGCTCAACCAGCTTGCAGCTTCAGGCCTGGTCGACATGAAACCGCGGCGCGGGGCCTTCGTGCGGGTGCCTGGTTTCGTGGAGGTGGTGGAGATGTTCGAGGTGATGGGCGAACTGGAAGCCATGTGCGGACGGTTGGCTGCCAAGCGGATATCGTCCGATCAGCTTGGCCGGTTCCGGACTGCTTGCGAGAAATGCGAGTTGGCGGAGGCCGCCAATGACGCCAATGCGTACTACCGCGAGAACGAGGCGTTTCATCAGGTTCTGTATGAGGCGAGCGGCAACGGCTTTCTGAGGTCGCAGGCGCTGCAACTGCAGAAACGGTTGCAGCCGTTCCGCCGCATGCAACTGCAGGTGCGCGGACGGGTGCGCCAATCGCTGGATGAGCACCGGCGCATTCGCGAGGCCATAGAGGCCGGCGATGGCGAGACGGCGGCACAGGAATTGCGCGATCACGTAACGGTTCAGGGCGAGCGCTTCTTCGACCTGATGTCCGGGCTGAACGTCACGGCGCAGCGGCGGGCAGGCTGAGGCATTACCGGTTCGAGTGGATGCACTTCGCCACGGGTGTCAGTCCGGCTTGCGGGTCCAGCCAGTTCATCCATGGCCTTGCGGGGCTGCACGGCCGCCGGACCGTGGCGGGGTTTCATCTGGACATTTTCGAGATTGCGCAGCCGACCAGGACGTGCGGCCTGGCCGCAAGTACCTCAACCTCAGGACAACCGGAAACCTGGCCAGATCGCCAGATAGTTGTGGCGCAAGCGAGGCCAGATCTTTTCAATGCTCTCTACCAGGCGGGCGTAAATATCTTGTAGATCATCACAGCGATCTCGCCTTCCAGCGGAAACGACAGCATGCCCATGACCGAGTACCCCAGCAGCCAGGGCATCAGGTAGAAGCGGATCATGTAGAAGAACCACGCCACGTAGAGCGGCACGAGCTGCGGCACGAGGAACGACGGGGTGATCGGCTTGAACAGCTTGATGACCGGATTGGTCGCCTTCACGAAAAACCGCATGAAAAAGAAGTTCGAGTCTTCGGACTGGAAGAAGCTCATGGCCACGCGGCCGATTAACGTCCACATGACAAGTCCGAGCGCGTAGTCGATGGCAATGACCCACCAAGGGTGAATAGCGATGAGGTGTTCCATGGCGCGCTAGTAAACCCGGATGGTGAGGTTTGGCAATCAAAAGGGCGGAGCCGTGAAGCTCCGCCCCGAGTTGTTGCTTCAGCCGCGCTTAGTGCGAACCGAGAATGGTCTTGCCACTCGGCACGCGCACTTCGTCGACCATGTCCTGGATTTCCTTGGGCGGAGCCGGGGTCAGCAGCGACACCACCACCATGGCGATGAGGCTGGCAGCCATACCCACGATCCCAAAGCGCAGGTGATCCAGTTGGAGCCAAGGCGTCATGCCGGCGGCGAACACCATGTACAGGTACCACGAGCCGACACCGAAGCCGGCAACCATGCCTGCGATGGCGCCTTGCGTGTTGGCACGCTTCCACCACACGCCAAGGACCAGCGGGAAGAACAGACCGGAGTTGGCGAAGCAGAAGGCCCAGGCCACTGCGCCAAGGATACCGGTCAGCTTCAGCGACGCGATGAACGCCGCCGCAAGACCGATAATCAGAAGCAAGACACGGGCGACGATCAGACGCTTCTTGGTGTCTGCCTTCGGGTCGATGATCTTGTAGTACAGGTCATGCGAGAGGGCGTTGGCGATAGCCAGCAGGAGGCCGTCAGCGGTCGACATGGCGGCAGCAAGGCCACCGGCTGCCACCAGACCGGAGATCACATAGGGCAGGCCTGCGATTTCCGGGGTGGCGAGCACGACGATGTCGGGTCGCATGAAGAACTCGTTGAGCTGGACGATACCGTCACCGGACTGGTCAACAACGGCGAGCATGCCCACCTCCGACCAGCGCTGGATCCACTCCAGGTTCTGCACTTCCTCGATCGACTTGCCGATTACCGCCGTGGCGAAGTTCGGGTCGAGCAGCTGGATCTTCGTCAGCGTGGCAAGAGCCGGAGCCGAGAAGTACAGCAGGAAGATGAAGAACAGCGACCAGCCCACCGACCGGCGTGCAGCGCGCACTGACGGCGTGGTGAAGTAGCGCATCAGGATGTGCGGCAGAGAAGCCGTGCCGGTCATCATGGCGATAGCCAGCGTGACCATCTTCCATTCGTTACCCGCGGGTGCGTTCGTCGGCGTCGTTAGAACGGAGACACCGGCGACGGCTTCCTTTGCCTTCTCCAGACCCCACATGGCTTCCAGTTCAACGACGCGTTGAACGGCGTCGCCGTACGAGAAGTGCGGAATGATGCCGAAGCCCTGCTTGTTGGACATCCAGATGATCGGCACCAGGTAGGCGATAATCAGCACGATGTACTGGGCCACCTGGGTCCAGGTCACGCCGCGCATGCCGCCCAGCATCGAGCAGACGAAGATGCCCGCAAGACCGAGGTACACGCCAACTTCAAACGGTACGCCGAGCGTCTGTGCAGCGATCGTGCCGGTGGCATTGATCTGGGCCGTCACATAGGTAAACGACGCCACCACGAGAACGATCACAGCGCACAGGCGCGCGGTGTTGCCGCCATAGCGGGTGCCGATGAAGTCAGGCACCGTGTAGCAGCCGAACTTGCGCAGGTACGGCGCCATCAGCGAGTTCACCAGCACGTAGCCGCCGGTCCAGCCGACGATGAAGCCAAGATACGGGTAACCGCCGAAGTAGACACCGCCGGCAAGCGCAACGAAAGATGCGCCCGACATCCAGTCGGCTGCCGTGGCCATGCCGTTGTACAGTGCCGGAACCTCGCGGCCCGCCACGTAGTAGGCGTCAACCTGGGTGGTACGTGACAGCCAGCCGATCAGGGCATAGATCGAGATGGTGAACATCACGAAACCTATACCGATGGCCCTGGGGCCCATACCCATGTTCTCCAGCAGCGCCATGAACGCGAAGAAGACAAGAAAACCGCCCGTGTACATCGCGTAAATTTTGCCAAGATTATCAATAAAGTTGGCAGATTTTTTTGTTTCAGTAGCCATTGTCTTTGCCCCCTTATTCTTCGCCGAGGCCGAATTCATCGTCGATCGCATCCTGGCGCCAGTTCTGGACCCAAATCAGCACGACGAAGGCGATGAGCGAGCCCTGAACGCACATGTAGTACCCCAGCGGGAAGCCAAGGAACGACATGGAGTTGAGGCTGTCCGCCATAAGAGGCACGATGATTCCGAAGAGCACCCACAGGGCCAGCACCACGTAGGTGAGGTTGCGCGTTTTCTCCCAATGCCTCTGTCTGGCTTGTGCAGTAGTGTCAGACATGATTATTTCCCTCCTGAGAACGCGTCGAGGTCGACGCGCACTCCTTGAACTTGCCCTCTTTTGGAGCGTCTGCGCAATTTAAACTTAAGAATAACCCCCTTTCGGCCGCTGCCGAGGTTCGCAGCGCCCAATGGCAGGGGTCACAGAAAAGCCACGGTTTGGGCGGGGAAGGCCAGTTTGCTGGGTGATTTGATCAAGAGGGCGATATCCACAGGAAACATGGTGGTGTCCGCGCTGGCGTTCCGCCGCCGGGGCGGGCCAATCGATTCGCTGGAGAAGCTTGAGCACTTCGCCGCATCGCGGGCGGCGTTCGTGACGCAGAAGAAGCTCTACGGGTATCTGAAGACGAGGATGGGAACTTCGTGGCCAAAGGTCTTCGCCGACGAGCAGTTTAAGGAGTCGATCAACATCGCGGCGGCACAGATATTTGCTGCGAGCCTGTCCGACCTTACCATCCACACCGTTGCGGTCGCGTTTGCGGGCTCCAGTGTCCCCGACACTTCCAGGAGTGCCCTCGCCCGTCAGATATACGACCATGGATTGACCGAGAACGAGGCCGTGACATCGGCCCACGGCCTAGATCATGAAGCGGCCCGGGCGGATTTCGCCAAGCGGCTGGAAGGAACTGACTGGAGTTTCGGTGCGATGTTGCCCGACAACTTCAAACGAAGCCCCGCAGCACTTCTCAAGTGGGCGCCGATTGCCGACGAGCTCAAGCAATATGACGGTGAGATCGTCGAGAACTCGATGAAGTTCGCCTGGATCGAGGTGCGTCAGGATTTTGCCCGCCGGGTTGATGGACCTGCACTGGTCCGGGAATTGTCTGGTGAGGCTGTCGCCGCTTGATCTTTCGCAAGGCGCCGCTGGAGAGCAGCCTGTAGTGGTGGGGTATCGAAGCACGCAGGCAGGAAGGGCGAGCCGGCAATGTCGTTCACGGTGCAAAGGACCGGGCTGTCTGGCCTGCCGCTGGCCATGGTGCCGGCCGTTGTGCTGGATACAGAGACCACGGGTCTGAAGGTTTCAGAGGACAGGGTCATCGAGATTGGCGCGATCCGCGTCACCGATGGCGAAGCCCGGCGCGAGGAGGACTTCTCGCGGCTGATCAATCCCCAGGTGCCGATCCCGGCAGCGTCCACCGCCATCCATGCCATCACCGATGCCGATGTCGCTCAGGCCCAGCCGTTCAGACCAGTGATGGAGGCGTTCTCCCGATGGTGCGGCAACACGGTTGTGTTGGGCTACTCGATCGGTTTCGACCTAGGCATCCTGAAGGCCGAACATGATCGGCACGGACTAAAATGGACTGCGCCGCGCAGCCTTGATGTGCGCCACTTGTTGCAACTGGTTGCCCCAGAGCTGCCTGACCAGTCACTGGACATGGCGGCCGGCTGGCTGGGTGTCGAAATTGGCGAACGGCACCGGGCAATTGCAGACGCCGAACTGACCTTGCAGGTTTTCCAACGGCTGATCCCCAAGCTGAAGCAGAAGGGCGTCATTACTCTGTCGCAAGCCGAGAGAGCCTGTCTGTCGCTGGCATCAAGGACAAGCATGGAGGCGCAGGCGGGCTGGCACGACGTGGTGCGGGCCGACCGGAACAAGCCGGCCGCGGTCAGCGAGTACATGCGCATCGACAGCTATCCCTACAGGCACAGGGTACGCGATGTCATGCATGCCTCTCCGTTGCTGGTGGGCCCGGACACGCTGATCAAGGCGGCCTTGGCGGAAATGATGGCGAAACAGACCAGTTCGGTATTCGTCAAGCCGCTTACTGCAGGCGGAGCGCATGGCATCCTGACCGAGCGGGACGTGCTGCGCGGCATCAATGCCGGCGGCGCTGCAGCGCTTTCCAAGCCGGTGGGGTCGCTGGCGAGGGTTCCGCTGGTGTCGATCAACCAGGAAGAGTTCGTCTACCGTGCAGTGACCACGATGACCGGAGGCGGGTTTCGCCATCTTGGCGTGGTGGACGATGGAGGCAACCTGACCGGCGCCTTGAGCGCGCGCGACTTGCTGAAGCAGCGGGCGGGTGGTGCGGTTCTGCTGGGCGACAGCATCGACCAGGCGCGCACCCCGGCCGAACTTGGCAAAGTGTGGGCGGGGCTCACGACCGTGGTGCGGGGGCTGGTTACCGAAGACGTCGATTCGAGGGACATCGCATCCGTGGTGTCGCGGGAGTTGAGGGCCTTGACCGCGCGGGCATGCGCGCTCGCCGAGGAGCAGATGAGGGCCGAGGGCAAAGGTGAACCGCCGCAGCGGTACGCGATGTTCGTGATCGGCTCGGGCGGGCGCGGCGAAAGCCTGCTGGCGATGGACCAGGACAACGCCATCATTTACGAGGATGGAGAGGAAGGTAGCGCCGCCGACACGTGGTTTGCACAGCTCGGCCAAATCGTCGCGGATACGCTCAACGATGCCGGAGTGGCCTATTGCAAGGGCAACATCATGGCGTCACATCCGGCGTGGCGAAAGGATGCGGCTCGCTGGCGGGCTACCGTATCGGAGTGGCTCACCAAGTCCCGGCCGGATGACATTCTGGATTCCGACATCTTCTTCGACGCCGTTGGTGTGCATGGCCACCAGCCGCTGGTGGACGGGCTGGTTGAGGACGCCATTGCCGCTGCGAGCGAGGCGAAGGATTTCCTGCGCGCCATGGGTTTGCGGGCCGGGGATTTTAAGTCACCAGTCGGGTGGCTGGGGCGCTTCAAGCTTGACGACGGGCGGATCGACCTCAAGAAGTCCGGACTGCTGCCGCTGTTCTCGTGCGCCCGGGTGCTGGCGCTGCGCCACGGTCTGAGCGTCCGGTCGACGGCAGGGCGGCTGGCGGCCGCGCGTGAAATGAAAGTCGAAGGCGCACATCTGATCGACGACCTGATGGAGGCCCATCGGGTCATCGTGGATGCAATCCTGCGCCAGCAGCTGCGCGACATCGAGGCTGGGCTCAAGCTTGGCAGCAAGGTAGACCCGAAGCAACTCGACAGCCTGAACATGCAGCAGTTGCGCTGGGCAATAGACCGCGTGCCCGGAATCCGCGATCTGCTGGGGTTGCCGACTTTCGGCTGATACTACTGGCAGCAAGGAAATGGTTTCGAGCGAAGTATAACTGCACCTGTTGGAACAGGACAGAATGACGAGTGCAGTTGGGCAACCAGGATTGCGCCGTGTGTGTGCTTTAGCGAAGCTTCCGGATCACTGAACCACACCAGGTCTTGAAATTATTGGTGATCCCGGCAGGATTCGAACCTGCGACCCCCAGATTAGGAATCTGGTGCTCTATCCTGCTGAGCTACGGGACCACTGGCGCCTTACATACGCGATTGGGCGGCAAGGCTCAAACCCGGAAATACCTGTAAAGAGACCGTCAGCCAATGAAAAAACCCGCCAGGCGAATGCCCGGCGGGTTTGAACTTCGGCCCGCAAGCGAGACCTTATGCAGCTTCTTCCTCGGCGGAAGGAGCTGCCGACTTGTCGGCGCGGCGCGACGATTTTTCCAGCAGCGTCTCGATTTCGGACACGGCGGCCGCATCGTCCATCTTCTTGACGCAGGCAATTTCACGGGCCATGCGGTCCAGCGCCGATTCATAGAGCTGGCGCTCGGAATAGGACTGTTCCGGCTGGCGGTCGGAGCGGTACAGGTCGCGCACCACCTCGGCCACGGCAATCAGGTCGCCGGAATTGATCTTGGCTTCATATTCCTGGGCGCGGCGCGACCACATGGTGCGCTTGACGCGGGCCTTGCCGGTCAGCACCTTCATGGCGTCGTCTGCCATCGGCTTGTCGGACAGCTTGCGCATGCCGACGCTCTCGCACTTGCCGGTGGGAACGCGCAGCCGCATCTTGTCCTTCTCAAAGTCGATCACGTACAATTCGAGCCTGGCACCAGCGATTTCCTGCTCCTCGAGGGCGACGATCTTGCCGACGCCATGAGCCGGGTACACGACGAACTCGTTGACCTTGTACTTGAGCTTCTTGGATGCGGTCTTCTTATCAGCTGCCATTTTGTTGTGTCCTCGCACTCGCCTGGTTGCACTCGCGTGATGCCGTCTCGCGTCTTCAGCCCAAAACGTTGTCGCCTGATGGAGCCCCGGCTGGCGCACGGCAACATATCGAACCACCCCGGCGAGACGATCGCAGGGGAAGCTGCCGGATCAGGTCCGGCTGGATGTTGTCGGCCAGTCTTGGTGAGCGTCGCAGGTGGTCGTCCGGTGCTTGATTTCATGCCTGGCTGCTCATTGGCAGGGGCGCAGGCGTCTGTCTGGGCGAACTGTGCGGCTCGGGAACTGGATCAGGCGAAAAAAACTCCGGGCTCTGTAGAACCCGGACCCTCAATGCTTTGCTGTCAACGTCATGTCATCGACGCTGTGTATAGCACACGTTATGGGTTTCTTAAAGTGGCCTAACGCCACAGAACGCCGGTTTTTGCGCCTGAAGGGCGAAAAGTATAAAGAATTGGTTAATGCGGTGGCAAAAAAATTCCCTAGCGGAATGCGGCGCCTCGCCTACACTCAGTCGCCTTCGCCCGGCTCTTCCGAGAAGTATTTCTCCAGCTTGCCCTCTTCGCCGTCGAACTTTTCCGCGTCCGGCGCAGGATCGCGCTTCTGGGTCACGTTCGGCCAGATGTCGGCAAACTTGGTGTTCAGCTCCAGCCATTTCTCGAGACCGGGCTCGGTGTCCGGCTTGATGGCCTCGGCCGGGCACTCCGGCTCGCAAACACCGCAATCAATGCATTCGTCGGGATGAATGACGAGCATGTTCTCGCCCTCGTAGAAGCAGTCCACGGGACATACTTCCACGCAGTCCATGTATTTGCACTTGATGCAGTTTTCGATGACGATATAGGTCATTGGCAGTCTCGCGAGCAGTCAAAGGCGGTCAGGCGATGATGGCTCTTGCGGCCATGAACCCAAGCGTCCGCCACGATTTTCAAGGTTCTGCGGCGTCACTCGCATGTTCCGGCGAATGCGTCAAGCGGACAAGTCGTCCGTTCCGGCCGGTGGTAGCGGTTCGCCGGCCGGCGGGCCGTTCCGGAGGCTCAGTTCAGTATACAAACGCCTTGCTTCCGGAGCCGGACCGCGGCGGTGACCGGCCTGCTCCACGCGGATGACCCGGATCTGGTCATGCACCAGCACAGAAATGACGTCGCCCGGCGCCACGGTCTGGGAGGCCTTGGTGAGCCGGTGCCGGTTGACGCGGACGTTCCCGGCCGCCACCAGCCGCTGGGCGAGCCCGCGTGTCTTCACCAGCCGCGCAAACCACAGCCACTTGTCGATGCGTTGACAGGCGGTGGCGGGTTGCGGGTCCGTATACGACATTCAGCTATTTCCGCGACAGGTCCTGCTTGAGCTGGCTCAATATGGCGAACGGGCTGTTCGGGTCCGCCTCGCGCTCCTTGCGGGGCTTGGCCGGCTGCGATCCCGTCGAGCGGCGCGGCTTGCCGCCTTCGGCATGCCTCGGCTTGCCCTTGCCATGCTTGCCGGCGGGTTTGCCTGAGGCCTTGTGCTGGCGGTGAGCCTGCTTCTGGTGCCGGAACGGACCGGTGTCCTTCGGCCACCAGACGTCGATATACACAGGCTCCTGTCCGTCTGCCTCGGGAGCCGTGGCAGGAGGCTCACCTCCCGCCGCAGTCGCGGCTGCCTGCTGAGCTTGCAGCTCTGTCTGAGATGCTTCAGTTGCAGGTTCGCCGGCGGCTGAATCTGCCTCCGCGGCCGATTCAGTTGCCGCTTGCGGCTGTTCTGCCGGTGCGGCCGGTTCGGCCTTGCGGCGCTGGGCGCTGAAACCGAGCGAGCGCAGGATCGAGGCAAATTCGTCGCCGGAGCAACCGACCAGCGACATCATGTCCGGGACCACCGTGAAGCCGCCGCCCTCGACCGAACCGTCGGGACGTTCCTCGCCCTCGCGCTGCGGGCGCCAGAACACGCGGGTGCGGATCATGTCCGCCAGGCGTTCCAGCATGTCGACGCGCACTGCCCTGTCTCCGCAGTGCCGGAAGCCGACGACCTGGTAGAAACCGCGCGGGGTTTCCCGGTTGAACGGTACCGATGTCAGGCCCTGTTGCGGCACGTACTTGGGCAGGCTGGCGGGGTCCAGCCCGCGCTTTTCAGCGTCGTGCAAGGCCCACAGCAGCAGCCTGAGCGCGGTGGGCGCAGGCTTCAGCAGGGCCGGAATGAAAATGTGAAATGCGCCGAACCGGACGCCGTGCTTGCGCAAGGCCGCGCGATCGTCCTGACCCAGTTCCTTGACCTCGTTGGCCACCTGCTCGCGCGACAGCACCCCGGTCGCCTCGACCAGCTGGAAGGCGATGCCACGGGCCAGCCCGGTAATCGTTTCATCATCCGACAGCGCCACCAGCGGCTCGAGCAGGCCGGCGATGTGACGGGAGACGAACTTCGACAGGCGAAGTTGCACCGCACCGCGGTCAGGGCCGCTCACATGCTCGTCCGCCAGCACCTCGACACGGGGCTTGAGAAGGTTGCCGGAGGCGGCCAGCTTGCCAACCGGATGCGACAGCCAGATCACCTGGCCGGTCTCGTTGAGCGACAGGTCGGGGTCGGGCGCGGCGACCAGCGACTGGGCGCGGCCCGTCAGGGCATCCGCCACCGCCTTCTGGGCGGCATTCAGCAGGACGCGGGAGTGCTCGCCCTTTTCCACTGACGGCTTGAAGCGCAATCCTTCGATATGGCCGGCGACCTCGCCTTCCACCAGAACCGCGCCATCCTGATCCACACTCGACATCAACTCTTCCCTTTCGCGCAGCCGCTTCATCAGGACGCTGGTGCGCCGGTCGATGAAACGCTGTGTCAGCCGTTCATGCAAGGCGTCTGACAGCCTGTCTTCCATTGCCCTCGTCCGCTCCTGCCAGTGAACCGGATCTTCAAGCCAGCCGGGCCGGTTGGCCACGAAGGTCCAGGTGCGCACGTGGGCGATGCGGTTGGACAAGGTGTCTATATCGCCGTTGGTGTTGTCGCAATAACTCAACTGCCTGGCAAACCACTGGTGATCAATGCGGCCCGCATCGACAAGGAAGCGGAAAATGCTGGCGACAAGATGGGCGTGCTCGGCGCCGGTAATGTTGCGGTAGTCGGGCAGCTGGCAGGCCTGCCACAGCAACTCCACCCGGTCCGCAGATGCCGAGCGCGCCTCGATCTCGCGGTCGCGGGAGAGCAGTGACAGCGTCTCGATGTCGGCGCCGGCGCGGGCGCGGGTCAACCCCTCGCGGTTGGGAAGGGCATTCAGCGAGGCGAGCAGCCGGTCGACGGAGTGGAAGTTCAGGTTGCGGTTGCGCCATTGAAGCACCCTTGACGGTTCGAAGCGGTTGTTTTCCAGCATATCGATGGTATCGGCGTCGATCTCGCCGGCATCACCCGTCAGGCCAAATGTGCCGTCGTTCATGTAGCGTCCGGCACGGCCCGCGATCTGGCCCATCTCGGCCGGGGCGAGGTTGCGGAACTGGAAGCCGTCAAACTTGCGGGTGGCGGCGAAGGCCACATGGTCGATGTCCATGTTGAGGCCCATGCCGATGGCGTCGGTGGCCACGATATGGTCCACGTCGCCCGACTGG
Organism: uncultured Alphaproteobacteria bacterium; assembly: GCA_963700895.1. Taxonomy (GTDB): domain Bacteria; phylum Pseudomonadota; class Alphaproteobacteria; order Rhizobiales; family Aestuariivirgaceae; genus Anderseniella. The sequence continues at coordinate 18,834 of CAVOZI010000009.1, read as the reverse complement.
TAGAGCTCGACCTGGGCGTTGCGGGTGCGGGGGCTGAGCGCGCCCATGACGACCGCCGCGCCACCGCGCTGGCGGCGGATCAGCTCTGCCACCGCGTAGACCATCTCGGCGGAGAACGCGACGATGGCGGTGCGCTTGGGCAGCCGGGTGATCTTCTTCGATCCGGCATAGGTCAGCCGCGAGAAACGTGGCCTTGAAACGAAGTTGACCCCGGTGAGCAGCTTCTCGATCAGCGGCCGTACCGTCGACGCGCCCAGCAGCATGGTCTCGTTCAGCCCGCGCGCATGCAGCAGCCGGTCGGTAAAGACGTGGCCGCGATCAAGGTCGGCAGCCAGCTGGATCTCGTCGATGGCCATGAACGAGACGGGCAGGTCCATCGGCATCGCTTCAACGGTGCACACCCAGTAACGCGGCGATGGTGGGATGATCTTTTCCTCGCCCGTCACCAGGGCCACCGACATCGGGCCCGAACGCGCGGCAATCCGGTCATATACTTCGCGGGCCAGCAGCCGCAGCGGCAGGCCGATCATGCCGGATGGATGGCCTAGCATGCGTTCGACCGCGTGATGCGTCTTGCCGGTATTGGTAGGCCCCAGAATGGCGGTGACGGTACTGCGTGCGGCCATGCCTGTCAGGGTCTCTCGGGGTGAGCCCGGCCGGTGGATTCAAACACGTACAAGCCATGTCCGAATCATGAATCCGGCCGGATTCATGTTGTGTTCACCGCCATATGTAGTGCACCGGACCTGTGCAGACCACTATAATGGGGCTTTCTTCAGCAGTTTATTTCGATGCCACCGACTGCCCGTTGAAGGGCTTGCCGTTGATCGTGGCGCGGTTGGCATAGGCCACGAAGTCCTTGCCCCTGATCTTGCCGGTGACGCCGACCAGCACGTTGATCGGGCGGCCAAGACTGTTCGAGTTGACCGGCGCGAACCAGACGTTGAAGGTGGGCGGGTTCTTGCGGTATTTCTCCACCGTTCCCGGCGACAGCCCGGCAATGGTCGAGTACACCATGCGGCAGACGACAGCCGGACCACGATAGACGCCGCCGTCCTTGTCATGGAAGGCGTCGTCCTTGATCTTGGTCAGGCTCAATTCGAACACTTCCTTGCCGTTGTAGACCCGGTGGGTGCCGCTGCACGGATTGGCCTCGCTGGAGGTTGCGAGGTTCATGATCGAGCTGAGTGTGTCGCGTACGCCCTTGGCCGAAGCTGCGTCGAGCTTGGCTGCGGTTTCGGCATCGACGCCCGGCGTGCGCTTCGAGCTTGCGGGCGTCAGGCCCTTGAAGCTGACCGCGTAGTTGCTGGACCGTCCCTTTTCCTCGACGCCCATGGTGAAGCTGTGCGGCATGGCGCCTTTCGGCGAGAACGAGCCGGCGGTTTCCATGTCGAGCTTGATGTCGACCAGCAGCGAGGCAAGGCCTTTGGGCCGCAGCCTGGCCTTGGCGCTGTAGGACTCAGGCGCGATGCTGGCGTCGTAATTGAGCGCAAACGCACGCATGCCGCGGGTATACACATCGTACTGCACCGACAGCTGTTCTGCTGCCTGTGTGCTGCTGCTGGCCATGGCCAGTCCGGCGGCGCCGATGCCGGCAGCTATTGTCGCGGTTGTCAGAAGGGAGTTGAGTGCCGTCTTGCTCATGCTGGCCTGTCTTACCTCCGTAAACATCGGTTTGGCTTGCCGGTTCATCTAGCGCGACCGGCATGAACTGAACATGAATGGGCCAATGGATCATATGTTCCAGGTGTTAGAGCCATTTTGTGCCAGCAATGTGTTCCGCGAAAGCCTGCTCACGCATTGTTGAGCGCCGGGGACGGCGATGCAGGATGGCGGAGGGCCTGCGGCACAGTTGGGCTTGACGCCGCGGGCCCCGTTGCATATAGAACCGGCGATGAATTTGCTCCGGCCCTCTGGCCGGACTTTTTTCTGCTGGCTTCGGCGGTTTCGCCGGACAGCGGAAGAACCTGGAAAAACTGGAGTTAGATGTCATGTCCCGCCGTTGTGAACTGACCGGCAAGGGCGTACTGACTGGCAACAATGTCAGCCACGCCAACAACAAGAGCCGCCGCCGTTTCCTGCCGAACCTGTGCCAGGTTCACCTGATCAGCGATGCGCTGGGCAAGGATTTTGCCCTCAAGGTGTCGGCAGCGGCGTTGCGCTCTGTCGAGCATCGCGGCGGTCTCGATGCCTTCCTGCTCAAGGCCCGCGATACCGAACTGTCGATCAATGCGCAGCGCATCAAGCGGCAGGTCGAGAAGAAGCTGGCAGCTGCTGCCGCCTGAACGGTTCTTGCCGGCAATGAAATTCCAGACGGCCGCTCCTGACGGGGCGGCCGTTTTCGTTGATACTGCAATCCATGACAGACGATCCAGCAGGCAAACCCCGCAAAGTCGCGGCCCCGCGAGACGGCACCCCCCAGGTGCACGGCAGCGCCGTCGTCACCGACAGCTCGGTGGGGCGATTCTGCGAGATCAAGGAGCGGGTGCTGATCCGTTCGAGCGAGCTGGGCGATTACACCTATGTCGAGCGGCACAGCGAGCTGATCTACACGACCACCGGAAAGTTCTGCGCCATTGCGGCGGATGTCCGGCTCAATGCGCTCAATCACCCGGTCGAGCGTGTCAGCCAGCACAAGTTCACCTATCGGCCGAACGAGTATTTCACCGGCAAGAAACTGGACAAGGCGTTTCGCGAACGGCGTCTTGCCGAGGGCCGCGTGACGCTTGGCCATGACGTATGGGTGGGTCATGGCGCCATCGTGCTGCCGGGCGTGACAATCGGTACAGGTGCGGTGATCGGGGCGGGTTCGGTGGTGACCCGGAACGTGGAGCCTTATGCCATCGTGGCCGGCGTGCCGGCACGGTTCGTGCGTTGGCGGTTTGACCCTGAAACGGCGCAACGGCTGATGAAGCTTGCCTGGTGGGACTGGAGTGACGAGAAGCTGGCGGACGCGGTCGAGGACATGCAAACGCTCACCGCGGAGCAGTTCTGCGACAAGCATGACGGTGGCGTCGAGGTCTAGAGCAACAGCCGTTCATCTTGAACGGCTAAAGTTGCTCCAGCACCCTGGAAACGAGCATCCTGATCCGATCAGATGACTCAATCTGATCGGATGATGCTCTGAGGTCTCAATCCAGGTCCAACCGGAACTGGAACATCACCGTGTCCTGGATCGAGCGGTTGAAGTTGTCATCCGAGATGACGGTGATGATGGTGCCGCGCGCGTCGGCATGGGCAGCGATGCCTTCCATGTTGTCGATCTTCCAGGCGGGGATCTTGCCTTCAAAGACGAGGTTGCCGGCGCCTGTTTTCTGCTTCTCCAGATCAGCAACCTTGAACCGGCGCATCGCCATGCCGACACTGATTGGTGGCGTGAAGCTGCGCTCGACGGTGATGATCTCCTCGCCGCCGGGCAGGATGGCCAGACTGGTTATCCGGTAATCCTCATGGCCGGCGATGTGAAACTCGCGGGTAGCGCCCTGGAGCCAAAGCCAGCCGCGCAACTCGCCATCTGCCGTCTCGTTGCGCTCGGATATGGCGACCAGCCAGCCCTTCAACGGGCCTTCGTGAAAGCGGCCAAGGGCCTCGATCTCACCGTTGGACTCACCTTCGCCGGCTGCCCTGGGCAATCGTACCGGTTCAGCCGGAGCGTCGAGCCCGTGCTTGCCGAGATCGAACTGTTCGATGCGCTCGCGCCGTTCAAAGCCGACGATCACCTTGTGCCCGATGCCGTCCGCGGACCACGCGGCAACCGCTTCGGCATCGGAGCGGGACTTGCGTTCATCGATCTTGCCGGAAGTGTTGCGGATCGGGGCCATTTCAACATTGCCGACACCGGCCAGCCTGCCATCGCGGTAGACGAAATCGCCCCGCAGCCAGTAACCCCGGTCACTCACGGTGATGAACGACTTGCCGTCCGGCGAGACATCAAGACCTGAAAATCCTCCGAAGGTCTCGTCATCGTGCTTCAGCACGATACCGCCGAGAAAGGTGAGCGACGGGGGCAGGGCAGCGCTGCCGAAGCGGGCGAAGTCACGGGAACTGGTCTGGACGTCGATACTGGTCTGCCCGGCCGCAGCGGGGGCTGCCAGGGCGGCAAGCAGGACAGCCGCAACCGCACCAGCCTGGCGGGCGCGCATGGCCGTCAGCCGGTACGGCGCATGCGGCTGCCACGCGGGGCAGCGCCGGCGCCGGGCGCGTTCTGGCGTTCCTCGAACAGTTCGGCCAGCTTCTCGGTCATCGCGCCACCAAGTTCTTCGGCATCGACGATGGTGACGGCGCGCTTGTAGTAGCGGGTCACGTCATGGCCGATGCCGATGGCGATCAGTTCGACCGGCGAGCGGTTCTCGATGTCGGCGATCACCTGGCGCAGGTGCCTTTCGAGGTAGTTGCCGGAATTGACCGACAGCGTCGAGTTGTCCACCGGCGCGCCGTCGGATATCACCATCAGGATGCGGCGCTGCTCGGAGCGTCCGAGCAGCCGGTTGTGGGCCCAGATCAGCGCCTCGCCGTCGATGTTTTCCTTCAGCAGGCCCTCGCGCATCATCAGGCCAAGGTTGCGCCGGGCGCGGCGCCAGGGCTGGTCAGCCGACTTGTAGATGATGTGACGCAGGTCGTTGAGGCGGCCCGGACTTGCCGGCTTGCCATCGGCGAGCCACTTCTCGCGGGACTGGCCGCCCTTCCAGGCGCGGGTGGTGAAACCAAGGATCTCGACCTTGACGCCGCAGCGTTCGAGGGTACGGGCGAGGATGTCGGCGCAGGTGGCAGCCACGGTAATGGGACGTCCGCGCATCGAGCCGGAATTGTCGAGCAGCAGCGTCACCACGGTGTCGCGGAACTGGGTGTCCTGCTCGACCTTGAACGACAGAGCGTGCATGGGGTCGATGACGACGCGGTAAAGCCGGGCCGCATCCAGCAGGCCTTCTTCGAGGTCGAAGTCCCAGGAACGGTTCTGCTGTGCCATGAGGCGGCGCTGCAGCCGGTTGGCGAGGCGCGCCACCACGCCCTGCAGGCTGGACAACTGCTTGTCCAGATAGTTCCGCAGCCGGGTCAGCTCTTCGGCATCGCACAGTTCATCCGCTTCGACCGTCTCGTCGAACTGGTTGGTATAGACCTTGTAGAACTTGTCGTTGGTCATGGACGCAAACGGCAGTTCGGGCCGCCAGGGCTGGTCGCCCTCCGGCTCTTCCTCGCCCTGCATCTCGTCCATGTCGTCGTCCGAGCCGTCCATCTCCATGGCGTCTTCCATGGTCTGGTCGTCGTCGGCCTCACCCTGCTCCATGTCTTCCGACGCGGAGGTCTCGGCTTCTTCCTTGCCGGTTTCCTGCTGTTCCTGCTCGCCTTCGGCGTCTTCGTCCTCGGGTTCCTGCTCGTCGGTCTGGTCAGGATCGTCGCCAAGCTCGTCGGACATGTCGAGGTCGGCCAGCATGTCCCGCGTCAGGCGCGAGAAAGCGGTCTGGTCGTTGATGACCGTGTCGAGGCCGTCCAGCTTGTCACCGGCCTTTTCCTCGATCCAGGGACGCCACAGGTCAACCAGCTGCTTGGCAGAGTTGGGCGGGGCCTCGCCGGTCAGGCGTTCGCGCACCATCAGCGCCAGCGCGTCTTCAAGCGGTGCATCCTCCCGCTTGTGCAGCGGGCCGGTGATCTTGTCGGCGAAGCGTTTCTGCAGCATCGCCTCGATGTTGCCGGCCATGCCGGGCATGGCGCGCGAGCCGAGCGATTCGACGCGGGCCTGCTCCACCGCCTCGTAGACCGAGCGGGCATGCTGGCCGGCGGGAAGGTAGCGGGCGTGCACCTGCCTGTTGTGGTTGACGAGGCGCATGGCCATGGCATCGGACAAGCCACGGGTGACGGCGATTTCGGCGGAGGTGCTATCCTTGGTCACTTGCGGCAGGCGGGCGCGCTTGTCGGTCAGACCGGGGGTCTCGGCGCCGAACGAGCAGGTCAGTTCCGGCTCGTCGGCGATGGACTTCATGGCGAGCGTCAGCGCCCGCTTGAAGTTCTCAGCCGGTCCGTCACGGTCCTGGGCCATCCTAATCTCGATTCCCGATCATTTTGCCTTGAATGCGCAACGAGGCTGCGCTCAGGTCAGTTCCAGCGCGGCCGAACCCTGCTTCAGTTCCTCGCCGAAGCAGCGTTGGTAGAACTCGGCCACGAGGGCGCGTTCCAGTTCGTCGCACTTGTTGAGGAAGGTCACCCGGAAGGCAAAGCCGAGGTCGCCGAAGATGGTGGCGTTTTCCGCCCAGGTGATGACCGTGCGCGGGCTCATCACGGTGGACAGGTCGCCGGCCATGAAGGCGTTGCGGGTCAGATCTGCCAGCCGCACCATGTTCGATACGGTCTTCTTGCCGGCCGGATTGCTGAACGACTTGTTCTTCGACAGCACGATGCCGCATTCCTGCTCGTGGCTCAGGTAGTTGAGCTGCACGATCACCGACCAGCGGTCCATCTGGGCCTGGTTGATCTGCTGGGTGCCATGATAGAGGCCGGTGGTGTCGCCAAGGCCCACCGTGTTGGCGGTGGCGAACAGGCGGAAGGCCGGATGCGGCTTGAGCACGCGGTTCTGGTCGAGCAGGGTCAGACGGCCCGAGCTTTCCAGCACGCGCTGGATCACGAACATGACGTCCGGGCGGCCGGCATCGTACTCATCGAACACCAGCGCGACGTTGTGCTGGTAGGCCCATGGCAGGATGCCTTCGCGGAATTCGGTGATCTGCTTGCCATCCTTGATGACGATGGCGTCCTTGCCGACGAGGTCGATGCGGGAGATGTGGCTGTCCAGGTTGACGCGAACCAGCGGCCAGTTGAGGCGGGCGGCGACTTGCTCGATGTGGGTTGACTTGCCGGTGCCGTGGAAGCCGGTCACCATGACGCGCCGGTTGTGGGCAAAGCCCGCCAGGATGGCCAGGGTCGTTTCCGGGTTGAACAGGTAGTCTTCATCGACTTCCGGCACGTATTCGTTCGGCTCGGTGTAGGCAGGCACCTTCAGGTCGCTGTCGATACCGAAGACCTTGCGCACCGGAACCGTCTTGTCGGGCAGGCCGGGCACATCGGACTTGGACTTGGCATTCATTGGAAGCAGATCTCCGGAAAAATCGGTCTGGTGGCCGCCGGAAAGCGGGGCCTGACGGGCGGCTGTTTCGTTCGGAACAGAGTTCTAGTCCGCTGCCGCAAGGTGCGCAAGCGATTGCATTGCAGCAAATCAGCACACACCGGCGGAGCGCAGGTAATCGTAGGCCTGGACGATCTCGCGGAAGCGGTCCTCGGTGGCGCGGCTGCCGCCGTTGGCGTCCGGGTGAAAGCGCTTCACCAGCGCCTTGTACTGCGCCTTGATCTCGTCCGGGCTGGCGCCCGGTTCCAGCCCGAGCGTGTCGAGCGCCTTGGCTTCTGCGTTGCGGACGGGGCGCATGTCGGGCTGGCTGCGGCCGCGCCAGCCTTCAGCGTGTTCGTTGAACATCCGGTGCGGGTCGGCGAAATCGCTGTCATGGCGGAAGCCGCGCTTGCTGCCTGGGTTGCCGCTGTTCTTTCGCTCGCGGGCAGCGCGGGCCTCGGCCCACGAGTTCTCGCCCAGCTTCCAGGTGGGCCGGTGGCCGGTGGAAGAGGCCTTTATCCACTCCGAAACGTCATTATCGGCCATGCCGTCGAAATAATTGTAGGACTTGTTGTAGGCGCGGACGTGATCGACGCAGAAGCGGAAGTACTGACCTTCCGCGTGCCGGCCCTTGGGCGCGCGATGACTGCCCCTGGCGTTGCAGCCGGGCCACTCGCACTGTGCGTCCTCGGGCCGGGGCTGGTCCTTGTCCGGCTTGATGCGGATGCGGTCAAAATATTTCGAGTTCAACTTCATGGCCGGGTTGCGAGCGACTTGAATCGTCCAGATACTGTGGGTGAATCAACAAGACCGGAGAGTATACAGGGGTTCCCCGGTCAAGACGAGTTAAAGGGTGCATGGAATGTCGCTGGGACCAGTCGGACAGAAAATTTGTGACAAGCTTGAGGCCGCGCTCGATCCGGTGTCGCTGGAGGTGATCGACGAATCGCACCTGCATGCCGGCCATTCGGGTGCACGGCCCGATGGCGAGAGCCATTTCAGGGTCAAGGTTGTGTCGAGAGCCTTCGAAGGCAAGCCGCTTGTGCAGCGCCACCGCATGATCAACGAGATACTCGCCGAGGAACTGAAAGAGCGGGTGCACGCGCTGGCTATTTCGGCCAGGCCGGAGTGATGGCGGCCTCCACTTCTAAAGACCTGCTCCAGCCTTGTCCTTGACGGTGGACAGCGGGGTGATGCGCAACCGGGTGATCTGATTGCGCTTCCTGCCCAGCACCTCGAAGCGGAAGCCGTGGAAGGTGAAGGCCTGGCCCTTCTCGGGGATCATGCGGGCTTCGTGAATGACCAGGCCGGCGATGGTGTTGGCCTCGTCGTCAGGCAGGTTCCAGTCGTTGGCGCGGTTCAGGTCGCGGATCTGCAGTGTGCCGTTGACGACCATGGAGCCGGATGCCTCGCGGGAGATGTCCGCGCTGTCGACGTCGTACTCGTCGGAGATGTCGCCAACGATTTCCTCAAGAATGTCTTCCAGCGTGACGAGGCCCATCACCTCGCCGTATTCGTCCACCACGAGGGCCATGTGCACCTTGCGCCTGAGAAAGGCCGAAAGCTGGCCCTTCACCGTGGTCGTGTCAGGCACGAACCACGCCTTGGAACAAAGGGCCGGGATGTCGATCTTGTTGATGTCGCCCTTGTGCGCCTGCAGCGAGGCCAGTACGTCCTTGGCGTGCAGGATACCTATGATGTTGTCCTGGTTGCCGCGCCAGACGGGAGCGCGCGAGAAACCCGACTTCAGCAGTTCGGAAATGATGTCATCGGCGCTCATGTCGGCGTCGATGGTGAACATCTTGGTCCGGTGCACCATCAGGTCGGCAATCTCGAGGTCGGACAGGTCGAGCACGCCGCCCAGCATGTCGCGGTCGGTCTTGACCACGGTGCCTTCCTTGTGGTGCAGGTCGATGGCGCCGCGGATTTCCTCCTGCGGCGACAGGATGTTCATGGTGTTGGTCAGGTCGACGCCGAACAGCGACAGCACCTTGCGCACGATCACCTCGACGCCCATCACGATCGGCGCGAACACGCGCACCACGAACTGGATTGCAGGTGCCACCACCAGCGCGAAGCGCTCGGGATAGACGATGGCGTAGGTCTTGGGCATCACCTCGCCGAACACCAGCACCAGGGCGGTCATCACCAGCGTGGCGTAGACGACGCCGCTGTCGCCAAACAGTTGCAGCAGGGCGGTGGTGGCCAGCGACGAGGCCAGGATGTTGACCAGGTTGTTGCCCAGCAGGATGCCGCCGATCAGCCGTTCGGGCTGCTCCTTGAGGCGCAGCACCTTGCTGGCGTTGCGGTTGCCGCGCCTCTCCATTTCGTGCAGCCGGGCGCGGGAAGCGGTGGTCAGCGCCGTTTCCGAGCCGGAGAAAAAGGCCGACAGGATGATCAGCCCAAGGGCTGCGCCCAACATGATGCCAAGTGCGAGCGTCATTGCAGTTTCAATTCTTCTTCCAGGAAGTCTTTCAGCGCGTCTTCATCGACGGTTTTGTCGATGTAGGCATTGCCGATGCCCTTTACCAGAATGAATGTGATCTTGCCGCCGGACGCCTTCTTGTCCTGCCGCATCATGTCAATGAGTTCGTCTGCGCCGGGAAGGTGCTGACGGATGGCGGCCACGGTCGTGGGAAGGCCAACCGCCCTGAGGTGAGCTTCCACGCGTGAAGCACTGCCGGACGGGCACAGGCCGAGCCGTTCCGAGAACCGGAACGCCTGCGCCATGCCGATGGCAACCGCCTCGCCGTGCAGCAGCTTGTCCGAGTAACCGGTGGCGCGCTCCAGCGCATGGCCGAAAGTGTGACCGAGATTGAGCAGGGCGCGGCGGCCATGCTCGTGCTCGTCTTCGGCCACGATGGCGACCTTGGCCTGGCAGGAGGTCCGGATGGCGCGAATGCGGGTTTGCGGGTCGCCGGCAAACAGGCGGGGCGCATTGTCCTCCAGCCAGTTGAAGAAGTCCGCATCGCCAAGCAGGCCGTACTTGGCCACCTCGGCATAGCCGGCGGCAAGTTCGCGCTGCGGCAACGTATCGAGGACGGCAATGTCGGCCAGCACGGCGACGGGCTGGTGGAAGGCGCCGATCAGGTTCTTGCCATGGACGGAGTTGATCGCGGTCTTGCCGCCAACCGAACTGTCCACCTGGGCAAGCAGCGACGTCGGTATCTGGATGAAGTTGACGCCCCGCCGGACGATTGCGGCGGCAAAGCCCACCAGGTCGCCGATGACGCCGCCGCCAAAGGCGATCACGGCGTCCGAGCGCTCGATGCCGGCACCGAGGATGAAGTCGCACACCTGCATCAGGTATTGCTGGCTCTTGGTGCCTTCGCCCGGCGGCAGAACGAGTTCTGTATGGGCAATGCCTGCAGCGTCCAGGCTGGCGGTGAGGGTGGACAGGTGATGACGGGCCACGTTCTCGTCCGTGACGATGGCAGTGAGCGGACGCCTGAGCAGCGGGCGGATCATTTGGCCCGCATGGGCCAGCAGCCCCTCGCCGATGCTGATCGGGTAGCTGCGCTCGCCGAGGTCGACGACCACATCGGCGCGGGCCGCGTCACCGGCCGTATCTTGATCTGTGTCGGTCATGCCTGCTTCAGCCCCGCAGCCGCCGTGGCGTGGCCGCCGAGCCAGCTGTCGAGCGCGGCAAGGCAATCCTGGACGATTTGCTCATGGGGCACATCACGGCTGTCTACCACGATGTCGGCGTGGGCATAGACCGGGTAACGTTCGTCCACCAGCTTCCGCATTACCGCTTCCGGGTTGCCGGTCTTGAGCAGCGGCCGGTTGTTGCGGCGGCGGACCCGTTTCATCAGCAGGTCCACATCCGCCCGCAGCCAGAGCGATATGCCGTGCCGGGCAATGGCGTCGCGGGTGGCCTCGTTCATGTAGGCGCCGCCGCCGGTGGCCAGCACGCGCGGCTCTTCCTGAAGCAGCCGGTCGATCACGCGGCGTTCGCCGTCGCGGAAATACTGTTCGCCATGCTTGTCGAATATCTCGGGGATGGTCTGGCCGGCGGCCTGCTCGATTTCGTGGTCGGCATCGGCAAAAGGCAGCTTGAGCCGGGCGGCAAGGCGGCGGCCAATGGTGGTCTTGCCGGCTCCCATCAGGCCTACCAGCACGATGCTGCGGTTGCCCATGCGTGTCAGCACGGCATCGGCAATTTCATCATTGTCGTTTGATCTGGACACGAAAAAGCAGCTGTCTCGTGGTTGTGACGGAAAGCCCGGTTCGGGCAGTCTTATTACAGATTGACCCACTGCACGGCAAAGTTTTTTGCATGTGGCCATCCATTGCTGCAAAGTGTCAGGCTACGGAAAGTTGCTCCCCACTTACAGGAACCCATGCAGAGCCATGCCTGACAGCCTTCGCTTTCTGTTAATCATGCTGTGCTTGGCTGGTGCCGGATATGGTGCGGTATGGTGGCTGTCGGCTGCGCCGCCGCCCCAGCAGGAAATCATCAAGCGGTTGCCGCATGCGGTCTTCGAAAACTGAACATCGGGTGGAAAGCCTGCCGGCGCAGGGCGCGGGCAGCCGCCGGCTGATTTCCGGATTCCTTGAAATGATGAGCGCCGAGCGTGGCGCCTCAGCCAACACGCTGACAGCGTATGCCCGTGACCTCGAGCTTTACGTGGATTTTCTGGCGTCGCGCGCGCGGCGGCTCGACGAGGCAGGCAGCAACGATATCCGCGCCTGGCTTGAGGCCATGCAGGCTGAAGGGTTGGCGAAATCCACCCTGTCGAGGCGGCTGTCGGCGGTTCGCCAACTGCACCGGTTCGCCTATGCGGAAGGTGCTTTGGATGACGATCCGGCCACCGTCATCGCGGCGCCGCAGCGGCAAGCAGGCTTGCCCAAGGTGCTGAGCGTGGGGCAGGTGGACAGGTTGCTGGCCGGCGTGCGGGAACGCGCTGCAAGCGCGCGCGGCAAGGCGCGGATCAAGGCCTTGCGGCTGGCCTGCCTGATCGAGCTGCTTTATGCGACCGGATTGCGGGTCTCGGAGCTGGTGTCGCTGACCGTCGGCCAGGTGTCGGGCGACGACAGGTTCATCAGCGTGCGCGGCAAGGGCGGGCGCGAGCGGCTGGTGCCGCTGTCGCCGGCGGCGAGGGCCGCAATCGACGCCTGGACTGACGAGTTGAAGCGGCTCGCACCGCCTTCCGGCCTGCCTGCGGTACAATTCCTGTTTGCCTCGCGAGGGCGGGAGAAGCATCTCACCCGTCAGCATCTGGCGTTGATACTGAAGGATCTGGCGCGTCAAGCCGGGCTGGATGCGGCGCAGGTGTCGCCGCACGTGCTGCGTCATGCCTTCGCCAGTCACCTGCTGCAGGGTGGGGCAGACCTGCGGGCGGTGCAGCAGATGCTGGGGCATGCAGATATCTCGACCACGCAGATCTATACCCACGTGCTGCCGGAGAAACTGCGCGACGTGGTCGAAAGCCATCATCCGCTGGCGCAGTGATTTCCGCTGTTGACATGCCGGCGGCGTCTCGCCAGTTTGCGGGACAATTCGATGAAGCCACCGGCACCCAGCAAAAATGCAGACATTTCTCGATTTTGAAACTCGAATTGCCGAACTGCAGGGCAAGATTGCCGAGCTGAAATCCATCGGCGAGGGCGACGGCAAGGGCGTATTGATTTCCGATGAGGTCAAGCAGCTCGAAGGCAAGCTCGCCAAGTCGCTGGCCGACCTCTATGCCGATCTCGATCCGTGGCAGAAGACCCAGGTGGCCCGCCACCCTGACCGGCCGCACACCCGCGATTACATTGCTGAACTGATCACTGACTTCACCCCGCTTGCAGGCGACAGGAAGTATGCCGAGGACGAGGCGGTCATCGGCGGTCTTGGCCGTTTCCAGGGTGAGCCGGTGGTGGTGATCGGCCAGGAGAAGGGATCCGACACCAAGTCACGGCTGAAGCACAATTTCGGCATGGCGCGGCCCGAGGGCTATCGCAAGGCGGTGCGGCTGATGGAACTCGCCGAACGGTTCTCGCTGCCGGTGCTGACGTTTGTTGACACGGCTGGCGCCTATCCGGGCATCGGCGCGGAAGAACGGGGCCAGGCTGAGGCCATCGCCAGGTCCACCGACGCCTGCCTCGGGCTTGGAACGCCAATCGTGGCCACCATCATCGGAGAAGGCGGGTCCGGCGGTGCGGTCGCCATTGCCACTGCGAACACGGTGCTGATGCTGGAGCATTCCATCTATTCGGTGATTTCGCCCGAAGGCGCGGCTTCGATCCTTTGGCATGACTCTGCGCGCGCCAGCGAAGCCGCCACCGCCATGCGGATCACCGCCCAGCACCTGAAAGAGCTCGGTGTGATCGACAGGATCATCCCGGAGCCGGTCGGCGGGGCCCACCGGGCGCGCAAGGTTGCCATGGCAGGCGCGGCTGAGGAAATCGCTGCTGCATTGATCCCGTTCAAGCAGATGAGCCCGGCTGAAATCCGTCAGCAGCGGCGCGACAAGTTTCTGGCTATCGGGCGCTCGCTGGGCGCCTGAGTCCACCGGGCTTGCCGCAAACCTGCCGCTTTGCCGGGTGAGTTTAAGCGGATTCAGGTGCTTTCAATGGCAGTGCGCATGAGCAAACCGTTTAAACTGCTGCTGGTTCTGACGATATTTGCTGCCGGTGCGTGGGCGCTGGCCCGGTTGCCGGAGCCGGGCCAATGGGCCGGCCAGCTGTTGCCGCCTGACCCGGCATGGCACCGCCAGACGGCATTGGCAGAGATGGAAGCGCGCGGCCTCAAGGCCGGCATGCCGGTGTTCATCCGCATCTTCAAGCAGACTTCCGAACTGGAATTGTGGATGAAGGGTGCGCGCGGCTGGGAACTGGCGCGGCGCGTCGCCATCTGCCGCTGGTCAGGACGGCTGGGACCCAAACTGAAGCAGGGAGACAGGCAGGCGCCGGAAGGCTTCTACACAGTCACCGCCGGCCAGCTCAATCCGAACTCGCGCCATCACCTGTCGTTCAACCTCGGCTTTCCCAACCGGTTTGACCGGGCCCACGGGCGGACCGGTTCGTTCCTGATGGTGCATGGCGGCTGTACCTCGGCGGGGTGCTATGCGATTCGCGACCACGAGGCGGAAGTTGTTTTCCGGCTGGTCGAGGCGGCGCTCAAGGCGGGGCAGAAACAGGTCGATGTTCACGCCTTTCCGTTCCGCCTCGAGCGGGAAAGGCTTGCCCGCCACGAGGGCGAGAAGTGGCACCGGTTCTGGACCATGCTGCAGCCTGCCTATGACGCCTTCGAGCGCGAGCGCCGGGTGCCGGACGTCAAGGTTGCGGGCAAGACCTATGTGGTCAAATGACGTCAGGGCGGTCAGCCTGCCCGATGCCGTCAATGGGTTTACTGGCGGCGATTTTCATCCAGCGCCATGCGCATCTTCGCAAGCGCCGGGATGACAGCCTCGATGTCTTGCACCGGCACCTTTTCCGCGAACCGGGTAATGTCCTCCGACACTGAATCGATGGCCTGTTCGCGGAACTTGCGGCCGGCGTCGGTCAGGAACACATAGCGGCTGCGGGCGTCGCCAGGGTTTGGGCGAAGCTCGATCAGGCCGCGCTTCTCCAGCCCAGCCAGCGTGTTGGTCATGCTGTTGCGGGGGACCTGGAAGGCATGCGCCAGCCTCCCCGGGGTCGTGCCATCGCCGAGCCTGACGAGATGGTTCAGAACGGTGAAGTGCGGCTGCGAGAGGCCATCGGGCAGGCGCTGCTCCATGATGGTCCGGGTCAGCTGCGCGATGATTCCGATTTCGTTGAACAGCTCAAAGTACTTCCGGTTTGCCTGGGTCATCCGCCGCTTCCACTACAGTAATCCGTCACTCCAGCAGTGCGTCCAGTCCCCGTCTTGGAGCGGGAGGCACCGGGCCATCGCCGGGCATCACATGGCCGAGCCGGGCAAGCATCTGTACCGTAAACCGGGGGCTCGGCGCATCAAGCAATTGATGAATGGCGGCACGCTGCGCCGCCACCTCGGGATATTCCTGCAAGGCCTGCTGGTTCGGGTGCAGTGACAGGCCGAGTCCGGTTGCAACCAGGTTGACGCGGACATAGGCGGCGCCGGCGTCCACCTGCTGGCGGCGGCTGTTGCCCTCGGTGGTGATCCAGAGATAGCCGGGTGTGCTTTCGGTGACTTCATTGAACTCCGCTATTTGTGCCGTCACCGCCTGGGAATCGGGCGCCGGCATGGAGGAACGGTCGAACAATCCAGCCTTGTCGATGAGCACCAGCATCGGGTCGTCGATGGCGATGCCGTCGCGGTGGGCGTCGATCTCGCGGCTTCCCACCCGCAGCACCTTGACGGATTCCATCATCGGAGCCTCGGTGGTGAGTTCGATGAACCAGGCCTCGCGGGCGATCTGCCTGATGGCCTCCAGCCTTGCGGTTGCCTCCACGCCAAGCGCGACATCGTAGGGCGAGGCTGCTGTGGCCAGCGCGGCGATTTCTTCACCGGTGATTTTCCGGCTGACATCGTAGGCGCGGCGATCGGTCCTGCGCGCCAGGACATGGGCGAACAACGGGTCCGCCTCGATGCCAGGCTGAGGGTTCAGCACGATGCGCGCCATGCGCCGTCCATCCAGGTATTTGCCCGGTTCGCCATCGGGGAACAGGGTGACCTCGCAGGCGTGGCCGGTTTGCGCCGCAGCCATCCTCAGCAGTTCAAGGAATGCACCCAGTCCCATCAGGGTCTGGCGGCCATACGGATCGGTTGCCGGCAACAGGCGCTGTTCGTCGAGGCTTATCGAGATTTCTCCGGATGTTGCCAGGTCAGCCTTCCACGGCTGCATGTTATGGGGGTTGGGGGCAAGGATTGCATGAACCAGGGCATGTTGTCGCGGATCGGTTTGCTGCCCCGCCTCGCGCCATGCCGCAATGGCCGATGCAGGTACCGGAGATACGCTGCGGGCATAGCCGTAGATGCCGCCTGCCGCGGCTGCCAGCACAATGCCGCCGCCTGCAAGCCGGATAAAGGTTCGACGCTTCATGACCGATGCTCCCAGTAAGTTCGATATCGAACTATATAATTCGAGATCGAACCAGATTCAACCTGCGACATGCTGCTACATATCTGGCCAGGTCAAACATTCGACGTTTTGAGTTCCCAGGATCGCGCCACCGCGTGGGCAAACAACATGTTGGCGGCACGTGGTGGTTAATTGAACGTTAGCGGATGTTGGCGCACAATCCTGCCCGCCGTCATCCAGGCGGCGTTTGCTTCGGTATTTCGGGCATGACTTCGACCAGACACAATTTACCCAGCCTGACGAGGCGCGGCTTCACCGCTGCCGGCATGGCTGGCGTGCTTGCGCTCGTTCCGGCCTGCAGCATGAGTACGCATCACTCGCTGGAACCGTTGTCGCCGAAGGTGATGGCCGATCTAGCCGCCAACAACCTGAAGGTCGGTGCGCCACTGCTGGTGCGCATCTTCAAGGAAGAGAACGAGATGGAGGTCTGGCTGCAGCAGGAATACGGACCCTACGTACGCTTCCGCACCTACCAGATCTGCTCGCGTTCGGGCGTGCTGGGACCAAAGTTCCAGGAAGGCGACCGGCAGGCGCCGGAAGGCTTCTACATGGTGTCGCAGCGGCAGATGAACCCCAATTCGAAGTACTACCTGTCGTTCAACATCGGCTATCCGAATGCCTTCGACAAGGCACACGGGCGCACCGGCACGCATCTGATGGTGCACGGCGGCTGCTCGTCACGGGGCTGCTATGCGATCAACGACGAGCAGGTGCAGGAACTGTTCTCGCTGGCGCGCGAGGCCTTCCTCTATGGCCAGAAGGAATTTCCGGTTCACGCCTTTCCGTTCCGCATGACCGAGCAGAACCTGCTGCGCCATGCGGCCAGTCCGCATGCAGCCTACTGGCGTGACCTGAAAGCCGGATACGATTATTTCGAACAGTTCCGGCAGCCGCCCGTGGTTGGCGTGAAGGACTACCGGTACGTCTTTTTCCCGCACAACGTGACGGTGCCCGAGGAATTCGTGCAGGTGCAGCAGGCCGGCTTCACGGACCCGGCCTCGCCGCAGCTCATCCGCGGCTGGGGACCGGGGCAGATCCAGTGAGCCCGTGCGAGCCAGGCCGTTCATATGCCGGTGACGAGCATGTCCATGGCGGCGATGATCCGGTCGCGTTCTGCAGCAATGTTGCCTACAGGCTGGCCTAGTTCACGGATATCGACTGCAGTTGCAAATTCCATTTTCAGCACGAATTCGCGACCGTCAAACCTGATGTTCGGGTTAAGTCGCCCCATGCCGCCAGCGAAGTCGTCCGGCGCCAGCAGCGGTACGATCAGACGCGTCGGAAGCTGGTCCAGATGATCATGCTGAATATCAACACCCAAGCCATTGAGCCCGGTCAGGCGATATACATCAAACTGGGCCATTCAGGTCAGAACTGCCTGTATCTGGCCATAGGCAGGCCTTGTTCGGCAACGTAACGGTTCGTAGCCTCTATCGCCTCGCGGTTCTCTTCCTTCCAGCGGCGAGCCTTTTCGTCGCGGACTGCTTCTGCGATGGCGCGTTCGGCGGTTTCCGACAGATTGAGGCCCATGGCCTTGGCATCCGCCACAAGCTGGGCGTCGAGGCTGAGGTTGGTTGACTTACGGGTGACTTGCCGGTTCATGCGCATAGAATATGCGCATGGATGATGCGCGTCAACCTGGCGGTCACAGCCCCCAGACGAGCAGGATCATCGGCAGGCCCACGGCCAGGATGATCAGTTCCAGCGGCAGTCCCATGGGCCAGTAGTCGCCGAAACGGTAACCTCCCGGCCCCATGATGATGGTGTTGTTCTTGTGGCCGATGGGGGTGAGAAACGCACAGGATGCCGAGACCGCCACGCCCATCAGCATGGCGTCGGGGTTCACATCCAGCTTCTCGGCGATGTTGATGGCCACGGGGGCTGCCACCAGAACGGTGGCGACGTTGTTGAGCACGTCCGACAGGGTCATGGTGACGACCATCAGCAGCAGCAGCACGCTCCAGGCGGGCCAGCCTTCGGTGAGCGTCACGATGCCATTGGCGATGAGCAGTGTGCCGCCCGAGGCTTCTATCGCGGCACCGATGGGGATCAGCGAGGCCAGCAGCACGATGACCGGCCATTCGACCAAGTCGTAGATCTGGCTCATGGTGACGACGCGCAACAGGGCGTACAGCGCCACGCAGGCTGCCAGCGCCACCGGCAGGTAGACCAGCCCCAGCGCGGAGGCAATGATGGCGGCGGCGAAAATGGCGATGGAAAATCCGGCCTTCTCGCGCTGTGTGACCTGGAGTTCCCGGCCCGCGAGAGGCAGGCAGCCAAGCCAGTTGATGACGTCTGACAAGGAATCCTTCGGGCCCATCAGCAGCAGAACGTCGCCGGGCCGCAGCGGCATCTGGCGAATGCGCTCGCGGGTCTGGCGGCCTTCGCGGGCGACGCCAAGCAGCATGGTCTGCTGGCGGTAGAGCAAACGGACATCGCGCGCGGATCGGCCGTCAATGCGCGAGCCGGACGTCACCACGCACTCGCTCATGGCAAGCGTGCCGGTGAGCGGGCCTGCATGCTTGGACGAAGCGGAGTACGACAGCTTGAGCGCGTTGGCAAAGCCTTCGAGCGCCCCCGGCGTCGCCTCGACCACCAGGATGTCTCCCTTCTTCACCTCGACCCCGCGGGCCGAGCCCGGCAACCGCTCGCCGCGCCGCACCAGGCCCAGGATGTAGACCTCATGCTCGTCGGCCCTGTCATACAGATCGCCCACCTTCTTGCCGA
>CAVOZI010000008.1:0-197573 GCA_963700895.1 uncultured Alphaproteobacteria bacterium | reverse complement strand
CGTCACCATCATCGGTTCGGACGGCGATGCGACGGTGACGGTGACCAAACCGGCTGCCGTAAGTGAGACCAATGCATTCACACCGACTGAGGTGTTGATCGCGGATTACGTGTCAATCTCTGATCCCGACGCCAGTGACGCGCCAACCGACTATGTCGCTGGGACCCTTGTGTTTGGCAGCTCCACCGGCCCGGCCCCGGATGGTGCAACACTCCAGAGCCTGTTCAGCCTGAATGCAACGGACGGCACCATCAGCTATGACCGGGCAGCCTTCAACTATCTCGCCCAGGGCGAGACAGTCACGGCCACCTTCAACTTCTCTTCCGCTTCAGGTCCTGACACCTATGCCGGACAGGCCATCACCGTCACCATCATCGGCGAGGACGGCGATGCGACGGTGACGGTGACCAAACCGGCTGCCGTAAGTGAGACCAATGCATTCACACCGACTGAGGTGTTGATCGCGGATTACGTGTCAATCTCTGATCCCGACGCCAGTGACGCGCCAACCGACTATGTCGCTGGGACCCTTGTGTTTGGCAGCTCCACCGGCCCGGCCCCGGATGGTGCAACACTCCAGAGCCTGTTCAGCCTGAATGCAACGGACGGCACCATCAGCTATGACCGGGCAGCCTTCAACTATCTCGCCCAGGGCGAGACAGTCACGGCCACCTTCAACTTCTCTTCCGCTTCAGGTCCTGACACCTATGCCGGACGGGCCATCACCGTCACCATCACCGGCGAGGATGATGATGCGACGGTGACGGTGACCAAACCGGCTGCCGTAAGTGAGACCAATGCATTCACACCGACTGAGGTGTTGATCGCGGATTACGTGTCAATCTCTGATCCCGACGCCAGTGACGCGCCAACCGACTATGTCGCTGGGACCCTTGTGTTTGGCAGCTCCACCGGCCCGGCCCCGGATGGTGCAACACTCCAGAGCCTGTTCAGCCTGAATGCAACGGACGGCACCATCAGCTATGACCGGGCAGCCTTCAACTATCTCGCCCAGGGCGAGACAGTCACGGCCACCTTCAACTTCTCTTCCGCTTCAGGTCCTGACACCTATGCCGGACAGGCCATCACCGTCACCATCATCGGTCGAGACGGTGATGCGACGGTGACGGTGACCAAACCGGCTGCCGTAAGTGAGACCAATGCATTCACACCGACTGAGGTGTTGATCGCGGATTACGTGTCAATCTCTGATCCCGACGCCAGTGACGCGCCAACCGACTATGTCGCTGGGACCCTTGTGTTTGGCAGCTCCACCGGCCCGGCCCCGGATGGTGCAACACTCCAGAGCCTGTTCAGCCTGAATGCAACGGACGGCACCATCAGCTATGACCGGGCAGCCTTCAACTATCTCGCCCAGGGCGAGACAGTCACGGCCACCTTCAACTTCTCTTCCGCTTCAGGTCCTGACACCTATGCCGGACAGGCCATCACCGTCACCATCATCGGTTCGGACGGCGATGCGACGGTGACGGTGACCAAACCGGCTGCCGTAAGTGAGACCAATGCATTCACACCGACTGAGGTGTTGATCGCGGATTACGTGTCAATCTCTGATCCCGACGCCAGTGACGCGCCAACCGACTATGTCGCTGGGACCCTTGTGTTTGGCAGCTCCACCGGCCCGGCCCCGGATGGTGCAACACTCCAGAGCCTGTTCAGCCTGAATGCAACGGACGGCACCATCAGCTATGACCGGGCAGCCTTCAACTATCTCGCCCAGGGCGAGACAGTCACGGCCACCTTCAACTTCTCTTCCGCTTCAGGTCCTGACACCTATGCCGGACAGGCCATCACCGTCACCATCACCGGCGAGGATGATGATGCGACGGTGACGGTGACCAAACCGGCTGCCGTAAGTGAGACCAATGCATTCACACCGACTGAGGTGTTGATCGCGGATTACGTGTCAATCTCTGATCCCGACGCCAGTGACGCGCCAACCGACTATGTCGCTGGGACCCTTGTGTTTGGCAGCTCCACCGGCCCGGCCCCGGATGGTGCAACACTCCAGAGCCTGTTCAGCCTGAATGCAACGGACGGCACCATCAGCTATGACCGGGCAGCCTTCAACTATCTCGCCCAGGGCGAGACAGTCACGGCCACCTTCAACTTCTCTTCCGCTTCAGGTCCTGACACCTATGCCGGACAGGCCATCACCGTCACCATCACCGGCGAGGATGATGATGCGACGGTGACGGTGACCAAACCGGCTGCCGTAAGTGAGACCAATGCATTCACACCGACTGAGGTGTTGATCGCGGATTACGTGTCAATCTCTGATCCCGACGCCAGTGACGCGCCAACCGACTATGTCGCTGGGACCCTTGTGTTTGGCAGCTCCACCGGCCCGGCCCCGGATGGTGCAACACTCCAGAGCCTGTTCAGCCTGAATGCAACGGACGGCACCATCAGCTATGACCGGGCAGCCTTCAACTATCTCGCCCAGGGCGAGACAGTCACGGCCACCTTCAACTTCTCTTCCGCTTCAGGTCCTGACACCTATGCCGGACAGGCCATCACCGTCACCATCACCGGCGAGGATGATGATGCGACGGTGACGGTGACCAAACCGGCTGCCGTAAGTGAGACCAATGCATTCACACCGACTGAGGTGTTGATCGCGGATTACGTGTCAATCTCTGATCCCGACGCCAGTGACGCGCCAACCGACTATGTCGCTGGGACCCTTGTGTTTGGCAGCTCCACCGGCCCGGCCCCGGATGGTGCAACACTCCAGAGCCTGTTCAGCCTGAATGCAACGGACGGCACCATCAGCTATGACCGGGCAGCCTTCAACTATCTCGCCCAGGGCGAGACAGTCACGGCCACCTTCAACTTCTCTTCCGCTTCAGGTCCTGACACCTATGCCGGACAGGCCATCACCGTCACCATCATCGGTTCGGACGGCGATGCGACGGTGACGGTGACCAAACCGGCTGCCGTAAGTGAGACCAATGCATTCACACCGACTGAGGTGTTGATCGCGGATTACGTGTCAATCTCTGATCCCGACGCCAGTGACGCGCCAACCGACTATGTCGCTGGGACCCTTGTGTTTGGCAGCTCCACCGGCCCGGCCCCGGATGGTGCAACACTCCAGAGCCTGTTCAGCCTGAATGCAACGGACGGCACCATCAGCTATGACCGGGCAGCCTTCAACTATCTCGCCCAGGGCGAGACAGTCACGGCCACCTTCAACTTCTCTTCCGCTTCAGGTCCTGACACCTATGCCGGACAGGCCATCACCGTCACCATCACCGGCGAGGATGATGATGCGACGGTGACGGTGACCAAACCGGCTGCCGTAAGTGAGACCAATGCATTCACACCGACTGAGGTGTTGATCGCGGATTACGTGTCAATCTCTGATCCCGACGCCAGTGACGCGCCAACCGACTATGTCGCTGGGACCCTTGTGTTTGGCAGCTCCACCGGCCCGGCCCCGGATGGTGCAACACTCCAGAGCCTGTTCAGCCTGAATGCAACGGACGGCACCATCAGCTATGACCGGGCAGCCTTCAACTATCTCGCCCAGGGCGAGACAGTCACGGCCACCTTCAACTTCTCTTCCGCTTCAGGTCCTGACACCTATGCCGGACAGGCCATCACCGTCACCATCACCGGCGAGGATGATGATGCGACGGTGACGGTGACCAAACCGGCTGCCGTAAGTGAGACCAATGCATTCACACCGACTGAGGTGTTGATCGCGGATTACGTGTCAATCTCTGATCCCGACGCCAGTGACGCGCCAACCGACTATGTCGCTGGGACCCTTGTGTTTGGCAGCTCCACCGGCCCGGCCCCGGATGGTGCAACACTCCAGAGCCTGTTCAGCCTGAATGCAACGGACGGCACCATCAGCTATGACCGGGCAGCCTTCAACTATCTCGCCCAGGGCGAGACAGTCACGGCCACCTTCAACTTCTCTTCCGCTTCAGGTCCTGACACCTATGCCGGACAGGCCATCACCGTCACCATCACCGGCGAGGATGATGATGCGACGGTGACGGTGACCAAACCGGCTGCCGTAAGTGAGACCAATGCATTCACACCGACTGAGGTGTTGATCGCGGATTACGTGTCAATCTCTGATCCCGACGCCAGTGACGCGCCAACCGACTATGTCGCTGGGACCCTTGTGTTTGGCAGCTCCACCGGCCCGGCCCCGGATGGTGCAACACTCCAGAGCCTGTTCAGCCTGAATGCAACGGACGGCACCATCAGCTATGACCGGGCAGCCTTCAACTATCTCGCCCAGGGCGAGACAGTCACGGCCACCTTCAACTTCTCTTCCGCTTCAGGTCCTGACACCTATGCCGGACAGGCCATCACCGTCACCATCACCGGCGAGGATGATGATGCGACGGTGACGGTGACCAAACCGGCTGCCGTAAGTGAGACCAATGCATTCACACCGACTGAGGTGTTGATCGCGGATTACGTGTCAATCTCTGATCCCGACGCCAGTGACGCGCCAACCGACTATGTCGCTGGGACCCTTGTGTTTGGCAGCTCCACCGGCCCGGCCCCGGATGGTGCAACACTCCAGAGCCTGTTCAGCCTGAATGCAACGGACGGCACCATCAGCTATGACCGGGCAGCCTTCAACTATCTCGCCCAGGGCGAGACAGTCACGGCCACCTTCAACTTCTCTTCCGCTTCAGGTCCTGACACCTATGCCGGACAGGCCATCACCGTCACCATCATCGGTTCGGACGGCGATGCGACGGTGACGGTGACCAAACCGGCTGCCGTAAGTGAGACCAATGCATTCACACCGACTGAGGTGTTGATCGCGGATTACGTGTCAATCTCTGATCCCGACGCCAGTGACGCGCCAACCGACTATGTCGCTGGGACCCTTGTGTTTGGCAGCTCCACCGGCCCGGCCCCGGATGGTGCAACACTCCAGAGCCTGTTCAGCCTGAATGCAACGGACGGCACCATCAGCTATGACCGGGCAGCCTTCAACTATCTCGCCCAGGGCGAGACAGTCACGGCCACCTTCAACTTCTCTTCCGCTTCAGGTCCTGACACCTATGCCGGACAGGCCATCACCGTCACCATCACCGGCGAGGATGATGATGCGACGGTGACGGTGACCAAACCGGCTGCCGTAAGTGAGACCAATGCATTCACACCGACTGAGGTGTTGATCGCGGATTACGTGTCAATCTCTGATCCCGACGCCAGTGACGCGCCAACCGACTATGTCGCTGGGACCCTTGTGTTTGGCAGCTCCACCGGCCCGGCCCCGGATGGTGCAACACTCCAGAGCCTGTTCAGCCTGAATGCAACGGACGGCACCATCAGCTATGACCGGGCAGCCTTCAACTATCTCGCCCAGGGCGAGACAGTCACGGCCACCTTCAACTTCTCTTCCGCTTCAGGTCCTGACACCTATGCCGGACAGGCCATCACCGTCACCATCACCGGCGAGGATGATGATGCGACGGTGACGGTGACCAAACCGGCTGCCGTAAGTGAGACCAATGCATTCACACCGACTGAGGTGTTGATCGCGGATTACGTGTCAATCTCTGATCCCGACGCCAGTGACGCGCCAACCGACTATGTCGCTGGGACCCTTGTGTTTGGCAGCTCCACCGGCCCGGCCCCGGATGGTGCAACACTCCAGAGCCTGTTCAGCCTGAATGCAACGGACGGCACCATCAGCTATGACCGGGCAGCCTTCAACTATCTCGCCCAGGGCGAGACAGTCACGGCCACCTTCAACTTCTCTTCCGCTTCAGGTCCTGACACCTATGCCGGACAGGCCATCACCGTCACCATCATCGGTTCGGACGGCGATGCGACGGTGACGGTGACCAAACCGGCTGCCGTAAGTGAGACCAATGCATTCACACCGACTGAGGTGTTGATCGCGGATTACGTGTCAATCTCTGATCCCGACGCCAGTGACGCGCCAACCGACTATGTCGCTGGGACCCTTGTGTTTGGCAGCTCCACCGGCCCGGCCCCGGATGGTGCAACACTCCAGAGCCTGTTCAGCCTGAATGCAACGGACGGCACCATCAGCTATGACCGGGCAGCCTTCAACTATCTCGCCCAGGGCGAGACAGTCACGGCCACCTTCAACTTCTCTTCCGCTTCAGGTCCTGACACCTATGCCGGACAGGCCATCACCGTCACCATCACCGGCGAGGATGATGATGCGACGGTGACGGTGACCAAACCGGCTGCCGTAAGTGAGACCAATGCATTCACACCGACTGAGGTGTTGATCGCGGATTACGTGTCAATCTCTGATCCCGACGCCAGTGACGCGCCAACCGACTATGTCGCTGGGACCCTTGTGTTTGGCAGCTCCACCGGCCCGGCCCCGGATGGTGCAACACTCCAGAGCCTGTTCAGCCTGAATGCAACGGACGGCACCATCAGCTATGACCGGGCAGCCTTCAACTATCTCGCCCAGGGCGAGACAGTCACGGCCACCTTCAACTTCTCTTCCGCTTCAGGTCCTGACACCTATGCCGGACAGGCCATCACCGTCACCATCACCGGCGAGGATGATGATGCGACGGTGACGGTGACCAAACCGGCTGCCGTAAGTGAGACCAATGCATTCACACCGACTGAGGTGTTGATCGCGGATTACGTGTCAATCTCTGATCCCGACGCCAGTGACGCGCCAACCGACTATGTCGCTGGGACCCTTGTGTTTGGCAGCTCCACCGGCCCGGCCCCGGATGGTGCAACACTCCAGAGCCTGTTCAGCCTGAATGCAACGGACGGCACCATCAGCTATGACCGGGCAGCCTTCAACTATCTCGCCCAGGGCGAGACAGTCACGGCCACCTTCAACTTCTCTTCCGCTTCAGGTCCTGACACCTATGCCGGACAGGCCATCACCGTCACCATCACCGGCGAGGATGATGATGCGACGGTGACGGTGACCAAACCGGCTGCCGTAAGTGAGACCAATGCATTCACACCGACTGAGGTGTTGATCGCGGATTACGTGTCAATCTCTGATCCCGACGCCAGTGACGCGCCAACCGACTATGTCGCTGGGACCCTTGTGTTTGGCAGCTCCACCGGCCCGGCCCCGGATGGTGCAACACTCCAGAGCCTGTTCAGCCTGAATGCAACGGACGGCACCATCAGCTATGACCGGGCAGCCTTCAACTATCTCGCCCAGGGCGAGACAGTCACGGCCACCTTCAACTTCTCTTCCGCTTCAGGTCCTGACACCTATGCCGGACAGGCCATCACCGTCACCATCGCCGGTGAGAATGATCAGCCGACACTAGCTGCTATTGCATCCGGTTCGATTGCTGAGGTTGATCAGTCATTGGCAACTATCGATAGCGGACTAACAGGAACGCTGGTCGGCAACGATATCGATAATGGAACCGTACTAACCTACGGAATTATAGACGGGGTAATCGGCACCCTTGCTGATGAAGGTTGGGTGTTAAAGGTGGGTGATTTCGGCACCCTGCGCGTAAACACGTCGACCGGAGCCTATGAATACGTCAAGGACGCCGGAGCGATAGAAGCCCTGAACGACGGCGATTCCGAAACTGATATTTTTACAGTGACTGTAACTGACAGCGAAGGCGCGACTGTCAACCAGACTTACACTGTATCAATCACGGGCGCTGACGATGAAATATATGACCTTGTTGTTTCTAACTGGCAAAATCTCGAGCCTGGGTCCAATGTTGACATACAGTACATAAATATTGACGGCACAGATGCAAATTTAATTGTCCAGTCAATTGTCGATTATGGATCTGGATTTGAATTAGGAGGGGAGTTAAAGCCATCTGCGAGCACTAAACTTGCTATTCAAAGTGGTTTAGTTGGCAATTCAGCTAATTTGATTGATGACAATGAAGGCGTTCGCTTCAGCTTTAGGGCGGCCGTTACCTCTGAAGGCACCGGTAGTGGTACAATTGTAACCCAAGGCCCCTATCTTCACGCAGCAAATATTGGGTTAACTGTGAGAGCTGCGACCTCAGATGTCACAAATCTCTCAATCAAAGTTTATGATGATTCAAATGACCATATAGATTTGGCATCAAATGACGTTGCTTTTGTAAGCTCTGGAGACACGTATGTTGGAAATGCCAGCTTAATTGTTTGGTATACAGGTACTGTCACTCAGGGAAGCGTTGTTGATGGAGCGCTGCTCATTGAGGGCGCGACTGACGGGACAGTGGTCCGCCTGCAATCACTAACTGATGATTTCAACTTTAGCGCCGTTGACGTTGTAAACGTCGGAGCTATCGGCGGATCGGGTGGAGATGGTTTTACAATCGAACTCGTTGGTGTCGATATTGTTGAAACGACTGTTATGGGCACCAACAATAGCGAAACACTCAATGGAGATTCTTTAGCCAATATTATTTCTGGCTTGGATGGAGCTGATACTCTGTATGGTCTAGCTGGAGACGACATACTAATTGGTGGCGAGGGCGCAGATTCGTTGTTCGGCGGCTCGGGAAGCGATGCGTTCGTACTTAATGACACGCTGTTCACTGGCGTCGACACGATTGAGGATTATGTCCTCGATATAGGCGTAGAAGAGGATGCCATAGACATTAGCGCGTTAATCGATATCGCGTCAGGGAAGACACTGGCCGACTACGTGCTGCTGCAGGATGACCACCTAATCGTCGACCAGAGCGGCAATGCGGATTTTGACACGAGCGCCGCCGACACGCATCTGGTAGCGATCATCAATAACGCTACAACTGTCAACTTACTTTACGACGACCATGAGAGCCAAATCTCTGACAGCGTAGTGTAAGTTTGTAGGGTCGGCAAAAGTCGAATGAACTTTCCGCTGTTAAAGCCGCGGCAGTGGGAATGCAGCAAAGCCCTCTGCGGACGTGTAGTGGACTGGCTGCAACAGACCATAAGCCCAGCTCGCGTGTGGCAGTTGGATCGTCACCGTTTCATTCCACGCGCTAGCGAGATATGCTGCCTCCGGTAGTTTCAGACCATCCTCTTCGGCAACCGCAGATGTTTCCACCACCGTGACAGTGACGGTTTTTGGAGAAGGAACAACCGGCTCCAGGCTTGCGACCTGTGTCGTAGTGGGCTTGACCTGAAGCGCCAGCCACTGGCCGCGGGCATTCACTGAGTAGATCGGCTGATAGCCCTTCACCACTGAGTGCTCGACTGGCCTTTCGGCCAGGTTGTCGAGGATGTAGCGGCCGCCATCATGGTTCACTGCCAGGACCGCATGTCCGATACCGCGGCGGGTAATCTTCAGCACCACCATGCGCATATCCTTGTCTTCGAAGCCCAGCTCACGCAGGCTGAGATACTTGAGGATGGCATAATCCTCGCAGTCGCCGGACTTCGACAGCGCTTCCTTCGGGGTGGCCCAGTAGTCGGCGACACCATAACGATCGATGTCAGCGCGGAAGCGCACCAGCGAGTTGACCAGACGGTTGACCTCGACAATCTGCTGCCAGCGGGTGAGGCCCTTGGCCTTCGCCAAACCGTCGCGCCAGGCCTTCAGCTTGGCTGGACAATCTTTGCTGCCACGTTCACAGGCCAGCCACTCGTGGCGCTCCTTAGTGGCGCGCGCCATCACCTCCGGCCAGCGTTCGGCGCCGCGGGCCGCATTGGTGCGCAGTTCCATAGCGCCAAAGATACCGGGCAGGCTTGAGGAAGCCGCCGCGCCCCCGTTTGGCCCGGCAATGTCATGCGGGGTGATCGCACGCGCCGGTGCAGCGCCAAGAGCTGGCAGCAACAGGGCAGAAACCAACGCCAGTGCTGTCCAGAAGCCGGTGGATGAGGTGACAGGGGAGTTTGAGGAACGCAGTTTAAAAAGCTTTAAAGCAGTATTTAAACCTTTAGCGTTCCCGCAATGCCTCCGTGCGAGCCTTGTTGATTGGCTTGAGTAAGTAGTCCAGTACACTCTTCTTTCCCGTCAGAATGTCGACACTTGCGATCATTCCGGGGAAGATAGAGAGATTTTGATTCTTTCCGCCTAACTGGTTCGATAAAGTTTTAATCGTGACCGTATAATAGACTTCGCGGGTTGCCTCATCGATGGCGCTGTCCGGGGAGATTTTCTCGACCACGCCGTCCAGCCCGCCAAAAATGGAGAAGTCATAGGCGGTGATCTTGACCAGCGCCTGCTGTTCGGGGTGGACAAAGGCGATGTCGGCAGGGCGGATGCGGGCCTCGATGCGCAGCGCGTCCTCGAGCGGCACGATTTCGGCCAGAACCTCGCCGGGCCTTGCCACGGAGCCCACCGTGTTGACGTTGAGTGCGTTGACGATGCCGTCGACAGGTGAGCGAATGTCGGTGCGGGTCACCTTGTCCTGCGCGCCGCGGATGCTTTCATCGATGATGGCTTGCTCGGCCCGGCGCTGACCCAGTTCGGCCTGGGCTTCCTGAAGGTAGCGCAAACGCTGCTCCTGCACCTGCCCCTTGGCCTCGCGGATGCCCGCTTCGAGCCGCGGAATGCTGTCATAGGCAACGCCGATCTGGCCACGCAGGTCGGCGATCTCGCGCTGCAGCCGGATGACATCCGTCTTCGGCACAACGCCGGAGAGCGCCAGCGGCTTCTTGATGGACTCTTCTTCCAGCGCCAACTTGAGGTTTTCCTCAAGCCGGATGAGGTTGGTGCGCGTCTCCTCCATCTCCAGGGTCTTTTGCTGGACGCGCTCCTTGAGGATCTGCGTCTGGACATCAAGGCTCTGGCGCCGCGCCCGGTACAGTCTCAATTCGCTTTCGACCAGGCCTGGCGACCGCCGGCTAACGGCCTCGGGAAAGACCGGTTCACCGGTTGCATCGGGGTTCGTCTCGTGTTCAAGCCGGGCAATCTGCGCCATCAGGTTCAGCTGCTTCGAACTCGATCTCGCCGAGGTTCGACGAGAAGCCCGTGTCGTCGATGCGGATCAGCACATCGCCCTGCTTTACGCGATCACCGGTCTTGACGAAGATTTCCTTGACGATGCCGCCTTCGAGGCTCTGCAGAAGCTGGTTCCTGCCGGACGCTACCACCCGGCCCTCACCACGCGCCACTTCATCCAGCTTGGCCCAGCTTGCCCAGCCGATGAACGCGACAAGTGCCACCAGGCACATCATGACGAACACACGCAAGGTCTTCGGCACGCCGGAATGAAGCGCCGAGGTATATTCGGTTGCATAGTCCAGGTCGTCGGACTTCGGGATCATTTAGGTGTTCCGCCACATTTGCTCAGGGCGCGCGACGCACACCGGCACCCCAATCACGACAATCATACAGTCCCGCCCCCGGAAAACCAACCATAGCTATCATGCAAGGTTACCGACGATCGATGAGTGCCGAATTGACCAACTGTTCATGCAGTGAAAACCCCGCAGGAAGGTTCACCGGTTGCCCCTGTACATGCGCCAGCACCGCATCGGCCAACCGGTGGGCAATGCCGAGCGTGATCTTGAAGCCGCCGGTCACGGCAACGAGGCGCGTATTGCCGGGCAACGGCCCCACCAGCGGCTGCCTGCCGGCCGCCCGCGGGCGGATGCCCGCCCAGCTTTCCACCAGTTCAGCGCCCGCCAGCGCCGGGCACAGGCTGGCGGCATCCGCCATGAGGCCGGTGGCCGTCGCCGGTGAAGGCCGCGCATCGGCGTAATCCCTCTCAGAGGTCGAACCGACCGCCACAAGGCCGTGATTGTGAACGATGACATAGGTGCCCCCCCGGTAGAGGATCGGCAAGTCCGGCGGCAACGGCTTCGCCGGCCTGAGCAGCACCGCCTCGCCCTTCACGCCCCAGCCCATGCCGGGCAAGCCGGCCGCCGCCAGCAGGCCGAAGCTGTCGTGACCGGCGGCCACCACCACATGCCCCGCCGGCAGCGATGCAGCCTCACTGACCCCGGCGCCCTCGACGATTGCGCCGCCCCTCGCCCGCACCCCGGCAGCAAGGGAGGCCAGCAAGGCGCGCGGATTGACCCGGGCACTCAGGCTGTCGAAATCGTAGGCCAGCGCCGGCGCCATCATGTCGGTCCACTTTGCAGGCAGGCTTTGCAGGATGTCCCAGCGCGCGCCTGCGCCTTGCCAGTTTTGCGCGGCGGCCTGCTGCCAGCCCTTGTGTTCTTCAAGGCGGCGTTCGCCGTCGATGGGCATCAGCCGGCCGCAGCGGCGGTAGCCGCAGGGTATACCGCTCGCCTCTTCAAGCAGCGCAATCTCTGACGCCAGTCCGGTCAGCGCTTCGAGCTGGAACTGCTTTGACGCCGTCCACTGGCTTGGCCGGTGTGGCATCAGCGCGCCGAGGATGCCGCCGCTGGCGCCGTCCCCCACCCGGCCCTTCTCCATCACGGTCACCGACAGGCCTGCATTGACCGCCTTCCACGCTGTCCACAGACCCGCCGCGCCTGCTCCAATGACGAGCAGGTCTGGCGATTTGTCCGGCGTCGCGATAGATGTCATGGCCATCTGATAACGGGGCTGGAGCCACAATGCCAGAGACCGCGCACGAACTTGACTGGGACGACACGGGCCACCCCCGGTCGGTACGCTTTGGCGACCAGTTCTATTCGCGCGAGGACGGCCGCGCCGAGTGTGCGCACGTGTTCATCGCCGGCAACGGGCTGCCAGCGCGATGGCTGGGGGTGGCGCATTTTCACATTGCCGAACTGGGCTTCGGCACGGGGCTCAACTTGCTCGAGACATGGCGTCAGTGGATCGCCACGCGCAAGCCCGGCCAGCATTTGCACTTCACCTCGTTCGAGGCCTACCCGATGGCGGCAGACGACATGGCGCGCGCCCTGTCGAGGTGGCCGGAACTGGCTCCGCTGGCACACCATTTCCTGCAGGCATGGCGCCAGACCGGGCCGGACGCGATACTCGAGCTTGACTCCCAGACAAGTCTGAATATTGAGTCAGGTCAAGCACTTGAGCGGGTGTCCTCGTGGAGAGAGTCAGCCGATGCCTGGTATCTCGACGGTTTCAGCCCGGCGCGCAACCCGGACATGTGGTCGGCAGACCTGATGCAGGCCGTTTACGATCACACCAGGCCGGGCGGCAGCTGCGCCACCTATGCCGCAGCCGGCTGGGTGCGCCGGAATCTTGCCGCTGCAGGCTTCGCCGTGGAACGCAAACCCGGCTTCGCCTGGAAGCGCGAAATGCTGAGCGGGACAAAGTCCGGCTGAGCCTCACTCCTCCAGCTTCGGCGGGCCACGGCGCAGCTTCGCCGGGGTGCGGGACAGGTGCACCGGCGATCCCACGGAGCGATAACCGCCCTGCTCCCAGACCATGCCGCGCGCCTCGGTCTGCGGATGGTTCAGCGCCTGCGACAGGTCGAGCACGGGTGCTGCGGGCACACCTGCCCGGTTGAGTTCAGCCGCCAGGGTGTCCACCTCGAAGCCCGCCAGCGCCTGTTCCAGCAGCGCCTTCAGTTCGGCGCGGTGCGCACAGCGGTCGGCATTGCTGGCAAAGCGGGGCTCAACCGCGAGCCCCGGCACACCGATCATCTCGCACAGCCTTGCGAACTGGCGGTCAGACCCGACGGCCAGAAAAATCGGCCCGGTGGCTATCTCGTAACTATCGTACGGGGTGATGTTGGGATGCGCATTGCCGGTGCGTCCCGGCACCTTGCCGGTCGCCAGGAAGTTTGCCGAGTGCGGATGCAGCATGGCAAGGCCTGCATCCAGCAGCGACACGTCCACCACCTGCCCCTTGCCGCTCGCCTCGCGCTCGCGCACCGCCATCAGAATGCCGATGATGGCGTTGAGACCGGTCACCAGGTCGCACACGGGAATACCGACGCGCAGCGCCCGCCCACCCGTCTCGCCGTTGATGCTCATCATGCCCGACATGGCCTGCAGCACCGCATCATAGCCGGGCAAACCGCCACATGGGCCGTCGTCGCCATAGCCGGTAATGCGGCAATGGATGAGATGCGGGAAGTCGCGCTCCAGCCGGGCCCGGTCAAAGCCCCATTTGTCCAGCGTGCCCTTCTTGAAGTTCTCGATCATCACGTCCGCGCCGGCCATCAGGCCGCCCAGGGCCTGCTGGCCCTGCGGCGTATTCAGGTCCAGCACCAGCCCGCGCTTGTTGCGGTTGACGCCCATGAAATAAGCTGCCGTGTCACCGATGAAGGGCGGGCCCCAACGGCGTGTCTCATCGCCGCCGGGCGCTTCGACCTTCAGCACATCGGCGCCATGATCGCCGAGCATCTGGGTGGCATAGGGACCGGCCAGCACACGGCTCAGGTCCAGCACCTTCAATCCCTTAAGCGCGCCGTCTTCAGCTTCCTGCCAGCCGGTGTCTGCCATCATTGCCTTCCTAGTAAGAGCGCGGCAGGCCCAGCACCCGCTCCGAGATGAAATTCAGGATCATCTGCTGGCTGACCGGCGCCAGCACCGGGATCATCGCCTCGCGCAGCAGCCGTTCGACGTGAAACTCCCGCGCATAGACCATGCCGCCGTGGGTCCGCACCGCGTTGGAGCAGGCCTTGAAGGCAGCCTCTGCGGCAAGGTACTTGGCGGCGTTGGCTTCGGCGCCACAGGGTTCGCCGGCGTCATACTTGCGGGCGGCTTCCAGTGCCATCAGCTCGGCGGCGCGAAGCTCCATCCAGCTTTCCGCCAGCGGGTGCTGGATCGACTGGTTCTGGCCGATGGCGCGGCCGAACACCTCGCGCTCGCCTGCATATTTCGCCGCCCGGCGCACGGCATCAAGGCCGATACCGATGGCCTCCATGGCGACCAGAATGCGCTCCGGATTCAGGCTGTCGAGCAGGTACATGAACCCCTCGCCTTCCTCGCCGATGCGGTTTTCAACCGGCACTTCGAGGTTCTCGATGAACAGCTGGTTGGTGTCCACGGCGGCGCGTCCCATCTTGGGGATCTCGCGCACTTCGACGCGCTGGCGGTCAAGCGGGGTGTAAAACAGGCTCAAGCCCCGGGTTTTCTTCGTGCACTCGTCGTATGGCGTGGTGCGCGCCAGCAGCACGATGTGGCTGGCCACCTGCGCCGACGAAGTCCATATCTTCTGGCCGTTGATGATGTAGCGGTCACCCTCGTGGCGGGCGAAGGTACGAATGCGGGTGGTGTCCAGCCCGGCGTCCGGCTCGGTCACGCCGAAGCAGGCCTTGTGCTCGCCGCGCATCAAAGGCGGCAGCATGCGCGCCTTCTGTTCGGCCGTGCCATGCACCACGATGGCGTGTGGGCCAAACAGGTTGAGATGGATGGCGGACGCGGCCGCAAAGGCACCGCCGGAGGACGTCACCGTCTTCATCATCAGCGCAGCTTCGGTGACGCCCAACCCCGCCCCACCCAATTCTTCGGGCATGGTGATGCCGAGCCATCCACCATCCGCCATGGCCTTGTGGAAGGCTTGCGGAAACTCGCCGTCGCGGTCGCAGGCAAGCCAGTAGTCATCGCCGAACCGGGCGCATATCTGCGCCACGGCGTTGGTCAGATCGGCATGTTGATGTGCTGAATCCGCTGTCATCGCGGCCAGACAGTAGGTGAATTCCGTCAAGCCTGGCAACGGCCAACACCATGTGTTGACGCTGATCAAAGCGTCAGGGCCTGCCGGCAGGTTAATCTTCAGCGCAAGGATGGCCGGCAAAGGAGCACGCCATAATGAAGCGCCTTTCCTCCCTGATGACGCTTGCCGGCCTTTTGCTGGCCATCCCGATGCTTGCTGCAACCCCCGCAGAGGCGGCGCGGACGTGCGGCTATGACTGGGCGGTGCCGGGAACGTACAGGGTGTCTGGCGATTTTCGCGGCACCAACGAATCTGCGAGCGCCAGGCTGACCAATGACTGCCGGGTGATCCTGCAGATTCCAGGCGTGTTCTCGGGCGGCGGGGTGAGCCGGTCCGGGGGATGCCTGCTGTTCCGTTTCAAGGTGGAAGGCGAGCCCGGCGTATTCACGGCGCGCTGGTGCGACAGCTACGGCATCGTGCCGTGGCAGGGCCGCAACATCCGCGCTTCCGTCACCCGTATCGAGCGGGAACCGCCACCGGTGCAGCGCAAGCAGAATTTCAATCTCAGCTGAAGGGCAGGTTCAATGAACAAGACAATCGCCACCGGCCTTGCTGTAGCGGCAATGCTTGCCATCGCAGTTGCACCAACCCAGCCGGCCACCAACGCCGAGCGGCAGATCGAGCAGGAACAGGCGGTCCTTTCCGGCGACGAGCACGAGTTCGGCGACGGGTTCATGCTGGCGCTCGGCGGCAAGCTTTATGACGACATCTGGTCGGCCAGCGACGCTACGCCGCCGATGACGCGCAATCCGGACTTTCCCGATGATGTGGAGGTGAGCGTGTCGGACAGCTGGCGCTGCGTGTCCTGCCACGGCTGGGACTATGACGGCGCCGAAAGGACGCCCGGCAGCAAGCAGCAGGAGGCACAGTTCGTCAGCCTGCGCCAGCTCCATGGCCAGAACATGCTTCGCTTGCGCGCCCGCTTCGACCGCGCCCACTACAACTATCTCGAAGGGATGCTCGACAGCTTGCCGCTGGAACTGATCCTGCTGTTCATCGGCGCAGGACAGGTGGATCACGCTGCCTTCGAGCTTGGCAAGCCGGTCGACCCGGTGAACATGGCGCGAGGCCAGGACATCTACGAGGGCGTGTGCATGAACTGCCACGACCCTGACGGCAAGGCCGGGCTGCCGCCGCGCGAGGGCCGCAAGCCCAGCCTTGGCTGGCTGGCACGGCGCCACCCGAACCGGGTGCTGCACCGGGTGATCAACGGCTTTCCCGGCCAGGCCATGCTGGCGCTGCGGTTCATGGAAGATGACGCGGTGCGCGACCTGATTGCCTACATGCGCACGCTCGATCCCGACACGCCCTGACGCGTGCAACGCTTGATCACGGCGGCATAATCGGCACAGTGGGCGAATACCCGTTCCCGCCAACTGTCGGACTTCACGTTGTCATGGCCCTGCCCCCCTTGCTGCAAAACCTGACGCTGCCCGTGATCGGCGCGCCTCTGTTCATCATCTCGTGCCCGGCGCTGGTCATCGCCCAGTGCAAGGCCGGCATCGTTGGTTCGTTCCCGGCGCTCAATGCGCGCGAGGCAGACGGCCAACCGCCAATGCTGGAGGCATGGCTCAAGCAGATCACCGAGGAACTGGACCGGCACAACCAGGCCAATCCGGATGCGCCAGCCGCGCCCTTCGCCGTCAACCAGATCGTGCACAAGTCCAACACCCGGTTGGACCGTGACGTAGAGATTTGCGCGAAGTGGCAGGTGCCGGTGTGGATCACCTCGCTGGGTGCGCGCGAAGAAGTCAACGCCATCGCCCACCAGGCTGGTGGCATCACGCTGCATGACGTGATCAACGACCGCTTCGCCCGCAAGGCCATCGAGAAGGGCGCAGACGGGCTGATCGCGGTGGCGGCGGGCGCGGGCGGCCATGCTGGCACCACCTCGCCGTTCGCGCTGGTGCAGGAAATCCGCGAATGGTTCCATGGGCCGCTGTTCCTGTCGGGCGCCATAGCCACCGGCAGCGCGGTGCTGGCGGCGCAGGCCATGGGCGCGGACGGCGGCTATATCGGCTCAGCCTTCATCGCCACGCAGGAGGCAAATGCGGTCGAGAAATACAAGCAGATGATCGTCGATTCAGCGTCTGGCGACATCATTTATTCGAGCACCTTTACCGGTGTTCACGGCAATTATCTGAAACCGTCCGTCGTCGCGGCGGGGCTGGACCCGGACAACCTGCCGGTGCGCGACGCGACGTCGATGGACTTCGGCTCCGGCTCGTCCAAACCGAAAAGCTGGAAGGACATCTGGGGTGCAGGCCAGGGCGTCGGCGCGGTCAAGGCGGTGCTGCCAGCAACCGAGCGCGTGGCTCAGCTGAAGCGGGAGTACGAGGCGGCGAGGCAGCGCGTGTGCGGCTGATCAGCCGGGCAGTCCACCGAGCGCCGACAGCCGGTCCAGGTGAAAGTCCAGCCCGCCGAACTCCTGTTCGATCATGGTCAGCCGCTTGAAGTAGTGGCCGATGGCATATTCCATGGTCATGCCAAGGCCGCCGTGAAGCTGTACCGCTGCCTGGCCCACGCTGCGGGCCGAGCGGCACACCTGCACCTTCGCCGCAGACAGGGCGGCATCTCGCTCGCCCGCATCGTCAGCACCCGCCATCATCGCCGCGTAGAGCGCCATGGAGCGGGCCTGCTCGACCTCAATGACCATCCCGGCGGCGGCGTGTTGCAGCGCCTGGAACGAGCCGATGGCGCGGCCAAACTGCTCGCGGGTCTTCAGGTATTCCGATGTCAGTTGCAGCGCCTTGTCCATCGCCCCGGCGGCTTCGGCACAAACCGCAGCCAGACCAAAAGCTTCGGCGCGGGCGACAGCTTCTTCCGCCGCAATGCCACCGCTCATTCGCTCGGCTGGCGCATTCTCGAAGACGACCTCTGCCGCTCGCATGCCGTCCTGCGTCTCGAAATCCCGCCGGGTGGCCGCGTCGGAATCAACAAGGAACAGCGCTGTTTCGCCGCCTGCCCGCGCCGAGACAATCAGCGCATCGGCCTGCGCACCATGACGGGCCGGCGACTTGACGCCGCTCAGCCGCCAGCCACCATTGGCCTGGCTGGCAGTGACGGAAAGCCCTTCCGCTTCGCCCGACCATTGCGCCGGTTCATGGTGGGCAAACGCCACGATCAGCTCGCCCGCCGCAATACGCTCCAGCACTGGCCCGGCCTGATCCTCGCTGGCGGCTTTCAGCAGTTGGGGTGCCAGAATGCAGGTGGCGACGAAGGGCTCGCCGCTGAGCGCCTTGCCCATTTCCGACATGACGATGAAGGTTTCTTCCGCGCCTGCTCCAAGACCCCCGTGGGCTTCAGGCACGTTCAGCGCGGTAAGGCCCATCTCTGCATAAGCCTGCCACATGGCCGGATCGAAACCGCCCGGCAGTGCGCGATAGCGGTTGCGCTGGTCGAAGGAGTATCTGTCGGCCAGCAATCGCGACAGGCTTTCACACAACAGCCGCTGTTCTTCTGAGAGTTCGAAGTCCATCGCCATCACAGCCCCAGGATCGTCTTGGCAATGATCGACTTCTGGATCTCGTTGGAGCCGCCATAGATCGACAACTTGCGGGCGTTGAAATAGAGCGCGGCGGCGGCATCGGTCCAGTCCGGCACGAGCGCATCATTGGCGCCCTCGCCCGGCTGGCCCGCCCGCATCAGCGCCATTTCGCCGGCCACGTCGAGATAGAGTTCGGTGGTCTTCTGCTGCAACTCGGAGCCCTTGATCTTCAATACCGAAGAGGCGGGGTCCGGCTTGCCGGTTGCGCCCTGTGCGGCCTCTGCCGACAGTACCCGCATGGCGGTGATCTCCAGCGCCTTGAGCTCCACCTGGGTCTGGATGAAGCGGTCGCGGAAACGCGGATGCTCGATCAGTGGCCTGCCGTTCACCCGGCGCTCGCGCGCCAGCCACTCGATCACCCGCATCCGCCCCTTGGACACGCCGATGCGGGCAATGCCGACACGCTCGTTGCCCAGCAGGAACTTCGCGTAGTCCCAACCCTTGTTGACCTCACCCACCAGCGCATCCGCCGGCAGGCGCACGTCATCGAAGAACACTTCGTTGATCTCGTGACCGCCGTCGATGGTCTGGATGGGTCGCAAGGTGATGCCCGGTGTCGCCATGTCCGCCAGGAAAAACGAGATGCCTTCCTGCTTCTTTGCCTCCGGATCGGTGCGGGCAAGCAGGAAGATCATGTTGGCGTGCTGGGCAAGCGTGGTCCAGGTTTTCTGCCCGTTGATCACCCAATCGCCGCCGTCACGCACGGCCTTCGTCCGCAGTGAGGCGAGGTCGGAGCCGGCGCCGGGTTCGGAGAAACCCTGGCACCACCAGTCTTCCATGGCGGCAATGCGCGGCAGCCAGCGCGCCTTCTGCTCATCCGAGCCGAAGGTGTAGATCACCGGACCCACCATGTTGACGCCAAAGCTCAACAGGTCGGGCGCAGGCGCTGCCTGGTTTTCCTCGATGAAGATGTATTGCTGTATGGGCGTCCAGCCCGGCCCGCCATGCTGCACCGGCCAGCGCGGGGTGGACCAGCCTTTCGCATGCAGCCGCTTCGTCCACTCCACCACCATGTCGCGGGAGGGCGGGCGCAGGCGCTCCATGTGACGGCGGGTTGCTTCGGGCAGGTTGTCGCGAATGAAGGCGCGCACCTCCTGCCGGAATGCCTCGTCCTGCTGGCTGAACCGGAGTTGCATGCAGATTGCCCTTGCGCGGTGAATGGAAGCATCACGCTAGGAACCGGGTCTGCGGCTGTCAACGCCGGCGCACCGCTACGCCGTCGCCCACCTGGTCGCCCGGATGCACGATCACCGTCTCGCCATCGCTCAATCCGCCCAGCACTTCCGCATGGGTCATGGAAAAACGGCCAAGTTCCAACTCCTTGAGCCGCGCCACGCCATCCTCCACCGTGTACGCCGCCCAGTTGCCGCTGTGCCGGAACAGGGCGCCAATCGGCACCTGCAAGGCATCGGCAGCGCGGCTTTTCACGATGCGCACCAGCACCTTGAAGGCATGACCAAGGCTGGCGCGGCGTTCAGGTGGGCCGGTGAAATCCAGGATCGCATTCACCCGTTGCTCCTCGATGCCAAGCGCCGACACCTTGGTGAAACCGGCCGGATCAATGCGGCGGACCTTCGCCTCGAGGACGCCGTCGCCACCCCAGTCTTCGATGCGCGCCGCCATGCCGGGCTCTATGCCCACGGCGTCGGTGGACAGAAGGTCGACCACGATCTCAAGATCGGCCGTATCGCCCAGTTCAAGGATGGGAGCGCCCGCCTGCACCACCTGCTCGCTCTCGGTGACGATCCGCAAAACCGTTCCGTCCACAGGCGCGGTAACTGCCATGCAGCACTGGTCCTCGCTGACGGTGGCTGACAGTTGCAGGGGTTCCATCTCGCGCGCCCGGGCGGTTGCCAGTTCCTGGCGGCGAAGTTCAAGGCTAGCCTCGGCCTGCTTCAGTTCAGCCTCCTTTACCCGGATGTTGAGCTCCGCCTGATCCATGGCTGCCTGCGAAATCACATTGCGCTTGACCAGTTCGCTCGCCCGGTCGAACTCGGCCCGTGCAAAACCCAGCGCAGAGTTTGCCTGGCGCACCTGCGCCTCGGCCACCCCAACGGCGGCTTCGCTCGCCCTGGTAGCCGCGGCAAGCTCCATGCGCGAGCGCACGTCGCGGATCGGCGGGTCAACCGGCCTCAGGCTCGCCACCCGTTGCGCCCTGGCCACCTTGTCGCCGACGTGCAGGTCGAGCCGCTCCAGCTTCCCGGTGATGGGAGCGGAGATGGAGTAGACCTCGCGCACGCGGGTCTCGCCTTCCGCCGTTACCGTCACCTCGATTGGACCCCGGGCGGTTTGCGCTGTATCGACGGCGACGGGTTCGGCGGCGAACAGGTACCAGGCTGCCGCAGCCGCCACGGCTAGACCTGCAGCAGTCCACGCTACGGTTCTGACATTCATGGCCATACCCCACTCATTCCCTTGTTTTCAGCACGTGCACGAGGTCGAGTTGATAGACCCGGCGAATGACGATCAACCCGGACACGATGGCAGCCAGCACCACCACCACGCTTGACCAGCCGAAGGCGGAGCGCTCCAGAATGAACGGCACCCGGAACAGGTCCGACTGGAAACCTTGTACCACCAGCCACGAAAACCCTGCGCCCAGCGCCCAGCCCAGCGGCTGCGCCAGCGCCACGATGGCCGCCAGTTCCACTGCCAGCACGGTCGCCACTTCAGCCTCGGTGAAGCCCAGCACCCGCAGGCTGGCCAGTTCGCGGGCCCGCTCGGAAAGCTGGATGCGGGCCGAATTGTAGACCACACCGAAGGCGATGGTGATCGACAGAACCACGTAAACGGTGGTCATGATGACGATGTTCTGCCGGATGGTGTCGCGGAACAGCCGCAGCGAGGATTCCTTCAGCGCCAGCGAAGCCGCCGCCGGCATCTGCTTGATGGCTGCGTAAATGTCATCGAGCCGGTTGGCGTCGAGCCGCAGATAAGCGCCCGAGCGGCGGGGGCCAATGGCTGACAGGGCATCAAGTGCGGCGATGTCCATGTAGGCGGTGAGGCCGGTATAGGTCTGGTTGACCATGGTGACCGGCACCGGTACCCGCCTTCCGCCCTCATCCAGCAGATCGAGCGTCACGATATCTCCCACCCTTGCCGCCAGCTTCCACGCCAGCCGCTCGGACAGCACCAGGCCCGCCGGCGGCAACGTCAGCGGTTCGAGGTCGAGGTCCAGCACGCGGCTCAACTCTGTCCGTGGCGGCTTGCCGATCAGGCCTATGCGCTCGCTCACGTGGCCATGGCGGATCTCCACCGCCATTGCCCGGTAAGGCTCGACGGCCATGACACCCGGCAGATGCCGCACGTCGTGCATTGCGCGTGGGGCCAGCGGCGTCGAAAAGGCGATGGTCGCGTCCTGGCGTTCGGTGCGGAAGAACACCGTGTCTACCATGTAGTTGATTGAGCCGAACGAGAACATGGCGGTCACCAGCAGAGCGACAGCCAGCGAAGCCCCGAGCACGGCCAGACCACTGCGCACCGGCCAGCGCACCACGTGGCGCAAGGCCATGACCACCAGCTGCGAAACCATCACGCTGGCCAGCCGGCTTACTGCCCCTGCCCGGCTGTAAAGCGTGGGCGGGGCGGGCTGCATGGCAGCGGCCGGCGGCAACGAGGCCGCACCGTTGACGGCCTTCAGCGCACCGGCGACGGCGGCAATCACGCTGGCGGCCGCAGCTAGCGCATAGATGCCGGCAGAGCGTTCAAAGATGAAGAACGGGAAGTGGAAGAACCTCGCATAGAGCCGGGTAAGGCCATCACCGAGCCAGGTGCCGGCCACGAAGCCGATGACGATGCCAACCGCCGCGATGACCAGCACCAGCTTGACATAATGCCAGGCGACCGTGGCGCTGGAATAACCGAGCGCCTTGAGCAAGCCTATCTGCTCGCGCTCCAGTGCGATCAGCCGGGTCAGGATCATGTTGATCAGGAATGCCGAAACAGCCAGGAAAATCGGCGGGATGACGCGGGCCATGGCCTCGAGCTGGGTGAGTTCAGAGTTGAGAAATGCATGCGATGTCTGGTCGGCGCGGGCATAGGCGCCGGTGCCGCCGTAGGGCTTGAGCAGATTGTCCACCGCCGCGATCACCGGTTCGGGCTGCTGGCCCTGTTGCAGCAGCAGGCTTACCGAGTTGAAAGCGCCTTCGAGGTCGAACACCGCTTCGAGCGGCGTCCGGCGCATCCAGATGACACCGAAGCGGCGGTCATCCGGCACCAGGTCGCCGGGACCGATGGCGTATACATATTCCGGCGACAGAGCCACGCCCGTCACCTCGAAGGTCAGCCGCTTGCCGTTGGCGATACCGGAAAAACTGTCGCCCGGCTTCAGCCCGTGGGCATTGGCGAAGGCCTCCGAAATCAACGCTTCGCGCGGCCGGTCAGCCATCGGCATCCGACCCGAGCGCAAGTACGGCACATTGAGCCGGGGATCGGTGCGATCAGGCAGCGACAGCAACATGCCCGAGCCGGGTTCGGTCATGTCCGGCATGGCAAGCAGCACCCGCTCTGCAATGCGCGGCTCCACCGCCAGCACGCCGTCGATCGCGGTCAGCTGCGGTTGCAGCGTCAGTGGCGCGCGGCTGGCGCTGGCAAACACATGGGCAAAGCCGTTGCGCTGGTAATAGGCCTCCCGGGTGCTTTCGAGCGAGTTGTGCGAGCCGACCGCCAGAATCAGCGTCGCCACCCCGCACGCCAGAACCATTGAGATCGCCAGCGCCTGCGCCCACAAGCGGCGGAAGTCCCTGGCTAGTTTCTTGTCGAGGGCGCGCATGACCGCTCACCAGTCCAGATCGGCGGGCTTCAGGCGCCGGTCATTGATCTCGGTGCGCGCGATGGCGCCGTCGGCGAAATAGAAGGTGCGATGGGCGAGCTGCCGGATGACCGCGTTGTGGGTAATGATTGCCGTGGTCGTGCCCAGCGTCTCGTTGACCTGCATAAGCGCTTCCAGCACCAGCCGGCCCGTCCTGGAGTCCAGCGCGCCGGTGGGCTCGTCGCACAGCAGCAGGCGCGGGTTCTTGGCGATGGCGCGGGCAATGGCGACCCGTTGCTGCTCGCCTCCCGACATCTGCGCCGGAAAGTGATCCATCCGCCCGGAGAGCCCGACCAGTTCAAGCGCCTCTTCCGGCTTCATCGGATGGCGCGAGATCTCGGTGACCAGCGAAACGTTCTCGCGCGCGGTCAGGCTGGGGATCAGGTTGTAGAACTGGAAGACGAAGCCGACATTCTCCCGCCGGAACAGGGTCAACTCGCGCTCCGGCATGCCGGACAGGTCATTGCCCTCGAACAGGATGCGGCCGGACGTGGGGGTGTCCAGGCCACCGAGAATGTTCAGGAAAGTTGACTTGCCGCTGCCGGACGGGCCGAGCAGCACGCTGACCTCGCCCTCGTAGAGCGTTGCCGTCGCCCCCCTCAGCGCATAGACCTCGACCTCGCCGGAGCGGTACACCTTGGTCAGGTCATGTACCTCCAGCAGCGCCCGTGGGCCGGACCCGGTACTTCGGCTGGCTGCCGTCACGGTCATCGCTCAAATCCGGTGGCAGTGCATGCGGAGGCTGGCCCGCAAGGCCCGGCACTCCGCCCCTTGTGTTCAGTCTAGGGACCAGCTTTTGACCGGCATTGACGCAAGTCAACGGCGAACCGCTCGCATTCCTGCAATATAATCAGCATAGTGAAAGCCGGAACAGCAACCGGCAATGAAGGAACCTGACCGATGGCATTCGAAGACATCATTGCGCGTATCCAGCTGCTGCTGACAGAGATGCAGAACCAACCGGAAGACGAGCACGAACTGCTGGAGCAGGTTCACGCGGAACTGGCGCAGATGAAGTCGACGGGCCAACCGCTGCCCGAAGATCTCGTCGAACTCGAAAAGCAGCTCGAAACACTGCTGCGCACCTGAACGCCGCGCGCACCCCCAACACGGAGACAGTCAAATGAAACCGATACGCACTTGGATTCTGGTGGCAGACGGCGCGCGCGCCCGCGTGCTGGAGAACACTGGCCCCGGCAAGGGCATCAGTGAAGTGCCGGGCATGGAATTTGCCGAGCAGAGGCTGGAGAACCGCGAGATCATGGCAGACCGGCCAGGACGCAGCTTCGAGAGCGCCGACCAGAGCCGCCACGCCATGGAGCCGCGTTCCGATCCGAAGCAGCTGATGGAAACCGCTTTCGTGACGGGCCTGGTGGAGACGCTCAACGAGAAGTTCCAGGCTGGCAGCTTTGACCGGCTGGTGCTGGTGGCAGCGCCCAAGGCGCTGGGCGACATCCGCAAGGCAATGCCAAAGGAGCTTGCAGATGCGGTGCATGGCGAGCTGGCGAAGGACCTGACCAAGGTACCCAATGCCGACATGGAAAAGCATCTCGGCGAGGTCATGGCCGTCTGAAACAGGCTGGCTGGCCAGAATCAGAATGGGCGGGTCCGGTTGGACCCGCCCTTTTTGTCTGGTAGC
Source organism: uncultured Alphaproteobacteria bacterium (assembly GCA_963700895.1). GTDB lineage: Bacteria > Pseudomonadota > Alphaproteobacteria > Rhizobiales > Aestuariivirgaceae > Anderseniella. The sequence goes on along the minus strand of CAVOZI010000008.1, from coordinate 172,090 downwards.
GCCGCCTAGACCACTTCCTGGGCGGTGATCACGCGGAAGGTCCGGGTCTCGCCGTCGTGTTCGCGAATCGATACGTATTCGCCCGGCCGGAAGCGCTCGTCGCCAAACCGGTAACCGGCCTCGTCGTCGTCCGGATCGCCGTGGATGTCGTAGTGGAACGCCCACGAGCCCCCGGGCTTGCGGATCAGGTGGCCCAGTTCACGCTCGTCCGAGCCCCAGAAGCGGGCAACCCGGCAGCGCTCGCGGTGCTTCTTCCATTCCGCCGGCTCGATGCGGTCCATGTTGTCGAGCGGCGCGACCAGCAGGTAGCCATGCATGCGGCTGCCATTGGGGTAGTCCCTGTCGCGGGCCAGTTCGAGACGGATCTGTTTCAAGGCCATTGCAAGCTCCTCGTTCAATGCGACATCAGCACCGGCAGCGGTGCGCTCTTGATGACGGTCTCGCTGGCGCCGCCGAACACGAACTCGCGTACGCGCGAATGGCCGTAGGCACCCATCACCAGCAAGTCCGCGCCAGCATCGGAGGCCTTGGTCAGCAAGGCCGCGCCGGCATTCTCGTCGGCGGTCGGCATCGGTTCCGCGGTCACCTTGACGCCATGCCGGGCAAGCGCGCTGGCCATTTCGGTACCGGGCAGGTTGCCGGCCTCGGCGCGCGTCTTTTGCGGATCGACCCAGACCAGCGTTACATCTGCCCCGTCCGCCATTACCGCCAGTGCATCGAAGCAGGCGCGCGCAGCCTCGCGGGTGCCGTTCCAACCCATCACGACCTTTTTGCCAATGGCGTCGTAGCTCTTGCCACGCGGCACGATCAGCACAGGGCGGCCAACCCCCATCACCACGTTCTCGGCGAATTCGGCCTCAACGCCGCAATAGGTGTCGCGGTCAACCTGGGCGATGACAACAAGGTCCGCCACCCGCGCCGCCTCGCAAAATTCGCGCGACACGCTCATGTTGATGGCGTCAAGCTGGTGGAACTCGCCCTGCAGGCCGTTTGCATCCAGCGCATGGGCAAACTTTTCCTGAACCGACTTGGCCATGGCCAGATAGCGCTTGCGCTGGGTGTCGACGACATCGGCCATGGCCATGCCGGCATAGGCGGCATAGACCTCGACCGACGGGATCACGTAGACGCCCGACAGGTGCGCATCATTGGCGTTGGCGATGGCGGCCGCCGTCGGCAGGAGATGGTCCAGGTTGTCGATGTCATTAAGACTGAGGGCGATGGTCTTGACCGTCATGGCGGTTCTCCGTTGGTGAGGTGTTGCAAGGAGTTAGCCATGCAGCCCCGCGCCTGGCATTGATCAGGGTCAAGCCGTGGACGGAAGGTCTGGCAGGAGCGACCATCGGCAGGCTTTTCTTGCGTGTCCGGTCTGCTACACCATTGCATCATGAACCGGATCCAGATCACCAGCGCCATCTCCCTCGGACGGGACGAGATCGAGGAAAACTTCGTGCGGGCCAGCGGGCCGGGCGGGCAGAACGTCAACAAGGTGGCGTCTGCCGTGCAGTTGCGCTTCAACGTGGCGGCGTCGCCGTCTTTACCGGAAGGGGTGCGCCAGCGGCTTCTGGCCAGCGGCGACTCGCGGCTCACGAAGGACGGCGTGCTGGTCATCATGGCCGACCGTCACCGCACCCAGGCCGCCAACCGGGAAGATGCTCTGGGCCGCTTGAAGCAGGTCATCGCCAAGGCAGCCCACGTGCCGCGCAAGCGGATTGCCACGAAACCTACACTGGCCTCGAAGACCCGCCGCCTGGAGGCAAAGACGAGGCGCAGCACCACCAAGAAGACGCGCAGCAGCCGGGTTGATACCGACTAGGAACAGCAAGTGCCAGGATACCGGGGATCAGCGCTAGATCACATCCTTCGACCCGAGCACGTCGACCAGCACTGCCGCAATGATGACCAGACCGCCGATGATCTGCACGGTGGTGAGCGTGGTACCGATGAGCACCGCCGCAGACACGGTGGCGACCAGCAGTTCGGACATGGTAAGCAGCGCGGCGCGGGTTGCCGGCACCAGGCGCGCACCCCACAACTGCCCGATCATCGACGGCCACATGGCAACCGCGCCGAACGCCGCCAGCGCGGCCAGCAGGCCCGGGGTGAAGGTGCCCGCCGGCGGCAGCGCTGCACCGGCAAACAACGCCGCGATCACCGACATCACCACCGCGCCGGTGATCGCCGACAGGGTGCTGAGGTGCGGATCGATGTTGGGCCGGGCGCGGACCAGCGACAGCGTCATGCCCCAGCAGAAACCTGCACAGATCGCCGACCAGTCGCCGGCATTCCTCGGCAGCGGAATGCCGCCATCGCCACCCAGCAACAGCCACAAGCCGGCAAACGCAATGATGACGGCAAAGGCGCGGGCGATGTCCAGCCGGATGCCGAACACCAGCCGGTCGATCAGCGTGGTCCAGATCGGCAGCATGTAGAACAGGAAGATGGCGCGGATCACGTCGGTGTTGGTGACCGCGAAAAAGTATAGCGGTGCAGACAGGCCGATGCCGGCGCCGAAAAGGGCGATCCACGGCAGATCGCCGCGCACGGGACGCGAAGACAACCGCCAGGCCGCAAGTGCGGCAAACGGCCAGGCCAGCGCCATGGTCAAGGCGGCCGCCCACAGCGGCCCGATGCCGGCCTCGTCCAGCGCCCGCAGCGGAATCCAGTATAGGCCCCACAAGCCGGCCGCGATTGCAATCGACAGCGAACCTTTCAGGGAGGGTGAAAAACCGGCAGACACGGGTGACGGAGAGAGCATTGCCATGACCTTTTCACTAGAGATACCCAAGGTGTCATGCAAGTACTGACCGGCAGCGGCCAGATACCTTGCCGGAAATCGATTTCCCGGCTCACATGCAAGCCGATGCGCAGGCTATGAGGGCAGAATGAAGATTGCAGTGGTTGGCACCGGCGCGATGGGTTCGGTCTATGCAGCCTTGCTGGCAGACGCCGGCAACGAGGTGTGGGCGGTGGATACCTGGACCGATCACCTGGATGCGATCGAGCGGGAAGGATTGCGCGTGGAAGGGGCCAGCGGCGACCGGACCGTGAAAGCCATCAAGGCCGTGCGGAATGTGGCGGATGCGGGCGCGTGCGATCTCTATATCATCGCCACCAAGGCCTCTGGCGTCGGCCCGGCGGCCGGGGCCATTGCCCCGGTGATGGGGCCGCACTCGCTGGTGCTGACCATCCAGAACGGGCTCGGCTCGGGCGAGCGGATTGCGCAGTTCATGCCCGCGCAGAACGTGCTGCTGGGGGTGGCGGAGGGGTTCGGTGCGTCGATGAAGGGGCCGGGTCATGCCCACCACAACGCCATGAAGCTGATCCGGCTTGGCGAGATGAACGGCGGTCTGACGGACCGGCTAGCACGCGTCGAGCAGATCTGGCAGCAGGCCGGTTTCAATGCAAAGGCGTTCGAGGACATCAACCAGCTGATCTGGGAGAAGTTTCTCTGCAACGTCACGTTCTCCGCGCCGTGCACGGTGTTCGACTGCACCATCGGCGAGCTGATGGCCAATCCCGCCTGGTGGGAAATTGCCAGCGGCTGCACCCTTGAAGCCCATGCCTGCGGCGTGGAGAAACGCATCAATTTCAGCTTCGATGACCCGGTGGCCTACGTCACCGCGTTCGGCGCCAACATGCCCGATGCGCGGCCCTCGATGCTGCTCGATCACATGGCGGGGCGGCGGTCCGAGATCGACGCCATCAACGGCATGGTGCCGGTGCTGGGCCGCGGGCTTGGCATCGCCACGCCCTACAATGACACGCTGAGCGCCATTGTGCGCCGGCAGGAGGAAGCCTTCCCATGAAGATCGCGCTGTTCAGAACCAATTCGCGCACCGGCTATGGCGTGGTGAAAGACGACGGCATCATCGAGCCGACCGACGGCTTCCTCACGAAGCCTCCGGACTTGCGTTCCGTGCTGACGGAAGATGGACAGGCCGCGCTGGCGCACGACGTGGATGGCCGGCCGCCAATGGTCCACCTTGAGGATGTGCAGTTGCTGCCGCCGCTGGCAGCGGACAACAAGATCATTTGCGCCGGCATCAACTACCGCAAGAAGTATCCGGTCGAAGGCGCTCCGCCCGCGCCCGATCACATCGTTCTGTTCGCCAAGCACCACGATGCCATCGTCGGCCAGGGCGAAACCCTGGAGCGCCCGCACGGTGAAGCGGCGGCGACGTTCGACTATGAGGGCGAGATCGTGGTTGTGATCGGCAATGGCGGACGGCATATCCCCCGCACGCAGGCCATGGAACATGTGGCGGGCTTCACCATACTAGACGACGGCTCGGTGCGCGGCTGGCAGAAGCACTCGCTCCACGCGGGCAAGAACTTCGCCCGGTCCGGCGGTTGAGGGCCGTGGATCGTCACGGCAGACGAGATCGAAGACGTCAGCAGGATGAAGCTGACGACGCGGGTCAATGGCGAAATCCGCCAGCAGACAGACGTTGGTCAGATGATCTTTCCGCTCGACGAACTGATCGCCTACATCTCGCACTTCACACCGCTGAACCCCGGCGACCTGATCGCCACCGGCTCTCCCGAGGGCGCGGGCGGCAGCTTTTCGCCGCCGAAGTTCCTGAAGTCCGGCGACGAGATCGAGATTGCCGTTTCGGGCGTCGGCACGCTGAAGAACGTGGTGGACTGAGAAGCGCTTGCCGGGCCTAGTGAATTTCAACCTCTGCCCAGGTCTCGAAGCACATCTGGTCACACAGCGACTGCACGCCTATCGTCGCCCGTCCGCCAACGCCTGCCGTCTCGCCGAAGACTTCCGCCAGCACGTCGCTGCATCCGCTTGAAACCAGGTGCACGTCGTTGAAGTCGGGCTCGCAGGCGACAAAGCACAGGCAGCGGATCAAGCCCTTCACCCGCGCCAGATCCCCCAATGCGTGCTTCATGCCGCCGATCATGTTGATGCCCGTCAACCGCGCCGCCTGATAGCCCTGCTCGGGTGTCACTGTACCGCCGACACGCCCCGGGTGGAGAACCTTGCCGTCCTTCACGGGCGTGTGGCCTGACAGGTAAAGCACCTTGCCGACGATGTGATGCGGTTTCATCCGGCCGTAGTTCTGGCCGTAATAGCTGCCGTCGTCGAAGTTCGGCAGGGTTATGCCCATTGCCTTGATGCGATCCTCAATGCTCATTCATGCCTCCTGTGAGGGCGAGGAAAACTGTCAACGCTCAAACGCCGGGCCGTTCGGCCCGAGCCGCACACCGGGGCGCAACCGCGTATAGGGAATGCGGTCAAGCTGGCACGGGTTTGCGCCGGGGCTTTCGGCGAAGATCACCGTTTCGGCAATCGGTTCATAGTCGGCGAGGAAATGCACTGCCGACTTGACACCGACGATCTTGTGGTCCGGCGGATTGAGGCCAAGGTGGGTGAAGATCGCCTGGTCGGCGTTCTGGGTTCGGTTGGAACCGACGACCACGGTCAGGTCGCAATCGCGGTCGAGAATTTTCAACGCCGCCATGGGGCCGAGATGGGCGTGCGCCTTGCCGTACATGGGACCGGTGAAGATGAAATCGCCATCGGACAGCCGCTCCACCCGCACGCGCGCGGCAAACGGGCCGGTACCAAGTTCGGGAAACTTGCCGCCGATGTGCACGTCGATCCCGGCACCCCTGCCGGCGGCGTGAGCCTGCGCCGCAGTCGCAGGGTCCCACAACATGCCAAGGATCGCGCCTTGCGCGCCGCCGTCCACCAGTGCGGCGAGCAGGCCTGTGGTGTCCCCTGTGGCGCCCGCGCCGGGGTTGTCCTGCGGATCGCAGATCACGACGGGTTTCGACGCAGCGCTTGCGATCTGCTTCGCCCTCGCCACGGCTTCCGGTGCGGGGATGAGCGGGTTGTGCAGCTCGTCCTCCGCCGCCTGAAGCGCTGCAATCATGGCATCGGCGGCGGCGTCAACTGCCGACTGATCCGTGCCGTAGGCAAAGACAGAGCAGCCGCAGTCTGCGACGTCTGCCGGCGGGAAACCGAATACGAAATCCACCGACGAAACGCCGTCTCCGGCGAGACCGGGCAGCATTCCGTAAAGTCTTCTGCCGGACTCACGCCGGGTGGATTGGGCCTGGATGGGGATGATGTAATCAAGCTGGCGCCAGGCCTTTCCGAACGGCGCGTTGCGATTGAGTTGCTCGCGCAGCAGCTTGCGGGCGCGCGCGCCAGTGCTGCCCATGTCGACATGCGGATAGGTACGGTAGATGGCGACGCATGAAGCGCGCTCGAAGAAGGCGCGGGACAGGTTGCCGTGCAGATCAAGACTGACGGCGATCGGCAGATCATCGCCCACCAACTGGCGCAGGCGGCGCAGCAGTTCGGCCTCGCCGTCTTCGTGGCTCTGGGTGACCATCGCGCCATGCAGGTCGAGGTAAATGCCGTCGATCCGGCCAGCCGCCTTCACGCCATCGATGATCATGCCGGCAATGCGGTCGAAGGCATCGTCGGTGACGTAGCCGCCCGGTTCGGCGAAGGTCCACAGGATCGGCACCAGGTCGAAGTCATCGTCCTCGTCGATGAAGCCGCCCATCGGCAGGTTGAGGCCGGACAGGGTGTCGAGCACGGCCTGCCCGGTGCACAGCGCGGGCCAGGCGCCGCCGGCCTCGAACGTCTCGAACGGCGTCAGGATGGGCGCGAAGGTATTGGTCTCGTGCTGGAAACCGGCGACGGCAATGCGGGGCCTGCTCATTCCTCCTGCCTCACGCCTCGCGGCCGAACAGGTGCTCGGCCATGATGCCGACGCGAGCTTCGATTTCCTCCATCGCGTCGAGGATCATGTCTTCGCGGAAGCGCGGGCCGACGATCTGCACGCCTACCGGCAAACCATCGTTGTAGTTGGCCGGGATGTTGCCCGCCGGCAGGCCGGTATAGTTGAAGGCGACCGAGTACATGCCCGCCCCAAGCGTTTCGATGACGCCGTCCATGCCTTGCGCATCGCGGTCCCAGTCGTAGGTCGGCTTTGGCAAGAACGGGGTGAGAACCAGCGGAAATTTCTCGAAAAACAGGTTGAACTGGCGGTGATAATGGTTGCGTTTCGCCATCAGCAGCAGCAGGTCCGAACCGTCGGGCGGATTGAAGTAGGCATCGTAGTTGGCGAAGATTGACTTCAGCTCATCGGTGCCGTGTTTCTGGATCTCGCCGCGCAGCAACGCGTTGACCTCGCCGAACAGCGCCCTGCCGCCATCGCGGCCTGCCTCGCGCAGGTCCGGCAAGTCGGCCTCGACCACTTCGTAGCCCGCGTCCACCAGGCAGTCCCGGGCCGTATCGAGCGCCTTTTCGACGGCCGGATGCAGATCGAATTCATAGGTATTCTTGGTGAATGCAACGCGGATCTTGCCCTCGGGGCGCGGGCTCTCCCAGCCCATAGGCACCATCCAGGGATCATGCGCATCATAGCGGATCAGCGCCTGCATGCCGGCGCGCACGTCGCGCACCTCGCGGCAGATCACGCCTTGCACCGACATCACCTGCGCCAGCAGTCCACGCTCGGCCTTCTGCGACGGGTTCCATGCCGGCACCCGGCCAAGGCCCGGCTTGACGGTGGCCGCGCCGGTGGCGGCAGCCGGATAGCGAAGCGAGCCGCCGATGTCGTTGCCATGCGCGATCGGCCCCATGCCGGCCATGACGGCGGTGGACGCGCCGCCAGACGAGCCACCCGAGGACGCGGTGTCATTCCAAGGGTTGAAAGTGCGGCCATGCAGGGCATTGGTGGTGGTGGCGCGGAAGGAGAATTCCGGCGTGTTGGTGCGGCCGATGACAATTGCGCCGGCCGCCTTCAGGTTCTTCACCAGCGGCGCATCGTCCGGCGCGATCACACCGGCATAAGCCTCCACGCCGTTGGGCGTTGCCCTGCCCTTCTGGTCGACGTTTTCCTTGATAGTGACCGGCACGCCATGCAGCGGCCCGAGCGGACCGGACTTCGCCAACAGGTCATCATGCTGCTTCGCCTGCGCGATGGCCTCGTCGCCCATGTCGTCCACGACGGCATTCAGCTTCGGGTTGACCGCGCGCATGCGCTCAACCGCAGCTGTCACCGCTTCCTCGCAAGACAACTCTCCTGCAGCGATATTGGCTGCAAGATCACACGCGCTCATTTGCCAAAGCGGCTTGCCGGACATGGATGACTTCTCCTGACGTTCTGGATTGCTTTCAAAGTGAACAACAGGATGACGCAACTGCACAAGCACAGTGCAGCATGACGGCCATGCAGGATAATTCCGCACAGTGGCGTTGACTCGCAGTTGGTTGCACACCTTAAACTGGGGCTCCAAGGGCTGCAGGAGTGGCCGGAAACCCAAAGGAGGTAGAGTATGTTACGCTGGACAAGACGCAGTGTCATGGCGGCTTCAGTTGCACTGGCAGCCACGTTCGCCGCACCCACCTTGCAGGCAAACGCCGAGTCCGTGCTGCGGGTCATCCCGCATGCGGACCTGAAGAACCTCGATCCGATCTGGACGACGGCCTACATCTCCCGCAACCACGGCTACCTGATCTACGACACGCTGTTCTCGATGAACGAAAAGTTCGAGCCGCAACCGCAGATGGTAGATACTTGGGAGACGTCCGACGACAAGAAGACCTGGACGTTCAAGTTGCGTGAGGGCCTCAAGTTCCACGACGGCGCAGACGTGACCTCCGAGGACGTCATCGCCTCGCTGAAGCGCTGGGGCGCGCGCGACGGCATGGGCCAGCAGCTGATGGGCGCGATGGAAGAAATGACGGCGGTCGATGCCTCGACCTTCCAGTTCAAGCTCAAGGAGCCCTATGGCCTGGTGCTGGAGTCGATTGGCAAGATCTCTTCGAACGTGCCGTTCATCATGCCCAAGCGGGTCGCCGAAACCGATCCGTTCGAGCAGATCTCCGACTATACCGGGTCCGGTCCCTTCATGTTCGTGAAGGAGGAATGGGTGCCCGGGTCGAAGGTGGTCTACAAGAAGTTCGCCGACTACAAGCCGCGCGCCGAAGAGCCAAACGCGGCATCGGGCGGCAAGATCGCCAAGGTTGACCGTGTGGAATGGACCTACTTCCCCGACCAGACCACGGCGATGAACGCCCTGATCAACGGTGAAGTGGACTTCTTCGAGCAACCCGCCAACGACCTCATCCCGATTCTCGAAGCCAGTCCTGATCTGGTCGTCGAACTGAACGACCCGCTGGGCAGCATCGGTTTTGCCCGCTTCAACCATCTGCTGCCGCCGTTTGACAAGGCTGAGGTGCGCCGGTCGGCGATCATGGCCATGAAGCAGGAAGACTACATGCAAGGCGCAGTGGGTGATCCGAAATACTGGAAGACCTGCTACTCGGTCTATCCGTGCGGCACGCCGCTGGAAAACGACACGGGCTCCGACTTGATGGCAACCGGGGACGTCGAGAAGGCCAAGGAAGCGCTGGCGGCCGCCGGCTATGATGGCACGCCTGTCGTCATCATGCAGCCGACCGACATTCCGCTGCTGTCCGGCTTCTCGCTGATCACCGCCGAGAAGCTGCGCAATGCCGGCTTCACCGTGGATGTCCAGGCAATGGACTGGTCGACGTTGACCTCGCGGCGCGCCAAGCGCGACCCGGTGGCCGACGGCGGCTGGAACATGTTCCATACCTGGTGGATCGGCGCCGACGTCATGAACCCGACCGCCATTGCCTTCTCGGGCAACCCCGAGAAGGGCTGGTTCGGCTGGCCCAAGGACGAGGAACTCGAGGCCGCCCGCGCAGCATTTGCCAATGCCACCTCCGCCGAGGAGCAGAAAGCGGCAGCTGCAAAGGTTCAGGAGCGGCTTTGGGCCATCGGCGCATCAGGACACCTGGGACAGTTTTTCGTGCCGGTTGCCTACCGCAAGAACGTCAAGGGCCTGATCAAGTCGCCGGTCCAGTTCTTCTGGAACATGTCGGTCGAGTGATCGGCGGTTAGCAGACTGAGGGGGCGGCGGCTGCCAAGGCCGCCGCTCCCGGTTCCCTGCCGATTGCCGGCAGGCGCAGGCGAAACGCAGCCCGAAAAGGCACCCCATGCTGGCCTATATCTTCAAGCGAATCCTGGCGACGGTGCCCGTGATGGGCGTCGTGGCGCTGTTCGTCTTTCTGATGTTGCGGCTGTCGCCGGGCGATCCGGCCGCCGTCATCGCAGGGGACTATGCCACCACGGAAGACATTGCCCGTATCCGCGAGAACCTCGGCCTCAACGAACCAATCGTGGTGCAGTTCACCAAGTGGGTGGGACAGCTGCTGCAGGGCGACCTGGGCATTTCGATCTTCACCAACCTGCCGGTGACCACGTTGATTGCGCAGCGGCTCGAGCCGACCTTGCTGCTGACGCTCACCACCATACTTTTCACCGTCGCCGTAGCAATACCGCTGGGCGTCCTGGCGGCCTGGAAACAGGGCAGCCTGATCGACCGGGGCGTCATGCTGTTCTCGGTGGCAGGCTTCTCGATTCCGGTGTTCGTGCTGGGCTATATCCTGATCTACGTGCTGGCCATCCAGCTGAAGGTGCTGCCGGTGCAGGGCTACAAGTCACCGTTCACCGACGGGCTGTGGCCGTTCCTGCGCCACATCACGCTGCCCACCATCACGCTGTCGGTCATCTATATCGCGCTGATTGCCCGGATGACGCGGGCCTCGGTGATGGAGGTGCTGCAGGAAGACTATGTGCGCACAGCGCGCGCCAAGGGCCAGAGCGAGTTCAAGGTGCTCATGAAGCACGCCTTGCGCAACGCCGCCGTGCCCATCGTCACCGTTATCGGGCTTGGCATCGCGCTGCTGATCGGCGGCGTGGTGGTGACGGAGAGCGTCTACAACATCCCCGGCCTCGGGCGGCTGGTGCTGGATGCAGTGCTGAAGCGCGATTACCCGATCATCCAGGGGCTCATCCTGCTGTTCAGCTTCGTGTACATCCTCATCAATCTGCTGATTGACCTGGCCTACACCGTATTCGACCCAAGGATCAGGTACTGATGGCGAGCGATGCAAACCCTGTGGATTTCTCGGAATCGGCGGACACCACGCTGTCATCGCGCAAGGACGCGAGCCTGGCCTCGATCATGTGGCGGCACCCGTCCGTCTTCTGGGGCGGACTGCTGCTGGTGGTGATGGTGATCATCGCCGTCATCGGGCCGCTGTTCACCGTCGACCCGGTGGCGCTGAACCCGATCAAGCGGTTGAAGCCGCCATCGGCTGAATTCTGGTTCGGCACCGACTTTCTCGGCCGCGACGTGCTGGCGCGGGTGATCCACGGTGCGCGGGTGTCACTGGTGGTCGGGCTCACGGTGGCGGTCATTGCGGTGGTGCTCGGCCTCCTCATCGGGCTGGTATCGGGATACCTGCGCTGGCTGGACGCCATCATGATGCGGGTGATGGACGGGCTGATGGCCATTCCCGGCATCCTGCTGGCCATTGCACTGATCTCGCTGTCGGGCGCCACGCTGGTGACAGTGATCATCGCCATCGTCATTCCCGAAATTCCAAGGGTGGTGCGGCTGGTCCGTTCGGTGGTGCTGTCGGTCCGCGAGGAGCCATATGTGGAGGCGGCCATCGCGGCGGGCACCCGGCTGCTGCCCATCCTGTGGCGGCATATCCTACCCAACACCATCGCGCCACTGATCGTGCAGGCGACCTATATCTGCGGCTCTGCCATGCTGACCGAGGCCATTCTCGGCTTCCTGGGCGCCGGCATCCCGCCGGAAATTCCCAGTTGGGGCAACATCATGTCGGAAGGCCGCACCTACTTCCAGCTGACGCCGTGGATCATTTTCTATCCCGGCATTGCACTGGCGCTGACTGTGCTCGCGGTGAACACGGTGGGCGACGGCCTGCGGGACACGCTTGATCCGCGCATTGCGAGGAAGATGTGATGGCCAGGCGCAAGTCAGACGAAACGCTGGTTCTGGACGTACGTGGGCTGTCGGTCACCCTGCCCAGGGGTGCGGATCGCAAGTATGCGGTAGAGGACGTTTCGTTCGCCGTGGGACGCGGCGAGATCGTTTGCGTGGTAGGCGAGTCCGGCTCCGGCAAGTCGGTCACGGCGCAAACGGTGATGGGTCTCATTCCGCGCAAGGAACTGACTCCGGTGGCCGGCGAGGCGCTGTTGCAGGGCGAGGACTTGCTGAAAAAGTCCGACGCCGAATTGCGAGGCCTGCGCGGCGTCAAGATGGCGATGATCTTCCAGGAACCGATGACTGCGCTCAACCCGGTCATGCGGGTGGGCGACCAGATCGGCGAGATGCTGGAAATCCATACCCGGATGTCTGCGGCCGAAATCCGCGCCCGGGTGATAGAGGTGATGAAGGACGTCAACCTGCCAGACGTCGAGCAGATGGTGGACAGCTACCCGCACCAGCTTTCCGGCGGGCAGCGGCAGCGCATCATGATCGCCATGGCGCTGGCGCTGGAACCGGCGCTGCTGATCGCCGATGAGCCGACGACCGCGCTCGACGTGACCACACAGGCGCAGATCCTCGACCTCATCAAGGACATCCAGAAGCGCCACGGCACCGGCGTGATGTTCATCACCCACGATTTCGGCGTCGTGGCCGAGATTGCCGACCGGGTGGTGGTGATGCAGCAGGGCAAGGTGGTGGAACAGGGAACGGCGGAGCAGATACTGAAGCGGCCGCGCGAACCCTACACGAAGATGCTGATCAGCTCGGTGCCGAGCCTGGTGCCGCCGAAGCGCAAGCCGATAACGGCGGGAGAACCCATCCTCGCCGCCCGGGGGCTGGAGAAGGTGTATGGCGCAACCGGCTGGTTCGGCGCCGGCCGCGTGGTGCACGCAGCGAAACAGGTGGAGCTGGAAGTGCGCCGGGGCGAGACGCTGGGCGTTGTCGGCGAGTCGGGCTCCGGAAAGTCGACGGTGGCGCGCTGCATCGTCCGGCTGATCGATCCGACTGCTGGTGAAGTGCTCATCGACGGCAAGAACATCGCCGGTCTGTCGCCAGCCCAGATGCGGCCGTACAGGCGGGACGTCCAGGTGGTGTTCCAGGACCCGTACCGTTCGCTCAACCCCCGCCGCACGGTTGGCCAGTCGATCATCGAGGGGCCGATGAATTTCGGTCTCTCCGAGGCGGAGGCGCTGAAGCGGGCCGGCAGCCTGATGGAGATCGTCGGCCTTTCGGCTGCCGCCCTCGACCGCTTCCCGCACCAGTTCTCAGGCGGCCAGCGGCAGCGCATCTGCATTGCGCGCGCGCTGGCCATGGAACCGAAGGTGCTGATTGCCGATGAAGCCGTTTCGGCGCTCGACGTGTCGGTGCAGGCTCAGGTCCTGAAACTGCTCGACGATGTGCGCAAGCGGTTTGACCTCGCCATGCTGTTCATCACCCACGACTTGCGCGTGGCAGCACAAATCTGCGACCGGATCATGGTGATGCAGAAGGGTGAGGTTGTCGAAAAGGGACTGACCGCGAAGGTCTATGCAAGCCCCGCGCACCCGTACACGCGGCTGCTTCTCGACGCTGCTCCAGGCAAGGATGCCTTCCAGCCAAAAAATCCTGACGTTTGATTTTGGTCAAAGATGCCCGGGGCCGCTGCCGTTATGTATCCCTTTACGGATAACCTGTACCTTATCGTTCGTACAAGGAGAGAACTTCGATGGCCAATCCACTTTTGCCAAGACTTTGGGGCAGCAGCGGAAAGAGCGATGACCTGTTTTCCAACCTGCACCGCGAGATTGATCGCGTGTTCGAGGATTTCACCCACGGCGGACACCTGCCGTTTGCATCGGGGAATGGCAAGATGTCTCCCCGGGCAGACCTGTCGGAGACGGACAAGGAGATCGAGTTGACGGTCGAATTGCCGGGTGTCGAGGAGAAGGATATCGACATCTCGCTTGCCGGCGAGGTGCTTACGGTCAAGGGCGAGAAGGAGTCCGAGACCGAGAAGAAGGACAAGGACTATCACGTCGTCGAAAGAAGCTACGGCATGTTCGAGCGCGCCACGCGCCTGCCCTGCCCGATCGACGAAGACAAGATAGACGCGGTGTTCAAGAACGGCGTGCTGAAGATCACGCTGCCAAAGGCACCGGAGGCGCAGACAAAGTCGAAGAAGATCGCCATCAAGGCGCATCATTGACGACGACGAGACATCTTCCCGGTCTCCCCCGGCCCGGAAGGTGAAGCCGGGCGGATCCGGACCCTGTTTCAGTGCGCAGGGATTTCGGGTCCGCCTGGCAACTCTCCCCATAGGGGGCGTTAGCCGCCATGGCGTGGCTCAATTGCCAAAAACCGACGCCTTGCCATCAAGCGATATGACGCGATCATAGACTTCCGGCCGCCTGTCGCGGAATATGCCCCAATAGCTGCGTTTTTCGGCCAGGTCATCCAGGTCGAATTCGTGTGTCAGCACAGTTTCCAACTCCCGGTCAGCCTCGGCAACCTTCTCTCCCGTGAAACCGGCAATGAACGACGAGCCGTAGAATGTCATCTCCGTCCCCTTCCGGCCCGGTTCAGTGCCGATGCGGTTGGAGGCGATGAGCGGCATCAGGTTGGCGCCGGCGTGACCTTGCTGCACGCGCTGCCAGTGACCAGCCGAATCCCATGACGGATCAAGCAGTTCAGAGCCGATTGCCGTCGGGAAGAACAGCAGTTCCGCGCCCATCAGCGCCATGGAACGGGCCGTTTCGGGGAACCACTGGTCCCAGCAGATGCCAACGCCGATGCGGCCGAAAGCGGTATCCCAGACCTTGAAGCCGGTGTCGCCGGGCGAGAAATAATATTTCTCCTGGTAGCCGGAGCCGTGGGGAATGTGGGTTTTCCGGTAGATGCCGAGATTCTTGCCGTCAGCATCGATGATGGCAACGGAATTGAACCGGGCATTGCCAGCCAGTTCGTAGAATGACACCGGCAGCACCATGTCGAGTTCCTTCGCCACACCGCGGAAGTGTTCGATGGTGGGGTGGCCTTCAGCCGGCAGGGCGCGCTTGTGGAACTCGGGCAGTTCGTCCTGGCAAAAGTAATATCCCTCGAAAAGCTCCTGGAGCAGCGCGATGTTGGCGCCCTTGGCATGGGCATCGCGCACCAACTTCTCGCCGCGCTCGACGTTCTCCTTCACCACGTCGGTGCAAGCCATCTGCGTGGCTGCGACTGTTACCTTGCGCATGTCTGCTCAACCTCCGTTGCTTTTGCACAGCGGCTCCTGCTGGGTGATGCAATGCACCCCGCCGCCGCCCTTGAATATGTCGATTGCCGGCACCGACACGATTTCCCGGTCATTGAACAGGCGGCGGAAGACATTTTCTGTCACCTGGTCTTGCGGGTCGTCGAAACCGCACAGCGCAATCCCGCCATTGACGAACGAGAAGTTGATGTAGGAGCACGACAGCGGGTCGCCGTGATGGTAGCGCTCGGCGGGCGCATCCAGCACAATCACTTCCATCCGGTTGCCATTGGCATCGGTCTCCGCCTTCATGATGGCCTCGATTTCCTTCGCGGTCTCGTGATCGGGGTGCGACGGATCCGGCTGGCCGTGCACCAGCACCACGCCTGGCTTGACGAACACGGCAAGCGTGTCCACGTGACCGTCAGTGCCCGCATCAAGTGTGTCGGCCACGACGCCACGGGGCAGCCAGATCGCCTTTCGCGTGCCCAGCTTCCCATGGAACTCGGCCTCGATTTCCTCGCGGGTCCAGCTGGGGTTGCGGTTGGGGTTCAACTGTACCGACTCGGTCAGCAGGATGGTGCCCTGCCCGTCCACATGGATGCCGCCGCCTTCATTGACCAGCCTGGACGGGATGCGGACCGCTCCCGCCCTCTCCGCCACGAAACGGGCGACCAGCGCATCTGCCGAGCGTTCCGGAAAGGTCCGCCCGCCCCAGCCGTTGAACTGCCAGTCAACGGCGCCCAGTTCTCCGGCGTCATTGATCACAAAGGTCGGGCCGATATCGCGCATCCAGCTGTCGCCCAGCTCGCGCTCGACGACCGACACGGAGGGGTCGAGATAGGGGCGCGCCACGTCATGCTCGCCTGGCGGCACAACCATCACAACCGGCTCAAAACGCGCAACGGCATTGGCGGCGCCTGCCCACGCGGCATAGGCTTCGTCCTTCGATCCGACGAACTCGAACACGTCTGGATTGTTTGGCCAGGCCATCCAGGTACGCTTGTGAGGAGCCCATTCGGGCGGCATGGTCCAGGGCATTTCCCACTCCGGATAGACACACGTCAGCTGTTCCAAGTCCTTAGCACTGGTACGATGGTTGCACCAGTGATTGGCGCTTGTGCCATCCGGTTGATCCGGCCTAGCTAGTTCAGGGGTCGAATGCTGACGTAAGCAGCGGCAGGTCGGAATGGACATCGGGCATTTCTGGAACTTTGCACAGATCGTGCTGGCCGACATCGTGCTGTCAGGTGACAATGCGCTGATCATCGGCATGGCGGCCGCAGGCCTTGCGCCGGAATTGCGCCGCAAGGCGATCATCTTCGGCATGGCGGCCGCGGCGATCCTGCGGATCATCTTTGCCGTTTTCGCCACCTATCTCCTGGAAGTTCAAGGCTTGCTGTTCCTCGGCGGACTGCTGCTGGTATGGGTATGCTGGCGGCTGTTCGGTGAAATTCGCGACCAGATCGCCGAACGCGCCGCCGAAGCCCAGGAGGAAGCCGAAGAAGGCGGTTATAGCGGCCCGCCGCGCCGCTCCATTGGACAGGCGCTGTTGTCGATCACGGTGGCGGATGTGTCGATGTCCATCGACAACGTCCTGGCCGTCGCCGCAATCGCCCGCGAGAACACATTGCTGCTGGTGTTCAGGCTTGCGCTGGCCATCGCGCTGATGGGGTTCGCCGCCTCGATCATCGTCAAGCTACTGACGCGTTTTCCCGCCATTTCGTGGGCCGGACTGGCGGTCCTGTGCTACGTGGCCGGGCGCATGTTGTACGAGGGTTGGCCCGACGCTGCCGCCGTCCTTGGCCTCGCATGACAGTTGGCCAGTTGCGGCGTCCGATCCAAGGCCGTCAATTCGCTGGACAATCGTCGTCACTTGGCCGCATTTCACCGTTAACGCAAATCACTCTGACGCCGTTTGCCTTGATGCGAGGACCATATCCCATGAGCCACCGCCTTGTCCGCAGGCTTGCCGCCTTGACCGTGGCGCTGTCAGCCACGTTCGCCGTGTTCAACGTGGCCATGGCATCCGATAGCGAGCCTGCGTCCGACAATGCCATCATCGAGATGAAGGTTGGCAAGCTTGGCTTCCTCGTCGGCGTCTCGCGCGGCGATGGCAGGGTTTTCTACAACGGCCGCGAAGCGGAACTTGAGATCAACGGCTTGCGTGTGGGGCTGACCATTGGTGCCTCCTTCGCCAACATGCGCGGCGAGGTCTACAACCTCAAGCGTCTGGAAGACATTGCCGGCACTTATGTTTCTGCGCAGGCCTCAGTGGTGGCCATCAAGGGTGGCGGACAGAACCTGGTACTGGTCAACGAGCACAATGTGCGGCTGGTGCTGTGGGGCGAGCAGACCGGCCTTGATGCCTCACTCGACGCCGGCGGCATGGTGATCAGCCTGCGCTGAGCATCCCGGCGGCGAACGCTCATATCAGCCCCATCTGTTTCAGCGATCCAAGGTCCAGCGCCAGGTCCCGGCTCTGGAACTGGGCAAATACATCCGACAGGAACGCCCGCAGCCTGAGACGCACCATGGGCGACAGGCTGACATATCCCTCGCTCACGAACCGGCTGAACGAGAACGGCGGCTCTTCCGCCACCGCGAGCGCCTCACGGTCGATCTGCGGGATGTAGAGTTCGGCATCCGGCTCGATTTCCTCGAACACGTCGCGGGCCTGGCGGGTCAGCACCGGATTGCCGATAAAACCGTTGCGCACCAGATAGAACAGCTCGGTGGAGAACGCGCCGTGCAGGTCCCGCGCCGTCATCAGTGAGGTCAGCGACTTGTCGAGGACGAAGGCCATGACCAGTTCGAGACCGGCATCGTGTGCGGCGTTGATGAAGTCCAGGTTGTCGATCACGGTAAAGAACGTGTCAAGACCATTGGCAGGCAGGTCGACGACGTAGTCGCGCGACGGATTTGCAAGCACCGCATCGAACAGGCGGATCTGGCCGGCCGTCCTCTCAAGGTCAACCAGTGTCGAGCGGGCGGGAAAGAACCGGTTGATATGGCCGCGCGGTTCATCGCAATCGAACACGTGCGGGTCGCGGCCGGTGAGCAGCATATGGTCCGTCAACAGGCGCGCAGTCAGCGTCTTGCCGTTGCGGGACTCGTCCGAACACACCACGGTCATCCGGCTTCCAACGCGATCGCTCACATGCGTCTTCCTGTTGAGGAGCCGCAAACGCGCGAGCGCACGCCCGGTTGCGGCCGAATCAAACTCCTGAGATCACTGGCCGGCCTGACGGCATGACCGCGGCCGGAAAAGCCCTGCTGCAGTGGCACTGCCATCCGGCATTCACGGCCACGTTCGCCATGTGGCGTGGTTCCGGCACCCGCACAACCGCGCCATGGCGGGCGCGGGGACCGGAAACCATGCGTGTATCGTACAACCAGGGAGCCGGTTATTTGGACTTGCCCTTGGACCCGCCACTGGAACCCGCGCCGGAGCCAGTCAACATCTGGACGAGGCGAAGCTGGCTGAACTCGGCGTCCAGATCATCGCACCACTTCTTGACATAGCCGCGCAGCACGAACGAGAAGTTGGCCGGCTTGCCCTCGGCATCCTTGTTGTCGATGAAGTTCTTGTAGGTGACGTTGGCCAGGTCAACCTGCTCCGCCGCCATCTCGTTCAGCTTCGGAATCTCGATCTCGCGGGCTTCGTTGACGTTGGAGAAGTACCGCTGGTAGGTCTTCTCGTCCCACTCGAAGAAGTTGGTTTCATTGATGAAATTGCGTGCAACGACGTAGTCGATGCCCTGCACGTACTTGGTCACTTCCTGCAACTCGTCGAGCGAGGCGATGGCCGGGCCAACCACGTGGATAAGTCCCATCTCGAACATGCCGTCGCGGGCCGCCTGCAGCACGCCGATCTTCTCGAACGTGTCCAGAGCGTAGGACAGGTTGCCGGCCTTCAGGTCGACGACGGTCACCGGGACCTTGGCGGTTTCCAGGGTGTCGAGCACCTTCATCTGGTCTGCCACATTGTGCAGGTCGATGATCTCGGTGATGTTGGGGTAGAACCGCTGCAAGGTGCCGCGCGGGTTCTCTGTGTCGAAGGCGCGCGCCAGCACGTTGTTGCGGTGCAGATGATCAAGCAGGGCGCGCGAAATGGTGGTCTTGCCGACGCCGCCTTTGTCAGCTCCAACCATGATCACAACAGGTTTCATTCAGATAATTCCCTCTCACAAGTAGAACGTCATCCCGGCGACGGGCCTCACCGGGTTCGAATAGCATGTTAAGGGCCGACACGCTACAGATTAGGCACGATTCAGACCGTCCGTAATCCATCGATGAGCGCAGGACACGCCTTGGAAAACCCGGCACAGACATATCGCGAAGCGGCCCTCGCCATGAACAGGTCAGGCTGGGGGGATCTGGAGTTCTTCACGTCTGGCCAGGCTCTCGCCATTGCAGCAATGCTCGATGCGAAGGTTGGCGAAGGCGCGGTGATTCTGCCGCCGCCAGCCGATGTCTTCAGGGCGCTGGACATGACGCCGCCGGATAAGGTTCGGGTGGTGGTCCTGGGTCAGGACCCCTATCCCACACCAGGCGATGCACACGGGCTGGCATTCTCGATGGCGATGCACGGGCGGCGGTTGCCGATGTCTCTGCGCACCATCTTCGAGGCGCTGGCGCACGACACCGGCGAGCCGCCGCCGCCGCATGGCGACCTGTCGCGCTGGGCCAGGCATGGGGTGCTGCTGCTCAACACGGTCCTGACGGTGGAAGGTGGCAAGGCGCACTCGCACAAGGGCCTCGGCTGGCAAGCGCTGACGCAACAGGTGCTTGAACGCCTGAATGCAAGCAGCGAGCCGACCGTATTCATGCTGTGGGGCAAGCCGGCTCAGGCCGCCGGCAAGGGCCTGGACCGCCGGCGGCACTGCGTGATCGAGACTGCGCACCCCTCGCCCCTGGCGCGCGGGCGCGGACCTGTGCATCGCTTCGTCGAGGCAGCACCGTTCCGCCGGGCCAATGACTGGCTCAGCGCGCACGGCATCGAACCGATCGACTGGTCGCTGTGTGATTGACAAGTCGCAATGCGAGCGCCTACGCAATCACAATATCCTTGCGGCAAGAATGTGTGACCGGGAGAGCCTTGCATGGCCAGACCACCGCTGACGGCGTTCTCGCCCAGCTTCAACGGACCGGAAGGCCAGGAAGACATGCCCTGGCTGATGACGGCCGGGCCAGTGGTAACATCGCGCAACGTGAAACTGGCCATGCTGGCAGACTGGAGCGTGCGCGATGCGGAGTTCATCTCGCTGGCGCTCAGGGTGACGGAGCAACTGCTCGATCTCGTCAATGGCAACGAGCTTTACGACTGCATTCCGGTGAATTTCTCAGGCCTAGCAGCGATGGAGAGCGTACTCGGTGCGCTGGCGCCGTCAGGGCGCAAGCGGCAAACGTTGGTTGCCGCGGCTGGCCCGTGTGCGGCCGAAGCTGCTGGCATTCTTGAACACCTCAAACGGCCCCATCAGGTGCTGGGCGTGCAGGCCGGCAAGCCGGTAAGTTCGCGCGGTCTCATGAGGTTGCTCGATGCGACTGCAGATGTGCAGACCGTGGTACTGTCGCAACTGGACATGACGACCGGCATCGTGTCGCCAGTTGAAGAACTGGCAGGCAAGGCCAAGGCGGCCGGGAAGACAGTTGTGGTGGATGCACGGCACGGGCTGGGCGCGCTGCCGGTGGACCTGTCGGCCGGGCACGTGGATGCCCTGGTCACGGTGCCATGGTGTGCGCTGGGGGGCGTGCCGGGATTTTCCTTCATCATTGTCAGGCGCGATCTTCTGGGCACAAAGCTGGCCAGTTCACCATCTGCCGCGCTTGACCTGTTCGAACTGTGGAACGGCATGCACCGGACCGGCCGGTTTCCGGGTACGCCGCCTGCCCAGGCCATCAGCGCCTGCGCGGCGGCACTGCGCGAACTCGACCTGGAAGGCGGTCCACCGGTCAGGCTGGCGCGGTTCCGGCAGGTTCATCAGCGACTGCAGTCCGGCATGGCGAGACTTGGGTTCGAGACGGCCGTGGATGCCGGCGATGCTGCTTGTGGTTTTCTGACGCTGTATGCTGCCCCGTCCGACCCCAGCTACAACTATCCGGCCTTTGCCCAGCGGCTGCGCCAGCGCGGCTTCATCATCATGGATGGCGAGGGGTGCCCAGCCCCCGCCGGTTCGTTCCGCGTGGCGACGATGGGGCACATGGAAGACGAGACAGCAGAGCGTTTCGTGGAAGCGGTCGAGCAGGTGATGCGCGACCTGGGGATGAGGTCCGGCAAGGCGGTGTGAGCCTTGCCGGCAAGCAACAGGCGGAAACGCCGCCCGCCCTCAACCCTTGCCGCGCCAGGGAATGGTCTTGGCGATGACCCACCGCATCATCAGGTCGAAGACAAGGCCGAGCACGCCCATGATCAGGATGGTTACCCAGATCAGTTCGTAGTCGGAGACCGTGCGCGCGATGTTCTCGATGAAGCCGATACCGGTGGTGCCCGCCAGCATTTCAGCCGCAACCAGCGTACCCCAGCAGACCCCGATGGCAATCCGGACCCCCGTGAGGATTTCCGGCATCGCGTTGGGCAGGATGACGTGGCGCAGAATCTGGCCGGTCGAGGCTCCCAGCGAGTGCGAGGCACGGATCTTCGACAACTGGGTGCCGGAGGCACCGGTGCGCGCCGAGATGACCATGATGGCAAAAGCCACCATGAACAGCAGGAATATCTTGCCGTCGTCCTGAATGCCGAAAATGGTCAGGATCAGCGGTGCCCAGGCGAGCGGCGGAACGGGGCGGTAAAGCTCGATCATCGGGTCGAAGAACGACTTGAAGAACTTCGATACCCCCATGAACAGCCCGAGCGGCACACCGAGCAATATGCCGAGGAATAGTGCCACGAGAACCCGGAAGACCGAATCCCACAGGTGCCCGTCTAGCACCGGAATGGCGCCCAGATACATTTCTCCCCGGGCAAATGACAGCAGTTTGTCCTTGAAATTCGGCGTCATGCTGCCGTCTGCGCCATGACGGGAATACTCGCCGGGCCAAAGGTCGGCGATCAGGTCAGGCACGAAGAACCCGACCACGTCGGCTATCGGCAGCCACTTCCACCACAATAGTGGCACACCCTTGAAGCCGCCGTCACCCTGCACATCGGGATTCGCCAAGCGAAGCAACGTTGCAACAACATCTGTGGGCTTGGGCAACCAGCGGGCAGAGCCCTGCTCGGTGCACTGGGTGCGAGACTTGACGACACCAGGGCCTGGCAGCATCAGCGCCTTGGTCCAGGCCAGGCCACCCATGGCATCGTCCACGGCCGTGTCGAGACCGACGATGGCGTCGTTGATGGTCTGCAAGGTGTCTGCCGGGAAGATGCTGCCGTCGTCGAGGCGGCGGTAGATGCGCTCGACCGCCTTCACATAGTCATCGCGCAGCTTGGCGATGCGCGGCTCAAAGCTGCCAGTCTCGTTGGCTGCCTTGATGGCGTCAAGCCGCGCCTTCACGTCGGCGATGATCTGATCATTGGCCGGGATGATGTTTCTTGCCTTTTCGAAGGCATCGGTAACGGCGCCCGCCTTTGAGGCAACATCGTCGAACATTACACCGCGCGCCGTCATCGGCAGGATCGGTATCTCGTCGCGGGTCACGCCCCACTTCGGCTGCGCCAGAGCCTCGGGCGTGGGCGAGAGTCCTGCATAGCCCTTGCGCAGTTCGTCTCTCAGGCCGTCGATCTCGCTGGCAATGCGGTGGAGTTCTTCCTGAAGTTCCGGTTTGACGTTGGCCGGGTTGGACGAGTTGGCGATCAGCTTGCGGATTTCTGCAACGATGGCATTGAGTTCGGCAGTTTCCTCGGCAGAGAACGCTTCCGCTGGAAAAGCCTGTTGCACTTCATTGAGCTGGTCCGCATTGCGGCTGACGAGCAAGGTCGACTTATAGTAACGCGAACCGATGGGAAGCTGCGCCTTGATGGGCGACAGCACTTCCTCGATCTTGGCGACCTGACAGAGCTCGTTGGCGGCATTGGGAAAGAAGGCGCGCCCCATGCCCCACGAGAAGTAGAACCAGATCAGCATCAGCGCCGCAACGCCGCATACGGCCCAGTACCAGCCGCCCCTGGTGCGTTCCGGATCGCCGAACACCGCATCCTTGGCAGTGCGGTCGGCCTGTCTGCGGCCGATAACGATGGAGGCCACGAACATCACAACCAGCGCGATGATAATCACCGCGGCTATGGAAGCGCGATTGTCGGAAAGCCACTCAAACACGACCCATGATCTCCTCTTCCATGTTCCAGATCATGGTCAGAATTTCTTCGCGCACCCTGGAGAACGCCTTGTCCTGCTTTATTGCGCGCAGTGACTCGATCAGGCCGCGCTCGGCAAACGGCAGGTTGTATTCCTTGTGGATCCGGCCAGGGCGCGGCGCCATGACGAACAGACGTTCGCCCAGCAGCAGCGCTTCCTCGACCGAGTGGGTAATGATGATGATGGTCTTGCCGGTTTCCTTCCACAGTTCCAGCACCAGCGACTGCATCTTCTCGCGGGTCAGCGCATCCAGCGCCCCCAGCGGTTCGTCCATGAGGATTACTTCCGGGTCATTGACAAGGCAGCGGGCAAGCGCCACGCGCTGCTGCATGCCACCGGAAAGCTGATAGGTCGGCGTATTGCCAAACCCCTTGAGGCCAACGATGTCGAGCCACTTTTCGACCAGCGCTGCGCGTTGGTCTGCCGGCATGCCCTTCATGCGCAAGCCGAAGTCAACGTTCTTGGAGACCGGAAGCCATTCGAACAGGGCGCCCTGCTGGAAGACCATGCCCCGTTCAACGCCCGGACTGTCGATGATCTTGTCGCCCAGCCTGACGACACCGGACGTCGCGTTGAGAAAACCTGCCACGATATTCAGCAGCGTGGTCTTGCCACAGCCCGAGGGGCCCAGCACGGATAACAACTCGCCCTTCTTGAGGGTGAAGTTGATGTCCTTCAATGCATGCACTTCACTGCCCGTCTGCGGGTTGGTGAAGGTCATGTTGAGGTGTTCACAAACGAGATCCGCCATACTGCCCCAAACTGACGCGCTCCCGGATAAGGAATTGCTCCCTGGACGTGGGCACATTTTGCCCGCTCCGGCCCGCTCACATCCGCCGTACGCTTACAAAGGTTGATCGTGGAAGGACCGCCACCCGCGGCCCTTCCACCATACTGTTGCGATTACGGCAGGAACGAGCCGTCGATCGTCTTGGCGATGGCGGCACCGTCGGAATCACCCGAGAATACCAGGCCGAGCGATGCAGCAGCCTGAGCTGCGACGCCGTCCTTGCCGAAGTACTTTTCTTTCTGCTCGGCGCTGGACGGGAAGATGAAGTCGGCCATCTGGTTCTTCGTGGTCTCGACGCTCATGCCGGCGTCCTTCGCCACCTTGGCGATCTGCTCGTCAGAGCCGGTCCATGCCTTGTTGGCTTCTTCGGTGACCTGCAGGAACGACTTCAGCAGTTCGGGGTTCTCGGTTGCGAACTTCTCGGTCACCGAGATGACGTCGAACGAACCGATACCGGCTTCGATCTTCTGTTCCTTGGTCATGATCGGGGTACCGACTTCGCCGGCAGCCTTGGCGGAGTCGCCGCCGAAGATGCAGGCCATGTCGACGGCGCCGTCTGCCAGCGACTTGGCGCCGTCAGCCGGGGCCTGGTCAACGATCTTGATCTTGGAGATATCAACCTTGAGCGCGTCCATATAGCGGCGGAAGGCATAGTCGGCCATTGTGTTGAGCGGCACTGCAACCGTCTTACCTTCGAGCTCAGAGGCGTTCGAGGAGTCGATGCCAAGGCCGTTCTTCACAAAGCAGTTGTTTGCTTCATATACCACAGCGATGCCCACCATCTTCAAAGGTGCGCCCTGCTGGATGGCAGTCACGAATGGAGCCAGGCCTTGCGAAAAGGCAATGTCGATGTCGCCAGCGAGCATGGCTTCAGTCATGGCGACGCCAGTAGAGAAGTCGGTCCAGTTCACCTCGACGCCCATGGCCTGATCATACGCCTTGTCAACCTTGGCAATCTGGTTCGGCGTGGCCCACTCGAGAAAGAAGGCAACGTTGACCTTGTCAGCCGCGTTAGCAGCCGAAGATATGGCAATTGCAGCGATGCCGGCACCAGCCATAAACGCCGCCTTGAAGAACTTCTTCATTCCTGAACTCCCTGTATTGATCCTGCTCATCTGCAACAGGCAGATTGCAAATGCGCTATTTTCGCGCGGTTTTGAGTATGGAACGGTGCAAGCATGCGGCGCAATGGCACAGGGTGGCTGGACCCAAAAATAAAGCTGGCTGGTGCCATGCCCAATGATCGGGCAAATCACATGGATCGCACGATATCCATGACGTACCGGCCAATGGCCAGAGACGAGGTAAGGCCGGGACTTTCCATGCCGAACAGGTTGATGAGCCCCGGTACGCCGTGAACCTGCGGGCAGTCAATGCGGAAGTCCTGGGTTTGCACGCCGGGCGGCACGATCTTGGGGCGCACGCCGGCATAGGACGGTTGCAGCGCACCGTCCGGCAGGCCGGGCCAATACTTGCGCACCAGCGCGTAGAACTCGTCGGCGCGGCGGGGATCGACCTCGTAATTCGGTTCATCCACCCATTCGACGTCCGGACCGAACCGGGCCTGCCCGCCCACGTCGATGGTGAGGTGAACTCCAAGCCCACCGACGATGGGACATGGATAAATGAGGTGCGAGAACGGCGCCTTGCCGGCAATGGAGAAATAGCTGCCCTTGCCGTAGTAGGCGGTCGGCACGTGGGCAGCGTCCAGCCCTTCGAGGCTTGCGGCCACATGCGGCGCATAAAGGCCGGTGGAGTTGACGAACAGGTTGCAGCCGATGGTCATCGGTTCATCGCCGCCCGTGTCGATCTCGATCAGTGAGCCGCCAACCCGGCCGCCCACCACCGGCGCCCTGACCGCCAGCGATGCGCCCGCATTCTCGGCCTCGCCCAGCAGCGCCAGCATGATACCGGCTGAATCCATCATGCCGGTTGAGGGCGAGAGGATTGCAGCTTTGCAGGACAACGCCGGTTCCAGCGCGATGGCCTGTGCGGCATCCAGCCACTTCAGATCATCGACGCCATTGGTGGCGCCCTTTTGCATGATGGTCTCGAGGATCGGTACTTCCTCGGCCGACGTCGCCACGATCAGCTTGCCGCAATTGGTATGGGCGACATTGTGCTTTCTCATGAAGTCGTAGAGCAGCCACTTGCCCTCAACGCACAGCTTCGCGCGCAGGGATCCAGGCGTGTAGTACATGCCGGCGTGGATCACCTCGCTTGAACGCGATGACACGCCACGGCCATAGGCCTCCTCCGACTCGAGGATCAGCACCTCACGCCCGGCCTGCGCCAGTTCACGGGCGATGGCAAGGCCAATCGCCCCGGCGCCAGCCACAACGCAGTCGATTTCGTAGTCCACGGCCATGCGGGCAATCGCTCCCGAAACAGGTCAGCGGGTGAGGTCTCTCACCCGCTTTAGCAGGTCGCGATCCACCTCAATAGTGCCAGCTGCGGCACTGTTTTCGCGCAATTTCAGCCGGCGCGTGCCGGGCAACCGTGCATCGCCCTGAGCCCCAACGCTGCTTGCCAACTGGGCGAAGCGGTCGGCAAACAGTGCACCCGAGAAGCCTTGCGGATCGATGGCGATGAAGAACTGGCCGGAATTGCATGGGCCGCCCGCGTCCGTTGCAAACGGCGACATGGCTGACCCAAGCGTTGCTCCCGACATCAGCGCCGACATGGTTTCCACCATGAGACCCTGGTTGAAGCCCTTGTAGCCGCCGGCGGGCGCCATGGTGGCTGCCTGCTTGGGATCGGTGGTCACGTTGCCGTCTGCGTCCAGCGCCCAGCCCGCCGGGATCGGCTCGCCGCGGGCAGCATGGCGCATCACCTCGGACTTGGCGACGACCGAAGAAGACTGGTCGACCACGAAGCCCACACCACCCTTGCCGTCAGGTGCTGCCATGGAGACCGGGTTGGTGCCGATGACGGCCTTCGTGCCGCCAGGCGGGGCGATGGAGGCCGGCGCATTGGTGAAGCCGAACGCCAGCAGGCCGTCGCAGGCCAGACGCTCGGTATGGCCGGCAAGCCTGCCGCAGTTGTAGGAGTTGGTGACAGAAAGCCCCGCAATACCGTACTTCTTTGCCGCCGGGACCAGCTTCCTGAACCCTGCCTCGATGGCCGGGTGAGCAAAGCCCGAGTGCGCATCCGCCCGGAACGCCACTGGCGACAGACGGGTGACGGAGGGCCTGACCTTGCCGTCGACCTTGCCGCACTTCAAGTGAGACACGTAGACCGGCAGCCAGAAGAAGCCGTGGCTGGCCATGCCCACCATCTCGCTGTCGATGATCTGGTCGACCAGGTAATGCACATTGGCGCGGGTGGCGCCGTTCTTCGTCAGCGCCCGCATGGCAAGGCGGCGGGCCTTCTCGATATCGATCG
This sequence comes from uncultured Alphaproteobacteria bacterium, assembly GCA_963700895.1. Classification (GTDB taxonomy): domain Bacteria; phylum Pseudomonadota; class Alphaproteobacteria; order Rhizobiales; family Aestuariivirgaceae; genus Anderseniella. The sequence continues at coordinate 144,543 of CAVOZI010000008.1, read as the reverse complement.
CCGTGGTTGCTTTTCTCGCCATGTCGCGGGTCAGCCCTCCTTGCGGCAGATCAGGTAGGCGTGCACATAGTCCATGGCATGGCCCTGTGGCGCTGCGGCAACCGCCTGCTGGTAGCGGCCATAAAATTCGTCCATCAGCGATTGCCGTTGTTCGGCCGGGCGCGCGTCGTCAAGTCCGCCGAGGAAGGTTGCCTCTGACCATGAACGCAATGTCGGCAGATACTCGACTGCAAAGCGGGCGGCGTCCTTGTGGTTTTCGGTGAAGTCCTGCTCAAAGGGGCAACGCACCACCCGCGTCTCGATGAGTTCAAGCCTGAGACCGGCCTTGTAAACCGGGCTGCTGGTGTCTTCCAGCGGCGCGATGAATTCGGGCACCGTGCGGTAATGCTGCGGGAAATTGGTGTTGAGGTACTCATCCTCGCTGATCAGCCCATCGTTGGCCATGGCGCGCCAATGCCGGTTGAACTCGTCGAACATGCTCACCCCGCCGGTGTGGCCGAGATAGCGGCCCTCCTCGTCAATGCCAAAATTGAACAGGCACAGCCGCCCGCCGGGTTTCAGCTCGCGGGTGCGTTGCAGCAGCATCTTCTCCCAGTCCTTCGCCCCCTGCTTCTCGAACGCCTGACGTTCGGCCCCGCTGGCGCCCACCATGTGAACGTGGCCGGTGATGTTGCAGGGCGTGGTCGAGATGTAGTGCGAGGCGGTCGCGGAGAAGCCGAGGTCCAGCGTTTCAGCCGGAAAGATGTTCTGGTGGAACGAGGTGCCGGAGGCAAACACGTAGAGATCGCCGATCTCGGGGTAGTAGCTCTGGATGTCGGTCTGGCCGTGGATCATCCGGAACACCTGGGCGAAGTCGTTGCGCGGCAGGTCGGTATAGACCATCTCGATGGGCCGCGACGGGACGCGGGCGCGCACGTCCTTCAGGACACGGCGCCACAGGTCCACGCTGGTTCCACCATCGGCAGCGCCCATATCCGTTGCACGGAAGATGGAGCCGTCATCGGCTGGAGCCATGCGGTCAATGGCGTCCAGCACAAGACCGGCAGCGTTGTCCATCACGTGCTTTGCCCCGATGGTCGCCTTGGAGTAGTAGCCGGCGCCCTTCATGGCCATGAAACCGGCGGTGCCCTTGTGGGTGTTCATTTCTTCCCTGTCCATTCTGCTGATTTGTCACGCGGACCCGCATGAAAGCCGACAGCGGACAGTTTCGTCAAACGCCAAAATGAAAACACCCTTCCGGCAAGTTGCCGGAAGGGCGCGGTTTTTTCGTTTCGCCTGGCGATCAGGCTTCGACGGCGTAGTCCTCGCAGAAGAAGTAGCGGGTCGGGTGCAGGTCGAAACCCTTCACCTTCTTGTCCATCGGCATGTAGATCTTCAGCCATATCGGCTGGATGATCGGGCCGTCCTCCTGCATAATCTGCTCAAGCTTGCCGATCAGTTCACGGCGAGCCTCGATATCGAGAGTGCCTTCAGCCTGGGTCAGGACATTGTCAAACTCGGCGTTCGAGTAAGCAGACTCATTCCACGGCACGCCACTGCGGTAGGCAAGGCCCAGCACCATGAAGCCGAGCGGGCGGTGCACCCAGGAGGTGAAGCCGAACGGCACCTTGTCCCAGACGTCCCAGAACTTGGCGGATGGCAGCACGTTGATCGTGCAGCGGATATTGGCTTCCTTCCACTGCTCGACCATGGCTTCCACCGTTGCCAGTTCCCATGCCGGATCAGGCTTGCAGCTAATTTCGACATCGATGCCGTTCGGATGCCCTGCATCTGCCAGAAGCTTCTTGGCTTCCTCGACATTGCGGGTCATCTCAGGCAGCTGCTTGTAGTCCGGATGGACCGGGCACACGTGGTGATGCTCGGCAGCAGAACCCTGCTCGCCCACCGCAATTTCCACGGTCTTCGGCACGTCTACGGCCAGGCGCATGGCCTTGCGTACGCGGGCATCCTTGAACTGTTCCTGGTCAAGGCGTGTGCGGGCAACGGCAGTAGTCGCAGTCGTCTTGGCGTAGATATCGACGTGATCCATCCCCTTGAACAGATGCGAACTGCTCAACGTTACCTTCATAGGCGCCGTCGACCTGCTTGGACTGGATCGCAGCAGCAGTCGCTGCCGTGTTGTCGCCAAGGTCAATGAACTCGATCATGTCGAGGTGGGCAGGCGAGCCTTCACGCTTCTTCAGCACAGCCTTGCGGCCCACTTCAAACTCAACCAGTTCAAAGTGACCGTTGCCGTTCGAACCAACCTCGAACTTGCCGCCTTCAGCAGGATCCATGATCGGGAACGGATAGTGGAACAGGTGTTCCGGAACAGCGACCTGGGCTTCCTTCAGGTTCAGCACGAGCGTCTTCTCGTCCTTGACCTCAATGGCGTTGGCATCCCAGATCTCGGTGGTCATCACCGGGTTGCCCTTGTCGTCCTTGGTGCCCGAGTCGATTTCGTTCAGCATGTAGCCCTTCATCAGGCCCACAACCGACGAACCCACTGCGGGATCAAGGCAGCGCTTGATGTTCCAGGCCACCTGCTCGGCAGTGACCTTGCCACCCTTGTACCAGTCGACGTCGTTCATCGTCAGGGTCCAGGTCTTGAGGTCATCGGACGCCTTCCACGTGCACAGGTCGGGGCGGGTCACATTGTCCACACCGGTGCGCGTGGCATAACGGATCTGCTGACGGGTGATGTTGAAGTCATAAACCCAGGAGAAGGTGTGCGGCGTCTCGATCTTGGGAACGCGCATTGCGATCCTCAGGGTGCCGCCCTTGGGCAGTTCAGCAGCCTTGGCCGGCGGGGCAAACGGCTGGCCGGTGATCTTGCCGGCCCACATGTAGGCGGCGCCGGCAGACATGCCGAGCAGCGCACAGTAGCGAACGAACTCGCGGCGATCGATCTTGCCTTCAGCAAGATACTGCTTCAGCCGCGGAATCCAGGTATTTTCCTTGTCAGACATAAAGGGGTTCCTCCTCCCGTTTCAACTCGAAGTGGTCCAGCCTCCCGGAACGGAATTGCTGTACTTCACTGTGCATACCCTAACAGCCATACGCTTGCGTGCAAGACCTGGGGCCGGAAACGCTCTCCAAGTTGTGACATTTGCAGAGCTGCGACAGAATGACAGCAGCCGTGCGGCTGCCGCACTACCGAAACGCGACATGAAAATGTGGTTTTGAGACAAAAAGAAAGGCGCACCAGCGTTCGAAGCCGGTGCGCCACATTGACAGGAGCCTGCGTTCAGATGCCCGCGGCCCGGTATCAGGACACGCTGTCAGGCAAGTCCAGCTTGCGGGCGGTCATGAATGCCTGCAGCTGCTCATCGAGGCTTTCGTCCAGATCAGGCGCCACATACTCGGCCAGCTGCCGCTGCCAGGTGATGTTGGCGCGCTGGGCGGCGTCGAGCGAGCCTTCAGCAAGCCACTGCTCGAAGGAGTTGTTGTCGGCGATGCTGGAGCGCCAGAAGGCATCCTCGAAGTTGCGCTGGGTGTGGGCACAGCCGAGAAAATGGTTGCCGGGCCCGACTTCCTCGATGGCATCCATCGCCTGGCCGTTCTCGCTCAGGTCAACGCCCGAAGTGAAGCGCTGCATCATCGACAGCTGGTCGCAGTCGATGATGAACTTCTCGTAGCTCGACACCAGGCCACCTTCCAGCCAGCCGGCGGCGTGCAGCATGAAGTTGACGCCGGCCAGTACGCCGGGAAACAGCGTGTTCGAGCTCTCATGGGCTGCCTGGGCATCGGGCACCTTGGAGGCGCACAGGCTGCCGCCGGAACGGAACGGCACGCCGAGGCGGCGGGCGAGCTGAGCCGCGCCGAACAGCACGTGGGCAGGCTCGGGTGTGCCGAAAGTGGGCGCGCCCGACTGCATCGACATGGACGAGGCAAAGGTGCCGAACACCACCGGCGCACCGGGGCGGCAAAGCTGGGCAAACGCCATGCCCACCGATGCCTCGGCGAGAATCTGCGTCAATGTGCCGATGACGGTAACCGGCGACATGGCGCCAGCCAGGATGAACGGCGAGATGACCGTGGCCTGCCCGGCGCGGGCATAGACCTTCAACGCCCCCACCATGGTCTCGTCGAACACCATTGGCGAGTTGGCGTTGATCAGGTTGATCAGCACGCAGTTCTGGTCGACGAACTCGTCGCCGAAAACCATCTTCGCCATGGTCACGCTGTCTTCTGCACGCTCGGGCGCGGTCACCGAGCCCATGAACGGCTTGTCGGAATACCGGATGTGGCTGTAGACCATGTCGAGGTGACGCTTGGCGACGGGAATGTCGACAGGCTCGCAGACAGTACCGCCCGAATGGTGCATGGCCGGTGCCATGTAGGCCAGCTTCACGAAGTTGCGGAAGTCCTCGATGGTGGCATAGCGGCGGCCGCCCTGCAGATCGCGCACGAACGGCGGGCCGTAAACCGGTGCAAACACGGTGTGATCGCCGCCGATGACGACGTTGCGCTCGGGGTTACGGGCATACTGGGTGAACTGCGACGGCGCCGTCTTGATCAGGCCGCGCACCAGCCCCTTGGGAAAGCGCACGCGCTCTGCCTTCACGTCGGCGCCGGCGTCCTTCCACATCTGCAGGGCTTCGGCGTCGTCGCGGAAGTCGATGCCGACTTCCTGCAGAACGGTTTCGCAGTTGTTCTCGATCAGGCTGAGACCTTCCTCGCCGAGCACCTCGTAAAGCGGGATCTCGCGCTTGATGTAGCGAAAGGCCTTGACGCCGCCACCCCGGCGGGCGGCACGGCGGCTCTCGGCGCCACCGCCAGCGCGTCGGCCACGGCGTTCACCGGCAGGTTCAGCAGAAACTTCGGGCTCTACAGCCATCGGATTTTTCCATCTGTTGAAGAAAACTAACACCTTGATAGGCCGACTGAACGGATGCTTCTTCCGGCCATGCGTCCTGTCATGGTGCAATTGCGACCAGTGGCGTTGCCGGTATGAGCCGATCCAGCTGCGTTGATAAGGATCAATGCCCGCGGCCGGGCAGCGTGGGAGGCTTGCTGTGAAGACAACGGGCCGTGGTTGGCCCTTGAGAGCAGGAGGGCTGCCCAGATGTTCAAGAAAATCCTCGTTCCCGTCGATCTGTCGCACGGTGAACTCGCCGGACAGATGATCAACGTGGCGCGACAGGTGGGTGGCAAGGATGCGGACATTCACATCGTGCACGTGGTGCACGACATTCCGGCCTATGCGGCGGTGGAAATATCGTCCGAACTTCTGGCGAAGACCCACAAGGCAGCCGAGCAGGAATTGCAGGACATCGCCAATGCCAATGGCATCAAGGCGAAACCGGACATGCGTCACGGCACGCCGGGCAGCGGCATTCTGGACGCCGCCGATGACCTCGGCGCAGACCTGATCGTGATCGGCTCGCACAAGCCGGGCCTTGCCGACTACTTCCTGGGCTCAACGGCAGCCCGCGTGGTGCGGCATGCACAATGTCCGGTGCTGGTGATGCGCTGACGCTGCCACCGGAAGTACCCGGATCGGATGGAAGGGGCCGGCGCAAGCTGGCCCCTCTTTGCTGCCATCAAGCACAAAACCGTTTGACAGGAGAGATTTGGAAAAATATATAAAGATATCTTTATATGGAGGATGCGCTCATGTCGATATTCCACGCTCCGTCCGGCCGGTTCCAGTTCGGCAATGGCCCCAGGGTATCGTTTGAGGTGTTTCCGGCCCGGTCGACCATGCAGGCAGACGGCATAACCGAACTGGCCGACGTCATGGCGCGATACGACCCGGCTTTCGTGTCTGTAACTTACGGCGCAGGCGGAACATCGCGCGAAGCAACCTTCGGCACCATCGGCCAGTTGATTGATCATGGCGGCATTGATGTGGTTGGCCACCTGACGTGCGCCGGCCAGACCCGCGAGCAGACGAATGCGGTGGTGGAGCGGTACGCAGCGCAAGGGGTCAAGGGCATCCTCGCGCTGCGCGGCGACATGCCGGGCGTTACCGCTGCATACGAACCGCATCCCGGCGGATATGAAAATGCCACCGACCTGACCCGGGCGCTGGCCCAGCGTGGCGATTTCGACGTTTACGTTGCCGCCTATCCGGAAGTGCATCCGACCTCTGACTCGGCGGTGGCCTGCCTCGCCAACCTGAAGCGCAAGCTGACAGCAAGCGCGGATGCGGCCATAACGCAGTTCTTCTTCGACAACCGCGATTACTTCGACTTCATGGAGCGCGTTCGTGCGGCCGGCATCCACCAGCCCATCATCCCCGGCATCCTGCTGATCCACGACTTCAACAAGGTGGTTTCATTCGCCAGGAAGTGCCGCTCGCGGGTGCCGGAAGAGTATTTCGACCTGTTCGAGCGGCTGCCGGCCCACTCGGCCGAGCACAAGGAACAGGCATGCGAACTTGCGGCCGACCAGATCGTGCGTCTGGCGGCGCAAGGCGTGGATCATGTCCACATTTACACGATGAACCGTCCCGACCTGGTCGAGCGCACGTGCCGGCTGGCCGGCATCGAAGCCGGCGCCAGCATCATGGCCACTGCCTGAGCGGCGCACCGGCAGTCGGTTTTCAGCTTCCGGCTGTCGCAATACCGGCAGTTGGACAGCGTGGTTATCGCCTATACCTCATTGCACCAATCAAGATCCAACGGGAGCACACGGATACCGTCATGGCCCAGCTCGTGATTACATACTGGCGCGATATCCCCTCGCAGGTGACCGTCAAGGCGGGCCGCAAGGCAGAAAAGAAGATGCTGTCGGACCGGTTCCAGGAAGCCATCGACATGGCGGCAATGCGCTCTGGCGCGGCGGACACCGACGACTACCTTGCCGAATGGCGCCGGGCAGAGCCCGTCGAGTGCGGTGACGACCTTGAAGCCGAGGCAACCGCTGCAGCCGAAAAGCTTGAATCCGATTTCGACAAGGACCGCCTGAAGGCGCTCATCAACAATGGCGGCCGGGCCTGACCGCATCGCCGCCGCACCTCCAACGCCAGACAATCCGCGAGCCTCGAAAGGACGCAAGTTCCCATGACCAGAACCGTTATCGCCTCAGCCACAAGGGAAGTCGTGATCGGCTTCGACCAGCCGTTCTGCGTCATTGGCGAGCGCATCAACCCGACGGGCCGCAAGAAACTTGCAGCTGAACTCGAAGCCGGCGATTTCACCACGGTAGAGAAGGACGCGCTGGAGCAGGTTGCCTGCGGCGCCACCGTGCTGGACATCAACTCCGGCGCGGTATTCTCCAACAAGATGGCCGAAGACCCGCGCTATGCGGACAACAACTTCGTCGAGCCGCCGCTGATGAAGGAACTGGTGGAGCGCGTTCAGGCACTGGTGGACGTGCCGTTGTGCATCGACTCATCCGTTCCCGGTGCACTTGAAAACGGTCTCAAGGCGGCCAAGGGCCGGCCGCTGCTCAACTCGGTCACCGGCGAGGAAGAGCGCCTCGAACTGGTGCTGCCACTGGTCAAGAAGTACGACGTTCCGGTGGTCGCCATTTCCAACGACGACACCGGCATTTCAGAAGACCCGGATGTGCGCTTTGCCGTGGCCAAGAAGATCGTCGAGCGCGCCGCCGATCATGGCATCAAGCCGCATGACATCGTGGTTGATCCGCTGGTGATGCCGATCGGCGCGATGGGCACAGCCGGCCTGCAGGTGTTTGCGCTGGTCCGGCGGCTGCGCGAGGAACTGGGCGTCAACACCACTTGCGGTGCTTCCAATATCTCGTTCGGCCTGCCGAACCGGCATGGCATCAACAACGCCTTCCTGCCGATGGCGGCAGCGGCCGGCATGACCAGCGCGATCATGAACCCGGTACAGCTTGCGACCACCCGCAAGAAGTACGACGAGCATATCGCCAAGCTGGCCGAGATGGGCATCATCATTCCCGAGGGCATCGACCCGGCGGTGCTGGCGCCGCTGCTGGGCGTGGGTCACATGACCGGCACCCCGTCGAAGGAGATCGAGGCGATCAAGGCAGCCGACTTCCTGTTGAACAATGACCCTTCGGGCGCGAGCTGGATCCGTTTCAACAAGCCGGCCGGCAAGCAACCGGAAGGCGCTGGCGGGGACCGTGAAGGCCGCCGCCGCAGGCGTGGCTGAGTACAACGAGCAAACAGGACCGATCATGGCAGATACCACCCGCGACGACGCCCTCATCGTCTTCACGCCATCGGGCAAACGCGGGCGGTTTCCGCTCGGCACACCTGTACTGCAGGCGGCCCGCGCGCTGGGCGTCGACATCGACAGCGTCTGCGGGGGCCGCGCCATTTGCGGACGCTGCCAGGTGGTGCCCTCGATCGGCGATTTCGCCAAACACGGCATCACCTCGAAGGCCGAACACCTGGGTCCCGTCACCCAGGTCGAGGTGCGCTACGACGAGAAGCGCGGGCTGAAGGCCGGGCGTAGACTGTCGTGTCAGACCCTTATCCAGGGCGATTGCGTCGTCGATGTGCCGCCGGAAAGCCAGGTCCACAAGCAGGTGGTCCGCAAGCGCGCTGAAGTACGCGACATCAAGCTCGATCCGGTCACCCGGCTCTACTACATCGTGGTGGAAGAGCCCGACATGCACCACCCCTCCTCCGACCTCGAGCGGGTGTATGACGCGCTGAGAAGCCAGTGGAACATCCACGAGGTGACGTGCGACCTCGCCATCATGCAGGCGCTGCAGATCGCGTTGCGCAAGGGAGAGTGGCGCATCACCGTTGCCGTGCATCACCGCATGGCCGGCAAGGTACCACGCATCGTGGCGCTGTGGCCGGGCTTCCACGACCGCGCCTACGGCATGGCGGTCGACGTCGGCTCCACCACCATCGCGGCGCACCTTTGCGACCTGGCTACCGGCGAGATCAAGGCTTCGGCCGGGTTGATGAACCCGCAGATCCGCTTTGGCGAAGACCTGATGAGCCGGGTGTCCTACGTGATGATGAACCCGGGCGGCGACAAGGAAATGACCGCCGCGGTGCGCGAGGCGCTGAACCAGCTTGCCCGCGAAGTGGCGAAAGAGGCAGAAGTCGAGTTGAACGAGATCCTCGAGGTGGTGCTGGTCGGCAATCCGGTCATGCATCATCTGATGCTGGGCATCGACCCGACCGAACTGGGTGGTGCGCCGTTCGCGCTGGCCACCGGGCTTGCCGTCACCCGCCCTGCCCGCGAGTTCGACCTGGAGCTGAACAACGGCGCCTATGTCTACGTGCTGCCGTGCATTGCCGGCCATGTCGGCGCCGACACGGCGGGCGTGGTGCTCTCTGAATCTCCCCACCTGTCGGACAAGATCATGCTGGTGGTGGACGTGGGCACCAATGCCGAGATCGTGCTGGGCAACAAGGACCGGCTGCTGGCGTGCTCATCGCCCACCGGCCCGGCCTTTGAAGGCGCACAGATCAGTTGCGGCCAGCGCGCCGCCCCAGGTGCCATCGAGCGCATCCGCATCAATCCGGAAACGCTGGAACCCCGCTTCAAGGTCATCGGTTGCGACAAGTGGTCGGATGAGCCGGGCTTTGACGACGACATCGCCGCAACCGGCGTCACCGGCATCTGCGGCTCGGGCATCATCGAGGTGATCGCCGAGATGTACCTTGCCGGCATCATCAACCAGGATGGAATGTTCGACGGCTCGTATGCCTCGCGCAGCCCGAGGGTGGTGCAGACCGGACGCACCTTCACTTACGTGATCCGCGAGGGCGAACCGCTCATCTCGATCACCCAGAACGATGTGCGCGCAATTCAGCTGGCCAAGGCCGCGCTCTATGCCGGGGTGCAGCTGCTCATGGACAAGCTGGACCTCAAGACCGTCGACACCATCCGCCTTGCCGGCGCGTTCGGCAGCCATATCGACGTGAAGTACGCGATGATCCTCGGGCTCATCCCCGATTGTGACCTGAAGCACGTATACTCGGCCGGCAACGCCGCGGGCACGGGCGCGCGCATCGCCCTGCTCAACACGGCCGGGCGCGACGAGATCGAGCAGGTGGTGCGGCGCATCGAGAAGATCGAAACGGCGGTGGAACCGATGTTCCAGCAGCATTTCGTCGAGGCCATGGCCATTCCGCACAAGACCGCCTCGTTCCCCAACCTGTCGAGCGAAGTGAACCTGCCGCAAGTGAAGGAGATCTTCGCCGTCAACGCCGATGGCTCGGAAGGCCGCCAGCGGCGCCGGCGGCGGTAACCGGCCCAACCTGCGAGCGGGGCTTGCACCCGCTTGCAAACCTGTCAGACTTCCATGCCAGAAGCGCACTGGATTGTAGCGGACGGCATGGGAGGCCAAGGTCATGCCAACGGCAAAGCAGAAGGCTGAACTTTTTGCGCGCCTGCATGAGCGCGAGGACAAGGCGCTTATCCTGCCCAATGCCTGGGACGTGGGTTCCGCGCGAATCCTGGAAGCCATGGGCTTCGAGGCCATAGCCACCACCAGCGCCGGCTTTGCCTTCAGCCTTGGCAAACGTGACTGGCCAGGAGAGGTCAAGCGCACAGAAGCGCTGGGCATATGCAAGGCCATCGTCAAGGCGGTTGACGTACCGGTTTCAGCCGACCTTGAAAACGGCTTCGGCCTGAAGCCGGAAACGGTGGCAGAAACCATCCGGCAGGCTGCTGCAGCGGGGCTTGCCGGCTGCACCATCGAGGACACGTCCGGCAAGCACGATGCGCCGATCATCGACTTCCAGCACGCGGTGGAGCGGATTTCGGCAGCGGTGCATGCGCGCAACGAACTGAAGCGGCCGTTCATACTGACGGCGCGGGCGGAAAACTTCCTGCATGGCCGGCCGGATCTCGATGACACCATATCACGGCTGATTGCGTTCGAGGCAGCCGGGGCGGACGTTCTCTATGCACCGGGGCTGTCGTCCCTGTCAGACATCGGAAAGGTCTGCGAGGCCGTCAGCAAACCGGTCAACGTGGTGATCGGTACGGCGGCCTCGCACTTCACCGTGACCAATCTTCAGGCCGCAGGGGTCAAACGCATCTCGATGGGCTCTTCGTTTGCGCGCGCTGCCCTGGGTGGCTTCCTACAGGCCGCGCGCGAAGTGATGAACAAGGGCACGTTCGAGTTCGCGCAATACGCCGCCAGCTTTGGCCAGATCGACGAGTTGTTGAAGCGCTGATCAGCCGGCGGCGGCCAGCGCGCGCTCGACATAGTCCAGCCGGTCCTGGCCGTAGAACGGCTCTTCATCCACGAAGTAGGTCGGCGCGCCGATGACGCCGCGAATGATGGCCTCGGTGCAGTTGCGCATAAGTTCGGCCTGGGTGGCATCGCTCAGCGCCTCGGCGATCAGTCCGGCTGCATCGCTGAAGCCCGCAGCATTCACGAGCTCTGCAACAACCTGCTCATCGGCGATGTCGCGGTCATGGATCCACAGCGCCTCGAGAACCTTGAGGCTCAGAAGGTTGACGTCTCCCGCCTCGCCACGGTTCACCGCGTTCTGCCCGGCAATGACGATTCCGGACGGCAGTTCCACTGGGCCCAGGTGATGCACGGGTTCGCGCAGCAGCGGTATGCCAAGGTGGGCTGCGGTGCGCAGGGCGTCGCGCATGGCGTAGTTGCGCAGGATGGCAGGCCGGTCGTCGAACGGCGTTGACCCCAGCGGCTTCATGGTCACCGACAGCAGGATTGGCCGGTGCACCAGCTGGCGGTTGAACGCCTTTGCCAGCGCATTGATGCGTGCCGCGCCCAGCAGTGTGAAGTTGGACCTGGTGGAATAGTAATAGTCGATGGTTTTCATGGGCATCCCTGACAGCGTTGCAGGAACAGATTGCATGTCTGCCCTTCAGGCTGCAATCACGGCGTTCAAGGTCTGATCATCTGCGTCAGCCAAATGCAGACCCCAGCCACAGCAGCGCGGCGTAGCGTCCTGTCTTGGCCACCGCAACAATTGCCAGGAACAGCCAGAACGGAGTGCGCATCAGCCCGGCAACGACAGTCAGCGGATCGCCAATGATGGGCGCCCAGCTCATCAGCAGCGACCACACGCCCCAGCGCACATACCAGCCCTGTGCCCGCTCCAGCCCACCCTCGAACCGCTTGAACCAGCCATGATGGCTGAGCCGCTCGGCAAACCGGCCGACCAGCCAGTTGACGCACGAGCCCAGCGTGTTGCCAATGCTGGCAACCACCAGCAACATCAGGTCGGAGCGCACGTCCTGCGCCTGCAGTACCAGCAGCACGCCTTCCGACTGGGCCGGAAAGATGGTGGCGGCCAGAAAGGCCGATGCAAACAGCGTGACAAGATCCAATGCGCCAGGCCCTAAGGTCAGAAGTCGGTCGGGGCGCCGCCCTCTTCGGTGCGCCGGGCCACGAAGGCTTCAAGCTCTTCAGCAACCGCCGGGTCGATGGCTGGCGCCTGCCACTGGGCAAGCGCCTGACGCATTACCTTGTGGGCCTTGTCGCGGGTATCAGGCGAGCCGGCTTGCTGCCACTGCTCGAAGTTGCGCCAGTCGGACAGAATGGGCGCGTAGAACGCGGTCTCGTAGCGCGCCATGGTGTGGGCACAGCCAAAGAAGTGGCCACCGGGGCCCACTTCCTTCATCGCTTCAAGACCCAGCGCATCGCGAGTCAAATCAAGCGGTTGCAGGAAGCTCTTGACCATCTGAATCAGGTCGCAGTCGAGCACGAACTTCTCGAAACTGGCGACAAGACCGCCTTCCATCCAGCCAGCCCCATGCATGACGAGGTTACCGCCGCCCTGCGCCACGCCCCACAGCGAGAACACGCTTTCATAGGCCGCCTGGGCATCGACCGCGTTGGCGGCGCAGGTGTTGGAGGTGCGGTACGGCACCTTGTAACGCCGGGCCAGCTGACCGCCGATGATTGCCGCCTTCATGTATTCCGGCGTGCCGAAAGCGGGGGCGCCCGACTTCATGTCGACGTTTGAAGTGAAGCCGCCATAGATCACCGGGGCGCCAGGGCGCACCAGCTGGGTCAGCGCAATGCCGGCCAACGCCTCGGCGTTCTGCTGCACCAGCGCTCCGGCCACCGTAACGGGCGCCATGGCGCCGGCCAGGGTGAACGGCGTAACACAGACGATCTGGCCTGCCGCGGACATTTCCAGGACGCCCTGCAGCATGGGAATATCCATCTTCAGCGGCGAGTTGGTATTGATGATGGTGAACAGCGACGGTTCCTGTTCGAACCGTTCGCGGCTCACCCCGCGGGCAATGCGGGCAATCTCGATGCCGTCGACAATGCGCTCGGTGCCGAGGGAATAGGCATGGAACGGCTTGTCGGTCATCATCGCCATGTCCTTCAGCGCCACCAGGTGGCGGATGGAGGCGTGAACGTCGATGGGCTCGACCGGATATCCCGACATGAAATCGATGCAGTTGAAGGTCTGGGCAAGCTTCAGCAGGTTGCGGAAGTCAGCCAGGTTGCCGGGCCGACGGCCGCCGTCGAAGTCTGCGGCGTTGGGTGCAGAGGCCACCGTGCCGAACGCCAGGTAGCCGTCGCCGATGCGAATAGTGTGGGCCGGGTTGCGGGCGTGAAAGTCGAATGCGGCAGGCACTGTCTCCAACGCCGCCTCGATGATCTCTGCGGGAATGCGCACCCGCTCGCCATCGATGCTGGCGCCTGCCCTGGCGAAATAGCTGCGCGCCTCGGGCAGCATCACGTCGATGCCGATTTCCTGCAGCACCTCGAGCGAGGCCAGGTGAATGGCCTCCAGCTGGTCGTCGCTGACATAGCGGGTCGGCTCGAAGCAAAGCCGCGCCTGGCCGGAGGCCTGCTGGGCAATTCCCTCGCCCGCAGCACCGGCGCCACCACGCCTGCCGCCACCTTCACGCCGCCTGGTCCGGGGCTGGCTGTCCATCACTGCCTCGCTCATGCTTCGACTCTCTCTTTGCCGGCCGCTTCGCTGGCGGCCTCGATATCATCGTCCAGTTGCACCTGCTCGCGCACCCAGTCGTGGAACAGCCTGACCTTGGGCAACAGCTTGTCAGCCGACTTGCAGGCAAACGCCCACCAGTGCCGGTGCGGCACGGACAGCCTGAACGGATAGACCAGCCGGCCGCCGGCCAGTTCATCGCGGGCGAACGGTCCGATGGTCATGGCCACTCCCTGCCCGGCAACCGCCGCTTCCTGGGCCAGCAGGTAGCTGTCAAAGGCCAGCGCGCTGGACAGCTTCACATCGGCCACACCGGCGGCCTTCAGCCAGGTGCGCCAGTCTTCCTCACCGGAGAACACATAAAGCAGCTTGTGATTGACCAGGTCCTCCGGCCGCTCCAGCGGCGCCGAGCGGGCCAGGTAGCCGGGCGAACAGACGGGCCGCAATTGCGAACGGAACAGGTTGGCGTAATGGTGGCCGTCCTCGCGGTTGCGCGCCAGGATGATGCCCACATCGGCATTGTCCGGATCGTAATCCCAGTGAAAATAGGAGGTGGACAAGCGCACCTTCATGTTCGGATAGCGGCGTTCGAAGTCATGCAGGCGGGGCAGCAGCCACTTCATCGCCACGGTGACATAGACCTGCACGGTCAGTTCGTTTTCGGAGGCGCGCGGCCGGATCACCTGGGTCTGGCTTTCGATCTGGTCGAATGCCTCGCGCACTGCCGGGTAATACACAAGGCCCGGGCCGGTCAGTTCGGCGCGCTTGCCGTCGCGCGAGAACAGGTCCACCCCAAGAATGTCCTCAAGCGCCTTGATCTGGTGCGAAATGGCCGAGCGGGTGATGCCAAGCTCATCCGCCGCCTTGCGGAAGCTGCCCAGCCTTGCCGCAGCTTCAAACGCGGTCAGGGCGCGCAATGGCGGGAGGTTTCGTCTGGCCAAGATAATTCACCCCTTTCGAAATCAGAGCGTGAATATCACGCAAAATCAGCCGTAGCCAGCCATAAGAACAGGAATTCTGGAAATTTTGGTGAATTTTTCTCACCTATCCGCGAAAACTATGCGCTTTGCAAATTTCACCGCAACAGGCAGTGTGTGCGCTCTATGTCCGGTGCGCTTTCTGGAGGCTTTTGCGCCATGTCTGCTGTTGAGGAACTTTCCCGCCGCCGTGGCGGGCGCGAGGCCCGCAAGGCCATTCGTTCACAAGCCATTCCGATGTCTGAGGCTGCCGTCCGGCCCGGCATGAAGGGTGGCCAGTACAAGCCGCTGCAGCAGGCGGACCTCCTCAAGATACACCATGCCGCACTGAACCTGCTCGAGACGGTGGGTCTCGAAAACTCCATCCCCTCCTGCGTCGAACTGATGACGTCGAAGGGCTGCACCCTCGGCGACGATGGCCGGCTGCGGTTTCCCCGCGCGCTGATCGAGGACACCATCGCCAACTGCGCCCGTCATTTTCCGCTGTATGCGCGCGATCCGAAGTACGACCTCGAGCCGTGGGGCACCAACGTCCACTTCGGCACCGCCGGGGCTGCCGTTCACATCGTCGAGCCTGAGACCGAGAGCTACCGCGAGTCGCTGCTGATCGACCTGTATGACGCAGGCCGCATCGTCGACACCTGCGAACACATCCACTTCTACCAGCGCCCGGTGGTGGCGCGTGACATGATCGAACCGCGCGATCTCGACATCAACACCATGTATGCCTGCCTTGCCAGCACCAGCAAGCATGTCGGCACCTCGATGGTCGATCCGGATCACGTGCGCGAATGCCTGGAGATCTGCCACCTGATCGCCGGCAGCGAGGCCAAGTGGCGCGAGCGCCCGTTCGTCAGCCAGTCGAACTGCTTCGTGGTGCCGCCGATGAAGTGGGCTGAAGATGCCTGCCGCTGCCTTGAAGTGGCGGTGCGCGGCGGCATGCCGGTGCTGCTGCTGTCAGCGGCGCAAGCCGGTGCAACGTCGCCGGCCGCACTGGCAGGCACCGTGGTGCAAGCCGTCGCCGAGTGCCTTGCGGGGTTGGCCTATCTCAACGCCATCCAGCCGGGTGCTCATTTCATCTGGGGGCCGTGGCCATTCGTGTCGGACCTGCGCACCGGCGCCATGTCTGGCGGGTCCGGCGAACAGGCTCTGATTTCTGCTGCGTGTGCACAGATGGGCCAGTTCTACGACCTGCCGACCGGCTCGGCCGCGGGCATGGCCGACTCAAAGCTGCCGGACATGCAGTCGGGCTGCGAGCATGGCGTCAATGCAGCACTGACCGCCATGTCGGGCGTCAACCTGCTGTATGAAGCCGCCGGCATGCACGCTTCACTGCTGGGCTTCTGCCTCGAAACCCTGCTCATCGACAATGACATGCTGGGCGCGGTGAACCGCAATGTGCGCGGCATCGAGGTCAACGACGACACGCTGTCGGTCGAGGTTATCTCGGAGGTTTGCCTCAACGGCCCCGGCCACTATCTCGGCTCGGGTCAGACACTCGATCTGATGCAGAAGGATTACGTCTATCCCGGCATCGGCAACCGGATGAGTCCGAAGGAATGGAACGAGGCCGGCAAGCCCGACCTGGTCAAGCAGGCTGCGAAGAAGAAGGACAAGATATTGTCGACCCACTTCCCTCAGTACATTCCCGAAGACATCGACGACAAGATCCGCGCCAACCACAACATCCTGCTCGACCGCGACCTGATGCGGCCCGGCCACAAGCGGTTTGCCTGACGCGAGCCAGATCGAGACCAGCATCCGGGCAGCCTCGTTCGAGCCGCTCGGCTGGCTGGGCGCAGGCAGCGGCGTGGCATTCGGCGGCGCCACGTTGCTGCTGGTCGGCAACGCCGGGCCGACCATGTTCGACCGCTTCGCCGCCGAGCGCGACCCGGCCCACGATGCAATGGACGGCTGGACACGCGACGTGCTGACGCCTCTGGCGGCGCAGCTTGGTGCGCGCGCAGTGTTTCCGTTTGACCAGCCACACCCGCCCTTCCTGCGTTGGGCGAAGGCAGCGAATGCCGGCTTCACCTCGCCACTGGGCCTGAACATCCGGGCAGATTTCGGCCTGTGGCATGCGTTCCGCGCCGCCTTCATCTTCGACGATGAAATCGCCTTCCCCGCCCCTGCCCCAGGTTCATCGCCGTGCGAGTCATGCCTGGACAAGCCCTGCCTGACCACCTGCCCGGTCAACGCGTTCTCCGGATCAACTTATGATGTTGCGGCCTGCGCCGCCCACCTTGCCTCGCCTGAAGGCAAGCCCTGCCGCGACCGGACGTGCCTCGCCCGGCTTGCATGCCCGGTGGCGCCCGGCTATCGCTACGCGCCCGGCCAGATGCGCTTCCACATGGTCGCTTTCATGCAAGCGCGAGGCGTGGATCCTGCCAGCATTGGCTGAAGAAAGGTGCCTTCCCCATGTACGATCATATCCGAAAGAAACTCGCCGCCGGCGAACTGGTCATCCTCGACGGCGGCACCGGCACCGACATCCAGCGCCGCGGCGTGAAGATGGACTCCGAGGTCTGGTGCGCCGAGGCGAACCTGACCCATCCGGACGTGGTGCGGGCGGTCCACGAGGACTATATCAAGGCCGGTGCCGACGTGATCACCGCCAACACATATGCCTCCTCGCCATTGATGTTTCACGCCCGTGGCCGCAGCGACCTGATCGAGGTGGATACGGCCGCCATGCGCGAGGCCCGCGCCGCCGCTGACGCCGCCGGAAGGCCGGTTGCCGTGGCAGGCTCCATCTCCGTCATGCGCCCGCACAAGGCAGGCACCGACCGCTTCGATGCCGGCATCGACTATGACGAGGCGCAGATGCGCGCGCTCTACCGGCAGAAGGCAGAAAACCTGAAAGCGTGCGGAGCCGACCTGATAATTCTGGAAATGATGCGCGACAGCAAGTTCTCGCTGTGGGCCACAGAGGCCGCCATGGACACCGGCCTGCCGGTGTGGGTGGGCATTGCCGTGGAGCGCAATGCGCAAGGCGGCTTGAGTGGCGTCAATCATCCCGAGGAAGAGCTCGGGTCGCTGGTAAGGACGCTGACGGCGCGCAAGCCGGCGGCCTGCCTCGTCATGCACTCCCCCATCGACACGGTGATCGAGGCGCTCGGCATCATCAAGGCAAACTGGGCGGGCGCCGCCGGCGCCTATCCGGAAGCGGGCGAGTTCCGCATGCCCGACTGGGAGTTCGTCGACGTGGACCCTGCTGAGTTCGCCGAGGCCGCAAGGGGCTGGCGGGCGGTTGGCGCGCAGATCATAGGCGGCTGTTGCGGTATCAACCCCGGCCACATCGCAGCCCTGTCGAAGGACCTCGCGGCATGAGCCATTACACGGGTAGCTGCCTGTGCGGCGGCGTGAGGTTCGAGGTCAACGGCGAGCTTCGCGACGTGATCGCCTGTCATTGCGTGCAATGCCGCAAGACCACCGGCAACTACATGAGTGCAACGGCGGCAGAGGACAGCGACCTGGCGTTTACCGCCTCGGACAGCCTCGCCTGGTACGAGTCCTCGCCCGGCAGCAGGCGCGGCTTCTGCTCGCGCTGCGGCTCGACGCTGTTCTGGAAAGGGCCGGAGCGGACCTATACCGCGATTGCCGCAGGCTGCGTCGACGGCCCCGTCGGCAAGAAACTGGCCGGCCACATCTTCTGCGACTCTGCCGGCGACTATTACGAAATTGCCGGCGGCGAGTATCGCAAGGGCCAGTGGTAGGCTCTAGTATTTCAGTATTCAGACGGCATCGGGTGCCTCGAATTCCTGGACATGCCTTCCTACATTTGCGGCATGAACAGACGAAGCTTCATTCAGTCGCTGGCCGCAGTGTTTTCGCTGCCCGCCTTGCCCTTGACGTCGCTGCGCCCCGTCGCGGCTGGCATTCCTGCCGCCGCAGATGTTCCGGCGCGGGTAAAGTCCTGGGCAGTGTACATGAGCAATCTTCACGGCGATTGCACACCGCTGACCTTGCATCGCCTGCTGCACATTCCGGAAGCCGATGCAGCACAGTATGTCAGCCGGCTGGTTGCAGACGGCGTGCTGAAGTCAAAACCGGTTCTGCAAGAGGCAGCGCGCAACCTTGCAAGGCCGTCCGAAGGCCACCTGCCGGATGAGCGGCTGGAGATGGCAGCGCAGGCTGAACCAGAGGACGTCGAAGCCCCTGATGACAGCAACGCACCCGAAGGCCCCGACGCGGATGCGAACCCCACTGGCGAACCGGCTGAACCAGATGACGCCAGCTTGATCACCGGACAGCCAGAGGCCAGCCTTCAGGAGCTCGCGTCCCCTCAGTACCCGTCCAGTTCGCCGTTGATGACGTAACGCAGGATATCCACCACCTGGCCCGGCGTTTCGGCAACGGCAAGCGCGGCTGCGTCAACTTCCTTCAGGGCGTGCTGGTGATCGGTCCCGTGCATGATGATCAGCGGTTTGCCAAGGGCTGCCGCATAGCCCGCGTCAAAAGCGGCGTTCCACTGCTTGTACTTGTCGCCGAAACGCACCACTACGACATCTGATTTTTCGATCAAGGTGCGCGTGCGGATGGCGTTGATGTTGGCACCCTTGTTGTCATGCCAGAAATTGTTGTCCTCGGCCCCGAGAATGGCGACGCCACAATCATCGGACGCCGGGTGATTGGTCACCGGAGCCGAGAAGAAGACGGGCAGCCCGGCTTTCTCGGCGCCGGCGCGCAATTCATCGCGCCAGCCGGTGTGGATTTCGCCGGACAGGTAGACGTTCCATGTCATCGGTTGGGCTCCCTTGCTGTTGTCTGGTCTGCAAAGGGGTATAGCGGCTTGAGACCGGGAGACGAAACCGCATGGCGGATTTATGCAATCGACTTCAGGGCCGCAGCCAGGTCGCCATAGCCGGTGAACCGGTATTCGTAGTCGAGGCCCAGTTTTGCCGCTGCCTGTCTTGCCAGGTCCTGCAGGTGGAGGTCCTCGGTCTGGGCCAGATAAACCACCTTGGTGTAGTTGGAGAACATCATGTCCTTCAGTTCCGGATGGCGGTCGAGACCGAAGCCCTTCCAGACCAGCGTGTCAAAGTGGCGTGCGAGATAGTCGGTCAGGTAGAACGCCGTGATCTCGTCCTCGTGGCCCTTCCACGCCTCGTTGCCCGAGAAGAATGAATAGCAGTGCGGACCGTCGATGCGGGCAACTCCTTCAGCCTCTATGACCTTGTCCAGCAGGCCGCCGGTGCCGCAGTCGCCATAGGCCACGAAAATCGCGCTATAGCGCCCGGCAGCCTTCGCCTTCTGAATGGCATCGCGCACGCCTTGCGGAATCTTCTCCGGCGTGTTGTGCCAGATGGCCGGCAGGCACTGGATGTCGAGCTGCCGCCAGCTGTTCATCTCGACCAGCGCCACAAGCTCACGCGCCAACGCTCCGCAGGCGACAACCAGCACATCGCCGGCGCCCTTGCGGAAGTCATAATGCTGTTCAGGCGCAATTTCCTTCATGCACACAAGATAGGACACACAGGCCGTCGGAGCCATGCCGAAAACGGCAAGGCACCGCCAGATTGCTCCGGCGGTGCCTATCTCCGTGATTTCCGATCCGGGGAGGTCAGAAGCCGCGGCGATCCATGCAACGTTCCCACTTCCAGGTATGCCAGCCCCAGCGGTGGGCGCACTGACGGGCGGCGCGGCGGTAAGCGCGGCCTTCTCCGTAGTAGCCCGCGCCGTAGCCATAGTAGCCATGGCCGTGAGCGTGGGCGGCGCCGACTGCGGCGATGGTGCCGATGCCAAGACCCAGGGCAAGGGCGCCCTTCTTGGACAGTGCCTGGGCTGGCGATGCCATGGAGGCCGCAATGGTCAGGGCTGCGATGGCGGCGATGGCGGTGGTGCGGATGGCGGTCATTGTCGTGTTTCCTCTGTCGTCGTGTTGCTTAGTTCAGGTGGACCGGCGGTGCGGTCTGTTTCGATGAACCCAACATGCCACGGGGCGGCAAGCGGCGGCGTGCAATCCATCACATTGCAGTGAGGCGGGCGTGAAGACGCTCCCGGCAACGCAAACGAAAACACCGCCGGGAAGACCCGGCGGTGCGACTGGCAAGCATAACCGATTGAGGCAGATCGATCAGAAACCGTGACGGTCCATGCAACGGAACCAGCGGCGGGTTTCCCAGCCATGGCGGTCGGCGCACTCGTTGGCCCAGTAGCGGTAGGCGCGGCGGTCTGAACGGTAGCCGTAACCATGGCCGTGACCGGCGACGTAGTAGCCGTCTCCACCGTAGTAGCGATGACGGTCATTGGCGGCGGCGATGCCGACGGCAGCAGCGGTACCAAGGCCGAGGCCGAGGAAAAGCGCACCCTTCTTGGACAGGCCTGGGCAGGCGATGCAGCGGCGGCGGCAATGGTGAGGGCGGCAACGGCAGCAATCAGTGACTTCTTGAACATCGGGGTTTCTCCTGCAAATGAGTTCAATTTCAAGCCTTGCTACAAACCCTTGAGGCCGGTTCTTGTGGTTTCGGTCCGCCGGTGTTTGCGTTGTGCCCTTTGTAAGGCAAGTCTTGCTGAACGGATGCTGATACGGCCGTTCATCTGGCGTTCATCGGGATATCGGCACCGCCACCTCCAACGGAAAGGGGCCGGATACATCGTACCCAGCCCCTTCCAAACCTGCACAATCAGTCTGATCCTGATGTCAGACCTGATTGTGTTTGCGCGCCATGAATTCCTTGGCGGTTTCAACAGCCACGGCAGCGTCGCGGCAGTAGGCGTCGGCGCCGATGGCAGTTGCGAACTCTTCATTCAGCGGCGCACCGCCGACGAGCACGATATAGTCGTCGCGCATGCCCTTTTCCTTCAGGGTGTCGATGACGACCTTCATGTAGGGCATGGTGGTGGTCAGCAGCGCCGACATGCCGAGAATGTCCGGCTGATGCTCTTCGATCGCGGCCAGATAGTTCTCGACCGGATTGTTGATACCGATGTTGATGACCTCGAACCCGGCGCCTTCCATCATCATGGCAACCAGGTTCTTGCCGATGTCGTGGATGTCGCCCTTGACCGTGCCGATCACCATCTTGCCGACGCGCGGCGCGCCGGTTTCGGCCAGCAGCGGCTTGAGGATTGCCATGCCCGCCTTCATGGCGTTGGCGGCCAGCAGCACTTCCGGCACGAACAGGATACCGTCGCGGAAGTCGATGCCGACGATGCGCATGCCTTCCACCAGACCCTCGGTCAGGATCTTGTAAGGCGTCCAGCCGCGCTCCAGGAAAATGTTGACGCTCTCCTCGATCTCTTCCTTGAGACCGTCATAGAGGTCGTCGTGCATCTGCTGCACGAGTTCGTCATCATCAAGTGACCTGAGATCAAGATCGTCGTCGCTCATCCGCTTACTCCGTCGAAGGCGCGGGCCGGTTTCATTTGCTGTGCGCCTTTTACAGCGTTTCGATGCATCAGCAACGTATTCTTAGCGACAACAACGTGCCTGAATGCGACTGCGATGCGTTCTGACGCCAGCTTCCATCGACGTGCTCTTGCCGCCAGCTGAAACACTGTGTAATGACGGACCAAACAAATTCAACAAACGGCATCCATGACAGCCGTGCATTATCTGGAGGCAAATCCCCGTCATGAGCGGTTATTCCGTCGAGGCCGTGCGCGGCCAGTTTCCCTCGCTTGCCCTGACGGATGACGGCAAGCCGCGCATCTACTTCGACAATCCTGCCGGCACCCAGGTGCCGCAGCGGGTCATCGACCGGGCAACCGAGGCCATGATCAGCCAGAACGCCAATCTTGGCGGGGCGTTCATCACCTCCAGGCTTGCCCAGGAACTGGTCGACCAGACACGCATCGCGGCAGCGCAGTTCTACAATGCGCCTTCACCGTCGGAGATCATGTTCGGCGCCAACATGACCACCATGACCCTGGCGATGTCGCGCAACCTCCAGAAGTCGCTGAAGATTTCGGAAGGCGACGAGATCGTGCTGTCGCGCATGGACCATGATGCCAACGTGGCGCCGTGGCTGCATGTGGCTGCGGACACCGGCGCCACCGTCAAGTGGCTCGAGTTCGACCCCGACACTTTCGAATTCCCCGATGACGCCATCGACCAGGTGCTGACGGACAAGACGAAGATCGTCGCCGTGGGCCATGCGTCCAACTGCACCGGCACCATCAACGATGTCGCCAGCATCTGCCGCAAGGCGCGCGCAGCCGGCGCGATCTCGTTCGTGGATGCAGTGCAGTCCGCGCCGCATCTGCCGATCGACGTGCAGGCCATTGGTTGCGACTTCCTGGTGTCGTCGGCCTACAAGTGGTTCGGACCGCACCAGGGCATCATGTACGGACGGCGCGCGCTGCTGGAACGGCTGTACTCGTACAATGTCCGCCCGGCGCTTGAGTACGGCCCGCCCGGCGCCTTCGAATCCGGCACGGCGGCACGCGAGACGCTGGCGGCCACACTGGGCGCCATCGAGTACATCGCCTCGCATGGCGAGGACCTGAACGGCGGCATCCCGGTGTCGCGCACCCGCATCGTCAGCGGCATGAGCGCGCTGCAGGACCACGAGATGGGACTGACCCGGCAACTGATCGCCGGGCTCACCTCGATCAAGGGCGTGAAGGTACGCGGCATCACCTCTGCCAATGCGCTGCACCGGCGGGTGCCGACAGTATCGGTGACGGTGGACGGGAAGAACCCGGCCGACCTGGCCGAGGCATTTGCCGCGGACAACATCTTCCTCTGGTCAGGCCACAATTATGCGCTGGAGCCGATCAACCACATGAAGCTGATGGACAAGGGCGGGGTGCTGCGCATCGGCCTTGCGCACTACAACACGGCTGACGAAGTGGACACGATGCTGAAGCGGCTGGAGGGGCTCGTCTAACCCCGTCCTGCGGCCCCTGCCCTCGCGGCCGCGGCGGGCAGCGCCCTCGGCAGCCGTATCGGTGCCATGCGCCAGCGCCGATACCTTGCCCAGCCGGGCCTCGACCGTATCGACGTCCGGGCGCTCGCCCTTGGTGTAGCTCTCCAGCGATTCACGCATGGCACGGACATGTTCATAGGTGGTGCCGCAGCAACCGCCGATGATCTTGGCGCCTGAGTCCAGCGCCAGGCGCGCATAGTCGGCCATGAGTTCAGGCGTGCCGTCATAGTGAATGTGGCCACCGACCCAGGCCGGGATGCCGCAATTGCCCTTGGCAACCACGACGGCGTCGCGGGTCGGCCTCGGTCATGCCGAGCACGGCGGCGACCAGTTCGGCAGCGCCGGTGCCGCAATTGGCGCCGATGGCGTCCGGTGCGCCGGGCTGGGCAGGCGCCAGCTTCGCATAGTTGGCCGGCGTCAGCCCCATCATGGTGCGGCCGTTGGTGTCGAAGCTCATGGTGGCCACCACCGGCAGTTTCGTCGTACGCGCACCCTCAAGGGCAGCCTTGAATTCTTCCTCGGACGAAATCGTCTCGATCCACAGCACGTCGGCGCCGCCCTCTTCCAGCGCCTTGGCCTGCTCGGCGAACGCCTTCACCGCATCGGCATGCGACAGCGAACCGACCGGCTCCATGATCTCGCCGGTGGGACCCATCGAGCCTGCCACGATGACCGGCCGGTCAGCGGCGTCGGCCTCGACGCGCGCCAGTTCAGCCGCCTTCCTGTTGAGTTCATGCACGCGGTCTTGGGCATTGTGCAGCTTGAGCCGGTAGGACGAGCCGCCGAACGAGTTGGTCAGCACGATGTCGGAGCCGGCCTCGATGAACTTGCGGTGCAGGGTGCGGATGCGGTCCGGGTGCTCCTCGTTCCACAGTTCCGGCGCATCGCCCGACTGCAGGCCGGCGGCAAACAGGTTGGTGCCGGTGGCGCCGTCGGCCAGAAGCCAGGGCCGTGAGTTCAGGAGTTCGAGAAAATTGGCGCGGGACATGGATGAAAATCCTCGGTGAACTTGAGAGGTGATTTATGTTTGGTCTAGCACATAAAGAATTCTTTATGTAGGCATTTCTGATTGTACGCTCAGGCAGTGAAACTGTCAGCCGAGTAGAGCAGGAACATGCGCTCGTTGACCGGCGCTTCGCCGGTGTGCGGTTCACCGGACAGCAAACCGGACAGCACGGCTTGCACCGCTTCGCAGGTCGGCATATCCCACGATCGGCACTTCGTCGATGCCGTTCACCGGCCGTCCATGGGCACATACGATTTCAGCGGATAGCAGAATCGTATCAAGCAGTTGCCGGCAGGTTTCGAGGTATTGAGTCAACGATGCACCCGGCGTCTGGGCATAAAGCGCGCCACGATAGATGAAATCCGCCGCATAAAGCCGGTTGCGGTCCGGTTCCCACAGGCTGACCGAGTCCGGCGAGTGTCCCGGTGTGTGAAGGACCTTCAGCTGGCGGCTTCCGACACTGATTGTTTCTCCTGGCCTCGACCCAGCGCCCCACCTTGAAGGTGGGCACTTCCAGATCTTCATAGTGACCGAGATACATGTCGTCCGCCGGGGTCAGCCTGCCATCCGCGTCGCAGGCGCGCAGCATCGGCAGGTCTGCCACCGTCACCGGGCCGAAGGCAGTGATGTTGCCCAGATGATCGAAGTGCATGTGCGAGGGAAATGCAGAGACCGCCGCGCCGCCGGCATGGCGCGCCACCAGCGGCTCGATGGGACGGCGGCCGGAACCGGTGTCGAACAGCAGCGCCTCGCCACCGTCGCGGATCAGGTAGCTCCAGTTGCGCTGGTGATAGGCGGGTTCGCCGATAGCCAGTGTATCGCCGTCAAGGTGGCCGGTGGCAAACCAGTTGTCTTCCCATTCAAGGTCGTTGGCCAGCCGGATCGTGTCGATCGGCAAGTTCGATATTGTCTCGCATGGATGTCCTATCCGTTGGCATCTCGCGCGCAGCGGAAGCCGATATAGACAACCGCCGTTTGCGGTGGCTTCGACTGGTTGTGCTCGCGGTGCATCTGGGCAGGACCATACCACCACGAACCGCCACGGGTCAGCACCTGCCCGGAAGAGGTCGTGCCGTCGACCCACTCCCACAGGTTGGCGCCCATGTCGTACAGGCCGTTGACGCCGGGCCTGGTGGTGCCCACCGGCGCGTGGCCGCGCCCTCGATCAAGAACAGCGGAACGGTCCAGCCCGGGCGTTGACCCGCAGCCGTCGAGGCAATTGGCGCCCTGCGGCGTTTCGCCGGTCGGGTAGTCGTAGGTCCTGCCGGTTTCGAAGCCTGATGGCGGGTTGGCGCGCCGCTCCGTATACGCGGCCTCCATCCACTCGGCATCGGTGGGCAGCCGCTTGCCGGCCCAGGCGCAATAGGCCTTCGCCTCATCGTAGGTTACGTACGCAGCGGGCTCGTCATCGGCGGCGGGCTCGCCATATGGCGTCTTCCACGTCCAGCCGGCCTTGCGCTCCCAGCCAGCGCCATAGACCTGGCCGCCGCCCGCCTTTTCCGCCAGCGTCACCGTGCCGGTGGCCTCGACGAACTGGCGGAACTCGCCGACGGTCACCTCGGTGCGGTCGATCTCGAAACCGCCAACGCGCTGCATGTCTGCAAGGGCAGGCGCTGAAGTACAAATGGCGACCGCACACAACAGGCAGGCTATGCGGGAACAAGCAATCATGCTGCAACTCCACTTCAGACGTGCTCAAACGCAACCTTCACAAATCACGCTTCAACTGGTAACGAAACACCCCAAGTCCCGGTTGCGTGCCATCGCGCACCGCCCGGCGCAGACGTTTTCTCTAGTCATGGCATTGCAGATAGGCTTCTCGAAGTGGTGGTGTTGCACTCAAATCAGATCCGGCGGGCCTGCCTGGCCGTGATGATCTCGTTTGCCATGCTTTGCGCCAGCCTGAATGCGGCGCTCGCCCATCTGCCCAACAGGCTCGCCCATGCTGAACTCGACCGGCACGCCCAGCTTCAGATGGAAATCGCCGAACACGGGCATAGCCACGATGACGGCTTCGACGAAGAACAGCATCCCGGTCATCATCACGGGCACGATGCAGCAGACCATTCCCATGATGTGCCGAACGTGCCGGCCGGCGTCGTGATGCAAGGCCGCATGGCCATGCGCGACTGGCGGGACGGGCCACCTCGCAACATCAACCCTGATCCATCCTTCCGCCTGAAAAGACCACCACGCGTTTCCTGAATTGCGTGAAACCGCCGCCCATGCGCGGCGCACTTCAATTCCAATACAGGAAACAACCATGCTTTACCGACCCAATGTCGGGTTGGGCGCGGATCACCTTGACTGGTGGCAGCGACCGGCCCTGTGCATGACCCTGGCCCTTGCGGCGCTGCTGGCCATGATGCAGCCCGCCCTCTCCCACGCCGTAGCCGAAGGCGACAAGGGCTACATCCAGGAAATCTACGGCGTTCACTTCATCCCGTTCATGTATCTCGGGGCGAAGCACATGATCACCGGCTACGATCACCTGCTGTTTCTCGCCGGCGTGATCTTCTTCCTCTACAAGCTGCAGCACATCGGCATCTACGTGACCCTTGTTCGCCATCGGTCACTCGCTGACGATGATCATCGGCGTCTACTATGACATCAAGATCAGTTCGTTCCTGATCGATGCGATTATCGGCCTGTCCGTCGTCTACAAGGCGCTGGACAACATGGGAGCCTACCAGCGCTGGTTCGGCTTCCAGCCCAACACCAAGGCGGCGACGTTCATCTTCGGACTGTTCCATGGTTTTGGCCTGGCCACGAAGGTGCAGGAATACGACATCGCCGAGGATGGTCTTCTGACCAACCTGATCGCCTTCAACATTGGTGTCGAGATCGGTCAGCTTCTGGCCCTTGCCGGCATCCTGATCGCGATGAGCTACTGGCGCCGGACCGAAAGCTTCTGGCGCCATGCCTACACCGCCAACGTCGCAATGATGACCGCCGGATTCATACTCACGGGCATGCATCTGACCGGCTATTTCGTCACTCCCGCACACTGAGGTTCAAATGTTCAACTCTGAAAGACCCGCAAGGGAAGAGCTGCCGTCTTCGGCGCAGCTGCTGAAATCCACCGCCATTGCCATCATCACGGCAATTGCGATCCTGATTACCATCGTACTGCCGGCGGAGTACGCCATCGACCCGACCGGGGTGGGCCGCATGCTGCAACTCACCGAGATGGGCGAGATCAAGCAGCAACTCGCTGAAGAAGCCGAGAAGGACCACCAGCAGGAGGAGCAGAAAGCGCCTTCGGGCAACACGTCCGGCAGCCTGCTCAACGGCTTTTTCGCCATGTTCATCGGCTCGGCGCAGGCGCAGTCATCTACGCCCGCATGGACCGACGAGATCAGCTACACGCTAGAACCCGGTCAAGGCATAGAGGTCAAGCTGGCGATGGAGGAAGGCGGCGAGGTCGAGTTCAAGTGGGTCGCCGAGGGCGGCAAGCTGAACTATGACCTGCACGGCGATGCGTCGGGCCAGGAAACCAGCTACAAGAAGGGTCGCGGCGTGCCGGGCGATGAAGGCGTGCTGAAGGCCGGTTTCACCGGCAAGCATGGCTGGTTCTGGCGCAACCGCGACAAGCAGGACGTGAAGGTCACGCTGTTCGTGCGCGGCGCCTACAGCGAAGTGATCCGGCCCAAGTAGTGATGCAACGCGCCACATCGGCCCACCGCCGGTGGTGGCAGCATATCACACCGCCTGTTCGCCGTAGAACAGCGTGACCACGTGCTTCGCCTCGGCGAAGAACAGCCAGCGTTCCATGACGACGGCAATGCCGGCCAGCACGGCGGACAGCAACCGCAAGCACCGGCGCTGCCGCGCCGCCGAAGCTGAAGCCCGCCCAGACCATGACCAGCGCCAGTGCCAGCAAACCGATGCAGATGCCGCGCAGCTTGAGCGCGTGCTTGCGGGCCACCTTGAAGCCCATCTCGCGCTGCACGAAGTTTTCGGACGTGTGCGGCACTTCCCACTGGCGCACCGTGCCGCCAAGACCGGTGGCATCGCCCATCGTATACTTCGGCTTCATGCGCGAAAGCCCGGCCCAGTACGCCAGCTTGACGATGATCGCCAGCGCCAGCCCGGCCATGGTGATGACGCCGAGCGCGGGAATGCCGGAGCGGCCAAACAGCGTGGCCAGCGCATAGAGCAGCACCGCGCCGGTGGCGATGGCGAGCACGATGTAGCCCGGCACCACGGCCCAGTGCCGCCACTGGCGGATAGTGGGCAGCGAGGCATAGATCATCGCCGTGGTGAACACCGTCACCATGGCCATGATGGCGGTCAGGTATCCGAGGATGGCAATCAGCACGCCGTTGCCGCCGAACACCCATGCCAGGCCGAACAGGCAGGCCGGAACATAGGTTGCCACAGCCGCCACGCCTTCGCGCGACAGCCAGCTGGTGCGCCACTGGCTGAAGGCGCGCCAGGCCCGCTCGGGGTGGCCGAGATGGAAGGTGGACGACAACAGGCCCGCCGTGATGAGGCCCAGCGCCAGCAGCATCGAGGTGGCGCCGAACGACGAAGCTGGACGCCGCGCCATGGCTTGCCCCGGTCAGGCCCAGCAGCGCCAGCAGGCCGTAACCGGCACCGGACGCGGTGGTGAACAGGATGACGGAATAAGCGGGATGCATCAGGAAAGCGCCTTGTCGAGCCAGGAGAAGAAGCGTTCGGCGACCGAGCCGTCGCCCTTGCCCACGGTTTCCAGTTTGGCGGCGGGAACAGCGTTCTCGTCCGACCGGCGCGGGCGCGGCGGCAGGTACTTGTTGACCGGCTTGTAGTCCATCTGCGGCAACAGGTCGAAGCCGCCGCGGCTCTTTACCAGTTGCGAGACGTCCGAGTCGGGGTCGCCCAGGTCGCCGAAGTGGCGCGCCCCCGTCGGGCAGGCCCGCACGCAGGCCGGCTGGCGGTCCTCGGGCTCCAGGTTCTCGTTGTAGATGCGGTCGACGCACAGCGTGCACTTCTTCATCACGCCGTCGTCAGCGTCGTATTCGCGCGCTCCGTAGGGGCAGGCCCACGAGCACAGCTTGCAGCCGATGCAGGTGTCCGGGTTGACCAGCACGATGCCGTCTTCGGCGCGCTTGTAGCTGGCGCCGGTCGGGCACACGGTCACGCAGGCCGGCGTTTCGCAGTGCAGGCACGAGCGCGGGAAGTGGAACGCGCGGCGGTTCTCACCCTCGCCCGTCTCATAGCCGTGGATGCGGTTGAGCCAGGCGCCCACCGGGTCGGGGCCGTAGGGGTCGATGTCGGTGAGCGGGGCGGAATAACCTTGCGTGTTCCACTCCTTGCACGAGGTGGCGCAGGCCTGGCAGCCGACGCAGGTGTCGAGGTCGATGACGAGGCCGAGCTTCTTCTGCCCCGGTTTCGAAGTGTCGGGAAGCGATGTCATTGGCCCCTGCCCTTCATCATGCGCTCGCCGATCTTCATGGCCGCGCGCAGCAGGCCGGGCGGGCGCTTCGTCGCATCGTACTGCGGCTCGGAAACAGCCGCGCCGTCCGCCTTCTCGACCCGCACGCGCAGGTCGTACCAGGCGGCCTGCCCGGTCACCGGATCGGAGTTGGAATAGCGGTAGCCGCCTTCGCGAACCGGCAGCAGGTCGGAGATGATGTGGTTGAGCAGGAAGCCCTTCTTCGCCTCGGGCGCATTCCTGTCAAGGTTCCAGGCGCCGGACCGCTTGCCGATGGCGTTCCAGGTCCAGACGGTGTCCGGGTTCACGCCGTCCATCAGCTTCAGCTGCACCTTGATGCGGCCGTGGTGGCTGGTGACGTGCACCCAGTCGCCGTCCTTCAGGCCAAGCTTCCTTGCCCTGCCGCGCTCCATGTAGAGCCAGTTGCGGCCGAGGATCTGCCGCAGCCAGGCGTTCATCGAGCCCCAGGAGTGGTACATGGCCATGGGCCGCTGGGTGACGGCGTGCATGGGAAAATCGGTGGCGTCGGTCATGGCTTCTTCAAACGGCGCGTACCACATCGGCACCGGATCGAAGAACGCCTCGACGCGGCGGCGATGCACCTCCGGCGGCACGACATCGCCGTGGCCACGGGCAGCCAGGCGGAACTTCTGCATCACCTCGGAATAGAGGTTGAAGGTGATCGGGTTCGGCATTGGGGTTGAAGCCGAAGCCTTGCGCCCACTCGAGGTAGTCCTTGTTGGCCATGCGGTAGTAGCGCATGTGCTCGGGCAGCTCGTACTTCCAGATAGCAGCCGTTCTCGATGTACTGCTCAAGCTGGTTCGGGTTGACCTCGCCCTTGCCGGCCTTGTTGCCATCCGGCCCGCGGAAGCCCGCCAGCGGGCCGATGCCGGGGCCGCGCTCGTGGTTGACGATGTAGTCGGCATAGCCGCCGGGGAACTTCGGCGTCATGTCCTCCTTGACCATGCCGGGCAGGCCCAGCCGCGCGCCGAGGTCGAGCATCACCGTCTGGAACGGCCGCACGTCGCGGTCGGGCTCGACCACCGGCTGGCGGATCGAGTCCGCCGGTCCGTGCGGTTCGGAGATCGGCCGGTCGAGCAGCGAGATGCAGTCCCAGCGTTCGAGGTAGGTCGTGTCGGGCAGGATCAGGTCGGCATAGGCGACCATCTCCGAATAGTAGGCGTCGGAATAGATGATCTTCGGGATGACATAATCGCCGGTTTTCTCGTCGATCTTCGTCAGGTGGTCCATGATGCCGCCGGAATTCATGGTGGAATTCCAGCTCATGTTGGCCATGTACATGAACAGCACGTCGATGCCGTACGGATCCCTGTTGGCGGCGTTGGTGATGACCGTGTGCATCAGGCCGTGGGCGGCGATGGGGGCATCCCACGAATAGGCCTTGTCGATGCGCCGCGGCGTGCCGTCAGCGTCGACCAGCAGGTCTTCAGGGCCTGCCACGAAGCCCAGCGGCGGACCGGGCAGGGGTTTGAGCGGGTTGACCTCGCCCACCTTGCCGGCAGGCTTCAGGCCGGGAGGGGCGGCCTTCGGGAACGGCGGCTTGTAGAGAAAGCCGCCGGGCACGTCGATGGTGCCGAGCAGGATCTGCAGGATGTGGATGGAGCGGCAGGTGTGAAAGCCGTTGGAGTGGGCCGAGATGCCGCGCATGGCGTGCATCGAGACGGGGCGGCCGGTCATCGACTCGTGCTTCTCGCCGCGGCTATCGGTCCATTCGATGGGCAGTTCGAACGCCTGCTCGAAGGCGGCATGGGCCAGTTCGCCCGCCAGCCGGATGATGGTCTCCGGCTTGATGCCGCAGGCGCGGGCGGCCTTTTCCGCCGTGTAATCGTCCGACAGGTAACGCTCTGCGATCAGCTGGAAAGCGGGGACGCCCGTGCGCTTGTCGGCTTGCCCGGCAGCTTGACCTCGCCATGCAGCGCAGGCCTGGACGACCTTGTCGATTGGCACGGCTTTGCCGTGGCGCTGTCGAGCACCAGAACCTTGCCATACTGGTCGCGGGCGATCAGGCCATCGTCGGCCCCGGTCTTGTTGCGGATGACGAGGTGAGCAGCGTTGGTGTAGCGGGCCAGATAGTCGAGGTCGATCTTGCCGGCCTTCAGCAGCTGGTGGATGAGCGCGCCGACGAACAGCCCGTCGGTACCGGGGCGGATGCCGACCCATTCGTCGGCGATGGCCGAGTATCCGGACTTGACCGGGTTGATGGAGACGATCTTGGCGCCGTTTTTCTTCAGCTTGCCCAGGCCCATCTTGATCGGGTTGGAGGCATGGTCCTCGGCCACGCCGAACAGCATGAAGTATTTCGTGTGGTCCCAGTCGGGCTCGCCGAACTCCCAGAACGCGCCGCCGAAGGTGTAGATGCCGGCCGCGGCCATGTTGACCGAGCAGAAGCCGCCATGGGCGGCGAAGTTGGGGGTGCCGAACTGCGTCGCCCACCAGCCGGTGAGCGCCTGTGACTGGTCGCGGCCGGTGAACAGGGCGAGCTTCCTCGGGTCGGTCGAGCGAACCTGCGACAGCCATGTGGTGGCGGTGCGCAACGCTTCTTCCCACTCCACCTCGCGAAACTCGCCGACTCCCCCGCGGTCCCACCCGCATCAGCGGCTTGGTGAGGCGCGCCGGCGAATAGTGCTGCATGATGCCGGCAGAGCCCTTGCCGCACAGCACGCCCTTGTTGACCGGGTGGTCGCGGTTGCCCTCGATGTATTTGACCGTGCCGTCCTTCAGGTACACCTTGATGCCGCAACGGCAGGCGCACATGTAGCACGTCGTGGTTTTCACCTCGTCCCAGGTCTTCAGGTTGAGATTGATCTTGGGCTCGTCTGCCATGCGGTTTCCGTCAGTGCTGTCCGGCTTTGCCATGACTGCTCACGCTAACAGACCAATCTCTGACAGCAATAGCACCAGCCAGTGGCAAGTGACCGGCCAGCAGAAAAAACGAGAACGAGAGTCTCAATTTTTAGCTGATAGGTGTCTGGTCCAATCCCCGTGACAGGCCGTCAGATTGGCGCTAGCATGGAGCCAATTACCAGCAATAATGAGACCAGCGAGGGAAGGCCCGGCATGCGCGACTGGCTGTTGCAGATCAAGCGAGGCGAGTATGCGAGCCTCCAGACCCAGATCCGGGAAGCCTTCGTGTCGGCCATTCTCGATGGCCAGCTGGGCCGCGAGGAACCGGTGCCCTCGACCCGCAAGATGGCCAAGGTGCTGGGGGTTTCGCGCAACACGGTGATGCTGGCCTACCAGGGCCTGCTGGACGACGGTTACCTGGTGGCGCGCGAGCGCTCGGGCTATTACGTGTCCGACAAGGCGATACCGCAACAGGCGGCGCGGCCGGAGGTCGCTCACCGCGACGAGCCAAGCGAGACCGCACCCGACTGGGACAGCCGTTTCGCCCGCAAGCCGGCGCGGCTGGAAAACATCATCAAGCCGCTGGACTGGTCGTCCTACAAGTACCCGTTCATTTACGGCCAGGTCGACCACAACCTGTTCCCCATCGCCGAATGGCGCGAGTGCGCCCGCCAGACGCTGGGCAAGCGCTGGTTCAATGCCTGGACGGACGATCACGGCGCCCACGATGATCCGCTGCTGGTCGAGCAGATCCGGCGGCGCATTCTGCCGCGCCGGGGCATCATGGCGTCGGAACACGAAATCCTCGTCACGCTCGGGGCGCAGCACGCGCTGTACATGATCTCCAGCCTGCTGGCCAAATCCGACACGCGGGTGGTGGTGGAAGAACCTGGCTTTCCCGACGCGCGCAACATCTTCTCGCTGCACACCCGCAACGTCGTGCTGGGCGAAGTCGACAGCCAGGGCCTGGCGCCGGGCTCGATACCGGGCGGCACCAGCATGGTGTTCATCACCCCCAGCCACCAGGCCCCGACCACGGTCACCATGCCGCTGTCGCGGCGGCTGGAGCTGATGGAGACGGCGCGCAAGGACGACTTCATCATCATCGAGGACGACCACGAGTTCGAGACCAACTATGTCAACGAACCGTGCCCGTCGCTGAAGTCGCTCGATGATGATGGCCACGTGATCTATGTGGGCTCGCTGTCGAAGTCGGTGTTTCACGGGCTCCGGCTGGGCTTCCTCGTGGCGCCGAAACCGTTCATCGACCAGGCCCGCGCGCTGCGCCGGCTGATGGTGCGGCATCCGCCCAACAACAACCAGCGCACGGCGGCGCTGTTCCTGTCGCTCGGCCACCACGACACGCTGATCCGGCGGCTGCACCGGGCTTACCGGGCGCGCTGGGAGGTGATGGCGTCGGCGCTGCAGACCCACCTGCCGGATGCCGCGCGGGTGCCCAGCTTTGGCGGCACCAGCTTCTGGGTCGAAGGCCCGGCGGGACTGGACTCCGAACGGCTGGCCGAAGCGGGGCGCGAACACGGCCTGCTGATCGAGCCGGGCCGCATCTTCTTCGGCCGGCCCAACCCGCCGCGCAACTTCTTCCGGCTCGGGTTCTCGTCCATCGACGAGAAGATGATCGAGCCCGGTATCGAACTGCTGGCGCGGCTGATCAGGCAAGACGTTTCCAGCAACCGGCAGGCAGCGGAGTAACCCGGAATGACGGCAGATCTTTCCAAGGGCGCGGCGTGGATGAACGGCGAGATCGTGCCCATCGCCGAAGCGAAGATCCCGGTGACCGACTGGGGCTTCACCCGCTCGGACTGCACCTATGACGTGGCCTCGGTGCGCAATGGCGCGTTCTTCCGGCTGGAGGACTATCTCGACCGGTTCCAGGCCTCGCTGAAGAAGGTTCGCATCGAGGTGCCACAAACCAAGGACGACATGCGCCAGATCGTCCACTCCATCGTCGCCGTGTCGGGGCTGCGGGACTCATACGTGGCCATGGTGGCCAGCCGGGGCGTGCCGCTCATTCCCGGCACCCGCGATCCGCGCCAGTGCGGCAACCATTTCTTCGCCTGGTGCATCCCCTACCTGCACGTGATCCGGCCCGAGGTGGCGGCGCGCGGGCGCACACCTTTACGTGCCGCGGGACGTGCGCCGCATTCCGCATGACAGCGTCGACCCGACCGCCAAGAACTATCACTGGGGCGACCTGACCCGCGGCCTGTTCGAGGCGCTGGATGCGGGCTTCGACACCGCGCTGCTGCTCGACCACCAGGGCAACGTGACCGAGGGGCCGGGCTTCAACGTGTTCTGCGTCAAGGGCAATGCGGTGCGCACGCCGGACATGGGTGTGCTGGAAGGGCATCACCCGGCGCTCGGTGCTGGAAGTGGCGCGGGAACTGGGGCTGGAAACGGAAGTGCGGCCGATCAAGCTGGACGAATTCCTCGAGTCGGACGAGGTGTTCACCGCCACGACGGCTGGCGGCATTGCACCCGTCGCCCGGGTCAACGACCGGGTGTTTTCAAATGATGCGCCGGGGCCTACCACGAAACGGCTGGAGGCGGCTTTCCTGAGCCTGTTCGACCGGCCGGAACATCGCCAGCCGGTCAACTATCCGCCTGTGCAGGCCTAGGCAGCCCTGGTCTTGTTCGTCGGGAACGGTCTTGATGCCGGTGGTCTTTTCGATTGCTTCGCCAGTTGCTTCGGCGATCCCGGCGGCTTCCACCTCCGCCTGGCGGACGGTGTCTTCCAGCGCCTGCTGACCCAGTACCGTCATGCTGCGGGTATGGTCGGCGTATTGCTCCATTGCGGTGCGATAGAAGTCAGCCCACACGTCGATCACCTCCATGGGCGACTTGCACTCGGCAAGGCGGGTGGGCATGGCCATGTCTTCCTTGATGCGCTTCGAAACGAAGCTGGCATACTTGCCCTGGCAGTCGGTCAGGGCGCGCATGGCCTCCGCACCGTAGTTCATGGCATGCGAAATGGCAGCATGGGGGAATTCGGCGGACATCGTCCGGCTGTCGTCAGTTGCAGTCATGGTCTCGCCTCCTGTGCAGATTTTGAATGAAGCCTAGCACCAAAAGATGGTCAGCACCGTGACGTGAATCAATCAAACTGGCAGGCCGGTCCACGGCTTTACCGTGCGCAGGGCGAGCGAGGACTGGATACGCGCAACACCGGGCAGCCGGGTGATGGCCTGCCGGTGGATGCGCTCATAATCCGCTGCATCCGTGGCGGCGATGCGCAGCAGGTAATCGTACTGGCCGCCGACGAGGTGACATTCGAGAATTTCCGGCACCCGGCGCACCGCCTGCTCGAAGGCCTCCAGCGTCTGTTCGGACTGGGCGACCAGCGAGATCTCGACGAAGAACTCGATGGCGAGGCCAAGTTTCTCCCGGCTGAGCCGTGCACCATAACCGGCGATCAGGCCACGTTCTTCCATAAGCTTCACGCGCCGGTGGCAAGCAGAGGCGGACAGGTTCACCAGCCCCGCAAGATCCGCCACCGAGATGGAGCTGTCAGCCTGCAACTCGCGCAGAATCCGCCGGTCCAAATTATCCAGATGTTGCAAGTTCATTCTCTCAAAGCCCGGTTTACTCGAATAATCTTGCGCAGAACTCTCAAAATGCAAGGATGTTTGCAATACGTTTCCCCGGCAAGCGGTGTATCATCCGCGCTCATTCATCAAGCTATCTGGAGGAAACGGCAATGCTGATCGGTGTACCCAAGGAAATAAAGAACAAGGAATTCCGCGTCGGCATGACGCCAACTTCGGTTCGCGAAGTGGTGGCTGCGGGCCACAAGGTGATGGTCGAGTCCGGCGCTGGCGCTGGCATCGGCATGGATGATGCGGCCTACCGCAAGGCCGGCGCCAAGATCATCAAGACGCCCGAGGAAATCTTCGCCAAGGCCGAGATGATCGTGAAGGTGAAGGAGCCGCAGGCAAACGAGCGCAAGATGCTGCGCGAAGGCCAGGTCCTGTTCACCTATCTGCACCTGGCGCCCGATCCGGCCCAGACCAAGGACCTCGTCAAGTCCAAGGCCACCTGCATTGCCTATGAAACCGTGACCAGCCCCACCGGCGGCCTGCCACTGCTGGCGCCGATGTCGGAGGTTGCGGGCCGTCTGTCGATCCAGGCCGGCGCCTACTATCTCGAAAAGGCCCATGGCGGCCATGGGCTGCTGCTGGGCGGCGTGCCCGGCGTTGACCCGGCCAAGGTCGTCGTCATCGGCGGCGGCGTGGTCGGCCGTCACGCGGTACACATTGCGCTCGGCATGGGCGCGGACGTATGGGTCATCGACCGCAACGTCGACGTGTTGCGCCAGTTGTGGGCGCAGTTCGACCGGCCGCTCAATACCGTCTACTCGACCCGTGACGCCATCGAACGTCATTGCGCCGAGGCTGATCTGGTGGTCGGCGGCGTGCTCATTCCCGGCGCTGCGGCGCCGAAGCTGATCACCCGCGACATCGTCAAGTCGATGAAGGCCGGTTCGGTCATCGTCGACGTGGCCATCGACCAGGGCGGCTGTGCCGAAACCTCGAAGGCCACCACCCATGACGACCCGGTGTACGTGGTCGACGACGTGATCCACTATTGCGTGGCCAACATGCCGGGCGGCGTACCGAAGACGTCCACCCATGCGCTGAACAACGTGACCCTGCCGTTCATCCTGCAGATCGCCAACCGCGGCTGGCGCAAGGCGCTGAACGAGAACCCGCACCTGCGCAACGGCCTGAACGTCCATGCCGGCCATGTCACCTACAAGGCCGTGGCCGACGACCTGGGCTACAAGTACATGGCGCCGGAAGAAGCCATCCGCATCTAGTTTCGCAAGGGACGGCGAACAGGAAGAGGCAGCCGGAGCGATCCGGCTGCCTTCGTTTTTGCGCTGCTGAATGATCAGTAGTAGCGGTTCACGCAGCGATAGTAACGCTTGCGCCAGTAGCGGCTACCGGTGCGGCGCCACTTGCGCTTCATCCAGTGGCATCCGCCGCCACCGCTATAGACCGGCGCATAGAACGTGAACCCGCCGCCATGCCAGCCATGGCCGTAGCGGTGACCACGGTGGTGGCGATGACCGCGGTGGCGGCGGCCTACCTTGTGCACGGTGGCATCGGCTGAGCCGATCCCGGACGGCGGCGGCACTGCGGCGCCACTCATCATCATGCCTGCTGCGGGTGAGGCATTGGCTGCCGGCAATGCGGCAAAGGATGCGGCGGCGACGGCCACGGCGAGGAGGGTGGATTTGATGGTCATTGCAAGTCTCCGTCTCTTCTCGTGTTGCGCCCCGAAACGTCTCGTTCCGGCGACTGATGAAAACCAGCCTAGTCAGGACGGGGTGGGTGTGATGTGATCATGCTCACCTTTCGAACGCTTGCATGAGGAAGAGGATTTCATGACCGGCACTGCCAAACCCACCGTGTTCATCGACAACGACAAGGTGCGCGTCACCGAATGGCGCTTCGGCCCCGGCGACAATACCGGCTGGCACCGCCACGGGATGGATTACGTTGTGGTGCCGCTGATGGACGGCAAGGTGAAGCTCAAGCTGCCTGGCGGGCAGGAAGCTGAAGCGGACATGAAGAAGGGCGTGCCCTACTTCCGCGAAACCGGCGTCGAACACGACGTCATCAACGCCAATGACAGCGATTATGCTTTCATCGAGGTGGAACTGAAGTAGCGGGAGCGGCATGAAGGCGACGAGGCGCAGCATTGCCCTGTTGATGGCCGCCATGCTTGGCGGGCTGGCGTCTGCCGCGCCTGTGCGCGCCGAAACGGAAGTCGACCTTGAGCTCGTACTGCTGGCTGACGCCACCGGGTCCATCGACGAGGACGAGATCCGCTTCCAGCGGCAGGGATATGCTGAAGCAATCGCTGATCCGGCGGTGCTGCGCGCCATCAACAATGGCCTGCTGGGCAAGATCGCCGTGAGCTATATCGAGTGGGCCGACGCTTCGTCCCAGCAGGTCGTGGCCGACTGGACGGTAATCGACGGGCCGGCGAGCGCCCGCGCCTTTGCAGACGCCATTCTGACCCCGCCCCGGCTTGCCTATGGCCGCAACGCCATCGGCGCGGCTTTGCTGTTCGGCAAGGCGCAGATTGACGGCAACGCCTTCAGCGGGCTGCGCAAGGTCATCGACCTGTCCGCCGACAGCGCCAACAACTGGAACGGCCCGTCCATCTTCGAGGCGCGCCAGAAGATCGTCGACGCCGGAATGACCATCAACGGGCTGGCCGTGCTGTGCCGCAGCTGCTCGGGCCAGCCGGTGAGCTATGACCTCGAACAGGCCTTCCGGGACACCATCATAGGCGGGCCCGGAGCCTTCGTGGTGACGGCGAAAAACGCGCAGGAGTTCGCCAATGCGGTGCGCCGCAAGCTGGTACTGGAGATATCAGGCCATGACCCGCAACAGCCGTCCGCCCTTGCCAGCAGCATCGACTGACAATTTTCAATGGCGACACCCAAGGCAATTGCCGCCCTGCTCGTGGTCACCATCGGCGTGTTGTGGGGGCTGAACTGGCCCACAGTGAAATTCATCCTCGGCGAGTTGCCGCCCTGGACCTTCCGGGCGCTGGCCTTCGGCTTTGGAGGTTTGTTGCTGGCGTTGATTGCGCGCGCGGCAGGAGAGCACCTCGCCATTCCCCGTCAGGACCGCATGGCGCTGATCATCGCCAGTGTGCTGACCGTGTTCGGCTTCAACCTGCTGACGGCTTTCGGGCAACTGCTCACCGAAACATCCAAGGCTGCGATCATCGTCTTCACCATGCCGATGTGGGCAGCGGTGCTGTCCGCGGTATTCCTGAAGGAGCGGCTGGGGCTCAACCGGCTCATTTCGCTGGCGCTGGGGATGGGCGGGCTGGCGCTGCTGCTCACCTCGAACGGGGCCGAATACCTCGAACGCCCGGCCGGCTTCGTGGTGATGCTGGGGGCAGCGGTATCGTGGGCCGGCGGCACAATCGTGCTGAAGCGGCACGTCTGGCGCATTAGCGCACTTGCCCGCTCGGCGTGGCTTGTGGGCATTTCGGCGCTGCCTGCGGCGGCAGGCGCCATCATCCTGGAACATCCGTGGACGCTGGACCTACCGTCTGCGCCGGTGCTGGCCGCAATGACCTTCCACATCATCGGTCCGGTGGCGATCTGCTATGCGGCGTGGACGGCGCTGATCGCGCGGCTGCCGGCCACGACCGCTGCCATCGGCACCTTGCTGATACCGGTGGTGGGAGTGCTGTCGTCCAGTGTGCTGCTCGGCGATCAGCTGACCCTTGCCAAGCTTGCCGCGCTTGGCTTGATCGTGGCGTCGGTGGCGTTCGTGCTGGTCCGGCCGGTGGGGCCGCGGCAGCAGTGATCAGCTGGCGAGCTTGTCGAGTTCCGCCTCGCGGCGGCGGATGGCGCTCAGGTCCGCCAGGATCTCGTCGGAAATCATCGAAATCTCGCGCTGCAGCTTGGTCAGCCTGTTGACTTTCTTTTCCAGCACATCGAGACGGCTGCTGTGATTGTCGACGGGCTCGTATTGCGCGTCGCCGCCAAGCAGCCACAACAGCGGCACCGACAGCACGCCGGCCAGCATCTGCAGCTTGTTGGGCCGCGGCGTGGACTTGCCTGACTCCCATGCCTTCAACGTGCGTACGGATACGGCGGCACGGCGCGCGGCCTCCTCGATGGTGAGGCCGGCGGCCTCGCGTGCATCGATTAGTCTTGCTGCAATTGTTGTCTCGGGGCGCGTCAAGGCGAGCCTCCTTTCGCGAGTTTGGGAACTTCATCAATGTCAGTGTGCTGCAAAGCCTAATGGCAGATTCCCCACAAGACAACCTGACAAAACGACGCCCGCGCAAACGTCAATCTGCACGCCGGATATTGTTGCGCCTTGCCTCCACCAGCGTGTGGGCAGGATCGTTGCCCAGCGGGGCCGAAAGTGCGCGCCTGACGTCGTCACGGGTCAGGCCGATATCGGCGAGCTGGTGGTCCGTCATTTCCGCCAGCACCGACAGTTCGTTGCGGTTGCGGAGGCTGGTGCGCAGCGCTGCAAGGGCCGACATGATGCCGCCTGCAAAACTTGGCTTGCGGGCATGGGTCCGTGGGGTGCTGCTGGTGTTCGTGTACATGGCGTGAAATCCTTTCGTTGAATTTCATCCACCCTGCACCACTCCTCCTGCCAGCCTGATGTCAGTTGCCTGTCAGGGCTCCTGACAGCATGATGTCAGCAGGGTTGGGGTAGTCTCGCCAGGTCGCCAGTTCACCCCCCGGAGGTTCGCCATGCGCCGTGCCGACCGCTTGTTCGAGATCATCCAGTTCATGCGCCAGCGCCCGTTGACGAGGGCGCGCGACCTTGCCGAAAAGCTGGAAGTGTCCGAACGCACCATCTATCGCGACATCGCCGACCTGATGGCCACAGGCGTGCCGATCGAGGGGGAGGCCGGCATCGGCTACGTGATGCGGGCGGGCTACGACCTGCCGCCGCTGATGTTCAAGGAGGCGGAGATCGAGGCGCTGGTGCTGGGCGCGCGCATCGTGCAGTCGTGGGCGGACAAGGAGCTGGCAGAGGCCGCCGGCAACGTTATCGCCAAGGTGGAGGCAGTTGTGCCGGAAGCGTTGCGCACGTTCATGACCAACACCGCGCTGCTGGCTCCGTCACTGCACTACATGGAGCCCATCGGTTTTGACCTGGCCGAGCTGCGCGGCGCGTTGCGCGACCGGTTCAAGGTGGACATCGATTATCAGGATGCGTACGGCGATTTCACCTCGCGCCTCGTCCGGCCGCTGTCGCTGGCCTATTTCGGCCCGGTATGGGTGATGGCTGGCTGGTGCGAACTGCGGCAGGGCTTCCGTACCTTCCGGCTTGACCGGATTTCGCGCTTCGAGGTCACCGGCGAGATTTTCGCCCAGGAACCGGGCAAGAGCCTGAAGGACTTCCTCGCCCGTGACGACACCTGGACCCGTGGCCGGGACGGCCAGCAGTCGCGGGAGCCGCTTTCCGGCCACTGAAAAATGAGACCGTAACGCT
Organism: uncultured Alphaproteobacteria bacterium; assembly: GCA_963700895.1. GTDB lineage: Bacteria > Pseudomonadota > Alphaproteobacteria > Rhizobiales > Aestuariivirgaceae > Anderseniella. Next base: position 102,617 of record CAVOZI010000008.1, on the reverse strand, counting down.
CAAAAACAGCACTGTCCATGTGCTTTGGCGAAACTGGTTCTGGCTGGCACCAGTGCTGTGACAGTAAACAGGCATGACTGGTTTACTGCAGGCGGCAGCTTCAGCGACTTGCGTGCGCTCGTGCCCCTGAAAGCGAAGAGGACAGCCCAATGAAGATGACCACTGAAGAAGCTTTCGTCAAAGTGCTGCAGATGCACGGCATCCAGAATGCATTCGGCATCATCGGCTCGGCCATGATGCCGATTTCCGACCTTTTCCCGAAGGCGGGGATCACGTTCTGGGACTGCGCGCACGAGTGCAATGCCGGCATGATGGCCGACGGCTTCACCCGTTCGACCGGCAAGATGAGCATGATGGTGGCCCAGAACGGCCCCGGCATCACCAATTTCGTCACTCCGGTGAAGACCGCCTACTGGAACCACACGCCGTTGCTGCTGGTGACGCCGCAGGCCGCCAACAAGACCATTGGCCAGGGCGGCTTCCAGGAAATCGAGCAGATGCGCCTGTTCGCCGACATGGTGTGCTACCAGGAAGAAGTGCGCGATCCCTCGCGCATCGCCGAAGTGCTCAACCGGGTCATCGAGAAGGCCTGGCGCGGCTCGGCGCCGGCCCAGATCAACGTACCGCGCGATTACTGGACCCAGGTCATCGACATCGAACTGCCGCAGATCGTGCGGCTGGAGCGTTCGCCCGGCGGCGCTCACGCCATTGACGAAGCTGCCAAGCTCCTGTCGGAAGCAGAATTCCCGGTCATTCTCAACGGCGCCGGCGTGGTGCTGTCGGGCGCAATTCCGGCAGCCGCATCGCTTGCCGAGAAGCTTGCCGCCCCGGTGTGCTGCAACTACCAGCACAATGACGCCTTCCCCGGCTCGCATCCGCTGTCGGTCGGCCCGCTCGGCTACAACGGCTCCAAGGCCGCCATGGAACTGATTGCCAAGGCCGACGTGGTGCTGGCGCTGGGCACCCGCCTCAACCCGTTCTCCACCCTGCCCGGCTACGGCATCGATTACTGGCCGAAGCAGGCCAAGCTGATCCAGGTGGACATCAATTCCGACCGCATCGGCCTGACCAAGAAGGTCGCCGTGGGCATCCAGGGCGATGCGAAGGCAGTGGCCGAGCAGATTCTCGCCCGGCTGTCTCCATCGGCTGGCGACAAGGGCCGCGAGGAGCGCAAGGCGCTGATCCACAAGACGCGCTCGGCCTGGCTGCAGACGCTGTCGTCGATGGACCACGAGGACGACGATCCGGGCACGACCTGGAACGAACGCGCCCGCAAGGCCAAGCCCGACTGGATGAGCCCGCGCATGGCGTGGCGCGCCATCCAGGCAGCGCTGCCGAAGGAGGCGATCATCTCCTCCGACATCGGCAACAACTGCGCCATCGGCAATGCCTACCCGACCTTCGAGCAGGGCCGCAAGTATCTCGCTCCCGGCCTGTTCGGCCCGTGTGGCTACGGCTTTCCCGCCATCACCGGCGCCAAGATCGGCAACCCGGACACCCCGGTCGTGGGCTTTGCCGGCGACGGCGCCTTCGGCATCTCGATGAACGAGATGACCGCCGTTGGCCGCAAGGAATGGCCGGCCATCACCATGGTGGTGTTCCGCAACTACCAGTGGGGTGCGGAAAAGCGCAACACCACGCTGTGGTATCAGGACAACTTCGTCGGCACCGAACTGGACGAGGACGTCAGCTACGCCAAGATTGCCGAGGCGTGCGGCCTCAAGGGCGTGATTGCACGGACCATGGAGGAGCTCACCGCCGCGCTGGACCAGGCCATCGAGGACCAGATGAAGAATGGCGTCACCACCTTCATCGAGGCGATGATCAACCAGGAGCTGGGCGAGCCGTTCCGCCGCGACGCCATGAAGGCGCCGGTTGCGGTGGCGGGCATCGACCCCAACGACATGCGCCCGCAGGCGGGTGCAGTCTAGTCGCATCTTGAGCGATACATACTACATCATCGCGTTCGGCTTGCCGTTCGGACTGGGGCCAGGAGCAGCAATGTTCCTGGCCTTCTGCATTCTGGGGGCGTCATTCATCCGCGGCTATTCAGGTTTCGGCTTCTCGGCGCTGGTGGTATCGGCGTCGTCGCTGGTGACCAGCCCGCTATACTTCGTGCCGGTGGTCATGCTGCTGGAGGTGGCCGCCACCATCGGACAGGCGCCTGCCGCGTGGGCCAATGCCAGCAAGCGGCTACTGGGCCTGATGCTCGTGCCGGGGCCTGCCTGATCATGCCGCTGTCGGTGTGGGGGCTGGCCAGCCTCGACGTGGACCTGCTGCGGCTGGTGATCTCGCTGTGGGTGCTGGCCATGTGCGCCCTGCTGCTCACCGGCTGGTCGATCCGGCGTAAGGTGGGTGCGCCGGGCTACGTCGCGGCAGGCATGGTCTCAGGGCTTGCCAACGGCGCGGCGGTGGGCGGGCTGCCGGTGGCGCTGTTTCTGGCAGCCCAGAACATTCCTGCCATCGTGTTCCGCGCCACGATGATCTTCTACCTGTGCGCCATCGACCTGGTGGCGCTGCCGATGCTCGGCTGGAACGGACTGATCACCCGCGACACCTGGATTGCCGCGCTGATCAGCCTGCCGCTGCTGGCGCTTGGCGTGTGGCTGGGCGACAAGCGCTTCGTCTCAACCTCGCCGGACAACTTCCGCCGCATGGCGATTTCGCTGCTGGCGTTCCTGGCCGCACTGGGGCTGGTGAAGTCGCTGATCTAGGCGTCGCGAGGTTTCGGCTTTGCCGGCTTGCCCTTGAACTTCGCCGGCTGCTTGCCACCCAGTTTCAGCTTGCGCTTGGGTTTCGCGTCACCGGCGCGCACATCCCTCGCCTGCCACTTGGGCTTTGGTTTTGAGCCGAGCCTGCCATCTCCGCTCGCCGGTTTGGCGGATGCGGCTTCCCTGGCCTGCCATTTCGGCTTCGGCTTTGGCTTTGCGCCCGCGTGATCGCCTGCGACTTCCCTTGCCTGCCACTTTGGCTTCAGCCGTGGCTTGCCACCGGCGTCATCGCCTGCGGCTTCCCTGGCCTGCCATTTCGACTTCGGCCGAGGCTTGCCACCGGCGTCATCGCTTGCGGCTTCCCTCGCCTGCCATTTCGGCTTCGGTCCGGATTGTGACCTCGGCTTGAACCCTTGCGCCTGCTGGCGCTCCGGCCGCTGCTGCTGCGGCGCGGGCTCAGCGCTGACGGCCGACAGGTCCGGCGGGCCATCAAGCCGCGTCAGTCTGACGCCCGATTCGAGCTGCATCTGCGGGCCGACCGAGGCAACGAACCCGTCAACGCTTGGCGCCTGGATTTCGACGAAGCTGACGGTTTCGTGCACCCGGATGGCGCCGATGGTCTTGGCGGTGATGTTGCCGGCCCGGCACAGCATCGGCAGCAGCCAGCGCGGTTCGGCCTTTCTCGACCGGCCGATGGAAATGGAAAACCACACGCTGTCGCCGAATGGCTGCTGCTCGCGAGGGGCTCTCGCCCGATCGCGGTCGCGGTCGCGGTCACGCGAGGGAGGCATCCGGTCCGGCGCGGACAGCTCTTCCGGCGCCGACACCCTGGCGTTGTGCAGCCGCAGATAGGCGGCGGCGATCTGTTCGGGGCTGTAACTGGCCAGCAGCTTGCCGGCAAACTCCTGTTCGGCTCTCGGTCAGTTCTTCCTGCCATACAGGATCACTCAGCAGCCGCTCTTCATCCTTTGCCAGCACCTCGGCAGCCGATGGCGGCTCGGCCCACTGGGCCTGCACCTTGGCGCCCTGCAACAGCCGCTCTGCCTTGCGCCGCGCCCGGGTGGGCACGATCAGTGCGCTCACCCCCTTGCGCCCGGCCCGGCCGGTGCGGCCCGACCGGTGCAGCAAGGTTTCGGAGTTCGACGGCAGGTCGGCATGGATGACCAGGCCAAGGCCCGGCAGGTCGATGCCGCGCGCGGCGACGTCGGTTGCCACGCACACCCGCGCGCGCCCGTCGCGCATGGCCTGCAGCGCGTGGCTGCGTTCGTTCTGGCTCAGTTCGCCAGACAGCGCCACGACCGAGAAGCCCCGGTTGGAGAACCGCGTGGTCAACCGGTTGACCGCCTCGCGGGTATTGCAGAACACCAGCGCGTTGCCAGCCTCGTAGAAGCGCAGCACGTTGATGACGGCATGCTCCACCTCGTGCGGGTTGACGTCAGCGCGCGGTACTCGATGTCGGCGTGCTGGGTCTGTTCGGCGGCGGTGGTGATGCGGATGGCATCGCGCTGGTACTGCTTTGCCAGCGCAGCGATGGCGCGCGGCACGGTGGCGGAAAACATCAGCGTGCGCCGGTCCTCGGGCGCCTCGCCCAGAATGAACTCGAGATCCTCGCGGAAGCCGAGGTCGAGCATCTCGTCGGCCTCGTCCAGCACGATGGCGCGCAAGCTGCCGGTGTCGAATGAGCCGCGCTTGATGTGGTCGCATAACCGGCCCGGCGTGGCCACGACGACGTGTGCGCCCCGGTCCAGCGCGCTGCGCTCGGTGCGCATGTCCATGCCGCCCACGCACGACACCACCACGGCGCCTGCCTTTTCATAGAGCCAGGCCAGTTCACGCTTGACCTGCATGGCAAGCTCGCGGGTTGGCGCGATGATCAGCGCCAGCGGCGATGCAGCCGGGCCGAAACGGCCGTCCTCGCCCAGCAGCGTCGGGGCGATGGCAAGGCCGAAGCCGACGGTCTTGCCCGATCCGGTCTGGGCTGACACCAGCAGGTCAGCGCCGTCATATTCGGGCCGGGTCACTTCCGCCTGCACGGGTGTGAGGGCAGAGTAGCCGCGCTGTTCGAGCGCGGCGGCAATGGTATCGATCATGATGTTCACTTAATCACGGTTATCCGGGGGAAGGCTCGCCACCCCAATCGCGTGGTGAGCCGCAATACCGCAGTACGTACCCAGGTTCCAAGCGCCGCGATGTGCCGGAAATAGCGCCGAACGCGTCCGATGTATAGCGCTGATCATGATCCGGCACGTGTAATGTTGCCGCTGGCAGCATTGCGCAGCTCAATCCGCCGTGGCCATCAGGATGACGGCGGCCGATACGACATCCTCCACCGAACAGCCGCGCGACAGGTCGCAAACGGGTTTGCTGAAGCCCTGGAAGAACGGACCGATGGCGTCGGCGTTGGCCATGTACTGCACCAGCTTGTAGCCGATATTGCCGGAGTTCAGGTCAGGGAAGATCAGCACGTTGGCATCTCCCGCCACGCCCTTGCCGCCCTTGACCTTGCGCGCTGCGACCGACGGCACCAGGGCTGCATCAACCTGCAACTCTCCCTCGATCGCCAACTCCGGGGCAAGCTGGTGAACGAGCGCCAGCGCCTCGGTGACCTTGGTGACGGTGGAATGCGCGGCACTGCCCTTGGTCGAGAACGACAACAGGGCGCCGCGCGCCGTTTCCTCCAGCAGCTTCTCCGCCGTGGCCATGCTGGCCATGGCGATCTCGGCCAGATCTTCTGCGGCCGGGTCAATGTTGACGGCGCAGTCGGAGAAGATGAAATCCTTGCGCCCCTGACCGCGATGGTTGGGCACCGACATCAGGAAATAGCTGGACAACCGCCGCACCCCCTCGGCGCGGCCCACGGTGCGCAGCGCGGCGGAAATGACCCTGGCGGTCTCGCATACAGCCCCCGCGATCAACGCATCCGCCTGACCTGCCTCAACCATCACGCCGGCCATGTAGAGCGGGTCGTTGGCCATTTCGTCTAGGGCATCGTCGGTGAGGCCGGGCTTGCGCTCGTTGAGGGTGCGCCGGGTGGTGGCGATGAGGTCCGCGTCAGACGCATCGATCAGTGCAATGCCGTCAAGGCGGATGCCCGCGGCCTCGGCGGCGGCGCGCACGGCGGCCGGATCGCCCAGCAGCAGCGGACGTGCGAGACCTTGTGCGGCCAGACGCGAGGCGGCCTCGACGATGCGGGCATCGTCAGCTTCGGGAAACGCAATTATGGCGTTGCGGGCGGCGGCTCGGGCAGCGAACGGTTCGACAATCTTGTGCACGTGAGAAAAAGCCCTGAATCCGGGGTTGAATGACGCCTGAATCCGGCATGAAAGCTGCTTGAAACACGGTTTAATCCCGCTGCCAAGCGCCAGTTTCCCGCAATGCCCCTGCCAGAGCCGGAAATCACCGCCTGAAAATTGCCCTGCCAGCATCATATTGAGGTCGCGTTCGGCTTCAAGACTGCAAGGCTCGAGGGACGGCTCACCTGCAAAGGGAACCCTCACGATGACAGACAGCGCCGAACGCCCCCTCATCGGCCCTGACCCTGCTGGCGAAGCGAACGTGCCAGACGGGCTCAATATCGAGCCGGAAGGAGACACCCTTCCGGATGAGGCTGAAAATCTCAAGGCCTCGCGCCCGTACGCCCCCCGCTGGCGTGACCGGGACGATGCGGATGATCCCGATGACGGGCCGGTGATCCGCCGGATGTCCGGCTCTGCCGCACCCCGGATGTTTGGTCAGCAACTCGACCTCGACGAGAACCTCCAGGACGATGCCCTGCCGCCGTCGCGACCGCAGCGGACCTCTGCCCATCCAGCGGGCTTTTACGGACATCCAGAAGACAGGCATCCACCTTCATCCAGCCGCAACGAGGCCTTCTCCGTCGCGGCCATCCGCGAGAAGCGCATGCGCCGGCCGGCCGGCACCCACACCCCGACAAGAATGGGCACAAAGCTGACCGTCGCCGCACTTGCCAGTGTCTGCATGCTGTCGGCCGGGGTTGCCCTTGGCCTGTATGGCCAGGACATCGGCCGCTCCATCGAGCAGCAGGCGCGCTCTGCCAGTACGCAGGTCAGCACTGCGGTTGGCCGGCTGATGGCGGCAGCGGCCAGCAGTCTCGATCAGGGCAGCGCCGGATCAACACAGGCCAGCCTCGCCGGCGCCCCGCCCGCTCCAAAGCCTGCCGATGCGGCCGTGACTGCTGCTGCCGATGCAAGTCCGGCGCCCGCCAGCCGGCAGCAAGCTGATCTACGAGCGCTTGCCGACTGCGCAGGACGACACGGCCAGCCGCAACGAGATTCCGCCGGCGCGTGAAGCCCGTGCCATGACGGCAGGGTCAGTTACCGGGCTGGAGCAGTTGCTGGCGCCGCCGGCGGATTTTTCAACTCCGCCGCTGCAGATCGACTAGTTGTCAGGCTTCACTCCGGCCTGAACATGCAGTGAAACGGCCCCCGCCCAACTACTGGCGCCGGGGCCGTTTTCGCATTGCGCACCGGCAGGCAACCTTACGAGGTGGGCTTGCCGAACAGCGCGTTGTAGAGCTTCTTGTCGCGCCCGTAGATGTCCTGCCGGAACTCCACCGAACCGCCCTCGCCGCGCCAGGCGGTGGCGTAAACAATGTGCACCGGCTTCTTCTGCGGCAGCTTCACCCGCGTGGTCTTGCCGGTTGCCACCACGTCCTTGATGCGCTGCAGGTTCCAGCCCGGCACGTCGCGCAGGATGGTCTCGCCGAACTCCAGCGGCTTGTAGACACGGATGCAGCCATGGCTGAAGGCGCGCTGGGTCTTGGCGAACAGCGCGCGCGCCGGCGTGTCGTGCAGATAGATGGCGTGCCGGTTGGGCAGCATGAACTTGATCAGCCCAAGCGCATTCTTCTCGCCGGGCTTCTGGCGGATCGTGAACGGGAAATTGCCGCGTGAATACTGGTTGAAATTGACCGAGGAGAACGGAATTTCCTTGCCGCCCGCCAGCAGCTGGAAGTTGGGTCCCAGATAGTTGGGATTGGCCTGCAACTTCGGCAGCATCTCCTTCGTCGCGATGGAGTACGGCACTGTCCAGGTCGGATTGATATCGACGTATTCAAGCTCGTCGGAGAAGATCGGCGTCTGGTGCCGGTCCTTGCCAACCATGACCGGGCGAGCGTCCACCAGCTGACCGTCCTCGTAGCGGTACATCTCGAATGCAGCGATGTTGACCATCAGGTGACGGTCGCCCATGTCGCGCGGCATGTGGCGCCAGCGCTCCATGTTGACGATGATCTGGCGCAGGCGCTCTTGCGGCCGACACGTTCAGCATCGACAGCGAGTTGGGGCCAATGACGCCATCGGCATCAAGACCGTTGCGCTTCTGGAACTGCTCGAAGGCCAGCACAAGATCACCGGAGTACAGCTCCGGATCGGCCGGGGTGCGCGGGCTGATGTCTCCCGACTTCTCCAGCCGGGCGCGCAGCTGCGGCACGCGCGGGTCCTTCATGCCGGGCTTGAGCACCTCACCGCGATCGACCGTGCCCCAGCCGCCTCTGGCGGCAATCTGGCGGTACTTGCGCAGCAGGGACTTGAGCGCGCGGTAATGGGCGTTCTGCGGCTCCACCGTATCGAGATAGTGCGACGGGTTGCGGTCGCCGCTCATGCCCTGCAACAGCGCCAGCAGATCAATCTCGCGCGGTTTCTGGAAGTGATCGCGGTCGATCTTGTGCAGGATGACGCGGCCGGTCGCCAGATCCCGCGCGTAGCTGAGGAAAAACGCCGAGTAGGCGAGTTCGGTATAACCTGCGGCCAGTGCGTTGGTGGGATCGACCTGATCGCGAAGGTCGACGAGATAGTCGACCGGATAATCGCCCGGTTGCAGGCCATCGTCCTCCGCGAACTCGAGGCGCTGCACCAATGGCGTCATGCGGCCCGTACCAACCCACAGGATCGCGCCCTGGTTGTCGATATAGTGCTGCCTCAGGACATCGCGCACGCGCTCAAGCTGCAACGGCAGGCGGTCCTTGTGGTCGAGAATCCGGATGATGGCGTCGCGTGTCGCCTGGGCGTCGGGCGCAGCATTGCCCTTGGCGGCGACGGCTGGCGGCGTGTTGACAACAGCTGCCGACATTAGCCCGCCGACGGCCAGACCGATGGCGGCAACGGTGCGTAGAAGTACATGGCGCATTGATCGGCTTCCCCCGTCAATCAGGATGAGACGGCGCTCAGTGACGCCGATTCAGTTGTCCGGATGCCAGTGTAGCCACACATGGCTGACACATCAAACTGCGCCGCCCCGGATGCCGGAAATCCGCCGCATGACTGGCGCGAATGTCATGGCAGGCCCCTTCATCAAGTTGGATCACGTTCGTTTGAGGTTGCGTTCTGCGGGCTTTAAGCCGCTGGCGCCGTGCAGTATGTTGCGTCGCATGACGACCGTTCAGAACATGTCCTTCGACCTCGGCTCCAGCCTTGCCGCCCTGCCGCGTGGCCGGCTTGAGGAGATGGCAGCGGCGGGCGAGACCGTGCGCGAGATGATGCGCGTGCTCAGGAAGTCAGGCCAGAACATGGTGGGGCAATGCCTGGCCAACCAGGGCACGTTCTACGAACTGGACCACTATCCCAAGGGCGACGTGTACGACAGCGAGACGCACTCGCAGTACTACTATCACGCGCACCGGCCCGACGCGGGCGAGCACGGGCATTTCCATACCTTCCTGCGCGCTGCCGGCATGCCGGTGGGCATGTCAGCCCGGTACCGTACAAGGGCAAGGCCAAGCGGCCGGAAGGCAAGGACGCGCTGACCCATTTCGTGGCCGTATCGATGGACCGGCCCGGCAATCCGGTCGGGCTTTTCACCACCAACCGCTGGGTCACCGACGAGACGTTTCTACAAGGCGCAGGACGTCATCTCGCTGATCGACCGGTTCGAGATGGACGTTGAGCTATCCCTGCCTTGCGACAAACCGGGCGTTGTCGGCGCTGTTCCGGCTGTTCCGGCCGCAGATCGAGGCCCTGCTGATCGAGCGCGACAAGACCATGGCGCGCTGGGCAGCCATGAAGCCGGGCATCGACGTCTACGAAGACCGCGACCTGGAAGTGACCTCGCAGCTCAGCATCAGCGTTGATGCGCAAATCGCGGCAGTCAACGCCGCGCTGGCAGGCAAGAACGCCGCGTGATGCGCGGCAATGCCAAAGCAATCACCGACAGTTGATGCTGCAACACCGGGCTGTGACACCGGGTGATCGAAATGGCTTCTATGGTGTGTTCGTGCAAGCCATGCCGGACAAAGCAAGGCAAGCGATCATCAACCAAGGAGACGCCCTCATGAAAGTCCACAAGTCCCGCCTGCTTGCTTCCGCCGCCGCCCTGCCGCTGGTTCTGGGCCTGAGCGCCGGCGCCGTCATGGTGTCATCTGCCGCCATCGACACTTCGGCATTTGCCTCGTGCAATCCGTGTGCCGCCAACAAGGCAACCTGCGCCGCCGCCAATCCTTGCGCTGCCAAGGCAGCCTGCAACCCTTGCAACCCCTGCGCTGCCAAGAAGGCCGCCTGCGGCGCCTGCAACCCGTGTGCTGCCAAGAATCCTTGCGCAGCCGCCAACCCGTGCGCGGCTGCCAAGCAGTAACTTCTTCCTGCTTGAGTACCCGCACGTCGAGAGCCGTCCGCGCAGCCCTGCGGGCGGCTCTTTCACGTTCCGCTCAACACCGCGTCACGGCAAGTTGAGTGGTGCGGACCTGAACGTGACAACACAAGCGATGGGCCAATGTTAAGGATTGTTCATGTCAACGGCGTGTTGAAACGACCAAGCGAGAGCAACCTGGAGGAGACCCATGAAGACGTTCAAGACCAACCTGATGCGCAGCGTTGCTGCCTTGCCTATCGCCCTCGCGCTGGCCGCTGGCGCCTTTACCACGCTGTCGACAGTCAACCCGCAGCCCGCCGTTGCCTCGTGCAATCCGTGCGCCGCAGCAAAGCCGGCTGCTGCCTGCAACCCGTGTGCGGCGAAGAACCCATGTGCGGCGTCTGCCTGCAACCCGTGCGCCGCCAAGAAGGCCGCCTGCAACCCGTGTAACCCTTGCGCCGCCAAAGCAGCTTGCAATCCCTGCAACCCTTGCGCCGCCAAGGCAGCGTGCAATCCGTGCAACCCTTGCGCCGCCAGGCAGCTTGCAATCCGTGCAATCCCTGTGCAGCGGGCGCTGCCGGGGCAGCATCCGGCTGCTATGTGCCGCGGCTGAAGACGGCGTCGGCCTGTAACCCGTGCGCCGCCAAGAAGGCGGCTTGCAACCCGTGCAACCCGTGCGCCGCGAAGAACCCCTGCGCCGCCAAGAACCCTTGCGCAGCAGCCAACCCGTGCAATCCCTGCAATCCGTGCGCTGCATCAGCGGCTGACGTGGAACTGACCGAGGCGGAGGCTGTTGCACTGTTCGACTGCCTGATGCCGGTGATGAAGAAGGCCTACAAGGGCGGACAACATTGGGCTGCCACCAAGTGGTCCGGGTTCACCAACGTGTCCATGCAGCCCTATACCAGCGCCACCCACGGCGGACGCAAGGTGGTGAACCTCGTCAACAGGATCGGCTCGAAGACCTATCAGAAGTACGAAAACGTCGAAGAAGATGCCGATCGGCTCGACAGTGGCCAAGCCCAGCTTCACCATCGGCAACGACGGGCAGGCCAATCTCGGTCCCGCTGTTCATCATGGAGAAGATGACCAAGGGCTTCAACGCTGACACCGCTGACTGGCGCTATGCCGCCATCATGCCAAACGGCGCTACGATGGGCGTCGACCATGGGCGTCAACGCACGCTCGGTGGAGTTCTGTCACCAGTGCCACGCATCGGCGGAAGAGAACGACTACATGCTGTTCCAGCCTGAAGAGTTCCGCCGCAAGTAACCATCTCCGGGGAGACCTGGCGCCCTGCCGGGCGTCACACTAGAGGCCGGCAGCACGGACATCCGCGCTGCCGGTTTCTTGTATCCGAGGCATCCGTTCCATCGCCTGGAGACAGACGTCTCCAAGAACATTCGTTCGCATACGGCTGACTTAGGTCAAGGCTGGCCGTAAGTCCTCCGGTTAAGTTGCGTCAACCGGAGGACACCATGAAGAGAACACTGATTTTCATTGCCGCGATGGCAGCTTTCCTGGCCAGCGCCTCGATGGCGCAGGCCGGTTGGGAAGCCTATACGACCGCCGACGTAAACATGCGCGAAGGGCCAGGCAACCAGTACCGCGTCATCGTGGTGATACCCGGTGGTGAACCGGTCTATGTACACGGCTGCCCCGGAAGCTGGTGCGACGTGGAGTGGGACAGTTATCGCGGTTACGTCTTCTGGCGGTATCTGAGCAGCGACGGTTCAGGGTACTCCGAGGGGTATGCTGCCCCGCCGGTGATTGTTGTCCCGGAATATGATGGTGGATACATTCATGCTCCACGCCAACGCAAGCTTCGCCGGTACCACCGTCCGAGACAGTACCACGAGCGCCCTTCCCGGCCCCGCAAACAATTCAGGCGGCTGGAGCGGCCCAGGGCAATGGAGCAGCGGCGCGAGCGGCGGAGCATCAGACGCAGCCGCCAGCGTCAGATGATGCAGGCCAACCCGCGCCGCCACCAGCAGCGTCTGGAACGGCGGCGCAACCAGGGCGAAGGGCATGGCAGTCCGCACCTGCAGCGGAAAAGGCGCAAGCTGCAGGACTGAGGCAGGCCAGCCTGCCTGTCTCAGTCCTCTAGACGTTGAGCAGCAGGAACTCGCGTTCCCAGGACGAGATCACCTTGCGGTACTGCACCTGCTCTTCTTCCTTGACCGCCATGAACGCCTCGACGAAACGCTGCCCCATGACCTGCTTCAGCGGCCTGGAGTAGTTGAGCTTGTTCATGGCGTCATCGAGGTTGATGGGCAGCGAGTGGGCATAGCGGTAGGCCGACCCCTCGATCGGATCGGTGGGCTTCAGCTTCTCCATCATGCCGAGATAACCGCAGGCCAGCGAGGCGGCGATGCACAGGTAAGGGTTGGCGTCGGCGCCGGGCACCCGGTTCTCGATGCGGGTATTGTCCGGGTCCGATTGCGGCATGCGCAGCGGCGCGGTGCGGTTGTCGATGCCCCAGTGGGTGTTGGTGGGTGCATCCGCCCCAGGCACAAGCCGGCGGTACGAGTTCACGTTGGGCGCACAGAAGGCCATGGCCGCGTTCATGTAGCGCTGCAGGCCGCCGACATGGGAATAGAACAGCCGCGACGGGTTGTTGCCGCGCCCGCGGAACAGGTTGCGGCCGGTCCTGGTATCAAGGACCGACTGGTGCAGGTGCATGGCCGAGCCCGGCTCGTCCTGGTGCGGCTTGGCCATGAAAGTGGCATAGACGTCATGCTTCAGGGCTGCCTGGCGGACGATGCGCTTGAACAGGAAGACCTGGTCGGCAAGATCAAGCGGATCGCCGTGGTTGAAATTGATCTCGAGCTGGGCCGGGCCGCTCTCGTGGCTGATGGTGTCGACATCGAGTTCGGCGGCCTCGCAATAGTCGTAGATGTCCTCGACGATGGGATCGAAGTCGTTGGCAGCGTCGATGCCGTAGGCCTGTCCCACCTTTTCGGCCCTGCCGCTGGTGCCGATCGGCGCTTCCAGCGGATAGTCGGCGTCGAGGTTCTTCTTGACCAGGTAGAATTCCAGTTCCGGCGCCACCACCGGCTTCCAGCCCTGCTCGGCATAAAGCTGGAGGATGCGCTTGAGCACGAAGCGCGGCGCGATGTCGACCGGCTCGTCGTCAAGATAGAACGCATCGCAGACCACCTGGGCAGTAGGGTTGGCGTGCCATGGCACCGGCTTCACGGTGTCAGGGTCGGGGGCAAGATAGACATCGCCCGAGGCGTCGGACACGGGCGAGTCCTGCCATGAGTACTTGCCGGTCACGGTGAGGATGAAGATGTCTTCCGGCACTCGCATGGAGCTGTTGCCGACACCCTTCAGGAACTTCTTGACCGGCAGGATCTTGCCGCGGGGCGTGCCGGCCATGTCCGGCACCAGGCACTCAATTTCATCAATGTTGCGCTCTGCGCACCAGTTCGCAAAAAACTCAGCTGGCATGAATCACCATAATTGCGGGAGCAGCACTGCCAGGCCGGGGTTGGCCGGGCTTTCCACCTGCTGCCGATGCGGACCATCCGGCCCGCAGCAGCAACTGCTGCCTCGCGTGTACTATAGGCGCATTGCTTGACGAAAAAAAAGCCGTGATGGAGAATGAAACTCCAACAACAGGGCCGCCTCGACTACTTCAGGTTCGCCCGTTTCCGAAGGCAATCATGGCATCCAAGAAAAGATCTGATCGCGAGGCGCGCAAGTTCCTTGCTGCCAATCCCGATATAGTGACCGTCGACATGCTGGTGCCGGACATGAACGGCATCCTGCGCGGCAAGCAGCTAACGCACGAATATCTGCCAAAGCTGTATACCGAGGGCGTGCGCATGCCGGGTTCCATCTACCTGCTGGACTGGACCGGGCAGAACATCGGTACGCTCGACTATGGCTCGTCGGACGGCGATCCGGACTTTCTGTGCTTTCCCGTCGAAGGCACGCTGGCGCGCATCGACTGGGCCAGGCGGCCGTCGGCGCAGGTGATCGCCTCCATGGTCGATGCCGACGGCGTGCCGCACTTTGCCGACCCGCGCCACATCCTTACCGCGCGTCATGGACCGGTTCAAGGACATCGGCCTGACGCCGGTGGTGGCCATCGAGTACGAGTTCTACTTCATCGACCAGGAGGCGGCGGCGAACGGCAACATCATGCCGGCGCGGGGCCGCGAAACCGGCTGGCGGCCGGGGACGGTGAACGTCTATGGCGTTGAAGAACTTTATGATTTCGAGGCGCTGCTCGACGAGATCCAGCAGGTCTGCAAGGAACAGGGACTGCCGGCGGAAACCTTCGTGAAGGAGTATGCGACCGGGCAGTACGAGATCAACCTGCACCACACCGACGATGCGCTGAAGGCATGCGACCAGGCAATCCTGCTGGAGCGCTGCATCAAGTCGGTGGCGCGCAAGCACGGCGTGATCGCCAGCTTCATGGCCAAGCCGTTTTCGGACCAGGCAGGATGCGGCCTGCACATTCACTGCAGCCTGCTCGACAAGGACGGCAACAACGTGCTGACCGGCCCGATGGACGAAGCGATCGGGCGGCCGATCTCGGACATCATGCGGCACGCGGTGGCGGGTCTGCTGACGACCATGCGCGAGGGCATGGCGATCTTTGCGCCAAACGCCAACTCGTACCGGCGGCTGCGGCCCGGCACCTATGCGCCGGTGCGCGGGTCTGTGGGGCGGCGACAACCGCACCGTGCCGCTGCGCATTCCCGGCGGCAGCGAGAAGGCGATCCGGATCGAGCACCGGGTGGCGGGGGCCGACGCCAATCCCTACCTGGTGATGGCAACCGTGCTGGCCGGCATCCACTACGGCATCACCAACAAGCTGAAGCCGCAACCGCCGGTAACTGGAGACGGCTATGCCAGAGGAAGGCGGCATCGACCTGCCGATTCGCTGGCCGGTGGCGCTGGCAGCCTTCGACGAAAGCAACTTCCTTGACGAATATCTGGGCGAGGAGTGGTGCGACGCATTTCTGGCGGCGCGCCGCTTCGAGGCTGAGAACCACCACTTCACCATTCACCAGCTGGACTTCGACTGGTACCTGAGGACGGCGTGAACGACAGCAACCCTCGACGCAACCACCTATTACCGCGCCACCGCCAACCGGGAATTTGCCGGCGCAAGGCCGGACGCGCTGCCCGCAAGGGTTGACGTAGCGGTGATCGGCGCCGGGCTGACGGGCCTGTCGGCGGCGCTTGAACTGGCCAGTGCCGGCAGGCGCGTTGCGGTGTTCGATGCCGGTCCGGTGGGCTGGGGCGCGTCCGGGCGCAATGGCGGACAGGTGTGCACGGGATTCTCGCCCGGCATGAGCGGTTTCGAGAAGCAGCTGGGACAGGCTGATGCAAGAGCTGTGCTTCGACATGGCCGAGGAAGCCAAGCAGCTGCTGACCGGCCGCATCGAGCGCCATGGCATCGACTGCGACCTGACCTGGGGCTTCCTGCACGCAGCCGCCCGGCCCAGCCACGTTGACGCATCTGCGCGAGCATGCGGACGAGCTGGAACGCTACGGCGTGACCGGTCTGAGCATGCTCGATCGCGAGGAGCTGCGCGAGAAGCTGGATTCCCCCGCCTACCACGGGGCGCTGCGCGAGGCTCATGCCGGCCATATCCACACGCTCAACTATTGCCTCGGGCTGGCGGCGGCCGTGCAGGCCGAGGGCGGCCTGGTATTCGAGAACATGGCGGTCGAGGCGGTGCAGGATGGCGCGCCGGCGCGGCTCAAGCTGGCAGGCGGGCGCGAGTTGCTTTGTGACCAGGTGATCGTTGCCTGCAATGCCTATCTCGGTCAGCTGGTGCCGGGCCTCAACCACCGGGTCATGCCGGTGGCCAGTTACGTCATCACCACCGCAAGCCTGGGGCCGGAACGGGCGCATGGCCTGATCCGCGACCGGGAGGCGGTCAGCGACAGCAACTTCGTGGTCGACTATTTCCGGCTGACCGCCGACAACCGCATGCTGTTCGGCGGCCGCTGCAGCTATTCCGGTATCCACCCCAAGGATCTTGCCGCCAACATGCGCCCGCGGCTGTTGCGCATCTTTCCGCAGCTTCGAAGACGTGCCGGTCGAATTCGCCTGGGGCGGACATATCGGCATCACCTACAACCGGCTGCCCGACGTGGGCCGGCAAGGCAGATCCATCTATTACGCCCACGGTTATTCAGGACAGGGCGTGCTGCTCACCGGCATTTTCGGCAAGCTGCTGGCCGAGGCCGTTTGTGGCGACCAGGCGCGTTTCGACGTATTCGCCCGCATCCGGCACCTGCCCTTCCCCGGCGGCTGGCTGCGCCGTCCGGCGCTGACGCTGGGCATGCTCTATTACCGGGTGCGCGACCTGCTGTCGTAAGCAGCAGACAGAACTTCCTTGGTCGGAATGTTAACGGTCTGCTAGCTGTTTTTAGAGTTACCTAGAGACATTGAGGCATCGAATTGTTCAAATGACGGAGTAGTCATGGGCGAACTCGAACGGCCCTCGATCGCCCGGACGAAACCGGGCGTCTGTCACCGCGGCAACGAGCGCCAAACGGCCGGACATTGGAGAGAACGATGGTCAAGACCTTTGTACGTCTGGCAAAAGATGAGAGCGGCGCCACGGCCATCGAGTACGGGCTGATTGCGGCGGCCGGCGGCCTTGCCATAGCCGGCGCAATGCCGGGCCTGAACAGCCATATCGCCAATGCGTGGGTAGCCATTGCCGGCGCCGTCACGACGGCAGCAACCCAGTAGTCAATTGCAGGCAATCGCTCAGCCAAGACCGCGGCGTATCAGGTTCAACGCCATCAGGGCCAGCGCCGCCAGCAATACCTTTCTGAAGGTTTCAGGATGCATGGCGTTCTGCAGCCGCATGCCAAGCCACATCCCTGCATAAGCCGGCACGCAGGCGGTCGCCGAAACGGCGGCAACCTGCGGCGTGATCATGCCATTCAGGACGTATCCCGCCAGCAGCGGCAGGCTGCCGATGCCGAACGTCGCCCCCACCGACGCCGACCACTTGTGCTTGGGCACACCGGCGGCGATCAGGAACATGGTGAGCGGCGGCCCGTAGGCCGAAGTGGCGCCACCGATCAGACCTGAAGCCAGCCCGGCCACGATGCTGACCGGCCGCTCCCACCGGGGCGGAACGCGCGGCTTCCAGCGGCTGACGTTCATTGCCACAAACAGCAGCACCACGAAGCCCAGCATCAGCAGGATGGCTTCGGCCGGCCAGCCAGCCGCGAACAGCGACACGGTAAAGATGCTCACGATGCAGGTGAGCATGAGCGGCCAGAAGCGGCTGAAGGCCTCGGCGAGACCATGCCATCCGGCAGACGCAGCAAGCTGGACGTTGGTGGCCATGATGGGGATGACCATGGTGGCAACGGCAAGCTTCGGCGGCAGTGCCAGCAGCATCACCGACAACCCGACCAGAGGCAGCGCAATGCCGACGATGCCCTTGGCGATGCCGCCCAGCAGCATGGCCAGCATCACCGCTGCGAGCTGGGTCCAGGTAAATCCGAGGATCAGCGCATCCGCGCTCACCCGGTCATCTCTTCAGGCCGCGCGCCGCGCACCCATGCCTTGAGGCAGAGCAGCTCACCCGCAATGGTGGCGGCGGCATTGGCGGTCAGTTCCGCATGGTCGTAGGGCGGCGACACCTCGACCACGTCCATGCCGCAGAAGTCCACGCCCTTCAATTCGCGCAGGATGGACAGCGCCTGGTAGCTGGTGAAGCCGCCGGGTACCGGCGTGCCGGTGCCGGGAGCGGTGGCGGGGTCGAGGAAGTCGATGTCGAAGGTGAGATAGGACGGACCTTTGCCAAGCCGCTTGCGGATGGCAGCCGCCACCTCGGCCGCGCTCATGGCGTGAACCTGATCGGCGAACAGCACCTGCATGCCCATCGAATCCTCGCCCTTGAAGCAGGTGCGGATGCCCACCTGCACGGAGCGGGCCGGATCGATCAGGCCTTCCTGCAGGGCGAGCGAGAACATGCTGCCGTGATCGATGCGGGCGGGCGTGGCATTTGGTTCAACGTCGCGGTGAGCGTCGAACTGGACGATGCCAACGGGTCCGTGCACCTTCGCAACCGCCTTCAGCACCGGATAGGTGATGTAGTGGTCGCCGCCAAAGGTGAGCGGGCATACGCCTTTCGAGACGATGCCGGCAGATGTGCTTCTCGATGGCCTTCGGCACGTCCTGCTTGCGGCCCCAGTCGAAGAAGCAGTCGCCATAGTCGACAACGGCAAGCGTCTCGAACGGATCGAAACGCCACGGCCAGACCGGGCCCCAGGAGTGCTGGGCCGAGGCCGCGCGAATGGCTTGCGGGCCAAAACGGGTGCCGGGGCGGTTGGTCACCGCCTGGTCGAAAGGAATGCCGGTGACGGCAACATCGACGCCGTTGAGGTTGCGGCTGTACTTGCGGCGCATGAACGACAGCGCGCCGGCATAGCTTGCCTCGATGGACGAGCCCATGAGGTCCTTGCGCCGGAATGCAGCATCACCGAGCGATGCCTTGGGAGAAACCATGATGGTGAAATCCTTACTGGGTCAGAACCAGGGTGTCTTCCGGATGCCAGCTGAGCCACACGGTCCTGCCCTTCTCCAGCAGGCCGTCAACGGCGCGGTCGTTCTGGACGTTGACCGCAAGTTCGAGCCCGTCGGCGCAGGTGACGAAGACGTTGGACACATCGCCATAGTAGGCAAAGTCGCGAATCTCGCCCTTGACCGAGATGTTGGTCTTCGAGGTGGGCGCCTTGGCCAGAAGGTCCAGCTTTTCCGGACGCACCGCGAGGGACACCTTGCCCGAGGCTGCGCCGTCGTGCGGCACGGTGACCTTGCCCAGCCCTTTTGCCGTGCAGGTGAGGCCGGTCTTCGCCGCGCCGGAAACTTCCGCTTCGATCAGGTTGATCTTGCCGATGAAGTCGGCGACGAAACGCGACTTCGGCTTTTCGTAAAGCTCTTCGGGACCGGCGATCTGCCTGACCTGGCCCTTCTCCATCACGGCGATGCGGTCTGCCATCGACAGCGCCTCGTCCTGGTCGTGGGTGACGATGATGAAGGTGATGCCGATGGCCTGCTGAAGGCGTGCCAGCTCAAGCTGCATGTGCTCGCGCAGCTTGGCATCCAGCGCCGACAGCGGCTCGTCCAGCAGCAGCACCTTGGGCCGCTTGACCAGCGCGCGCGCCAGCGCCACGCGCTGGCGTTGGCCGCCGGAAAGCTGGTCGGGCTTGCGGTCGGCCATGGCGCCCATCTGCACCATCTCCAGCGCCTCTTCCACGCGCGGGCCAATCTCGGCCGAGGGCGTGCCCGTCACCTTCAGGCCATAGGCCACGTTGTCACGCACGGTCATGTGCGGAAACACGGCATAGGACTGGAACACCATGTTGACGGGACGCTGGTTGGCCGGCACGCCCGCCATGTTCTGACCGTCGAGGATGATGCCGCCTTCGCCGCCCGTCTCGAGGCCGGCGATCATGCGCAGCAGCGTGGTCTTGCCGCAGCCGGATGGCCCCAGCAGCGCGAAGAACTCGTTGGGCATGATGTCGAACGAGACATTGTCCACGGCGATCACGCCGGGATAACGCTTGGTGACGTTCTGGATGGAAATGATCGGCTGCATGAAAACGTCCCTAGCCTTTCGACTTGTCGGGTTGCTGCTGGAGGCGCATAGCGATGACCGTGGCCACGAGGGTGATGACGATAAGCACGGTGGACGCGGCATTGATGTCCGGCGACACGCCGCGACGAACCAGCGAATAGACCTTGACGGGGAAGGTGTTGGTCTCGGGCCCTGCCGTGAAGAAGGTGATGACGAAGTCGTCGAGCGACAGGGTGAAGGCCAGCAGCGCGCCGGCGATGATGCCGGGCTTCATGTAGGGCAGCACCACGTTGACGAAGGTCTGCCATTCGCTGGCGCCGAGGTCCTTGGAGGCTTCCTCCAGTTCGCGGTTGAAGCCGGCAAGGCGCGCGCGCACCACCACGGCCACGAACGGGAAGCGAAAACGCGATGTGCGCCGCCGTGATCGCCGCCAGGTTCAGCGGCCAGATGGAGAACAGCTCGTTCCACCAGTGAATTGGACCACTTTCGAACGTCCTCATCCAGCCGCCAATGCGCGAATACATCACCAGCACGGCAATGCCCATGCAGATTTCGGGAATGACGATCGGCAGCGCCATGACGCCTTCAGCGGCCGCCTTGAAGGGAAAGCGGAAGCGCCATAGCCACAAGGCGGTCGCCGTGCCGATGATCGTGGCGAAGATGGTGCACATGATCGCAATGGCGATGGAGTTGGTGAACGCCTCGACCAGCGCGGCATTCTTCCAGGCCACCCTGTAATACTTCGTGGTGAAGCCCTGCCAGACGATATTGCGCTTCGAGTCGTTGAAACTGAAGGCAATGAGCTGGATGATCGGCGCGTAGAGCAGCACGAACACCACGATGCCGAAACCGATCAGCAAGGGCGACTTGCCGTAATCCAGAGGTCCGCGTGATGCGTTACGAAGTTTCGCCATCGCCGTCAGACCCCCACCCTGCCTCTGGAGCGCGCCCCGATGAAGGCGCGCAGCGCCAGCGCCAGGAACGTGACGTACATCAGCAGGAACGACAGCGCGGCGCCGAACGGCCAGTCATTGGCGGCCTTGAACTGGTCGGTGATGACGTTGCCGATCATGATGGCGTTGGTGCCGCCGAGCAGGTCCGGCACCAGGAACATGCCCAGCATGGGGATGAACACCAGGATGACGCCGGACACGATGCCGGGCATGGTCAGCGGCACGGTGACCTTCCAGAAGGTGGTCCACTGGCTGGCGCCGAGATCGAGGCTTGCTTCAAGGTAGGAGCGGTCAAGCCGCTCGATGGTGGCGTACAGGGGCAACACCATGAACGGCATGAACACGTACACCATGCCGACGATGACCGCGCCGTTGTTGTACAGCAGCTCAAGCGGCTGGTAAGGCCCTATCAGCTTGTCCATGAAAGCGAGATTCCACAGCCACTCGAGCAAGAAATTGAGCGTGCCGCGCGTCCGGAACACCGCGATCAACGCATAGGTGCGGATGAGCAGGTTGATCCAGAACGGCAGGATGATGAGCAGCAGCAGCAATGGCCGCCACTTGGGCGGCGAGAAACAAATTCCGAAGGCGATCGGGATAGGCAATCGCCAGGCAGAGCGCGCAGGACAGGGCGCTGATCCAGATCGATTTCCAGATGATCTGCACATAGACCGACTCGAAGGAGCGAATGTAGTTGGCCAGCGTGCCGGTCACCTCGACGTCCACGATCGACGTCTTTTCGCCGAAGGACATGCCCCAGATCAGGGCCAGCGGGATCAGGAAAAATACGGTGAGCCAGAACACGCCCGGCAGGGCGGTGACCCAGAAGACGACCCTGTTCTCTTTCCAGTTTTCCAAGATGTGCGCCCGCCCGCTTTTGGCGAGGCCGGACCCTGTTCCGGTCCGGCCTGCCTGTTGTGGTGAAAGACCGCGGCTATGCGGCCTGGATGCGGGTCCAGGATTCGCTGCGCAGCTTGGTCTTTTCTTCCGAGTAGAGCGAAGGCTCGCACTTGGCGATCACTTCATCGGTCGGGAAGATGCCGGGGTTGCCGGTGTACTCTTCGCTCATCTTCGCCTTGGCGGCAGCGTTGGCCGTGGCGTACTGGATGGTGTCGGCGATATGCGCGCCGGCATCTGCATCCAGGATATAGTTGAGGAAGGCATGGGCATTGTTCGGGTGCGGCGCGCCCTTCGGGAATGCACACGCAGTCCTGCCACAGCAGCGAGCCTTCCTCGGGCACGACGTAGCTGAGGTCATCGTCTTCCGCCATCACCTGGATGATGTCGCCGTTCCACTCCATGGTCAGGTCCACCTCACCAGAGGCGAGCAGGTCCTGGCCGTTGTCGTCGGCGTAGGTCTTGATGTTCTTCTTGCCGGCGATCAGCAGTTCCTCGGCTGCCTTCATGTGAGCCGGGTCGACCGAGTTGAAGGAGTGGCCAAGATACTTCAGCGCAATGCCGATGACGCTTTCGCCGTCACCCAGCAGCGCAATGCGGCCGGAGTGCGTTTCGCCTTCCAGCGATGCCTTCCAGCTGCCGGCGTCCTCGACCTTGGACTTGCGGTAGCCATGGCCAAGCGTGCCCCACATGTAGGGGATGCGAGTGCTTGCGGCCGGGGTCGAACGCGGCGTCCTTGAAGGCGTCGGCGATATTGGCCATGTTCGGGATCTTGGACTGATCCAGTTCTTCCAGCATGCCTGCAGTGATCATCCGCTCGACATAGTCGTTGGTCGGCACGATCACGTCATAACCGGGGTTGCCTTCCTTCAGCTTGGCGAACAGTTCGGCATTGTCGGCGTAGAGGTCCATCTTCACCTCGATGCCGGTGGCCGAGTTGAAATCCGCCAGGGTGTTCTCGCCGATATAGGTGTCCCAGTTGTAGAAGTTGAGCTTCTTCTCTTCCTCAGCCATCGACTTGTAGGGCATGAAGGTGAGGCCGATGAAGGCGGCGCCGGTGCCCTTCAGGAGCGAACGGCGAGACGTCATGAAACGTGGTTTGTAAGTCATTCAAGTTACTCCCTGTTTTCCTGATTTCCCGGCCGCCGAACCGGGTTCGGTGAAGGGTCGCGGCGACCGGAAACTGTTACAAGTGTTAAACACTATCCAACCGGATTCAACGGCTGATTTAAGTGGCAGAACGCATTATCAGGCTTCGTGTTTCACGTCGGCCCAGGTCTTGTCGAGGGCGACGCGGGCGAGCTTGGCCCATTCGTCGACTTCGGCTTCGGTGATGCACAAGGGCGGCGAGAACACCATGGTGTCCCAGCAGGCGCGCATGACGAGATTGTTGGCGAAGCAGTGGTCGCGGCAGATGCCGCCCACCCTGCCCCAGTCGTCGAAGCGGGCACGGGTCTTCTTGTCCCTGACCAGCTCGATGGCGCCGATGAGGCCCTTGACGCGGACCTCGCCGACGATGGGGTGATCGGCCAGCGCGCCGATCTTTTCCTTCACCACGGCTTCCATGCGCGCAGCGTTGGCCACCATGCCCTCGTCCTCGATGAGGCGCAGGTTCTCCAGCGCCACTGCGCAGGCCACCGGGTGGCCGGAATAGGTGTAGCCGTGGAAGAACTCGCCGCCTTCGGCAAAGAATTCGCCGATCAGCTTGTCGGAGATGGCCACTGCGCCGATGGGCAGGTAGCCGGAGGACAGGCCCTTGGCCATGATGACGATATCGGGCTCGAAGCCCATGGTCTGGTGGCCGAACCAGTTGCCGGTGCGGCCGAAGCCGCAGATCACTTCATCGGCGACGATGGGAATGCCGTACTTGCCGCAGATGCGCTGGATTTCCGGCCAGTAGGTGGACGGCGGCACGATGACGCCGCCGGCACCCTGGATCGGCTCGCCGACGAAGGCCGCGACCTTGTCCGCGCCCAGTTCGAGGATCTTGTCCTCGACTTCCCTGGCCGCCTTGAGGCCGAACTCCTCCGGGCTCATTTCGCCGCCATGCTGGAACCAGTCGGGCTCCAGCACGTGATGGAAGCCGGGCAGCGGCAGGCCGCCCTGCGCGTGCATGGCCGACATGCCGCCGAGCGACGCGGAAATGCAGGTGGAGCCGTGATAGGCGCGGCGCCGGGCAATCAGGTGCATGCGCTCGGGCTGGCCCTTGATCTCCCAGTAGCGGCGGATGAAGCGCACCATGGTGTCGTTGGCTTCGGAGCCGGAGTTGACGAAAAAGATCTGGTTGAAGCGCTCGGGCAGCAGGCTCGCCACCTTCTCCGCCAGCAGCGTGGCCGGCACCGTCGTGGTCTTGAAGAAGGTGTTGTAGAACGGCAGGTCCAGCATCTGCTGGTAGGCGGCCTCGGCCAGTTCCTTGCGGCCATAGCCGACGTTGACGCACCACAGGCCGGACATGGCGTCGAGCATCCTGTTGCCCTTGCCGTCCCAGATGTAGACGCCCTTGGCGTGGGTGATGACGCGGGCGCCGCCGGCGGCGTGGAACGACTTGTGGTCGGTGAAGGGGTGGAAATGGTGCGCGGTATCGGCGGCGACCAGTTCCTCGATATTCAGGTTCTTGTTCATGGGGTTCTCCAAAATGATCCGGGAAAAGAGCCTGCGCAAACGGAGGCGCAAGCCCGCTCAGGCGATCATGGAGAAGTCAGGGGTTGAAGCCGATGCGGGCGCAGTTGAGCAGCACCTCGTCGTGGTTCACACGCTGGTCGCGCAGGCTCAGACAGCCGGTTTTTCCAATCCTGAAGAACATGGTGTGGAAGAGAATGCCATGAGGTTGATGGGGTTGGCAAGTTCAAGGCATATGCAGCCCCTGCCTAAAATCTGGGCTTTGTGTCAGCGCCGTGACGCGCAATACTGGTTGGCACGATGGCTGAGAACTTCAATGAAATGCTGGGGCCGGACGGGCAGGTGCGCGCGCCGTACGCGATCTTCAAACAGTGGCTCGACACCCAGTCGCCGGCCGACCTGCGCGCCAAGAGCCGTGAGGCGGAGTCCATTTTCCGCCGGCTGGGCATCACCTTCGCCGTCTATGGCAACCAGGACGCCTCGGAGCGGCTGATCCCGTTCGACATCATTCCGCGCATCTTCGCCGCCAGCGAGTGGCGCCGGCTGGAGGCCGGCATCCGCCAGCGCGTCGCCGCGCTCAACGCCTTCATCGACGACATCTATCACCGCCAGGAAATCCTGCGCGCGGGCCGGGTGCCGTCGGCGCTGGTGCTGCAGAACGAGGCCTACCTGCCGCAGATGGCGGGCATGACCCCTGCCCGCAACGTCTATGCCCACATCATCGGCACCGACATCGTGCGCGTCGGCGAGGACGAGTTCTACGTGCTCGAAGACAACTGCCGCACGCCGTCAGGCGTGTCCTACATGCTGGAGGACCGGGAGGCGATGATGTACCTGTTCCCGGACCTGTTCGCGCGGCACCGGGTGGCGGCCATCGAGCACTATCCGCAGATGCTGCGCCGCGACGCTCGACTCGGTCGCGCCGCCCGCGTGCGAGGGCGAGCCGACGTGCATCGTGCTGACGCCGGGCATCTACAACTCGGCGTTTTTCGAGCACGCGTTCCTGGCCGACGAGATGGGCGTGCAGCTGTGCACCGGCGATGACCTCTATGTGGACGGCGGCTTCGTCTACATGCGCACCACGCAGCGAGCCGGTGCGGGTGGACGTGGTGTACCGGCGCATCGACGACGGCTTCCTCGACCCGCTGACCTTCAACCCGGACTCGACGCTGGGCGTGCCCGGCATCTTCGACGTGTACCGGGCGGGCCGCGTCACCATCGTCAACGCGCCCGGCACCGGCATTGCCGACGACAAGGCGATCTATTCGTTCATGCCCGACATCGTTGAGTTCTACACGGGCGAAAAACCGTTGCTGAACAACGTGCCTACGTGGCGTTGTTCGGAGGATGAATCACTCAGATACGTGCTCGATCACCTGCCGGAACTGGTGGTCAAGGAGGTGCACGGCTCGGGTGGCTACGGCATGCTGGTGGGTCCGACCGCCAGCAAGAAGGAGATCGCTGCTTTCCGCCAGATCCTCAAGAAGCGGCCGGACAACTACATCGCCCAGCCGACGCTGGCGCTGTCGAGCGCGCCCACCTTCGTCAGCAAGGGCGTGGCGCCGCGTCACGTGGACCTTCGCCCGTTCGTGCTGACCGGCGACCAGATCCGCATCACGCCGGGCGGCTTCACGCGGGTGGCGATGAAGCAGGGATCGCTGGTGGTGAACTCGTCGCAGGGCGGCGGCACCAAGGACACCTGGGTGCTGGAGGACTGACGCCCATGCTCCTTGGAAGAAACGCCGCCTCGCTGTTCTGGATGGCCCGCTATGTCGAGCGGGCGGAAAACATGGCGCGCCTCGTCGAGGTGAGCTACCGCATCTCGCTGATGCCGAAGCCGTTCCGCGGCCACGCCAACGACTGGCGCTCGGTGCTGATCAGCGCCCAGTGCGAGGCGACGTTCGACGCCAAGTACGACGAAGCCAGCAAGGAGAACGTCATCCAGCACCTCGTGCTCGACCGGGAGAACCCCTCCTCCATCCGCTCGTGCATGGAGACGGCGCGCAACAACGGACGCTCGGTGCGCACCTCGCTGAGCCGCGACGTGTGGGAGAGCCTCAACTCCACGTGGAACGAGCTGAGCCAGCTGCGCGCCTCGCACCTGAGCTCGGACAAGCTGCCGGGCCTGCTGGACTGGATCAAGCAGCGCTCGATGCTGTTCCGCGGCGCCATGCTGGGCACTGCGCTGCGGCTCGACAGCTTCCACTTCAGCCAGGCCGGCGCCTTCGTCGAGCGGGCCGACAACACAGCGCGCATCCTCGACGTGAAGTATCACATCCTGCTGCCGCGCGGTTCAGGACCGGGCAGCGCCATCGACCAGCAGCAATGGGCGTCGCTGCTGCGCTCCGTCTCCGCGCACCGGGCCTACCGCTGGGCCTACAAGGACGCCAACTACCAGCCGTGGAACGTGGCGCAGTTCCTCATCCTGAACCCGGCGCATGCCGCGCTCGCTGGTGTTCTGCTACAACTGGATTTCCCGCAGCCTGGGCGACCTCGCTGCAGACTACGGCGAGCGCACCGCCTGCAACGACATTGCAGAAGCGACCAACCGGCGGCTGGCGCAGGCGGACATGGAAGCGATTTTCCAGTCGGGGTTGCACGAATTCCTGACTGACTTCATCGTGGACAACAATCGCCTCAACCAGGAAATCGCCAACGCCTATAACTTCCAATGAAACTGAATATCCGGCACTCCACCATCTACCAGTACGACCAGCCGGGCGGACAGCTGATCCAGCGGTGTTACCTGACGCCGCAGACCAGCGCCACCCAGACGGTGCTGGACTGGAGGGTGACGGCGCCGGACATTGAGCAGGCGCTGCGCTATACCGATGCCTTCGGCAACGTCACCCACCTGATCAATGTCCAGCTTGAGGCAGCGAAGGTGGAGGTGATTGCCGAAGGCACGGTGGACACAAGGGACGCTGCCGGCGTGATGGGACCGGATGCGGGCCAGGTGCCGCTGGGCGCCTACCTGACGCCCGACCCCGCCGACGCAGCCCAACGCCGCCATCCGGGCGCTTGCCCGCCGGCACGAGGGCGAGACGGGCCTTGACCTGATGCACGGGCTGATGGGCTCGGTGCGCGACGCCATCGACTTCGTGGTCGGCGCCAGCCACGCCCATACCACCGCGGCGGAGGCGCTGAAGGAGGGCAAGGGCGTGTGCCAGGACCACGCCCACGTGTTCATCTCGGCCGCACGCGAGCTCGGCATGCCGGCGCGGTACGTATCGGGCTACATGGCGATGACGCCTGGCGAAACGGCCGAGGCCAGCCACGCCTGGGCCGAGGCGTACGTGCCGGACCTGGGCTGGATCGGCTTCGACGTGGCCAACCGGATGTGCCCGGACGAGCGCTATGTGCGCGTGGCGGTGGCCATGGACGTGACCGGCGCGCGGCCGGTGAAAGGCATCCGGCGCGGCTATCAGCAATCAGCCGAACACCTGCGCGTCGAAGTACTTGTCGATCCCGCAGCAGAGCAGTAGCGTTCTCGCCTCGCCGGAATCAACCTGTCGGACTTTCCCGCCCATGACCTATTGCGTCGGCCTGAAACTCAACCGCGGCCTCGTCATGGCCGCCGACACCCGCACCAATGCGGGTCTCGACAACATTGCCACGTTCCGCAAGCTGCACACCTGGGAGGTGCGCGGGGAGCGGGTGTTCATCCTGCTGTCGGCAGGAAACCTGGCGGTGACGCAGGCGGTGATCGCCGACCTCGACGAGGCGATGAAGTCCGCTGTGTCAGCCGACGGCGAGGCCACGCTGATGAACGTGCACTCCATGTACCAGGCGGCAAAGCTGGTCGGCCGGACGCTGAAGACCGTGCGCAAGAGCCATGCCGACGAAGGCCTCAATGGCGATGCATTCTCGGCGCAGTTCATCTTCGGCGGCCAGATCGGCCAGGAAGAGACGCGGCTGTTTCACATCTATTCGGAAGGCAACTTCATCGAGGCCAAAACAGATACGCCGTTCTTCCAGATCGGCGAGCACAAGTACGGCAAGCCGATCCTCGACCGGGTGGTGGGGCGCGACATGCGGCTGGGCGAGGCGGCCAAGGTGGTGCTGCTGTCGTTCGACTCGACGCTGCGCTCCAACCTGTCGGTGGGCATGCCGATCGACCTGGTGGTCTACAACAAGGATACGCTGGCCATAGACCGGGTGCGGCGGATCGAGAAGAACGACCCGTATTTCTCCAAACTGTCGGCCACCTGGTCGGAGCAGCTGCGCAAGGCGGTGGAGAAGCATCGAGGAATTTGACATCTAGATTGCGATCTCGCTCAGGGTTTGCAGCCTTGGCGCAACCGGCAAAATCTGGCAGAACCCGCCCATGGACCTGAACGCCCAGTACAACAACCGCGCCCTGGTGCCGGACCACGCCGATGTCATGGCCGGGTGGGTGCGCGATGCGCAAGCCTATCGCGACACCTCTGGCAGCAAGCAGGGCATCGCTTATGGCGGCCACGAGCGCCACGCCTTTGACCTGTTCCGGCAAGGCGGACGGCGCGCATGTCGCCCTTCGTGGTGTTCATTCACGGCGGTTACTGGCAGGCGCTTGATCGCTCGTTCTTTTCCCACATGGCGGCGGGCTGCAACGCGCACGGAGTTGATGTGGCAATCCCGTCGTACCGGCTGGCGCCGGAGGTGGGCATCGCCGACATCATCGAGATCTGCAGGCGCTTTGCCTGCACCTGTGGCAGTCGCACGGGCGGAAGCTGGTGGTGTGCGGGCACTCGGCGGGCGGGCACCTGGCGGCGTGCATGATGGCGACGGACTGGACCGCGCACGGCGCTCCTGCCGATCTGGTGATGTCGGGCATGGGCATTTCGGGCCTCTATGATCTGCGGCCGCTCCTGCCGGTCTATGTCAACGACGTGCTGAAGATGGACGAGGAGGCCGCGCGCGCCGCCAGCCCGTTGTGCTGGACGCCGCCAGCGCAGGGCCGGTTCGAGGCGTGGGTGGGCGGCGCTGAATCGCGCGAGTACCACCGGCAGAGCGAGACGCTGGCGGCCACATGGCTGGGCGCCGGGCTCGACTGTTCATGGGTGGAAAGCCCCGGCGACAATCATTTCACCGTGGTGCGCCACCTGGCGGATGCTGAAAGCGCCATGACCAAGGCTCTTGTAGCGCTGGCGGAGCAGGCATGACGGACGCGCCCCAGCACATCGAAACACCCTCCGGCAAGGGTGCGGCGGACGAGAACTTTCCCGTAGGCTCGTTCCTGCTGCCAAAGCGGCTGCGGCCGCACGTCGCAACCTATTATGCGTTTGCCCGCGCCATCGACGACATTGCCGACAACCCGGACACCCCGCCGCAGGACAAGATCGCCCGGCTCAACGCCATGGACGACGCGCTGCTCGGGCGCACCGCCAACCCGGGCCCGGAGGTCGCCAAGGCCACCGCCGTGCGCGCCTCGATGCTGGAAACAGGTGTGAACCTCGCCCACGCCAGCGACCTGATCTCGGCGTTCCGGCAGGACGCCATCAAGAGCCGCTACAACAACTGGGACGAGCTGATCGACTATTGCATGCGCTCAGCCTCGCCGGTGGGGCGCTACCTGCTGGAGCTGCACGGCGAGGACAAGGCGCACTTCGAGTATTCCGACGCCCTGTGCAACGCACTTCAGGTGATCAACCACCTGCAGGATTGCGCCGACGACCTGAAGACCATGGACCGCTGCTACCTGCCGCTGGACTGGTGCGCCGAAGCGGGCGCGAAGGTGGAAATGCTGCGCGAGGCAGCCTCACCCGCCTCCTTGCGGGCGGTGCAGATGCGCTGCCTCGACGGCACCGAAGATCTGCTCCGGGAGGCGGACAAACTGCCCGGCGCGCTGAAATCCCGGTCGCTGGCGATGGAATCCGGCGTAATCGTGTCCATTGCCTGGAAGCTGGTCGAGAAGCTTCGCCGCGAGGATCCGGTGGCCAGACGGGTCGAACTTTCAAAGCCGATGTTCGCATGGTGCGGCCTAAAAGGCGCCATAAAGGCGTTGTTCTAGCTTGTCCTGCGTTGCACGCTCCCGGCCTGATCTGGGTAACCCTCGCCCAATGGAGAGGTTGGCGCGGGCCGGGATTTGGTATACACAGCGGATTTCGTGCGACATGACGGCGATTGATCCGGCTGCCGGAACAGTCCACAAGCATGGCTGGGCGAATGAATTACTCCGCCTGCGAACCAGACCGGTGAAGAACAAGATCGAAGAGACAGCATGCCAATATCGACCCCTCTGCTTGACACGATAAAGTATCCTGCCGATCTGAGAAGACTGAAGCCAGAAGACCTGGTGCAGGTGGCCAAGGAGTTGCGCGACGAAACCATCGACGCAGCCTCGGTGACCGGCGGCCACTTCGGCGCAGGCCTCGGCGTGGTCGAACTGACGGTGGCGTTGCACTATGTCTACAACACCCCGAAGGACCGGCTGATCTGGGACGTGAGCCACCAGGCCTACCCGCACAAGATCCTGACCGGGCGGCGCGACCGCATCCGCAAGATCCGCCAGTCCGACGGCCTCTACGGCTTCACCAAGCGCGACGAGAGTGAATACGACCCGTTCGGCGCCGCACACTCCTCGACCTCCATCTCCGCTGGCCTCGGCATGGCCGTGGCGCGCGACCTGCTGGGTGGCGACAACCACGTCATCGCAGTGATCGGCGACGGCTCGATGAGCGCCGGCATGGCCTACGAGGCGATGAACAACGCCGGCGCGCTGGACAGCCGCATGCTGGTGGTGCTGAACGACAACGGCATGTCGATTGCCCCGGGCGTGGGCGCGCTGACCAACTACCTGTCGTGGCTGGTCTCGACGCACCCGTTCCTGTCACTGCGCGATATTGCCCTCAAGCTGTCCAACAAGTTCCCCAAGACGCTGCGCAAGGCTGCCGAACGCGTGGATGAATATGCCCGCGGCATGGTGATGGGCGGTACGCTGTTCGAGGAACTGGGCTTCTATTATGTCGGCCCGGTTGACGGCCACGATCTCGATACCCTGGTGCCGGTGCTGGAAAACATCCGCGAGGCCAAGGAAGTAGGTCCGGTGCTGCTGCACGTGATCACCGAAAAGGGCAAGGGACATCCGTTCTCCGAGACCAACAAGGAAAAGCATCACGCGGTCGGCAAGTTCGATCCGCTGACGTTCGAACAGAAGAAGGCTGCCTCCAACGCACCGAGCTATACCTCGGTGTTCGCCCAGTCGCTGATCAAGCATGCTGCGGCCGATGACAAGATCATCGCCATTACCGCGGCCATGCCGTCGGGCACCGGCGTGGACAAGTTCGAGGAGCACTACCCGGACCGCACCTTCGACGTCGGCATTGCCGAACAGCATGCCGTTACGTTTGCCGCAGGCATGGCGACCGAAGGCTTCAAGCCTTTCGCAGCAATCTATTCGACGTTCCTGCAGCGCGCCTATGACCAGGTGGTGCATGACGTGGCGCTGCAGCGGTTGCCGGTACGCTTCGCCATCGACCGCGCCGGTCTCGTTGGCCAGGACGGCGCCACCCATGCAGGCTCGTTCGACGTCGCCTATCTCGCCTGTCTGCCCAACATGGTGGTCATGGCTGCCGGTGACGAAGCAGAACTGATGCACATGGTGGCAACGGCGGTGGCGTACGAGGAAGGCCCGTGCGCCTTCCGCTATCCGCGTGGCGAAGGCATTGGCGTCGACATGCCGGAAATCGGCACGCCGCTGGAAATCGGCAAGGGCCGCATCATGCGCGAGGGCACGCAAGCCGCCCTGCTCAACCTCGGCGGGCGCCTCGGCACCTGCCTGAAGGCGGCAGAAGACCTGGCCCAGCGCGGCGTCTCGGTGACGGTGGCAGATGCCCGCTTCGCCAAGCCGCTGGACACCGCCATGATCGAAAGCCTGGTCAAGAACCACCAGCTGGTGCTTACACTTGAGGAAGGCTCAATCGGCGGCTTCTCCAGCCACGTGCTGCATCACCTGGCCAACCAGGGCATGCTGCAGGGTGGCGCGGTGGTCAAGCCGATGACGCTGCCGGATGCCTTCATCGGCCATGGCGCGCCGGATTGGCAGTACAAGCAGGCCAGGCTCGAGGCCGACGATATCGTGGTCGAGGTGCTGCGAGGCCTGAAGCTTGACAAGAAAGTGCTGGAATTCGCCAATAAGAAGTCCTGATGCATGGCCTGCCGGGCAAGGGAGGCGCCCCGGCGGCGGGTTGAAATGACATGATGGCAAACCACACGGACACATTGGCGGCGGGGGCTTCCGCGGCGAGCGAGGCTCGTACCATCGCACGCACGGTCCGTGACGCATCCACATCGTTTTACTGGGCCATGCGTCTGTTGCCCAAGCCGCAACGCGAAGCGATGTTCGCCGTCTACTCGTTCTGCCGCAAGGTTGACGACATCGCCGACAGCGAAGACCTGACCGAAGGCCAGAAGCGCGAACAGCTTGCCGCGTGGCGGGCCGAGGTGGATGCGCTTTATGCAGGCCGTCCCTCATGGCCGGAAACCCGCGCCCTGCTGCAGCCGCTGGAAGATTTCTCGCTGCGTCGCGACGACTTCATGGAAGTGATCGCCGGCATGGAGATGGACGCGGGCCAGCCAGTCATCGCGCCGGACTTCAAGACATTCGACCTGTATGTAGACCGGGTTGCCTGCGCCGTCGGACGATTGTGCGTGTGCGTGTTCGGCGACCCTTCGGACCATGGCGTGGCGGTGGCCCACCACACGGGCCGGGCATTGCAGATCACCAACATCCTGCGCGACGTTGACGAGGATGCCGGCATCGGGCGGGTCTACCTGCCGCGAGAGCTGCTGGAAAAGCACGGGATTGACTGGTCAGACCCGAAAACGATCAGTTCGCAGCCCGGGTACGTGGCCATGTGGCGAGAACTGGCGGAGATCGCCCGGCAGGAATACGGGTTCGCCGATGACGCCATGGCGCTTTGCCGCAAGGACGTGATGCGCCCAGCCCGCATCATGAAGTCGGTCTACCAGCGCAATCTGGAGCTCATGATAGCCCTGCCCGATGCGGCGCTGGCGGACCCTGCCGTATCGAAGCGGCTGGTCGGCGGCAAGGAAAAGCTGCTGATCGCACTGCGGCACGGGTTTTTCTGAGGACATCATGGCAACAGCGCACATCATAGGCGCCGGCGTGGCCGGCCTGTCGGCGGCGGTCGAGCTGTCGAAGGCACAGTTCCGCGTGGTGCTGTATGAACAAACCGGCCATGCGGGCGGGCGCTGCCGGTCGTTCCATGACCCCGGCCTCGACGCCATCATCGACAACGGCAACCACCTGCTGTTGTCCGGCAACCGCTCGGCGCTGTCGTTCCTCGAGACCATCGGCGCGCTCGATGAACTGATCGGGCCACAGAAGGCCGAGTTCCCGTTCGTTGACGTAAAAGCCGGCGAGCGCTGGACCA
The DNA here is from genome assembly GCA_963700895.1 of uncultured Alphaproteobacteria bacterium. Lineage (GTDB taxonomy): Bacteria > Pseudomonadota > Alphaproteobacteria > Rhizobiales > Aestuariivirgaceae > Anderseniella. Next base: position 68,898 of record CAVOZI010000008.1, on the reverse strand, counting down.
TCGAGCTCAACAAGGGGCCGATGCCGTGGTGGATTCTCGACAAGGACCGGCGTGTGCCAGGCACCCGGCTGTCGGAATACCTCACCGGGCTCAAACTGCTGAGCGCCGGCAACCGCACCGTCAAGCAGCTGTTTGCCGGCCAGGGCGCGTTGTACGAACGGTTCTGGGATCCGTTCACCGTAGGCGTGATGAACACCGAATCGCACGAAGCGGCAGCCAGGCTGCTGACCCCTGTCATCCGGGAGACGCTGGCGCGCGGGGCTGACTATTCGCGGCCGATGATCTCGCGCCGCGGCTTGTCATTCACTTTCGTCGATCCGGCGCTGAAGTGGCTGGCGGACCGGGGTGGCGAGATCCGCTACAATTGCCGCGTGGCCGGCATCGAGACTGACGGCAAACGCGTCACCGCCATCAACGCCGGCACCGGGCGCGAAGAGGTGAAGCCGGGCGACGTGGTGGTGTCGGCCCTGCCCGCATGGTTCGCCGGCATGGTGCTGGGCGAGATCAGCGCGCCGGACGCTTTCGTGCCGATCGTCAACGCACACTTCCGGGTGGACGGCGGGCGCACGCCCCTGATGAAGCATCACGTGCTGGGCATGCTCAATTCCATGTCACACTGGCTGTTCGTGCGCGACGACGTTGCCTCGGTCACCATATCGGCCGGGGACAAGGTCGCCGCCATGGACAAGACGCAGGTTCTGGACACGGTCTGGCGCGAAATTGCCCCCGAAATCGGCCAGGACCCCGAGCGCATGCCGGCCAGGACCAGGGTGCTGACGGAGCGGCGGGCCACCTTCAAGGGCACCGCCGAGCAACTGGCGCGGCGGCCCGGACCGTCAACAAATTGGCACAATCTGGTGCTTGCTGGGGACTGGATTGACAATGGCCTGCCTTCGACGATCGAAGGATCGATCAGATCGGGGCAAACCGCCGCACAAAGACTGTTGAGGTCTCTTTAGAGTTGACTTGAACGGCAGTAATTCGTCTTTAGGAAACCACCGGTTGTCGAGAGGGCGTGACTCGACCGGCGGTTATCTGAAAGTTGAGGTAACATGCAGTCGAACGTTTACGTCCTCCGCCCCAAGTCCGGGCTTACTCCCACACTTGTGTCCGATGCAGCCAGCGTCGCCAGCGATGCAGCGCAGAACCTGCTTGCCATGCAACAGGCCGACGGACACATCGTGTTCGAGCTGGAGGCCGATGCGACGATCCCGTCCGAGTACGTTTTCCTCAATCATTTCCTCGACATGCGCGAACCCGAGCTGGAAGCGGAATTGGGCGAGTACCTGCGTTCGCTGCAGTCCAAGACGCATGGCGGCTGGCCGCTGTTCTATGAAGGCGGGTTCAACATCTCTGCCTCGGTGAAGGCTTACTTCGCGCTGAAGCTGCTAGGCGACAGCGAGGATGCGCCGCACATGGTGCGCGCCCGCAACGCGATTCTGGCCCATGGCGGCGCGGAAAAGTCGAATGTGTTCTGCCGTTACTCGCTGGCGCTGTTCGGCCAGGTGCCGTGGCGCGGCGTGCCGGCAATGCCGGTCGAGCTGATGTTGATGCCCAAGTGGTTCCCGGCCAACATCTGGAAGTTCGCCTACTGGTCACGCACGGTGATCGCGCCGTTGACCATCCTTGCCGCGCTGAAGCCGATGGCGCGCAACCCGGTCGGCGCAAGCTGCCGTGAAATCTTCTGCACCCCGCCGGAAAACATCAAGGTTTGGAACCACAACCATACCGGCAGCCGCTGGGGCGAGTTCTTCCTGCAGATCGACAAGTTGCTGCAACCTGCCGAAAAGCACATCTTTCCGCGCCTGCCGTTCCGCAAGGCGGCAATCAGGAAGGCGCTGGACTTCATCAAGCCCCGTCTCAACGGCGACGATGGCCTGGGCGCCATCTTCCCGGCCATGGCCAACACCGTCATGGCTTATGACACGCTGGGCATGAGCCCCGACCACCCGGACTTCAAGATCGCGCTGGCGTCCTGCCGCAAGCTGGTGACCAACCGCCGCGAGACGCGCGATGGCGCGCCGCGCTATCCGCAGCCGTGCGTCTCTCCCGATCTGGGACACCTCGCTGGCCGCACATGCCTTGCTGGAAGCGGGCGTACCGGAAACCGACGAGCGCATCATCAAGATGTGCGACTGGCTGGCGGCGGAGCAAATTCTCGACGTCAAGGGCGACTGGGCAATCAACGCGCCGGACCTGGAGCCGGGCGGCTGGGCGTTCCAGTACAAGAACGATTACTATCCGGACGTCGATGACACCGCCGTGGTGGGCATGCTGCTGCACCGCGTCGATCCGGTGCGCTACAAGCTCAACATCGAGCGCGCAGCCAAGTGGATCGTCGGCATGCAGTCGTCCAACGGCGGCTGGGGCGCCTTCGACATCGACAACAATGCCGAGTTCCTCAACACCATTCCGTTCGCCGATCATGGCGCCCTGCTCGACCCGCCGACGGTGGACGTGGCGGCGCGCTGCCTGTCGTTCCTGGCTCAGATCGGCTATGAGCGCGATCACCAGTCGATCCGCCGCGGCATCGAGTTCATCAAGTCCGAACAGGAGACCGATGGTTCCTGGTTCGGCCGCTGGGGCACCAACTACATCTACGGCACCTGGTCGGCGCTCAATGCCATAAATGCGGTTGGCGAAGACATGAGCCAGCCGTGGGTGCGCAAGGCGGTCGACTGGCTGATCTCGCAGCAGCGCGACGACGGCGGCTGGGGCGAAGACGGCGCCACCTACTGGAAAGAACGCCGCGGCGAAGCCAAATCATCCACCCCGTCGCAGACGGCGTGGGCCATGCTCGGCCTGATGGCGGCTGGCGAAGTGGAGCATGAATCGGTGGCGCGTGGCGCGCAGTACATCACCCATGCACCGCGCGATGGCGCCAAGTGGGACGAGCCCTGGTACACAGCAGTCGGCTTTCCGCGGGTATTCTACCTGCGCTACCATGGCTATTCGGCCTATTTTCCGGCGTGGGCGCTGGGCCGTTACGCCAACCTGATGCGCGGCAACTCCCGGAAGGTGCAGTGGGGCATGTAGTTCCCGCTTGACCGGCTGGCGATTCCGGGTCACTTGCTCATCGCCATGACGGTTTCCCGCACATCCTGCCCGGTCGGGCTTGTGACCGCGCTCCAGCAGGAGTTCGCGGTGGCGCGCAAATGCCTTGGCGCCGACAATTCATCCTTCATTCTTGCACAGTCCGGCGTCGGGCGTGCGGCCGGTTACATCGCCGCAGAAGGGCTGGGCCGTGGGAACGGCAGGCTTGCCGGACTGGTCTCGCTTGGCTTTTGCGGCGGGCTGGACCCGGCGCTTGCCTGTGGCAGCGTCGTCGTGCCGAGGTACGTCATCACGCCGGATGCGGAAGAGCGGTTTGACGCGGACGAAGCCTGGCACGCATCGGTCATGGCGGGGCTTGCCGACCTGCAACCTTGCGCAGAAACCATGTTCAGCGCCCGCGACGTCATCACATCGGCGGCCGGCAAGCGCGACGTGCACCAGCGATACAGGGCGTGCGCCGTCGACATGGAAAGCGCCGGCATCGCCCATGCCGCGCGACGCCTGCACATCCCCTTCCTCGCCATTCGCATCGTGCTTGACGGCGCAGGCGACGCCCTGCCCCATGCCACTGCGGACGCAGTCAAGCCTGAAGGCAATCTCAACATCAAGGGTCTGGTGCGCGGCCTTGCCCGGCACCCGAGGGACGTGCCTGCCCTGATGGCGCTGGGCCGCAAGTCAGCCATCGCGCAAGGCCGTCTGAAGGCGGTCTGCGAGGCGCTCAAACCGGGCTTCGCCATTCCGGCATAGCCAGCAAAGACAAAGCCCGGCACCGTTGCCGGCACCGGGCTGAACTGTACTCAATTCTGCGGAACTGAAGGCTTACTCGGCCGCCACATTGGTCGGCGTGTGAATATTCTTCATCACCTTGGCGACGTGCTCCTCGTGCAGGTCATAATCGGCCTTGCGCGCCTGGGTCAGATCGATCTCGGGGGCAAAGTCGCCTTCCGTCTTGACGCCGCGCAGCGCCACAACCAGCGCCTTCAGCGGATTGTTGGTGGCGTCGGCTGCCGCCGTCGGCTCATAGCCGCAGTGTGCCATGCAGTTGGAACACTTCTCGTAGCGGCCAGTGCCGTAGCTGTCCCAGTCGGTGGTCTCCATGAGTTCCTTGAAGGACTTCACGTAGCCTTCGCCGAGCAGGTAGCAGGGCTTCTGCCAGCCAAACACGTTGCGGGTCGGCATGCCCCACGGCGTGCACATGTATTCCTGGTTGCCGGCGAGGAAGTCGAGGAACAGCGTCGAGTGCGACAGCTTCCACTTCTTGCCCTTGCCGTGCTTGAACACTTCGCGGAACAGCTGCTTGGTCTTGCGGCGCGACAGGAAGTGCTCCTGGTCGGGGGCGCGCTCGTACATGAAGCCGGGGGAGATGGAGACGTTGACGCCCATCTCGGTGGTCATGTCGAGGAACTTCGCGATGTCTTCCGGCGCATGGCCGTCGAAGATGGTGGCGTTCGCATTGACCTGGAAGCCGGCCTTCTGGGCCGCCTTGATGGCCGAAATGGCGCGGTCAAACACGCCGGTCTGGCAAACCGCCTTGTCGTGGTGATCCTTCAGGCCGTCGAGGTGTACCGAGAAGAACAGATACGGCGACGGCTTGAAGAGGTGCAGCTTCTTTTCCAGCAGCAGCGCATTGGTGCACAGCGACACGTACTTCTTGCGCGCCACGATTCCTTCGACGATCTCGCCGATTTCCTTGTGGATCAGCGGTTCGCCGCCGGGAATGGCCACGATCGGTGCGCCGCATTCATCGACGGCGTCGAGGCATTCCTTCACCGACAGGCGCTTGTCGAGGATCGGCTTGGGATAATCGATCTTGCCGCAACCGGCACAGGCCAGGTTGCACTTGAACAGCGGCTCCAGCATCAGCACCAGCGGATAGCGCTTGTTGCCCTTGAGCTTCTGTTTCATCACGTAGGCGCCGACGCGCACTTGTTGCATGAAGGGGACGGTCACGATGTCAGTACCTTGCTTTTCTTGTTGGTTCAGTCCGTTTCAGGCCCCGGCAAACGGAATTGCGGCCTAAAATGCCTCAGTTGTTGTCCACGTCAATAGGCACACGCAAAGGTGTGCGGATTAGCCACTGGGCTTCTTCCTGTACGCCCACTCGATCAGCTGCGGCAGGACCACCAGGGTGCACACCAGCGTGACCAGAATGGCGATGGTCAGCAACTCGCCCATGCTGGCCATGCCGCGGTGCGCCGACAGCCACAGGGTGCCGAATGAACCGATGGTCGTCATGGCCGAAATGAGCACCGCACGCGGTGTCGAGGTGCCGGTCACGTCCGTGCCATTGTCGCCCTCGCGGGCCCGCATGACGTAGTGGATGCTCGAGTCCACCCCCAGGCCCAGCAGCAGCGGCAGCACGATGACGTTGGCGAAGTTGAACGGCGCATCGAACACCACGGTGTAGCCGATCATCAAGGTGGCGGCGAGCAGCAGTGGCGCCAGCACCAGCGCCACATCACGGATGCTGCGCAAGGTTGGCCAGATGACCAGCACCACCAGCACGAGTGCGGCCAGCGTTGCCAGCATCATCGACTTCGCGACCGCATCGGCAGAACCTGCAACGCCGACGGCCGGACCCATCACATCGCCGGAAACGGCTTTCACCGCATCAACGAACTCTGCCAGCTTGCCTTCGTCGCGCATGTCTCCGGCGGGCGATATCTCCAGCCGCCAGCGCCCATCCTCTGCCACATAGCGTTCCCGGATGCTTTCATCGAGCGAGTCGATGGTCACGCGGCTGGTGGTGGCCAGACGGTTGACGTCGGCCAACATGGCAGGCAGGCCGGAGAACAGTGCGTCTTCAAGCTGGCGCACGGCATCCTCGTCCTGTCCCCTGGCATTGTCGAACTGCAGCTATGGCATCTTTCAGACGGGTGGCGGAAGCCTTCAGATCAGCGGGTGCATCAGGCGTTTCGGAAAGCGCCGTCATGTTCTGCGAGATCAGGTCCAGCATGCGCCACCGAGCCGGTGCGCCGATATCGGCCTCCGAGTTGACGGTGCGCGGCACCAGGTCAGCAAGCCGCGCCAGCTCGGCGAGTTTCCGGTCCTGATCTGCCGGCAGGAACTCCTCCACCATCAGCACCTTGTCGACTTCCGGCAGCGCCTTGAACTTCTCCAGCATCTCGCGCGCCTTCGGCCCCGCTTCGGTCACGTACTGAGCGGTGTAGTGTACGCCAGCCTCATCCCTGGCGACGTCCAGGAAAGCGCGCACGGACGGTGAATCCGGATCTTTAAGGTTGACCGGATCGCCGTCGAAGCGCGCCTGCGGGAACGTGAACAGGGCTGCCAGCGCCACGGCAATCACCACCAGCGTGGCGACCTTGCGGACAGTCGAGGAGTTGTCACCCGGAGCGCGTTCCTCAGCCACCTTGTGGGCCAGCTTGCGCTCGATCTTGCCCTGGTTGTCCGGTATCAGCTTGAGCAGCGCCGGCACCAGCGTGATGGACGCGACGAAGGCAATGACCATGCCTCCCGAGGCAATGATGCCAAGCTGCGCCATGCCGACAAAATCGGTCGGCGCAAAGGCAAGGAACGCCAGCGCGGTGGTCAGCGTGCAAAGGCCCAGCGCGGGACCCATCTTGGTCACGGCCTCGGCGGCGGCGGCGGTACGGTCGAGCCCCCTGGCCCGCTCCTCGGCATAACGCAGCACCACGTGCACCGCATAGTCGACGCCAAGGCCGATGAACAACACCGCAAAGGCCACCGAGATCATGTTGAGATAACCGATGGAGATGGTGGCGAACCCGGTATTGATCAGGAAGCCGAGAATGATCAACGCCATGGCCGGGAAGACAAGCCGCAGGCTGGGCAGGCCGAAGAAGACAGTCAGCGACACGATGATGAAGGACACGATGCCGGCCACTGCCGCGCCCTTGGTGACGGCTTCGAATTCCTCGGCATCCATCGCCGCCTCGCCGGTCAGCCTCACCGTCGCAGCGCCGTTGCCGGTGACGGAGGGGTCGGTCAGCAGCGCCCGCGCCGCCGTCATCGGGCCGGCTGCGGCTTCAAGCTGGGTAAAGTCGAGTATGGGCTTTGCCAGCACGAACCAGCGCTTTTCCGTGAGCTTCGGGCCGTCATCGGACAGGGCGGTCCAGTCCAGCGGCCGGCGGTCACCAGTGGTTTCGCCCTCGACGGTGCGGGCGGCCTGGTCAAGAAATCCGGTAACGCCGTCCGGCGCACGGCCGGCCTGGGTATAGGCGGTCACCTCGTTCAGCAGGCTGGACAGACCGGCAAGATTCGGCTGGTCGGCAAGCCCCTTCAACATCGGTCCGGACTGCACGATACCGTCGACGAGCTGTTTCACCTCAGCCGGCTCGGCATAGAGTACGCCATGATCGTCGTAGAACGGTCCGGTGCCGGGGGCCAGCACATGGGCGAACAGTTTCGGCTGGGAGCGTAACCGCTCGGCGACGCGGAAGGCAGCATCGCGGGCGTCCTCGGGCTTGTCTGCATCAATGACGAACAGAAAGTTTGCATCCACCGAAGGAAAGGTCTTGTTGAAGGCGTGGTTCGCCTGCTTGAAGTCGAGCTCGTTCGAAATCATCAGGTCGGGATCGGTATCGACCCTGAGCTTGGTGGCGGCGAGCGTCGCCCCACCAATCGCCAGAATGACGAAGGCAGCCACAACCAGCCAAGCATGGTCGCAGGACCAACGGGCAATGCGCCCGAACAGGCTGCCGTCGCGGACCGACTGGACCAGCCGACGCCGGAGCGGGCTCGGCGGCCGCCGCCGAAGTTTCCTCCGGGGGCGTGGCCTTCAACGTTGCTTCAGTCTTGCGCTGTCCCGCCTTGCCCTTGCCGGCAGCGGGTTTGCGGCCGCCAGGCCGTTTTACCGTTGTCATGCTGTCGCCTTGACCTTCTCGTCGCCGCGTCCCAGCGCGTTCTTTGCAATGCGGGTGAGGCTTTCCCATGCAGGACCGGGGAAGCGGTGCAGATCCGCCATGACCTTGTCAAAGGCGGTAACGAACCACTCAACGTCATCCTCGTTGATCACCAGCGGCGGGATCAGCTTGATGGTGGTCATGCGATTGCCGGCAACCTGGGTCAGTATGCCGTGGTCGGCCAGCAGCGGTATGGTGATGGCCTGGCAGAAAAGGTCTTCATTCAGACTGTTCACAGTGGCCCAGGCGGTGCGCAAGCTTGAGCGACTTCGGCTTGTGGAACTCGATGGCGAGCATCAGGCCGCGCCAGCGCACCTCCTTGATGAACTCGTATTTCGGCGCCAGCGCCTGAAGCCGCCTGCCCAGCAGGTCGCCCATCATCTGCGCGTTCTCAAGCAGGTTGTCATCATCCAGCACGGTCAGCGATGCCAGGGCCGCTGCCATTGCGAAGTTGGACTTGCCGAAGGTGGACGAGTGCACCACCGCCCTGTCGAGCGAGGAGAACACCGCATTGCAGATCTTGTCCGTCATCAGCACCGCGCCCACCGGCACATAGCCGCCGGACAACGACTTGGACAGGATGACCATGTCAGGCTCGACGCCGTCTTCGTGGTGCAGAGCCAGGAACTTGCCGGTGCGGCCCATGCCGCACTGCACCTCGTCGGCGACGAACAGCGCCCCGTGCCTGTGGCACAGCTTGCTGGCTGCAGCGAGGTAACCGGCGGGCGGAATGTTGACGCCCTTGCCCTGGATCGGTTCGACGAAGAACGCGGCCACATCGCCGGCCGCCAGTTCGCGTTCCAGCGCTGCGATGTCGCCGAACGGCACCTTGACCGTGTCCAGCAGATCGCCGAATTTCTCGCGGAACACTTCCCCGCCATTCAGCGCCAGAGCGCCGGAGGTGAGACCGTGGAAGGCCGACGAGGCAAAGACGATCCTGTTGCGCCCGGTGGTGCGGCGCACGAACTTGATCGCCGTTTCGTTGCCTTCAGCGCCGGTGGAGCAGAAATACACCTTGGACAGCCCGTACCCGGCACGCTTCTTCAGTTCGTCTGCGACAATGCCGCACAGCAGCGGCGTCTCCATCTGGACCAGCGAGCAATAATCGCCGTCCATGAAGTCCTTCAGCACCTGACGAATCGCGGGGTGGTTGCGGCCCATGTTGAAGGCTCCGTACCCGGCCAGCATGTCGAGATATTTGCGGCCCTTGTCGTCCCACATGTAGGCACCGTTGGCCTTCACGTAGTTGCGGTCAAAACCTATTATTTTCAATGCTTTGGCAAAGCGCGGATTAACATGCTCGGCATAGAGTGCATTGTTCGAACCGGTATTGCGCGAAATTACGCTGGCTATGTCGAGCGGCATCCTGTTCCCGTTCCCTGGCAGTGGGCGCAACCTAAAGACCTGAAACCCATTCTATACGCACACCAGAGACGCGAACCCATGCGACCTAGTTGCCCGATCGGGCAATAGCAGAAGTTTCCGTTCGCAGGTGCGAGATATCGCCTTGATATATTCACAAACGCTATATATCAATCCGATATAGAGATACTCACGAAACTGGCGGATATCGTCACATGAATGTGCGCACATTGTGTCTGGGCATCCTCGCCCACGAGGACGCGTCCGGCTATGAAATCAAGAAGTCGGTCGAAGAAGGCATGTTCGCTCACTTCATCGACGCAAGCTACGGCTCCATCTATCCTGCATTGACGCAGATGCTGGCCGACGGCCACGTGTCGGTGCGCGAGGAGTCACACCCCGGCAAGCCGCCCAAGAAGGTGTATTCAATCACCGCCGCAGGCCGCACCGCGCTGCGCAAGGCGCTGCACGTGTCAGCCCGGCAAGACAAGTTCAAGTCGGAGTTCCTGTTCCAGGCCCTGTTCAAGGATGACCTGGATCCGGTCCACCTGGCAGAGGCGTTCGAAGAACAGCTGGCCTATCTCCGCCGCGAGTTGGCGCAGATCGAGGAATGCCGCGAGCAGGCCGAACCGGGCTCCGGCCACATGTTTGTCAACGGATACGGGCAAGCCGTGTTGCGCGCTGCTATCGACTACATGGAGCAGTCGCGCGCAAGCCTCGGCCTGCCGTCGCCCAATTCCGCCAGGGACGCTGCCGAATAGGGCTGCCCCGGCAAACAGCAAGAACACGCACTGGTAACTGAAGTCATGTCAAAGTCATATATCTGGTCCGCCCTATTCGCCCTTGCCATCGTCGGATGGTTTGCCTCGGGCTACGTGATGCCTGCAGGCGGCACCGCGGACAACACCACCGTTGCCGAAGAAGCCGCACAGGAAGCCAGGGCGGCGCCGTTCAAAGTGTCGGTGCAGTCGTTCAAGGCGGTCGAGCGGCCATCGTTGTTCCCGGTACGCGGCCTGACCGAGGCATCGCGTCACGTCGAGGTGCGGGCGCGCACGGCCGGCATAGTCGAGAACCAGAAATTCGAGGCCGGCGCGGCTGTAAAGACAGGCGACGTGTTGTGCTCGCTCGACATCGCCGCCCGCAATGCACAGCTTGCCCGCGCCAAGGCGCAACTCGCCAGTGCACGGCGCGACTACGAAGCCTCGGCCCAGCTTGCCAAGTCGAACTTCGCGGCCCAGTCGAAGGTAGCCCAGCAGAAGGCGGCGATGGAGCTGGCACAGGCCGAGCTTGAGCAGATCGAGCTCGATATTTCGTGGACGCAGGTGATCGCACCGCAAGACGGCGTGCTGACGACGGATCCGCTGCAATCCGGTTCCTACGTGCAGGCCGGCGGCTTGTGCGGCACGCTCAGCGTGATGAACCCTATCCTCGTCACCGCCAACGTGCCGGAGCGGCTGCTTCCCAATCTCAGCCAGGGCATGGCAGCCAGGTCAAGACTTGTCACCGGCGAGGAAGTCACCGGCAAGATCACCCACATCGCCATGTCATCTGACCGCGAAACCCGCACCTTCCGCGTCGAGCTTGCCGTGCCCAATCCGCAATACGCCCTGCGCGAAGGCATCACGGCCGAACTGTTCATCCCGCTGCCGTCGGCAATGGCTCACAAGTTGCCGGCTTCCGCGATGACGCTGGCCGACGATGGCAGCTTCGGCGTGCGGGTGGTCGACGAGGCCAACAAGGTGTCATTCGTGCCGCTCAAGGTGATTGCCCAGGAAACCGGCGGCGTCTGGGTGCAGGGCCTGCCGGAGACGGCGACCGTCATTACCCAGGGCCAGGACTTCGTGGTGGCAGGCCAGGTGGTTGAACCGGTCATGCAGAATGCGGAGGCCAACTGATGTCATCCGCGCTTGCTGCCATCCTGTCGCGGCCGCGCGCCGTGCTGTCGATGATGCTGGTGATGCTGATCGCCGGCATCTGGAGCTTTGTCGAAATACCAAAGGAAGCTGATCCGGACATCCAGATCCCCGCGGTCTACATTTCCATCCCGCTGCCCGGCGTCAGCCCCGAGGACTCCGAACGCCTGATCGTCAAGCCGGTCGAGGAGAAGCTGAAGGGGCTGGACGGCATCAAGCGGATGACCGGCATCGCTTCGGAAGGTCATGGCGGCATTTTCGTCGAGTTCGAGACCGAGGTCGACATCGACCAGGCCATCACCGACACGCGCGAGAAGGTGGACCTGGCAAGATCGGAGCTGCCGGCAGACGCAGAAGAGCCGACAGTCAACGAAATCAACTTCTCGCTGCAACCGACCATCATCGTGACGCTCTCGGGCAACGTGCCGGAGCGGACGCTGTTCAAGCACGCCCGGGAGCTGCAGGATGAACTGGAAGGCATCCAGACGGTGCTGGAAGCCAACCTCACCGGCCAGCGCGAGGAACTGCTCGAGGTGGTCGTCGATCCGGTGAAGCTGGAGGCCTACGGGGTCACCCAGCAGGAGCTGCTGAGCGCCGCCAACCTCAACAACCGGCTGGTGGCGGCAGGCGCGGTCAACAACCCGACGGGGCGCTACAACGTCAAGATTCCGGGCCTGTTCGAAAATGCGCAGGACGTCTTCAACCTGGTGGTCAAGTCCTCCGGCGGCACCACGGTCACGTTGGGCCAGGTGGCCGAGATCCGGCGCACCTTCAAGGACCGCAACCGTTATGCCGAGTTCAACGGCAAGCCGACCATAGCCATCGAAGTGGTCAAGCGCATCGGCTCCAACATCCTGATCAACAACACCGAAGTGAAACGCGTCGTTGCCGAGGTGACCAGGAAGGCTGGCCCGAGACGATCAAGGTCCACACCACGCTCGACAAGTCGCGGCTGATTGGTGACATTCTCGGCTCACTGAGTTCGTCCATCCTGCTGGCCATCCTGCTGGTGATGACGCTGGTGGTGGCCGCACTTGGCTTGCGGTCGGGCCTGCTGGTCGGCATGGCCATTCCGACATCCTTCATGGTCGGCTTCCTGTTCTTCGGATTCCTCGGCTACACGGTCAACATCATGCTGATGTTCGGCCTTGTGCTGACGGTGGGCATGCTGGTGGACGGCGCGATCGTGATGATCGAGTACGCCGACCGCAAGATGGCCGAGGGCCTGCCCCGGCAGCAGGCGTACATCCAGGCGGCCCAGCGCATGTTCTGGCCCATCGTGTCGTCGACCGCGACCACGCTGGCCGCCTTCCTGCCGATGCTGCTGTGGCCGGGCGTGGCAGGCGACTTCATGGGTTACCTGCCGCTGACCGTGATCGTGGTGCTCACCGCCTCGCTGATCACGGCGATGATCTTCCTGCCGACGCTGGGCGCCATATTCGGCAAGGCCGGTCAGACCGACCGCGCGACCGCCGAGCGGCTGGCCGCAGATGGTGAAGGCAACCTGCTGGAGATCCACGGCTTCACTGGCGCGTATATCCGGTTCCTCAACCGGATCGTGCGCCATCCGCTGAAAGTGATGATCGTGCTGACCATGGCGATGGGCGGCATCGTCTATGCCTATGCGCTAAAGCCGACTGGCGTCGAATTTTTCGTCGAAACCGAACCGGAGGTCGCCATCGTCTATGTGCGGGCGCGCGGCAACCTGTCGAACGAGCAGAAACTTTCGATTGTGCGCGACGTCTACAAGCGCATCGAGAACCATCCGGCCATCGACAACATCACGACCTATGCCGGCACCGAGACCGGCGGCCAGGGCGGCCTCGGCTCGACCCAGGACGTGCCGGCCGACGTGATCGGACAGGTGCAGCTGGAGCTCAAGCCGGTGGGCGAGCGCGATGACTGGACAACCGTTCAGCGCGAACTCAAGGAGGCAACGGCCGGGGTGCCGGGCACCATCGTCGAGGTGCGCGAACTGGCGGGCGGGCCGCAGTCGGGCAAGGACATCCGGCTGCAGGTGCAGTCCAACGACCGTGACCAGGCCATTGCAGCTGCACAGCAGGTGCGCGACTGGATGGAGGCAAACATCGAGGGCCTCGCCGACGTCGACGATGATACGCCCTTGCCGGGTTACGAAATCGCGCTCAGCGTCGACCGCGAGGAAGCGGGCCGGTTCGGTGCATCGGTGGCCGCGGCAGGCTCGCTGGTACAGCTGATCACCAACGGCGCGCTGATCGGCACCTACCGGCCAGACGACAGCAAGGACGAACTGGACATCCGGGTGCGGCTTCCGGAGGACCAGCGCTCGCTGGCCGCGCTCGACACGCTGAAGCTGCAGACGCCGCAGGGCCAGCAGCCGCTGTCCAACTTCGTCAGCCGAGAAGTGAAGCAGCAGGTCAACACGCTGTACCGCTACAATGGCCGGCCTTCGGTGTTCGTGAAGGCCAACGCCGCGCCGGGCTACCAGTCGATTGCCCAGATTGCACAACTCGATACGTGGCTGAAGAGCCAGCAATGGCCGGACGGCGTGACCTTCACCTTCCGTGGCGCCGACGAGGACCAGAAGGAATCGGCCGCGTTCCTGCAGAAGGCGCTGCTGGGATCGCTGTTCCTGATGTTCATGATCCTGGTGATCCAGTTCAACTCGTTCTACCACACGGCACTGACGCTAACGACGGTGGTCATGTCGGCGGTCGGCGTGATCCTCGGCATGCTGGTGATGCGCCACTACTTCTCGATCATCATGACGGGCACGGGCCTGGTGGCGCTGGCCGGCGTGGTGGTGAACAACGCCATCGTGCTGATCGACACCTACCAGCACCTGCTGAAGAAAGGCATGAGTTCGGTGGACGCCACGCTGCGCGCCGCCGCACAGCGCCTGCGCCCGATCCTGCTGACCACGGTCACCACGATCCTTGGCCTGCTGCCGCTGATGTTCCAGCTCAACGTGGACTTCCTGCACCGCACCGTCGGCATCGGCTCGATGACCTCGGCCTGGTGGGTGCACCTGTCCACGGCGATGGTGTTCGGCCTTGCCTTCGCCACGGTGCTGACGCTGGTGTTCTGCCCGGTGATGCTGTCGGCGCCGACCGTGTGGAAGGAAGGCTGGCAGCGGCTGGTGAGCCGGTTCCGCAAGGATGATGGCGAGGCACGCTGAGAAGTCCGAAGAGCGCAAGCCGGTAACGGCTGAGCCAGAAGCCTTCCCGCAGGCGGCGGAATAGACAGTCTACCCCGCCAGCACCTCGCCGATGCGATTCTGGAACCACGCCACGCCCTGCTCGTGGCGGGGAGACAGCGGGCCCGGCGAGTAGCCGCGTGTGGCGTAGTTCTTGTGGGTCTCGAGGCAGATGCTGAAGTCTTCCTCGACCACCGCGATGTTGCGGGCGATGGTATCCTCGCGCGCTGCGCGCTTTTCCTCTGACGTATCGGCGAAGTAGAAGTTGTAGATGAGTTCGGTGCGGCCTTCGCTGAGCGGGTTGATGCGCGAGGTGTTCATGCCGCCGTCGAACAGCGACAAGGTCCAGTTGGGCCACATCCAAAGCCACTTGCCTTTGTAGAACAGGCCCTCGCGCGGCGGCGCCGTCATGCGGATCAGGTTGTCGTGGGCTGTCGTTTCGAAGTGCTCGAACTCGATGGCCTGGAAGAAGCCAGGGTGAATGCCCGGGATGTGGTAGCCCTCGACGAAGTTGTCGGTGTAGATCTTCCAGTTGGCGTCGAACACCAGCCGGCGTTCGGCAACGCAGTGGAAATCCTCGATGGGTTCGTCCGCCAGTTCCGGCACCGTATCACCCAGTTGGCTGCCGAGCGGACCTGCCGGGTTGATGGCAACAAAGGCCAGCCCACGCCACAGCTCGATGGAAATCTGCTCCAGCGGCCAGTCCTTCATGTCGAAGCCCGGCATCCTCGCCGAACCACGGCGCCTGCCGCAAGCTGCCGTCGAGATCGTAGACCCAGTTGTGATACTGGCAGCGCAGCATGTTGCAGCGCCCTTCGCCTTCTTCGAGGATGCGGGCGCCCCGGTGGCGGCAGACATTGCGGAAGGCGCGCAGCTTTCCGTCCTTGCCGCGCACCGCCATGACCTTGGCTCCGGCAATCTCGGTGGCGACATACTGGCCAGCTTCAGCCAAGCCGTGAAGCCGGGCCGATCAGTTGCCAGGTCGACCAGAAGATGCGCTCGCATTCACGGTTGAAAACGGCGGGGTCGACATAGAGGGACGGTTCGAGATTGCGCATTGGCCTGGGCTCCTGCAAGGCGGTCTGGCTTGCAGTGTCGAGCGTTCACGGGCACGCGGTCAAGACCGGTCGATCTCTGCCAGATTGTTCTTTTCGGTGGCGGCCGGCGTCGACGCCTGCCCGTCCGCCACCCGCGCTTCCCATGCCCGTTGCTGACGCATGTAGGACAGCACCGACACCGGTATAAGGGCCAGGTAAATCGCCGCCAGCAGGGTCAGCATTTCCCAGGTATATGTCACCAGCAGCACCGCGACGATGGTAACCGCTGCCAGCAGCGGCAGCACCGCCTCGCGGCTTACCCGGCCAATGCCCTTGCCCGAGAACGTGGGCACGCGCGACACCATGGCCACCGCAACCAGTGCGATATAGGGCAGCACGAAGGGTGCAATTTCCGGCCCCGGCGGCACCCAGCCGAGAAAGCCCAGATACATGGGCAACATGGCCAGCATCGCACCGGCAGGCGCATTGACGCCGGTGAAATAGTTGATCTTCCAGGCCGGGCGGTCAGGGTCTTCGATCGAAACGTTGAACCGGGCAAGCCGCAGCGCGCAGCACAGGGCCAGCGCCAGCGCCACGATCCAGCCGAGGCTCTTCAGGGAGTTCAGCGACCACATGTAGATGAGCAGCCCCGGCACCACGCCGAAGTTGACGAAGTCGGCAAGCGAGTCGAGCTCTGCGCCAAACTTCGACGAGCCCTTCAGCGCCCGGGCGATGCGTCCGTCCAGCGCATCCAGAAGAGCGGCCAGGATCACGCAGGCCACTGCAAGTTCGAACCGGCCATCCATGCCCAGCCGGATGGCGGTGATGCCTGAGCACAGGGCCAGCAGGGTGACGATGTTCGGGACGAGATATCGCACCGGTATCTGCCTCAAGCCGGGATCCTGTCCAACGCCAGATGAGGACAGCGGGACCGGCGGCAGCTTGTCGTCGTCGCTCATCTGTTCCTCTCCATCAGGCAGTGCGGCCAGTTGGACGAGGCGCTGCACCGGACAGATCAGCCAGCACGGTTTCGCCGGCAATGGCGCGCTGGCCGACGCAGGCACGGACCGCGCTGCCTTCGGGAAGGTACACATCAACGCGCGAGCCGAAACGGATCAGCCCGAACCGCTCGCCCGCCTGCAGGCGCGAGCCCTGATCCTTGAAGGCCACGATGCGGCGCGCCACGAGGCCGGCAATCTGCACGACCCCAAGGCGGCGCTTGTCGGCCAGTTCCAGCGTGAAGGCCATGCGCTCGTTGTCCTCGCTGGCCTTGTCCAGTTCGGCATTGATGAACTTGCCCGGCACGTAGCTCTTTTGCAGCACAGTGGCATCGACCGGCGAGCGGTTCACATGCACGTCGAACACGTTCATGAACACCGAGATGCGGGTGAGCCGTTCACCTTCCAGTGCCAGTTCCGGCGGGATGACGACCTGCTCGATGGCCGAGATGCGGCCGTCCGCGGGCGAGATCACCAGCGATGCATCAAGCGGCGTGACGCGCGGCGGATCGCGGAAAAAGTAGGCGCACCACAAGGTCAGGAGGACGCCGATCCAGCCGAAAAAGTCCGGCAGCAGCCAGAACAGCATCAGCGTGATCGCCGCAAAAATGCCGACGAACCGGTATCCTTCGCGGTGCACCGGCACGAATATGGACATGATGCTGTCAAGCATGGGGCGTCTGGCTCATCCTGTTGGGGTGCGAAATCACATCCCCTAGGTAGTCTGCCCGGTGCCCGACTGCAAGCAAACAAAAGGTGCGCAGTTGCCCTCACGCCGGCAAGCGCACCCTTGTTTCACTTCAAGCTGGCGCAGCCTCAGCAGCGTGCGAACTGCGGGTAGATGACGTTGTCGCGCACCACGGCTTCGATGATTTCCTGCTGTCCGGCCAGTTCATCTGCCCCGGCCTGAACATAGACCACCTGCGGCTGCAGCTGGGCTGCGGCCATGGGCTCAATCTTCTTCAGGTCAACCGCCGTTCCGGCCAGCATCAACATGTAACCATTGTCGCCAACGCGATGCAGCTGTTCGGTAACCCCGACGATGGCATGTGCGCCCATTTCGCGGGCGTCATCCTTGAGGCGGACGAAGGCTTGCTTGCGGGCCTCTTCCAGTTCGGCGCTGAAGCCGTCGGTACCCGACTCCTGAGCCGTGCGCGCGCCGCCCATGGGGCTCTTGAGCACCCGGCGGGTCATTGAGGCTGTTGTGGAAACCATGCCGTAGGCACAGTCGATCTCGTAACCTGCAATCTGCGGAAGATTTGTAATAAGCATCTTGTGTAACCCCTGTTCGAAGCCTTGTCGCCACCGCACTTGCCCGAGCGGAAACGACAGGCCCTGCTCTCCCCGGCCCTGCACGGCGGCCAGCTTTTGCTGCCGGTCTCACCGCTTCGAACCATCACGGACACGTCGCCCGTAACAGCCACCACTTTCGCGGGTAGATTTTAACAAGAGGCAAATTTTAGGCGAATCCAGCGTACGTGCAGCAGGTCCCGCCCCTACAACCAGACGAAATGGTTCACAAGTTGTGACCTTGATCGAAAAGATTCTAACGATCACTTCAGCCGATTCAATCTGCGGGTTTCAGCCCCATGGCGAGAGCTTCGGCAGTCAGGCCGCGAGCTTCGTAGTTTTCGGCAAGCTGGCGCAGCGCCTCGTCGGCGGCGCGCTGGCGGTTCCACATGGCGGCATAAGCGCCGTTCGAGGCAAGCAGCTCGGCGTGGGTGCCGCGCTCGACGATGCGGCCTTCGCCCATGACGATGATCTGGTCGGCATCCACCACCGTCGACAGCCGGTGTGCGATGACCAGCGTGGTCCGGTCCTTCGACACCAGCTTCAGCGCCGCCTGGATTTCCTGCTCGGTGTGGGTATCAAGCGCCGAGGTGGCCTCGTCGAGAATCAGGATGGGAGGTCCCTTCAATATCGTGCGGGCGATGGACACGCGCTGCTTCTCTCCGCCGGACAGTTTCAAGCCGCGCTCACCCACCATCGCGTTGTAGCCGTCAGGCAGCGAGGTGACGAAGTCGTGGATCTGGGCGAGCTTCGCCGCTTCTTCCACCTCGGCATCGCTTGCATCGGGCCGGCCGTAACGGATGTTGTAGCGGATGGTGTCGTTGAACAGCACAGTATCCTGCGGCACCATGCCGATGGCGGCGCGCAGTGACTTCTGTGTCACGTCGCGAATGTCCTGTCCGTCAATGGTAATTGCCCCGCCGGTGACGTCGTAAAACCGGAACAGCAGCCGCGAGATGGTGGACTTGCCCGCACCCGAGGCCCCCACTATCGCGATCGTATTGCCGGCCGGCACCTCGAAATCCAGACCCTTCAGGATCTTGCGCTTGGCGTCATAGGCGAAGTCGACATCCCGGAAGCGGATCACCGCGTCGCTCACCTCCAGCGGCCGGGCATCCGGCTTGTCGGTGATTTCCTTGTCAATTTCCAGAAGTCCGAACATCTGCTCGATATCAGCGAGGCCCTGGCGGATTTCACGGTAGACGAAGCCGATGAAGTTGAGCGGAATCGACAGCTGCATCAGCATTGCGTTGATGAACACGAAGTCGCCGAGCGTCTGGTTGCCCTTCTGCACTTCCAGCGCCGACATGATCATCACCACGGTCATGCCGATGCCGAAGATCAACCCCTGGCCGAAGTTGAGCCAGCCGAGCGACGTCCAGGTCTTGGTGGCAGCGCTTTCATAGCGCTGCATGGACTGGTCGAAGCGGCGCGATTCCATTTCCTCATTGCCGAAATACTTCACCGTCTCGAAATTCAGCAGGCTGTCGATGGCCTTGGTGTTGGCGTCGTTGTCAGACTGGTTCATCTCCTTGCGGATGGTGATGCGCCAGTCGCTGGCGCGCACCGTGAACCATGAGTAGAGCCAGACGATGAAGGCGATGATGGCGACATAGCTGAAGCCGTAGGTCCACCAGAAGATGATGGCGGTGAGGGCAAATTCCAGCACCGTGGGCAAAGTGTTCAAGATGGTGAAGCGGACGATGGTTTCGATGCCCTTGGTGCCGCGCTCGATGATGCGCGACAACCCGCCGGTGCGCCGTTCCAGGTGAAACCGCAGTGACAGCCGGTGCATGTGAACGAACGTCTTGTAGGCGAGCTGCCGCACAGCGTGCTGGCCGACACGGGCGAACAGCGCATCGCGCAACTGGTTGAACCCCCATTGACCGATGCGGGCCACGTTGTAGGCGAGAACCAGCATGACCGGGGCCAGCGCCCAGGCCGGGAAGGACATCAGCCATTGTGATGTGTCCAGCTTGCCGTTGAGCGCGTCGGTGGCAAACTTGAAGAAGTACGGCACCAGGATCAGCACCAGCTTGGCCAGAACCAGAAACAGGAAGGCCCACACAACGCGGGCCTTCAGGTCAGGCCGGTCCGATGGCCACATGTAGGGCCACAGGTTGCGGATTGTCCTGAGCGTCGAGCCGCTCTCGGCGGATACCATGGGTGAAGACAAGGCAGGATTGCTTTCTGTTTGCGGATATTCGGCTAGGTGGCTTCGGGCTGGCAGGCCCCGCCCGGGCAGCATTCGTTCACCAGCCCGCCAACCGCCGCAAGGGCGTTCTGAAGCGCGGACCTGTCGAGTACGTAACGCGAGTGCCGCCGGTTGGGTTCATAATTCACCAGGCCTGCCTGCACCAGCACCTTGAGGTGCTGCGACACGGTAGACTGAGCGAGGTCAAGGTGCCGGACCACGTCCTTGCAGCAGCAGGCATCGCTAGCGGACAGGCGGCGCACGATGGCCAACCGTGCCGGATGCGCCAGCGCGGCCAGTAGGGCGGCAGTGGTGCTGTCCGCTGCCTGCGAGTAGTCGCCGGCCGGCTTTTCCGGGCTTGCATCTGAAACATTCAGGATGGATTGCGACGTAATATTCATCGTAAATCGACGATATACGATGAATTGACTTGCGGCAAGGGCCAGATGCCGCATTCCGGATGATCAGGACGGATGGCATGGTCTCAACCAGATGACATGGGCTCGTGACATATCGCGGCTGGCAGCGTTGCGGCTGATGCTGGCGCTGGTGATCGTGCTGCAGGCGGGACTGTCGGCCTCGGCCATGGCGCGCATGGACGCCAGCAGGCTCGCCCCGGACAGCCGGCAACCCGAACTTGTCATCTGTACGCCAGACGGCATCAAGACGGTTCGACTTTCCCCGGCCAGCACCGGGGATGGCGGCCACGTTGACTGCGAATGCCCTTGCGCAACGCTATGCGCGGCTTTTGCCAATGCAAGCCTTGCAACCGGCGCCAGCGGTGAAGGACCGAAGAACGTCGCCTTGAGTGGACATCCGCTCTGGCCCGCACTGGATGCCGGCGTTCGAGGTCCCCGCGCGACCGCCCTGCCCGGCAACCCGCGCGCGCCGCCTTTCCAGGCCTGACCCCATCCAGTTTCCATTCGTTTCCCGCCTGTGGCATGGGCGCTGTGTGACAGCGCCGCTGCAGTTCAGGCAACCATGAAGAAAGTGCTTTCACATGACCTTGAAGACATCATCCCGGCTGGGCTTCGCAGCCGCCCTCTTGCTTACCGCCGGTGCGGCCCTTGCAACCTTGTCGCCCCTTCACACGGCCAGCGCCGGGTCCATGAACCACGCCGCAATGCAGGCAAGCGTTGGTGACATCTCCGTGTCCGGCGCCACGGCGCGCTTCATCATTGCCGGGCGCCCCGGCGCCGTGTTTCTAACCATCGACAATGCGGGCGAAGCCGACAGGCTGGTTGCCGCCAGTTCGCCGCTGACCGACCGCGTCGAGTTGCACACGCACCTGATCGAAGACGGCATAATGAAGATGCGCCAGATAGAGGCGATCGACGTCGCTGCCAACAGCAAGACAGAACTCAAGTCGGGCGGCCATCACATCATGCTGTTCGGTGTGGAGACCCTGCCGGAGAAGGGATCGATGGTGCCGCTCAGCCTGACCTTCGAGAAGGCCGGGACCGTCGATATCACCGCCATGGTGGGCGAACCGGGCGCAATGCACTCGCACTGACCGGGGGCAGTGCGGCAGGGCAGGCCGTCCAGACAGCTTTCGCTACTGGGCGGCCTGTCCGTCCTTTTTCGCCTCTTCCTTGCATTCAGACAGGGGCTTGCGGCAATCGGGATCGATAGATTCCGGCGCATTCGAACCTGGCGTGTCGAGAATCTGGCCCGGATAGATCAGGTCAGGATCGCGGATCTGATCCTTGTTGGCCTCGTAGATTACCGTGTACTGGATGCCCTGGCCGTAGATCACCCGTGAGATCTGCCACAGGTTGTTGCCCGGCTGGATGACCACGCGGCCCGGCCCCTGCGGCTGCTGCGCGGCAGTTTCCTCAGTAGCGGCAGGTTCTTGCTGACCGGGTTCGGCGGCGGCCGGTTCGGACGTTCCGGCGGTCTGGGCTGACGGAGGCTGCGTCTGAGCCTGCTCCTGCGTTGGCGGTTCGGCGCTGGTTGCGTCGCCGGCGCGTTGCGTCTGGAGGTTGGCGATGCGCTCGGGTGATTCACGCAGGAACGGCAACTCGATACGTTCACCGACCTTGCCGTCCGAACCGATCAGATCGGCGCGAAGGGCATGAGTGCCGGCCTCGATCTCGCGGGTCGGGGTGATGTTCCAGGCGCCGCTTGCGTCGGCAGCTGCCTCGCCGGTGAAGCGTCCGCTCACATAGACGCGAACGCGCGAACCGGGAGCGGCCTTGCCCGAGAAGGTGGTGCGGCCTTCGGCGTCATAGTCGACCACGTCAACAGTCAGGCTGCGGCTTGCCGTGACCGCGGGCGCGGGTTCAGGCGCGGTCTGCGGTGCAGGCTCGGACGCGGGCGCCGTGGCCGCCGATTCGGCGGCGGCTGCCGGTTGTGAAGGCTCGACGGCCGCAACCTGCGCTTCACTAACGGCCGGCTTCGCCGGTTCGGCAGCGGCGGTCTCGGTTTCCGGCTTCTGCAGCACGCGAGACGGTTTGGCCGTTTCACTCATCACGATCAGCGGCTGGGTGCCGGCCTGATCCGGAACGGTGAGCGCGACCGACTGGTCGGAGGCGATCACCGCGCCATCGGCACCGGCCTGGCTCAGCGTGACTTCGTGCGCCCCCGGCCTGATCGTTGCGTCAGGCACAATGACCCATTCTCCCCGCTCGTTGGCAACTGCTTCACCCAGCGTCTCGCCATTCAGCAGCGCAGAGACTTTGGCGCCCGGTGCGGCGCGGCCCGCCAGCACAGCCGAACCGTCCTGCTCGATGCGGACGATGTCAAAGCTTGGCGCGGCGGCTGTCTCAGGGGCTGCAGTTTCCGGCGCCGGCGTCTGCTGTGCCGTGTCTGCCGGTTGTGCTGGCGCAGCTGGTTGCTGGTCACCTGCCGAGGAGGCCGCAGGCGGCGCGGGCACGGCTTCGCGGGCATCGATGGCAACCGTCTGGTCGTTCTTGGTCATCGCCGTGACGGCCGATGGATCGTCGCGCCAGCCCTGATAACTGAGCGCCAGCAATCCTCCGGCACACAACACGGCGAGCGAACTGAAAACTGCGAGGGGCTTCATGTCTGATCCTGTCGCTGAAAATCCTTGCCCAAGTCATAGAACCGGACGCGAACGAACGCAATCAATGCATCGTTGTGACTGACCTTCCGGCAAACGGCCGGGCAAGGCTTGACGCTGACACCGCGCACTGTGCCAAACTGCCGGCATGAAACAGAATCAATCACCAGATCCCAAACCTGCCCTGTGCGTATATTGCGGCTCCGGCGCCGGCCGAGACCCTGCCTATATGGCGGCGGCCCGGTCGCTGGGCAAGAGCATGGCCGCGGCCGGCATCGGACTTGTCTATGGCGGGGGCAGCATCGGCCTCATGGGCGAGGTGGCGCGCACGGTCGTGGCCGGCGGGGCGCCAGTGACGGGTATCATCCCCGAGTTCCTGGTGCAGCGCGAACGGATGCTCGAGGACGGCGGTCACGAACTCATCCGCGTACACGACATGCACCAGCGCAAGATGATGATGTTCGAGCGCGCCTCGGGCTTCGTCGCGCTGCCGGGCGGCATCGGCACCCTGGAAGAGCTGGTGGAGATCGCCACCTGGGCGCAGCTGGCCCGGCACAACAAGCCGATTATCATCGCCAACATCAAGGACTACTGGCGCCCGCTGCTCAACCTGCTTGCGCACATGCGTGAGGAACAGTTCATCCGCGAGGGGCTCGAGGTTCATTTCGAGGTGGTGGACCGGGCGGAAGACATCGTGCCGGTTTTTCTCGACAGGCTGGCGGCAGCAAGGCCAGCGGAAACGCCGGACGAGGAGATCACCGAGAAATTCTGACCTTGCCTTCCGGCTTAGCCGAGGCAGGGCGGCTGGCCATCAGCACGCCTGCGCCCGCCACGCCCATGCCGAGCCAGGCCAGCGGCGGCATCTCCTCTCCCAGCACGGCCCAGGCAATCAGCGAGGCCGCTGACGGCACAAGGAACAGCAATGCCGAGACCCGGCTCACCTCCCCTGCCCTGATCAGGTAGAGCAGCAGCGAGATGGCGATGATCGAGTTGCCGATGACCAGATAGGCCAGCGCGAACAGCAGCTCGGGATGATACTCGATGGCAAAGCCTTCGCGCACCACGGCGATCGGCCAGATGACGATGAAGCCGACAGTGAACTGCACGATGGTGGCGACCACCGGGTGCTGCTTCACGCCGAAGCGCTTTTCGTAGATCGAACCCGCCGACATGGCGATGAGCGCGATGACGGCATAGACGACGCCGATATAGGAGGCCGCGGAGATCTCCTGGCGCGCGCCGATCACCAGTGCGGCCCCGGCAAGGCCAAGCGCCAGCCCGAGCCAGCGGTACTTCGACACGATCTCGGCCACGAACACGGGTGCGAAGATGGCCACCAGGATTGGCTGCAACGAGACGATCAGTGCCACGCCGCCCGCCGACAAGCCATCTGCAAAGGCGAGGTAGGATGCACCGAAATAGAGCGCCTGCATCATCAGCCCGGTGACGGCGAGGTGCACCCAGGGCATCAGGCGGGTGGGCAGTTCGGGCCGCAGCAGCAGATACAGAGGCCACATCAGCACCAGCACGCAGGCATAGCGCAGGGCCAGGAACGACATCGGCTCGGCATGACGCAGGCCCAGCTTGGCGGTGGCATAGCCGCCCGACCACAGCAGCAGGAAGATGAACGGCGCAAGACGCACAAAAAGGGCGCGGGCGGTGCTCATGCCGGCCTCGCCTGACGCAGGCTGGAGATGGTGTAGAGCGCCAGCGCGGTCCAGATCAGCGCGAAGGTGACGAGTTGTTCGGTGCGCAGCGGCTCGTGCAGGATGAAAATGGCAGTAATGAAATGCAATGACGGGGCGATGTATTGCAGCAAACCCAGCAAGGTGAAGCTGATGCGCCGGGCGGTGGTGGCGAACAGCATCAGCGGCAATGCGGTCATCAAGCCGCTGACGACGAGCAATACGGAGGTCTCCGTGTCTTGTCCGAAAGCCAGCGGACCGGACCGGGCCAGCCACCAGATGATGCCGACGCTGATGATGGAGAGGATCACGCTTTCCACGAAGAAGCCCTGCACCGGCCCCAAGTCCACGGTACGCCGGATGTAGCCATAGGCGCAGAACGCCGCCCCCAGCAGCAGCGACAGCCAGGGGAACACGCCGAGCGACCACGTCTGCCAGCCGACTGCAATGACCGCCAGCAAGATGGCCGCAAACTGCAATGGCGTCATGCGTTCGCGCAGCACCACGTAACCCACCGCCACGTTGAGCAGCGGGTTGATGTAGTACCCAAGCGCCACTTCGAGCGCCCGGCCCTGCGCCACGCCCCAGACGAAGAAGCCCCACGACACCGTCACCATGAAGGTCGACAGGCACATGATGGCAATCAGCTTCGGACTGCGGACGACACGGCCAAGATCCTGCGTGCGGCCCATGGCCAGCATGACCGTTCCCGCCACGGGAATGGACCAGAAGGCGCGGTGCGAGATCACCTCCAGCGCGTTGACGTGCTTCAGGAAGTAGAAGAACAGCGCGTAGAAGTCCCAGATCGAGTAGGCGCTGACGGCATAGGCAATGCCGACGGTATCGCGCGCAGGTGCATCTGAGGCGGGGTTGAGGGTCATGACGGGCCGGACTATCGCGCCCCGGGCTGCGGTTTGGCAATCGGCGGGCTTGCATGGACCCCTCGCCAGCCTTGCATGGCTGACTGACCCCTCGCCAGCCTTGCATGGCTGGATCAGCCACGTTCGCGCAAGGTCCACATGGCGGCAATGCCGAGTGCGGGGCCAACGGCAAGGACGGCGAGCACCGGTTGCCAGCCGAGGCTCGAGGCAATGACCGGCGCCGCCTGCACCGTGGCGAACGTCAGCAGGAAGCCCAGCGCAGTCTGGAAGGTCATCAGGCTGCCAGCCAGATGTGGCGGGGCGGCGTCGGCGACAAGGGCCGAGAACTGCGCCGAGTCCGGGATCACCGCAATGCCCCAGACGACGAACAGTAGCGCTGTCAGCCACCAGGGACCGCCAAAACTTGCCGAGGTGGCGAGGCCCGCCAGCAGTGAGGCGGCAAGCGCGATGATGGCGACGTTGGCCTTGCCGATGCGCCCGGCCATCCAGCCGGCCCAGACCGCACTCGCCGCGCCAAGGCCGATTGCGGCAAACGCCGTCCAGGTGGCGAGGCGGGTGGCCTCGGCAGCATCCATCTGAAAGGCAAACGAGGCGGCGGCAGCAGCCGGCATCCACGCCCACAGCACGTACAGCTCCCACATGTGGCCGAGATAACCGCCATAGGCCAGCCGGATGCGCTGGTCCGACCAGGCCAGCGCGATGGCGCGCACCGAGAAAGCAGGTGCGCGCGCGTGGTGTGGCCCCAAGCCTGCCGCCAGCACCATGAAACCACCCAAGACTGCGGCAGCGGACGTGGTGTACACCGCCATGCGCCAGTCCGTTCCGCCCAGGCCCGTCACCAGATGCGGCAGCGACGAACCCAGCGTCAAGGCGCCGACCAGGATGCCGACCAGCAGCCCACGGTCCTTCAGGCCCCAGCCGGTGGCGATCTTCATGCCGACCGGATAGACGCCGGCCATCAGCGCCCCGGTGATGACGCGCATGGCGATTGCCGCGTTGCCGCCGGGTTCGAGCACGGGAAGTGCCGCATTGGCAAGTGCTGCCAGCACGGCGCTGATTGCGAACACCCGGCGCGGGTCGAACCGGTCAGCAACACCAAGTAGGGCCGAAGCAAGCGCGCCGATGACGAAGCCGATCTGCACGCCGCTTGATAGCAACGCCTGCCTTGCCGGGCGGACATCCACCTCGGCCAGCATGCCAGGCATGGTGGCAGACGAGATGAACCACAAGCTGAGCACCAGCACTTCGGCAATGACCAGCAGTGTCATGGCGCGCAGCCTGGCCGGGGATGATACGGTTTCAGTCATGCCAGGCTCCTGGCGCGCCGCTCACGCGGAAGGCGCTGGCAGCGTCAATCATGGGGCTTGAGGATGGCCACGATTGCCGCGCTGCCCGGTTCAGCTTCAAGTATCAGGCCTGTCTCGCCTTCTACGATCACGGTATCTCGCACCGCTGCCTCTGCCACATGACCAGTGGTGCAGGCCCGCCATGATCCGGTTACGGCATGCAGGACAGCAACGTCTCCAGCTTCAAGTTCAAGGTTGGTGCTGCCGCCGTCACGATGAACCGTCGCTTGATGCGACCAGCGGCCCCGCCGCGTCATCACGTTGAAGTCGCGCGAGGGTGCACCGTCCAGCCGGCTCACGGGTGTAAGGGCGCCGTCAAAGCTGAACGGGGCGAGCATTGCCATCGGGTGCCGCGTCCCGTTATTGAATTCCAGCACGAACGGGTCGCCGCCAACCAGCGTGATGGTGCGGTCAATGCCGGGAAACGCCGAGAACGGCCCTTCACGGCTGATTTCCGCCAGCGACAGGCGGATCTCGAAGTCGTCGTGCGTGGCGCCTTCGGGGAACAGCCAGACGTCCTCGGTAATGCCGCCGCCGTTCTTCCAGGGCTTGCGGTCGTAGGTTCCATTGCGCAGGACGGTCAGCGGCATGTCAGGGTCTTGCGCCTTCCTTGAGCAGCTTCCAGGTGACCGAGTCGATCAGCGCCTCGAACGAGGCGTCCACGATATTTGGCGACACCCCGATGGTGAACCAGCGTTCGCCCTGGCCGTCGCGGCTTTCGATCAGCACGCGGGTGGTGGCGCCGGTGCCGCCATTGAGGATGCGCACCTTGTAGTCGACCAGTTCAAGGTCCTCGATCACCGACTGGAACTTGCCGAGGTCCTTGCGCAAGGCGTTGTCCAGCGCGTTGACCGGGCCGTTGCCCTCGCCGACCGACATGATGCGTTCACCACCAACGACCAGCTTGACCACGGCTTCCGCCATCGAAATCTCCTCGCCCAGCGCATTGTGGCGGCGCTCCACCGAAACGCGAAACGAATCGACGTCGAAGAATTCGGGCACCTCCCCCAGCATCCGCCTTGCCATCAGCTCGAACGAGGCGGGCGCTGCGTCGTAGGCAAAGCCTTCCGCCTCACGGCGCTTGACCTCGGCCAGCAGGCTGTCGAGGCGCGGGTCCTTCGGGTCAAAGGCAATGCCGGCGCGCTTCATCTCGGACAGCAGGTTCGACTTGCCCGCCTGCTCGGACACCAGCACCCGGCGCTGGTTGCCTACCGTTTCGGGCGGGATGTGTTCGTAGGTCTCCGGCTCCTTGAGGATGGCGGAGGCATGGATGCCGGCCTTGGTGGCGAAGGCGCTGGCGCCCACATAGGGTGCTTGGCGGTCGGGTGCGCGGTTCAGCAGTTCATCGAAGGCGCGCGATACCTGGGTCAGCTTCTCCAACCGTTCCGGCGTGATGCCGGTTTCAACCAGTTCGGAGAACGCGGGCTTCAGCACCAGTGTCGGGATGAGCGACACCAGATTGGCATTGCCGCAGCGCTCGCCGATGCCGTTGAGGGTTCCCTGCACCTGGCGCACGCCGGCACGCACCGCGGCAAGCGAATTGGCCACCGCCTGCCCGGTGTCGTTGTGGGCGTGGATACCGAGACTGGCGCCGGGTACGTGGGCGGTGACCGCCGTTACGATCTCCTCGATCTCGTGTGGCAGCGTGCCGCCATTGGTGTCGCACAGGATGACCCAGCGCGCACCGGCGTCAAAGGCCGTCTGCGCACAGGTCATTGCATAGTCCGGGTTGGCCTTGTAGCCATCGAAGAAGTGCTCGCAGTCGACCATCGCCTCCCTGCCCGCCGCGATAGCTGCCGCAACGCTGTCGGCGATGCAGGCGAGGTTCTCGTCGTTGGTGGCCTTCAGCGCCACGCGGACGTGATAGTCCCACGACTTGGCGACGAAGCAGATGGCGTCAGATCTTGCCTGCAGCAGGTCCTTCAGGCCGGGGTCGTTGGCGGCGGAGCGGCCTGCCCGCCGCGTCATGCCGAAGGCGGCAAAGCGCGCCTTCATCCGGCGCGGCTCGGCGAACAGCGCCGTATCGGTCCCGTTGGCGCCGGGGTACCCGCCCTCGATATAGTCGAGGCCAAGCTCGTCGAGCAGCCGGATGATGGTCAGCTTGTCCTCGAGCGAGAAGTCGATGCCTGGCGTCTGCCCGCCATCGCGCAACGTCGTATCGTAGAGGTAGAGGCGGTCGCGGCCGGCCATCACAGCACGCCCTTCCAGCGCAGGGCGAGGTAGACGCCCAAAGCCAACACGACCAGCTTCAGCGCGATGTAGCCGAGCCAGTGCTTCGGGAACGGCAGGCTGTCATGCCAGGATTTCTTGGGTGCAGGTGTGTTCATCGCTTCAGTTCCCACGTTGTCACGCGCTCGCCGGTTTCGGAGTCTTTTGAATCCCTTAGCTGGATTCCCTGAGCCGTCAGTTCATCGCGAATGCGATCAGCCTCGGCGAAATCCTTTGCCTTGAAGGCTTCCAGCCGTGCGGCAATGGCGGCCTCGATTTTCGCCTCGTCCACGTTGCCCGCGCGCGGGTCCGTCAGGTCGCCGGCGAAGCCGAGAGCGGAAAGGTTGGAAGCCCGTTCGGCATCGTCCATCTGGTGCAATGCGGCGATGGCCTTGGGCGTGTTCATGTCGTCCAGCAGCGCCTCGAGCACCTCGCCGGTCAGGTCCGGTCCGGCGCCGGCGGGCGAGGCCTTGGCGTACCAGCCTTCCAGAATGTCCCAGCTCTCCTGCACCGACTTCTCGGTCCAGTCGATCGGCTGGCGGTAGTGGGTGCGCAGCATGTTGAAGCGCAGCACCTCGCCGGGCCACTTCTGCAGCAGCTCGTTGATGGTGATGAAGTTGCCGAGCGACTTCGACATCTTCTGGCCTTCCACCTGCAGGAAGCCGTTGTGCATCCACACGTTCGCCATGACCTTGTGGCCGAAGGCGCAGCGCGACTGGGCGATCTCGTTCTCATGGTGCGGGAACGCGAGGTCAATGCCGCCGCCGTGAATGTCGAATACCTCGCCCAGGTGCTTCCAGCTCATCGCCGAGCACTCGATGTGCCAGCCCGGACGGCCCCTGCCCCACGGGCTGTCCCAGCCCGGCGTGTTGGCGTCGGAAGGCTTCCACAGCACGAAGTCGGTCTCGTCCTTCTTGTAGGAGGCGACGTCCACCCGCGCGCCGGCGATCATCTCGTCCAGCGAGCGGCGCGACAGCTGGCCATAGTCCTTCATGCTCGGCGTGTTGAACAGCACGTGCCCGTCCGCCTCGTAGGCATGACCGTTAGCGATGAGCATCCTGATCATTTCGATCATCTCGGCGATGTGGCCAGTCGCTGTCGGCTCGACCGTCGGCGGCAGCACGCCCAGGGCGGCGATATCCTCGTGGAACTGCTTCGTGGTTCGCGCCGTCACGTCCGAGATCGGCACGCCCTCTTCCCTGGCGCGGGCATTGATCTTGTCATCGACGTCGGTGATGTTGCGGGCATAAGTGACATGCTCCGCACCATAGATGTGGCGCAGCAGCCGGAACAGCACGTCGAACACGATGATGGGCCGCGCATTGCCGATGTGGGCATAGTCGTAGACGGTCGGCCCGCAGACGTACATGCGCACGTGCTTTGGATCGATCGGCGCGAACACCTGCTTGTCGCGGGTCAGCGTGTTGTAAAGCTTCAGTTCCATGAACGAGCAGTCCTCTTCGAGCCTTGCTGGCCCGGGCGCTCGTTTCTCTTTTCGATCAGGAAAGGCGTGCCGCTGCCAGCGCGTGTCGCGTCTAGCTGATAATAATCCGGCAAATGTTGCAGACGGATTGATATGGTGCGGTCTTCAACATGGCGCGGAGGATGCGCGTGAAGTTGCTTGCGGTCAAGTGCTACCTTTGCCATAGGGTTGTCGACCATGAACGCACCTTCCCCCTCACTCCCCAAAGCCGCGCTGTGGATGGCCGGCTGGCTCACGCTGATGCTGTCGATGGCCATCTTCGGCCGCGAGGTGACGCGCGAGCTCAACGTTTTCCAGGTGATGGAACTGCGCTCGCTGATCGGGCTGGTGTTGATCTACCCGCTGATACTTGCCGCCGGCGGCTTGCGGGCGATGAAGACCGCCCACCCGATGCGCCATATTGCCCGCAACACCGTGCATTACGGCGCGCAATATTCCTGGTTCGTGGCGTTGAACCTGATCACGCTGGCGCAGGTCGTCGCCATCGAGTTCACCATGCCGATCTGGACGGCCATCCTCGCGGTGCTCTTTCTCGGCGAGCGGATGAACGTCTGGAAGGTGGCCGCGATCATTCTCGGTCTGGTCGGGGTATGGGTGATCGTGCGCCCAGATGCCGGCCACGTCGATACCGGCCAGCTGTGGGCGCTGGCGTCGGCCCTGGGCTTTGGCATCTCGGTGGCGATGGTGAAGGCGCTCACCCGCACCGAGGGCGTGGTCCGCATCGTGTTCTGGATGCTGGTCATCCAGTCCATCATCGGCATCATTCCAGCCTGGACCGTTTGGCAGCCCATCCCCTCGCACCTTTGGCCGTATGTAGTGGCCGTGGCCTTCTGCGGGACGTTCTCGCACTATTGCATGGCTCGCGCCATGCTCCATGCGGATGCAACCGTCGTCATCCCGATGGACTTCCTGCGCGTACCGCTGACTGCAATTGCCGGCTGGCTGCTGTATTCCGAAGGCATCGACGCCTTCACCGTGGCGGGAGCGGCGCTGATCCTGACCGGCAATCTGTTCAACCTCCGGCAGGCGGGTACCGCACGGGTGCGGTGACACCACGGCAGCAACGGTGGAAAATCAGAACCCCGGCGTCTGGCAGGCGCCGGGGTCTTTCGTTGTTGGCAATGCGAAGCGCGTCCTATTCGGCCGCTTCGAAGCTTTCCTCGTCCTCATCGCCGGCATGAATGCCTGCGGGATGTGACTTGCGCAGCTCTTCGGCAACCAGGAACGCCAATTCGAGCGACTGGTCGGCATTGAGCCGCGGGTCGCAGTGAGTGTGGTAACGGTCTGCCAGGTCGGAATCGGTGACCTCGCGCGCCCCGCCAGTGCACTCGGTAACATTCTGGCCGGTCATCTCCACGTGGATGCCGCCGGCATGGGTGCCTTCGGCGCGGTGGATGGCGAGGAAGTCGCGCACTTCCGACAGGATCGCATCGAACGGCCTGGTCTTGTAGCCGGTGGATGCCTTGACGACGTTGCCGTGCATCGGGTCGCAGGACCACACCACCTTGCGGCCTTCCGCCTCGACCTTGCGGATTAGCGCGGGCAGGTGATCGCCCACCTTGCCGGCGCCAAAGCGGGCAATCAGCGTCAGCCGGCCGGCTTCGTTGGCCGGGTTCAGGGCGTCGATCAGGCGGATAAGTTCATCCGGCTGCAGGCTCGGGCCGCACTTGAGACCGATCGGGTTCTGCACGCCGCGGCAGAACTCCACGTGCGCATGATCGGGCTGGCGGGTGCGGTCGCCGATCCACAACATGTGGCCGGAGGTGGCGTACCATTCATCCGAGGTGGAATCGACGCGGGTCATCGCCTGCTCATAACCCAGCAGCAGGGCCTCGTGCGAAGTGTAGAACTCTGTCGACTTGAGCTGCGGGGTGGTATCGGGGTTGATGCCGCAGGCCCGCATGAAGTCGAGCGTCTCGGTGATGCGGTCGGCCAGGTGCTGGTAGCGCTCAGACGCCGGCGAGCCCTTGAGGAAGCCCAGCGTCCAGCGGTGCACGTGTTCGAGGTTGGCATAGCCGCCCATGGCGAAGGCGCGCAGCAGGTTCAGCGTGGCAGCCGACTGGCGGTAGGCCATGATCTGGCGTTCCGGGTCGGGCTCGCGCGATTCCCTGGTGAACTCGATTCCGTTGATGATGTCGCCGCGATAGCTTGGCAGCTCGAGGCCATCGATCGTCTCGAAGTCGGACGAGCGCGGCTTGGCGAACTGGCCGGCAATGCGGCCGACCTTTACCACCGGGCTGCCACCGGCGAAGGTCAGCACCACCGCCATCTGCAGGAATACCCGGAAGAAATCGCGGATGTTGTCCGCCTGGTGTTCGGCAAAGCTTTCAGCACAGTCGCCGCCCTGCAGCAGGAACGCCTTGCCTTCGGCAACCTTGGCCAGCTTGCGCTTCAGCTTGCGGGCCTCACCGGCAAAAACCAGCGGCGGAAACGTCGACAGACGCTTCTCGACAGCGGCCAAAGCTTCAGGGTCGGCATAGGCCGGCACCTGCTTGATGGGGAACGAGCGCCAGCTCGACGGGGACCAGGTAGACATGCTCTGTACTCTCTAAGACCGGGCAGGCAGCATGCCTGCATTCATTGTCATTGCTTCATAGTGCAGCAAATTGCAAGCCGTGAGGCAGGAATCGGCTGCGCGGCCGGTGTTCCGCGTCAACCATGTTTGCATTTTGCAAACCCGGAATTAACCGTATCCGGATAATGTGGCGTGAGAGGCGGCTGAATTCAAATCTGGCTTTTTCGGAGATTTGGACCATGTTGGACCGTATCCTGCCTCCCAGTGACGTGGACTGGCTGATCAATTTCTTCTTTGCCGGTGACTATCCGCTGGCCCTTCAGCTTGCGATCATCAACGCCGTTTGCGTGATCCTGGCGCTGGCCATGCGCGCCCAGAAGTCCTACCGGCGCGCGCCCGAACTTCAGGCCCGCAGCTTGCGGATGTTCACCTGGCTGGCCATCTGCGCCAACTTCATGTTGATCCTGAACAAGGACTACAGGTTCATTCAGGCGCTGGCCTGACGCTGGCGGCCTTCCAAATGGCTTGTGTGACGGGTGATTTTCGGTCAACGCTTCGGGCGTCATGGTTACGCTCGCTCCATCATTCACCCTCGGCATCGAAGAGGAATACCTGCTTGTAGACCGGGAAACCCGCGACCTCGTCGCGGCCCCGGAACAGCTGATGGCCGACTGCCAGGCCGAGCTGGAAGGCCGCGTCAGCCCGGAATTCCTGCAGTGCCAGATCGAGATCGGCACCTCGGTGTGCAAATCGATCCCCGGAGCGCGCAAGGAACTGGCCCATCTGCGCCGGACCATCGCGGCGATCGCGGACACCTACGGGCTTGCGCCGGTGGCGGCAGCCACCCACCCCTTTGCCGATTGGCAGCGCCAGCGCTTTACCCACAAGGAACGCTACGAGGCTTTGGCGCGGGACCTCGCCGGCGTTGGCCAGCGCATGCTGATCTGCGGGATGCACGTTCACGTGGGCATCGAGGATGAAGACCTGCGCATCGACCTGCTGGGCCAGATCAGCTATTTCCTGCCGCACCTGCTGGCGCTGTCGGCGTCGTCGCCGTTCTGGCTCGGCCGCGACACCGGGCTTGCCTCCTACCGGCTGTCGATCTTCGACAACCTGCCGCGCACCGGCCTGCCGCCCGTATTCTCCAGCTTCGGCGAGTACACGCGCACCGTCGAGACGCTGACCCGGGCGGGCGTCATCGAGGACGCGACGAAGATCTGGTGGGACATGCGCCCCTCCGCCCGGTTCCCGACCCTGGAAACGCGCATCTGCGACGTGACGCCCCGGCTTGACGATGCGGTGGCGATTGCCGCGCTGGTGCAGTGCCTCGCTCACATGCTGTTCCGGCTCAGGCTCAACAACCAGCGCTGGCGTCAGTACGAACGCTTCCTGATCAACGAAAACCGCTGGCGGGCGCAGCGCTATGGCGTGGGGACGTCGCTGATGGACTTTGGCAAGGCCGAACTGGTGGACTACAAGGAGCTGGCGGACGAACTGCTGGCACTGGTGGCGGAAGACGCCATTGCGCTGGGATGCGACAAGGAAATCCAGGCCATCCGCACCATTGCCCGCAAGGGCAACAGCGCCGACCGGCAACGCGAGGTGCATCGCCGCGCGCTCGAAAACAGCGCCGACCCAACGGAAGCCATGCGGGCGGTGGTCGACAGCCTTATCGCTGAAACGGTGAGCGGGCTTGATGCCTGACGCTCAGGCCCGGCTGGCCAGAAGCTCCGCGTGTCGCTGCATGCCGATTTCGGCCGAGGCGTAGGGCTCCTGGCGTTCTACCGACCAGTAGCGCAGGTCTTCCAGACGGATGGCGCGGCCGGTGACGGCGCAGCGCACGAATTCGCCCGGACGCACGATCTGGAAATCCGCGTCGAGATAGCGGATGCGGGCTTCCTGGGTGCTGGCGAAAGGCGCTTCGAAGTTCATGATCAAACGTTCTAGCGCGCGAATCCGGCGCTGAGAAGGGCAAAAGGCGCAACAAGGTTTAGAACAGGCTTCCCTGCCCGCCCGATGGTTGGCCGCCGCCCGGCTTTGGCGTGGCCTTTCGCGCGGCAGGCGTGGCGCCGCCACCGCCAATGACGGCATCGGTGCGGCCATCGGCAAACTCGATCTCGACGCCCATGCCGGCGCTGGTAGCCGCCACCGAGCGCACCGGCTGGCCGTCTGCATCGCGCACCAGCGCGAAGCCACGATTGAGCACGGAATGATAGGAGAAGGCCGACAGCAGCTTGGCCGCGCCGTCGAGACGGCTGCGCCGGGCGTCCATTGATGCCGCAACGGCGCGCGCCGCCTGACGCTGCAGGCGGGCAAGCGTGTCGCGGTCGCGCCCAATCTGCTGGCGCATCGGCCGCACGGTGAGGCGGGCAGCCGCCCGGTCAAGGCGTGACCGGTGCGCCACGGTCGATGCCTTCAGCGACTGGCCCAACCGGCCTGCCGCATTGTCGAAGCGTTGCCGGGCCAGCGCCAGCAGGTCATCAGGCCTCGGCAGGCCGCGTCCGGCCGCCATCACCCGGGTGCGGCGTTCGTCCATCGCCCGGCTGGTGGCGCGATGGTGGCGGGCGGCGAGGTCGGCCACATAGGCCAGCAGTTCCGAGCGTACCGGCACGGCGCGCTCGGCGGCAGCCGTGGGCGTAGGCGCACGCCAGTCGGCGGCGTGGTCGATGAGCGTCCAGTCAGTCTCGTGGCCTACCGCCGAGATCAGCGGGATTTCGCTTTCCGCCGCCGCGCGCACCACCACTTCCTCGTTGAAGCCCCACAGGTCTTCGAGGCTGCCGCCACCGCGCGCCACGATGATCAGGTCCGGCCGCGGGATCGGCCCGCCCTTTTCCAGCGCGTTGAAGCCGCGAATGCCATTGGCGACTTCGCCTGCGCTCGACTCGCCCTGCACCCGCACCGGCCACACCAGCACATGGCGCGGGAAGCGGTCCGACAGCCGGTGCAGGATATCGCGGATGACGGCGCCAGTGGGCGAGGTGACCACTCCGATCACCTGCGGCAGGTAGGGTAGCGCCTGCTTGCGGTCCTCGTCGAACAGGCCTTCGGCGGCCAGTTTCTTGCGGCGTTCCTCGAGCAGCGCCATGAGCGCGCCCGCGCCTGCCGGCTCCATGGTCTCGATGACCATCTGGTATTTCGACTGGCCGGGAAACGTGGTGATGCGGCCGGTGACGACCACTTCCAGGCCTTGCTCGGGCTGAATCTTCAGCCGTCCGGCCGTGCCCTTCCAGATGACCCCCGAGAGAACGGCCCGGTCGTCCTTCAGGTCGAGGTAGACGTGGCCGGAACCGGGGCGCGACACCCGGCCCAGTTCACCCCGCACCCGGACGTGTCCGAAGGTGTCTTCCAATGTGCGCTTGAGCGCGCCGGAAATCTCCGAGACGGAATATTCTGCCACGTTGGAGACGGGTTCGCCCGCCTTGTCATCGTCAAGCAGTTCGCCGGTTACGGGGTCAAAGGCCGGTGGCGGCCAGTCACTGGACATGGTTCACAAGAATCCTTTCAATCCGCCCCATAGGATGCCAAACAGGCGCCTCAAGGCAAGCAGCGAGACGGACTTTCACGCATGAACATTCTCCTGATCGGCTCGGGTGGTCGCGAACACGCCCTGGCCTGGGCCATAGCCCGGTCGGCCCTGTGCGACACGCTTTACTGCGCACCCGGCAATGCCGGCATCGCGCAGGAGGCGCAGATCGTGTCGCTTGACGTGAACGATGCGCGAGCCGTGATCAATTTCTGCAACGTTCAGGGCATCAAGCTGGTGGTGGTAGGCCCGGAGGCGCCGCTGGTGGCCGGGCTGGCGGACAAGTTGCGCGCCGCCGGCATCAAGACGTTCGGCCCGTCAGCCGCCGCAGCGCGGCTGGAAGGATCGAAGGGCTTCACCAAGGACATCTGCGCGAAATACAACATCCCGACCGGCGACTACGGCCGGTTTTCATCTGAAGCTGACGCGCTGGCCTACCTTGCCGCCCACCCTGCCCCCATCGTGGTCAAGGCTGACGGGCTGGCTGCCGGCAAGGGCGTTACGGTGGCCATGACCGGCGCTGACGCGGAGGCCGCCGTGAAGGACATCTTCGCCGGCAAGTTCGGCGCTGCCGGGGCCGAGTGCGTCATCGAGGAATACCTTGACGGCGAGGAGGCCTCGTTCTTCGCCCTGTGCGACGGCAAGACGGCGGTGGCCTTCGGCACGGCGCAGGACCACAAGCGCGCCGGCGAAGGCGATACAGGCCCCAATACCGGCGGCATGGGCGCTTACTCGCCCGCGCCGGTGATGACCGACGAAATGTGCCGGCGCACCATGGACGAGATTATCATCCCCACCATGAAAGCCATGGAGGCGGAAGGTTGCCCGTTCCAGGGCGTGTTCTTCGCCGGGCTGATGATCACGGCCAAGGGACCGCAGCTGATCGAGTACAATGTCCGCTTCGGCGACCCGGAATGCCAGGTGCTGATGATGCGGCTGAAGGACGACATCGTGACGTTGATGCTGGCGGCCTGCGACGGCACACTCGACAAGGTGTCGGTGCGCTGGCGCGACGAAACTGCGCTCACCGTGGTGATGGCGGCGAAGGGCTATCCGGGCGACGTCGAAAAGGGTTCGCAAATCCGCAATCTGGATGCGGCTGCGCAAGATCCTGCCGTGCACGTCTTCCATGCCGGCACCAGGGCGGACGGCAGCAAGGTGCTGGCCAATGGCGGGCGCGTTCTCAACGTCACGGCGCGCGCGGCGACGGTCACGCAAGCGCAGGCACTTGCCTACAAGGCCGTCGATGCGATTGACTGGCCTGACGGGTTTTGCCGCCGCGACATCGGCTGGCGGGCGATCGCACGGGAAAGCAAATGAACGAACTGTTTCCAGGATTTGCAGAGCACACGGTCAAAGGCGACGGCGCGGACATCTTCGTGCGCACCGGCGGGTCCGGCAATCCGCTGCTGCTGATCCATGGCTTTCCGCAGACCGGCGCCATGTGGCACACACTGGCGCAGCAACTGGCGGAGCATTTCTTCGTCGTCATTCCCGACATTCGCGGCTATGGCCGCTCGTCGAAGCCCGCCAATACGGCGAACAACCTGCCCTATTCCAAACGCGCCATGGCCAATGACCTGGTCGCGGTGATGGAGCGGCTCGGCCATGGCCGGTTTGCCGTGGCGGGCCATGACCGGGGCGGACGCGTCGCCTATCGCATGGCGCTTGATCATCATGCGCAGGTGGAAACGCTGGTCACGCTCGACATTGTGCCGACCATCGAACAGTGGAAGATGCTGGCGCAGGTGCAGGGCGCGGTGGCCAGCTATCACTGGCCATTCCTTGCCCGGCCGCACCCCTTCCCCGAACAGATGATCGGCGCCAGCCCCGACTACTATCTCGAAACCACGCTGGCCTCGTGGACGGCGGGCAACACTCTCGCCCCGTTCAGCGCCGCCGCTCTGGACGACTACCGGGCGCACTTCCGCAACCCGGCGGTGGTGCACGCCATGTGCAACGATTACCGTGCCGGGGCGACCTGCGACGTGGCGCACGACCAGGCCGCCATTGACGAGGGCCGCCGGATCACTGCGCCCATGCTGGCGCTGTGGGGAGAGACTGGCTTTGGCCGAAAGGCGGCCGCCAGCCCACTCGAGGTGTGGATGCGCTGGGCGGACAATGTCTCGGGTGCGGCCATCAATTGCGGCCACTTCCTGCCCGAGGAAGCGCCCAATGAGACGCTCGCCGCCATGCTGCCTTTCCTGCAGGGCCTGCACGCATGAACAGCAGGATCGACCGGCAGGCCGAGTTTTCCGGCACCCGGCAGGTGCGCGCGGCACACCGGTTCGACGAGGCCGCTCTCGATGCCTATCTGCGCGAGCATGTCGAAGGCTACAACGGTCCGCTGACCGTCGAGCAGTTCAAGGGCGGCCAGTCCAACCCCACCTACAAGCTGGTGACGCCGTCGCACGCCTACGTGCTGCGCCGCAAGCCGCCGGGCAAGCTGTTGCCGTCCGCCCATGCCGTTGACCGCGAGTACAAGGTCATCGCCGCCCTTGACAGGCTCGGGCTACCGGTGGCCCGGCCGTTCGTGCTGTGTCAGGACGACAACGTCATTGGCACAGAATTCTACGTCATGGATTTCGCGGCCGGCCGGGTGTTCTGGGAGCCGCACATGCCGGGGGTTGA
Source organism: uncultured Alphaproteobacteria bacterium (assembly GCA_963700895.1). Taxonomy (GTDB): domain Bacteria; phylum Pseudomonadota; class Alphaproteobacteria; order Rhizobiales; family Aestuariivirgaceae; genus Anderseniella. Next base: position 29,698 of record CAVOZI010000008.1, on the reverse strand, counting down.
GGCGCGCGAGCGGGCCGGCATATTCGACGCAATGAACCGGTTCATGGCAGACCTGCACTCGGTGGACTACGCGGCAGCGGGGTTGGCCGACTTCGGCAAGCCGGAAGGCTACGTGGCGCGCCAGATCGCCCGCTGGTCGAAGCAGTACCAGGCCTCTGAAACGCAGAAGATCACCAACATGGACCGGCTGATGGACTGGCTGCCGGATGCCGCACCCTCTTCCGGCCAGGCGTCGCTGGTGCACGGCGACTTCCGGCTCGACAACTGCATCATTCATCAGGACCGGCCCGCCATTCGAGCCGTACTGGACTGGGAGTTGTCGACGCTGGGAGATCCGATCGCCGACTTCACCTACCACCTGATGCAGTGGCGCATGCCGCCGTCGGAAACCGGTGCGGGCGTCGGCTCGCTGGTGGAGCACATGGACCTGCCCGGCATCCCGGCGCTTGAGGACTATGTGGCAAGCTATTGCGAACGGCGCGGGCTGGACGGCATCCCCGATCTGGACACATATCTGGCCTACAACTTCTTCCGCATGGCCGCGATCTTCCAGGGCATCGTTGGCCGCGTCCGCGATGGCACGGCGGCCAATGCCCGGGCCGCCGAGATGGCCGACCTGGTCGAGCCCATGGCCAACGTCGCGTGGGACTATGCAAGGAAGGCAGGAGCCTGAAGCCGGTGAGCACACCATCCATCGGATTGGCCCTTGGCGGCGGTGCAGCGCGTGGGCTTGCGCACATCGAAGTGCTGCACGCGCTGGACGATCTTGGCCTGCGGCCGGAACGCATGGCCGGCACCAGCATGGGAGCGCTGGTAGGCGTGGCCTATGCGGCGGGCCAACCGGCTCAGGCCATCGAGGAGCATGCCCGGGCGGTGTTGTCCAACCGGCTTGACGCGGCCCGGCGCGCCTTCTCGTCGGGCAAGGGCGGCGTTCTCGACCTGATCAACTTCAACCCGTTCTCCAGCCCGCTACTGGACGGGGCGCAACTGGTGCGGCTGGTGCTGCCGGACGGCGTGCCCGGGCACATCGAGCAGCTGGGCATTCCCATGACGGTGATCGCCTGCGACTTCCCTGCGGGCATCGAAGTGCCACTTGCGGCAGGGCCCACTGTCGATGCGGTTGCCGCCAGCATCGCCATTCCGGGAGTGATCTCGTCGCCGTCGCGCGACACCACCCTGATCGATGGCGGCTGCGTCAATCCGGTGCCGATCAACCACCTGCAGGAATGCGAGGTCATCATCGGCATCAACGTCACGGGCCGCCCGGTCAGCCGGGGGCGCGACATGCCGCGCACGCCTGACCTGCTGACCGGCGCCATGCAGATCCAGCAGCAAACCATCTCGGCGCTGCACCGGGAGAAGCATCGCTGCGACATCTGGATCGAGCCCGCCGTCAACCCGTTCCGGGTGCACGAATTCTTCAAGCTGGACGAGATCCTGACGGCGGCGCGGCCTGCCCGCGACGAGCTCAAGCGCCAGCTTGAACGGGTGCTGGAAGCGCGAGTCAAATCAACCAGTTAGCGCCGGTTTCTGAAAAATTGAGTCATCAGTTGCCGCGCCCGCGCCTCGCCAAGGCCGGAATAGACCTCGGGTGCGTGGTGGCAGGTGGCTTGCGCGAAGAACCGCGCGCCATGCTCGACGCCGCCCATCTTCTCGTCCACTGCCCCGAAGTAGAGCCGTTCGATGCGGGCGAACGAGATGGCGGCAGCGCACATGGCGCACGGCTCCAGCGTCACGTGCAGATCACACCCGGTCAGCCGTTCCGACCCGAGCAGCTGGCCCGCCTCGCGAATGGCCAGCACCTCGGCATGGGCGGTGGGGTCGTTCAGTTTGCGGGTCCGGTTGCCGGCGCAGGCGATGATCTGGCCGTCCTTCACCACACAGGCGCCCACCGGCACCTCACCGCGGTCAAACGCGGCCTCGGCTTCCTCGAAGGCGCGGGCCATGGCAGGGTGCAGGGGCGCTTTCATCCAACTCGCTCTCCGGCGCAAACTCGGTGTAGGCAGTGACGCTGCCCGTCTGATACAAGCAAGCCCATGAAAAGGTCCAGCACCAAACCCGCCACACCGCCTGCCCCATCCGCTGCCGCGGCAGAGCCTGCCAGGCCCGAGCGCATCGCCAAGACAATGGCGCGGGCGGGCCTGTGCTCGCGCCGCGATGCGGAAAAGTGGATCGAAGCGGGCCGCGTGTCGGTGAACGGCAAGGTGCTGATCACGCCCGCGGTGACGGTGACGCCAGCAGACCTGGTCGAAGTGGACGGCAAGCCGCTGCCGGAACGCGAGCAAGCCCGGCTGTGGCGCTATCACAAGCCGTCCGGACTGGTTGTCTCGCACCGGGACGAGAAGGACCGGGAGTCGGTTTTCGACAAGATGCCCGAGGACATGCCCCGGGTCATTTCCATTGGCCGGCTCGACATCAACACCGAAGGCCTCCTGCTGCTGACGAATGATGGCGAACTGGCGCGGTTGCTGGAGCTGCCGGCCACCGGTTGGATACGGCGCTACCGGGTGCGCGCCCATGGCGTGGTTGAGCAGGCAGCACTTGATGGGCTGAAAGACGGGCTCAACGTGGAAGGTGTCCAGTACGGTCCCATCGAGGCCAAGCTCGACAAGCAGCAAGGCGGCAATGTCTGGCTCACCATCTCCCTGCGCGAAGGCAAGAACCGCGAGGTGAAGCGCATCTGCGAACACCTCGGCCTCAAGGTCAACCGGCTGATCCGGGTGTCGTTCGGACCGTTCCAGCTTGGCGAGTTGCCACGCGGCCAGGTCGACGAGGTCGCGCAGAAGGTGATCGCCGAACAGATACGCGGCGGTGGACGCAAGCGGCAAGGCCACGCCGCCAAGGGCGAAGGCGGCAAGCCGAAGCGGCCGGACAGCAAGCCGGGCCACAAGAAGCACCACGCCGGAAAACCGGAAACGGGCAAACCGTCTGAAGGCAAGCCCCCGGCGAAGCGGGCCGGAAAGCCGGCATCCGGCCGGCCAGCAGAGAAAGCGGCGGGAAGGCCGGGGGGAAGCCGTGCGGATCGTCGGCGGTAAGTTCAAGGGCCGCACCATCCATTCACCGGACGGACGCGCGACAAGGCCGACCACGGACCGGGTGCGCGAGGCCATCTTCAATCGGCTCGAACATGGCGTGGCAGGTTTCTCAATCGATGGCGCGCGGGTGCTCGACATGTTTGCCGGCACCGGGGCGCTGGGACTTGAGGCGCTGTCGCGAGGCGCGCGCAACGTGCTGTTCATCGACGACAGCGAGGCCGCGCGCGGCCTGATCCGGCGCAATGCGGATGAACTGGGCGTCGTCGGGCTGGCCAAGATCTGGCGGCGCGATGCGGCGAAGCTCGGCCCCTGCGCACCGATGAGCCCGTTCGGCCTGGTGTTCATGGACCCGCCCTATGGCAAGGGACTGACGGACAAGTCGCTCGCGGCGCTGGTGGCAGGCGGCTGGCTGGAACCTGGCGCAGTGGTAGTGGCGGAGGAAGCCGCCAAGGCCGAGATCGCGGTTCCCGAGGTGTTTGAAGTGCTCAATGACAGCCGCTATGGCGATACCCGCGTATTGACACTCAGATTCGGCGGGAACGAAAGCTGATGCGTCCATCGATGATATCGGCTGCGCTGGTGGCCGCGCTGGTCGGCTATGGCTCGACCATCGCGCTGGTGCTGGCAGCCGCCCAGGCCGTTGGCGCCAACGCCGCACAGACCGCGTCATGGGTCGCGGCGGTGTGTTTCGCCAAGGCCATCGGTTCGCTGCTTCTGTCCAGCTGGAAGAAGGTGCCTGTGGTGCTGGCCTGGTCGACGCCTGGAGCGGCGCTGATTGCGGCCTCGACCGGCGTCAACATCAACGAGGCCGTGGGCGCCTTCGTGTTCGCCGGGGTGCTGATTGCGCTGACCGGCGCCCTGCCCCCGGTCAACCGGGCGGTCTCCTCCATTCCCACCGGCATTGCCTCGGGCATGCTGGCAGGCGTGCTGCTGCCCTTCTGCATTGCCGTCGCGACGCACGCGGTGGCAGACCCGCGGCTGGCGCTGCCGCTGATTGCGGTGTTCGTGCTGGTACGGCTGTTCAACCCGCTCTTCGCAGTGCTGGCGGCGCTGGGCGTGGGACTGGCCATTGCGTTCACATTGGGCGGCGTGCCGGGGCCGGCTTTTCGCCTTGACGCCGCGCCGCTCGTCTTCATCGCGCCGGCGTTAAACCCGGCAGTGCTGATCGGGCTGGGCCTGCCGCTATATCTGGTCACCATGGCGTCGCAGAACCTGCCCGGCTTCGCGGTACTGCGGGCCAACGGTTACCACCCGCCGGTGGCGGCGGCGCTCGGCGTGACCGGTATTGGCTCGGCCATTGCGGCGCTGTTCGGCGCGCACACCTTCAACATGGCCGCCATTGCCGCCGCCATCTGCCTCGGTGACGACGTGCACCCGGACAAGTCGAAGCGCTGGCAGGTGGGCATCGCGTACTTTGCCATCTGGATGCTGCTTGGCCTGTTCGGCCCGGTGATCATTCCGACCATTGCCGCCATGCCGCCAGCCATCATCGCCACGGTCGCGGGGCTGGCGCTGATCACGCCGCTGATGGGCGCAACCGCCTCAGCCTTCGAGCAGCCCGCAACACGGTTTGCCGCCGCCGCCACGTTCATCGTTACCGCCTCCGGCATCGCCGCGTTCGGCATTGGCGCGGCGTTCTGGGGGCTGATGGCGGGTTTGCTGGTGCACGGGCTGGACCGGTTGAAACGGTACTAAGCGAGCTCCCATTGTCGCTGATCTACCTTATCAGCTGATTTCAATACTCCCCGTTTTCGAAGTCTTGTTGCAGCCCATCGCATTCTATACTGCCAAGTGAAAAACAGAGCGTCGTCCTTGCGTAACGACACTTCATGATGGGTCCAAATGAACTTGGCGACTGCCACAACACTCGCCTTATACCAACCGGCGTAGTGGTTGACTCAAGTGGGTAGGCAAATCAGCGATTGTCTGACTCGATGTGGCAAACAGGAGGTTTGCCATGGTTGCTGCGACACCCCTTCGCTCTGACTTCTCTGCCACGGATATGAGGGTTCTGGCCCGGGCATCGAAGGATGCCAACCAGACCCGGCGTCTGTTGGCCTTGGCGAGTATTTATGATGGCGGCTCACGCCGGGCTGCCGCCGAGGTTGGCGGCGTCACGGCGCAGATCATCCGTGACTGGGTGGTGCGGTTCAATGCCAGAGGTCCCGATGGCCTGCTGGATGGCAAGGCGCCCGGGCGGGTGCCAAAGCTGAACGAGGCACAGCGGCAGGCGCTGGTTGAGCTGATTGAGCGTGGCCCAATCCCGGCGATTGACGAGGTGGTGCGCTGGCGCCTGAAGGACCTGGTCCAGTGGGTGTACCGGGAGTACCGCATCTCCATTGATGAAAGCACGTTGGGGCGGATGTTGAAGGCGATGGGCTACCGCAAGCTGTCGGCCCGGCCACACCATCATGCCCAGAACGAGCTGCAGGCAGAGCATTTTAAAAAAAAAGCTTCCCGGAACAGATCGACGCCATCCAATGTGGCCTGCCGACCGACACCGCGATAGAGCTGTGGTGGCAGGATGAGGCCCGTATCGGGCAGAAGAACAAGATCACCCGGCGCTGGGCCCGGCGTGGCACCAGGCCATCAGCCCCGCAGGACCAGCGCACTTCATCGGCCTATATCTTCGGGGCCATCTGCCCGGCCAAAGGCAAGGGAGCTGGCCTGGTGATGCCGTGGTGCGATACCGAGGCCATGAATGCGCATCTTGTCGAGATCAGTGCCCAGGTCGATATCGGCGCCCATGCCGTCCTCATCCTCGATCAGGCTGGATGGCATTCCTCGAAGCAACTCAAGGTCCCCGGCAACATCACGCTGCTGTTCCTGCCGCCGAAGTCGCCAGAACTCAATCCGGTTGAGAACGTCTGGCAGTACCTGCGTGACAACTGGCTGTCCAATCGGGTCTTCCGCTCCTACGACGATATTGTCGCTCTGTCATGTCAGGCCTGGAACAACCTCATCGACCAGCCCTGGAAGATCATGTCCATCGGCTTGCGTGACAGGGCGCATCGGTACTGATCAATGCCGGTTGGTATTACCCCCGTAGTGACGTAGTGCACTAACAATCCAATCTTCAAACGGTGCCATCGATTCTTTCTCCTCTATGATCGGCCAAAAAGCCGTTCAATGTCGGCCAGTTTCAGCTCCACCCAGGTTGGGCGGCCATGATTGCACTGGCCCGAGTGAGGGGTGGCTTCCATCTCGCGCAGCAGGGCGTTCATCTCTTCCGGCTTGAGGCGGCGGCCCGAGCGCACCGAGCCGTGACAAGCCATCGTCGCCAGCACATGATCGACGCGTTCCTCCACGCCAGTGGTCTGATCAAGCACAGCGAGATCATCGGCGAGGTCACTGACCAGCCTGGCGATGTTGCCACCGGCGATCAGCGCGGGCACCTCGCGGACTGCCACGGACCCCGGGCCGAAGCCATCGATCACCAGCCCGGCGCGGGCAAGCTCCTCCGCCACGTCGAACAGGCGGGCGCACGACGCCTGGTCCAGGTCGATGATCTCGGGCACCAGCAGGGCTTGCGTGACGACGCCTTCGGATGCGCGCTGCGCCTTCATCTTCTCGTAGACGAGACGTTCATGGGCTGCGTGCTGATCGACGATCACCACACCATCGCGGGTCTGGGCGATGATATAGTTCTCGTGCAGCTGGGTGCGGGCCGCGCCCAGCGGCGCATCGAGTTGCTCAGCAGGTGCTGGCTCTTGAACAGAGGCGGCGGAGGGCGGGGCGAAGGCCTCGAACGAGGCTTGCGTCTCGGCAAAGCCGGGCCGGGGCGTCGGCGTCCAGACGTGCGATGAGCGCGGCTGAGGTTCCGGCCGGAACGCGGTTACCGTGCTGGCGGCGACATTGGCCGGGCTGCGCATGCCGGCCCCGGCCAGCGCCTGGCGGATGGAGCCGACGATCAACCCGTGCACCAGCCCTGCATCGCGGAAGCGCACTTCCGTCTTGGCCGGGTGCACGTTCACGTCGACCTCTTCCGGCGGCAGGGTAATGAACAGGGCAACGGCAGGATGACGGCCATGCATCATGAAGTCGGCATAGGCGCCGCGCAGGGCGCCGGCAATGACCTTGTCGCGCACCGGGCGGCCATTGACGCAGACGAACTGGTGGCTGGCCTGGGCGCGGGTATAGGTCGGCAGGCCCACCAGCCCGGTCAGTTCAACAGCCTCGCGCGCCGCCTTCAGTTCGATGGAATTGCCGGCGAACTCGTCACCCAGCACGGCGCGGGCGCGAGCCAGCCGGTCGCCGGTGCGCAGCGACACCAGTTCGCGGCCATCGGACGCGAGGGTGAAGCGCACGTCGGGGTGAGCGAGTGACAGCCGCCGCACGACGTCGGCAGCTTCCGCCGTCTCGGCGCGCTCGGATTTGAGGAATTTCAGCCGGGCCGGCACGGCAAAGAACAGGTCCGACGCCTCGATCAGGGTACCGCGCGAATGACTGGCCGGACGCACCGGAAACTTGCGGCCACCCTCGACCCGGATCTCGTGCGCCTCGCCGCCGGCAGACCGGCGCGACACGATGCGCAACCGCGACACCGCACCGATGGAGGGCAGCGCCTCACCCCGGAAGCCGAGGGTGCGGATGTTGACGAGGTCATCCTCGGCGAGCTTGGAGGTGGCGTGACGCTCGACCGCCAGATCGAGCTCGGCTGCCGTCATGCCGCAGCCGTCATCGGCCACGCGGATGAGGTTGCGGCCGCCACCGGACAGCGTGACATCGATGGTAGTGGCGCCGGCGTCCAGCGCATTCTCCACCAGTTCCTTCACCACCGAGGCTGGCCGTTCGATCACCTCGCCGGCGGCGATGCGGTTAATGGTGTTTTCTGACAGCTTGCGGATCATGCCCGGAACTTGCGGTCCCACCCCGCCCGAAGGTTACAGCCCGGCGCGTTCAGGTGCTCATCGCCGACAGGTAGTCGCGCGTCAGCACCTTGCCCTGTTCAACGGCAGGCTGGTCGAATGGATCAACGTTCATCATGAAGCCCGCCATGATGGTTTCAAGCATGAAGTGCATCATCAGTGCGCCGGTGGTCTTTTCGTCCACCTTGTCCACAGCAAATACCCGCACGGGCCGGCCATTGCGCACCAGCACCTCGGCAGCCGCGGTCTGCTGGCAGGCGGTGACGTCGCCCACGGTGCGCCCGGCGAGATAGGCGAGCTTCGGGTCATCGCGCAGGCTTTCCGGCAGGCGCGGGCCCTGCCCCGCCGTAGCGGGCGAAATCAGGTTGACCAGCCTGCCGGACGGGCCATCGATGAACAGCTGCATCTGCGAGTGCTGGTCGACAGGGCCGGCAGCGGCAACCGGCTGCGAGCCGAGCCCCTGCTTGCCCAGGCTTTCAGCCCACAGCTGCGCATACCAGGCAGAGAACAGCCGCAACCGGTCCGCATAGGGCATCATTACCGACACGTTCATGCCGCGCGCTTCCTGCAAGGCAACGCACAAGGCAGCCCCGGTCACAGGCGCGGCGTCGTTGCCCGCCAGCACCGCCTGCATCACTTCACCAGCGCCTGCCCGTACCGCACCGGCGTCGAGCCCGGCCACCAGCGCCGGCACCAGGCCGACATTGGACAACACCGAGAAGCGGCCTCCCACCTTGGGGTCATGATCAAGTAACATCAGCCCATGCGCCTGCGCCATCTTCAACAATGGGTTGGCAGCCGGATCGCCCGGTTCAGTGAGCGCTGCCACGTGATCGGCCGGCTTCAGGCCTGCCTCTGCCAGCACGGCCAACAAGCACAGGGCCTGCACCATGGTCTCCGGCGTACCACCCGACTTGGATACAATGAATGCCTTCGTCGTCTGCAACGGCAGTGCGGCCAGTCCCTCGGCCATTGTCGCTGCGTCGAGATTGTCAAAGAAGTGCAGGCGTGCGCCAAGTGCAGCTTCACAGGCCGGCACACGGTACCCGGCCAGCTGCACCAGCGCCTGGGCGCCCAACGACGAGCCGCCGGTGCCAAGGAACACGATGTCGGTGGCGCCGTCCTTCAAAAAGGCCGCCAGCTGGCGCAAGGCGTCCATGTCGATGGACAGTTCCGGCAGGCGCAGCAGCGGCAGGGCGCGATCATCGTACATGGCGCAAACGCGCTCCCGCGCCTTCGCCGCACGTGCCATGGCAGAGGAAAGCAACGCCTCCGTCAGGCCGGCAGCGCCGACGCGGTCCTCCATGCAACCGGTGATATCGTGCGAATAGGACGTGATAGGTGACATCTGCAACTCCTGATAGAAAACGCAAATACAATGCGCGCCGTCTAGCATGGTCACGTTAACAGATTCGTCCAACCTGACGGTCAGATTTGATCAACCGGGCGTTTCGCCGGTTTTCAGTGGAATGCCCTCAGGCCGGCCAACAATGGAAATTGTCAGGCTTTCGGGGTGAACCAGCCGCTTTGCGACCCGCTTGGCGTCTTCAAGCGTCACCGCGTTGATCAATCCGTTGCGGCGCTCGACATAGTCGATGCCGAGGTCCTCCTGCTGAATGCCGAGCAGCTGCTGGGCAATCTTGCTGCTGGAGTCGAAACGCAGCGGATAGGAACCGGTCAGATAGGTCTTGGCCTGATCGAGTTCTTCCTGGGTCGGGCCGCCTTCGGCCATCCGCGTCAGTTCGGCGCGCAGCACGTCCAGCGTCTCGCCTGCACGGGCGTTCTGGGTCGAGACGGATCCGATCAGCAGGCCGCCATTGTCCCAAGTCGCAAGGCCGGTATAGATGCCATAGGTGAGGCCGCGCTTTTCACGGATCTCTTCCATCAGGCGCGAGCCGAAGCCGCCGTCACCGAGCACGAAGTTCATCACGTAAGCCGTGACGAAATCCGGATCGGAACGCAACAGGGCGGGCATGGCGAACGACATCACCGACTGGGGAATGTCCCGCTCAACGATGGTGATGGAGCCCTTTGCCGGTATATCGACCTCGGGCACGGACATCGGTTCGGACGTCTCGGGCAGATCGCCAAACACCTTGTCCAAGACGGCTGCCAGTTCATCGGCGGAAATGTCGCCGACCACCGCCACCTGCAGCCGGTCGCGCGCAAACATCGCTTTCCAGGCATCGCGCAGGTCATCCGGCTGCATGGCCGCGACACTCTCGGCTGATCCCTTTTCCTCACGGGCATAGGGATGCTCGCCCAGCATGGTCGTCAGCAGTGCATTCGAAGCAATCCGGTTGGGCGACTCGCTGTCGGCCTTGATGCCGATGAGGATCTGGCCGCGCACCTTGTTCATGGGGTCGACATCAAAGCGCGGAGCGCTGACCGCCTTGCGCAGCAGCTCGAAGGATGCCTCGCGATTCTCGGTGAGTGTCTGGAACGAGCCTTCGAAATGCTCGCGTTCTGTCTCCCAGGACATCCGCATCGCCAGTTCGGACATGCGTTCCTGGTAGGCCTCCGATGGCAGATCGCCAGCGCCTTCATCCAGCATGCCCGAAAGGAAATAGGCGCGACCCTGCTTGTCGGCCGGATCGGTGACCGTGCCGCCACGGAACGAGAAGTTCATGGCGATCATCGGGATGGTGCTGTCAGACACCAGCCACGCCTTGATGCCGCCCGGAGACGTGACTTCCTTGATCTCGAATGCATTGGCCGAAACGACCTGCAAGAAACCGAAAATCAGGGCTACCAGCGTAATTCTGAATGATTTCATCGGGCCTTCACTTCGAAAATTTGAGGTTGCACGGACAGGTCAGTTGGCCGTGGACGCGGCAGCCGCCGCCTTGCTGCGTTCCGGCACCAGCACGCCGGTGGCCGAACGCTCGATGCGCAGATATTCGCGCGCAGCCGCCGACACCTGCTCCGGCGTCACCTCGCGGATGCGGTCGGTCCAGCCGAGCGTGTCTTCAACGCTGCGGCCGATCGCGAACGCCGAACCGAACAGGTAGGCAAGACGGAACTGGCTGTCCAGACCGTAGATGGTGCTGGCCACCAGCTGGTTGCGGGAGCGCTCGACCAGCGCCGGATCAAACCCCTCCCCGGCCAGCTTGGCGAGGGCTGCATCCAGCGCCTCCTCCACCTTGGCCACATCAGCCCCGGGCGCGGGAGAAATGGAGATCGACAGTTCGCCATGATCCAGCGTGTCGCCCTGGTACCAGGTGGACACCTGCGAAGCGAGGCCCTGACGGGTCACCAGTTCGCGGTAGAGATAGGAGGTCGAGCCGGAACCCAGCGCCACGCCGGCAATGTCCAGCGCTTCGCTGACGCCGGGCCCGGCCTGGTTTACACCGGGCACCACGTACTTGCGGAAGATCAATGGAGCAGCAGCGCGCGTGTCGGCCATGTCCACCCGCTTGGCCGCAATGAACGAGGGCTCCAGCGTGCGCTTGCGCTCCGGCACTTCAGCAGTGTTCTTCAGTACGCCGTAGTACTTGCGGGCAAGCTCGAGCACCTTTTCAGGCTCCACGTCGCCAGCCACCACCAGCGCGGCGTTGGCGGGCGTGTAATACTTCGCGTAGAAGGCCTTGGCATCCGCCGCAGTCAGGCCCTCAACCTCGGACATCCAGCCGATGATCGGCCGGCCATAGGGATGGGCCGTATACAGGGCGGCGTTGAGCTGTTCGCCCAGCAGTGCAGACGGGTTGTTGTCGGTGCGCGAGCGGCGTTCTTCCTTGACCACTTCAAGTTCGGTCTTGACGTCCTGATCGTTGAAGATGGTGTTGGCCATGCGGTCGGCTCCAAGGTCCATCACCAGTTCCAGACGGTCGGCAGCGATCCGCTCGAAGTAGGCGGTGAAGTCGTAGCTGGTGAAGGCGTTGTCCTCGCCGCCATTGACGCGGATTATGCGGGAGAATTCGCCGGGCTTGAGCCGCTTGGTGCCCTTGAAGAGCAGGTGCTCGAGATAGTGGGCGATGCCCGATTTTCCGAGTTCCTCATCGGCGGAGCCCACCCGGTACCAGACCATGTGGGTGACCACCGGAGCCCGCCGGTCGGGAATCACGATTACCTTCATACCGTTGTCGAGGGTGAATTCGCTCACCTTGACGTCCAGCGCCCGGGCCGGCAGGGCCAGCGCCATCAGGACGGCGGTGACGAGAACGCAGGCGAGGAACACTCGCATCAGGCTGGCAGTGGCGGACATGCGGGCAGCTGTTGCTTTCAAAGCTGGCGGCCTCCCCTTGCGGTTTTCGATTGATCCGGTGCAGTCAGAACGCACGCAGGCGACTCCGGTTGCGGCACTTGATGCACAATGCACCAACGTGGCCGGAATCTCCACTGAACTCTTGTTAAGATCGCCTTCGAAGCAGAAACGGCGGACGGGCAGTCACGCGAGCCGCGCGGTCAGTTGCCTGACCAGAGTTCGCCAAGGTTGAAGATGGTGCCATAGCCCGGATTGGAGGCGCGCTTGCTTTCAAGGGACTTGTTGCGCAACTCGGCATTCAGCTGGTCTACGGTCTTGCGGCTGCCGTCGGCATTGTAAGGATTGATGCCGTTGTCATAGTAGATCTTGTCCTTTGGGTCCCCGCCAGGCTGCGGGGCCAACGCCTGCTGTTGTGGCTGCGGCGCTGGCTGGGGCTGGGCGTTCTGCCAGTCCGGCTGCTGGGTCGAAGGTTGCGGCTGCTGGTAGGCCGGCTGCGGCGGTGGCGGCGCCTGGTAGGTACCGGTGGCGCGCTGGCCCTGCTGCACCTGCAGGCCATTGCTCGCGGCCGGCGCAGAGGCTGCCCCCGGCTGGCGCAGCGCCATGTCGGGCGGCATCGACAGCGGCTGGTTGGTCGACACGAGCCGCTCGTCAGGCGTGTTCTTGCCGGCATCGAACGCATCCATGAAGCTGGTCTCGGCGCAAGCGGCAAGCAGCGGCAGAACGAGCAAGACCGCGGCGGACCTGGACAGGCGTTTGACCATCGTCACATCTCCATTCATCACTGATCAGGCGGACGGCGCAGGCCTGATACGGATTACCAGACCACGCCTGACACCCGTTTGGGGCAAAAGCAAGGCCCGCATGCTGGGCGACTTGTCACGCAACCGGCTGGCTGTCTCGGCCAAAAAAGGAGTCATACATCAGCACCGCCACCCCGGCAACGATGGCGACATCGGCGATGTTGAAAACATACCAGCTGAAATTGCCTGCATAGAGATGGAATAAATCCGCTACCGCCCCGTGCACCAGCCGGTCGGTGGCATTGGCCAGCGCCCCGCCCAGCACCAGCCCTATGGCGGCGGCCAGCAGCGGCTTTACCTGCTGCGCCAGCCAGATGACGAGAGCCACGGACACCGTCAGCGACAGGCCGATGAGCGTCCAGCGCACGAACTGCGAATGCGAGGCGAACCAGCCATAGGAAATGCCGTAGTTCCACACCATCACGAGGTCGAAGCCGGGCATGACGTTGACCGGCTGACGCTCAACGATGTTGAAAGGATTCAGCATGTACCACTTGTGCAGCTGGTCAACGGCGTAGCTGAGCACAGCCAGCGCCACGCCCACTATCGACACCGGCCCCCAGAGCCTCGCGCGTGCCGCCATCAGACGGTCTCGCCAAGCCTGGCCCATTCGCGCAGTGCCTCGGCGTCGCGCGGGGTCACGTCCGGGTATTCGGCATCGGCGCCAACGTCCGGCGACACCTTCCACGAGCGGGCGCACTTGGCGCCTTCAGCCTTGGACGGTACCACGGCAACGCCGCGCACCTCGTCCATGCGCCAGGCATCAGCGGGGCCTGCGCCGTGAATGACCTTTGCAGCCGAGGTGATGCAGATCTCAGCCATGTCGATGCCGTGGACAGCGTGCAGCAGCTCCTCGTCGACGATGTAGATCTCGGGTGCGGACTCGAGCGACGAGCCGATGCGCTTCTCGCGCCGTTCCACTTCCAGCGCGCCCGTCACGACCGAGCGAACCTTCATCACCTGACCCCAGGTGCGCTCCAGCGCCTCGTTGCGCCAATGTTCGCCAACTTCAGGGAACTGCCGGGTGTGTACACATGCCTCAGGCCCATGGCGCTCCATCCAGGCTTCGTCGGTGGTAAAAGACAGGATCGGCGCAAGCCACGTCACCACGCAGTCGAAGATGCGGTCGATGACGGTGAGCGCGGCGCGGCGGCGGATGCTGGAGGGGGCATCGCAGTAGAGCGCGTCCTTGCGCACGTCGAAATAGAACGACGACAGCTCGATGTTCATGAAATTGCCGAGCGCGGAGTAGATACGGCGGAAATCGAACTCGTCGTATGACTTGCGCACCACGCCATCGAGGCGGGCCAGATGGCTGAGCATGAGCTTTTCAAGCTCGGGCATGTTCTTGTACTCGACGGCGTCTTCCGGCTTGAAGTGCGCCAGCGAGCCCAGCATCCAGCGGATGGTGTTGCGCAGCTTGCGGTAGGCATCGACGTTGGATTTCAGGATTTCCGGGCCGATGCGCTGGTCTTCGGCATAGTCGACCGAGGCGACCCAAAGGCGCAAGATATCCGCGCCATACTGCTTGATGACGTCTTGCGGCACGGTGGTATTGCCGAGCGACTTGGACATCTTGCGGCCCTGCTCGTCCATGGTGAAGCCATGGGTCAGCACCGCGTCATAGGGCGCGCGGCCACGGGTGCCGCAGCTTTCCAGCAGCGATGAATGGAACCAGCCGCGGTGCTGGTCGGAGCCTTCGAGGTAGAGGTCGGCTGGCCACTTCAGGTCTTCGCGGTGTTCCAGGCAGAAAGCGTGGGTGGAGCCTGAATCGAACCACACGTCGAGAATGTCGCGCACCTGCGTCCACTCATCAGCGGAGTAATCCGATCCAAGGAACCGCTGCGCGGCACCTTCAGCGAACCAGGCGTCGGCGCCTTCTGCCATGAACGCATCGAAGATGCGCTTGTTGACGGTCTCGTCCTTCAGCACCTCGCCCTTGTCGTTGACGAACACGGCGATCGGCACGCCCCAGGCGCGCTGGCGCGACAGCACCCAGTCGGGCCGGTCCTCGATCATGCCGCGCAGGCGGTTCTGGCCCGCTTTCGGCACGAAGCGCGTCTCATCGATTGCCTTCAATGCCACGTCACGCAATGTGCCGTTCATGGAGGGGATGGGCCGGTCCATGTAGACGAACCATTGCGGCGTGTTGCGGAAGATCACCGGCTTCTTGGAACGCCACGAGTGCGGATAGGTGTGCTTGAGGCGGCCGCGGGCGAACAGCATGTCCGCCTCGATCAGCGCCTTGATGACGGCGTCGTTGGCGTCGCCCTTCTCGCCCTTGTCGGTGATGACCTGCTTGCCCTCGAAACCGGGAGCATCAGACGTGAAGCGGCCATCGGCGCCGACGGTGAAGGGGATGGCGGTATCGATGCCACGCGCTTCGAGGTGGCGGGCGCAGTCAATCCAGATGTCAAAGTCCTCGCGGCCATGGCCGGGGGCGGTGTGGACGAAGCCGGTACCGGCATCGTCCGTCACGTGGTCGCCGTCGAGCAGCGGCACGTCAAAGTCGTAGCCCTTGCCACGCAGGGGGTGGGCGCAGGTCATAGAGGCAAGTTCAGCCGCCGTCACATCGGCCAGCCGTTTGTATTGCAGCTTCGCCTTGGCGAATGACTCTTCGGCAAGTTTGTCGGCAAAGATCAGCTTCTCGCCGAGCTTCGGACCAAAGTCATTCTCGGCAACGGTGACCTCATAGAGACCATAACTGATGCGGTTGGAATAGCTGATGGCGCGGTTGCCGGGCATGGTCCACGGCGTCGTGGTCCAGATGACGACGCAGGCGTCCTTGAGGGCGCCCGGCCCGGCTATCACCGGGAACTTCACCCATACGGTGTCCGACTGGTAGTCGTGATACTCGACCTCAGCCTCGGCCAGTGCAGTGCGTTCCACCACCGACCACATCACCGGCTTGGAGCCGCGATAAAGCTGCCCAGACATGGCGAACTTGATCAGCTCCTCGGCGATACGGGCTTCGGCGTCGAAGCTCATGGTCAGGTACGGCGTCTTGAAGTCGCCGACCACGCCGAGGCGCTTGAACTCTTCAGTCTGCACGCCGATCCAGTGTTTGGCGAACTGGCGGCATTCCTCGCGGAACTCGTTGACCGGCACCTCGTCCTTGTCCTTGCCGGCCGCGCGGTACTTCTCCTCGATCTTCCATTCGATGGGCAGGCCGTGGCAGTCCCAGCCCGGCACATAGTTGCTATCGTATCCGCGCATCTGGAACGAGCGGGTGATCAGGTCCTTGAGGATCTTGTTGAGCGCGTGGCCGATGTGGATATTGCCGTTCGCGTAGGGTGGGCCATCGTGGAGCACATACTTGGGCCGCCCCTTCGACTGGTCGCGGAGGGTCTTGTAGAGGTCCATCTTTTCCCAGCGCGCGAGGATTTCCGGTTCCTTCTGGGGAAGGCCGGCGCGCATGGGAAAATCGGTCTTGGGCAGGAACAGCGTGGAGGAATAGTCGCGTTCCGTCTTGGTCTCGCTCATCGGGTCAAATCACGGCGCTAATTGATGGATAGAGCGCCTTCTAACAGCGTTTGCCCGGGGATGGAAGCATGGCTTGGTGACAAGGCCGCACAAGCTGCTAATCTGCGCCGCGAAACCTCATGTCCAGGAAGGCAAAAGATGAGCGATTTGCAGACAGTTCCCGCCCGGCGCGGCAAGGCCACCTATGTCAACAAGGGCCAGGCCATCAAGATCATCAACACCCACGGCACCCAGGTGGTGGACTTCTGGGCCTTCGTGGCCGGGCACCTGACCGAGTACACCGGCATGGACCAGAGCCGCGCCACGTGGACGCGGCTGTTCCCGAAGACCGGCGATGCGCTTTACTCGAACCGCCGCCGGGCGCTGATGACCATGGTGGAGGACACCTCGCCGGGCCGGCACGACACGTTGATGGCACCGTGCGACAACGAGCGTTACGGGCTGCTGGGCTGCAAGGACTACCACGACAACTGCAAGGACAACATGCACGCGGCGCTGGCCGAACTGGGCCTGTATGTGCCCTACACGCCTGCCTCCATCAACCTGTTCATGAACATCCCGTGGCAGCAGGACGGCACGCTGTCGTTCGACCCTGCGCTGTCCAAGCCCGGCGACTACGTGGTGCTGCGCGCCGAGATTGACGTGATTGCAGTGATGTCGTGCTGCCCGCAGGACATCCTGGCCATCAACTCGCAAAAGCCGGTCGAGGCCCACTTCCAGGTGCTCAACCAGTAAGGAGCCAGCGGCCATGAGCGGCGGACTCGCGGAACACGTCTACCAGAAGACCATCCAGATGTTCGGCTCCAGCCCGGAACCAGCCTTCGAGGACCCTTCCAGGCTCACGAAGGACTGGGGCCAGGCATGGGGCGTGGACAATGACGTGGGCCGCATCCGCTCTATCCTGGTGCACCGGCCGGGGCCCGAACTGGACATGGTGGACAAGGCCGAGCGCATCGAGGAAATCGGCTCCTACGGCGACCTTGAGAAGGGCTGGTACTGGCAGTCGGACACCGTGCCGGACATGGACGCCCTGCGCGGCCAGCACGACAAGATGGTCGAGGTTTTCCGGCGCGAGGGGATCGAGGTGCATTTCCTGGACGGGCAAGGCCAGACGGACGGCATGCTGAAGGCGGTCTATACCCGCGACTCGGCGCTGATGGTCAAGGGCGGGGCGATTGTCTGCCGCATGGCGCCGCGCATCCGCCAGGGCGAGGAAATGGTGGTGACGCGCACGCTGGCGAAGCTGGGCGTGTCGATCCTGCGCACCATCCATTCAACCGGCATGCTGGAGGGCGGTTCGTTCGCCTGGATCAACCCAAAAACTGCCGTGGTGGGCCGGTCCATCCGCATCAACAACGAAGCCATCGAGCAGCTTGACGACGTGCTGAAGCGGCAGGGCGTGGAACTGCTGGTGGTGGACCTCAACGGCTACACCATCCACATCGACGGGTCGTTCGTGATGGTGGACAAGGACCTGGCGCTGGTGGACGCCACCCAGCTTCCCTACTGGTTTCTCGAAAGGCTGCGCGAGCTCGGCGTCGATACGGTGGAGATAACGCCGCAGGACAATCCGTGGATCATCAACGGCCTCGCCATTGCGCCGGGCCGCTATCTTATGGGCAACGGCGCGTCCAACCGCACGCTGGACCTGCTGCAGTCGAAGGGCGTGGAAGTCATCCCGCTGGATTTCGACCTGGTGCAGCTCAATGGAGGTGGGATTCACTGCTCAACGATGCCCTTGATCAGGGACAGCGTTTAGGCCGTCACCTCAGCCTCCTTCGGCTTGAGCGCGGCGGCGAAGGCGGCGCAGCCGACAGTGAGCACCGCGATGCAGATGACCAGCAGCTTGGTGTACTTGTGCTCGATGCCGAAAGCTGCGGTCATGAAGCCATTGCCGCCTTCCTCGAAATAGTAGAGCACCGCGCCCGCCATGGCTGCCACGAACGCAGTGTGGAAGGCCCACAGGCTGACCCGCCGGCCGCCAATGACGCAGAACAGGATAACCGGCGTGAGAAACATCGAGGCTGTGCCGGAGATGGCGACGGCGGCATAAAGCTCCTTGGTGTCAAGGAACAGGAACACGAGCCCGCCGATCATGAAGGCAAGCATGGCAAGCCGCCCGTTGGCCAGCGTCGGGGTGGCCAGCCCCATGTCCTTGATCGCCAGCTTGGAGGCGCTGGACAGGGTGGAGTCGAGCGTCGACACGGCAGACACGATCAGCGCGATATTGAGCACCAGCATGGTGGTGTCGCCCAGCGTGCGGCGCAACACGTCGAGCATGGCCTCGTCCGGCTGCTTGACGGTGCCGGCATAGACGCCCAGCAGCGCAAACAGGAAGATGCAGCCCATCGACAGCCAGCCGGCATGGAGGAACGACTTCCAGGTGGTCTTGCGGTCGGCCAGGAAACCGCGGTCCATCATGACGGGGTCGTGCATCGGGTAGGAGATGACCTGCAGCATGGCGACCATGAACAACACCCAGCCCGGGTCGGTGACGGGCCTTGCGGTGGAGCTGAGCAACGATAACGACCAGCCCGGCGCGCCGGTCAGCGAGAACACCAGCACCGCCAGCATGACGAGGAACACGCTCATCTGGAATACGTCGGTGCGCAGCGACGACTGCAGGCCGCCCATCATCGAATAGGCCAGCGTGAACAGCGCCGCGATGGTGGCGGCGGCGAGGTACAGCGTGGTGCCTTCGGCGCCGAAGATGATACCGACAACGATGAGATTGGCGAACACTTCCGACAGCAGCCGCAGCGCCACGACCAGGTTGTAGGCAGACGTGCCGGAGGGGCCGAACCTGTCGGTCAGGAACTCCTGGACAGAGTTGAAACCGTGGCGGAAGCGGATCTGGTCGACGATGACCGCGCCGGTGAAGAACGATAGGTAGTAGGCCGTGTAGGCCAGCGCACCGCCGATGCCGTAATAGAAGCCGAGGATGGCCGCGGTGAGGAGAGAGCGGGCGAAGATCCATGGGTCACCTGGCTGAACACCAGCGTGATCATCGATGGCGCCGAGCCGTCTGCCGACTGGCCGGCGTAGAAACCGTCCACGGTGCGCTTGCGCGGGGTGAGCAGGAGAGAGATCGCGGCAAGCGTCAGCAGGGTCAGCAACAGGGTGGTGGTCATCGGCAGCGGCCTTTCGCGGGCGTCAGAGGTCAGGGCGCCATCTGCGGGGCTTCGCCGCCAAAGCTCAACTCACATTTGGATGATCGGGCCGTGAATGCTATCTATGGGAAAGAGCGTCAACCAACTGAAAGGGTGTAGTCATGAGCGGCTTCCTGTCCAAACTGTTTGGCGGCAAGAGCGACAAGCCTGGAGTTGCCGCGCAAACCGAAACCTACAAGGGCTACGTTATCGAACCACGGCCGAAGGGAAACTCGGGCCAGTACAACGTGGCCGGCGTCATCCGCAAGGAAGGCGAGCCGGAGGGACCCTCGCATTCGTTCATCCGCGCCGACACGTTCACCAATGTCGACGACGCGGTAAAGTACTCGCTGGTGAAAGCGAAGCAGATCATCGACCAGAAGGGCGAGAAGATGTTTGCCGACGGCGGCGGGTGGTAGTCACCCGCTCCACTTGGTGCGCATCGTCACCAGCTCTTCCGCGGCTGTCGGGTGCACGGCCATGGTGGCGTCGAAGTCGGCCTTGGTGGCACCCATCTTCAGCGAGATGCCGAGCAGCTGCGCCATTTCGCCGGCGTCCGGTCCCATGATGTGACAGCCGACAACCTTGTCCGACTTGGGCTCGACGATCAGCTTCATCAGCATGCGTTCATCGCGGCCAGACAACGTGTGCTTCATCGGCCGGAAGGTGGACTTGTAGATGTCCACCTCGCCGTACTGCTCGCGCGCCTGCGCCTCGGTCAGGCCCACGGTGCCGATCTCGGGCTGCGAGAACACGGCGGTGGGGATGAGACCGTGGTTGACCTTCACGTCCTTGCCGCCGAACACCGTGTCGGCGAAGGCATGACCCTCGCGGATGGCGACGGGGGTGAGCGCCACGCGGTCGGTAACGTCGCCCACGGCATAGATGTGATCGACGCTCGTCTTCGAATACTCGTCCACCTTGATGGCGCCGTTGGCCTTCAGCTCGACGCCGGCATGCTCCAGCCCCAGCCCATCGGTATAAGCCGTGCGGCCGATGGCGAACATGATCTGGTCCGCCTCGATCACCTCGCCGTTGGTCAGCGTACCGTGCAGCTTTTCACCCTTCTTCTCGATTTTCGAGAACACCTCGCCGCAGATGATGTCGACGCCCTTCTTCTTCATCTCTGCGGTCAGGTGATCGCGCACGTCCTCGTCGAAGCCGCGCAGGATCTTCTCGCCGCGGTACAGCAGCGTGGTGTCGACGCCTAGGCCGTTGAAGATGCCGGCGAACTCTACAGCGATGTAGCCACCGCCCGCGACCACGATGCGCTCGGGCAGCTGATCGAGGTGAAACGCCTCGTTGGAGGTGATGACGTGCTCGACGCCAGGCAGGCCGGGATCGATGTTGGGCACCCCGCCGGTGGCGATCAGGATGTATTTGGCCGTGACGTGGCGCTCCTCGCCGATGAGGCGGACGGAATGGGCGTCGCGCAGCTCGGCCCGGCAGTGATGCAGTTCGACGCCGGCAGCCTCAAGGTTCTTCATGTAGACCTTGTTGAGCCGGTCGATCTCGGCATCCTTGTTGGCGATCAGCGTGGGCCAGTCGAACTCGACCTTCTTCGTGGTCCAGCCGAAGCCCACGGCATCCTCGAACGCCTCGGCAAAGTGGCTGGCATAGACGAACAGCTTTTTCGGCACGCAGCCGCGAATGACGCAGGTGCCGCCGTAGCGGTACTCCTCGGCGATGCCAACCTTTGCGCCATAGCCGGCAGCAATGCGGGCGGCGCGGACACCGCCAGAGCCACCACCGATGACGAACAGGTCATAGTCATAATCGGACATGTCAGGCGTTTCTCTCGATGATCTCGACGCCGTTGGGGCCACCCAGAATGGCCAGCGATGCCATGCCGATGAACAGGCCGTGGTCAACCACGCCGGGAATGGTGGACAGGGCGGAGGCCAGCTTCTGGGCATCCGGTATCCGGCCGAAGGCGCAGTCGATGATGACGTTGCCATTGTCGGTGACGAACAGCTCGCTGTTGCGGATGCGCAAGGCCAGCGGCCCCTCGCACCCCGCCCATTTCGATGCATGCTCGATCTTCATGGCAGTGGACTTGACGCCAAACGGCACCACTTCGATGGGCAGCGCGAACTTGCCCAGCGTCTCAACCTTCTTGGTGTCGTCGGCGATGACAATCATCTTCTTCGACGATGACGCGACGATCTTTTCGCGCAGCAATGCGCCGCCGCCGCCCTTGATCAGCGTCAGGTCGCCGTCAAGTTCATCGGCACCATCCACGGTGAGGTCGAGGATCGGCTCCTCGTCCAGCCGGGTGAGCGGGATGTTGAGGCTTTCGGCCTGCTTGCGCGTCGCCTCGGACGTCGGCACGCAGACGACATTCAGCCCCTGCGCCACCATTTCGCCGAGGCCGGCGACGAATTTCGCCGCCGTCGACCCGGTCCCCAGCCCTAGTTTCATGCCGTCGCGCACGTGCTTCAACGCCTCGCGCGCGGCGGCTTCCTTTGCTTCGTCTGGCGTCACTGGGCGAGGCCGCCCATCAGCATGTACTTCATCTCGAGGTACTCTTCCGTGCCGTGCACCGAGCCTTCGCGGCCAATGCCGGATTCCTTGACGCCGCCGAACGGCGCAACCTCGGTGGAGATGATGCCCTCGTTGATGCCGACGATGCCGTAGTCGAGCGCCTCGCCGACGCGCCACACCCGGCCGATGTCGCGGGTGTAGAAGTAGCAGGCCAGGCCGAACTCGGTGTCGTTGGCCATCTGGATGGCCTCTTCCTCGGTCTTGAAGCGGAACAGCGGCGCGACAGGGCCGAAGGTCTCTTCCTTCGTCACCTTCATCGCGGTGGTGACGTCGCGCAGGATGGTCGGCTCATGGAAATTGCCGCCCAGCGCCTTGCCGCCAGTGACGATCTTGGCGCCCTTGGAGAGCGCGTCCTGGATGTGTTCCTGCACCTTTTCCACGGCTGCCTTGTTGATCAGCGGTCCGGTGGTGACGCCTTCCTGGGTGCCGTCGCCGACCTTCATCTTGTTGACGGCAACAGCCAGCGCTTCGGCGAACTTGTCATAGATGCCGTCCTGCACCAGCAGGCGGTTGGCGCAAACGCAGGTCTGGCCGGCATTGCGGTACTTCGAGGCCATGGCGCCGGCCACGGCGGCGTCGATGTCGGCATCGTCGAACACGATGAATGGGGCGTTGCCGCCCAGTTCCATGCCGACCTTCTTGACCGTCCTGGCGCACTGCTCCATAAGGATCTTGCCGATCTCGGTGGAGCCGGTGAAGGTCAGCATCTTGACGATCGGGTTGGAAGTCAGTTCGCTGCCGATCTCCGACGCCTTGCCGGTTATGACGCTCAGCACGCCCGCCGGAATGCCGGCGCGCTCGGCCAGTTCGCACAGCGCCAGCGCCGACAGCGGCGTTTCGGACGCAGGCTTGATGACCATGGTGCAGCCCACCGCCAGCGCCGGGCCGGCCTTGCGGGTGATCATGGCATTGGGGAAGTTCCACGGCGTGATGGCGCCGCACACGCCCACCGGCTGGCGGATGACGACGATGCGGGCATCAGCCTTGTGGGTGGGGATGGTCTCGCCGTTGATGCGCTTGGCCTCTTCGGCGAAAAACTCGATGAACGAGGCGCCATAGGCGATTTCGCCGCGCGACTCCGCCAGCGGCTTGCCCTGCTCGGCGGTCATGATCTGGGCCAGGTCTTCCTGGTTCTCCATCATCAGGTTGTACCATTTGCGCAGGATGTTGGAGCGCTCCTTGGCGGTCTTCGCGGCCCAGCCCTTCATGGCCTTTTCGGCGGCGGCGATGGCCTGCCTCGTTTCCTTGGCGCCCAGCTTTGGCACCGAGGCGATGACATCGCCGGAAGCAGGGTTGGTCACGTCGATCGTGTCGTCTCCACTGACCCACTTGCCGTCGATATAGCACTGTTCCTTGAGCAGCGACTTGTCCTTCAACAGGTCGCGAAGCGCCCGAGTCTTGATGGCGTCCATTGTCCGTGCCTCCTCACATACTGGTTGGTGGCTGGCGGTTTAGCACGGGCCACGCCCGGCTCCAAGGCAGATCAGGTTGAAAGTGCTGTGAGGTGAGTGCATATCTCTTTCTCCGTCATCACCGGGCTTGACCCGGTGATCCCGTTTCATCTTCTCCAGAGATACCCGGATCAAGTCCGGGCATGACGTAATGATCAACATGCCCCGCCCCGCCGTCATTTTCGACCTCGATGGAACCCTGGTCGATACCGCGCCCGACCTGTGGGCAGCGACGAACCACGTTCTAACCGCGCATGGGCGGCGAGCCGTAACCCTGGAGGAGGTCTACGAGATGGTCGGCCAGGGCGCGAAGAAGCTGATCGAGCGCGGCTTTGAGCGGACGGGAGCGCCGGTCAGGGCCGACCTGGTGGACATCATGTTCCGCCAGTTCATCGACCACTACACCGCCAACATCACCGCTTCCTCGAAGCCTTACCCGGGCGTGCTTGCGCTGCTGGACAAACTGGAGGCCCGGGGCATCGGCATGGCGGTGTGCACCAACAAGCTGGAGCGGCTGTCAGTGAAACTGATCGGCGGCCTGAAGATGGATCACTATTTCTCCGCCATCATCGGGCCGGACACCACCGGGGTGGCCAAACCGGACCCGAAGCCGCTTTTTGCCGCCATCGACAAGGCCGGGTCGGCCCACACCCACGCCGTGATGATCGGCGACTCCGCCACCGACATCCGCACCGCGCAGGCCGCGAAGGTGCCGGTGATCGCGGTGAGCTTTGGCTACACGGACACCCATGTCTCGGCCTTTGACCCGGATCATGTGGTCGATCATTTCGACGAGATATTGCCGCTGCTGGACGCCCGCTTCGCTGCTCACGCCTGAGCGCTCTCCAGCCTGCCGAGCATGATGCCGGCCAGCGCGGTGAGCGCTGCCATGGGCAACAGGTAAGCGAGCGACCAGCCCCAGGCGCCACCGCCCAGGCCCACCAGCCAGGTGGTGGCGGCAGGTCCGATCAACTGGCCAATCGCGACGCCCTGCAGCATCAGCCCGTTGACGGTGGAGACATGGGCAGGGCCTGGGGCATGGCGCGGCACACCGGCAAACAGCGAGCCGGGGATCATGCCGCCGAAGCTTGAGAACAGCACCGCGCCAGCAATGCGCGAGGCAACCGGCAAGGCTTCGGACATGACGAGGGCGGCGCCAGTGGCCATCATGGCGGCAGCCAGCAGGATGAGCGTGCGGCGCTGCCAGCCCCGGCCCAGCAGAAAGCCCGAGGCCACGTTGCCGGTAGTGTTAGCCACCATGACCAGCGCGCCGACGGCGGCCGCCGGGGCCAGCTGCCAGCCGGCGCGCTCCACCAGGATCAGCGGCACGAAACTGGTCACCGCCATGTACTGGCCGGAATAGCAGCCGAACACCACGGCCAGCATGACGGCGCCGGGTGTCTTCAGCACGGTGGCGATGCGCCCTGCCCCAGCCGGTCGTGGCGGTGGTGCGGCCTGTCTCGGCGCAGCCCAGACGAGGGCTGCCAGAAACACCACGTAGCTTGCCGAAATGGCCAGCCAGAGGCCGCGCCAGCCAAGCGCGGTAATGATCACGCCGCCGGCCAGCAGCACCAGCCCCGCGCCGAGCGGCAGGTAGGCGCCCCACAGGCCCATCGCCGTCTGGCGGGTACGGTCATCAGCCAGCCGGATGATCAGACCCGGCAACGACACTGATATCATGAAGAAGCCGATACCTTCAGCGATACGCGAGGCGATCAGCCATTCAGCAGTATGGACCTGCGCGCCTGCCAGCCCGGCAACTGCCGCCACGGCCAGCCCCGCCACGGCCAGCCGCAACTGGCCAAAGCGGTCAGACAGCGCGCCGAACATCAGCCCGGTCGCAGCCGCCACCAGCGAAAACATCGACACCACCAGACCCGCCTGGAACAGGCTCAGGCCGAGTTCGCTCCGTAGCACCGGCAGGGCCGCCGGCGCCTTGCCGACCAGAAAGGCCGCTGCAACGCCGGTGAGGAAGATGGCCCAGATGCGCGGCCAGGGTGATGCAGGACCCGGTGTCATGAAAAATTCTGCAGCCCCCGTTCCAGCCCGGATCCGCCTTCAATCCGCCACCATGCAGGCGCTGGCTACGGCCCGTGCCATAAGGCATATTTCATCCCGGAGATAAAGAAGATGTACCGTACATTTGCGGTCGCGCTCGCCCTCGTGGCGGGCCTTTCTGCCGTGCATGCTGCCGATGACGTGCCGATCAAGGACCAGGAGCAGTGCAACGGACTGATCAAGACGCTTGAAGCGTCCTACAAGTCTGCTCATGCGTCGAAGCCGGCGGACCAGCTTGCCGAAGCCGAAGC
This sequence comes from uncultured Alphaproteobacteria bacterium, assembly GCA_963700895.1. Taxonomy (GTDB): domain Bacteria; phylum Pseudomonadota; class Alphaproteobacteria; order Rhizobiales; family Aestuariivirgaceae; genus Anderseniella. The sequence goes on along the minus strand of CAVOZI010000008.1, from coordinate 3,855 downwards.
CTCGATCAACGCCATGAAGGCAGCCTGTGCAACCAATGATCTGGTGACCGCTGCCGATCATGCCACCTCGGCGCGGCAGTCTTTGGCATCGGAAAACTGACAGCGCGGCGGCGCGCCTTGGCAAAGCTGCTTGACTTGCGCTCATGCGCGCCGCTATACCCCGCCCGTCCCAAGACGCCGGGCGGTTAGCTCAGTTGGTAGAGCACAGTGTTCACATCGCTGGGGTCACTGGTTCGAATCCAGTACCGCCCACCATTTTTTCCCTGTTTTTCGTGACTTTTTTAGCCGTTCCGGAATTCTCCCGTCATTCCGGGCGATTGGCCCTGGCCGGTTGCCGTTTGGTGGACAGGAGACGTTGTGTTGCGGCCCGAACTGGCGCAATTCCCGCATTCGTCTCTGCGAGGCCAGTTCGGTGTCCACGGTTCTGGGAGGAAGCTCAGTGATTGGGCTCACCGCGAAAGCGGGAATCCCAACAGGCGTCGTTGGTGCTGCCAGTTGAGCGGGATCGGCCTGTGTCGCCTGAGGCGCGTCGAGGTCAGCTCGACCGGTTGGCGCCCGTCAAGAATGGCCTCGACGATGTCTGGGGCCAGGAACGCCAGGGGCAGGATGCGGGTGACTTCACGGGGATCTGCTCCCTTCTGTCTGGCAAGTTCGGAGATGGATAGGCCGGATGCGCTGGTGAGCAGGGCAAGCCAATGCCGGGCTTCGGCAAGCTTGCTGACGAGCTTCTGATCCACCCGCGCCCGATTGAGCTCCGGGGCTGTCATGACGAGGCGGGCCTCGATGCCGCGCCGCCTCAGACTGAATGGATGGTGGATCTCGAAGCTGTCGACGCTATCCGTGGGTAGTGGCTGGATGCCCAGCGCATCGCGGAGTGCTTTACGACTCACTGTCAGCACAAGCTGTCCCGGCGAGACAGTGACCCGTTCGATGACTGAACGGACGAGTGATCTGGCTTGGGTGGGATCTGTCTGCAGTTGGCTTGCGAGTTGGCAGGCCTTGTCGATCATCCCGATCACCTCCCCCGGATTGCTTTCCGAAGGTGCCAGTTGATCCAGCAGCCGGACCTGGTCGCACAGCAGTCTTGCGAGTGCATCGACAACCGCCTGCTCGAGTTGTCTTGCAGGCAACCGCCAGGCCGCGTGGTCACGCCTTCTGCCTGCTGTGACCAGGCGATTGGAGACATAGTAGCGGTATCGCCGCCCGGCCTTGATGGTGAACGTCGGTGTGAAGCGATCTCCGGTCTCATCATGAATGAGGCCACAAAGCAGGCTGGAATCCTGTCGGGACCTGTCGCCGGGTGTTGGCTGAGAGCCTTTTTGCAGCCGCTGCTGGACAGTGTCCAACAGCGGGCGCTCGATGATCGCTTCGTGCTGTCCCGGCCAGGTGTTGCTGCCATGACGCACATCACCGGCATAGACCGGGTTTGACAAGGTCCAGTACAGTCGCCCCCGCGAGAACCGGGTCCCTCCGGATATCCGGCCTGACCTGCTGCGCCGCCGTGGTGTCTGGATGCCAAGGTCATCAAGCCTGTCCTTGAGTGCCGGCACTGAGCCGCATTCGAGGTACAGACTGAAGATGCGGCGAACCAGTTCTGCCTCCCGTGGCTCGATTACCAGCTTGCGGTTCTCTACCCTGTAGCCGACTGGTACGGGTCCGCCCATCCACATGCCTCGTTTCCTCGAGGCGGCGAACTTGTCCCGGATCCGCTCGGCTGTGACCTCCCGCTCGAACTGGGCAAATGACAGCAAGACATTCAGGGTGAGCCGACCCATGGACGTCGTGGTGTTGAACTGCTGGGTGACCGACACGAAGGACACCTCGTGACGGTCAAATACCTCGACGATGCGGGCGAAGTCCATGAGCGAGCGGGTCAACCGGTCGATCTTGTAGATCACGACGACATCAACCTGTCCTGATTGAATGTCGCCGAGCAGGTTCTGCAGGGCTGGTCTGTCCATCGTGCCACCCGAGATGCCGCCATCGTCGTAGGACTTTGCCATCAGCCTCCAGCCCAGGCTTGCCTGCGAGGCAATGTAGGCGGCACAAGCCTCGCGCTGTGCATCCAGCGAGTTGAAGTCCTGCTCGAGACCTTCCTCTGTGGACTTGCGGGTATAGACGGCGCAGCGCAGGGACTTGCTCTTCATGGCCCGACGCCGAAGAAGCGGGGTCCCGACCACCGGGCGCCAGTGATCTCGCGCGCCACGGCACTAAGTGATTTGAATGCCTGCCCATTCCACGCGAAGCCATGCTCAGTCACCTCGACATGGTGGGATCTTCCATTCCACACCCGAACCAGCCGGCTGCCGGGCTTCAGTGCAGGAGAAGCTTCTCCTCCTTTACCGCCATCTCCGGAACGGAAGATCAACAGCAGCTGCTTCTGCCGTTTCCGGCCGAGACCGCCGTATACAGACGCCTGCAAGTCATAGGCGGCCGACAATTCCAGCAGTTGCCGGCTCGTCCCCTTGGGAGGGGCAGTGCCGTGGAAGCTTGTCCAGCGCTCGACAAGGACAGGCCGCGGCAGTTCGCCCAGCTTTGCAATATCGACTTCGACTTCAGCTGCCGGCTTCATGGCCTACTTGCTCCCGGCCTCGATCCGGTACCTCCGTGCTCCGTCCCGCCCGACGCTACTGCTGACTTCAAGGCCGTATCGCTTGCGCACGGCACCGGACAGCAGTCCACGGATGCTGTGGGCTTGCCATCCGGTGGCGTCCTGCAGTTGCTTGATCGAAACACCTGGCTTGCGGCTGAGAAGCCTGATGACCTGCGCGGTCTTGGTTGCAGTTGGCTTTGAATGGGCCCGTCGTGTGTCCGCTCCTGACATCCGTGACGATGTCCTGGAACTGCATGCCTTGTCAGGCAGAGTGGTCGAAGGGCTTTCGGTGTGTCGTGACGGCTGCTGACATGGCGGTGTCTTGCGGGCCATGATGATCTCCTCGGTCGGGGCAACCGGACATCCCGGTGCTTGCAATGACCGAAGCCCGCGAATGCAGGCTAGCCGGGGCCGAAGTACCGATTGGGCCAAACGCCCAATCACCAGGCACACCCAGCAATGCTCGCTTTGCCACTGAAGTCGAGCGGAATCTGCACGATTACGAGCAAGGCAAGTCCGCCCGGGCATTGCTCGTAAGACCAAGGCATCAAGCCGGGAGACCATTGGCATCACCAAAGCCACGCCGTCGGCCCTGCACACTCACACCATCAGCTGTTGCTGGCCGGCCTTCATTGCTAATGTCCCCTCTGCACCCGAGAGCGGACTCTTTCTGATACCACCAAGGGCGTCCGCTTTGTGCCACAAGCGGTCGTCGATTTTCTTGGCGGTTCCTTAAACGAGACCAAAAACTTGGCACATCGCTGTGCCGGTGGAGTAGCCGTTCGCGGCATCAGAAACGGTCACGGGACTTCGTTGGCAAAGCCGCAAACCGTCCGTTTCCGATGACAAAATGACGTCGGGCACACTCGGCTTTGCCTTTAGTCCTCAGCCAGCCCAGTAGACGTCATAACAACGGCTACCGTAGAGGTCCGGCGGCGTCGACCTATCCCCCTCGCATTTGTCGTGAAATGGTAGGCGGCCTCCGGCAGGATAAGCGACTGTCATGTTCAATGGCGTGTTGAACAATCGCGCCTTGCGCAAGTTGTCGCCTGAAGGGCCAGCGCGTGAATAAACGTCAATAAACAGCAGGAGGAACTGCCATGCTCCGACAACGTCGCATTCACCCTTGCGTTTCTCGCGAGCTGCCTTGTGGCGCCGTGGACAAGTGCAAGTGCCCAAGATGCCGGCGACCCGCACAGTATTTACGTCGGTGAGCCGCAATACTCCCCGTATCTGGATTATAACTACCCGATAAGGTCTTC
>CAVOZI010000007.1:0-96250 GCA_963700895.1 uncultured Alphaproteobacteria bacterium | reverse complement strand
ACGTGTTCGCAAACGTGTGACATCGCCAAGAAAGTCGGAAAAACCAGGCAGGCGATTTTAGACGCTGCGGTTGACTATCTTTGGACCCATCCATTTCGAGACCTTACAGTTGCAGAGTTAGCGTTGCGCACGGGCACGAGTTGCGCTGCTTTCTACCAGTACTTTGCAGACCTTCACGATCTGATGGACGTGCTTCTCAATGAAATGGGGGGCGATATTCTGGACGCCGCTAAGCCCTGGTTTGAAAGCGAGGGGGACCCAGCCCCGCTGTTGCGGGAGAGCCTGTCAGCGCTAGTGAAGATTTGTTATCGGCGCGGTCCCATCTTGCGTGCTGTTGCCGACGCTGCCGCATCGGACGAAAAGCTGGAACGGAGTTGGGCCAAATTTCTGGCCAGCTTCGATGAAGTCGTTGCTCAACGGATTGCGCAACAACAAGAAGCGGGTTTGATTCCGCAATTCCCAGCGAGTCCGATCGCTATTGCCCTAAATCGCCTCGATGCGTCTCTGCTCATTGAAAAGTTTGGCCGCCGTCCCCGCGGAAATCCCGAGCAAGTACTCGAGGCGCTAGTGCGAATTTGGATCTCAACGTTGTACGGCGAGCAAGCGCTACAACAGCTAGTTGGACCTTCTCCACGGAAGCCTGAACTCAGAAAAAAATCTGTTACGTGAAACGAAGGAGTATACCCATGACCACCTCAAAACGATTGTTGCCGCTGTTGTTGCTGTTGTCCACGACTTTTGCAGTTTCTGCCGCCGCTGCTGAGGCGCCAAAAATGAAGATGACGACGCCTGTTCCTCCGGGGATCGAGACTCCCGACAAGCTTAAGACACGTCTTGGCACCCTCAACTTCTTCGATGGCGTGCCGGCCGACGATGAGACCGTTCAGAAAGTCTACGATAATCTCGACTTCCAGCGTGGTGTGCAGGCCTACCTGAACAGCATCCACATCGCGTCGATGTATGGCATGCGCAAGGGGCTCTTGGAGTTTGGCCCGGCCAACACGACCGCCGTCCTGTTCGAGGCCCTCATGGACTCGAAAGCGCTTTGGCTGACGCCCAACACGACATCTGTCTACATGGCGTCCTGGCTCGAGCTGAAGGACGAGCCCATGGTCATCGAAACGCCTCCAAACGTGCTTGGCATCATTGATGACCACTATTTCAAATACGTGGCGGACTTCGGCAATGCCGGTCCTGACAAGGGCAAGGGCGGCAAGTTTCTGATCCTACCGCCTGGGTACGAGGGTGAGGTGCCGGACGGCTACCATGTCGCGCGCACGAAGACCTATGGTAACTGGGTCATCTGGCGTGGATTCCAGGAGAATGGCAATCCGGCTCCGGCGGTCGCGGCGACCAAGAAACTGTTCCGCATCTATCCACTGTCCCAAGTGAACAATCCGCCGAAGATGACCTTCGTCAACATCTCGGGAAAGTTCAACAATACGATCCACCGAACGGACTACAAGATCTTTGAGGAGATTGATGCTGTTGTCCAGGCTGAGCCGACTGACGCGGAGGATCCGGAACTGCTTGGTCTGCTGGAAACCATCGGAATCAGGAAAGGCCAGCCCTTTAATCCGGATGCCCGGATGCAGAACATTCTCACGGAGGCCGCCGATGTGGGCGCTGCAACCGTCCGCACGCTTGCGTCACGTCCGCGCGAAGACAAGTACTATTTCTACCCGGGCGAAAGCGTCTGGACCACGCCGTTCCCCGGCGGCAGCCATGAGTTCCTGGATAATGGCGCCCGCCTGCTGGACGCCCGCAGCTTCTTCCACTTCTACGCCACGGGCATCACTCCAGCGATGACCGCGAAGATCGTAGGCAAAGGCTCGCAATATGCCGTGGCGTATGTCGATGCCGACGGCAACGCGCTCGATGGCGGCAAGACCTACAGGGTGCACTTGCCAGCCAACGTGCCGGCCAAGGACTTTTGGTCCTTTACGCTTTACGACAACCAGACGCGCGCCATGCTACAAACCGACCAGCAGTTTCCGGGCATCGACAACAATAAGCCGGATCTGAAGCAGAATGCGGACGGCTCGTATGATGTCTATTTCGGCCCCAAGGCGCCGGCCGGACAGGAAGCCAACTGGATTCAGTCCGTCCCCGGCAAAGGCTGGAACATGATCCTGCGCCTTTATGGCCCGCTGGACCCCTGGTTCGACAAGACCTGGCGGCCGGGCGATCCTGAACTGGTCAACTAACCCGGATCGTGGCGACTACGCAGATGCGGGGGTGTTGCCCCCGCATCGCATGGCAAATAACAAACAAGCGAGAATGGAGAATGACATGAAGCTGCAATCACTTTCCACCATGGCATTGGCCGCAATGGCGGCGATCAGTCTGGCGCCTGCAGCCCTTGCAGATGCGCCGAAGATGAATATGACCACCGAGATTCCTGCGTCCATCACCGCGCCGGCCGAGGTGGAGACGTCTATTGGCACACTAAAATATTTTGACGGCGTACCGGACGCCGCGTCGGTCGAGACCGTCTACGACTATCTCGATCGTTCGCGCGCGGTGAATGTATTCCTCAATTCCATCCCAGCCATGTCCATGTATACCCTGCGGGAGGGGCAGGCGGCCATCGGCGCGGATGCGAGCAACAAGATCGCCATCTGGGATAACCTGATGGATTCCACGTCGCTGCTGCTGACCGGAAACACCTCGACCATGTACGCGGTCGGTTTTCTTGATCTTGCAAAGGACGGTCCAACGGTCATCGACCTTCCGCCCGGGATGCTTGGCGTCCTCGACGACATGGCATTCCGGTACATGACGGATCTGGGTGTCGCTGGCCCCGACAAGGGCAAGGGCGGCAAATTTCTCGTGCTTCCCCCTGGATACGAGGGCGATGTGCCGGACCGTTATTTCGCCGTGCCCTCCAAAACCAATGGCGTCTGGGTGTTCACGCGCGGTTATCTCGACAAGAGCCTGCCGCTCGACAAGGCAATACCGGCTGCTTCCGCCAATATCCGTGACCATATGCGGATCTATCCGCTTTCCCGGGCTGACAATCCGCCGGCCACGGAATTCATTAACGTCTCGGGTAAGAAGATGAACACCATCCTCCCCAATGACGTCAGCTTCTTCGAAAAGCTGCATAAGCTAATCCAGGAGGAGCCGGACGACTATTTAGGCCCGGAGGCCAAGGGCATGATGGCCGCCATCGGCATCGAAAAGGGCAAGCCTTTCTCCCCCGATGCGCGGATGCAGAAGGTGCTCGCCGATGCAGCTGCTATTGGCAATGCAGCTGCGCGCACGATCAGCTACTTTCCCCGTGATCCGGGCAATATGCTCTATGGGGGGAACAGCGCCTGGGTGATGGCCTATGCCAGCAAGGACACCGCCTTCGAGAAGAATGGCGCTTACAATCTCGATGCGCGCATTCTCTTCCACTTCGGTTACATCGTCGTCTCCCCTGCTATGGCGGTGACCGTGCCCGGTAAGGGATCGGACTACGGTCTTGCGATGCTGGATGCCGAAATGCAGCCTCTGGACGGGTCGAAAACCTACAGGCTTCATTTGCCGCCCGATCCGCCAGTCAAGGATTTCTGGGCTGTGACAATGTACGACACACAGACCCGCTCGCAACTGCAGACTGACCAGCCGTTTCCAACGTTGGGCAGCCAGACCGAAGGGCTCAAGAAGAACGCCGACGGCTCCTATGACATTTACTTCGCGCCCAAACCGCCCAAGGGACAGGAAGGCAACTGGTTGCAGACCATTCCCGGCAAGAGCTGGTGGATCGGCCTGAGGATGTATGGCCCGGAGCAGCCCTGGATCGACCAGACCTGGCGGCCCGGCGAGATCGAACTGGTCAGATAAACTAGACATTAATTGGGAAGGGATGAATGAGTATCCAATCTCCACTAGCGCTCGAAAAAAATTGAAGGAGGCTAATGTGAAACAGAAATTGTTGACTGCGCTCGTATTCATTGGGTTGATGTCCGCCAATCTGACGGCTCACGCCCTGGTAGCGGACTTGCCCACCGAACCTATTGGCGGCAAGCCGCCGGCGGGAACCAGCGCCTCGTTCAAGAACTTCGAAACGTTCAAGGATCAAGTTCTGTACCAGCGCGCCTTCGAGGCGGTACTGTGGTCGGTGCCGATGGTCAACAAGCTGGGCCTGCGCCGTGGCACGCTGGCAATTGGCGGCGACGAGAACGTCATATTGTCCATGTCGGCAGGCGCGACGCCACTGTTCGAAGCGCTCACGCCAAATAATGTGTCGCCCTATGTGCTCGCGATGACCGACCTGCGAAAGGGGCCGGTTGTGCTTGAGATACCCCCGGCCAATGACAAGGCAGCAATGTTCGGCCAGATCGCGGATCACTGGTACCAGACCTTCGTCGATATCGGGCCTATTGGCGTCGATAAAGGCAAGGGCGCCAAGCTCCTGCTGACACCACCCGGCTATGCAGGCGAAGTGCCCGCCGGATACACCGAAGTGAAGAGCCCTAGCTTCAGGCCCGATATGGCCATTCGGTCGATTCCAACGCCCGCAGGCAGCCCGGCGGACGCTGAGGCTTTGGGCAAGGCAATGAAAATATACTATCTATCTGAACTCCCAAACCCGAAGCCCACGAAATTCATAGATCCTCTGAAGACTCAATGGCCGACTCTTGCGCGGTTTGATGAGCGCTGGTTTGAAGACTTGCACGAGGTGATCAGCATCGAGCCCTCCATTCCTCGCGACATGGTCATGATGGGAATGTTGAAGACCATCGGAATAGAGGCCGGCAAGCCCTACAAGCCGGACGACAAGACCAAGGTGATCTTCCGCAAGGCTGTGGTCGACGCCTATCACTATATGCAGGAAACCTTCGCGGCTGAACTACCTGGCGAGGCGTGGTGGGACGATCGCAAATGGCGCGACATCTTCTTTGCCGATGCAAACAACAGCTTCAGGTGGGAGACCGCGAATCCGTATCTGGTCGACTACGACATGCGCGCGGTGCGTCCCTGGTTCACGGCAATCTATTTCCCCGCCAAAGTCGCTGCCAAGCCGGCGACCATGTACATAGCAACCATGCGCGATGAAAACGGGGACCTTTTCGAGGCGGGCAAGACCTACAGCTTGACCGTACCAAAGGACGTGCCTGTCAAACAGTTCTGGTCTCTAACCATCTATGACCGGGATACCTGGGCGTTCATCTATTCGCCTCAGATGCTGCCAGGCCTGTCGTCGCGCGACATCAACAAGATGACAAAGAACGTCGATGGCGGCGTCACGCTCTATTTCGGGCCAAAGGCGCCGAAAGGACTGGAGACCAACTGGATTCCGACCTCCGGGAAGGCTCCGTACGCGATGTTCCGCTTCTACGGGCCGAAGGACGCGTTTTACGATAAGTCGTTCAAGCTGGACGACGTGAAGCTGGTCAATTAATCGCCAACTAAAGATGCTGTCACCACTACAACTGGCGCTTCCAGATGTACAATCCCGACCAGTCGCAGGTGGTCATGGCGGGCAGCGCAGAACGTGCTCAGATGCTTGCCGCCGTCCCTGACAGTGTGTGTCAATCTTGCTGGCACGCGCCAGTTGTTCAGAGGCTGAGAATGGCAGAAATTGGCACTAAGCAGTCGGTTTAGGCGCTCGGCCAGATAGTCCGTTATTGAAGCAACAGCAGACGCTCTCTGCGAAGGTTAAAACCAGCCGCTTGTGACCCACAATGGTCATTGCCGACGTAACGCTCCTGGCGCAGCAACTAACTGGCAAGAGCCTTTGCGCAGGCTTAGGAGTTGGCGCTAAGCAGCCCCTGAGCCTCGACTTCCTCAAATAGCCATGTCCTGAATCGGTTGATGTCCAGACAGAGTCGGCGGCTTTCCGCATGCGCTAAGGAATAGATCGTTCGTGCTGGGGTTTCGATATCAAACAGTCGTACAAGCTTGCCTTCTTCAAGGGTGTTGCGAGCCATGGCGTCGTACGCAAGCGCTATGCCTTGCTGCTGTTCTGCCGCTGTCAACGTCAGTTCGCAGTGAGCAAGTCTTGGCCCCCTTGGCAAGCCATTGGGCTTTACGCCAGCCTCGATGAACCAATCCTCCCAACCGTCGTCAACCTCGTCATGCAACAAGGTTGACGCAAGTAAGTCTCCAGGTGTCTCCAGGCTTTCGCGCTCTACCAGCTGGGCATCGGCAACCGGGTAACGTCCTGATTGCATCATCGGCTCTACCCGCACTCCGTCTACCGGAGTTTCACCCCAGTGAATGACCACATCTGCATTGTTGCGCGAGAAGTCGATGCAAGGTGCTCCTTGTGATACCGAGACATCAATCTGATCACGATATGCGAACCGGTGCAGCCGCGGTATTAGCCAACGCGCAGCGAAGCCTGGCGTGGACAATACCCGCAGCCGCCCTGCGGTTGTGCCACGCGTAATCCGGCGGGTACTCGCATCCAATGCATCCAGGATTGGTGTCAGATCCTGAAGATAGGACTGCCCTACATCGGTGAGCTTGAGGCCGTGCGGCAGCCGTTCGAACAGAACGGTGCCCAGCATTTCCTCTAACGACTTCACCTGGTGGCTGATGGCAGAGGGAGTGAGGCAGAGGTCTTGCGCTGCCTCGCTGAAACTCAACCGTCGTGCCGCTGCCTCGAACGCGCGCAACGCAGGCAGCGGCGGAATGGCCCTTCTCGGACCGGATGAATTTCTTTCAACAGCCAATGAAATACCTTCGTTTGAGTCTCCCTATTCCAGAACTCTAACATGTTGATCGAGACTATTGTAGCAACCGAGGAGGGTCCCATGATGTTTCATCTGCTCCAATCGAAGCGCTTTGTCATCGCTGCAGCCTTCGTTGCAGGCACCACGTGTGGTGCTGGATTGCTCGCCGTCGCCGGGCATTCGGCAATTGCAGCAGCACCTGCGCCAACCGAGCATAAGGGCCTGTCAGTAGAAGCTCTCGGGGTCATAGATAGCGCGTCCATGAAGGCTACGCTTGGGTTGGAAGGCCACAAGATGCAGCTTCGTGCCATTACCATCGAACCTGGGGGTCAGATCGCCAAGCACAGCCACGAAAAACGTCCCGGTCTCGTCAAGGTGATTGACGGGGAATGGGTCGAAGGCCGCCCATCGGGCGAAGCAGGCTTCAAGGCTGCGGACAGTGCCGCCATCCTTGAGGATGAGGAAACGACGCACTGGTTCTTCAATCGTGGAGATAAACCAGCCACAGCCCTCGTCTGCGACATTGTTCCGGACAAGTAAGCGATGACCAGATGAATGATGAGGCGAGTTCTCACGGCCTATCGACGACCTCTTCAGAATCGTTGAAGCGCAAGCTTGCTGCGATCCTGGCCGCAGATGTGGTTGGCTTTGCCGGCCTCGTGGCTAAGGATGAAGAAGGAACTCTTGCCCGGCTCGATCGACTCTTTTCGGACGTTGTCAGGATGCAGATCGAGGCCCGTCGAGGGCGGGTATTCAAGTCGCTCGGCGATGGAGTGCTGGCTGAGTTTTCCAGCACGATTGAAGCAGTCAATTGTGCCATAGGCATTCAGAAAGCTCTTGCCGTCGATGCGCATAAGTCTGAAAACGGCGAGCCACTAAAGCTGCGCATCGGGGTTTCGGTCGGTGATGTCGTCGTCCAAGGAGACGACCTGTTAGGTGATGGCGTCAACATCGCAGCACGGCTTCAATCTGCAGCCGAGCCTGGTGGTTTGGCAATTTCAGGTGAAGCCATGGCGCAGATCCGCGGGAAGATCGACATCGAGCTGGAGGATTGTGGCTTTCAGAAGCTAAAAGACACTGACGCTCCCGTTCGAATCTACAAGACAGGCAGCAAAAAGTCCGGCGCAGCGGGCTTGTTTGATTTTGATGAGGACAAGATAGCGCAAGAACCGATCCGTGGCGGTTGCCTTTGCGGTGCTGTTCGCTTCGAGATAAATCAACCGCCCATCAGCACCGGATATTGCCACTGTCGGATCTGCCAGAAGTTTACTGGATCAGCGATGAGCGTCTGGACAGCATTTTCAGCGTCAGCAGTTCAATTCACGTCTAAACGGCCAAGCCATTTTGCTTCTTCCCCGATAGCAGAACGCGGCTTTTGCCCAGACTGTGGATCGAGCTTGACCTATCGACTAGTGCGTCCCCGCCCGACCGCCTATCTGGTTATATTTACCGGCAGCCTGGATAAGCCGGATGATCATGCTCCAGCGATACACAGCGGGCTCGAAAGCAAGGTGCCGTGGTTGGAGATCGTAGACAATCTTCCCCGAACAACATGCGCCGAATCCCGGGTTCTGCAAGAGGCCTGGTCGTCAGTAGGCTTGGCGCATCCTGAAACCTGGGGCCCAGGAGCCAAGCCGCCCGATGTCTTCTGAATTGAAGTCGCACCAATTCAGGTTGATCGTCTGCAAGTGGCACATTTCAGACATCCCACTGGAGTACCGAGAAGGTCCGCTATTAGGGGTACTTCAGACTTTTTGAGCGCGCACGGAAACCGGCCGGTTCTGACCCAACTGAGACATATAGATCCTCTGTTCCAGCAGCAAGTGCGGTAATGCCGGGGGAAGCGTCAGTACGGTATACTCAAGCCCCGTCTCTCAGCTGCTTTGCACCAGACGACCACAGCGCATATACCGGAAGCAACGCAAACTCAAAGATGAAGTAGCTCACCAGGTAGGGCCATACAGTGCCTTGGTTGCCGACCACTGCCGGGTGACATCATCCCCACGGATCGACACTTCACTGTGCACCAATATTCAACCCGGATCACTCAGTGCGGGTAGGTCACAACGAAGGCCGCCGCAAAAAGAAACTGGCCAACCACTGCTATCAAAACTCACCCGTTCTGTCCCGGATTTTGAAACCACTCTCCATTATAAGGGTTGTGGGTTGGCTAATCGACGACACGGCTTTTTTTACGTCGATGCTCTCAACGGCTTGAGACAGGTAGGTTTTATAGAAGTACCGCGCATTCGCAGTATCTGCGGCTGACGTCCAGAGTGTGTAGTCAGTGTGTATATTATTGCCTTCACCCTCACGAATTGAGCCCTTGGGGATGTCAAAAACATTCAGGATGTGGAACGCTTTGAATATAGCGTCGTCCACATCTTTAGACGGGAGAGATGTATTTGCGAAAGCGACAGCACGTACGAATCGAGATGGCGATGAATGATCGCCCGGCAGGCCCAAGAGGCCACTACCTTGTCCGAATGGCGCGAAGCTTTCGGACCCGATGGTCATCGATTTGCGATTCTCACTCTGTAGCCCGATGTAGTTTCTGAGATTGGTCAGGTGCCAATCGTAGGATGGGTTGTTTGTGACAGCATTTACGGTGTTATCGAAAATATTCAGGCCGCTCTCGGAATATTCAATAACAATTGAGGCGCCCGATGCGTCTGTCACTGCATAGTGGAACGGCGCAACACCTTTGATTGCGTCCACGTAGGTACCGACGACATCAACAGACGGCAGTGCTGCTTTCACTTCTGCAACTGTGGCGAACTGTCCGAGTATCCAGTTACCCATTTCTTCAGATGAAACCGCACGACCGCGATTTTCATCTGTCAGCTCAGAGAAAACCGCGTCACCGGCGAAGTAGAACGCACCAAAGTACAAACCTTCTGTGTTCAAGCCATCGAAAACTATTGGCATGTCCAATCCGTTTGCGCCCAGAAATCCATATTTAGCCTTATATTTGAAACCCGACACATCAGGGTTCAAGCCAAGCGTTTCTATTGATGTTCCGGCTGGGACCGCAAAGATATTTGAACGAACATCAAACCCAAACTCCATGGTCCGCGCAGGCACTGTTGCACCATCTGTCGACCGAAGGATGATGCCTGTACATGCGAATGCAGAGTGGGCACCAAGCGCTACGATCACCAGAGCTATATTGAGGAGCTTTGTCATCTTAAAGAGAGCGGAATTCGATTTCATTTGTCTATCCTGTCGAGATTGGTCCGATTTTTTAGGTTATCGAGCGGATAATGCCACCGTTGGCATAGGCGACCTGAACGCCCGCTTCTGAAACAAAGCGATGCAAGATTAGACAGGTACGTATTTCAATGAAAACGGAGCCCAAATGTTTCTCCAGGGGCGCGCTTCTTCAAGTTCATAGGCCAATTCATATAGAAGCCGATCATGCCCCTCTGTCGCGATGAAGTGCGACCCAATTGGAAGTCCAAGCGTTGGGCTCCAGTTGAGCGGCACAGACATTGCCGGACACCCGGCGAAATTGATTGGTGAGGTGAATTTCAGACGTGCTGCAACATACTGAGACATGTCATCAGACCACAACTCGTCGGGGGTATGCTCATACAATGGTGGCGCCACCACCGGTGCGACAGGTGCAAGAAGGACGTCATATTGCTGGAAAACATCGGCGAACAAGGGTACCAACCCATCAAGGAAAGCACGGCCCTTTGCGATGTTTTCGGGCGAAATGGCTGCTGAGACCTCGATATTTGAAGCCAACATCCGCGTCAGCAGGCCCGCTTCCATGAGTGGTTTGCCTGAGGCTGTCTCGACCGCCTGCTTGAGTGCACCTACCTTGCCGCCAAAGAACTTTGCATAGGCGTCAGCCATTTCATTCGCGTCAACGGGCCAGGGAGTTTCCTCCACCTCGTGACCAAGGTTCTGCAGTAGTAACGCCGCCTTGCGCTGCGCTTCGGCAACCTCTGGATCCGTCGAGATTAGCTTCCCGTCATCGACAACCAGACCAATCTTCAGGCGTTGGTCAGACGGCCCAGCGATGTATCCCACTGGTGGGAATGGATCACCTGACGAGGATTCCGTTAGAGAAAACGCAAGCGCGCTGTCACGGACAGTGCGGCTAAGCATTTGGTTCGTCTTTGCCACATCGTGCCCACCGTCCGCTTCACCAGACCGCATCCGCCGTCGACTTGGCTTCATGCCGAAAATGCCGGTTGCGGAAGGCGGAAGCCGATTAGACCCTGCCCCGTCTGTTCCATGCGCCATCGGAACAACCCCAGCCGCAACTGCGACAGCCGATCCGCCACTTGAAGAAAAAACAGAGTAGTCCGGGTTCCATGGGTTTCTGGTGGCCCCAAAGACATCGTTGTTGGTGATGATGAAACTTGCCATCTCTGGCACGTTGGTTTGGCCAAGTATGTTGAACCCAGCAGCTTCGACGGCTTCAACATACTCTACGCTACGCTCTGGAACATTTTTTAACATGAACCGCGACCCATCCGTGCGGGGCAAACCACCAATGTCGATCATGTCCTTCATCAGGATTGGAACGCCGGCGAAGGGAGCGTCAAGCGGGATCGTGTCGGCCTTAGAGCGGGCCCGGTCGAATGCTGAGTTCGTCATGAAGTTCAGGGCCGGATTCATCACTTCAATTCTGCGGATGAACGTCTCGACCAATTCCGCTTGAGTAAATTCACGAGCGCGTAGACGCTCCGCCAGTCCGGTCGCATCTTCGTCAACCAGTTCGTCCAGACGCCGTGTCTGTGCAAGGCTCCGACCTAACGGCAAGCCAGCAACAGAGGCTGCGGCTGCGGTTGTCATCAAAAAATTTCGGCGGGTAGATTTTGACATGAAACTCTCTCCTAGCGATTGTGCATGCAGAAGGATAGCCTTCGGCTCATATCAATTGTCACGCGCGGTTGGGCAGCAAAATCGCAGGTACCTGAAGTACTGTGCCTCAGGTGCCTGCTTTTCTTTGCGTTTTTACCGGCGCGAGTGGTAATCGGCTCCGCTGTTAATCAGGCTGATTTCATCTTGTTGACGATCATGCCGACAATTGCCTGCACGACCAGACCAGCGACACCGCCGCCAACAAGCTGACCTGCTAGGGCGCCGATGTCGATACCAGCGCCGGCATCCCCACCCGCTGCGCCTAGTAGGCCGCCCAGTATCTGGCCGCCACCTACACCTCCGACTGCACCGGCGATCAGGTTGCCGAGCTGGCCCATGTCCGAGCCACTGACGAGTTTGCCGCCTGCGCCACCGCCGATGGCGCCTCCGATAATCTGCGCAATAATTGATTCCATGATCTTGGCCCTCTGTATTACTTTGCTTGTTGGCGGATCCTGTTTGCCCACCACGCATAGAGGCTAGCCGTCTTTGACGTTGGTATAAAGCCGTCTGGACGCACTGCACGTGCTGATGGAAACATCATTAGCCACTCCCATGGCGCTCGTCCCCGCGCAGCAGCGCCAAGATATTGGCGATTACCTATGTCGCAGTTGCCAGTGATCAAATGAAACTGGACCTGCTTGCGACAGGTGTTAATTCCGGTTCTGATAGGGCTTTGCTATCTACACCTTGGAAACTTCCTTAGCTGTTGGAGAGTCGCTCATTCTAAAAACGTTCACCCGATCTGCCCTTTTCACTCTCCTGTTCACCAGTCTCATCAGCAGCATGGCTGTTGCCGATTTCGACAAGGGTATCGCCGCCTATGAAGCCAACAACCTTCCACTAGCATACAAGGAATTTCTTGCATCTGCTGAGGAAGGCCATGCCGATTCCCAATTCAATGTGGCCTTGATGTATGAGAGAGGCATTGGAGTTGCGAAAAATTTGGAGGAAGCGGTTGTCTGGTATCGAAAATCTGCCTTGCAAGGTAATTCGGCTGCGCAATTCAATGTAGGGGTGTTGTATGAAAATGGCCTCGGTACGAAGGTTGATTTTGCGAAGGCGAATGAGTGGTATCGCAAGGCGTCGGCTCAAGGGGATGCCCTGGCCATCGGTAATCTGGGCATGCTGTATCTGCGCGGCCAGGGAGTGAAAGAAAACAAGGTCGCGGGTTTGGCGCTGCTCTTGGTGTCCGCCACTTGGGATAGTTCACCCGAGAACCATGCCAAAAGGAATATTGCAAGCACGCGCGGCCTAAATACTGAGATGATCGCTGCGGCACAGAAACTCTCTGCGGAAATGAGTAGTGCGAGTGATCTACTGGCGCCGCTCGATCGTTTCTTGAAAAACCAAGAGAAAGAATAGAAATCCCACACGGGGGCAAGTGTTGCCTGTCAAGTCCTATGCCTTGCACCCGGATGTCTGTTGAGTGTCCAGAGACAGGCACCTTGCTGGGTTCTGTGCGCCTCAACTTTGGGGGCCATTGGTTGTAGTCGACGTATTATTGTGCTGGTGACGGAGTGTTCGCCCAATAGGGTGTTCAGTGTGCAGTCAGCTTTGCCGCTCTACGACTTCGTTGTCCGCGCAGCCGACGTGGGTGTTTTTATGGCTGGAGTGTCTGAAAGTGGCACATAACAGACCCTCCGCCTCACCGGAAAAAGCGTCGGCATTCGGGGGCAAAGCAGACATCGACAAGCACGAACCCCTGCATCTCATCATCACGCTAAAACCAGCCTGATGATCTTCAGCAATATGTCCTGACCTGACACGTGCTCTTACTCCGGCACACAAGCGGCGCACCCGACAGGATTCGAACCTGTGACCTCTGCCGTAGGAGCCCTCGCACCAGCATCCGCCAGCTACTACTCAATCGAACCGTTGCCCGCCTGTCGCAGGTGGGCTACTCGACCCCGACGGGCCTCGATCTGCATCCTGACGACGTCCGCAAAGAGTTCGATCGAGCCGGGCGATTGTTCCTTCTTCGTCCCGAGCCACGAGGCCGGCAAACCCAACCACATCTGCGGCGAGGATCGCGGCAAGTTTCCGTTCCATCACAGTTCCTCCTATCCCCAGAATAATGACCACAACCGATCAAAGCCATTGTGCAGTCGCTGTTTCACGTACGTTCGAGTTTGAAATTGCCGGTTTATCGACGGAGTCCATCTAACGGTATGTCGACAGTCCGACTGGCCACCGCACGGGGTTGCCGCGATACCTTGCCCAGCGCAATTCGCAAGGAGGCCGCCGGATCCGCAACGGCAAGTGGGAGCCGGCCATTCCTGATCGTGCGCCAATTATGACAGCTCGATCTCAACCCCTGTCTGACCTTCCAGCAGCCGGGCCAGATGATAACTAGTCACTGGGTCATCGTCGTACTGGCCGACCATGACAGCGAAGGCCTGTTTGGCCTTTGGATCACTTTTTTCCAGCAAGTCAAATGCCGCCCGATAATTATCGATTTGAGCGGCCGTTGCTGCGCCTTCAGCCAACGGTTCAAAACAGCGGACCGACTTGCTCTTGCCCTTGAGCAACACCGTGCCGATCGGCCGGCCGCGGAAGCCTTCCACTTTTTCGACAACGCTTTCACTAACACAGATGTGAGTGCCGATCAGCTTGTTGGCCTGTTCCAGTCGCGCCGCAATGTTCACTGCATCGCCATAGGCTGTGTAATCAAAAAACCGCTTGCCACCGAAGTTACCGATAATCGCATCGCCGCTATTGATGCCGATCCGGGTATTGCCCAGCGCAATCCCTCTGCTGTTCATTTTCTCCCTGAACGCCATCGCAAAGGAGTCCATCGCAAGCGCACAGTCCACGGCGTGTCTGGCGTGCTCGACATCATCCAGCGGGGCGCCGAAAATCGCCTGCACGGCGTCGCCGACAATCTTCATCACCGTCCCACCATGGTTGAAGACGGTGTCGATCATACCGTCGAGATATTCGTTCAGGATGGAGACGATCAGGTCCGAGGACGACGCCTCCACGAGCGGCGTGAAATCTTCCAAATCCGTGAACAGGAATGTCGCAGACCGCCGCTTACCGCTAGGCTCCACCGTAGAAGGATCGCGCGACAGGGTCTCAACAATGGTTGGCGAGAAATAGCGCGATAGTGTGGCCCGGGCCCGTTCTGCTGAATCCCTTGCCTCGCGCAAATCGCGGAACAGCCTAAGGTGATCCAGCGTTTTTGAAATAGTGGTCTCCAGGTCTTCAAACTCGATGGGCTTGGTAACGAAATCGAATGCCCCCCGGTTCATCGCCGTGCGGATATTCAGCATGTCGCCATAGGCAGAGACCATCACAGTCTTCAGGTCAACATCCAGGTCGTTGAGCCGCTCTAGCAGGGTCAGGCCGTCCATCTTCGGCATGTTGATGTCCGACAGCACGATATCGATTTCCGGATTGTCGGCCAGCACCCTGAGCGCTTCTTCCCCGTCGCGCGCAAACAGGAAATTGATCTCGTTCTGCCTGATCTTGCGGCGGAACTTCTGCGTAATCAGTGATTCCACATCAGGTTCATCATCGACGACAAGAATGCGCGGGATCGCCGTCATGTGATTTTCTCGATTGCTTGCGACACAGCCTGTTTCAGGGCCGAAAAATCAACCGGCTTGGTGAGAAATTCATCGGCACCGAGCGCCCTGACCCTGGCCTGGGTATCCTGGTCGCCATAGGCCGTAATCATCATCACCGGCAGGTCTGGCCACGCCCTGCGGATGTCTGACAGAAGCTCGATGCCGGACTTGCCCGGCATGTTGATATCGGAGAGGACCAGAGAAATCGGGTTAATGTCTGAGCCCTTCAGCATCCTAAGCGCTGCATCGCCCGATTGCGCAAAGTCGATCTGGTACAGTCCCTTTCGGATCTCGCGTCGGAAATTCTGCAGGAACAGGTCCTGGGCATCGGGCTCATCATCGACCATCAGAATGTGTGCCGTCATCGTTTTATGTCCTCCGGTAACCTTCGCGGAAGGATCACCGTGAAAGCCGTATATTCTCCCGGCTTGCTATCGACGGTCAACGTACCACCATGCTGCTTGACGACGATGTCGTAGCTCAGGGACAGCCCCAGACCTGTGCCCTCGCCGGCCGGCTTGGTGGTAAAAAAGGGCAGGAACACCTTCTCCTTCAACTCCGCCGGAATGCCGGCACCGTTATCGCGAACTTCAACCTCGACAGCGTCGTGCGAACGCCGGGTCGTCACCGCGACCATCGGACGAAAGCCATTGCTTTCCTCGTTCAACCTCTTGTTGGCTGCGTACATGCCATTGCTAATTAGGTTGATCAGCACCCGCATCAGCTCTTGCGGATAGCACTCGATGTCACCGGGCTCAGCCGTCAGCTCCCTTATGATCTCGATATTGAAGTCATTATTCTCCGCCCGTGCACCATGGTAAGCAAGGTTCAAGGCCTCTTCAGCCAGTGCGTTCGCGTCCGTTACCTGAACCTCGCTCGAGCCTTCACGCGAATGCAGCAGCATATTCTTGACGATCGAGTCGGCGCGCTTGCCATGCTGATTTATCTTGGCAAGATTGTCGCGCACAGTCTGGAACAGGTCTTCGGCATCCAGCCGGTCTTCATCTTCAAGGGCTGCAATCGGTTTGGCCAGCACGTCAGCTAGTTCGTCCAGCAACTCATCTGACAGGTTGGCGAAGTTGTTGACGAAGTTGAGAGGGTTCTTGATTTCGTGCGCGATCCCAGCGGTCAACTGACCAAGGCTCGCCATCTTCTCTGCTTGCACGAGGCGCTCCTGGGCCTTGCGCAGATCCGTTAGTGCCGTCTCGGCCTGATCGCGCGCGAGCGATATCTCCATCTCGCGCTTCTTCAGCTCGGTGATGTCGAAGTAGGTCAACATGCGCCCACCGTCAGGCAGGGCAACACACTGATAGGTCAGCACGGCCCCGTCGGTACGCACAAGCTCCATCGGCGCGACTGAGCCAGCCTGGACCGTCGCGATCCGATCACTGACCCACTGATCCCAGTCCTCAGGTGCAACGTCGTAGAGACCACGATCACGATTGTAGTCGATGAGCTCTCGCATGGTAGGCTTTGCATCGGTGAACTCCTTTGGCATGCCCCAGATCTCCCGGAATGCCCTGTTGACAATCCGTGCGCGAAGGTCTGGCCCCATGAACACTACGCCGTAGTCGATGCTTTCCAGCACGGCATCGAACTCTTCAAGTGCCGTCTTCAAGGCCTCGTCGGCGCGCTTGCGCTCGGTGATATCGGTGTAGGTGGCCACGAAGCCACCACCGTCCACCGGGTTGCCGACGATCTCGATTACAGTGCCGTCCGGGCGAGTGCGCTCGAACCTGTGGGCTTCGAACCGGGACGCAAGCTGCACCCGTTGGCGCACCTGCTCTTCAATGTCACCCGGTCCATATTCCCCGCGTTCGGCGTTATAGCGAAAGGCCTGTTCCATGGTGAAACCCAGCTGAAACCGCTCTGGCGGAAATTCCATGAGTTCAAGAAACTTCTGATTGAAGGCAACTGTCTTCAGATCGCGATCAACAAGGGAAATCCCCTGCCCCATGTTTTCCATGGTGACGTGCAGTATTTCTGCCTGCCGCTCGATCTCGAACTGCTTGGTCTTCAACTCCGTCACATCGGTGTAAATCGACACGATGCCGCCGTCACGCGTGCGGTGATCAGTGACCTGGAGCCAAAGGCCATTGATCAGTTGCTCACGTGGCTCTCCCGACGCCTGCACGCGCTTTTGTGCGATGCTGCGCAGGTAGTCCTTGGTATTTTCCCGCGCCAGCGGAAAATGGCCCCGCTCAATACCCGCCTTGATGATGTCGTTGAAGCGGACTCCGGGTGTGACGAGATCGGCGAGGTCGACAAAGTACCCGCGGTACTTGGAATTGCTGACCACGAGACGGTCCTCGCGATCCCACAGGGCAAAACCTGACGAGATCGCCTCGATGGCTTCCTCGAAGCGTTGCCTGGCGGCCAGGGCTTCGGCCTCGCGGCGTTTGAACTCGGTAATGTCGGTATAGACGCAGACCCGGCCACCATCGGGCAACTGCCGTTCGTTCAACAAGATCCACGTGCCATTGGCCAGCTCAAGTTCCCATTGTGCCTTAGGCTTCTGCCACGCGGTCTTGCGGTTGGCCATCCAGGCATCGACACCGTCGGAATGTGGCTTGAACATGCCGAGATTGTAGCCATCACGGATCATGTCAAAGAAGGAACGACCAACGACGATGACACTCGACATATCGACCCCACCAGCGGCATCGCGGAAGATGTCGACATAGCGGTCATTGAACAGCTCGACATTGTTGTCCTGGTCAGCCAGCAAGATGCCGTCGGCAATTGTCGACAGCGACGCCATCAAACGTTCTTCGATGCGCTTGATCTTCGCGTGCGCCTGCTTGATTTCGGTGATGTCGCTGACTGCGCCCACCAGTCTTTTTACCCGGCCATCCCCGTCGCGCACGCCTACCCCGTGATCATGTACCCACCGGTACCCACCGCCAACCGCGCGCAGGCGGTACTCGCATTCGACCGCGTCGGCAGCTCCTTTGAAATGGGTCCGCAGAGCCTCGACATAGCGCGCGTAATCGTCCGGGTGGATCTGCTGCGCCCATGCCCTTGAGGACTGGTTGGTGAGGTCTAGGTCAATCAATCTCGTCAGGTTTTCGGACACGAACAAGACGTCTTTAGTTACATTCCAGTCGTAGACGCCGTCACTGGTCGCCCGGCTGACGAGCGCATATCGCTCCTCGCTGGCCGCCAGAGCTTCGTCACGCTTGATCCGGTCGGTGATATCACGCAACGCAGCAACCATCCTGATGGCTTGGCCATCCGCCCCCCGCACCGACGTGCCATGGTCCGAGACCCACCGCCACTCGCCTGAGGCATCCTTCAGCCGGTACTCGCAATTCCAGCGCTCATGCTTGCCCGACAAATGATCCTGCAGGGCAGAAAGATAGTGCGGGCGATCTTCAGGATGAATGATGTCGCGCCAGTGCCACTGCCTATCACCGTCAAGCCCTACCTCGAGACCGATGAACTGGGTCAGCCTGGGAGAGGCAAAAAACCGGTTGTCCGAAATATGCCAGTCGTAGATGGCTTCCTCAGCAGCATCAGAAACCAGCGCGTATCTCTCTTCGCTGGCCCTGAGGGCCTGTTCTGCCTTGTGGGACGCAGTGCTATCCTCATAGGTGATTACCAGGCCATCTGCACCAAGCCGCCGGTAACATATCTTGAGCACCCGGCCGTCGGCCATCTCCCGGGTAATCTGGCGATCATCCGAAGCCCTGATCTCGGCCACCCGTTCGCAGGCCTGGGCATTCGCGTCACCAACGCCAAAGTCACCTCGCTGGGCATTGAAATGCAACAGCGCCTGCAAGCTCACGCCGGGGACACAAAGGTCTGCGGGATAGTTTCTGAGCGATCGGAACGCCGGATTGAAATAGGAAAGACTATAGTCGCCGTCGAAGACGCCAATGCCGATATCCAGCAGTTCGAGGCCGCGTTGGGCAAGAGTTAGCTGATCAATCATCCGATCTTCCTAAGCCCACACCCGCACGAACTGGCACGAGGAAGGGACCCGTGGGGCAACCCTCTACGGATCAGACCACACGCAGCTCTATATGGCGACAACAATCACTGTACGAAAAATTCTTCTGCTGGTGAGCGGTGTTGATATCCCGGGTCGCAATGAGAAGGCACGCAAGCCTGGTGCTGGACTTGCGTGCCTCTTGCAGGAGCGGGTGGAGCCCGCACTGTCTATTGGCTCACATGCAGCTGCCGAAGTTCTCCTGCGATATGCTGGAAGTTCTCCAACAGGGGTGCATTCGACGGCGGGTCGAAGTACTTCTCAGGGCTTGAGGCACAGCGGCCATGACCAGCGCCGCATCAACAGGCCGAACACATGGCAGCTCCGACCCAGCAGTGCGCCATCAATCAGATACCTTGAACCGTCACGCGGAACCAGCGCGGCCAAAACGGCATAAACTTCTGCTTGTGGCACATAACGGACTCTCTTGCGCCACACGAAAAGAGTCCGTTGTTGGGGGTAAAACCGACATTGCCCGCAATGTGATAAATTGCACATCTGTCCGGGTGCGGATGGTTCAGTCTAGTGGTCATCAAACAGGAATTGCATTCAAAGCAAGGACAGAGGCCATGACCAGACAGCACCACACCAGCTTCGCACAGAGCATCTTCGGATCAGCCCAGCGTCTGTTCCGGTCCAACGATGCGGCTTGCGTGCTGGCACCTGCACACATCAATGCCTCCACCGCCCGCGACATCGGCATTAACCTGGTCGGCCTGCGTTGAAGCCAGTTCGTATAAACCTGCTTCCATAATCTCCCCTGCAAATACCTCCGCCCCGGGTCACAAGCCCGGGGTTTTATTTTGCAGTCCAATGGCAAGCTGCGCAGGATTCAAACAGCACCAGGCGTGGATTTCCGCTTATGCGCCGCTTTTTGTGTCTGCGCGCGGATCCTTCACACTCCAGCACCGCCCTGTCATTTCGTGGCACGTTGAACTTGAGTGCTTGCGAGCCTTCGGCGGCCCTGTTGTCAGATTCTTCGGTCATGTCGCGTCACCCGATCCAGTGGGCCAGGTCGTCGGGCAACGGCGGCGCGGCCTCCAATGCACACATCGCCGCCGACGCCAGCGCCACGAGCGGATCGATCTTCCCAACTCCTGACATCTTCTTTGTGAGCAGGCCTGATTTCGGATCAACCATTGCATTCGACACCGCCCAGTCGAGTATCGGTTGGCCGCCATGATGAAAGGTGCCTTGCCTCAGCCGCCGCTCCAGCCCGATGTACGCAGGGCGCAACTTGTAACCCTGCGATACCGCCACGATCTCGTTGCGCAATGCGGCATCATACTCGCAAAGATGCTGGGCCAGATCCGCTGCGATGCCAGCCGGGTCCATGCCGATGGAAATCACCTTGCCGGTTGATTGAACCTCGAGAATGAAATCAACCACCTGAAGCAGGTCATCACCAGCCTCTGCAATGATCAGGTCGCCATCACGCTCGAAATCACGCAGCAGGCTGGCGATACTTTGCCGCCGCTCCAGTGCAATCGGCCACACCCAGCTCCTGGTCCATGCCTGCCATGCACCACCCGGCGCTTCGCCCAGCACGGCAACAGACAGGAGATCATCCGAACCGCCGCCATCCACGCCAATGGCAATGCGGCTGGCGTTCTCAATGACGCTTTCCAGCGTCAGGGTTGTGTCCGCGCCCTGCGCCCAGGCTTCAGCAGCGCTCCATGCATCGTCGCCGGCGCCGGTGTATAATGTCACCTCGGCATTGGTATGCTGACTCAGCCATCGCCGAGTCTCTTCCTCGCCGGCAAGCCGTGCTTCCTGAAAGCTAGACTTGAGCCAGTCCAGGTCAACACTGCGTCCAATATTCGGGTTAACCAGCGCCCACGTCTCCGGCGATGCCACACCCTCGAGGGTGCTGGCAAGGTCGCCCGGTGGTTCGAATAGAATTGGCCAATATCCATCCAGATCAGCAGTGCCATCGCGTACTGCCCGGGCCTTGCTCAGTTCGCTTTTGAAATACCCTACCGGCGCCCGGTCGCTTTGCGTTGTGATCTGGATCACGCAACTTTCAGGGATGGCCGCCTGGCCACCACGTAGCTGGCCAATGATGCGGGGTGCGTCGGGGTGAGTGAGTAACCACACCTCATCCAGCAGCACCACGGCCGGGCGCGAGCCGGTGGCAATGTCGAGGCTGAAGGATTTGCAACTCAGTTTGCAGCCGGATTTGCGGTCAACAATGGTTTTTAGATGCTCCCGCACATGCAGCCGCTCGCGCAGAGTCTCATCGGAATAGACGGCGCCTGCGATTTGGTTGAAGGCGAGTTGGCTGATCTCAAGAGTTGGTGCCACGCACACAAACTCGGCCCTCGGGCGTGGAGACATCAGCATCAGGGTGAGCAGCAGAAGGCCGCCATATGATGTCTTCGAGTTCTTCTTCGGCACCAGCACGAAACAGTCGCGGACGTTTTGCTTACCACTGGGATTCACACCGCCAGCCATCACCTCCACGATTGGCCAGAACCAGTCGCCGCATGCATCGCGGAGCAAGGGCTGGCCCGGCACATCCGATAGTTTGAGCCGCTCGAATATGGCGCGGGCGCGGGTAACCCGGTCCATGTTGAGCATTGGCAGGATATGATTGAGGTTGGTGGGGATCTCGCCATTGTAGAGCCTCTTTTCCCAGTCCGGGCAGGCGAAACTCCACTTGGCCAGCGCGGCTGGCTTGGCTGGTGTCTTTTTTCGGCGTCTCGCCGGTGCTGATGCCGCCGTTGTCATATGACACCGTCCCAGTCAGAGCCGCTGCGCTGGTTGGCTTTAATCTCGCTAGCCTTGGTTTGCGTGGTTATGCGGGCGGCGCGGGTTACCTTCATGTCGCGCAGAAGCATGCGTTGTAGTCCCGCCTGGGCATCGCGTTGCTTTGCAAGCCGTAGCCACAGTGCCGGCTCATCGCTGGCATCCGCCATCATGGTGTCGATGGACTCGGTTCGCGTGAGCAGGGCCGCCAGTTCAGCAAGTTGACCATAATCACCGGCACTAAGCGGCAACCCCTCCTCCATCATCTGCGCTGCCACTGTCTTTATTCTCGCCAGAACACCCGGTGAAACATCGAGTCCGGCGATGAACTCCTCAGAAAGTCCTTCAACCTGTTTTTTGCTTGATTTGGCCATGCAGGCCTCCTTTCCTAGTACAAGAATGGGTTCAGAGGTGTGAAAAAACTTTCCGTGACACCCCCCGTAGGTGTGGGTACCCTTGCCGCAACCTTAGATAGCCCCCCCGACACCTTGCAACCAGCCCGCGCCGCGGCCGTGAATGAATAATTTGATGTTGCATCTGGTGTTGATGTGATGGTGCATGGCCTCACTCGCCTAACCCTTCACTCCGGGCGAGCCAGTCGTCGTGCGCTCTGCGCTTGCGCTCGCCGTGCGTCTTCAGTGCGTGGCAGCTGACACACATGAGCATGACGTTTGCCGGATCGTAGGCTGCTCCACCGTCGCGCAGTTCCCTGATGTGATCACCGTGGATAGGGCCGTCCGCAGTTCCACACTGCTGGCACTTTGCGCCTCGGTCACGCTTGAGTTTGGCCATCAATGCAAGCCATTTGTGAGACTTGTATATGTCGTGGCCAAGCCGCCGTTGCTCAGCTGGCTTCTGCTCGAGGGTCCGCAGTCCTGCGCCACGGTTGGCTCGCAAGCCCGGGCCTTTGAGATGGTTCCATTTGAACCTGTTAGCCATTGTCAAACTCCTTCTTCTGCGGCTGCCGGTCTGCTGGTGGCATCGCCTCATCGAGGACACTGGCGGCCCAACTCTCCCTCTTGGCCCAGTAGGCCCGGTAGCAGGCCAGGTGCAGGCGTGTGATCGTATCGCCGACTCCAAGCTCGCGTATGTCATCCGTCAGCTCACCGCATTCATAACAGGGGTCGTTCGGCTCGCTGGCGTGCTGGGTGGCTATCAGTAGCTCCACCAATGCCGCGGCGGCAGCATGGTAAGGCGTGAAGCCCTCCGCCAGGCAACGGTCATAGTGCTGGCGTACGAACTCATGGTGCCGTGTCTTGGGTTTAGGGGTTGGTTTCGGCTTCGGGGCTGGGAGATCAAACTGCATGGCACCCTCGTGAAATAAATTGGAAATCGGCCTCTACCGGCTGAAAAAGTAGCGCTAGTACTGCAAGCTCACACAAACACACGATTTTGTGTATATATATCAGTAGGTTACTGTTCTGACCACTTTGTGATTGAAAATATTGGAGTACTGACAACCAGAGATTTGTAAACCCGCTCAATCGGCCTTTTTCAACCTTATGGCGACACCACTTTGCCAACTGCAACCATAAAGTGGTCGTTTTAATAACCCCTTGATATATATAGTTTTATTCGTGCCTGACGGGTGAGTTGCAGTACTAGCACTGCTTTTTCCGCTGACAGGAGGTGATTTCCAATTATTTTTCACCACCCACCTCCTTTAGCGCCCATGTGCTTCCTGCCCGCGGTGACTTCTTGCCCAGATCCACCAAACGTATGGTCTTGGTGTTGTTGCTGGCGGGGTCACCAAACTGCATATCCACGGGTCTACCCTTGAGTGCTCTGAACTTGTTGCCAATCAACACGGCGCTGGGTTGGAATTTTAACTCTTCACCGCAACTTGCCCTGTTCATGTAGTCGCGGAACTCGGTGATGCTGTCGCGCTGATCTGTCCATGCATCCAGTGCTGGTTGCCCGGCAAAGTGGGGATCGGGCTTTGGCGGCAACTGCATCTCATGCGCAACCTGACTTGCGGTAAATTCACGCCCCGGGAACTTGTCCAGGAGCCATGCGTACACGCTGGTGATGGCGGTGGTTTCGGGGTCGTTCAACTCACTGCGCTTGAACTGCTCGTCATAGCTGATCGACGTTCTGCCAATCTTGTCTTGCAGCAGTTCCAACGGGTGGCCGATTGCGCGGTACCACTGTTTGAACCTGCCGACATCACGCGCAGGTTTTGCCCTTGGCATGAGCAAGATCGCGTAGAGACAGTTAAGGATCTTCGCCCGGTTTACCTGCGTCCACTCTACGATATCGGGGTGCCGGAAGATGCGGTTTTCGGGGTCGGCCCGGTTGACGTTGATATTGACCGTCAACGAACGCGAGGTCATGTCGCCTCGAGGTGCGATGTTGTTGCCGGTGAACAGGTGCAACGTGGTCGATGGTACCGTCGCCATCTCGCTCTCACCCAGGATGCGATCGGACACCTCGGGCAGGGTCAAGGCCTTCTCAAGGGTGGCGTCCTGTATTTCTGCACCTCTCTCGATATTATCCCAGCAAATCATGCTGACGCCGGCACGCAGGTAAGAGAAGATCGCCTTGCGCCGCTCTTCCGACGTGTTTGCCCATGAGGCAGCAGCAGCCTGCCGGCCGGACACGGCCATAGTGATCATGTTGGCCAGCGTGGTCTTGCCACCGCCACGCTGCGAGGCACAAATGAAGAATGCAGGCCGCGCGGGCAGAAGGTGTCTTTGCAATGCCGTCAGGGCGATGGCGATGGAGGTGGCCTTGCCCTCGTCATTGGTATCAACGTCCGCCAGCCATTCATCCACCAGCCACGCATAAGCCGCGGCGGCGTAGTCTTCTGTTACCTCACCCGGCGCGGGCAAGTACTTCGTGACACTTTGTGGGATACGGAAGATCAGCCCCATATCAGCCACCAGCCCTGATGCGGCTATGATCTCAGTGCCTTCCAGCACAATTGGCATTGTCACCACGCCACCCACGCGTGGCAGCGCACTATCCCTCCACCCCGTATAGGCGCGGGCGAAGGTGGAAGGAAACTGCACGGAGAACTCGACCCGCGCCCCATCAACCTCCTTTATGGTGTAATGCTCCACGTATTTCTCAACGTCGATGGCGAGTTCTGTTGCAGTGCATTCATGCAGGAGCGGCTCCGGTGGTGCCGGAATCGGGTCTGGTGCGTTTTCACCGCCATCCTTCTCGTCGCTGACAAGCTGATGCAGTCCGCTGGGTGAGCGTTCGGTGACGATGGAGTACCTGCCATCCAGGTTGCGAAACGGCGGTTCCGGGTCTTCCACATCCAGTAGCGCCCATTCCACGTTCCGCATGGCTGGCAGGAACTCGCCGTCATGTGGTGCTGCCGCGATCCTTGGCCTTTTGCCGCCCGTGTTGTCCTTTGCCGCTTGCGCACGCGCCTCGGCCCTCCTGCGCGATTCCTGGGCCTTGAGACGCTTGGTAATGGCACGCTTGCCGACGCCCGCTGGTGCCTTATTGGCAGCGATGTCGACCAGTTCCGCCTCAACATCGGCGTCCAGCCCATGAGGCTGCGCAAGTATCGTGCAGAGCAACTTCACAACGTCTTCCGGCTTGGCCGCGGACAAAAGCTCACTGGCCAACTCCCGGTTGTATTGCAGTCGGAACAAGGCACTGGTGCCGTGTGCGATAGAGTGAATTGTAACCCGCCCAAACGCATCAGGCGCGAACACAATGGCCTTGCACGTGCCGTAATCAGGCTCGATGGGATCGGCGAGGGTTTCGCCTTCATAACCAGCAGGGTCGCGCAGAATATCCGCCACCGTGACCCAACCCAGCTTACCGAGTCCCGGGTCGTCAAACTTCAGCTCCATGTCCGGTTTCAGGTAACCACGACGCCGCATGCGTACGGCTTCAAGCGCAACGCTTTCAGGCTGGCCGTTGCGGGCGGCCATCTCCCGCGCCATCCGCAAATCCACCGCCTCGCGGATGGGCGCGGCCTCCCTGGCCTTGGCTTCTTTCAATGGCCCTTGCAGCCGCGCAAGTTCCTCGCGTTCGGTCGCGGAAAGGTTGGGCAGCACTGTGTGCGAATCCAGCAAAGGCCCAGGATGCGCAATCGCCTTCCGCGCCTCCGCGTCTTGCGCCATGGGTGCGACCAGCACAGGGCCACCTTCAAAGATGAGCCGCTCCGGCAATGCAACGGATCTGTCGATGATGCCACGCACAAGTACCGCGCCAGATGAGCTGATCATGTGCCAGCCCAACCCTGCGAGCCAGCACCGCTGGTGTAATGCTTGGGTGGCACGCCCTATGTCGCCAGCATCTTGCACTGGGATATAGAAGTGCGAACCGCCAGAACCGGCAAACCGCTCGCCAGTCTCTTTATTGTATAGGCCTGCCGAAGTACTGGCGCGTTCCACGCGGCCAACCCTGCCCAGCGCAGGAAATGTCTGCACCAATAGCTCCCAGACACCACCGGCAGCCGCAATACGGGCGGCCACCTCGGGCGGCATGCCCTTCTTGTCGAAATCAATCACCAACATGCCGGGGTGACCATGGTTGAACGTGAAGTTCGCCTTGGTCCTGGTGATGGTGTTTCGTTTGACCTCACCCTTCATGGCGCGGCGCGAGAGTATTTGCACCACGCCCTTGCCATCGGCATGCGAGGGATCAAACACACCCAGCGCGATGGCGCGGTTTATGGGCATCTGGTTCAGGTGGTTGGCAAACGTTGAAAGGCTGGTAAGTGTCAACCGCCGGGCTCTGCCAGTACTCATCCAGCATGAGCCGCTGCCGATGTCGGGCTTGCCGTCCTCGCCGAGGGATATCACCTTCGAGAGAGGCTGCATTTCCCCTTCTTCATTATCTGCCTTCTCGAAAACGGTGATTTCGATTGGCTCCGGCAGCGCATCATCTGCCATGCCGGTGTCTTCGTCGGCTGCCGCATCTTTGTTAATTGCATCCATGTGATCAGCCCTCCAGCCGCCCCTTCATCGACACGAGACGCCGTTGCAGGTCGGTGGCCGGGTCAGCACTCAGTTCTGGGCTTCTGGTCATGTTCATTCTCCAATGCAAATGCCCGCCCACGGCGTGTGCCGAGGCGTGCGTTGGTTTAGCTGGTGATGCGGGCCGGGTCGGTGATTTCAAAGGTCGCCATGTCGCGCAAAGCAGTGAACTTCACGGGGTCCAGATTCCACGTCTCGCAGTAGCCGGGAATGAAGTCGTCACGCAGCATCGACATGTGATGTGACTTGCCGGTCAAATCCTCGAAGCTCATCATCTGGACATCGCCCTTGCAGCCGTTTTCCAGATGTTCGCGGAGCATGTCCGCCAGTATCAGCTGAGGTGACTTGTGTTCGACGAACTGGCACGCGAAGTTTTCATCCGAACGGTGCAGCAGCCAGGCCTCAGATTTGCCGCTGATGGTGCAGTCCCACACCCAGCCCGAAGGCCCGTCTTCCCAAAGCACGATGACGCGGGGATTAAGGTCGTCCCGGTCGATGACGACGTTGGCGGTTCCCATTGCGTGCGCCAGCTGACGCGCGGCGAACATTGCCGGCAGGTCGGAATCGATGGTGAACGTCCGGCTTGGAACGCCCTTCGATGTGTCGGGTCCGACAGTTAATTTGACC
This sequence comes from uncultured Alphaproteobacteria bacterium, assembly GCA_963700895.1. Lineage (GTDB taxonomy): Bacteria > Pseudomonadota > Alphaproteobacteria > Rhizobiales > Aestuariivirgaceae > Anderseniella. The sequence goes on along the minus strand of CAVOZI010000007.1, from coordinate 68,823 downwards.
ATTTCAGTTCTCCATTTGTGCAGACGCAATTCTCCCGTTCATGGAATCGCGTCCGCGCTGTTTTTCAGGTCGGTGAACGGGGGTTAGGCGGTAGAGGCCTCAGCCTGCTGCTCGCGTTTTCGCTTCCGGGTTCCCGGCTTGGCATATTGACGCAGGTCAACCACTTCAGGTACCTGCACCGTCCGCCAGTCCTGGCCGTGTGCAATGGCCTCGATGTGTTCCGCGTGCCATGTGTTCAGGTATGGACTCAGGCTGCGGTTGGGCGGCGGGTAATAACCCTCTTCTATGCCCTCCAGCCAGGCAGTGCGGCTGAGCGGCAAACGGCCCTTGCGGTCCTTGGTGGTCACAATCTGGTTGAGTCGGACCTGACCTGTCGTTGGAAAATCATCACTCATGTCGGCTCCTCGTTTGTCGACGGGAACCATCACCTGCATTGCGCAGGTCGGTCTAGCCATCTGCACACTCACCGAAATCGGCGCTGAAATCAGCCGTTTTTCCGCGCCCGTTTCCGGATGCGGGTGACCATGTTGCGGTGCAGGCCGAAGTTTTTCGCCGCCAGCCGGATAGCGTCACGGGCCAGCCCGTTGCGATTACACGGTTCAATCAGGTTCTTTTCCTTGAACCATGCCAAGAGGCCGTCCGGCGACACGGCGGTGGTGCGGTTGTCCGCCGCTAGGAGGGACGCCATCGCGGCGCTTTCGCGGCGGGGCTGCGTGCCAATCTCGCGCTGGTGGCGTTGCTGCGCGCCACGATGACCGGCAAGCAGGGCGGCGACAGCATCCTGCTCGGTCGCGCCGTCCATCCCCATGAACTCGGCCAGCGACATCGAGTCATCGCGGGTGTTCTTCACACCGCGTGGGCTGGCGCGGTGGTCGAGTCCCTTGGCGCGCTCAAGTCGGTTTGGAGACTGGTCGCCACGTAGCCGCCATGGCCACCTGTTCAGCGGTATGCGGTCGTCCTCAAGTCTCTTTCGCAGGGCAGTCTCAGTTATATTGCGGAAGGCGGCCTTGAGCCTCGTGTGCAGGGCGTCGAGGTTGGCCTTGTCATCACCAGCCATCGCGCGCCTCGCTGGCAAGGCGGTCGATGTAATCGGCGTAGCTTTGCATCATGGTAGTGCGTTCATCGATGAAAATCGCGCGATTGTAGGCTGAGCCATGGCTCTCTGGCGGACGGTGGGCCAACTGCAATTCAATGAGTCGAGGGTCATACTTGAGCCGCTCTGCCAGCAGCGTGCGGGCCGTTGCGCGCCAACCGTGCAAATTGACCTGCTTCTGCGTGTCATAGCCCATGTCGCGAATGCCTTGCTGCAACGGGAACAGGCTCATTGCGCCATCCCTGGAGCGGACCTTGCCGCTCGACGGGAACACGAACGCACCGCCACCAGACACGGCATGAAGGTCTTTCAGCAAGCGCCGCACTTGTGTCGGGATCGGCACGGCGTGGTCGATGCCGGTCTTGGTTACTCGGAACCGCCACACCCAGTCACTGCGGTCAATGTCCGCCCATTGCATGAGCCGGATTTCGGACGGGCGCTGGAACAGGTAAACGTGAAACAGAATGCCAGCCTTGCGCCACGGCTCCATGTTGGAGTCCTGTAGCTTGCGAACGAACTCGCCGACATCGGCAGGCCTAACAAGTGCGGGGTGATTCTTGCGGGCGGGTGCGTCCGACAGCAGCATCCTGACGCCCGCCGTAGGGTCTGCATCGATAATCCCAAGCACCGCAGCGTACTGCATGACCTTGCGGATTAGCGACAGCGCGCGATGGGCGGTATCGGCAGCGCCCCTCTTCTCGATAGGGGTGAGCGCCCGCATGATGTCGGCAGGCTTAATGTCAGAGACCGGCATGGCGCCAATCTTGGGGGAGATGTCATTGTCGAGCAGGGCTTGCAGCCGCCTGGCGTGCCGCTCGACCTTGGTCGGCCAGACCTTCTTCTTCATGTAGAGGTTGGCGCATCCGGCAAAGGTGGTGGCCTCGGCCACGGCAGCAACCTCACGCTCGCGCGCCTTCTCACGAACGGGGTCTGCGTTGCCGCTCTTCATAGACAGTCGGATAGCGTTGGCGACATTGCGTGCCTCGGCCAGCCCGATGTCGGGGTAAGCGCCCAGAGACAGCATTGTTTCCTTGCCGTTGGGCCTGCGGTAGCGCAACCGCCATAGCTTGCTGCCGGTCGGATAGGTGATGAGAACCAGTCCGCCGCCGACAGCTTTCTTTTGTGGGCTGTCGCCTGGTTTGATTGCCCGGATGGCGCTGTCTGTAATCGTTGCCAAGGTCTTGCTCCAAAAGTTGCTGCGGGGTCTGACGTACCCACATTCGTACCCACAAATGTAGGTATAGCAACGTATTGAAGCGTACAAATACAAACTACTATGTACTGGTAACCAATTGATTTATATAATTTTCGTATCGATACGAATTGATGCAAACTAGCTTATTGCCGCACAAACTGCTGCGAGGCCTGGGTGAAGAAGCCGATCAGCGCGGCAAGCCGGATGGCAATGCCGACGAGCGCAACATCAGCCTTGGGCAGCAGCAAGGTCGCAACAAGCGTCAGATAGTCGGCCATCGCCGTAAGCGCCATGGCGACGACGATCAACGGTGCGGCGCGCGATGCCCAGGTCCGCCCGAGCCTGAGCGATGCCGTGTCACGGCCAAGACCGGTCACGCCATGACCTTTCAGGACCTTGCCGGTGAGCCAAGCTGTGAGATAACTGAGAACGATAAAGGCAGCTGCCACGACATCCAGCGTTAGCCCCCACCCGTCGCCATTACGTAAAGCGCCACGAACCCCAGCAACAGCAGCGACTTGCCGATGAAGTCCGGCACGATGGTCTGCATGTAGCGGCGCATCGCGTTGGCGGCCGATCCGTTCAGCCGGATGATCGCCGTTGCCGGCGCCACCACCAGCCCGGCGATGACGGCAAGCCGGGTGACGTCGCTCACCGGCGCCATGAGCAGAAAGGCGATGGCCGGAAGGGCCAGCAGCAGGGCGTACTTGCCGATGTCGTAGGCAGCCTGCTGCATGAACTGGTCGGCCATGCGTAGCTGCCCGCGCGCGTGGTAGCGCGCCAGCACGGCTAGACCGAGGGTCGGATACCCGGCGCTGATCAGCAGGCCCGCGAACGAAGCCAGCGACATGATCAGGAACCAGCCGCCCATCTCCGTGGGCGACAGCGAGCGGGCAAGCACAATTTGCAGCACAAGCCCGATGCCCGCGCCTGCCAGCCTTACGCCGACAGCCGACAGCAGCAATCCTGCTATGCGGGCAAATCCCACGAGCCTTTCCCCCCGACCCCGTTCACACGGCGCGAATCAATCGTATCAGGGTAAGGGGGAGTGCTTAGCAAAGCCTGAATGGGTACAATTGGCAGCCAAACGCAGGCGCAACGGAGGATGTCAGTTGCGGCCCAGCACAGAGGCATCGGCGGCTTTCAGCTCAACCGACTCGCCGCAACCGCAGGCGCTGGTCTGGTTGGGGTTGCTGAAGGTGAAGCCCGAGCGCAGCTTGGTCACCTCGTAGTCCATCTTCGTGCCGAACAGGAACAGCACAGCCTTGGCCTCGATGATGACGCGGGCACCCTTGTCCTCGATGATCTCGTCGAACTTCTCCGGCTCATCGACGAACTGCATGGTGTATTCCATGCCGGCGCAGCCGCCGTTCTTGACGCCGATGCGCAGGCCGGCGCCATCCTTGCCCGACTTCTGCATCAGTTCCCTGATGCGGGCAGCGGCTGCGTCGGTCAGCGTCAGCACCTGCGGACGCGAGCGGGCATTTGAATTGTTCATGTCCATAGCTGTCATCTGGTGTCACCACATGTTCAATACAACACGGGCCTCGTCCGACATGCGCGACGGGTCCCAGGGCGGATCGAAGGTCAGGTTGACCTCGACATCCATGACGCCTTCGACGGTGCGTACCGCATCGGCCACCCAGCCAGGCATGTCGCCGGCCACCGGGCAACCCGGCGCGGTCAGCGTCATGTCGATCTTGACGGTGCGGTCGTCCTCGACGTCGATCTTGTAGATCAGGCCAAGCTCGAAGATGTCGACCGGGATTTCCGGGTCATAAACGGTCTTGAGCGCGGCGATCATGTCGTCGGTCATCCGGTCAAGCTCCTCCTTCGGGATGGCGGAGGAAACTTCCGGATTGTGATGATCCGCTGCGACGGAGTCAGGCACCGGGGCGGGCGCGCATGATGTATTTGTCTTGTCCATAACCAAGCCTATCACATGAAGAGCTTTTGTGCAGATTTGAGGGCATCGGCCAGACGGTCGATGTCTTCGCGGGTATTGTACATGGCCAGCGAGGCGCGGCAGGTGGCCGTCACACCGAACCTTTGCAGCAGCGGCATGGTGCAATGTGTCCCTGCCCTGACCGCGACGCCGTAACGGTCGATCACCGTGGAGATGTCGTGGGCGTGGGCGCCTTCCATGGCAAACGAGATGATTGCGCCCTTGGTAGGCGAGGTGCCGTAGACCTTCAGCGAGTTGATCTCCTTCAGCCGCTCGCTGGCGTAGACAAGCAGGTCAGCCTCGTGGGCGGCAATGGCCTCGCGGCCGACGCCTTCCATGTAGTCGAGCGCGGCGCCCAGCCCGATCGCCTGCACGATAGGCGGCGTTCCAGCCTCGAAGCGGTGCGGCGGATCATTGTAGGTGACGGTGTCCTCTGTCACCTCGAAGATCATCTCCCCACCGCCCTGGTATGGCGGCATCTTGGCCAGCAATTCCTTCTTGCCGTACAGCACGCCGATGCCTGATGGCCCGTACAGCTTGTGGCCGGTCATCACGTAGAAATCGGCGTCCAGGTCCTGCACGTCCACCGGCATGTGAACCGCCGCCTGCGAACCATCGACCAACACCGGAATGCCGCGCTCGTGCGCGATCCTGATAATCTCCTTCACCGGCACCACGGTGCCCAGCGCGTTGGACATGTGGGTGATCGCCACCATCTTCGTGCGCGGCGTCAGCGTCCTGACGAAGTCCTCGACGTGCAGCGTGCCGGCGTCGTCCACCGGCACCCAGCGGATGTTTGCCCCGCGCCGTTCGCGGTGGAAGTGCCACGGCACGATGTTGGAATGGTGCTCAAGAATGGAGATGACGATGTCGTCGCCCTCGCCCACCACCATGCCGCCGAAGCTTTGCGCCACCAGGTTGATGGCATCGGTGGCGTTGCGGGTGAAAATGATCTGCTCATGCGACGGCGCATTGAGGAAGCGGCGCACGCTCTCGCGTGCGTCCTCGAACGCTTGCGTTGCCGTGTTGGACAGGTAGTGAAGCCCACGATGCACGTTGGCGTACTCTTCCGAGTAAGCCGTGGCAATGCGGTCGATCACCACTTGCGGCTTCTGGGCAGACGCCGCGTTGTCCAGATAGGTCAGCGGCTTGTCGCCATAGACCGGCTTCGACAGGATCGGAAAATCCGCCCTGATGCGATCTACGTCGAATCCTGCAGTCTCGACCTTCTTCAGTGCTTCACTCATACGACATGAACTCCATCAGCGACCCGTCGGGATCGCGAAAATAGACGCTGGTGCCCTTGCCCATTGCGCCATACCGCTCGACCGGGCCAACCTCGATCTCTACGCCGTTGGCCTGCAGGTGCTCGATGGCGCCCGATATCGGCCCGTGCCAGCGGAAGCACAGGTCCGAGTTGCCCGGCATCACCGGCAGCCTGGCGACCGGCGTTCCGGGCTGGTTGGGGCCGTGGATGTTCAACTGCTGCTCGCCCCAGCGGAACTGGTAGCCGTTGCCGAACGGGATTGCCTCGGCTCCCATCACGCCCGAATAGAACGCCTTCGCCTTCTCCCAGTCAGAGACGTGAATGACGCAGTGATCTAGCGTGATGCTAGTCATGGGCTGCTCACTCAGGCTCCCTTGCGCCGGTCGAGCCAGCCTTCAGCAAGACCCGTCAGCACGTCGCGGATGGCGTCGCTTTCGACATCGTCGAAGGCTTCTGCCGCAAATGCGCCGATCAACATGGACTTGGCCGTCTGTTCCGGAATGCCGCGGGCCTTGAGGTAGAACAGGTGGTTCTCATCAAGGTCGCCGGAGGTGGCGCCGTGGCCGCAGACCACGTCGTCGGCGTAGATTTCCAGCTCGGGCTTGGCGTCGAACTCAGCCTCGTCGGACAGCAGAAGCGCGTGGGACGACTGGTTGCCGTCGGTCTTCTGCGCGTCGCGGCGGACAATGGCCTTGCCCTGGAACACGCCGCGCGCAGCCTCGTCCATCACGCACTTGAACAGCTCGCGCGACAGGCACTGCGGCACCGCATGATCGATCACCAGCCTTGTGTCGCAATGCTGCTTGCCGGTGAGCAGATAGGCGCCGGAAACGTGGCTTTCGGCACCCTCGCCGTCAAACGTGATGAAGCCCTGCTGGCGGGTGGCGCGGCCACCCATGGTCAGGGTGAAGTCCTTGAAGTGGGCCGATGCAGCCAGGTGCACTTCGGCGTTGGAAAGGTGAATCCCTTCAAGGCCTTCTTCCTGGACCTTCACACGATCCAGCCGGGCATTCCCGCCCACGTGGATCTGTGTCACAGCGTTGTGCAGATACTCGCCTTCGCCGCCGATGTGCGTCTCGATGAGGGTGGCGGATGCACCCTCTTCCAGCACGATGACATTGCGGGTGGCGTAGGAGGCAGCTTCGGCGCCCGTGGTCACGAACAGCAGTTCGAGGGGCGTATCGACGTTGCTGCCCGCCTTGAAGGTCAGCACCGCCCCGTCCGACATGAAGGCCAGGTTGAGCGCGGCGATGGGGTCAGTCGAACCGGCTGCCAGCCAGTCGCTGCCAGCCTCTGCCAGCATGGCGAACTCCACGCCCGCAGGCACCGTCGAGCGGGCGGCATCGTACTGGCCATCGACAAACACCAGCCTGCCCTTGGCCACATTGGTGAATGGCGTGGCTGCGACGAGCGCGTCAATGGCTTTTGCGTCGGCCTTCGTTCCGGCAGCGGGCGGCAACGCCTTCGAGATGATCTGGCGAAGGTCGGTCCACTTCCAGTCTTCCATGCGCCGGTGCGGCAGGCCGGTCTCGGCGAACTGCTCGAAGGCGGTCTTGCGCACGTGCGCCAGTGGGCCGCCGGCCTTGAACGCGTCGGCGAAAGCCGTTTCGGCAGGAGTTTTCATCAAGGTCACAGACATCGTTCCTTCCCCACTCACGCCGCGTAGGCCGCGTAGCCTTCCTTCTCGAGCTCAAGCGCCAGCTCCTTGCCGCCAGACTTGACGATCCTGCCGGCCGACATGACGTGCACCTTGTCCGGCACGATATAGTCGAGCAGGCGCTGGTAGTGGGTGATCACCAGCATGGCGCGGTCGGGCGAGCGCAGGGCGTTGACGCCTTCGGCCACAACGCGCAGCGCATCGATGTCGAGGCCGCTATCGGTTTCATCCAGCACGCAAAGGCTCGGCTCAAGCACCGCCATCTGCAGGATCTCGGCACGCTTCTTCTCACCGCCGGAAAAGCCCACATTGACCGGGCGCTTCAACATGTCCTGGGTCACGTTCAGCTTGTCGGCCTTCTCGCGTACCAGCCGCATGAAGTCGGGCGTGGACAGGTCTGCCTCGCCCCGCGCCTTGCGTTGCGAATTCATCGCCACCTTCAGAAACTGCATGGTGGCCACGCCGGGAATCTCGATCGGGTACTGGAAGGCCAGGAACACGCCGGCAGCGGCGCGCTCGTCCACTTCCATCTCCAGCAGGTCTTCGCCCTTGTAGGTGATCGAACCATCGGTGACTTCATAGCCGGGGCGGCCGGCCAGCACGTAGGACAGCGTCGACTTGCCCGAGCCGTTCGGACCCATGATGGCATGCACCTCGCCGGCGTTGATGGTGAGGTCGAGGCCCTTGATGATTTCCTTGTCCTCTTCCTCCAGCTTCACATGGAGGTTCTTGATCTCGAGCATAGCGTTACTCCTTCGCGTCATTCGGTTCGGTGCCGCTCACGGGCACAGGTTCGTTGTCCACTCGCCGGCATTGTCCCCACGCCGGCACTTATATTGCTTGCCCAGCGCCTCGATCCGCCAGGTGCTGGCGGGCACGATAATCGCCCGGTATTTCTCTCCCGCCACCGCATCGTCGAGGTAGCCGGTCATCTCCACATCCACCTGCAGCGCAGCGCCGTCCGCAGTGGGCTTCATTTCGATCTTCGTCGCCGGATTGCCTTCCAGGCTTTCCGGATGCGCCTCGATCAGGTCGATCAGCAGGCCAATGGCCGAAGGGCCTTCCTTCGGCTGGAAGTCTGTCAGGTCCACCGGCGCGTATCCGTCCAGGGGGCTGGCCAGCGCCGGCGATGCCAGCATGACCAACGCCGCCAATGCGCTTGCAAGCCGCTTCATGACTTCATCCGCCTCAGCAGCAACAGCAGTTCCCCGCCCATCCAGAAGATGAAGGCCGAGGCCGAGATCAACATGGGCGCGTTGATCCATGAGGTTTCTGCGGTGTCGCCGCCCGAGAAGTTCAGCCCGAACGCCCAGAACAGCACGGCAAACGGCAGCGCCAGAAGAAAGATCTTCCTTGCCTTGGCGGTGAACTCTTCAAGGGTTCCGCCCTGCCACTTGAACATCCGCTCCAGCGCCTTCATCAGCCCACGCTGCCTTCCAGCGAAATGCCGATCAGCTTCTGCGTTTCGGCCATGAACTCCATCGGCAACTGCTGCAGCACGTCGCGCACGAAGCCGTTGACCACCAGCGCCACGGCCTCTTCCTCGTTAAGCCCGCGCGACTGGCAGTAGAACAGCATGTCGTCGGAAATCTTCGAGGTGGTCGCCTCGTGCTCGAAGGTGGCGGTGCGGGTCTTGGCCTCGATGTACGGGACCGTATGGGCGCCGCACTTGTCGCCGATGAGCAGCGAGTCGCACTGCGTGAAGTTGCGGGCGTTCTTTGCCTTCGGGTGGGTGGTCACGAGGCCGCGATAGGTGTTGTCGGAATGCCCTGCGGCGATGCCCTTGGAGATGATGCGGCTCGAGGTGTTCTTGCCGAGGTGGATCATCTTGGTGCCGCTATCGACCTGCTGGTAGCCGTTGGAAATGGCGATTGAGTAGAATTCGCCACGGCTGTTGTCGCCACGCAGGATGCAGGACGGGTACTTCCAGGTGATGGCGGAGCCGGTTTCGACCTGGGTCCACGACACCTTGGAATTGCGGCCACGGCAATCGGCGCGCTTGGTGACGAAGTTGTAGATGCCGCCCTTGCCTTCCTTGTCGCCCGGGTACCAGTTCTGCACAGTCGAGTACTTGATCTCGGCGTCGTCGAGCGCCACCAGTTCAACCACCGCTGCATGCAGCTGGTTTTCATCGCGCATCGGCGCGGTGCAGCCTTCCAGGTACGAGACGTACGAGCCCTTGTCGGCGATGATCAACGTACGCTCGAACTGGCCGGTGTTCTCGGCATTGATGCGGAAATAGGTCGACAGCTCCATCGGGCAGCGCACGCCTTCCGGGATGTAGACGAACGAGCCGTCAGTAAACACGGCGGAGTTGAGCGCGGCGTAATAGTTGTCGGCCTGCGGCACCACCGAGAACAGGTACTTCTTCACCAGTTCGGGGTGTTCGCGGATGGCTTCCGAGATCGAGCAGAAGATGACGCCGGCCTTGGCCAGCTCTTTCTTGAAGGTCGTCACCACCGAGACCGAGTTCGAACACGGCATCGACGGCCACGTTGCCGGAGGTGTAGGACTGGCCGCCTTCCTCGTCGAGATGGCTCGGCTCGCCCTGCTTGCGCACGCCGGCGAGGATTTCCTGTTCCTTCAGCGGAATGCCCAGCTTGGCATAGGTTGCCAGCAGTTCCGGGTCCACCTCGTCCAGCGACTTCGGGCCGGTCTGGCCCTTGGGTGCGGAGTAATAGTAGATGTCGTTGAAGTCGATCTTCGGATAATGGACCTTGGCCCAGGTGGGCTCTTCCATCTTGAGCCAGCGGCGATAGGCGTCCAGACGCTGCTCCAGCATCCATTCCGGCTCGTCCTTCTTGGCGGAGATGAAACGGATCACCTCTTCCGACAGGCCCTTCGGCGCGGTGTCGGATTCGATGATGGTCTCGAAACCGTACTTGTACTTGTCGACGTCGATTTCCTTGACGCGCTCGATTGTTTCGATATCGGGCATTTTGCCTCTCCTTCGCCTCTCAAACTCTCTTTCAGGCCGCAGCAGCCTGGGCGGCATGGCGCCCGGCAATCCGCTGCCAACTGTCGATAAACCTGTTCACGTCACCGGCCGTGGTGTTCCACCCGAGGCTGGCCCGGATGGCCGACGCAACCGTCTCCTTGCCAATGCCCATCGCCTGCAGGACATGGCTTGCCGCCACCTTGCCCGATGAACACGCCGATCCGGACGACACCGCAATGCCGTCGAGATCGAAGGCGATCAACGCGGTATCCGCCGCAAGGCCCGGTAGCGCAAAGCACGACGTGTTTGGCAACCGCTGCGCGCCCTTGCCGAATACCGTTACCTTCCCCGGCCCCTGTTCAAGTGCAGATTCAACCTCGTTACGTAACGCGTTGATGCGGGATTCGGTTTCGCCTGTCGCCTTGACCGCCGCGGCAAAACCCGCGATGGCGGCCACGTTCTCGGTACCGGCGCGGCGGCGCAATTCCTGCCCGCCGCCGCGGATCAGCGGCGATGCGACGAGACCATCGCGGATGACCAGCGCGCCCACACCTTGCGGACCGCCCAGCTTGTGCGCGGAAACGCTCAGCAAATCCACGCCAAGAAGAGCGCAATTGACCGGAATCTTGCCGAATGCCTGCACCGCGTCGCAGTGCACCAGCGCGTTATGTTTCTGCGCCAGCGCCACCACTTCGCGCACCGGCTGGATGACACCTGTCTCGTTGTTGGCCAGCATGACCGACACCAGCGCGCGGCCTTCGCCGTCCGCCAGCAGGGCTTCCAGTGCTTCCAGCTCAATGACCCCGGCAGCGTCGACCGGGATGAGCGAGACCGGCTTGCCGGCCGCCTTTGCCGCTTCCAGCACGCAAGGGTGCTCGATGGCCGAGGCGATGATGCGGTCAACCTCTACGCCGTGGATGGCCTGATTGCAGCTTTCCGAGCCGCCCGAGGTGAACACCACAGAAGGTGAGATTGTGCCGAGTGCGCGGGCAATGTCTTCACGCGCCGTTTCGATGAGCGCGCGCGCCGCCCTGCCCTCGGCATGCACCGACGAGGCATTGCCGCACACGTCCATGGCCGCGATCATCGCATCGCGTGCTTCAGGCCGCAGCGGGCTGGTGGCGTTATGATCGAAATAGACGCGCATGCTTGCCGGTTCAGTTGGTGCTCTGGGTCATGGTGGTGACGGGGTGCGCCTTGGCGCGGCGGATGGAGGCTTCCAGCGCCAGATTGCGCCGGCCAACCACGTCGCCCAGCGTGATGGCGGACAGGAAACCGTAAACCTGGCGGCCAAGGGCTGCCCACAGTTCATGCGTCACGCACTTCTCACCCCTCACGCAGCCGTCGATGGCATCGCCCTGGCAGCGCGTGACCTGCATCGGTTCATCGACGGCGGAGATGATGTCGGCGATGTAGATGGCGTCAGCCGGGCGCGCCAGCCAGTAACCGCCGCCGGGGCCGCGCTGGCTTTCCACCAGCCCTGCCCGGCGAAGCTTGGAGAACAGCTGCTCAAGGTACTCCTGGCTGATGTCCTGCCGCTCGGCTACATCGGCCAGCGCCACACGGGCGCCATCCGGCTGCGCGCCGATATCGGCCATCGCCATCACCGCATATCTGCCTTTGGTCGAGAGCTTCATGGCGTCAATGATTCCACCGCAAGTTGGCATAAAGCAGGGCCGAAACCGTGCAAACCCGGCTGATCTCCCGATTTGCTTGCATTTCGGACCCCGTATTGTGTAAGACGCGCCCAGATATCCTGTTCCGACCCGGACACCCGCTTCCTTGAATTATTCTAAACTGGGTATAGAAAACCCGACGAACAAAGTCAACAATTCAATCCGGCTTTTTCCGGGGCAATCGGGCGGGAATTTTATCCTTCATGCCTGTGTTCCGGACCCGGCGCAGCCTGCGCGGGGGATCTGCCGCAACCTGACGGGACACACAACTACATGCCTGAGGTGATTTTCAACGGACCCGCCGGCCGCATCGAAGGCCGCTATCACCACAATCCCGAGCACGGCTCGCCGATCGCGCTGATCCTGCATCCACACCCGCAGTTCGGCGGCACGATGAACAACCCGATCGTGCACGACCTCTATTACATGTTCCGCGACCGGGGCTTTTCGGTGCTGCGCTTCAACTTCCGTGGCGTGGGGCGGTCGCAGGGCCTGTTCGACAATGGCGCGGGCGAGCTGTCCGACGCGGCTTCCGCGCTCGACTGGATGCAGACCTTCAACAAGGAAGCCGCCACCTGCTGGATCGCGGGAGTATCGTTCGGCGCGTGGATCGGCATGCAGCTGCTGATGCGGCGGCCCGAGATCGCCGGCTTCATGTCAATCGCGCCGCTGGCCAAGCACTATGACTTCTCGTTCCTGGCGCCCTGCCCGGCGTCGGGTCTGTTCGTCAACGGCGCCAACGACACCGTCACGCCGGCGGACTCGATCAACGCGCTGGTGGCCAAGCTGAAGACCCAGAAAGGCATCAAGATCGACCACGAGGTGATGCCCGACACCAACCACTTCTTCGAAGGCAAGATTCCGGAACTTACCGCAATCTGCTCGAAGTACCTCGACAAGCGGCTGAAGCAGGATCTCAAGGAAGATTGATGATCACGCTGAGCGGCAGTGCCGGCCTGCTTGCGCCGCAGGACTGGACGTTTCCGGTGCCGATTGCCTATGGACCCGGCCGGCTCTCGGAAACAGGCACACGGTGCGCCGGACTGGGCTTGCGCAATCCGCTGATCGTGACCGACCGGGGCAGCCGCGCCCTGCCGTTCATTGCACAACTGCAGGGGTACCTCGCCGGAGCCGGACTGCAGTGCGCGGTCTTCGCGGACATCTCCCCCAATCCGCGTGACGACGAGATCGGAGCGGGCTGCGAGGCATTCCGCGCAGGCGGTCATGACGCGATCATCGCCATTGGCGGCGGCAGCGCCATGGACGGGGGCAAGGCGATCTGCCTGACGGCGAACAACGATATCGACCTGTGGGCGTTCGAGTTCGAGCAAACTCCGCCGTCTATCGCGTCAGGTCAGGCCTTTCCCAAACTGATCACCATCCCGACCACCGCCGGCACCGGGGCCGAGACGGAAAGCACGGCGATGATCACCCATGTCGGGAAAGGCATGAAGTTCTGCATCTGGCATCCGGACCTGAAACCGTCGCTGGCGCTTCTCGACCCCGCGCTGACGGTGGGCCTGCCCGCCAACCTGACGGCGTGGACCGGTGCCGATGCGCTCACCCATGCCATCGAGGCATATTGCGTGCCGGGCTTTCATCCCTTGTGCGACGGCATGGCGCTCGAAGGACTGAACCTGATCGCCCAATGGCTGCCCGTGGCGGTTCAGGAGCCGGAGAACATGGCCGCGCGCGGCGGCATGCTGGTTGGCTCATGCCTTGCCGGCATCGCCTTCCTCAAGGGGCTTGGCATGGTGCATGCGATCTCGCACATGGTGGGTGCCGAGTACAACACCCAGCATGGGCTGACCAACGCCATCATCCTGCCGGTCGTGCTGCGCTACAACCTGCCGGGCATGGAAGCCAGCGTGAAGCGCATGGCCGAAGCGATGCAGCTCACCGATACCTCGGTCGAGGGCTTCATTGCAGCCGTGGAGAAGCTTCTGGACGATATCAAAATCCCTGCTTCGCTTGGCGAGATCGGCGTGCCGGCAGACTGCGTCGAACGTATTGCCGCAAAGTCGCTGAAGGACAGCGCGGCGGGAACCAACCCGCGCAAAGTCTCGCTGGACGATGCGCGCAAGCTCGTGGAGCAGGCAATAGTCCGGGCGCGATAGACTGATCGCGCCGGCGCTCTACGCCGCCTCGAACACCACCCCGCCCGATACCGGCTCACCCACGCCCGTCGTCGTGGGCCAGGTCAGCGGCAGGCCGCGCAGGCACCGCACGGCGAGATAGGCCCAGGCTTCCGCCTCGATGGCGTCGCCATCCACGCCGATGGCCTCAGCCGGGACCACCGGTGCATCCACCAGAGAGGCCAGGCATTCCATCAGGAAGCGGTTCTTGCGCCCACCGCCGCAGATCACCCAGTATTTCGGCGGCTCGTGCGCCCAGCTGGCGGCATCGGCGATGGTATGCGCGGTAAACCAGGCGAGCGTGGCCGCGCCGTCCGCCGCCTTCAGCCCCTGCACGTCATCGAGCGTGAAACTTCCCCGGTCGAGCGACTTGGGCGGCCGCTCCTGAAAGAACGGGTGCGCGCGCATCCGGGCCAGCGCCTGATCATCCACGTTGCCCGACCACGCCAGCGCACCATCGATGTCCACCGGCTTGCCGGTATGGCCGAAGCACCAGTCGTCCATCAGGGCGTTGCCCGGGCCGGTGTCAAACGCCAGTAACCTGCCGTCGCCCTCGACAAAGGTGACGTTGGCCACGCCGCCGATATTGACGAACGCCACCGGCTGTTCCGGCACCTTGTGCGCCAGCGCCGCGTGGTATGCGGGCGCCAGCGGCGCGCCCTGCCCGCCGTGGGCAATGTCATTGGCCCGCATGTCAGCGACCACGCGCATACCGGCAAGGCTGGCGAGCAGTTGCCCGTCGCCCAACTGGATGGTGAGGCCCGCCTCCGGGCGGTGCAGCACGGTCTGGCCGTGAAAGCCGATTACCGAGTCATCTGAATCGCTTATGCGATGTTTCTGGCGGAAAGAGTCGACTGCGTCGGCGTGCCAGCAGGTGAGGTCACGTTCGATGTCCGCCAGTTTGCCCGGACGCGCCGTGCGGTCCGTCAACCCGGAAGCCAGCTTCATCGCTTCGGCCAGCGTTTGGCGCTGCGCCGGGCTGTAGGCGAAGCTCTCGAAGCCGTGAACTTCGGCCACCTTCTCGCCGTCGGTCACCATCCATGCCACGTCGATGCCGTCCATCGAGGTACCGCTCATCAGCCCTACCGCATTGACGGGATTTGCCATTCGTCCTCTTCGTGTTATGAGGCGCCAACCTTATCACAAGAGCTTTAAGATGGCGTTCAAATCCGACTTTCTGCGCGTGCTCGACGAGCGCGGCTTCATCCACCAGATTTCCGATCCGGAAGGTCTCGACAAGCGCGTGCTTGAAGGTCCGGTCACGGCCTATATCGGCTTCGACTGCACCGCGCCCAGCCTGCACGTGGGTTCAATGCTGCCGATCATGATGCTGCAATGGCTCCAGCAGACCGGCAACAAGCCGATTACGCTGATGGGCGGCGGCACCACCAAGGTGGGCGACCCGTCCGGCAAGGACGAGGCACGCAAGCTGCTGACCGATGCCGATATCGCCGCCAACATGGACGGCATCAAGCAGGTGTTTTCGAAATTCCTCACCTTCGGCAGCGGCAAGACTGACGCCGTCATGGTGGACAATGCCGAGTGGCTGGATGAACTCAAGTACATCGCCTTCCTGCGCGACTACGGCCCGCACTTCACCATCAACCGGATGCTGACCTTCGATTCGGTGAAGCTGCGGCTGGAGCGCGAGCAGCCGCTCACCTTCCTCGAATTCAACTACATGATCCTGCAGGCCTACGACTTCGTCGAGCTGTCGCGGCGTTATGGCTGCGAACTGCAAATGGGCGGCTCGGACCAGTGGGGCAACATCATCAACGGCATGGAGCTTGGCCGCCGCGTCGGCGAGAAGCAGCTGTATGCGCTGACCTCACCGCTGCTGACCACGTCGTCCGGTGCCAAGATGGGCAAGACCGCCGCCGGGGCGGTGTGGCTCAACGCCGACATGCTGAAGCCCTATGACTACTGGCAGTACTGGCGCAATGCCGAGGACGCCGACGTCGAGCGCTTCCTGAAGCTGTACACCACGCTGCCGATGGACGAGATCAGGCGGCTGGCTGCGCTCGAAGGGGCGGAGATCAACGAGGCCAAGAAGGTGCTGGCCAACGAGGCGACCACGCTTTTGCACGGGGCGGACGCTGCCCGCGCGGCCGCGGAAACGGCGCAGGCCACCTTCGAACAGGGCGGCGCCGGCGAAGAGCTGCCGACCATCGACGGCAAGCCGGGAGACGGCCTGCTGTCACTGTTCGTGGCCGCCGGGCTTGCCGCCTCCAACGGAGAGGTGCGCCGGGCCGTGCAGGGCAATTCCGTCAGCGTCAATGACGCCAGGGTGACGGACCCGTCCTACACCATTTCCGACAGCGATTTTGGCGTGGACGGTCTGATCAAGCTGTCGCTGGGCAAGAAGAAGCACGGGCTGGTGCGACGCGCCGGATAGGTATCAACGGTCTGCCTGACCGGCATTGTCGCGGGCCTGCTGACTGCCGGGCGCACGCGCCGTGCCGTCGGCATTGGTCTGGCCGCCACCGATATTGAACAGGTTGCGGAAGATGCCCGGGGCGATTGCCGACACCGGGTTCACCAGGAAGCGCGGTTGGTTCATCGAGCCCTGCAGCGCAAAATTGAGCCCGAACACGCCCTGCCCCTTGCCACCGGTCAGCACGTCGCCGATTACCGGCACGTTGGAGATGGCGGAGTTGAGCGCATAGGCCGGGATAATGGTGCCGCCGATGTCCATTACGAGGTCGGCCTTGCGGATGATGCCCTGGGCGGACGCGCCGATCTCGGGGCCCTGCACCAGCGCATCGCCGATGCGGACGAACTGGTGATCCACGGAGAAAGGAACCGACAACCGCGACAGCCGCAAGCCATTGTTGCGCGGACCACCGGAGCCGCGGCCGGCATCGCGGGTGGTGCGGTCGATTTCGCCAATGGCGGTCTCGTTCTGGACAGAGAAATTGCGCACTTCCAGCATCCCGCGCTTGATGGCGCCTTCGCCCGGATTGCCGAGAATGGCGCCGAAGTCGATGGTGCCGCCGGAAATCTTGGAATACAGGTTGACCGCGCGCAGCGTGGCCCCTGCATCGCGGCCGGTGACGCGCATGCGCCGGTTGTTTCCCTCGCGGGCAATGCGCATGGTAACGGGTGCACCGCTCACATAGACGCCGGTCAGTTCCGCCGCCTGCACCGCACCGCCCTGCAGCGTCAGGCTGCCGCGCAGGTTGTTCACCAGTTCGCCGCGATGCACGATGATGCGGCTGATATTGGTGTTGATGGCCACCGGTGGATTGCGCGAGGCCTCAGTTCCGGTCGCCACGGTGCTTGACATCATCTGCGAGATCAGAGGGCGCGCATCTAGACTTGCACCACCCACGCCCATCCGCAGCTGGCCGCTGGAGTTGTCGACCTCAAGCGCCAGCTGGTTGGTGTCGCTCAGGATGAAGCGTGGCAGCGAGGCGTCGATCAGGCCACCATCGCGATTGACGCGCACCTTGCCGATGATCTTCAGATCTTCGCCGGTCACTTCCAGGTCATCGATGACGATGATCTTGGCATCGCTCATGTTGACCTTGAACTTCGCCCTTGTCTTTGCGGTCGGCGGGCGTGACCAGCTCAAGGCGTCCAGCGCCATCCGGACCTTCGACAGGTCGGCTTCCACTGTTGCGGAGGCGATCTGCTCGCCACGGCGCACCATGGACACGTCCACCGGGATGGGGCCGACCATCCAGGGATCAAGGCTGATGCCCAGTTTCTGGCGGTCCCTGTCGCTGAGCGTTGCGGAGATGGTGAGGTCCTCGTCGGCATTGCCGGATTTCGACAGGGGCCGGCGCCAGCTGATCTTGGCCCGCTTCTCGCCCAGCTGTGCGGAACCGGTAGCGCTGATCACCGCGTCCTCGAGCTTGATGTCGAGATCGGCGTCGGCCAGGTCGAGCCCTTCTACCGCCTCACGGATGCGCCCGCCGGTCAGCTTGGCGGTGGCCGAAACGGTGAAATCGGTTGAGGTGATGCCGGGCTTCAGCGGCATCGCGAGGTTAAGGGTTACCAGGCCGCGTCCAGTCACCTTGTTGACGTCGAAATTGGACCCTTCGACCAGCTTCAACGCCGGCAGGTCGGCATACTCGTGATAGGCCGCAACATCGCCATCAAGCAGGATGGACATGGACGCAGGCGATACCGGCAGCGCCAGTTCGGTTATCTGCATGTTGCCACCGGTTATGGCCAGCTTGTTGCCGGAGGGCAGCGGAATGGTGGCGGCATCGAACCGGATGTCGAATACCGTGCCGGAAAGGTTGAAGGTGCCGTTGCCCCCGGTCACCTTCGGCAGGCCTTCGGCATAAAGGAACTCGACGCCGCTGGCGGTGAACTTGAGGTCCACCGCGTCCGGTGGCAGTGGCTTGCCTTCCAGCGCAGCGGTAATCTGTGGTCCTGACAGGCGAACCCGAAACTCGGCGTCGTCAACGGTGCCGCCGGTCACACTTGTGCGATACCACCGGCGCGACTGGGCCGCCATCACCGGCGGCCATAGCTTGCGGATAAGCTCATGACCCAGCGCGCGTCCGCGGCCTGCAACATAAACGCCAACGGCATCGCCCTCGCCGACGAACTGGCCACGTACCCGGACGCCGCCCTTGCCTGACAGCACGATGAGGTCATCGACCACGAAGCGGCGCTCGTCAAATACGGCTTCGCCGCGCAACTTGAACTCGTCGATTGCGTTGCGCTCGCCAGCTGGCGCGCCCGGCGTGTTGATGTTGAGGTTGCGGGCGTCCAGTTCGATGCGGGCCGAGACGATCTTGTCCTGCGCATTGCGGACCGGCGCAAGGCGGCCGCTGAACCGGGCTTCCGAGCCGCGTATCATCAGCGTCGAGTCGGTTATCACGACGTGCCCGGTTTCGGGCTCGAGCCTGAACCGCGCCAGCCCCTCGTCGATCAGCAGCGGGTCGGCAATATAGTCCGGGAACGACACCTTGCCCGCCTGGATGGCAAGGACGCCGCCGGCATTGAGTACGGTGCCCTTGTTGTCGATGTCGAATTGCATTTCGCCTGACAGAGGCAGGTTGATGCTGGCGAGCTGGTTGAACGAGAACAGCTTGCGGGCGAGGTCGGCGGGGGTCACGTCATAGACCTTCGCAATGACGCGATAGACGTTGGCATCCTTGCGGAAGGTGGTCAGCAGTTCGGTCCGCCAGGTCGGGCCATCGGCGGAAATGTCCGCATCGACGAACAGGGCAAAGCCACCTTCTGCCTGCTTGAAGCGGAGATTGGCTCTCGGCGACAGCCACAGGTGGTCCTGGATCTCGTCCTTGAACGAAATCTGGGCGTTGGTGACCTCAATCGCCTCCAGCGAGCCGGCTGACGCACCTTCGCCGCCCTGCAACACCCGGGCAATCGTGTCCATCATCGACCCGGCTGTGCCGTCATCGCTGCGCTCTGCCTGGATGGCTCCCGGCTTGGAACTGAGGCCTGCATCCGACTTGCCCGTTGCAGCGACGGGATCGGTAAATCCCATGGCAATGCTGCCGTCAGCCTTGCGGCGCGCGAGGATGCGCGCACCGATCAGTTCAAGCCGCTTCGGCTTGACCGTGCCGCTCAGTATCTCGCCAATGTCCACCGAAATGGCAGCACGCGGCGCGCGGGCGATCAGGTTGCCTTCATTGTCGGTCAGCCTGACATTGGTCATCCGCAAGTTGGGGTGCGAATTGCCCTCGCCCTGTTCGACGACGACGTCGTCGAGATCAAGCCGGATGCCGGGAATCGAGTCGGAAACCCGTTCGCGCACGGTATCCTTCAGGAAGCCGACGCTCACCGGACCTGAATTGAGCGCAAATACCAGATAGGCCGCCGACGCAACGATCATTGCGCCGAACACTACCAGAATCCAGGCTATTGATTTTATTGCCCGGTTGGCCACCTGTCCGCTCTCAAACCTGCTGCGCACGGATGGCGCAGCAATTTCATTCCCGGCGGCGCGGCAAACCCCGGAGAGGTTGACGCCGCCACTATCAGGCCGCTAATCGGGTGCAGTGCCCCGCCTGAGCCCAGGATCACAAAAAGCATCCGCTTAAGGCTCAATTGTGACCTTGAATCGAGGCGGTTTCACCTTGGCCGCCAGCGGCAATGCCAGCCGCGCCCGAAAAACCCCTGTATCAAGGGAACACTATAGCGATGCATACATTTATCAACCGTTTACCAAAATGGAGGTGACAATGACCACGACCCCGGACGCCGGCGACACCATGCCGGCCTTTGACCTTGACACCAACGGTGGGGGGCGCATTTCGAGCACCGACCTGACTGGCGCCAAGGCCGTGATCTTCTTCTATCCCAAGGACGACACGCCGGGATGCACCAAGGAAGCCGTGGGCTTTTCCGCCCTCAAGGATGAGTTTGACAAGGCCGGCGTCAAGCTGCTCGGCAT
The DNA here is from genome assembly GCA_963700895.1 of uncultured Alphaproteobacteria bacterium. Taxonomy (GTDB): domain Bacteria; phylum Pseudomonadota; class Alphaproteobacteria; order Rhizobiales; family Aestuariivirgaceae; genus Anderseniella. The sequence goes on along the minus strand of CAVOZI010000007.1, from coordinate 48,541 downwards.
CTCAGCCGATCCACCCGCCAAGCACGACAAGTTCGTGGCCAAGCACAAGCTTGCGGTAACGCTCGGCTCCGACCCTGAACTTGCCAGCCTGAAGGCGTTCGGCGTGTGGACCGAGAAGTCCATGTACGGCAAGAAGTACTTCGGCATCGAGCGCACCACGTTCCTGGTGGGTGCCGATGGCAAGATCGCCCAGGTCTGGCGCAAGGTGAAAGTGCCTGGCCATGCGGAAGAAGTGCTGAAGGCCGCAAAGGCGCTGTAGGATCAGCCGCAAGAACAGCCAGATGTGAACTTGCAAGCTGCGGTTGATATTTCTGGCTTTCGCCGCATAATCGGCCCACAAGAGCGTCTCAATGTCCCATGACAGGCCGGCAACGGCATGATTGTGGGGTGCATTCGTTGAAAGGCGCCCGGGAAACCGTGGGGAACAGGAAGGGCGGATGCGGCACGCGAGGCGGCAACACGGCAGACGCAAGCGGCGCGGGCTGTTCTCGCGCATTGCCTATGCGTTTCGCGAACGGTAGATCTACCTGCGATCGGAAGGCGAGGTGCAGTTCATCACCCTGCGGCCGTGGGTGCAACTCGCTGCTGTTACCTGCTTTCTCGCCGGTCTGTTCTGGGTGGCGTATGCGACTGTCAACGTTGCCTTCAAGGACCAGACACTGGCGCTCAAGGAACGTGACCAGTACCGCGCGCGGCTGGAATATGAAGACCGAATCGGCGAACTGCGGTCCACCATCGACCAGTTGAACCGGCGCCTGCTGCTTGATCAGAAGGCCTATCTCGCCAAGGTCGACGACGTGCGCGCCGAGCATGACAAGCTGGTGGAACGGCACGATCAACTGGCGGCATTCTTTCAGGACAACTGGCTGCCGGCGCCGCGCGGCAGCACCAGCCCTGCCGGCACCGGCACCCGCGGCGATCAGCAGAAACAGGGCAGCCTGACGGCCCCGCCGAGCGCCTTGCAGACTTACGCGGCGGATTTCACCACGCCTGAGCAGGCAGTCCAGCCGCTGGCGGACCTGCGCCGATACATGGCCGGCATGGAAACCCGCGAGGCAGGCCTGCTGCAGGACGTGGTCAGCTACATGGAAAGCCGCAATGCCGAGATTTCGGCTGTGTATCGTGGGTTGGGGGTAAATTCATCGGAGATTGCATCATCGTCGTCCTATATGCCGGAAGGGGTCGGCGGGCCCTACGTTGCGGCAGCGAGCCAGATGGGGTCGGCCCTCATCGCCTCAAGGGTCAACGCCCTGTCGCAGGAACTGGAAACATGGGAACGGCTGAAGTTCCACAGCTCGCGGCTGCCGCTGTCGCGGCCCATGCCGCCTGAGAACGAGATGTCGAGCGGCTTCGGCCTGCGCCGGGACCCATTCAAGCGCCGCCCGGCCATGCATGCCGGGGTTGATTTTCGCGTACCTGTCGGATCGGCGGTTAAAACGTCTGCGCCAGGCGTGGTCAGCAAGGCCGGCTGGAATGGCGGTTATGGCAAGCTGGTCGAGGTTCGCCACGAAAATGGCATAACTACAAGGTATGCGCATTTAAGCATAATCCTCGTTCGCGCTGGTCAGAAGCTGAAAGCCGGTGATATAGTGGGGAAATTGGGGAATACGGGCCGCAGCACCGGCCCGCACCTGCATTACGAAACACGTGTGAGCGGCCGTGCAATCGATCCGCTCCGGTTTTGGAAGGCCCGCGATGTTTTTCAGGAAATCACGCGATAAGGCGCCCAAGGGCGCAGCATCAGCCGGCGGCCGCCAGCGCCACCGCTCCGGCCCGTCCCTGCTGTCAATGGACCTTGTCATCGACGGCTCGGTGTCCACCAGCGGTGAGTTGCAGGTGGACGGCACCATCAACGGTTCGGTGCGCGCCCGCGCCGTGGTGGTTGATGCAAACGGGGTGGTCTACGGCGACATCACCGCCGAAGAAGTCATCGTTCGCGGCCGCGTCATCGGCCCGATCCGGGCGCTCCACATCCATATCTTCGCGGGTGCCCACATCGAGGGCGACGTGATCAACCAGACCCTGTCGATCGAGAACGGCGCCCACGTGGACGGCAAGATCCGCCGTGTCGAGGACCCGCTGTCCGAACCGCTCGACGAACATGGCGGGTATGGCGGCTGGGCTGGTCATGGCTATCAGGGCTACGACCATTATGCCCCGGCAGAGAACGTTTACGCCCTGCCCGCTTCCGGCCACGATGCGGACCCACAGGACTACGCTGCCCCCGCCCCGGTGAAAAAGCCCAAGGCAGCCGAGTAAGGCCGGGTCAGACCGCCTGCAACTGCGGAAATCCCTCGTACCATCCGGCATGAGAGCCCTCGTGATTGGCCATGCCCGGCTTGGTCAGGCATCCCTTGGGCGTGACATACGAGTCGATGCGCCGCTCGGGCTCTTCTCGCCATTGCAGGTTGAAGGCGGCGAGCTTCGGAAAGAAATACATCGATGAATATGGCAGGTGGTCGTGAATCCACCAGGCCAGGGTCCGCCAGTCGGCACCCTGCTCATACCGGTCGGCAAACCACGGAACGACGATGCAGGCAGTGGCGCCCATGCGACCCTCGCCGTCCCGCCGGTCCCAGATGTGGTCGGCATAATTGTACTCGTTCGAACCGCACTTGTAGGCACCGTTGCCGGCCTTCTGCTGCGCCGAGCCGTAACCGTTCACCTCGCACGAGCGATAGGCCGAACGGACGGCTATGCGTCCGAAGGTGGCGTTGAGCGGTTCAAGCAGTTCCTCGCACAACCTGCTGCCAGCCGCGATGGCGAGGTCCGGATCGTCGGGGATGTTCGGCACCGCGTGCAGATTGGTGATGTCGGAGTAGAGGAAGTCACGCATGAAGAAGTGCTTTGACAGCCGCACCCGGCCGAACTCTTCCAATGCCTGTATGGTGGTGGGCTTCCTCATTCTTTGCCTCTATGCGCCATCTGATCCATAAACCGGTTGCCACTTTCCGGATTGCGCTTCAGTCGATATCCGCCACCTCGTCGGGGCCGCCGCCGTGCACCCGCTGGGCCAGCGAGGCTTCGATGAACGGGTTGAGATCGCCGTCCAGCACCGCCGTGGGGTTGGTGCTTTCGTGGCCGGTGCGCAGGTCCTTGACCAGCTGATAGGGTTGCAGCACGTAAGAACGGATCTGGTGGCCCCAGCCGATGTCGGTCTTGTTGGCCTCCTGGGCATTGGCCTCTTCCTCACGCTTTTGCAGCTCGAGTTCATAAAGCCGCGCGCGCAGCATGTTCCATGCAGTGGCGCGGTTCTTGTGCTGGGAGCGTTCGTTCTGGCACTGCACCACGATATTGGTCGGGATGTGGGTGATGCGCACCGCAGAGTCGGTGGTGTTGACGTGCTGGCCGCCCGCACCGGATGCCCGGTAGGTGTCGATGCGGCAGTCGCTCTCGTTCACCTCGATCTCGATGTTATCATCGACCACCGGGTACGCCCATACCGAGGCAAACGAGGTATGCCGGCGGGCATTGGAATCATAGGGCGAAATGCGCACCAGCCGGTGCACGCCGCTTTCGGTCTTCAGCCGGCCATAGGCATTGTGGCCCGACACCTTTAGGGTGGCCGACTTTATGCCGGCTTCTTCGCCGTCGTGAAACTCGATGATCTCGACCTTGTACCCCTGCCGTTCAGCCCAGCGGGTGTACATGCGCATCAGCATGGATGCCCAGTCCTGGCTCTCGGTGCCGCCAGCGCCGGCGTGCACTTCGACGAAGCTGTCATTCGAGTTCTGCCTCACCGGACAACAGCGTCTCGATCTCCAGCTTGGCGATCTCGGGCTCGAGCGCCTTGATCTGGTTCTCGGCATCCTCAATGACGGACTTGTCGTTCTCCATCTCGCCCAGCTCGATCAGCTCGATACCGTCGGAGATGGTTTGTTCGAGACGTTTTACCGTCGAGATGCGGCTTTCCAGATCCTGGCGCTTGCGCATTACGGCCTGCGCCTTTTCCGGATCGTTCCACAGGCCCGGATCCTCGGCGCGGGCGTTCAGCTGATCAAGGTCCCTAAGTGCCTGATCCCAGTCAAAGATGCCTCCTCAGCAGTCCGATGGACTGCTTCATTTCATCGACAAGCTGTTCGATTTCTGCCCGCATGCGGCGCTGGTCCCGTGGTTGTGAGTGCGTCGGAGTTGATGCTTCAGGCTGGTCAGTACAAGCCGCCGGTACCGGTCGTCAACCCGCCTTCGGAAACAGCCGCTGCGCCGCCGTCGCTGCCGCCCCGGCCACCTTGTATAACGGTGCCATCGCGGCCCACATTGATGCCGCTGGAGGCAAGCGCATCACCCCCGGTCACCAGCCGCTGCCGCGCCGGAGGTTCCTCGCCGGGCTTGAAGGCCTCAAGGATGACCGTGTCCTCGCCGTAGATGCCACGCTTGCCGGACTTCGGATCAATCGGGATCAGGCGCACGCCGGCAGGAACGCGGAACGGAATGGCCGGCGTGTCGTGCAATGCCATCTTCATGAAGTTGGCGACGATGGGGGCGGCCAGCGCACCGCCGGTCTCGCCCTTGCCCATTGGCCGCGGCCGGTCGTAACCGACATACACGCCCACCACCAGGTCAGGCGTATAGCCGATGAACCATGCATCGCGCTCGTCGTTGGTAGTGCCGGTCTTGCCGGCAATCGGCTTGCCCACTTGCTGCAGCGCGCTGCCAGTGCCGCGTTCGACCACGCCTTCCAGCATCGAGGTGATCTGATAGGCGGTGTAGGGGTTCATCACTTCCTCGCGGATCTCGATGAACTCAGGCTCGGGTTGACCGCTCCATTCCGGCGCGTTGCAGCCGGTGCACTCGCGCTTGTCATGCCGCCAGACGGTGCGGCCGTAGCGGTCCTGGATACGGTCGATCAGCGTCGGTTCGACCTTCTTGCCGCCGTTGGCGAGGATCGAATAGGCGGCAGTCATCTTCAGCAGCGTCGTCTCGCCGGAGCCAAGCGAGGTGGCCAGCATCGGGGGAAGACGGTCATAGATGCCGAGTTGCTCGGTCAGGCCGGTGAACTTTTCGATGCCCATGTCCTGGGCGAGGCGCACGGTCATCACGTTACGCGAAAACTCAATGCCGCGGCGCAGCGTCGACGGACCGTAAACTTGTTGGAATAGTTGGAAGGCTTCCAGGTCTCGCCGTTCTGCAACTTGATCTCCACGGGGGCATCGAGAACAGTCGAAGACGGCGTATAGCCATTGTCCAGCGCCGCCGCATAAACGAACGGCTTGATGGCCGAGCCGGGCTGCCGCCTGGCCTGCACCACCCGGTCGAACTGGCTGCGGCTGTAGGAGAAACCGCCGGCCAGCGCCAGCACGCGGCCGGTGTGGGGGTCCATGGCAATCAGTCCGCCCTCGATCTCCGGCATCTGCACCAGGTGGAAGGTTTCGCCCTGCCCGGTCGGCGCGGCGTAGACCACATCACCCGGCTTCAGAACCTGCGTTGCCGAGGTGATCTTGTCGCCACGCAGGATCGCGCCCTTTTCGCCTACCCCACGAGCCTCGCGGGCCCATGTCAGGTTTTCAAGCGGGATGACACCCTGCTTGGCGCTGGCGGGAGCCTTGCCCTTCACCGCGCGGGCCGGCCGCAAGCCGATCACCGCCTGCTCGTCGCTGACTTCGAGCACAACGGCGAGCTGCCACGGGTAGACGTCGGAGAACTGCTTCATCGCCGCGAGCTTCACCGGCCAGTCTTCAGCAACGTTGATGGTGTCGACAGGACCGCGCCAGCCATGGTTGCGGTCGAACTTGAGCAGCCCAGCTGCCAGCGCCTGGCGTGCCATGATCTGCAGTTTCGGATCGATGGTGGTGCGAACGGACAAGCCACCGGTGCGCAACACTTCCTTGCCGTAGATCCGCTCCACCGCCTGGCGGGCCTCCTCGGTGAAGTACTCGGCTGCGAACTGCTTGGCGCCGAACGGGCGCAGGGTTACCTCGATGTCCCGAGCCTGCGCTTCCTTCATCTCGGCCACCGAGATGTAGCCGTTCTCTTGCATCCGCTCGAGCACCCAGTTGCGCCGCTCGATGGCGCGTTCGCGGTTGCGCACCGGGTGATAGTTGGACGGGCCCTTGGGCAGTGCCGCAAGGTAGGCCACCTGCGCCAGATCCAGATCGTTCAGGGACTTGCCGAAATAATTGAGCGATGCCGCCGCGACGCCGTAGGAACCCTGACCGAGGAAAATCTCGTTCAGGTACAGTTCCATGATCTGCTGCTTGGAGAACGAACCTTCCATGCGGATGGCGATCAGCGCCTCGTTCAGCTTGCGCTGGATGGTGCGTTCGTTGGTGAGCAGGAAGTTCTTCGCCACCTGCTGGGTGATGGTCGAGGCGCCAATAAAACGGCGGCTGGAGCCGGTCAGCATGGCCTGGACGTTGACAGCGACGGCGCGCAGCAATGCTTCGGGGTCAACGCCGGGATGATGGAAGAAGTTCTTGTCCTCGGCCGAGATGATGGCCTGCACAAGCCGCTCCGGGATGGCGGTATAGGGCACGAACAGCCGCCGCTCCTTGGCGTACTCGGCCAGCAGCGAACCGTCGCCGGCGTGAATTCGGGTCATCACCGGCGGCTCGTACTGGGCCAGGCTCTCATGCGACGGCAGGGTCTTGGAGACGTCATAGATTATGTACGCCACGGCCACCGCGACGGCCACGCCCATCGCGATGCCAAACGTCAGAACGTACTTGATGAACCTGAGCATGTTGCCTTCGGAAACCCCGGTCTTTCCTGTTCTGACGGAAATACTTCATCCGCGCAGCCAAATCAAACCCGGCGCGGCACATTACCGTTCAACAGCAACATTGTGGCAGAGCCGCGGCGGCAGCGGCAGTTGGCGCTTACTGGGCTGCGGACTGGCGGGCAGCCACTTCCGGCGAGAAGAACGCATCAATGGCCTCACCTACGGCGCTGGCGGCCTTCTGACGCCATTTGCCCGACACCAGGTTCTTTTCGTCATGCCGGTTGGAGAGATAGCCGATTTCCAGCAGCACGGACGGCACATCCGGCGCCTTCAGCACCTTGAAGCCTGCCGAACGCATCGGGCGGTTGTTCAACGGGGTAACCGGCCCGAGCGACTTGACCACCCGGCGGGCGAAATAGATCGAGTGATTCTTGGTTTCGCGCAGCGCCAGGTCCATCAGGATGCCGCTGACTTCCTCGTCAAGATCCTCTCCGAGGTTGATGCCGCCGATGAAGTCGGCGGCGTTTTCCTTTTCAGCGAGGGCAGCGGCTTCAGCGTCGGACGCCTTTTCCGACAGGGTATAGACGGTCGCACCACGCACATTGCGCTGGCGAAGACTGTCGGCGTGAATGGCGATGAACAGGTCAGCCTTGTGACCACGGGCGATCCTCACCCGCTTGCCCAACGAAACAAAGGTGTCGTCGTTGCGGGTCATGTGCACGTCATAGCGGCCGGTTTTCTCCAGCGCCTTGCGCAGTTCACGGGCAAAGTCCAGCACCACGTCCTTCTCTGCCACTCCGGAGGCCGAAACCGTGCCGCCGTCGACGCCGCCATGACCGGGATCGATCACCACGACAGGCCGGGCGGCAGGCGCTGGCGCGGCCAAGGCTGCGGCATCCGTCGCCGGTGCCGACAATGCCGGCTGCTGCTGCAGCGGTTTCGGCCGCGGCTTGGGCACCACGCGGGCCGTATCGTCCTGCGCAATGCCTTCGCGCGCCATCAGGGCGGCCAGGCTGTCAGCAGCGGCGGGACTGGGGGCGGAGGCCGGTTCAATGCGCGGGGCTTCGGCAGTGGCCGGCTGTTCATTGGCCTTTACCCGGGCAAAGGTGCGCTCATCGGTCTGGACGATGTCGATCACCATGCGCGCCGGTTCACCGTTGGCTGCATTCAGCACGAACGACTTCTCGATCAGCACCGGGCCGGTGGTTTCGATGACGATGCGCGACTTGCCCGGCGATATCTGGCCGAAGCGGAATTCGCGGATCAGCCCCCTGGCAGCCTCGCCCATGCTGGCCGGCATGGTGAAGCGGACATCGGGAAGGTCCACCACCACCCGGTAGGGATCGCTTATCACGTAGACCGAGTAGCTTACCGGCCGATCCATGTCGGCGATGAAGCGGGTGCGGGCGTCGGTGCCGGCCACGCGTGCGGCAGCCACCTCCGCTGCCGGCGGGCCCGACTGGGCCTGCACCGGCGAGAATGCGAGAGAAATGGCAAGCGCAAGCGCAACCGCCGCCATCACAAATGGCAGCAGCCGTCGCGTCAGACTGTTGGCCGCGGGCACTTTCAGCACCGTCTCGACCCCTTCCCCGTCCAGCTTGCGGTTTCATCCGGTCTTGTCGGGCGGGATTGTATTTGAACGATGGTTAACCATCTGTTTACAGGTCAACCTTGCCGCGTGCCGCAGGCCGCGATCAGCTGCCCTTGCGGCAAAATGAAGTTCTGCTATTGCGGCAGGGTAACTTCGTGGTACAAGGTCAATTGTTCCCAACGCGTGGAATCCCGTGCCCAATGGCGGCAACGGCCCATGTCTTGAGGACCAGATTTCCCGCGTCGGAAAAGTTCCGGGCTGCACCTATAGCCGCTTCTTCCGATCTGCGAGTGTCTCCGCCCGGCGGTTGCGGTGCTCTCCGGCCCTTTGTGGCCATGTGTACCAGAGTTCCCAGCCAGTGGCGGTCGAGTGAACCGTTTTCGCCAGCCTCAAGGCGCGGAAACATGATGTGGAAACCGGAATGAGCGCGCCAGAAGACAAGGCCAGCCAGACAGCCCCCCTTAGCGGACGGGTTGCGGCGGCTGCGTCGCCATCATGGCAACTGCGCGCCACCAGCCAAAATTATCGCACGACTCTCCGTATTCAGTCAGCCGCGCCGCCCGGATGCGCGACTGGCCGTTGTCGCGGGGCGTCGGGCGACGAGGATTTGCCGTTATGGCCAGCAAGATGCTTATCGACGCCGCCCACCCGGAAGAGACGCGAGTCGCCGTGGTGCGTGGCAACCGTATCGAAGAGTTCGATTACGAATCCGCCTCCCGCCGCCCGCTGAAGGGCAACATTTACCTCGCCAAGGTCACCCGTGTAGAGCCGTCGCTGCAAGCCGCATTCGTGGAATACGGCGGCAACCGGCACGGGTTCCTGGCATTCAGCGAAATTCACCCTGACTATTACCAGATCCCGGTGGCCGACCGCCAGGCGCTGCTCGAGGCGGAAGCCGAGGACGCGCGGCTGGCCCAGGAAGAGGAAGACGACGAGGGCGAACGCAAGAAGCCCCGCCGCCGCCGCTCCCGCGCAGCCCGCTCCAAGGATGACAAGGTCGCCAGCGAGGCAACGGATGACGATGCCGCCAGCGACAACGATGGCGAAGCCGGGAACGGCAACGGCGATGACGCCGGCATGGACGCAGAAGCCCACGCCGATCAGTCCGATGCCGAAGAACACGAAGACGACGACAATGGCGACGACGAAGAGGTAGATACCGTCGCCGAGGATGCCGAGGAAGAAGCGTCCGCCTCCGCCCCCAAGCCGCGCAAGCGCGCGCCCCGCAAGGTCTACAAGATCCAGGAAGTCATCAAGCGCCGCCAGGTGCTGCTGATCCAGGTCGTCAAGGAAGAGCGCGGCAACAAGGGTGCGGCGCTGACCACCTACCTGTCGCTGGCAGGGCGCTATTGCGTGCTGATGCCGAACACCGCCCGCGGCGGCGGCATTTCGCGCAAGATCGCCGACCCGGCCGACCGCCGCCGTCTGAAGGACGTGGTCAAGGAAATCGAGGTGCCGGCGGGAATGGGGCTGATCGTGCGCACTGCAGGCGCACAGCGCACCAAGACAGAGATCAAGCGGGACTATGACTACCTGCTGCGGATGTGGGAGTCGGTGCGCGAACTGACGCTGAAGTCGTCGGCGCCGAAACTCGTCTATGAGGAAGGCGACCTGATCAAGCGGTCGATCCGCGACCTCTACTCCAAGGACATCGACGAGGTTCTTGTGGAGGGCGAGGAAGGCTACAAAGAAGCCAAGGACTTCATGAAGATGCTCATGCCCAGTCATGCGCGCAACGTGAAGCTGTACAAGGACACCCGTCAGCTGTTCACCCGCTACCAGGTGGAGAGCCAGCTCGACGGGCTGTTCACGCCCACCGTAACGCTGCCGTCGGGCGGTTACATCGTGATGAACCAGACCGAGGCGCTGGTGTCTATCGACATCAACTCGGGCAAGGCCACGCGCGAGCACAATATCGAGGACACCGCGCTCAAGACCAACCTCGAGGCCTCCGTGGAGATCGCCCGCCAGCTGCGGCTGCGCGACCTTGCCGGCCTGATCGTCATCGACTTCATCGACATGGAGGAGAACCGCAACAACCGGGCGGTAGAGCGCAAGCTGAAAGACGCGCTTAAGAACGACCGGGCGCGCATCCAGGTCGGCCGCATCTCGCACTTCGGCCTGCTGGAAATGTCGCGCCAGCGGCTGCGCCAGGGCATGATGGAAAGCTCCACCCGGCAGTGTCCGCACTGCGAGGGAACCGGCGTCATCCGCGCGGTGTCGAGCTGTGCGCTGTCGGTGCTGCGCGGCATCGAGGAGCACCTGATTTCGCGCAAGGCGGAAAGCCTCGACGTGCGCGTCCATCCGGACGTGGCCATCTACATCTTCAACGACAAGCGCGATCACCTGCTGTCGCTGGAGCAGAACTACGGCATTTCGATCTGGATCATTCCGGACCGCGACTGCGCCCAGGCCGAAAGCCGCATCGACCGCAAGCCGGACCGCAAGGGACCTGCCATGCGCCCGGCCGCCTCGCTGACGGCTGTCGCCATGGGCGATGAACTGGAGGCCGCCGACGAAGAACCGGTGGTCGAGGACGAGGACGAAGAGGACGAGGAGGCCGAAGACAGCACACCGGCCAAAGCCGAAGACCGCGATGGCGAAACGGATGCAAACGGCGAACCGCGCAAGAAGCGCCGCCGCCGCCGTGGCCGCCGCGGTGGACGCCGCCAGCGCGAGGATCGCCCCGACGGCGAGGCCATGGAAGGCGACGAGCTTGCCGCCGCGTCCGAAGACGATGGCGAGGCCACGGAAGTTGACGAAGCAGCCGAGGCTTCGGACAGCGAGGCAGACGGCGAGCCGCGCAAGAAACGCCGCCGCCGCCGTGGCGGACGTGGCCGGGGGCCCCGGCCTGGCGAAGGCGCCGATGCTGGCAGCGAAGCTGGGGTAGAAGCTGACGCCGACGGTGATGACGCCGATGAGGCTGTTGCCGCCGTGCAGGCCGAACCCGCCGAAGCGGAACCGGCTGAAGCGGTTGCGGACAAGGACGAGGCAGAAGCCGATGACGCCAAGCCTGCAAAGAAACCCCGCAAGCGGGCCGCGAAGAAGGCTGCCGTTGCTGAAGATGGCGAAGCCAGCGACGGCGACGAGAAGCCTGCGAAGAAGCCGCGCAAACGGGCTGCCAAGAAGGCAACCCCTGCCGATGTAGCTGAGGCTGCGCCGGAAGCCGCACCAGAAGCTGAAGCCGAACCGGAGGATGGTCACGCCATGAACGGCGCATCCCAGCCGGAACCGAAGCAACCCGGGCGCCAACCGTCCATGGCTGCACAGGCGCAAGAGCCCGCCGCACCGCGTTGGCAACCCCCTGCTCCAACCGTTGATCCGGCCTCGGCGCCGAAGAAATCCGGATGGTGGGGCAAGCGGTCCTGACATCTGACGACACTTGCCGGAGGCGGTTCCAATGACATGGAGCCGCCTTCTGCTTGTTGCCATGGCGCTTGTGGCCGCCTGGCTGGGCCACGGCATCTACCAGGATGCGAGGGTCGACAAGGGTCGCCTCTCCGTCACCCAGGCCGGTGACGCGGTGGTGCTGACGTGGGCTGCCAGCGTCGATATTCCGATGGTCACCCGTTTCACCGAGGCGTTCGAGGCGTGGAAGGGCCGCACCGGCCACTTCGTCATCCGGCTGCACTCACCGGGCGGGTCGTTGCGCGAGGGCCGCGAGCTGATCGAACTGATCCAGCAGATCAGGCGCACCCACCGGGTCGATACGCTGGTGGCCGATGGCGACGTGTGCGCGTCCATGTGCGTGCCGATATACCTGCAGGGACAATCGCGCTATGCGGGCCGGCGGGCGCGCTTCATGTTTCATCAGCCTGCCCGCTATGACAGCCACACCGACGAACGTATCGAAGGCCCGGCCTTCGAGCAGCGGGCGCTGGCGCGGCGCTTCTTCGAGCGCTATTTCGTCAACTCGCCGATCACGCCTGCGTGGCTGGAGAAGCTGGAAAAAGACTGGGTTGGCAAGGATATCTGGAAAACGGCTGAGGATCTGATTCAGGAAGGCTCTGGCGTCGTCACTGACATACGCTAGAGCAACTGGGCCGCCAGTTTCGCCCCCAGCCCCCACATCACCAGCCCGATCAGGATGTCCAGCACCTGCCAGCTCTTCGGCCTGGCGAACACCGGCGCCAGCAACCGCGCGCCATAGCCCAGCGAGAAGAACCAGGTGAACGAGCCCGCGCACGCGCCCATCGCATAGGCCACGCGCGCCTCGCCCTCATAGACCGCCGACAGGGCACCCAGCAGCACCACCGTGTCGAGATAGACATGCGGGTTGAGGAAGGTGAAGGCAAGGCAAGCGGCCACTGCCTGCCTGAGCGGCAGCGACGGCCCCGCTCCTGCCTTCAGTGCGTCGGGACGCAGCGCCCGGCGAAACGCCAGAAAGCCATAAACAAAAAGAAAGATCGAGCCGCCGACCGTAACGGTTGTGAGCAGTACCTGGACCTGTTGCACCAGCGTGCCCAGCCCGGCCACCCCTGCCACGATCAGCAACGTGTCGGCCAGCGCACAGATCAGGCACAGGATGAACACATGCTCGCGCTTCAGCCCCTGGCGCAGGATGAAGGCGTTCTGCGCCCCGATCGCCATGATCAGCGAAATGGCCAGCACGTAGCCCGCCAGTGCGGCTGCAAACATCATCATCCCCCGGTTCAAGGCTTGTCCGTGCGGACCCACTAGCGCAGATCAATCGAATTAGCCAAACTGCTTTCTCTAACTCCAGTTCAGTTTTGCTAATGCACCTCGACTACAACCATCTCGCGGCGCTGGCCGCCGTCATCCGCACCGGCAGCTTCGACAAGGCAGCCCTTGCGCTTGGCGTCACGCCATCGGCCGTATCGCAGCGCATCAAGCTGCTGGAAGAGCGCACCGGCACCGTGCTGGTGGTGCGCGGCCAGCCGTGCACGGCAACCGCCGCCGGCCTGCGCCTGTGCCGCCACGCCGAGGAAGTGTCGGCGCTGGAGGCCGCGCTGGGGTCAGATCTTGGCAAGCTACAGGCCGGAGACGAGCGCACCACGCTGCGCATCGCGGTGAATGCTGACAGCCTCGCCACCTGGTTCATCCCGGCGCTGGCGGCCGCCGAAGGTTTCCTGTTCGACCTGGTGATCGACAATGAAGGCCACAGCGCCGAGTGGCTGCGCCGCGGCGAGGTGTCCGCCGCCGTCACCAGCACGGCGAGGCCCGTGCAGGGTTGCGACGCCCGCGCGCTGGGCGACATGCGCTATGTGGCCAGCGCCACGCCAGCCTTCGTGGCGCAGCACTTCTCGCAAGGCATCACCGCCGCCACGCTGGCCCGCGCCCCGGCGCTCACCTTCTCGGTCAAGGATGTCTATCAGTCCGCCTGGGTGCGCAAGGTCACCGGCCGCCACGTCGCGCTGCCCAGCCACTGGCTGCCGTCGAGCCAGGGCTTCGTGGACGCCTGCCTGGCCGGGCTTGGCTGGTGCACGCATCCGCTGGCCATGGTCAAGCCGCACCTCGATACCGGCCGGCTGGTGGAACTTGTCCCCGGCAGCCACATGGACGTGCCGCTCTACTGGCAGTGGAACCGCATCGTATCGGGCGCGCTGAAGGGGCTCAACAAGGTGGTCGTCGAGGCCGCGCGGGCGCGCATGAACCCCTGACCGTTAACCCTGCTTCGGCAGCCACTTCGCCAGCCGCTCCACTGCCTGCTGCATGTGCTCCATGGAGCCTGCAAACGACATGCGGATGAAGCGGTTGCCGCGTTGCGTATCGAAGTCCGCCCCCGGCGTCACCGCCACGTGGGCCTCCTGCAGCATCTGGCGCGCAAAGGCATAGCTGTCATTGGTCAGGTTGCCCACGTCGGCATAGAGATAGAATGCCCCGTCCGCCGGCGACAGGTTGCCCATGCCCAGCCCCGGCAGTTCCTTCAGCAGGAAGTCGCGGTTGGCGCGGTATCCGGCCTTCCTCTCCTCCAGTTCTTCGGTCGCGTCGAAGGCGGCGATGGCAGCGTATTGCGACAGGGTCGGCGCGGAAATGTAGAGGCTCTGCGACAGGCACTCGACGGTGCGCCGCAACACCTCCGGCACGATCATCCAGCCGATGCGCCAGCCGGTCATGCAGTAGTATTTCGAGAACGAGTTGATGACGATGGCGTCCGGGTTCGTCGTCAGCGCGCAGGCCTGCGGCATCTCGTAGTTGAGCCCGTGGTAGATCTCGTCGGAGATGAACCACACGTCGCGTTTTGCGCACGTGGCGGCCACGTCGGCCAGCGCGTCGGGGCTCAGCATGGTGCCGGTGGGGTTGGCCGGGCTTGCCAGCAGCAGCCCGTTCAGCCCCTCGTCGCACGCCTGCTCGATCTGCGCGTGGGTCGGCGCCCAGCGGCTTCGCGCATCGACGGGGATGTCCGTCACCCTTATGCCGAGTGCTTCGAAGATGTTCCGGTAGGCCGGGTAGCCCGGCATCGTCAGGCCCACCTGGTCGCCCTGGTCGAAGCAGGCCGTGAAGCCGATGACGAACGAGGCCGACGAGCCGGTGGTGATGGCGATGTTGGCGGGGTTCACGCTGACGCCATAGGCGGCGTCATAGTGGGCGGCAATGCGCTCGCGAAGCAGCATCAGGCCGAGCGAATCCGTGTAGCCCATGTACGCGCCATCGAGTGCGGCACGCGCCGCCTCGACCACCTTGCGCGGCGGCCCGCCGGCGGGCTGGCCGGCCGACATGTGCACCACGTCGTGGCCGGCCGCGGCCAGCGCATTGGCCTCGCGGAAGAAGTCCATGACGATGAACGGCTGCACCTTCGCAGCGCGGGCGGAGGGTTTGAGCGGCATGGGAATCGCCCTCGGGCTCGGGTTGACGCTGTTGTGCCTGTGCCTAGCAGATGCTGGCGATGTGGGGAACCGGGTGGATTGCCCCCACCTTACCCATTTGTAACGCCCCTGCACTCGCGCCGCCTCACGCTTTTGCCGCATTGTTGACGGCATAACAGCAGGCCAATGCAACCGCCTTTGCCCGAATCCCGTTACCGTCAACACATGCGCCACGTACTCAAGTCCGCCCTCACGCTCGCCTGCGCCCTCAGCCTGATGCTGGTGCAGTTTGCGCATCTTGCGCCCCCTGCCCATGCCCAGCAGCGCGGCAACGACCTGCGCCTCATCCGAGACGAGGAAATCGAGGAGCTGATGCGGCGCTACCTGAAGCCGATCTTCCAGGCGGCCGGCATCAACCCGGGCGCGGTGCAGGTGCACCTGATCCAGAACAGCTCCATCAACGCTTTCGTGGCCGGCGGCCAGCGTATCTTCATCCACACCGGGCTGATCGAGCAGGCCGCCACGCCGAACGAGGTGATCGGGGTGCTGGCGCACGAGACCGCTCACGTCGCCGGCGGGCACCTTGCGCGGCTGGGCGTGGAGGTGGACAAGGCCTCGACACAGGCGATCATCGCCATGCTGCTGGGAGCGGCCGGCGCGGTGGCGGCGGCGAAGTCCGGCGCGGGCGGTGCACAGAGCGGCACGGCGCTCATTCTCGGCGGCCAGTCGATGGTTCAGCGCAACCTCCTGTCCTATGTCCGCGCCCAGGAAGCGGCGGCGGACGAAGGCGCGCTGCGCTATCTCGAAGCGACCGGCCAGTCCGGCAAGGGCATGCTGGAGCTGTTCCAGAAGCTCTACAACCAGTCGATCGCCACCGTGCAGTATGTCGACCCCTACGCGCTCAGCCACCCGCTGCCGCTGCAGCGCATCCGGGTGCTGGAAGAGCGGGTGCGCGCCTCGAAGCATTACGGGACGAAGGACGAGGATTACCTGGTGCTGCGCCACCAGATGGCGCAGGCGAAGCTTTCCGGCTTCACCCGCGACGCCCAGTCCGTCTTTGCTGCCTACCCGCCGTCCGACAATTCACTGCCCGCGCAGTATGCCCGCGCCATAGCCACCTACCGGCTGGGCGACATGAACAACGCCATTCCGCAGATCGACCGGCTGATCTCGGTGATCCCCAAGAACCCGTACTTCTGGGAGCTGAAGGGCCAGGCGCTGCTGGAGAAAGGCAACCCGGCCGAAGCCGTGGCGCCGCTGCGCCAGGCATCCAAGCTGGCGCCGAAGAGCGGCCTGATCCAGATCATGCTGGCCCAGGCGCTGCTGGCGTCGGAGTCGAAGCAGGCAGCCCAGGAAGCACTCGCCATCCTGGCCAAGGCTGAAACGGTGGAAGGCAAGAGCGCCCAGCTGCACCTGTGGAAGGCGCGCGCCTATGGCACCCTCGGGGATCTGCCCCGCGCCGAACTGGCAACGGCGGAGAGCGCCATGCTGCGCGGTGACAAGAAGCTGGCGGCGGAAAAGGCCAACGGCGCCCTGCAGCGCGCCCAGCCAGGCACGCCGGTGCATATCCGCGCTAACGACATTTTGAATGCAATCAAGCAGAAAGACAGTTAAACAGGCCCGCAAAACCTGAAGGCTAAAATCGGAGCAGACTTCATGCGCAATACCATCACCGCCGGCGTTCTCGCCATGGCGCTTGCCGCCTCGACCATCGCCACGCCGCTGAGCGCCGTCGCTGCCGAGGACCAGTTCAACGACACCCAGAAGAACGAACTGCACAACATCATCCGCGAGTACCTGCTGGAGAACCCGCAGATCCTCAACGAGATGATCGAGAAGCTGCAGGTCGCCGAACGCCAGCAGCAGGAAGAGCGCGGCAAGGTCGCCATCTCGACCAATGCCGAAAAGATCTTCCGCAGCGCGCATGACATCGTTGTGGGCAACCCCGACGGCAACGTCACCGTGGTCGAGTTCTTCGACTACAACTGCGGCTACTGCAAGCGCTCCATGGCCGACGTGTTGCGCATGACCGAGGAAGACAAGGACGTCCGCATTGTGCTCAAGGAGTTCCCGATCCTTTCGGAAGGCTCGGTGATCGCCGCCCACGCCGCGCTGGCCGCGCGCAAGCAGGACAAGTACTGGGAACTGCACCTGGCGCTGATGGGCGCACAAGGCAGCATCGACGGGCTTGAAAAAGTGCTCGAGGTGGCGAAGGAAGCCGGTCTGGACGTCGAAAAGCTGCAGGCCGACATGGAGGCCGAGCGCGCCGCCCATGACAAGATCATCGACGAGACGCGCAATCTCGCCCAGGAACTTGGCATCAACGGCACGCCGGCATTCATCATCGACAACCAGCTGGTGCCGGGGGCTGCGCCCTACGAGCAGCTGATGGCGAGCGTCAAGAGCGTGCGCGACGCGGGCGGCTGCAAGTACTGCTGATTGCCCGCGCCTCGCGGGGTCCGTTTTCATCCACAGGGCGGCTGGTGGTAACGCTTGGCCGCGACACGCTTTTGTGGCAATAACGCCCGCAATGGCGATCGCTGCCGAAGGTTTAACGCGCCCGCATCCAATTGGCGTTCCCGGGAGTTTCCAGCATTGGCGCACAGGGTTCTGATACTGAACGGGCCGAACCTGAACATGCTGGGAACGCGTGAACCGGAAATCTATGGCGCCACGACACTGGCGGACATCGAGGCCCGCTGCCGGAAACACGCGACCGCGCTGGGGCTGGAGGTGGACTTCCGCCAGTCCAACCACGAAGGCGAACTGGTTGAACTGATCCAGAAGTCGCGCGGGTCCGCCCACTGCATCATCATCAATCCGGCGGCTTACACACATACCTCGGTGGCCATCCACGATGCCCTCAAGATGACCGGCCTGCCGGTTATCGAGGTTCACCTGTCGAACGTGCATGCACGCGAGGCTTTCCGCCACCACAGCTACGTATCGCCCATTGCAACCGGAGTTCTTTGCGGCTTCGGGGCGGACGGATACATCATGGCGCTCGACGCAGCCGCCCGGCTGGTCGACGCGCAGGCAAGCTAGAACACAACAACGGACCGGAACCAGACATGGGCAAGGATTCAAAAACGTTCGATCACGAGCAGATCCGCATCCTGGCGGAGATCCTCACCGATACCGGGCTGACAGAGATCGAGGTCGAGCAGGACGGGCTGAAGATCCGGGTGGCGCGCGAGGTGACCGTGTCCTACGCCCCTGCCCCGCAACACGTTGTGGCCGGGGCGCCCTCGGCGCCCGCACCTGCGGCCCCGGCAGAGGCCGCAGCCGCCACGCCGGCCGCCAGCGGGGCGGGCACCGTCAAGTCGCCGATGGTTGGCACCGCCTACCACTCGCCGTCGCCCGATGCCGCACCGTTCGTGCAGGTGGGCAGCCAGGTAAAGGCCGGCCAGACCATCATGATCATCGAGGCGATGAAGACCATGAACCAGATCCCCGCGCCCCATGCCGGCACGGTGAAGCAGATACTGGTCGGCAATGGCGAGCCGGTGGAATACGACGAACCGCTGATGATCATCGAATAGCGGGCGGGCCATACACCACATGTTCGAAAAGGTCCTCATAGCCAACCGCGGCGAGATTGCGCTACGCGTCCTGCGCGCCTGCCGCGAGCTCGGCATCCAGACCGTCGCGGTGCACTCGACCGCCGACGCCACCGCCATGCACGTGCGGCTTGCCGACGAGAGCGTCTGCATCGGCCCGCCGCCAGCGTCGGAGAGCTATCTCAACATCCCCGCCATCGTCGCCGCCTGCGAGATCACCGGCGCAGACGCTGTGCACCCTGGCTACGGCTTCCTGTCAGAGAACGCCCGTTTCGCGCAGATCCTCGAAGAGCACGAGATCGCCTTCGTCGGCCCGTCGCCTGAGCACATCCGCATCATGGGCGACAAGATCGAGGCCAAGCAGACCGCCAGGAAGCTGGGCATCCCGGTGGTGCCGGGCTCCGACGGCGGCGTGTCGGGCCATGCCCAAGCCCGCAAGGTCGCGAAGGAAGTTGGCTATCCGGTGCTGATCAAGGCCGCAGCCGGCGGCGGCGGGCGCGGCATGAAGGTTGCGCTGAACGAGGACGAGATCGACACCGCGCTGTCGACCGCCCAGACCGAGGCCAAGGCTGCCTTCGGCGACGATGCCGTCTACATCGAGCGCTATCTCTCCAAGCCGCGCCACATCGAGATCCAGGTGTTCGGCGACGGCCAGGGCAATGCCGTCTATCTGGGCGAGCGCGACTGCTCGCTGCAGCGGCGCCACCAGAAGGTGTGGGAAGAGGCGTTGTCGCCGGCGCTCAATGCCGCCCAGCGCAAGCAGATCGGCGAGACCTGCGCGCAAGCCATGGCCGAGATGAAGTATTCCGGCGCCGGCACCATCGAGTTCCTCTACGAGGACGGTGAGTTCTTCTTCATCGAGATGAACACGCGGCTACAGGTTGAGCACCCGGTGACCGAGGCGATCACCGGTCTTGACCTTGTGCAGGAGCAGCTGCGCGTGGCAGCCGGTGCGAAGCTCGGCTTCACCCAGGACGACATCACCTTCAACGGCCATGCCATCGAGTGCCGCATCAATGCCGAGAACCCGCAAACGTTCGTGCCTTCGCCGGGCCGTGTGGTGGGTCTGCACCAGCCGGGCGGGCTGGGGGTGCGCGTCGACAGTGGCATCTACACCGGCTATTCGATCCCGCCCTACTACGACAGCCTGATCGGCAAGCTGATCGTGCACGGGCGCGACCGCAACGAATGCCTGATGCGGCTGCGCCGGGCGCTGGGCGAATACGTCATCGAGGGCATCGATACCACCATCCCGCTGTTCCTGCGGCTGCTCGAGCAACCCGACATCATCGACGGCGAGTACGACATCCATTGGCTCGAGAAATTCCTGAAGCAGAACGCCGCCGGCTGACTTTCGCGTGAGCCGGGCTGGGAAACGGCAACGACTGCGCCCATATGAGCGTTGCTGACGTGTGCCGCCGCAGGAGCGGCTCCCGTCCAGCCCCAGGGACATTTTGCATGACACCGGCCTATCTAGACCCTGCGCCGCGGCAATATCCGGAATTCGTGCACCTGCTTGCGCGCGCCAACCGCGGGCCCGCCGCGGCCGGCAACGCCACCAGTTTTGCCGATCTTGAAGACTGGCTGCTGGGCGATGCCATCAACGAGGAGTCGATGCTGTCGCTGGCCGAGTCTCTGGCGTGGCGCATGGTAGCCGCCGGCATACCGGTTGAGCGCGCCACCATCCATACCGGCACGCTGCATCCACAACTGGCCGGGTTCGCCTGGGGATGGCAGAAGTCCGACGGTTTCTGCGACGAGATCGTGGTCAGGGCCATGAACACCATGACAGATGCCTACCTCAAGAGCCCGTTGCGCGGGCCGATCGAGGAAGGCCGGCCGATGTTCATCGACGCCACCGATCCTGCCAGCCAGCGCGACTATCCGATCATTGCCGAGCTGGCAGCGCAGGGAATCACGCGTTATGCCGCCCTGCCCCTGCCCAAGCGCATCGGCGCCAGGCGTTTCGACGTGACCACCATCGCCACCAATGCGCCGGACGGGTTCACGCGGGAGCAGCAGGTCCAGCTGGACCGCATTCTCAAGTACCTGTCGCTGCACGTCCACCGCCACGTGGCGCGGCGCATCGCCGAGAACGTGCTCAATGTCTATCTCGGCCACTATGCCGGGCGGCAGGTACTTGAAGGGAGCATCGCGCGCGGCGCCGGGCAGCCGATCAACGCGGTGATCTGGTGCGCCGACATGCGCGGTTTCAGTGAACTGTCCGAAAGCTTCCCTGCTGCCGAAGTCAACCTGCTGCTCAACGGCTTCCTCGATCAGCTGGTGAGTGCGGTCACCGCACAGGGCGGCGATGTGCTGAAGTTCATGGGCGACGGCATCCTGGCGGTGTTTCCGTTCGATGATGCCGCAGGTGAGCATGATGCCGCCAACGCCGCCATGGCGGCTGCCGACCGGGCGCTGCGCAATCTGGAGGCGTTCAATGCAAACCCGCCGCCCGAAGTTGCAGCGATTGCCGGGCGCAAGCCGCTGCGCTGCGGTATCGCCATGCATACGGGAGAGGTTTTCTTCGGCAATGTGGGCGGGCAGGACCGGCTCGACTTCACGGTTGTCGGCAGCGCCGTGAACGAGACCGCGCGGCTGGAGCAACTAACCAAGCGGGTAATGCGCCCGGTGCTGGTATCGGAGCAGGTGGCGCGGCAACTGAAGACTGCGCTGGACGACTGCGGCGAGCATGAGCTGAAGGGATTTGCCCGACCGGTACGGGTATTCGCGCCGAGACACTGGAAGTCCACGGCAATCGTCCTATAATTCAGGTGACTGAGGAAACGGACTGGACATGCGGCTACAACCAGACTGCCATCAAGGGGAAAGGACCCTCGTGCGGAAGATCAAGAGACTGACGCCTTTAGTCTGCGCCGCGGCGGCCATGATAGGCCTGCAAGCTGTACCCGCCCTCGCTGATTGCAATGACTCGGCAAAACCCGGCGTCGACTGGAGCAACTGCTCCAAGAAACTGCTGATGCTGCCCCGCGCCAATCTCGAGAGGGCAATACTCGCCTATGCGAACCTCACCAGCACAGACTTTGGAGGGGCCAGCATGATGTTCGCGAACCTTGACCGGGCCGACATCAGCTACGCTTCCTTCAAGGAGGCGGACCTGACCTCGGCATCCATGCAGAAGACGCTTGGCAACCGGACCGACTTTTCCGGGGCGCGGCTGGACAAGGCAGACATGGACGCCATCGAACTGTTCAGGGGAGATTTCACCTCAGCCAGCCTTGTCGGCACAAACATGTCGCGCGCCAGCATGCCGCGAGCGGTGTTCGCCAAGGCTGATCTGAGAGGGGCCAGCCTGATCAAGTCCGACATGATCCGCAGCAGCTTCCAGGGCGCGGACCTGTCCGGCGCCACCCTGACGTTCGCCATCCTCGCCCGCTCCGAATTTGCCGGGGCGAAGCTGGACGGCTCCGACTGGTCGCACACCTATCTCTACCGCGCCCGGCTGCAGGGCGTCGACCTTTCAGGCGTCACGGGGCTGACCTCCGGACAGATCGCTCTGGCCTGCGGCGACGATGCCACCCTGCTGCCGCCGGGCGTTGAAAAGCCTGAGCGCTGGCCCTGCAACCCGCAGGAAGACTGACCGGACGGCCCACCGCCGGAACGCGGCGCTTGATTGCGCTGCCCCTGGCCCGGTATTGATTGCGCTGTCATGTCAACGATTACGCCACAACTGCTGTTGCGCGCCTACACGGCCGGCATCTTTCCTATGGCGGAAAGCGCCCAGGACAACGCGCTCTACTGGGTCGAACCGGAAATCCGCGGCATCATTCCGCTCGACCGCTTTCATGTGCCGCGCCGGCTTGCGCGGATGATCCGCCAACGACGCTTCCACGTTACCATCGATCGCTCGTTCGACGACGTCGTTGCAGGCTGCGCCGGTGCCCCCGGCAGCGCTGGAGACCAGGCGGTCATCGCCCGGCCCGCCACCTGGATCAATGCCCGCATTGCTGCTCTCTACAGCCAGTTGCACACCATGGGCTGCTGCCATTCCATCGAGGTGCGCCGTCATGACGGCTCGCTGGCGGGCGGGTTGTACGGGGTGCGCATCGGTGCTGCGTTCTTCGGCGAGAGCATGTTCTCGGCCGAAAGCGGCGCCTCGAAGGTTGCCCTGGTGCACCTGGTGGCGCGGCTGCGCGCCGGGGGTTTCCAGCTGCTGGATACCCAGTTCGTCACCGATCACCTGAAGACCTTCGGATGCATCGAGGTGCCGAAGGAGGAGTACCGCAACCTGCTCGATCAGGCGCTGCTGGCAACGGCGGACTTCGATTGCTTCGGGGCAGACGGCGATCCGCAGGCGGTGCTGGCGGCGGCGGCGGCGGGCTGAAAGCCGGAACACCCGTTGGCCCCACCGAAATCTTCACGTATGTTCATCTGACGGTTGCAGTCCAGGAAGGCAGGATGATTCGGATGAAACTCACCTTGAAGTACGCATTGGCCGCCGCTTGCTGGCTCGGCCTGGCTACCCCTGCCCTTGCTGCCGATCTCAACGTGACGGTGACCGGCATAAAGAACGCCAACGGCGTCATCATGGCCTGCCTGTGGTCGAGCGGCTGGGGCTTCCCCGACTGCGAGGAACCCCGCAACAACGTCACCTCCATCCGCGTGCCGGCGCAACCGGGCGACGTCGTCATCACCTTTCCCGGACTGGCGCC
This sequence comes from uncultured Alphaproteobacteria bacterium, assembly GCA_963700895.1. Classification (GTDB taxonomy): domain Bacteria; phylum Pseudomonadota; class Alphaproteobacteria; order Rhizobiales; family Aestuariivirgaceae; genus Anderseniella. Next base: position 25,292 of record CAVOZI010000007.1, on the reverse strand, counting down.
GGGCAAGTATGCGCTGTCGATCGGCCACGACCAGAACAACGACGGCAAGCTGGAGCGCCACCGCGTCCTGAAGTATCCGCTCGAGGGAGCAGGCGTGTCGAACTATGCACAACCTCCGCGCTTCAAGCCGTTCCATCATGAAGCGCTGTTCGACGTCAGTGAACCCGCCACCGCCATCTCGGTGCCGATGCACTACCCGCCCGAATAGGCCGGACCCAAGCGGGCCGCCAACGTCATTCAGTTGTCAAGCTGACCGGGACATCCGGCAGCAGACCATCGCTGGTTGACATCATAAATCGCTCGCGAGGCCGTATTCATCTGGGCGGCAAACGCCTTGCATTTGTCGTCGCTGCCGCAGTAATCGACCATCATCTTGTAGGTGGTGTCCAGCGCCGCCGGGGTCGGGTGCTTGCTGCCCTCGTGCTGGCGCTTAAGCGTGGCATGATACCAGTTGGACAAGTGGAAACGCTTCTTTGCCAACCGCAGGATTGCGGGGCGGAGCTTGCCGGTGAATTCTGCCTGCAGCTTGTCGCACGCGCCGGCCGCGTGCACCGGAGCGGCGTTGCTGGAGTATGCAGCCAACGCCAAAAAGCCTGCTGCGAAGGTAAGGAAAAATCTCGGTCTCATGCTCTCGGTCAAACTTTCGCGGGACGCCCCTCCCGATTGACTACATGAAGGCGATGTATGGCGAAACTGCGATCTTGCCGCAATCGACAGGCAATTGATCAATCCGCCGGCGGCGGCTGGTCTTCAGCTTCTCCGCTGGCGGCAGGTGGCGGTGGCGCGACCGGCGTTTCCCGCTCCGGCACCGCAGGCCTGTTGGGGTCCATGCAGCCGATAAGCCACACGTCATAAACCGGGTGCTCGACGGCGTTGAGGCCGGGACTTTCGGCCAGCATCCAGCCAGAAAAGATGCGCCGCGTGCCGCCATTGATGAGATTCTCGTCGACCTGCACGAATGACGTCGTCTTTGGCTCCTCGGTGGGCGGGCGCGAATTGCAGACGCGCGGATAGACGTTGAGCGTACCGAACCGGCGCACCTCATCGACTGGTATCTCGAACGTGGTGATGCGGCCGGTAATCTTGTCCAGGCCGGCGAACACCGCAATCGGGTTCTGCACGGCTTGGGCCGCCACCGGCAACGCTCCGGCAGCCATTGCCACCAGCGCGGCAAGGCAGGCGCGTGCGAGCCAGGGGTTCATGCCGGTTTCACCGCTTCGACGCGCAGGCGCACATAGTCCGCGGTCCAGTTGCCACGGGCATCGCACAGGCACGGCCTCAGCAGTTCCGCGACCTCGTCTAGGACGTCGTCAGAGGCCGCGCCGAACTGGTCGAAAAACGGCTTCCGGAAAACCTTCAACCAGGCTTTCATGCCGGTCTTGAGCGGAGTGGGCCTCGGGAAAAGCCCGATGCGCAAAACCTCGAAGCCGCGAGCGGCCAACATGTCCGAATAGACCTCCGGCGAGGGAAAGAACCAGGGTCCCGCCAGCGCCTCGGTGCCGCCGCGCAAGCGCGCCACGGCACGCATTGCCGTGACAATCGCCGCCACGTTGCCATGGCCGCCGAACTCAGCGACAAAGCGCCCGCCTGGCTTCAGCGCCCGCCATACACCGTCGATCACCTTTTCCGGCTCATTCATCCAGTGCAGGGCAGCGTTGGAAAACACCGCGTCGAACTCGCTGTTGAACTTGAGGTCGTGACCATCGCCCTCTTCCACGTCGAGACTGAGCGCGACTGCGGCGGCAAGCAGGTCCGGGCTCTTGTCGATGCCCTTCACCATGGCGCCCGCATCGGCAAGCTTGCGGGTCAGCGCGCCGTCGCCGCAGCCGAGGTCCAGGATGCGTTCACCCGGTTGAGGCGCCAGCCAGTCGACCACTGCCCCCGCCAGATCGGCGACGAAACGGGCATGGGTCGAATAGCTGCCGGCAGACCAGGTCTGTTGCGCGTGCGGCGCGGTTTCGGACATGACAGTCACTGCGACGCGGCGCCTTCTGCCGGCTGGGCGCCCTCTTCGCCGGCTGCGTCGCCGGAATTCTTGTTGCTGCCGAGCACGAACTGCGACACCAGGCCGAAAATATCGATCGGGTCCTGGGTGAAGGCGATCTCGCCGCCGGGTTCGATCATGGTTTCGCTGCCGCCCGGGGAAAGTTCGACGAAGCTGCCGCCAAGCAGGCTCTCGGACGCGATCTTGGCGGTCGAATCATCCGGTAGCTTGACGGTGGAATCGACGTCCATGACGATGTTGGCGCGATAGGTCTCGCGGTCCAGCGTCTGGCCGGTCACCGAGCCGATCTTGATGCCGGCCATGCGCACATCGGTACCGACGCTGACGCCCTTGACCGAGCCGAACGATGCCGTCACCTGGTAGCCCGACGCCGGGCCGCCAAGGCCCCCGACCGAGTACATGAACAGGAAAAATCCGGCGGCAATCGCAATCACCACCGCGCCGATCGCCGCTTCGACCATGGAATTGTTCATCGTCAGCCTGCTCCTCAGTGCCTGTCGCGGGTTGGCGCCGCCAACTGGTCCAACGCGGTGGGCGGGGTCGCGCGTTCCCGCCTATTCCGGCTGCCACGCCTCGTAGTCGGGCTTGGCGGCCTGCTTGGGGGTTGGCCCCAGAATGCTGCCGGCCGGGCGATAGGCAGCGGCCGAGCCTGTCAGGTTCGGCTGATGCGGCTTTTCCCAGTCGTGCGGCGTATACTTCTTCTCGGTGGGCGGGGTGTTGGTGCGGTGGTGCATCCAGCCGTGCCAGCCGGGCGGAATCATCGACGCCTCGGCATAGCCGGAATAGACCACCCAGCGGCGCTCAGGGATCGAGTCCGGCAGCTTCGACGGGGCCCGGTAATACTTGTTGCCCATCTGGTCTTCGCCGACCAGCTCGCCGTGCCGCGCTGTAAACCAGCGGGTTCCCATGGTTTGGCCGTTCCACCAGGTAAACAGTTGCAGCAGAAAGTTCTTCATGGATATCTTGCTCGCCGGGGCAGCAGGCCCGGTCCGGATTGCTGATTTCGTGGTCTTTCTTATGGCCCAACCGGCGTGTGCAAGTCCAGTGGGTTTCCGGCCCCTTGCACATGCCGATGCCGCAACGTTACAAGAGGTCACTCCGCCCTCGCCAACCCGGATGGCCCTTGCCGATGACCAGCAACACCCCGGCCGTGAAACTCAGCCTCGACGGCGTCTCCAAGCGGTTCGGCAAGGCGCAGGTGCTGCACGACATCTCCACCGCGGTGCCTGCCGGCGCCAAAACGGTGCTGATCGGTCCGGCCGCATCCGGCAAGACGGTGCTGATGAAGTGCATCGCCGGCATCTACCAGCCGGAGCGCGGCAGCATACGCCTTGACGGCGAGCCGCTGACCGGCATCAGCGTGCGCGAACGCAACGAGAAGCTTGCGTCCACCGGCGTGCTGTTCCAGCAGGGCGGACTGTTCGACAGCCTGACGGTGTGGGAAAACATCTGCTTCCGGCTGATCAACAATGAGGGCATGCCCCGCAAACAAGCCCGCGAGCTGGCCATCGAGACGCTGGCGAAGGTCAACCTGCCCGCCGCCAATGCGGACCTTTTGCCGTCGGAGCTGTCGGGCGGCATGCAGAAGCGCGTCGGTCTGGCCCGGGTATTTGCGGGCTCGCCATCGCTGATGCTGCTCGACGAACCAACCGCCGGGCTCGACCCGATCACCACCAAGGCGATCTACAGGGTGCTCGACCGGATGATCGAGCAAAGTCATGCCACGGTGTTCGCCATCACCTCCGACATGGACTCGGCGCGCCATGAGTACGACTACATGATCATGCTGAACGAGGGCCGGGTGGTGTGGCATGGCCGGACAACCGACATCGACGGCTCGGGCAACCCCTATGTTCTGCAGCTGGTCAATGGACGCGCCGACGGGCCGATCAAGATGCGGCTGAAGGCGCGCATCTGATCACTGAGGCTTGAGGCTGCCCAGTACCTTCACCCCGCTGCTGACGTCGCGGTCCACCACGACGATCTCGCCGGACCGCGCAAACTCACCGGTCAGCGCCGAGATGTTCACCTGGTGGGTCACCAGCAGAAGCGGCCTCGACCCCGCCCACTGCGTCAGCCATTGCCTGAGGGCTTCGGTCTGCGGATCGCGCTGGCTGCTGTTCTGGAAGAACGAGTTGAGCGGTGTAAGCACCTCGGGCGTGCCGAGGTTCATCAGGCTTGCGGTATCGCGGCAGCGGCACCAGGCGCTGGTCCTCACCTCGGCCATCATGATGCCGTTGGCGTGGAAAGCATCGCCGGTGCGCCTTGCCTGTTCGCGCCCCTCCACCGACAGGTTGCGCTGGGTGGCGCAGTCGTTGACGTCGAAATTTGCAGGATCGCCCGTCCCCGGCGCCAGCGCATGGCGCATCATGGCGAAGGCGCGGCCCTCGCGCAGGGCGGCCCACAACGCCTCGTCGGCCTTTGCAGGCCCCGCGAAGGAGGCCAGCGGCAGGATCAGGCAGACCACCACGGCCAATCGGAAAAATGTTTTGCGCTTCATGTTCGTTGAAACGTGCCGAAGCCGCATGAAGTTCCCGCCTAGACGCCCGCTGCGCGTGTCCCTTGCGCGACATTGTCCTTGCCGTTTTTGAACGCGACACCGCAGGCGCCCGGCTGCCAACCTGCGCGCCATGTCTGCCCCCTCCTCCAGTTCCGCCGGCCTCAACGACACCTTCCGGGGCGTGCTCTATCTGTGCGCGGGCATTTTCATCTTCTCGTTCCAGGACGTGATGATGAAACTGCTGTCGGACCACTATCCGGTACACCAGCTGGTGTTCGCGCGCGGGCTCATCGCGCTGCCCATCATCTTCATGATCGTGCATTTCGAGTCGGGGCTGGGCATGCTGGCCACGCGGCGGCCCGGCATGCATGCGCTGCGCTCGTTCATCGGGTTCGGGGCGTTCTTCTTCTACTATCTGGCCTTGCCCGCCATGCCGCTCACCGCCGTGGTGGCGATCTGGTTCACCTCGCCGCTGTTCATTACCGCCCTGGCCGTGCCGGTGCTGGGCGAGAAAGTCGGCTGGCGGCGCTGGACTGGCATCCTGTTCGGCTTTGCCGGCGCGCTGGTGATCATCCAGCCCGGCGCCGAGACCTTCCAGCCAGCGGCGCTGCTGCCGCTGCTGGCAGCGTTCTGCTACGCCGTCTCCACCGTGCTGGGGCGCAAGATCGGCATCACCGAATCAGGCTCGGTGATGGCCTTCTACATGATGCTCACCTTCTTCTACATGGGCGTCGGCCTCGGCGTCGGGGTGGCGCACCTGGGCCTGCCGGTGCCGGAGGGCGGGCCGATGCGCTTCCTGCTGCAGCCCTGGCAAATGCCGACCGGGGTCGAGCTTGGCATGATAATGATGATCGGCGTCATCTCCGGCGCCGGGTTCTGGATGCTGGCTACCGCCTACCGGGTGGCGCGGGCGCCGGCGGTGGCGCCGTTCGAGTACACCGCCATGCTGTGGGTCTCGATCCTGTCGTTCCTGCTGTGGGGCGAAATCCCCAAGCTCACCACCGTCATCGGCACCTTGATGATCGTGGCATCGGGCGTCTACGTGCTCAGGCGCGAGGCCATGGTGCGTGAGCGCCCGCTGGCCGGCAAAGGCGTGTGGCGGTCGCGGAACTGAGACTGCCAGGCCGCACAGCCGGCAGACGCAGATAGCTGGCGTGAATGCAGATTGCTGAAAGTCCGTTTGCGACCCGGTTAAAATGGCCTTCCAACATAACGCCAGAAGGATCTCCGAAAGCGGCAACGGGAACTTGCGTCCACTTAGAACGTTAATCCTGCATGCTGAAAAGCAAAACAAACATTCTTTTTCTGGGAACCGTGATTGCCTTTGTGAGCGTGGTGGTGGGCAGCATAGCCATGTCTACCGACCGATACGGTACCACGCCTCACTACACCGTCATCTACAAGAACCCCGCCGGTCCCTGGCCTGGTCAGAACACCCACGGCAACGCAAGATCAGGCTTCGCAGATGCACAGCCATCCATAGGCCAGAACAGACCGGCCGCACGAACCTGGAATATCTGATCTTCTGGTCTTCACCCGCCACGCCGGGAGCTTAGTCAAACCATATGTGGTGTGCCTCACCGGGCGCATCCAAAGGATGCGCCCGGTGAGGCTGAAAATCTGGCAATTTACGTGTTCAGTTAGGCGCGAAAGCCTCACGACCGGCGTGAAACATGGGCAACGAGCGAGACAGCCAGCGCGATCAGGAATATGAAAAACAATACCTGCGCGATCGTTGCAGAAGCTCCGGCGATGCCGCCAAAGCCGAAAACGCCGGCGATCAGCGCGACGATGAGAAATACGAGTGCCCAATAAAGCATTGAAGACCTCCACCGTTTCTTCTGGTGATTGTAGTGCGATGTCAACGTTTTGTGGCTGACGATGGCGGTCATGTTAGCAGGTTGGTGATCCGGGTAATTAAGAGGCGTTAAGCCCTTTCTTGGAGCTGACGCAATGCAGGCCCTGCCTACCCCACCTTCCCGTTTGAGCCAAAGCTTGGTAAGCGGTTGACTCCAGCCGTCCCGGAACATGCAGCCGAAAGCATTGCCGCCATGCCCACACTCTCGCCCCGTCCCTGGGTTCCCGCCGACTGCGAAACCCTCGTCCAGCGCTATGCCGACGAGGCCGCGCGCGGCAGCAACACGGCCATCGCCGCCCGGCTCGATACGCTGGTGGACGCAAACCGCCAGATCCACGAGCGCGACTGTTTCAACCTCAACCCCGCCACCAACGTGATGAACCCGCGCGCCGAAGCCATGCTGGCGTCGGGCATCGGGTCGCGGCCCTCGCTCGGCTATCCGGGCGACAAGTACGAGATGGGCCTTGAAGCGATCGAAGAGATCGAGGTGATCTGCGCCGAACTTGCAGCCGAGGTCTTCAACGCGAGGTACGCCGAAATCCGCGTGCCATCGGGCGCCATCGCCAACCTTTACGGCTTCATGGCGCTGACGAAGCCGGGCGACGCCATCATCGCCCCGCCCGGTTCCATCGGCGGCCACGTCACCCACCATGACGCCGGGTGCGCCGGGCTTTACGGCTTGCAAATCCACCATGCCCCGGTCGCGGCGGACGGCTATACGGTTGACGTTGACAGGCTGGCCGAGACTCGCCCGCGAGATTAAGCCGAAGCTCATCACCATCGGCGGCAGCCTCAACCTCGAGCCGCACCCGGTCGCCGCCATCCGCGCCATCGCGGACGAGGTTGGCGCGCACGTGCTGTTCGACGCCGCCCACCAGTGCGGCATCATCGCCGGCGGCGCGTGGCCCAACCCGCTTGCCGAAGGCGCGCACCTGATGACCATGAGCACCTACAAGTCGCTGGGCGGGCCGGCCGGCGGGCTCATCGTTACCAACGACGCCACCATCGCCGAACGCCTCGACCACATCGCCTTTCCCGGCATGACTGCCAATTTCGACGCCGCCAAGTCGGCCGCGCTGGCCGTTACGCTGCTCGACTGGCGCGAGCACGGGCGCGACTATGCCGCCTCCATGGTGAAACTTGCCCGCGCGCTGGCCGACGCGCTCGACCATGAGGAGCTGCCCGTGTTCGGCAAGACCACGGGCTTCACCCGCTCGCACCAGTTCGCCATTGCCGCAGCGCGGTTCGGCGGCGGACAGGCTGCATCCAAAACCTTGCGCAAGGCAGGCTTCCTCGCCTGCGGCATCGGCCTGCCGGTGGAACCGGTGGCGGGTGACATGAACGGCCTTCGCATCGGCACGCCTGAACTGGTGCGCTGGGGCGTCAAACCCTCCGACGCGCCGCGCCTGGCCAATCTGATTGCCCGCGCGCTGACCACCAACGACCCGGCCTCGCTGGCGGAAGAGGTGGGCAACTGGCGAAAGACGTTCGACAAACTGCACTACATCCGCGCATAAGGGCGGCATGAGCGCCGTTCACGGATTTTCCAGCAGCATGAAGCTCGCCGCCGGCAGCATTGCCGTCGGCCTGATCGTGCTCGCCATCAAGCTGCTTGCCTGGTGGATGACCGGTTCGGTGGCGCTGTTCTCCGACGCGCTGGAGAGCATCGTCAACGTAGCCGCCGCCATCGCCGCGCTGATCGCGGTCTACTATGCCGCGCAACCGGCCGACGAGCGCCACCCTTACGGCCACCACAAGGCGGAGTTCTTCTCTGCCGTGCTGGAAGGCGCGATGATCATCGTCGCCGCGCTGGTGATCTTCCACGAGGCGTGGCAGGCCTTTCAGAACCCGCGCCCGCTGGATGCGCCGGTCGAGGGTCTGTTGGTCAACTGGCTCGCCAGCGTGGTCAACGGCTTCTGGTGCTGGGTGCTGATCTCGCGCGGCCGCAAGCTGCGCTCGCCCGCCCTTGTTGCCGACGGCAAGCACTTGTTGTCGGACGTGATCTCGTCGGTGGGCGTCACCTTCGGCGTGCTGCTGGCCATCATCACCGGCTGGCATGTGCTGGACCCGCTGCTGGCGGGCCTCGTCGCGCTCAACATCCTGTGGTCGGGCTGGAAGGTGATGAGCCAGTCGTTGTCGGGGCTGATGGACGAGGCGGTGCCGGAAGACACGCTCACCTCCATCCGCGCCATCATTTCTGACAAGGCCACCGGCGCGATCGAGGCCCATGACCTGCGCACCCGCCATGCCGGTCCCGCCACCTTCATCGACTTCCACCTGGTCATCGACGGCCAGACCACGGTGTCCGAGGCGCACGACATCTGCGACCGCATCGAGGCGGCGATAAAGAAGGAAGTGCCGGACGCACGGGTGACCATCCACGTCGAGCCTGAAAACAAGGCCAAGCACAAGGGTGTCATCGTGGTGTGAGCCCATGAGCGTCGTGTCCCCGGAAATTCTCGCCCGCATCGAGGAGGCCTACCAGGGTGAGGTGTTCGGCCTTGCCATGTACGCCGCTATGGCGGACGCCCAGACCGACCCCGTCCGACGGTGGAAGTGGCAGGTGCTTACCCAGCTCGAAGCCGAGACCAAGGCCCACACGGCGGGCCTGCTGCAGCGGCTTGGCGGCGACACCGCCGAGCAGGAGCAATCCCGGCAGGACGGCTTGAGGGAAGCCCGCGCCATCATCGGCCTGCCCTGGCTCGAGATGATCGAGGCGTTCATGGCTGATCTGCCCGACCTGATCGACGACTATGCCGATCTGGAACGTAAGGCCGCGCTTTCCGGTGAGGACGCCGCCGTGCTGGCTCGGCTGACACGGCACGAAGCGGTCACGCTGGAGTTCTGCGAGCGAGAGCTTGCCGGCGACGATGCACACTCCGCCGATCCGGTGCTGGCCATGCTGGAGGCCCCCAGCCCTCCGCCGGTCAGGCCATTTGCCCCAGCTGGAACATGACCGACATGCCGGCAAACAGCATGGTAATGACAGACGCCTTCTGGGCGAAGAACAGGTAGGCTTCCTTGAGCGCCGAGCTGACGAGGCGCTGTGCAACCTCGGCGCGCGGCCGGTCATCCTTGCGAAGGATCAGCCAGGTCTCGGTGCGCTTGTAGGGCTGCCGGTGCACGCGCCAGGCGCGTAACAGCAGGATCAGGCAGATGGCGAGGGACATGAAGCCGCCCGTCCTCGCCGCCAGGGCAGGCTCATAGCTCAAGCCCAGCACCACGCACAGAACAGCCAGACCGGCGAACCCACAGGCGCGCCCTACTGAGACAAAAGCTGCTGCTTCGACCGGATTGGCCATCGCATCGTGTCCCTGACTGGTTGCGCGTGGCACACGCAATCGGCTTGGTTATTGCACCATGACGTGCAGCCAGGCGCAAGCATCATGTATGGCCAGGCCTTGCCTCCGCGCATGCCGCCCATGCCGCAAAGCCGCTTGCCGCCAGCCGTTGCGACATGCACCATCAACGGCAAAAATGGAGGCAACGCCGCATGGCCGCTTACGACCTCATGCTCAAGGGCGGGCACGTCATCGATCCCGCGCAGAACATCGATGCGGTGATGGACGTCGCCTTCGCCGGCGGCAAGGTGGCCGCCATTGCGAAGTCACTCGACACGGCCGGGGCAACTGACGTGCGCGACGTCTCTGGCAAAGTGGTGACGCCGGGCCTGATCGACATGCATACCCACGTCTACTGGGGCGGCACGTCGCTGGGCATCGACGCGGAGGATTTCTGCCGCATGAGTGCGGTCACCACCGCCGTCGACACGGGTTCTGCTGGCCCAGGCAACTTCGCCGGCTTCCGCAAGCACGTGATTGAACCCAGCGCAGTGCGGATCCTCGCCTACCTGCACATTTCGCACGCCGGCATTTTCGGCTTTTCCAGCCGCATCATGGTAGGCGAGAGCGAGAACCTTGCCCTGATGGACCCGGAAACCGCAGTCGAAGTGGCAAACGCCAACCGCGACGTCATCATCGGCATCAAGGTGCGGCTTGGCCGTCACGCCTCGGGCATCCACGGCATGGCGCCGTTCGAGCATGCCGTCCAGGTGGCGGAAGAAGCATCCATGCCGCTGATGGTGCACATCGATGAGCCGCCGCCATCCTATGCCGAAGTGGTGTCCCGCCTGCGCTCCGGCGATGTCCTCACCCACTGCTTCCGCCCCTTCCCCAACTCGCCCGTCACGCCCGAAGGCAAGGTGCGCCCTGAAGTGCTGGCGGCGCGCCAGCGCGGCGTGCTGTTCGACATTGGCCACGGCATGGGCTCGTTCTCGTTCAAGACGGCGCGGGCCATGCTGGAGGCGGGTTTCATGCCCGACACCATTTCCTCTGACGTCCACGCCCTGTGCATCAACGGCCCGGCCTTCGACCAGGTCACCACGCTGTCCAAGTTCCTCTGCCTCGGCGTGCCGCTGAAGGAAGTCATCCGCACCAGCACCGAGAATGCCGCCCGTGCCCTGTCGCGCCCGGAACTTGGCACCTTCAAGCCCGGCAGCGCAGGCGATGCATCCATCCTGTCGGTCGATGACGGGGCCTTCGATTATGTGGACGTGACGGGCGAGCACGTCATCGGCGACAGGAAAATCAACGCCCGCGGCGTGGTGCTCGCCGGGCGCTGGTGGCATCCGGCCTGACCCGCACCCGAAAGCACCCGCATGGTTCACCGCTCCGCCAGCCGCCTCGCCCTGCCCAACGCCGTCCGCGACGACCGGCCGGGCCTTGCGGTGATGTCCATCTGCGGCGCCATCCTGCTGGCGTCGACCATGGACGCGGTGGTGAAGTTCCTCTCCGGCGGATACCCGATCCACCAGCTGCTGGCGGTGCGCTGCGGCGTGGCATTGCCGCTGCTGGCGGCGTTCGCCCTGTGGCGGACCGGCAGCCTCGCCGTGGCGCGTGGCGACTGGAAGCTGCTCATCGCGCGGGGCGTGATCATGGGTACAGCCTACATGGGCTTTGCCATGGCGGTGGCCACGCTGCCGCTGGCTTCGGGCGTGGCGATCTATTTCACCATGCCGTTGTTCGTGGCCGCCCTGGCCGGCCCGGTACTGGGTGAAGTGGTGCCGGCCTATCGCTGGTTCGCCATCGCGGCCGGTTTTGCCGGGGTACTGGTGATGATCCGTCCCGGCTCGTCGGTGTTCGAGCCAGCCGCCCTGCTGGCGCTCTATTCAGCCTTCGGCTACGCGGTGGGCCAACTGGTCACCCGCTCGCTCAGCGGCTCCGTGCCGAGCCCCGTTCTGGCCTTCTGGGGCAACTTCGCCTACCTGTTGCTGGCGCTTTTGCTGGCTGCAGGGTTTGCGCTGGGCGGCTTTTCAAGCGACGGCCTGCACCTGTCCGTGGCGTTCCTGACGCGGGGCTGGGTGATGCCACCGGCGGACGACCTGGCGCTGATGGCCTCAACTGGCGTGCTGTCCGCGATAGCCATGGTGGGCTTCGCCACCGCCTACCGGCTGGGCGAGGCGAATTTCGTGGCGCCGTTCGAATATTCCGCCATGCTGTGGGCGACCGCCTATGGCGTGGTGCTGTTCGCCGACCTGCCCGACGGCTGGACGATCGCCGGCGGCGCAATGGTGGCCGCGGCAGGCCTTTCCATGCTGTGGCTGGACCGGCGGCGGCGGCGGACGCTCGTTCCGCGCGCGCCCGCGCCAGCGCCAGCGCCGCAACCATCGCAAACCAACTGAACCAGACCGGAAGGACCCCAGCCCATGACCCCGCCCCCGATCCCCTCCATCGCCGAAGCCGAGACCATCGCCCTCGAACCGGCGGGCCTGCGTGCCGGCCACGACAGCGGCCATCCGGAAATGTCCGTGCGCGAAATGTACTCAGGCAATGGCATCGAGGCTGGCGTATGGGAGTGCACGCCCGGCGGCTGGGCAATCGAAAACCGGCCCAATACCGAGATCTGCTCGATCGTATCGGGCGCAGGCGTCATCACCGACGCGGACGGCGGCAAGCGCGACCTGGCGCCCGGCACGGTGCTGGTGCTGCCAAAGGGCTGGTCCGGGCGATGGGACATCACCCGGACGCTGCGCAAGGTCTACGTGATCGTGGCCTGAACGGCGTGGGCAAGCCTACTTGATGGCGTTGCGCAGCTGCTGGATGGCCAGCGTCGCCATGAACGCGGCGAACGCTACCACGACCATCGCCAGATACATCTGCTCATAACCGGTCATCTCACTCATCTCCTTGAGGAATTTCAACCAGATTGCAGTTTTCCCGACAGCGGGCCACGGCGTCGTTGATCCAGGTCAACATGCGTATTTCCACGTACGCACAATCCGTGCGGCAAAACGCGCACGACGTGCGACAGAAATTGTCATGGACTATCAGGAAAACGCATATCAATATGCGCTCAGATCATCACGGCATTCATTGCCTGCATGATCCACCGGGCCAAATTCTTCGCAATCCTGACGACCACCTTCTTGGAGACACGAGACGTGAGCTACAATCCGACGTTCCGCCTGAACCCCAAGCAGCTTTCCATGATCGAAGATGCCTTGCGCGCCGAAATGAGCCGCACGGCCCGGCCCGACTGCGACAATTCGGTGGAAAGCGCCAAGGAAATCAACAACCTGCTGGCCCACCTCCATCACCAGAAGAGCTGGTACCGGCCCAAGCAGCCGGTGCCGATGGGCTGATCGCGCCCCGCCCCCGGCCGCCCTGTTACAGCCCTCTCTCCTGCAGCCGCGCGGCGATAAGCTGCGCGGCGTCGCCAGTTTTGGCGAAGCAGCCCTCAATATTGCTGATGCGGCTTGAGACACTGATCTCCGGAAAGCCGATTCGCACCATGTCCGCGGTCAGCGCGGCGGTCACTTCCTTGAGCCGGGCCTCATCATAGCCCTCCTCGTCACGCAGCCGCAGGATGGCGATGCAATCGGCCACCGCCTCGTTCATCAGGTGCTCCGGCCCGTTGCGTGGCGGATGCGGCATGTCCACATCGCCGGTCTGGTGATGGGCGCATTCGTGCCGGTCGATGAACTGCTGGAAGGCGGGCGGCGCGGCTGAAAAGCTGGAGCGCAGCACCACCCGGCGGCCCTCACCGTCGCGGCGCGCCATGCCGGCGGCAAGGCCGCTCCTGCCCTCGACGGTCTCGAAGGCGACCGGTTCACCCGTATTGCTGGTGCAGGCGGGCGGGTCCACCACGGCAAACGTGCCCTGCGCGGCAGCCGGAAGGCCACCGCCGGTCATCCACGCGCACACCGCCGCCAATGAAACTGCTGTCAGCCTGTGCACGCGTCCTCCGGTAGAGCCTCAGTTAGCCGAGCCTGAGTCTGCCGCAACCTTGGCAGTGCTGGCAACCTTCAGATCGCCCGAGCCGCCACGGACAACGTCGATGACGCCGAGCACCATGGAGCTTATGTAGTAGAAGAACACCCAGCCGGTCACAACGACCATGGCGATCAGGGTCAGTACGATGGCAATATTGTCGATTGTTTCGATCATGATGCGGAAATTCCACCAGAGAGAGCGCCCGCAGGACCACCCTGCGCGCGGCAGCAGCACCGGCGCATGGCCGGGCTCAGTCAAATCAAGAGAAAGAGAAAGTCATGCCGCCCGCGTGTGCGCACCCTGGGCCGGATTGCGCGGTCAGCACGGGATGAAACTACACCCGCCCCGGACAGCGGGGAAGCGGGATTCTGCGCACCCGTTTCCAGCCATGCAGAAGATGCAATGCTGCGGCGTGTGAGCTTCCTCACTTGCCCGTCCGGCGCATCCGGGGCCATGCTTTGCGGCATCGTCAACGGACACGAACGGAAGGCAGACCCCATGACCCGCTCCCCCGCCCTGCCCGCGCTGGCGCTAGCCGCCGGCCTTGCCGCCCTGCCCGCCCGGGCCCAGGAAGTGAGCATCGCCCCCGGCGCCCTTGCCGGCTTCGACGGCATCAGCGCCGAGTGCATCATCCACACGCCCGACAAGTTCGCCGACGGCGCCTGTGCGGCGCTGTTCAAGACGGCGTCAGCCGGTGCGGAGAAGGCAGGCCTCAGCTTCAGCGAGGCCGGCACCGCCAACTGGGAGGACGTGCCGGTGAAGGACCGCAAGCACCTGGACCCGCCTGCCGGCGGCCCGGCGAAGCCGGTGCGCCTGACCTTCTTCATCCGCAGCGCCCAGTCGGACCGCATCACCGGCGGCTTCGTGCGCGCGGTGATGTGGACGCCGGCGGAGGCGGAAGGCCGGTCCGGCAAGCTGGTGCTGTGGGAGGCCGCCACGCTGGGCACCGGCCCGCGCAAGGGCCTGCGCGCGGCGGTGGTCAAGTCGATCGGGGACAAGCTGGAAACGCCGTTTGCCGCACTGAAGGCGGACGGCGACAAGCCCTGATGCCGGCTGCGTCAGGCCTTTTCCAGCATGTCCTGGAAGCGCCGGAAGTTGGGGCAGAAGGTGTTCGGCCCCTCGCTCACCGGCTTGCCGTCCAGGTACTCGCGGCAGGTGCGAACGTCGCTGCACTGGCTGCAGGCCTGGCCCATTTCCAGTTCGCGCCAGCGGTCGCGGCCGATCTCTTCAGGGTCAAGCCCCAACGAGCCGGCCATGGCTTCCATGCGCTGGCGGGTATCGCCGGGCGCATTGATCACCCAGCCGCGGTCAGATGAACTGAGCCCTGCCTCGGTCAGCTCCGAACCGGTCAGGCCGAGGATGAACTGCCGGTCCTTGTTCTGGGCCAGCATCTTGCGGATCTGTTGCACGATGGACGTCATCGGAGTTCCTCCCTTCCGGTACGTGCCTGCAGGGTGGCGCAGTTTGCGTCCAGCCGGGTTGATCGAGGTCAAATCCGTGGGGGCTGTCCGGCCCGGCAAGGCTTGACCAGCCGCCCCGCGCACCCGTCTAATCCTGCGCTTCAACCACAGGAGACACCTGGATGCACAAGACCACGCTGATCCCGCCGTCGCTCGATTTCCAGCCGCGCCCCGCCTACCCCTACTCGCCGGGGGCGGCGGCGGGCGGCTTCGTCTACACCGCCGGCCAGGTGGCCTGGGGGCCGGACGGCAACGTGGTGGCGGTGGGCGATGTGCGCGCCCAGGCGAAGCAGACGCTGGCCAACGTGCTGGCGGTGCTGGCCGAGGGCGGCGCCACGGCGGACGATGTGGTGAAGTGCAACGTCTACCTGGCCGACATGCGCCACTTCGACATCATGAACGAGGAGTTCGCCAGGGTGTTCGCCAAGAACCCGCCGGCGCGCACCACGGTGCAGGCGAAGCTGGCCGAGGCCGAGATGCTGGTCGAGATCGAGGCGATCGCCTATATCGGCCCGCGCTGACGGCGAGCGGGCACGATCCCGTTTTCCCGAGGGGACCGCAACTGCCCCGGAACACACGCTCCCGTCGCTGGATTGCCGGGCATGACGGGTTCACCCTTGCAGGCGCACTCGAAACGGGGGATCGAAGCAACACCCGGATGAAAGGAGCGCCATCATGGCTGGCTGGAAAATCGAAGGCGACTACATGGAGACCTGCAACTGCACGTTCCTGTGCCCCTGCATCACCAGCAACCTGGCCGGCGTGCCCAGCGAGGGCGACTGCAAGGCCGTCATTGCCATGAAGATCGGCAAGGGCGAGAAGGACGGGGTCAAGCTGGACGGGCTGGCGTTCATGGTGGTGCTGCATTCGCCGGGCGCGATGATCGACGGCAACATGAAGGTTGGGCTGATCGTCGACGAGAACGCCGACGACGCGCAGACCGCGGCCATCGCGGCAATCGCCACGGGCGAGGCCGGCGGGCCGATGGCCAATCTGGCGCCGCTGGTGTCGGAGGTTGCCGGCATCGAGAAGCGGCGCATCGACTTTGCTTCCAGCGGCATGAACTACAGCTCCCGCGCGGGCGATCTTGTCGACCAGGAGATCGAGGGCGTGGCCAGCATGGCGGACGAGTCGAAGGCGGTCTGCCTCGACAATACCGGCCACCCGGTGAACCCGCGGCTGAACCTGGCCAAGGCGGTGCACAGCACCTTCAACGCCTTCGGCATCACCTGGAAGGACGACACCGGCACCCGCAACGGCCACTTCGCCCCGTTCAGCTGGTCGGGCGGGCAGCAGGCGGCCTGACGGGGGGGCGGCCCGCACCACCCTGTGCCCCGGACATCGTTCCGGGCGCAGCCTTCACGTGTCATCCACGCATCTCCATTGTCATCCCCACGAAAGCGGGGGCTCAATGCCGCTGGCGGCAAGTGAAGCGTGGATCTGACGGCAATTCGGTAACTGACACCGTATTCCCATGAAATAAACAGTGGAAACTAGAGCGTTCGCCCATCTGAATGAATCGCTGAGGGTTCCCAAATCAGCTCTGATCTGATTCAGACTGTCTGCCGGATGGAGGCGGCAGGCATGTCGAAAGCGCTTTCGGTTGATCTTCGGGTTCGGGTTCTGGCGGCAGTTGCCGCAGGTCTGACGCATCGCCAGGCGGCGGAGCGGTTCGGTGTCGGCGCCGCCAGCGTCAGCCGTTGGGGCAAACTGGAACGCGAGCAGGGCAATCCGAAGCCGAAGGCGCTGGGCGGAGACCGGCGTTCGGGACGGATCGAGGCGAATGGCGCGACGATCCTGGCCCTGCTGGAGGAGACCTCGGACATCACGCTGGAGGAACTGCGTCGCCAGTTGGCCGACAAGGGTCTGGTCTTCGGCGACGGCACGGTCCGCCGCTTCCTCAAGCGCCACAAGATCACGCGCAAAAAAAGACCGCGCACGCCACCGAACAAGACCGGCCCGACATTCTGAAGCGACGCGAGCAGTGGTTCGAGGATCAGCTCGACCTCGACCCGGAGCGGCTGGTCTTTATCGACGAGACCTGGGCCTCGACCAACATGGCGCGCCGCTACGGGCGCTGCCGGCGCGGCGAGCGGCTCAGGGCCGGCATCCCGCATGGGCACTGGAAGACCACAACCTTCGTCGGCGCCCTCACCACGCGCGGCTTCATCGCACCGTGGGTACTCGACGGGCCGATCAACCGTGACGCATTCGAGACCTACATCGCAAAGGTGCTGATCCCGGAACTGCGCCCTGGCGACGTCGTGATCATGGACAATCTCTCCAGCCACAAAGGGTCGGCAGTGCGGGCGATGATTGAAGCAGCCGGCGCCGAGTTGCGCTACCTCCCGCCCTACAGCCCCGACTTCAACCCCATCGAGATGGCCTTCTCGAAGCTGAAGGCATTGCTGCGCAAAGCGGCCGAGCGAACCATCGGCGGCCTATGGGACACCATCGGCAACCTTCTCGATCTCTTCAAGCCGGAGGAATGCCGGAAGTACTTCAATGCCGCAGGATATGATCCATCATGATCGGCGGATGCTCTAGAGTGCAATCTATCTTCCAATCACTACTATCTGACCTGACGTGATGCTATTGGACTCACATTTTGACGACGGAGCAGGTACGTAGATATGACGGCTGATCAAGAGAGACTCTCACAGATTTTCCTACCCACGTTTAAAAAGAAAGTTGAAGCTCTTAAGAAGAATGGCGGGAGGTTTGTGCATTACACTACCGCGGAGAACGCCTTGAGAATTCTTGACAGCGAAACAATCTGGATGCGCAACACGGGTTGCATGAATGACTTCACAGAAGTTACTCATGGGCACAGGAATTTTCTTCGGTTCTTTCGTGAGATTGATACGGACAGAAAACTTCGAGCGGCATTGGAATCGATACACGAATCCGTCAGCAATGCTGCTGTAAGCGAATTTGATCAACTGTGGAGTGATCACATAAGTGCAAACACATACATCACCTGCGTCTCCGAGCACCTAGACGAAGAAGATGATATGGGCAGATTATCGATGTGGCGCGCTTACGGTCTTCGTGGTGTCGGCGTGGCAATCGTTGTTAACAACACGCCGTTTGTCACGGAAAGCGAAAACCCTGCAGCCTACTCAACGCCCGTCAACTATCTGACTGATCAACAATTTGACGAGGAAATTTATGCACTAATCGAGCGTATAAAGGAAAACTTGGATTTTTTGAGATCACTGAAGCCTGAGATTGTATCGAATCTGATCTCCTACTGGATGATGGCTAACGTACTTTCAACAAAACATCCAGGCTTCAGAGAGGAGCGGGAATGGCGGGTCTTCTACATCAGCTCATTACACCAGTCCAAGATGATTAAACAATCAGTGGAATGCGTAAATGGAATACCACAGATTGTCTGCAAAATTCCACTGGCTAACAATCCACTAAACGGACTGAACGGGGCCGCACTACCAGACCTAATTGATAGAATAATAATCGGCCCCTCGCAATTTGGATTTCAATTATATGACGCCTTCGCTCGAAAACTAGAAGAAAAGAACGTACCGAACGCCTATGCAAAAGTACATTTATCAAACATACCATTGCGAAATTGAACACCTTGGCCTGTTTTCTTTGCTTTACCCAAGTTGAACAGTGTTGCCGGAACAGACGCGGAACACACCTTCATAAGTCATTGAATTTCGTAGATGTGGGTTTGATGCCGAAAATGAGTATAGTAACAACATTTTCGTGAGAGCGGCTGATTTCATTGATTCCAGGTGGGATTAGCGATAACAACATCGTCATGTTCGTTGTCGAAAGAGTCGCCCGCGGTCATCGCTACCTCTACCTCGTCGAAAGCGTGCGCGAGGGCAAAATGGTGCGCCAGCGCACCATCAAGGCGCTCGGGCGCAAAGATGCACTCGTCGCCAGCGGGGAACTCGACCGGCTCGCAGCCTCCATCGCGCGGCATGCTGAGCGCTGCGTTATCCTTTCCGACATCGACGCGGGCAAAATCCAGGCTCTGCGCATTGGAGGCCCGCTACTGTTCGCCCGGCTGTGGGAGTGGCTCGGGATCGATGCCGTACTGGCTGAGGTGCTGGAGGGGCGTGCATTTGGCTTTGATGTCGAACGCGCCATATTCGTTGCCACCCTGCACCGGCTGTTCGTCTCGGGCTCGGATCGATCCTGCACCGACTGGATGAAGAGCTACGCCATCGAGGGGGCAGAGGAACTGGCGCTTCATCACTTCTACCGCGCCATGGCCTGGCTGGGCGAGGAGATAGCGGAGAAGGCCGAAGGCGCTTTGGCGCCGCGCTGTGTGAAGGATGTGATCGAGGAGAAGCTGTTCGAACGGCGTCGTGACCTGTTCACGGATCTGAGCCTGGTGTTCATGGATACCACTTCGCTGTCGTTCTACGGCGCAGGGGGCGAGACGCGGGGACGCAGAGGCCATTCCAAGGACCACCGGCCCGAGCTTGCGCAGATGATCCTTGCCGTGGTGATCGATGCGCAGGGCCGGCCGATCTGCACCGAGATGGTGCCGGGCAACACGGCGGATGTGAAGGTCCTCCTGCCGATCGTCAACCGCCTGCGCACGCGCTTTGGCATTACCCGCTCATGCGTTGTGGCCGATCGCGGGATGATCAGCGCCGGGACCATTGCTGCGCTGGAAGAGCTGGGCATGGAATACATCCTCGGTGCCCGCGAGCGCTCGAGCAGCATCGTCCGCGACATCGTACTCAGGGATGATGCCCCGATGGTTCCGCTGGTGCTCGAGCGGCAGGCGGGTGACACCCAGCTCTGGGTCAAGGAGGTCCGCGTTGGCAAAGGCCGCGATGCCCAGCGCTATATCACCACGCTGAACGAGGCCGAGGCTGCAAAGGACAGGGCCGACCGGCAGGCGATTATCGATGGTCTTCAGACCCAGCTCAAGAAGGGCGACAAGGCGCTCATCGGCAACTCGGCCTGGCGCCGCTATCTCAAGGCCAGCGGCAAGGGCTTCGAGGTTGATCTGGGCAAGCTGGCTGACGAGGCGCGCTTCGACGGGATCAGCGTGCTGCGCACCAATGCGAGGATCACCCCCTTGCAGGCCGTCATCCGTTACCGCGATCTCTTGCAGGTCGAGGCGCTGTTCCGCGTTGCCAAGGCGAGCTTTGATACCCGGCCGATCTTCCATCAATCCGACGCTGCCATCCGTGGCCATGTGTTCGTCTCGTTCCTGGCCCTGACGCTCGCCAAGGAACTGATGCGCCTATGCCAGGAGAAGGGGTTGCGCCCCGAGTGGCAGCCGCTGCTCAACGATCTCGACCGGCTCCAGCAGGCAACAATCGAAAAAGACGGCAAGGTCGTCACGACGCGCACACATGTGACAGGCGAGGTTGGAAACGTCTTCAAGGCCGCCGGTATCGCGCTCCCGGTAAACCTGAGCGAACAGCCACAGGCATAGGTGCTGGCGCGTGCCAGCGCGACCACACAGCAATCACAAATGTAGTGGTAACACTCGTGCGCCTGCGCGCACCTTATTGATATGCTTGGGATTTATCAAAAGCACTGTTTAAGTTGGGTCAAGCGGCAGGCGTGCCATCAACTGAGTCGCGCCTCCTTGGTCCCGATTCCCACTTCACCCACCCCATTCCCACAACCCCCGCTTGCAACACCCTGCCCCGGCCCACGCTCCGCTCACACCTGTTAACCTTTCGTTAACCAAAAAATATGGGGCCTGGCCGCGGGTTGACCCACCACATCTGGTGATATTAACCCGGTTGAAAGGACCGTGACGGGTGTGTGACGGCGGGTTGTCCCCGCTATCCCCAGCCGCAAGTCCGCAGAATTCTTGAGCTTCGCCGCCGAATCGTGGCTTGTTCAGGTTGTCCACAGGACCTGTCAAGGCTGTGGACACAATATCTAGTGGTAGGGTTTCGTTAACACACTAGGTATTGACGCGCGGGGGCGCCCCGCCATACAGTCAGCATCAAGGGTAAGGGGCAAGGGACGGCCCGGAGTTGAAGGCCTTCCCGGCGGCGACAGCAGAAGCCGAACTCCAACAATAACCAGCGGGCAAGAGCGCCAAAACGCTTCTGTCCGGACAGGGAAGTCATGACTTTCGCATCTGCGGGCGCTCCCGAAGGCGCCAGTGACGCGGAGCTTTGACTATGGCGCCCTTGTGCGTGTGCACACGAGTTTTGAGGACGAGGCGCTGTCTGCAGGCCAGGCGGCAGGAACAACATTCAGGCATGGCGAGGGGCTGCCGGTCCAAGGCAGGGCGCGGCTTCTCGAACAAGGGGACAAGAAAATGCGGGTAGAACGGCAATTCACCACGGCGGGCAAGGGCCCATATGACGGAATCGATTTCCGCAAGGCCACCAGCGAGATCCGCAATCCGGACGGCTCGATCGTGTTCCAGCTGAAGGACATCGAGGTGCCGGCGGCGTGGTCGCAGGTGGCGTCCGACATCCTGGCGCAGAAGTATTTCCGCAAGGCCGGCGTGCCCGCACGGCTGAAGAAGATCGAGGAGACCTCGGTGCCGTCGTGGCTGTGGCGTTCCGTTGCCGACGAGGCGGCGCTGGCCGGCCTGCCCGAGGCCGAGCGGTATTCCTCCGAAATGTCCGCCAAGCAGGTGTTCAACCGGCTGGCCGGCACCTGGACGTACTGGGGCTGGAAGGGCGGTTACTTCAATTCGGAAGAAGACGCGCTGGCCTTCTATGAAGAGCTCGTGCACATGCTGGCAACCCAGCGCTGCGCCCCCAACAGCCCGCAGTGGTTCAACACCGGCCTGCACTGGGCCTATGGCATCGACGGCCCCGGCCAGGGCCACTACTACGTGGACTTCGAGACCGGCAAGCTGACCCGCTCCACCTCGTCCTACGAGCACCCGCAGCCGCACGCCTGCTTCATCCAGTCGATCTCCGATGACCTGGTCAACGAAGGCGGCATCATGGACCTGTGGGTGCGCGAGGCGCGGCTGTTCAAGTACGGCTCGGGCACCGGCTCCAACTTCTCGTTCATCCGCGGCGAGAACGAGCCGCTGTCGGGCGGCGGCAAGTCTTCCGGGCTGATGTCGTTCCTGAAGATCGGCGACCGGGCCGCCGGCGCCATCAAGTCGGGCGGCACCACGCGCCGCGCCGCCAAGATGGTGGTGGTGGACATCGACCACCCGGACATCGAGGCCTATATCGACTGGAAGGTGAAGGAAGAAGAGAAGGTTGCCGCCCTGGTGACCGGCTCGAAGGTGGTGCAGCGCCACCTCAAGTCCATCATGAAGGCCTGCGTCAACTGCGAAGGCCCGGCGAAGGATTGCTATGACCCGGCCAAGAACCCGGCCCTGAAGCGCGCCATCAAGGACGCCCGCAAGAACCACGTGCCGGACGCCTACATCAAGCGCGTGCTGCAGTTCGCCGAACAGGGCTTCACCGAGATCGAGTTCGACACCTACGACACCGACTGGGATGGCGAAGCCTACCGCACCGTGTCCGGCCAGAACTCCAACAACTCGGTGCGCGTCACCGACGAGTTCCTGCGCGCCGTCGAGAACGGCACCTCGTGGGACCTCAACTGGCGGATGCGCGAAGGCGTGGCCAAGACCGTCGATGCGCGCGACCTGTGGGAGAAGGTGGGCAACGCCGCGTGGGCCTGCGCCGACCCCGGCATCCAGTTCCACACCACCATCAACGACTGGCACACCTGCCCCGCCTCGGGCGACATCCGCGCCTCCAACCCGTGCTCGGAGTACATGTTCCTCGACGACACCGCCTGCAACCTGGCCTCGCTGAACCTGCTCACCTTCCTGTCGAAGGGCGGCAACAAGTTCGACGTGGCCGGCTTCGAGCACGGCGTGCGGCTGTGGACCATGGTGCTGGAAATCTCGGTGCTGATGGCGCAGTTCCCGTCCAAGGAAATTGCGCGGCTGTCCTACGAGTTCCGCACGCTTGGCCTGGGCTTCGCCAACATTGGCGGGCTGCTGATGACATCGGGCATTCCCTATGACTCGGATGAAGGCCGCGCCATCTGCGGCGCCATCTCGGCCATCATGACTGGCGTGTCCTACGCCACGTCCGCCGAAATGGCGGGCGAGCTTGGCGCCTTCCCCGGCTACAAGAAGAACGCCGCGCACATGCTGCGCGTCATGCGCAACCACCAGCGCGCCGCGCACGGCCGCCACGAGGGCTACGAGGGCCTGTCCATCACCCCGGTGCCGCTGGACCACGCCAACTGCCCGGACGCCGAGCTCGTCGAACATGCCCGCGCGGCCTGGGACCTGGCCGTCAGCCTGGGCGAGAAGAACGGCTACCGCAACGCCCAGTCCACGGTGATTGCCCCCACCGGCACCATCGGCCTCGTCATGGACTGCGACACCACCGGCATCGAGCCCGACTTCGCGCTGGTGAAGTTCAAGAAGCTGGCCGGCGGCGGCTACTTCAAGATCATCAACCGCGCGGTGCCGGCCGCGCTCACCACGCTCGGCTACACCGAAGCCGAGATCGAGACCACCATCAAGTACGCCGTCGGCCACGGCACGCTGGCCGATGCGCCCGGCATCAACCACGCCGCCCTCAAGGCGCGTGGCTTCACCACGAAGGAACTGCAGGCTGTGGAGAACGGCCTGGCGTCGGCCTTCGACATCAAGTTCGTGTTCAACAAGTGGACGCTGGGCGAGGACTTCTGCACGCAAACCCTCGGCATCCCGGCGGAGCGGCTCGATGACTTCGACTTCGACCTGCTCACCCACCTCGGCTTCACGAAGAAGGAGATCGAGGCAGCCAACATCCACGTCTGCGGCGCCATGACCCTTGAAGGCGCGCCGGGCCTGGCCGACGAGCACCTGCCCGTCTTCGACTGCGCCAACCCGTGCGGGCGTCTGGGCAAGCGGTACCTGTCGGTGGACAGCCACATCCGCATGATGGCGGCGTCGCAGCCGTTCATCTCGGGCGCCATCTCCAAGACCATCAACATGCCCAACGACGCCACGGTCGAGGACTGCCAGGCCGCCTACATGCTTTCCTGGAAACTCGCACTGAAGGCCAACGCGCTGTACCGCGATGGCTCGAAGCTATCGCAGCCGCTGTCCGCCGCCCTCATCGAAGACGAGGAAGAGGACATCGACGACCTGCTCGAACAGGTCGCGTCCAACCAGCCGGCCGTCACCCGCGTCGAGAAGATCGTCGAGATTGCCGCCAAGCAGGAGCGTGAGAAGCTGCCGCAGCGGCGCAAGGGCTACACCCAGAAGGCCATCGTCGGCGGCCACAAGGTGTATCTGCGCACCGGTGAATATGACGACGGCCGCCTCGGCGAGATCTTCATCGACATGCACAAGGAAGGCGCTGCCTTCCGGGCGATGATGAACAACTTCGCCATCGCCGTGTCGCTGGGCCTGCAGTACGGCGTACCACTGGAGGAGTATGTGGAGGCCTTCACCTTCACCCGCTTCGAGCCGGCCGGCATGGTGCAGGGCAACGACGCCATCAAGAACGCCACGTCGATCCTCGACTACGTGTTCCGCGAACTGGCCGTGTCCTACCTGAGCCGCAACGACCTCGCCCACGTCGAGCCGCAGGACCTGCGCTTCGACACCATGGGCAAGGGCGCCAACGAAGGCGCGCTGGACGGCAGCGGCAACGCTGCCTCGCCCTGCCCGCCCGGCAGCCTGCCGGCGGCGGCGGTGGCCTCGTCGGGCTATACCCGCCAGAAGCTGTCGGACAACGTGTTCGTCATCGGCGGCGCGGCGGTGGCCTCGGGCCGGGGCAACCCGGTGGCGGTCATGCAGCACCGCGCCGAGGCGAGCTTCGTGGCGGACGGCACCGCGGCCCTGGCGGTCGGCTTTGCCGAGGAAACCCAGATGGCGATCCTCGACATCAACTCGGACGGCAAGGTGAAGACCGACGCCGAACGCCGCGTCGAGGCCCGCATGAAGGGCTACGAGGGCGAGAACTGCGGCGAATGCGGCAACTTCACCATGGTGCGCAACGGCACCTGCCTGAAGTGCGATACCTGCGGCAGCACGAGCGGGTGCAGCTAACCCTGCGTCAAATTAAGTTGACAGCAATCGGCCCGGAGTGAAAACTCCGGGTCGAAATCCCATTAAGAACATATAGGGAACTTCCAGGTGGCAATTGCTCACAAAGATTTGTTGCCATTTGGCATCAAATTCAGAAACTTTCGATCTTTTAGTGACGAGGTCTTTCTGCCATTCGAACGAAAAATTACTTTTATTACAGGC
>CAVOZI010000006.1:0-132279 GCA_963700895.1 uncultured Alphaproteobacteria bacterium | reverse complement strand
ATCGTGTGAGATTGGCGACCAGTATTGTGACTGTTTTTTACCGGCCTGGTGGTTATAGCGAGGTGACCCCACCCGATCCCATTCCGAACTCGGTCGTTAACCGCCTCAGCGCCAATGGTACTTTGTCTCAAGGCACGGGAGAGTAGGTCGCTGCCAGGCCTGTAAAGAACAGTCGTTGCAATATCCTTCTTCACGACTTCGATCAGAACCGCCCCGTCCAGTAATGGCCGGGGCGGTTTTTCTATTTTCCAGTACATCTTCCCACCTAAGCCCATATAAGGATTTGACAAGTGCTGACGTGTAACTACGCTTTGCATGTCGGCAAGCCGGGCGATAAGGATCGGTAAGCGGGGGCGATGGCCTGAAGGGTGGTGCAACACATTGACGAGGCAACGGCATGAGCGAAACACCAGAACAGACCCCGACACTCGTAAGTTCAAACACCGACAGGGAAGCACATCCTCTACCTGTCCCGGTCATGGCCAGCCTCCTGATCGAGATCCATGCCGGATTGATGGCTGACGAGAGACTGCAGCATCTCGCGCCCGATCTTGAAGCCATAATCTATGAAGTCATCGCCGCGGCGGGGCGGGGCAGAATGGGCTCATCTCCTGCGGGCTCCACGTTGCGTCTTGTCAAGACCGACACCTAGGCATGGTTGGCTTGGCAACCGCCGGTGATAGGCTCCGGGGAGCCCCGGCCGATTGACGTTTGGCCTGGCGTGCTACCAGCTAACCGCGACCCAGGAACGGGCCCGCGCCGCGGCTTGTGGGGCCTGTCAAAAAAGTCCGGTATTTCTTGCCCGTACCCCTTCCAATCCTGTCATCGAATTGCTACATACACCTCAGTCAAGCGGGGGCCTTAAGCCCTCGCTTGATGTTTTGTTGGCGCGGGGTGGAGCAGCCCGGTAGCTCGTCAGGCTCATAACCTGAAGGTCGCAGGTTCAAATCCTGCCCCCGCAACCAAACAAAAAGCCCTTAACTCAAGCAGTTAGGGGCTTTTGTATTTTGGGCGCCAGTTGCGGTTTGCACCAACTTTGGAGCACCTGGCAGACTGGTTCAATCCAATCTTATCCAGCTTCGGTCCTTTCCATACACAGTGATGCAAGACCCCGATGCTGACGCACCGCGGATTGTGCAGCTGCATCTCTACAGAGCAACGTTGCTAAACATCTCAGTCTCCGCCCTGGTGTCTGACTGAGGTGGGTCAACGAACATAATCTGTACACTTCTGACTTTGGTCCCGATATCCAGACCACAGCGCTTTTTTTAACAATGCGGCTTGAGTAATGGTCATGTCTATCCTTGTCTGTGCCGGCGTAAGGTATGGTTCTTGGCAGAATTGACCGAGCTGCCCACCCATCGAAGCCGACCTCATCGCCCTCGACGCCAGAGCCAGGGCAACTTGAACTCGCCGGCCCACGGAAGGCGTTGCTGCGAACGGGCTATGTCCTCCGCGGCCACGTAATCTAACGAATAGCGACGATAGTCTTTATGGGATGGCCCACCCCTTTTCCCGGCATCGGGTATGATGCCGGTGTTTGAGAAGGGAAAGGAGCAAACTGATGTCTATAATGATCCTTGGCGTAGATTTGGGCAAGAACTCGTGCAGCGTGGTGGGCGTTGACGCAACCGGTGGCGTGGTCGTGCGGCGGTCGATGCGGCGCCAGACGCTGATCGACTATGTGGCGAAGTTGCCGACATGTGTAATTGCGATGGAAGCCTGCTGCGGCGCCCATCATCTGGGCCGCCTGTTTGCCGCAGATGGACACGAAATCCGGCTCATGTCGCCGGAGTACGTGCGCCCGTACATAAAGGCGCAGAAGAACGATGATCGTGATGCGGAGGGGATCGCCGAAGCCGCGTCGCGTCCGACGATGCGCTTTGTCGATCTCAAGAGCCAGGAACAGCTCGACATCCAGACACTCCATCGAGTTCGGTCGCGCCTTGTGGCCGAGCGCAGAAATCTGATCAATCAGTTGCGGGCGATTCTCCTGGAGCGTGGGATCATCTTCCCTGTCGGGCGGCGCAAGCTGGAACTGGGCGTCGATGGCATGCTGGCCGGGGAGGATGGAAAATTGTCACCACGCATGAGTCAACTGGTCTGCGAACTGCGGGCCGAATGGAAGGAACTCGACGTGAAGATCGAAGCACTGAACGGCGAGTTCATCGAACTCGCGCGCAATGATGCTGCCGCACGAAGACTTACCTCCATCCCGGGCGTCGGGGTTTTGAACGCAACGGCCCTGATCGCGGCCGTGGGCGACGCAAGCAGCTTCGCCAAAGCCCGAGATCTTGGGGCCTGGCTCGGGCTGGTTCCCCGGCAACATACGACTGGCGGCAAGCCTCGGCTGCTCGGCATCTCCAAGCGCGGCAACACCTATTTGCGCACCCTGCTCATTCACGGCGCCCGGGCAGCGCTGCCGTCGCTGTCCAAGAGTGACACCCCGCTGGGGAGATGGTTACGGGCCATGATCGGGCGAGGTGTTCACCGCAACGCTGTGGTCGTCGCGCTTGCCAACAAGCTGGCGCGGATCGCCTGGGCAGCCCTGCGCAAGGGCGCAATCTTCGAACGCAGCTACGCTGTTGCGGTATAGACGAAATCGGCCCTACGTTCACGCGTATGTAGGCCAATAGTTTGCAGGAAGGATCGCACAGATGGCCTGACAGTCGAACGGCGTTTGGAAAGCCCGGCCAAAAAAATGGCACCTGGTGCCGGCGTCTTTATTGTGGCTCCAAACGCGCGGATGTCCATCTTGGCCGTGAGCATGCTCACGAGACCGTATACGTTGACGCAGACTGTTCAGAATACTGTAAAATCCTACTTGCAATGGGGTGGGCCATACGTTTTTTTAAAGAGAGGAGATAGCACAGAGACTTACCGCGCCCGTTGGCATAACAACTACAGCATTTTCACCGCGGGACAGGAGGTTGATTATGGCTTCCTGGTCAGTTCGAAAACTCTCATAGCCGAACACGTCGCGCAAAATCGAGGAAGCTGTCTGGTTCAAATTCGCCTCGACCTCATTGCAGATTTATGACGAAGCTATAAGTCCGCTAATTGGAATGAAGCCCCCTGATAGTTGGTCGCGTTCACGGCAAATAGCTCGGCTCAAATATTCGGCTACTAGGAGTGGTTTTTGATCGTGTCTAGCCCTCGATCGCCGGTGCGCTCAGATCGGTACTGGAGACATATTCATGCTCAGGGCGGGCTCATAAGTTTCATTGTTCATTGCAGTGAGCTTAGGTGGAACCGACATGAGCCTGGCAGAGATATTTGTTAAGTCCGCCATTGTGACGCTAACGGCTCTCACCACGGAAACACCCGACAAGTAAGAGGGAAGCTCTACAACGGAGACATCCACAGCAGCTCTCTTTAGGGACGACAGAAGGGTGCTTAAGCAAGATTCGGTAGGTTCAGGCCGCTGCTCTTCATTGATCACTTCACATATTGGCGTCAGGAACGGTTGTGACTGGAGGTTTTGCGTCTCATGCCAGGTCCAGATGCTTCGCGTTCTCTCTGGCAGGCTTTCACTCCCCCCCGTTGCGACATTTTCGGCGACGTAGAATAGATTGGCTTCCATTTGCACGAGTTCGCAGGCAGCTGCATCAGCTGCCTCTTGAATATCGAATCGTGCTGCTGCGCCTATGACCGGTCGCGATCCGGTCATGTCGGTAGAGACTGCGACCACGATCTTGGCATCGAGATCGCTTGGTAGGGCCAGAAGCTCCAAGCGGCGATCGCGGTTGCGGAGCCATCTTGCGACCCGCCCACAAACTCCTTCCACATCTGCGACTACCCCGAAGGCTGGAGGAACTCTCAGCCTATTCCTCCACCAGATCGCAACTGCATCCCTTTCTACTAGTTCGAGCACGGCATGAAGTTTCGCCTCCTCGTAGCTTCCAGCTGCTGCAAGCCCATTACTTCCTATCTGGTGTGCCTCTACAGAAGGAGTTGTCGGTTTGGCATCAAGAAAAACGCGTTCGGCAGGGACGGCTATCACCCTATTGGACAGCAGGTCTCGACCCGATACCAGTAGTGTCTGTTGATCGAAAGATAGGAGCTCTGCTGACCTTTCCTTCTCGATACTGCTCCCTCTGGTCCAACGAGCTGCTAGCGTCTCGACAGCTTCCAAAAGACATCCCAGAAGGGCCTTCAATGGGGAAGGGGACTTCCCCGAAAAAATAGACCGATCTGCTCTCCGAGTTCGACTCTCGAACGCGGCTAAGACGGTAACAGGGGAGCCTGCTGGCGTGACGTCGATGATGGCCTCGATCCGATCCTCTAGGAGAGTCAAGAGCTCAAAGACAATCCCTGGCTGCTCAATCTCCACCAATCCAAAGGCCTGCATCCACTTTGCGACGATGGCATCTTCAACAACAACTGCTGAAGCTACCTCTTCACCGTAGCACACGCGGGCGGCGAGGCGTCCCACTTGCGATGTCTGGGGCTGTAAGAGATTGAAGATCGACAAGCTCATCCCCCGAGTTGGCAGGTTCCTCGATACTGTTGGTCTAGCCGCGACTTGAGGGACCGTGAGAGACTCTATATCATTTTAGCTAACATTCGTAGTTTGTAGAGGAGGAGGCCATGCCTAGAATACCGGACAAAAACATCAACTATGCGGAGATTGGGCGTCTTGTTCTTGACTATTGGAGCGGTAGAAAGGGGTCCGGCGATTTTGAAACCGAGATTCGGAATAAGGTCAGTGCGGTCTACGCAAAGGCCAATCAAGACCCACCCAAAGTGACGATATATTACGAAAGCCGAGACGAAATCATCATCAGCGTTCCTTATAACCCATGGCAGGATGAACAGGATCCTAGCAAGTTCGCCGTCGCGGAGGATATGACCTCCTATCAGAACGAGCTTGGAATTGTGGTATTTGGCGGCTGTCGCTGAGTGATCAGACGTCTAGGCCAGCCGCGGTTAATCCCTCTCGAAGCCTATTGAGATCTTCCGGTCGAGAAAAGGCGTTGATCGAGAGCATCCATTGTAACAGGGCACCGTCCGTCATGGGCTCTGAGCCCTGCCAGATTTCGCCTGTCATTTTTCGGAAGTTTTCGCACGCCTGCCTTGCTTCTTCGCTTCGTCCTAGCTGGGCGAGCGTCGCGGCTCTCCAGCCCTGGAGTTCGGGCATAGCTTGCGGGACGCAGTCAATTGTCGATAGGGCCGAGCCATAATCCCCAGCGATGAACTGAATGAACGCAAGGTTGGCCATATAATAATCGGGATGGATCGGGTTCAATTCCATCGCGCGTTTCACCAAGCTCTCGCCGTCTGCTGGGCGCCCCAAGAAGGCGAAACCCAGACCTACCGCTGCTAGAATGCTGGCGTCATTCGGGTTCATCTTCATAGCCAGGGAAAAGTGCTTTTCACCCCTGCTGTGCTGTCCAAGCAGCATGTATGACCAGGCTAGATCGACGTGGTTCCTCCCGTCATCAGGATCGAGATCGACTGCTCTACTAGCGCTTTTCAGGCCCGCTTTCAGTAGATCACTGAACTCCGGGGTTCCTGGCAGAAGAAGCACTCTGGTGTTGTAAATTCCTGCCAAGGCTCCGTGCGCTCGGGCAAAAAGAGGGTCGATGGCTACAGCTTCCTGCAATAGCTTCTCGGCATTGCGGTCATCCTGCTGCGACCATGTCTCCATGAGCTTACGGGCCTGAAGCCAAAGATCGTATGGGCCGGCTTTCCAAGTCCTGCCACGCACTCGCCGCGAGAAATGCTCTCTCAGCAAGCTGCTTTCGACTTTGCCAGCGACCTCACTTACGATGCGGTCTTCAACTTCAATGAGCTTTGACTCGTCCTCATTGTAGCAGTCTGCCCAGACGTGCTTTCCTGAAGCCCCCTCAATGAGCTGGGCGACAATACGCAGGCGACTACCTGATCGTCGAACGCTGCCCTCCACTAGATAGTGAGCGCCCAGACGCGCCGATATCTCTGGAGCCGTAAGCTGCTTGTCTGAGAAAGCAAAAGAGGAATGGCGCGCGAGGACGCCGATCGAGTGGAACTTCGACAGTTCCGTTATAATGTCCTCGCTAACGCCTTCGCAGAAATATTTGTCCTGCTTGTTCTCGCTCAGATTGTCGAATGCGAGGACCGCGATTACCGGCTTCTCGCTCATATTCACTGACGATCTCACTTCTACCGATCCACTTGCGGACAGGTTGGGCGACCAGCTCCATACGCTGACCGGCTCGGATACGCCCTTGAGCGGAACGCTACCCTCACTCTTGAAATTAAGTGAGGTCTTCGACCCGATGCTTTCTTTCACAATTGCAGAGATGCATATTCCGCCAGGTTCGGCTAAAGCCTCCAGCCGAGACGCCAGGTTGACTCCGTCCCCGTAGATGTCATCTCCCTCGAGGACCACGTCTCCGAGTGTTATCCCTATTCGGAATCTGATTTTGGCGTCACCGGGATTGTTCTGAAAATCCTTAGAGAGCTCTGTCTGAATTTTTGCTGCGCATTCCACGGCGTCAACGACGCTCGCAAATTCTACGAGAGTCCCATCACCCATGAGTTTGACAATTCTGCCCTGAAACTCCGCGATGGTGGGATCGATCAATGCAGACCGAATTCTTTTCAGGGCCTCTATCGTGCCAACCTCATCCTCTCTGACGAGTTGGGTGAACCCAACCACGTCAGCCGAAAGGATTGCCGACAATCTGCGTCTAGCTCTTTCACGGACCATTCGAAAATTATATCACGAAGGCAACCACCACTATTATTGCAAACTATTTGTCCCAGAGGCGCTAGTCATATGCAAGCGAAGGAGCCGGTATTTGGCCATCGCTAATGCAGTGAGGAGATGCCTATTCGCGATCGGGAGAGCGTATCGAGTCTTTCACATCACCTGAATGAAAGACCCGCACGCCATTGCAAGGTCAAAACCCAGCCGAGAGAGCGGCGAGTGCGTTGCCGCGATGATTTCGGTTTACGATCAATCCCGGGGATCATTGCGACGATCAGAAGGCGCCTGTCTTATCCCAAGAACGGACACTCAGACTTGTTGATGCCAGCACGTGCATCAGTTTCACCCAGGCGCTGCTGTAACTCAGCGACGACGATTTCCATCGCAGAGCGCAGGAAATCGAGTTTGGGCTTCACGTACCGTTGACCGGTGATGGTTTTGGAGGCGTGATTCAGGAGGCGGCCTACGACTTCTTCCGGAATGCCGGCTTCCACAGCGACCGTGGCAAACGTATGGCGCAGAGAATGCAGCGTTCCTGGGACATGATCGTGGTCCCAGCATACGATGTGGCCTGTTTCACTTCGTGACGGAAACACCCAGCGCTCATCAAGCCCTCTGACCTGATCGAGGATCTGATGGTGCACATCCGTGAGGGGCAACCAGAACTCTCGCCCTGACTTCGTCGTCGGAAAGTAGATCGCGTCCTGTTCAATGCGGCTCCACTCGAGATTCTCGATTTCTGAGCGGCGGAGCCCGGTGAACAAAGCCAATGTGTAGGCAGTGCGGTGGATCGGATTGGGGATCTTGCCTACCTCCTCGCGCCACGTCACAAGATCTCGAATAGGGGCATTGAGTGTTTTCTTCTCGGGATACCACTCCAGCCCGCTTGTCGGTGACTCGGGCACATTTCTGTCGAGACGGCGGGCATAGTTCCAGACGATGCTGAAGGCTTGCATTATGCCGTTTGCAGCCACAGGCCCACGCTTGTACAGACGCTGATGCTGTCCGTCGTCAGATAATTTGGGACACTTGAGCGTTTTCCGTATTGGAGGTTCTGGCGCATCCTTGATTAAGTTTATGCGTTTTCAGTTTCGTGGCGCAAGCGCCGCGTGATCATGGTTTTCCGCTTGATCTCCTTTCGCCGTTTCAGGATCTGTTCGGACCGCCCGAAGTAGACGTCGGCGGGTGTCAGGTTGCCGAGGCTCTCGTGATAACGTTGCGTGTTGTAGTACTCGACGAAGGCGCCGATCTGGCGTTCGAGATCGCCGGGCAAGAAGTAATGCTCCAGAAGCACGCGGTTCTTCATGGTCTGGTGCCATCGCTCGATCTTGCCCTGGGTCTGTGGGTGGTAAGGCGCACCACGGATATGGTTCATGCCCTTTTCGTCGAGATAGTCGGCCAACTCGCCGGCGATGTAAGACGAGCCGTTGTCGCTGAGCAGTCTTGGCCTGGCGACCACGGTTGCGCTGTCGCAGCCTGAGGCTTTCAACGCCAGATCGAGCGTGGCGGTCACATCCTCGGCCTTCATGGTGGTGCAAAGCTTCCAGGCGATGATGTAGCGGCTGTAATCGTCCAGGATGGTGCTGAGGTAGAACCAGCCCCAGCCCAGGACCTTCAGATAGGTGAAGTCGGTCTGCCACAGCTCGTCGGGGCGCGTGGTTTTGTCCCGGAACTCATTGGCCACCTTCATCACGATATGCGCCGGTGCCGTGATCAGATCTTCGGCCTTCAGGATGCGGTAAACCGAAGATTCCGAGACAAAATACTGCTTCTCGTCGGTATATTTCACGGCCAGTTCGCGCGGCGTCAGATCCTCATGTTCGAGCGCGAACTCGATGATGTCCGCCCGCGTCTCATCGGGGAGCCGGTTCCACACAGAGCCTGGATGCGGTGCCGTGTCCTCCAGCGCGTCAAGCCCGCCCTCGGACCAACGATCATACCAGCGGTAGTACGTGGCGTGGGGGATGCCGAGCATCGACAGCGTCTGACGGACTGGCAAATGCGAGGCCTCGACAGTGCGGATGATCTCCAGCTTCTCGGATGCGGGGTACCTCATGCCTCGTACTCCCCATCCCCGATCATGCTTTTTTTGAGCAGACGGTTTTCCAGAGTCAGGTCGGCCACGACCTCCTTCAGAGCCGCTGCTTCAGAACGCAGGTCCTTCACCTCAGGGGCCGTTGCCTGACGGGCCGTGTCTCCGGCAAGGCGCTGCTTGCCCGCCTCGAGAAATTCCTTCGACCAAGTGTAATACAGGCTCTCGCTGATCCCTTCTCGGCGGCACAAGGCGGCAATGCTCTCCTCGCCGCGAAGGCCGGCCAGCACGATCCTGATCTTCTCTTCCGCCGAGTACTGCTTACGCGTCTTGCGGCGAATCCCCTTGACCAGCTTGTCAGCCGCGTCTTTCGATGTTCCGGATTTCTTGTTCATCTTCGCTCCATGATGGCTGCGATGAACCAGAAATCCTCCGTTGAGAAAACCTCAAATCTGTCCCATAGGCGCTGACGTCAGACAGTGGTGATCGGACTGCTGCCTTAGCCAGGATGTCCGCCTGGAGCCAACCTGGCCCAATCAGACATGCGCGGCACATGCGCAATTCAACCTGATGCCGGTCTGTCCGGCACGTACAGACACGAACCCGTGGACTCTACAATAGCGCGCACCATGCAACCTTGTTGCCGCAAATGGACATAAGCATTTCCCCTGATTCCAAGCGGTCGTCATACACCGTCACAATGGTGCGACATTTTGGCCGGCTGGGAGGTGCGCTAAATGGCCAAAGACGGGTCAGATGTCAGGAAGGTTGATCACGGGACGCGCTGGTCAGCTCAACGCGCCAACGGCAGTGCCGGCCATGATGAAGCAACGCCATGTGAAGCCGTGGAGTTCGGCGAGGCGCGTCAGTTGCTGGCGGAAGTCGTCAAGTCGGAGATTGTTCCGCAGCTGATCGGCGCAAAGAAAGATCATTCCCGGCTAGAGCCGTGTGTCCAGACCAATGCGCTCTGCAATCCTTCCCCGGACGACAAGGCCGAGTTCAGATCCCTGTTGTTGGCGGGAGACACGTTCGGCTGCATTGGCTTTGTCGAGAAGTTGCGCACCAGGGGTATCGCTCTGCCGGAAATTTATCTCGGCCTGTTCACGCCTGTAGCCAACGACCTCGGCAACGAATGGAAAGCCGACGAACTGAGCTTCATAGAAGTCACGAAAGCAGTGGGTAAGCTCCAGTCACTGGTTCATGAGATCGGTTGTGGAGAACAAACGCGCCGTCCGCTGGACGCTGGTCACCGGATCGTCTTCGCCAGCGCTCCCGGCGAACAACATGTGCTGGGCATTCTGATCATCTCCCGGCTGTTCGAGATGGAGGGCTGGCACGTTGCAGGTGGAGCAAGCCTTCAGGCCGGAGGCGAACTCAATGGCGTCGTCCGGAGTGAATGGTTCGGTGTCGTCGGTCTTTCTGCCAGCACGGAACAACGGGCATTGAAACTCAAGCAGGCCATTGCAGATCTGCGGGAGAGGTCTTTGAACAGGTCAATTTCGGTTGTTGTCGGTGGAACTGCCTTTGCCCACAATCCGGAGATCTGCCCCGAGATTGGAGCAGACGCCCTCGCCGTAGATGTCCGTGACGCAATTGTGAAGGCTGAGGCTTTGCTTGCCAATTGTGCGTCCCGAAGCAACCCGTAACGTTGCTGCATCTCTACTGGCACAGAGCAAGTTCTGCATCATCAGCATGCCCGGGACGGGGCAAGCCAGAACGGTCAGCAAGAAGATGTCTAGAGGTACCTGAACGGCTGAACCTGGCGGGGGAGCTTGCGGGCCTCCAGCACGAGCACCGCCAGGATGTAGAGCGACAAGACAGCGGCGAAGAAGCACCACACCGAAATGAAGGCTGGAGCAAACCAGTATTCGGCTACAACCAGCGAAACGGCAACGAGGCCGCCGAAGCCCTGGATTCGCCGGTCAGAAGACAAGCCGAGTGAGCCGGCAATTATGCCCACGTAAATCAGTTTGAGCGCGAACCGGGCTGCTTCCCCCGGCAGCATGAGCGGTAGCAGGTAGCTGATAGAGCCCGACTTACTGTCTACAGGGATGTGGCCCAGCATCATGGCGACCGGCGCGAAGAGCGTCAGACCCAATGCCACGCCCGCCGCCATGAGAATGGCGAGCAGAAGGCCACCCGGGTTTTCGTCACGGTGGAACAGGTGCACGGACACGGGCACAGCAATCGGCCAGAACAGGTGCGAGAAGAACAGGAAGCCGGCAGCACCGATGTCCACAAGCGAGGGATTGCCGTGGTCAAGGCCGAACCATACCAGGCCTTCGAATGCCTGCTGGGCGGCGAAGGCAAGGGGAAACACTGCAAACCCCATCCATCGCGTACCGAGGCTGCGAGCATATCGCAGGCAGACAACGCCCGCGGGCACAAGCGTTGCTGCAAGGGTGAAGCTGGCAGTTGCTGAAAAGCACATCGATAACGCCAGCCTTCCGAAGGTTGACAGCGATTCCGGGCGGAACCGTCATGAAGAGCATGCACAAGGCATGATGTGGCAACCATGACCGAGGTCAACCAGCAGCCGGGCATTCAACCTTTCGGGAAGTAGTCCTCGCAGGCGCCTTCGCGATATACATCCGCCGTGCAGCAGTGAAGACCGCCACCAAAGGCGTAGGCGTCGCGCAGTTCCACCTCGATCACTTCCATGCCCAGCTTGTCCATCTGTTCGGCCTGATAGACTTCGGACTTCTCCACGCAGACGGTCTTGGGGTCGAGCACCAGCACGTTCATGCTGAGCCAGGTGGACGAGTAGCACAGCGGCGGCGGCGAGTTGTGGGCGGGCTGCGCCGCGTCGATGATCTCCCAGCCATTGCGGTGGAAGTACTGGCGCTGGTCATCCGGCAGGCGGCGGTTCGGGTTGTTGAGGATGAGGCCCGGCCGCAGCGGCGTGAACGTTGCGTCGATGTGGATCGGATACGGGTCGCCGGGGAAATTCACCGCGTGCACACGGTGATCGGGGAAGTGCCGGCGCAGCCACTCGATGCCCTTCAGGTTGGTGGTGAAGCCGTGCTGCACCACCAGGTCCTTGCCGAAGCGCAGCACGTCGGCGGCGTCGAACAGCGGTTCTTCCTCGGTGGTGACGAAGAACTTCTCTGCTGTCCATTCCAGCCGTTTCTGGATGCCGATCTTTTCCGACAGGTAGTCCTTGCGGTAGTCGGCATCGGTCAGGCGCGGCTTGGGTGCGGCCTCGTGGCGGAAGTTGGGGTCTTCCTCCCAGTACTTCTGCATCAGCGGGCGATAGCACAGGTACTCGAACCAGCGGCAGCGGTACGACATGGTGGCTTCGAGAATCTCGTTGCCGACCGTCAGCAACACGTCGCGCGGTGGCATGCAGCCGAACTGGCTGCCGGTGTGGAAGTCAGGGGTCGTCACGGGCAGCGAGAAATCAGTCGGCGTCGGCCGGTCAACGCGTATGCCGCGCTTTCTCAGCATGTCGGCGAAGTTGTCGAGCAGCTCGTTGCCGCGGTCGATGGTTTCCTGCGGGCGCTTGCCCCACTGGCCGCGCATGTCCGAGTCTTCCGGGACCTTGGCGTCCAGCGCCGGTTCGGGAGGGGGAATGTGGCAGTCCGT
The DNA here is from genome assembly GCA_963700895.1 of uncultured Alphaproteobacteria bacterium. GTDB lineage: Bacteria > Pseudomonadota > Alphaproteobacteria > Rhizobiales > Aestuariivirgaceae > Anderseniella. Next base: position 119,968 of record CAVOZI010000006.1, on the reverse strand, counting down.
GGCAACGCCCACAATAACGTGCTTCAGAGGGTCCCATTCGTTCCAGCTGTTGACCCTCGTGACGTCCGGCGACCAAGCCATTCCCGCATCCCCCGTTTGTGCCCGTTGTGCGTGTTGCAAATGCCGCATCGATCTAGCAGACTTTTGCCCCAAAGCAAGCGGAGCTTCGGTAGCGTCATGAACGTCATGCAAGGCAGGATCTCGCCCGCCCGGGAACTGAAAGAAAACGTTGCCGTTCCCTTCGATAAGGCGCGCGCCATGCCGCCATCCGTCTATACATCGGACGAATTCGTGGGGCTGGAGCTGGAGCATATCTTCAAGCAGGAATGGTTCTGTGCCGGGCGGGCAAGCGCGCTGGCCAAACCCGGCGACTACATCACGCTCGAACTGGCCGGGCAGCCGGTGATGGTGGTGCGCGGCGCGGACGGCGGGCTGCACGCCCAGTCCAACGTCTGCCTGCACCGCATGTCGACGCTGCTGTCCGGCAGCGGCAACACCTCAACCATCGTCTGCCCCTATCACGGCTGGACCTACAGCCTTGACGGCTCGTTGCGCGGTGCGCCGGCAATGTCGCAGAACGAAGGCTTCTGCAAGCTGGATTACCGGTTGCCGCAGGTGCGCTGTGAGGAGTGGCTGGGCTGGATCATGGTGACGCTCAACCCCGATGCGCCAGCGGTGAGCGAAGTGCTCAGTGAGGTCGAAGATCTCATTGGCGACTACGGCATGGAAGCCTACACGGAAACATTCCGCGAGACCCACGTCTGGGACACCAACTGGAAGGTGCTCGCCGAGAACTTCATGGAGAGCTATCACCTGCCGGTGTGCCACGCCGGCACCATTGGTGGCTTGTCGAAGCTTGACGAGATGGACTGCCCGCCCGGGAAGGCCGCCTTCAACTATCATTTCATCCTCAAGGACGATACGCTGAAGATCGCGCTGGCGCATCCGTCCAACACCCGGCTGGAGGGCAAGTGGCGGCGCACCACGACGCTGCTGGCGATCTATCCCAGCCTGCTGATCACGCTGACGCCCGGGTATTTCTGGTACCTGTCGCTGCATCCGCACGGACCCGGCAAGGTGGACATCATCTTTGGCGGCGGCATGTCGCCGGATTTCGTCAACGATCCCGACGCTCGCCAGCATTTCGATCAGCTGAAGCACCTGCTGGATGACGTCAACGTCGAGGACCGGGGCTGCACGGAAAGGGTCTACCGGGGCCTGTGTTCGGACTTCGCCGCGCCCGGGCACCTGTCGCATCTGGAGCGGCCCAACTACGATTTCGCCACGTGGATCGCCTCGAAGATTCCGGCATGATCTCGTTTCTCCACACGGGACAGGCTCACGTCCTTACATTCGACCGGCTGCTGGACGAACTCGCGCCCGGCACGGCGCGCCGCCACCGGGTGGAGCAGGGCTGGCTCGACGAGGCGCGGGACAAGGGCATGTCGGGTGAACTGGCGGCCACAATCAGTTCCGCGATGGCCGAACTGGCAGCCTGCGGGGTTGGCGTGTGCAGCTGCTCGTCCATCGGCGCAGCCGCCGAGGCGGCATACCGTACGGATGCGCCGGTCATCCGCATTGACCGGGTGCTGATGGAGGCCGCACTCGAACACGGCCCGCGGCCGCTGGTCGCCATGTGTCTGGAAAGCACCCGTACGCCCACCATGGACCTGCTGGCGGATGTGGCCAGCCGGGCGGGCGTGGCCGCCGATCCGCACGTGGTGATGTGCGAGGGTGCCTGGCCGCACTTCGAGGCCGGCAATATCAGCGCCTATGCAGACGCGATCGCTGCTGCCGTCCTTCCGGCGGCCGTGACCGGCAAGCCCTCGTGCATCGTGCTGGCACAGGCGTCCATGGCCCCGGCGGAGCCGCTGTTGGCGGAACTGGGAATACCCGTCCTGTCGTCGCCCAGGCTGGGCGTACAGACGGCGCTTTCGCTGCTTCAGCGCAGGAAATCACTCCCTTCACATTGAAGCACGCGCGCTGCAAGATTGTCCGCCATGGACACCACTGGACATTCAAGGCGGCAATGGCTGCTGTTGCTCGGCGTGACGGCGCTGTTTGCCCTGGCCATTGGGCTGATCAGCCATGCCTATGCGCTGCGGCACTTCCTTAACGAAACCCAGGCGCGCGGCCAGGTGACGTTGCGGTTGGCGGAGGCGAGCATCTCCAGCGCGCTGGAGCGCTACGAGCGCCTGCCGCACCTGCTGGCCGACCGCACCGACATCCGCCGTGTCCTGCTGAGCCCCAAGGGCGATGCATTGCGGGACCAGTTGTCCATCCAGCTGCAGCGGGTCAACACCCTGCTGGGGTCTTCAGACATTTATGTGATGGACCGGACCGGCCTGACGCTGGCGGCGAGCAATTACCAATTGCCCACGTCGTTCGTCGGGCAAAGCTACAACTATCGCCCCTACTTCACCGAGGCGATGGAGGGCAAGACGGGAAATTACTATGCGCTGGGATCCATGTCGTTGAAGCGCGGCTATTACTTCTCGGCGCCGGTGCGGCTGGGCGCGGAGATCATCGGGGTCGTGGCGGTGAAGATTGCCGTCGACCGGATCGAGGAGAGCTGGCGCGGCGGCGAACACCTCGTGCTGGTCACCGGCGACGATGATGTGGTGTTCATGTCGGGGCGCCCGGACCTGCTTTACAAGTCGGTAAAGCCGCTGACGCCGGAGAGGCTGTCGGCGCTGAAACTGTCGCGCCGTTATGCCAATGCAGACGTCACCGAGATGGCGCTTGAGGTCGAGGGCCAGCACGGCGACGCAGCGATCATTGCGGGGTCTTCCCTGGGGGCGGGGCAGTTCATGGTGCTGAGCCATCCGATGGCGGGACCTGCATGGACCCTGCAGGTGTTCGCCAGCACGGCGCCCGCAGTCCGTGAAGCGGCAGTGGTGAGCGCCATCGCCGTGCTGCTGGTGCTGCTCGCCGGAGCAGCAGCGGCGCTGCTGATGGCGCGCCGGAACCAGCTCGCCGAGCGGTTGCGGTTGCAGAAGAAAGCCCGCGACGAGCTTGAGCACCGGGTAGAAGAGCGCACCGCAGATCTCAATGCGGCAAACGCCAAGCTGAAGCTTGAAGTGCGCGAGCGCAAGCTGGCCGAGGAGGAGCTCAAGCGCACCCAGGAAGACCTCGTCCAGGCCGGCAAGCTGGCGGCGCTGGGCCAGATGTCGGCTGCGCTGAGCCACGAGTTCAACCAGCCGCTGGCGGCACTGAAGACCTATGCCGAGAATGCCGGGGTTTTCCTGGAGCGTGGCCACCCGGACACGGCGCGCAGCAACCTCGACCAGGTGGTCAAGCTGGCCGACCGGCTGGCGTCGATCAGCCGCCGGTTGCGCAACTTTGCCCGCAAGCCGGACGAGAAGCCGAGGCCGGTGGCCGTGCGGGCGGTCATCGAGGAGACGCTGGAGCTGTTGGGCGCGAGGCTGCGCCAGTCGGGGGTTCCGGTGGAGGTGACGTTGCCGCCGGAGGACCTCCATGTGCTGGGCGGCACGGTCAGGCTGCAACAGGTGCTGATGAATATCATCTCCAACGCCATCGATGCCAGCGAGGCTGACCCGCAGCGCGGTATCGAGGTGTTCAGCGAGACAGCCAGCGGCGAGACGGCGATCCTCGTTCGCGACCATGGTCCCGGCATCGGCAACACCGTGGCCGCGCGCATCTTTGATCCGTTCTTCACCACCAAGGGTGTCGGCAAGGGGCTGGGTCTCGGGCTGTCGATCTCCTACAACATCGTCAAGGATTTTGGCGGCAACCTGAGCGTCAGCAATCATCCCGAAGGTGGCGCGCTGTTCCGGGTTGCGCTGAAGACGGCGGTGGCAGTGCCGGAGGCGGCTGAATGACCAGGCCACAGGCGCAGGTCCTGTTCGTCGATGACGATGACGACATTCGCGCTTCTGCCATGCAGGCGCTTGAGCTGGCGGGCTTTCACGTGCGCGGCTTTGCGGCTGCCGACCGGATGCTGGGCGAGGTCAACCCGGGGCTGACCGGCGCCATCGTCACCGACATCCGCATGCCGGGCCTTGACGGCATGTCATTCATGCAGCGGGTGCATGACGTGGACCCTGACATTCCGGTGATCCTGATTACCGGCCATGGAGATGTACAGCTGGCAGTCAGGGCGATGCGCGACGGCGCCTATGACTTCATCGAAAAGCCGTTCGCCACCGCCCACCTGGCGGAGGTGGTGCGCCGCGCCCTCGACCGCCGCCGGCTGGTGATGGAAAACCGCAGCCTGCGCGAGGTGATGGAGCAGGGCGATGCGCTGGAGCGGCAGCTGGCCGGGCGCACGCCCGTGATGACGGCGTTGCGCGAACGGATCCGGCTGATTGCCGGCACCGATGCGGACGTGCTGTTGCAGGGGCCTGAAGGCAGCGGCAAGAAGGTGGCGGCGCGGGCGCTGCATGATCGTTCCGAACGCCGGAACAAGCCGTTCGTGGTGATCAACTGCGCGGCCCTCACGGAAGACATGGCGGCGTCGGACCTGTTCGGACACGAGGCGGGGGCCTTTCCCGGCGCGGTGCGGGCGCGCGCTGGAAGACTGGAGCACGGACGTGGCGGCACCATCTTTCTGGAAGATGTCAGTGCGTTGAACCAGGAGGTTCAGGCGCAATTGCTGCAGGTGCTGGATGACCGCGCCATCCGCCGGGCCGGGTCGAGTGAGCCGATCAGGCTCGATGCCCGGTTCCTGTTCGGCACGTCGCGCAACATTGAAGAGGAAGTGACGCTAGGCCGGCTGCGGCGCGACCTGATGTTCCGCATGAATGCCGTGTCGATCAACCTGCCGGCGCTGGCGCAGCGGCGCGATGACATTCCGAGACTCTTCCTGCAACTGCTGAACGAGGCAGCGAGCCGCTTCAGGAAAAGTGCGCCCGACGTGCCGGGTGGTTTGCTGGCCACCCTGTCCCAGCGCGATTGGCCGGGCAATGTGCGCGAGCTGCGCAACTGGGCTGAACGTCTGGTGCTGGGCCTTGATGCCGATCCTGACGGGCCGGCGGCGGCATTGTCCGGCAAGCTGGCAGACCGGGTTGCCGCTTTCGAAAAGACTGTGCTGACGGCAGAATTGCAGGCAAGCGGCGGCAGCTTGCGCAAGGTCTATGAGCGGCTCGGCCTGTCGCGCAAGACGTTGTACGAAAAGATGCAGCGCCATGGCCTGAAGCGCGAGGACTTCACGGCAGACTGAATTGAAATGGGTTGAATCGGTAACAGTTTGATCATCCAATGTTACGGATTCCACCCATTTTCGCGCCGCAATGCGGATTTCGCAGTGCAGTAACGCCGTTTTCGCATTGTTTTGCCCGGTTCAAGCGCCTTCAACATCCCGCAAGCCACACCGCGCCGGGCCGTTCCGTTGCCAGCGCGCTGCCGGGCTGCTGAAAGAACCGAGGAGGAGAAACCATGAAATTCCTGAAAGCTGCCGCCGCCGCCATCAGCCTGCTCGCTGTGTCCGCCACCGGCGCATTCGCCCAGTGTGATGATGGCGAGATGGTGATCAAGTTCAGCCACGTCGTGGCTGCTACCGGTCACCCCAAGGGTGATGCCGCCACGCTGCTGGCAGACCGCATCAACGCGGACATGAACGGCAAGGCCTGCATGGAAGTTTTCCCGAACTCCACGCTCTATGACGACGACAAGGTGATGGAAGCCCTGCTGCTGGGCGACGTTCAGCTGGCGGCGCCGTCGCTGTCGAAGTTCGAGGCCTACACGCTGAAGTACCGGGTTTTCGACCTGCCGTTCCTGTTCAAGGACCTGGTGGCGTTCGACAAGTTCCTCGAGTCGGAAGCGGCTTCCAACCTGCTAAAGGCTGTCAACGACAAGGGCTTTGAAGGCCTGGCCATCTGGTCGTCGGGCATGAAGCAGTTCTCGGCCAAGAAGCCGCTGCTGCTGCCGTCTGACGCCAATGGCCTGAAGTTCCGGGTGCAGACGTCGGATGTGGCCGTGGCGATGATCGAGGCCATGGGTGCCTCCGCCCAGAAGCTCGCCTTCAAGGAAGTCTATGGCGCGCTGCAGACCGGCGTTGTCGATGGTCAGGAAAACACCTGGTCGAACATCTATACCCAGAAGTTCTTCGAGGTGCAGGACGGCATCACCGAAACCAACCACCAGGTGCTCGCCTATGGCGTGGTGACCTCGAAGGAGTGGCTGGACGGACTGCCGGAGGACGTGCGTACGCAGTTCCTCACCATCCTCAAGGATGTCACGGCGAAGGCAAACGACGACGTCGCCAAGAAGGAAGCCGCCAACCGCGAGAACATCATCAAGGCCGGTGGCGTGGTGCGCGAACTGACCCCTGAGCAGCGCAAGGTCTGGGTCGATACGATGAAGCCTGTATGGAGCAAGTTCGAAGGCGACATCGGCAAGGACCTGATCGACGCGGCTGCTGCCACCAACGACCAGTAAGCCATTGCATGGCGGGCCGGTGCGACCTGTTCGCGCCGGCCATCTACTTGCATCAATTAGGGAGGGGCGGGGATGCTGATCACCCTGGTCACGCTGGCGATTGTCGCAGCGTTTTTCCTGGTCGAGCGCTGGCGGCCCGAGATCGTCAGCCGCTTCGAGGAGAATGTGCTCGCCATCCTCCTCACGCTCGATAACCGCTGTCTCGTTCATCCAGGTCATCGCGCGCTACGGGTTCAACACCGGCTGGGGCGGGGCGCTGGAATTTACCCGCATCCTGTTCGCCTGGATGATCCTGTTCGGCATGAGCTACGGGGTGAGCATCGGTTCCCACCTGGGTGTCGATGCCGTCATCCGGCTGTTTCCCAAGCCGCTGTTCAAGGCCGCCGCCATCTTCGGCGCGCTGTGCGGGGTGGTCTACGGGGTCATCCTCCTGTCGGCTGACTGGCTGCAGATACTGGGTGCGCAGACCAACGGCGGCGCCATCGACTACTGGTCGAAGATCTACAAGATCGGCATCGGCCTCGATGACCTGCGCTATCCCGAATGGATGCAGGCGGCGTTCGGCCTGCAGGAGCGGGTGCACCGCTGGATCGCCTATCTGATGCTGCCGATCGGACTAGGCGCTCTTCGTCTTCCGTTGCGCCGAGGCCGCCGTGCAGATCTGCCACCGGCAAGCGTGAACTCATGGTCGCCGGACACGAGGCGGAAGAACTCGTCGCTGAAAACAAGGGCAAGCTGAGGAGACTGACGACCATGGAAGCCGGAATTCTCTTTGCCCTCGTGCTGGTGCTGCTGTTTCTCGGCGTGCCGATCGCGGTATCACTTGGCCTGTCGAGCATCATCATCATCGCGTTCTTCTCGACGAACTCGATGTCATCGGTGGCGTTGCAGCTGTTCACCGCCTCGCAGAACTATACGCTGCTGGCGATCCCGTTCTTCATCCTGGCCTCGTCGTTCATGTCGACCGGCGGCGTGGCGCGGCGCATCATCCGCTTCGCCATTGCGGCGGTCGGGCATTTCCGGGGCGGACTGGCGATGGCGTCGGTGCTGGCCTGCATGCTGTTTGCCGCACTGTCCGGTTCGTCGCCGGCCACCGTGGTCGCTATCGGCACCATCGCCATCGCCGGCATGCGGCAGGTCGGCTACTCCAAGGAATTCGCCGCCGGCGTCATCGCCAATGCCGGCACGCTGGGCATCCTCATCCCGCCATCGATCGTGATGGTGGTGTACTGCCGCCGCCACCGACGTATCGGTCGGGCGCATGTTCCTCGCCGGCGTGATCCCCGGCCTCGTCGCCGGCCTGATGCTGATGGTGGCCATCTACATCATGGCCCGCTTCAAGAACCTGCCGTCCGAGGAATGGAAGGGTTTCGGCGAGATCCTGGCTGGCGGCAAGGAAGCCGGCTGGGGCCTGTTCCTGATCATCATCATCATCGGCGGCATCTATGGCGGTGTGTTCACGCCGACGGAAGCGGCTGCCGTGGCTGCGGTCTATTCGTTCGTCATCGCCCTGTTCGTCTATCGCGACATGGGCCCGATGAAAGGTGAGACGTGGCTGAAGGACACCGACCCGCGCCGCGCCCGTGTCGGGTTCTCGTCGCTGGTCTATGCCATGTCGTTCTTCTTCGTCTGGATGATCCTGTCGTTCTTCATCGCCTCGGAATGGGAAGGCGTAACCGCCGGAGGGCGGGCGCTTGTCGGCCTTGCCCTTTCGTTCGCCATCATGGTTGCCTATGCGATGTGGCGCGATCCGGGCTCCAACCCGCTCAACATACCGGGATACCTGGTGGCGTCGCTGCCGGTGTGGGGGCGCAACCTGTCGCTGATGGGGCGCAATTTCTTCCGCGCCTTCTTCCACGACGACACCCGCAAGGTGATGGTGGATTCGTCCAAGACCATCATCATGCTCATGTTCATCATCGTCAACGCGCTGCTGTTCGCCCACGTGCTGACGTCGGAGCGCATCCCGCAGGCGATCACCGACTGGATGATCGGGGCCGGCTTCAACTGGTTCACCTTCCTGATCGCCGTCAACCTGCTGCTGCTGCTGGGCGGGCAGTTCATGGAACCCTCGGGCCTGCTGCTCATCGTGGCGCCGGTGGTGTTTCCCGATCGCCATGGAGCTGGGCGTCGATCCGATCCACCTCGGCATCATCATGGTGGTGAACATGGAGATCGGCATGATCACCCCGCCGATCGGGCTCAACCTGTTCGTCACCTCGGGCATTACCGGCATGATCCTGCTGCAGGTGGTGCGAGCCGCACTGCCGTTCGTCGGCGTGCTGTTCCTGTTCCTGATCCTGGTGACCTATGTGCCGGTGCTGTCGACGTGGCTGCCCTACACGCTGATGGGGCCGGAGATCGTCACCAGATAACCGGGCCTGGGCCACCCGGTCAGGCTGTTGTGTTGATGATGGCGCCGCCAATGGTGCGCGAATGGCCGCGGAACTCGGCAATCCGCTGGCCTTGCGCGCCGGTGATGGTGACGTCGTAGATGCCGGAACGGCTGGTGCGCGAGACCTCGCGGGCCTCTGCGGTGAGAATGTCGCCGTGCATGGCCGGGGCGATGAACGTCACGGAACAATGCTGCGCCACGGCGCGTTCATCGTAGGAATTGCAGGCATAGGCAAACGCAGAATCGGCCAGCGTGAACATGTAGCCGCCATGACAGGTGCCGTGGCCGTTGACCATGTCGTCCCGTACGGCCATGGAGATGACCGAATGACCCGCCCGTACCGACACCAGCGTCATGCCCAGCTCCCGGCTGGCAGTGTCGTCGCGCCACAGGGCTTGAGCGCAATCGCGGGCTATATCGTCTGCTGTGCCGGTCATCGGTGGACGGTAGTTGAAGGGATACGCTGGCACTGTGCCAAAAGTTGACGGCAGTCGCAAAGTTGTTTGTTGCGGCGCAGGCCCCGGCTTCCTATGTCTGCTGGATCATCAAGCATGGATTTGACCGCATGGATCTGAAAGTTAACGGAAAGACCATCAGCATCGAGGCTGATCCCGAGATGCCGCTGTTGTGGGCGCTGCGCGACGTGGCCGGGCTGACCGGCACCAAGTTCGGCTGCGGCATTGCCCAGTGCGGGGCTTGCACGGTGCTGGTGGATGGCGAGCCGGTGCGCTCGTGCGTGACGCCGGTCAGCAGCGTCAGCGGTGAGATAACCACCATTGAGGGCATCGCCGCGGGGGACGGTACACTGAGCGCGGTACAGGAGGCGTGGGTCGATGGGCAGGTCGCGCAGTGCGGTTATTGCCAGTCGGGCCAGGTGCTGGCGGCAACCGCTCTGCTGAAGACCATTCCCGCGCCAACCGATGCCGACATCGATGAGGCAATGTCGGGCAACCTGTGCCGCTGCGGCACCTATCCGCGCATCCGCGCCGCCATTCATGCGGCTGCGAAGAAGCTGGCGGGGGCGTGACCATGGGCAAGATCCTGCGCCGTACGTTCCTGCTTGGCTCCGCCGCTGTCGCTGGCGGGTTTGCCGTTGGCTGGTACATGTACCAAAAGCCGTATCCGAACCCGCTCGAGGCAAGGCCGGACGAGGGCGTGTTCACACCGTTCATCAAGATTGCGTCGGATGACACGGTGACCATGATCATCCCGCGCGCCGAGATGGGCCAGGGCATGCTGACCACGCTGGCGGCCATGATCGCCGAGGAACTGGACGTCGAACTGGCCTCGGTGCAGACCGGGTTCGCGCCGGCCGCCAAGGCCTATTACAACTCGGCCATGCTGGAGGAAGGAGCGCCGTTTCCGGCGTTCGACAACTCGTTCGTGGCCGAGACCATGCGCGGGCTTCAGGGGGTCGTTGCCAAGTTCCTCGCCATGCAGGCAACCGGTGGCTCAAGCTCGACTGTCGATGCGTTCGACAAGCTGCGCGAAGCAGGGGCCGCTGCACGGCAGATGCTGGTGCATGCGGCGGCAGAGGAATGGGGCGTTGCAGCTGCTTCACTGCGCACAGAGAACGGCAAGGTCACCGATCCTGCGCTTGGCAAGTCGCTCAGCTACGGGGCGCTGGCGGAGAAGGCGGCGCAGCGCAAGGTGCCGTCTGACGTGACGTTGAAACCTCGCGAGCAGTGGCGCTATCTCGGCAAGACGCAGCCCAAGCTGGACATGGAAGCCAAGGTCACCGGCAAGGCGCAGTTCGGCATCGACGTGCGGATGCCGGAGATGCTGTTCGCCACGGTGCGGATGAACCCGCGCCAGGGTGCTGCGATGACCGCCATGGACGAGGCAGCGGCGCTGGCCATGCCGGGCGTGGTCAAGGTTGTGAACCTTGGAACCGGTTTTGCGGTGATCGCCGGCAACACCTGGACGGCGATGAAGGCGGCCGATGCCGTGACGCCGCAATGGGCCGAGGCCCCCTATCCGGCGACGACCGAGGCCGTGTTCGGCAAGATCGAGGAAGCGCTGGCGTCTGGCGAAGGCTTTGACATGCGCTCGGATGGCGAGACACCTGCCGATGCGGCTGCGGGGGGAGGGACCATCAAGGCGCGTTATTCGGCGCCCTATCTGGCCCATGCTTGCATGGAGCCGATGAACGCGACGGCGCAATGGCAAGGCGACCGGCTGACGATCTGGAGCGGCAACCAGGCGCCTACGTCCATCGTGCAGCAGGCGGCTGCGGTATTCTCGATTCCGGCGGACAATGTCGAGGTCGTCAGCACCTATCTCGGCGGCGGCTTCGGGCGGCGGTTCGAGACCGACTTCTCCATCCTCGCCGCACGCGTGGCGAAGGAGGCGGACGGCAAGCCGGTTCAGGTCACCTGGACGCGCGAAGAGGACATGCGCCACGACATGTACCGGCCCGGCGCCTTATGCGATGCGGAAGCCGTGATGGGTTCAAACGGCATCGAGGCGATCAGTTTCCGCACCGCCAGCCAGTCGGTGATGGCGTCTGCCTTCGGCCGTCTGGCAGGGGCGATGACCCCGCCCGGTCCGGACAAGCTGATTGTCGATGGCCTGTGGGATCAACCTTATGACCTGGCCAATTTCCACGTTACCGGCGTGCCGGTGGACCTCGCCATTCCGGTCGGGTTCTGGCGCGCGGTGGGGCATTCGTTCAACCCGTTCTTCCTTGAAAGCTTCATGGACGAGATCGCGGCAGGCTCTTCGCAGGACCCGCTGGAGTTGCGGCTGAAACTGATGGCGAAACATGTGCCAGCGGTTGGTGTGCTGGAAGCGGTGAAGGAGATGTCCGGTTGGGGTACGCCGCTTAATGCATCAGGCGTCAAGGCGCGCGGGCGCGGCGTTGCCTTCTGCCTGTCGTTCGGTTCGTGGGTGGCCCAGGTCATACAGGTTGCCGATACCGATGCCGGCATCAGGATCGAAAGGGTATGGTGCGCGGCCGACGTCGGCATTGTGCTCGATCCGGGTAACCTGGAAGCACAGATGATGTCCGGCATCATCTATGGATTGTCGGCTGCGATGGGAGAGGAAATCACCTTTGCCGACGGCATGGCGGAGCAGGGCAACTTCGACAGCTTCGACGCCATGCGCATGGGACAGTGCCCTTCCATCGAGGTTCGCATCCTGGAGAACTCGCCGAAGATGGGCGGGGCCGGAGAGCCCGGCACGCCGCCGTCGCTGCCGGCGCTTGCCAATGCGATCTTTGCCGCCACCGGCAAACGGGTGCGCAAGCTGCCGCTCTCGGGCGAAGTCAGGTTCGCCTAGAGGGCGTCGGGGCCGGTCTCGCCGGTGCGAACCCGCATGGCGCTTTCAAGGTCGATGACGAAGATCTTGCCGTCGCCGATCTTGCCGGTGCGCCCGGCCTGGGCGATGGTTTCCACCGCCTTGTCGGCCATGTGGTCATCCACGGCGATTTCGAGCTTGACCTTGGGCAGGTAGTGCACCGTGTACTCGGCGCCGCGATAGATTTCGGAGTGGCCGCCCTGCCGGCCGAAACCCTTGACCTCTGTGGCGGTCATGCCGGTCACGCCGACCCCTGACAGGGCCTCTCGTACGGCGTCGAGGCGGTGCGGCTGGATGACGGCGATGATGAACTTCATTGCTGCGCAATCTCCCTGCAAGCGTTGTGTCGTGAACTATAGCCGGTTTCACCGTTGGATGCGAAGTCCGGAGACTTGCGCAAAAGCCAAGACGTCCGGCACGGCTGGGGCAAAGCCGTCAAGGCCTGTTCAGCGCAACCGCTCAAGAATCGAAACGTAGTTGGCCACGGCTGCGCCGCCCATGTTGAAAATTCCTGCAAGTTCAGGGTTGTTCAACTGCATTCCGCCGGCATTTCCGGTGAGTTGCATGGCGGCCATGACGTGCATCGACACGCCGGTGGCGCCGATCGGATGGCCCTTCGACTTGAGCCCGCCGGAGGGGTTTACCGGCAGCTTGCCGTCCTTCGTGGTCCAGCCTTCCTTGATCGCCCTTGCACCCTCGCCGGGCTTTGCCAGTCCCATCGCCTCGTACTCGATGAGCTCGGCGATGGTGAAGCAATCGTGGGTCTCGACAAACGACAGGTCATCGAGCGTCGTGCCGGCCAATTCGTGTGCCTTCTTCCAGGCTTGCGTGCAGCCTTCGAACTGGATGATGTCGCGCCGTGCCATGGGCAGGTAATCCTGGGCGTGGGCGGCAGCGCGCACGTGCACGGCCTTGGGAAAGCGCAAGGCGGTTTCGGTGTCGGTCATCACCATGGCGGCAGCGCCGTCAGACACCAGCGAGCAGTCGGTGCGGCGGATGGCGCCGATCACCGTCGGGTTCTTTTCCGATACGGTGTTGCAGAAGTCGAAACCGAAGTCTTTCTGCATCTGGGCAAAGGGGTTGTGCACGCCGTTGGCGTGGTTCTTGGCGGCGATGCGGGCCATGGCCTCGGACTGGTCGCCATGGCGCTGGAAATACAGGTCGGCGATGCGGGCGAACACCCCGGCAAAGCCGCCCGGCGTATCGGCTTCGGTCTTGCGGTAGGAGGCATTGAGCAGGATGTCGCCGATCTCGGCGCCGGAAGCCTTGGTCATCTTCTCTGCACCCACCACCAGCACGAAGCGCGAGCGCTTTGCGGCAAGGTCGTTGAGGCCCATGTGCACGGCGGCAGAGCCGGTGGCGCAGGCATTCTCGACACGGGTGGCCGGCTTGAAACGGAACGCCGGGTCGGCATCAAGCGTGAAGGCAGCCGGGAACGACTGCTTCTCGAACATGCCGAAATTGCCGACATAGATGGCGTCGACCTCGTCGAAACCGATACCTGCGTCCTCGACAGCTTCGCGTGAAACTGTGGCGAGCAGGTCTTCCAGTTCCATGTCCTCGAGCTTGCCGAATTTCGAGTGGGCCCAGCCGATGATTGCCGACATGTGATCGATCTCCTGTCCGTATTGGCCTGTTGAGGCGGAAAGCTAGCACCGTGAATGGGCGATGGCGAGCGTCAAAGGCGCCAGGTTTCGCCCACATCCAGCAGGCGGAACTCGTCCTCCGGCACCGCATGGGCAGTGCGGGCCTCGGCGAGCGCCAGGGCAGGCGCATCGATTGCCTCGTCCGTCAGCTGGATGGTGGAATGGTGGATCGCCACCGAACGCCTGGCACCGAGCAGCTTGTGGGCGCGCACCGCCTCTTCGGGGTCGATGTGCTGCGGCGCCATGAACCAGCGCGGTTCGTAGGCGCCAATGGGAATGAGCGCCAGGTCGGGCTCGCCATACATGTCGCGGGTGATGGTGAAGTGTTCGCCACTGCCGAAGCCTGTGTCGGCGGCAAAATAGATCCGGTGGGCTGGCGTGGTGATGTAGAAGGCGGACCAAAGCGACCGGTTGCGGTCAAACAGCGTGCGCCGGGACCAGTGCAAGGCCGGCGTCGGACTGATCTTGACGCGGGCATGTTCGTGAACGTCGTGCCAGCCCAGTTCAAGGACGCCGGTGCCCGGTTTCAGGCGCCTGACATGACGGGAGTTGCCATGCGGCGTAACGAGCGTCAACGCATGGTCATGTGACAACCGCTCCAGGGCGGAAATGTCCATGTGGTCGTAGTGATTATGGCTGAGCAGCACCAGATCGATTGGCGGCAACTCATCCAGCGCAATACCGGGGGCCCGCACCCGCTTCGGCCCGGCAAACCAGAACGGGCTTGCCCGCAGCGAGAAGAACGGATCGGTGAGGATGTTCAGCCCCTGCGTCTGGATCAGCGCTGTGGCGTGGCCGATCCAGGTGACGGAAAGGCCATCATCCTGCACCCTGCGGGCAGGCGCGGCATGGGCCTTGTTCTCAACCCAGTCCGGCCATGCGGCGCGCTTGCTGCTGCGCTGCCAGCGCCAGAAGTCCTTCAGGGACTTGGTGGTGTCGTGGCCGGGCAGGGCGAAGCGGCCATCCTGCAGCCGCCGGGCGAGATGCCGGGTAACCTTGTCTGTCATGAGGGTTATATAGTTCGGCCTGTCGAAGCGTTAAAGCCGCAAGGATCACACCGTGCGCAGGTACCATGCGAAGTCGAGCGCCGTGGGCTCGGCGTAGAACCGGTCGGCCTCCACTTCCTTGATGGTGGCAAAGATATCGACCAGCCGCTCGCCAAGGTATGCCTTCATGACGTCCGACTTGCGGAAGGCTTCGGCCGCGGCATACCAGTTGGTCGGCATCGGCGGCGCGGGCTGCTCATAACCGTTGCCGGTGACGGGCGCGCCCGGGTCGAGCTTGCCGGTGATGCCGTGATGCATGCCGGCCAGCACGGCGGCAAGCACGAGGTAGGGGTTGGCGTCGGCGCCGGCGGGGCGGTGCTCGATGTGCATGGTCTCGCCGGTACTTGCCGGTACGCGCACCGATACGGTGCGGTTGTTGACCGCCCAGTTGGGGGCGACCGGGGCATAGCTCGACTTGCGGAATCGGCGATAGGAATTGGCGTTGGGGGCAAAGATCAGCATACCGTCAGCCATGGTCGCCATCATGCCGGCGATGGCCTGCAACATGAGAGTGGACTCCTCGGCGCGATCAGCGGTGAAGGCGTTGCTGCCATCCGGGCGGGCGAGCGAGGTGTGCACATGCATGCCGCAGCCGGTGAACTGGCTATAGGGCTTGGCCATGAAGCTTGCAGCCAGGCCGTGCTTGTCTGCCACGGCGCGCACCAGCCGCTTCAGCATTACGGCTTCATCGGCAGCTTGCAGCGCGTTGGCGCGGTGCTTCAGCACCACTTCCATCTGGCCCGGCGCATACTCTGAAATGAGCGTGCGGGCCGGCAGGCCTTGCGCATCGCAGGCGGCGTAGAGGTCTTCGAAGAACGGGGCAAAGTCGTCGAGGTCGTTCAGCAGGTAGGCCTGGAAATGCTCCGGCCTTGCCTCGTTCACCAGCGCGCGCGGCGGGCGCGGGGTGCCGGCTAGTGCTGCTGCCCGGTCGAACAGGTAGAACTCCAGTTCGATGGCGGCAACCGGCGTCAGGTTCAGGGTTGAAAACTGCTCGACGACGCCCTGCAGCACGTTGCGCGGTTCAGCGATGGACCGGCTGCCATCCATCTCTCGCATGGTGGTGATGAACTGGGCCGAAGTGCCGCCGTCGATCCACGGCACGGTCTTCAGCGTGCCGGGCACCGGCCAGACGATGCGGTCGGCGTCGCCGTCTTCCCAGACGAGGCCGGTTTCCTCGATGTCGCGGCCGGTCATGTCGAGGCTGAGGATGGAGCCGGGCATGAAACGGCCGTCGCGGTAGGCGGCCATCAGCTCCTCGCGGCGCAGGTGCTTGCCGCGCTGGGCGCCGCACAGGTCGGTGAAGATCAGCTGGAAGGACTGGGCCTGCGGATTGGCCGAGAGGAACCGTTCGGCCTCTTCAACGGCTTCGGGAAACGGGTTGGCCGGCATGGTGTGGTTTTCTCCGGGCTCAGGCGGGGCTGCCGAGTTCTGCCAGGCAGCTGTCAAGGCCGCTGAGCAGTGCATTGACGTCTGCCGGAGTCGTGGCCGGGCAGATCAGCATCATGTTGTGGAACGGCGTGATCAGCACACCGCGATTGAGCAGGTAATGATGCACGGCGACGTCCACAGGCTTGTGGATCATCTCGTAGGCTTCGCCGCCGTTGCGGGGGCGATCGGGTGTGCACATGAACTCCACGCGCGCGCCGACGCGCACGACGTGCCAGGGGGCTGCGTGTTTCTCGATGAGCCTGGCGATGCCGGTTTCAAGCTTGCTGGCAACCTCGATCAGCGGTGCGAAGGAGGTCTCGGTGAAATAGTTCTCCAGTACCGCCCGCATGGCGGCCATCTGAAGGGCGGAACCGGACAACGTCGTGCCAATGCCGCTGAAGCCTAGCTGGTCGCGACGGCCCAGATAGTCCCGGATGCGCTGGCCGAATTCTTCGGACACGCCATAAACACCGGTTGGCACGCCGCCGGCCACCGGCTTGCCGAGCACGATGGCATCGGGCTCCAGTCCCTCCGCAAGGGTATAGCCGCCGGGGCCGGAGGACAGGCAGTGGGTCTCGTCGATCACCAGCAGGGTGCCGGTGCGCCGGGTCAGGTCGCGCAGCGCGTCATGGTAGCCCGGGTCCGGCAGCACCATGCCGACATTGGTCATCACCGGTTCGGCCAGAACGCAGGCAACCGTTTCAACGGCAAGCGCGCGTTCAAGCGCGGCGAGGTCGTTGAATTCGACCATGCGGGTGTGAAGCGGCAGGTCGCGGACTTCGCCGACCAGCGACGGGCTGGTGATGACCTTGCCGTCCTTGAGCGTCACGAAGCTGTCCTCGACGGCGCCATGATAGCAGCGGTTGAACACCAGCACCCTGGAGCGCCCGGTCACCGCCCGGCACCACCGCAGGATGGCCCGGTTGGCATCTGACGCGGTGGCCGTTACCTGCCAGTAGGGCAGACCGAAGCGGTCCGCCAGCAGCTCACCCACGATGGCGGCATCGGCGGAGGGCAGCATGGTCGTGGTGCCGCGGGCGACCTGGGCGGCGATGGCCTTTACAACGGGCTCAGGCGTATGGCCGAACATCGCGCCGGTATCGCCGAGGCAGAAATCTGCATAGATGTTGCCGTCGATGTCGGTCAGCGTCGCGCCTTCGGCCTTTTCCATGATGAGCGGGAAGGGCGTACCCCAGTCGCTCATCCACAGCATCGGCACGCCATTGAGCCAGTGGCGTCCGCCGGCTTCGGCGCGGGCGGCGGAGTTCGGGTTGCGCTGGCGGAAGAGTGCCTCCTCGCGGGCCAGCATTGCGCTGACGGCGGTATCGGTGATCAATTCTGTGCTCCCCAGTATATCGGACAGATTGAGATAGCATGGCATGCGGGGGGCTCGACAAGCGCAATCGTGCCGGCGGCTGGCTGGTGATAACGCTTGCCGGTTTCTGGTCACTTGTGGCACATCCGCCGGCAATGCCAGAAGCATCAGCATCCGCAATTCCCAGATGAGGCGCCAGACCATGAGCCGTACTGTTTTTGTCAATGGTGATTACCTGCCGGAAGGCGAGGCCAGGGTCTCGATCTTCGACCGTGGCTTCGTGTTCGGCGACGGCATTTATGAAGTGGTGCCGGTGATCGGCGGCAAGATGGTGGACAAGGCGCCTTTCCTCGAGCGGCTGAAGCGCTCGCTTGGCGAGCTTCGCATCGGCATGCCGATGAGCGAGGACGAGTTCGTCGCCATGCACGAGAAGCTGATCGAGCTGAATGGTATCGAGGAAGGCGGGGTCTACTCGCAGATCACCCGAGGTGTGGCCGACCGGGACTTTGCGTTTCCCGCGCCCGGCACCAAGCCGTCGGTAGCCGCCTTCACCATGAAGAAGCAGCTGATCGACAACGCCAATGCACGCACCGGCGTGAAGGTGGTGACAGTCGAGGACATCCGCTGGAAGCGGCGCGACATCAAGTCGATCGCGCTGCTCGGCCAGGTGATGGCCAAGCAGGCGGCGGTGGAAAAGGGCGCCTTCGAGGGCTGGATGGTCGAGGACGGATACGTCACCGAAGGCACCTCGTCGACGGCCTATATCGTCAAGGATGGCACCATCATCACCCGGCCTCTGTCCAACGAGATCCTGCCCGGCATCCGTCGCAAGGTCATCAAGCAGCTGTGTGCCGACAAGGGCGTGAGGCTGGAAGAACGGCTGTTCACGGTGGAAGAGGCGCTGGCGGCCGACGAGGCGTTCCTGTCCTCGGCCACCACGCTGGTGATGCCGATCGTGGAGATCGACGGGCACCAGATCGGCGGTGGCCAGCCCGGCCCGGTGGCACGGCAGATGCGCGAATACTACGTGGCCGCCATCAAGGCAGAAGCGGGCCTTGCCTGAGACATGTTGCTGCCTGACGCGTAATTTGTCCGGACTGCGCCTTGAGCATTTCAGATTTGAATGGTGTCAGGAATTGCCCCAAGACCGGGCATTTCCTGACTCGTTCTTGATTGCCTGAAATCTGAATTGCCCTAATCCATCAGGCTCGGCAGCCAGGTGATGATGCCGGGGAACATCAGCAGTCCAATGACAGTCACCACGTCGGCCACGAAGAACGGGCCGATGCCGCGGAACACGTCCTGCAACGGAATGGCCAGAGAATTGCCCTCGTCATCGGTCAGGTCGCGGCTGACGCCTGCCACCACGAAGCAGTTCAGTCCGATGGGCGGGGTGATCAGGCATATCTCGGCCATCTTCACCACGATGATGCCGAACCAGATCGGATCGTAACCCAGCGCGATAACTGCCGGATAGACCACCGGGAGCGTCAGGATCAGCATGCCGATGGCGTCCATGAACATGCCGAGAATGGCATAGGCCAGCAGGATGCAGATCATGATGACGATGGGTGGCACATCCAGGTGCACCACCCAGTCGGCAAAGGCTTCCGGCAGTCCGGCAAAGCCGAGGAAGCGCACGAACAGGAACACGCCCCAGATCAGCGTGAAGATCATCGCCGTGAGCTTGGCGGTCTCGATCAGCGCCTCCTTGAGGCGGCCCGACATCTTGTTGAGTTCGTTCTCGCGGAAGGCGCGCCAGCAATAGTAGAGAAACACCACGAACGCGCCGAGCGCGCCTGCTTCGGTGGGCGTGGCGGAGCCGGTGTACATGGCCGAGAAGATGATGCCCACCACGATGAAGATCGGGAAGGTGCCGGGCACGCTTTCGAAGCGCTGCTTCCAGGTGAAACCGGTGATCGGCTTGCCGAGCTCGGGCTTCCACCAGCACATGCCGACGATCAGCACCAGATAGACAAAGGCCGAGTAGATGCCGGGCAGAAAACCGGCCAGCAGCAGCTTGCCAACCGATTGCTCGACGATGATGGCGTAGATCACGAGAATGGCCGATGGCGGGATCAGCGAGGCGAGCGTTCCGCCTGCGGCGACCACGCCTGCAGCGAGCTTCTTGTCATAGCCGTTCTTCAGCATGTCGGGGATGGCGACCCGGCTGAATACGGCAGCCGTGGCGGTCGAGGCGCCGGACACAGCGGCAAAGCCTGCGGTCGCCAGCACGGTTGCCACGGCAAGGCCGCCGGGCACCCAGCCCATCCAGCGCCTTGCTGCCTCGAACAGGCGGCGTGTGAGACCTGCATAGAAGGCCAGGAAGCCGATCAGGATGAACAGCGGCAGCACCGACAGCGGATAAGTGACGGTCTTGGAGTGCGGAATGGTGCCTGCGATGGAGGCGGCGACATGCCAGCCCTTGAGTTCGAGCAGGCCGAGAAAGCCGGTCAACGCGGCGGCGACGAAAACGCGTACGCCGAGCAGCACCATGATGATGAGCAGAATGACGCCGGCGATGCCGGTGGTGAAGGGGTCGAGTCCGAGGTACATGGGCTAGCGCGCTCCCTCGATCTCTTCCTCGGCCTGTTGTTCGACCGACTTCATCACGGGAACGGCGACCGGCGGCAGGTCCGGGTTGGCGGCCAGCCGCAAGTAACCGGTCATCTGGATGATCAGCCGCACCAGCAGGACCGACAGCATGACCGGCACCACCAGTTTGGCGGGCCAGGTCGGCAGCTCGATGTCGATGGTGGAATCGCCAAAACTC
This sequence comes from uncultured Alphaproteobacteria bacterium, assembly GCA_963700895.1. GTDB lineage: Bacteria > Pseudomonadota > Alphaproteobacteria > Rhizobiales > Aestuariivirgaceae > Anderseniella. The sequence goes on along the minus strand of CAVOZI010000006.1, from coordinate 99,666 downwards.
CAGGCGCGGTAGAAGTAGGTCCAGGAATAGGGGATCAGGATGGCGGTGATGATGAAGGCGACGGCGGCGCCGATGAACTCGGCAATCCACAGCGCCCGCCCCTTCAACCGTCCGACAAGCAGTTCCATGCGTACATGGCCGCCCTCGCGCATGACGTAGGAGATCGAGAACAGGGCGAAGGCGATCATGCCGATTTCAACGATGTCGATGTAACCGTAGATCGGGTTGCGGAACAGGGTGCGCAGTACGATCTGCAGCATGCCCATCAGCATCAGGGCGAAGATAAGCAGCCCCGACAGGAAGTTGAGGAAATTTTCCAGCGGCGACCAAATCCGGTCAGCCCGCGAAAGCAGACGGCCAAGCCCGTCGTTCGATGCCGTATCAGCCACCCTGTCATACCCCGCTTGTCCGCATCATGATGGGAAGGCCCGGGCCACCCTGCGCGCAAGGCAAGGCGGCCCGGAACCCCTGAGGCGTTGATCCGGCTTACTGGTAGGTCTTGCCAGCGGTGGTGTAGATCAGCTCAACGAGGCCGCGGGCATCGAATTTGCCCTCGTTCTCCTTGATCCACTCATCGATCACCGGCTTGCCGGCCATCTTGCGGAACTCGTCAAGCTGCTCGTCGGTGTAGGTGACTTCCTTCAGCTTCTCCTTGAGCATCGGGATGTTCTTCTTGTCGATGTCGATATAGGCCTGAATCTGGGCCTTTGCCGCTTCATCGCGCACGTCCATTAGCAGCTTCTGATACTGCTCGGGCAGGGCGTCGAACGCAGACTTGGAGAACAGCAGCGGGCAGTCGGAGGTGCCCGGCGACAGGTTGCCGGTGAACCAGTCGGACACTTCGTGGATCTTGTAGGCCACGTGGCTGTAGGTGAACGGGAAGGAGGCTGCGTCCATGGTGCCCTGCTGCATGCCGGTATACACCTCGGTCGCCGTCGAACTGGTGGGCGTGGCGCCCAGAACGGCCATGGCCTTGCCGAGACCGCCGCCTGCACGCACGGCCTTGCCCTGCCAGTCCGCCAGCTTCATCGGCGGCTCACCCTTGCCGAGGAATTCGTACTGCGGCAGGTAGGACGACATGTACAGCATGGCGTTCCACTGAGCGTGCTCCTTGACGATGTCCGGGTGCTGGTACAGCGCATCGCGGATCTTGCGGTTGGCTTCCCAGTCGCCCATCGGCAGGAACGGCATGGTGGTCACCATCAGCGCCGGGTTCTTCTGCGGGTGGTAGAAGTTGCAGGTCATGGCCGCCTCGAACGCGCCGACGGACAGGCCGTCGAGATTCTCGCGCGACTTGGAAAGCGCTTCGCCATAGTGCAGCGTCATGGTGAACTTGCCGTCGGTCTTGGCGCTGACCAGTTCGGCCAGCTTCTCGAAACCGGCGGTGAAGGCACGCTTGTTGCCCCACAGCGAGACGTTCCACTTCACTTCCGGGCCTTCCACTTCGGCGGCCTGGGCGATGGCGAAGGTGGAGGTGGTGGCAAGCGCCACGAGTGCAGTCGTTGCAAACAGTTTCTTGAGCGTCATTGTCGGTGGTTAACTCCCTGTTGTGGTGCGGTCCGGTTGGTCCGGAGCCTGGCTCTGCGTGCCATGTCGATCTGGCACCATGACCGGCATGATGCTGCCTTAGGCTGCTCAACGCAACCGCTTAGCGTCTCACTGTGCGGATAAGCCGGAGGCGGCAAAAAGCACCGCCGCCGCCCAGACCCAGGCGGACAGCGTGAAGCCGGTGTTCCACTTCCACGACAGGGTTGTGCCGGGGATGCCGGTGATGCGCGACAGGATGAGCGCCGTCGCGCCAAACGGCGAGGCAGTGAGGTTCAGCGCCCAGCCAAGCGCCATGCTGGCGGCCAGCAATGTGGGCTCAAGGTGGCTGTCGGGCAGGGACGAGTAGAGCGAGCCGAGGAAGGTCACGGTGAGCATGGGAGGGATGGCAAGGTTCGACAGCAGCGGCACCAGCGTCATTACCCCGACATAGGCGGCAATCGCTGGCAGGCCGGTGATGCCTGACCATTCGGCCAGCGCAGGTGCGTCGGCAAGTCCTGCCGCGACGATGCCGATATAGCCTGCCGATGACAGCGTTACTGCCTCCGGTGATCCGGCTGGCACGGACACGGTGGCGATTTCGCGCAACCGGCCCGCCACCGTCTGGCCAACCGTCTGGCCGTTGCGGAACTGCAGCCAGACCCATGCGCCTGTCACGACCGGGCTGGTCAACATGAGTGCCGGTATGACGCGGGCGCCAGTGAATACGATCAGCACCAGGCTGATCACGGCCAGTGCGCCGCACACCAGCACGAAGCGCGTGAATGAGTTCCACGGAAATGCACGGCTGCTGAGGTCGGGCCTCGGCAGTGCGTCACGCGCTGCCAGACTGGTGCGCGCCTGCTTGCCGGTCACGCGGTCCGCCGCCCAGCCGATGACAAACACCCCGGCGGCGGTGACGAGGCCGATGGCGCCGACCAGCAGTGGCTTCGACCCGGCGACCACGCTGGCGACAAGCGCCTGGGTGACGGCAGTGGGCGACCACGCGATGATCCAAGAGAAACCGCGGGCCAGCGCCGACATCTGGCGGCGCAGGCGCCACTGCGCGAGTTCGGGGTTGTCCCTGGCATCCGCCTCGACGCCGCGCTGGATGAGCGGGCCAAGCAGGCTCAACGCGCCGAAGTTCAGCACCATGCCCAGGGCGTGGCCACCGGCATGGATGGCGATGTAGCGTCGGCCAGGCGGGCGGCGCGTCAGGTATTCACCGAGCGCCAGCACCGACGGCGAGGTCACGGCGCCATCACGCAGCAATGACAGCAACAGCATGAACGCAGCCAGGTAGGTTGCCTGACCAAGTCCGCGGCGGATCAGTTCCAGCGGGTCTGGCGACCAGGCGAAAGCGGCGATGGTAGCGGCAAGTGCTAGCGCCAGCAGGTAGCGTTCGCGCAGGCCCAGCCGCGATTGCCCAAGCACCAGGAAAGCGATGAGCAGCCCGGCAGCGACAAGGCCTGTCCAGTGAAGGTGCAGATGCAGTTCGGCCAGTTCGAATACGGCGATGCCGATGAGGCAGGCTGCGACTGCCAGGTCAACAGGCCGTCGCGGCTGCTGGATGGGTATGGTCTGTACGGATGCAGCGTCAATCGTCATGACTGGTTATATAAACCAGCCCGGCTCGCTCAGCGTTGCGAAATCCGCCAGTCAGGATTGATCCAGGGTTGCAGGTTCGATGCCGGCAACGGGTCTTTGCCCAGAATGATGTCCGATGCCTTCTCGCCCAGCATGAGCGCCGGGCCGTTCAGGTTGCCGTTGGTGATCGAGGGAAATACCGAGGTGTCAGCGACGCGGAGGCCGTCCAGGCCGATAACCCGCAGTTGCGGGTCGACAACCGCTTGCGGGTCGCTGGTCGCGCCCATGCGGCAGGTGCCGCAGGGGTGGTAGGCGCTTTCAGCGTGCTGGCGAATGAAGTCGTCGATGGCTTCATCACTGGTGGCGTCGTTGCCGGGCTGGATCTCGTGGCTGGCGAACGGCTCCAGGGCGGGTTGGCCGATGATCTCGCGGGTGAGGCGGATGCAGGCGCGGAACTCCTTCCAGTCGTCTTCGTGCGACATGTAATTGAAGTTGAGTTTCGGCGCGGCGGCCGGGTCGGCGCTCACCGGCGTAACGGTGCCGCGAGATTTCGACCGCATCGGGCCGACATGCACCTGGAAGCCATGCTCCGTGGTGGCGGGCTTGCCGTTGTAGGCAATGGCGCCGGGCAGGAAGTGGTATTGGATGTCGGGGTACTCTATGCCGGCGCGCGAACGGATGAAGCCGGCGCTTTCAAAATGGTTGGTGGCGCCGAGCCCGGACTTGAACAGCAGCCATTGCAGGCCGATCAGCCCCTTGGACAGCCAGCCCAGTTTGTCGTTCAGCGTGACCGGCTGCTTGCACAGCACCTGGAAGTAGACCTCCAGATGGTCCATCAGGTTCTTGCCGACGCCGGGCAGGTGATGAACGGGCGTGATGCCGGCAGCTTTCAGGTCATTCGGGTCTCCGATGCCGGACAGTTGCAACAGGTGAGGCGAGTTGAAGGCGCTGGCAGCCATGATGACTTCGCGGTTGGCCTTGACCTGGTGCAGCTTGCCGCCACGCTCGTATTCGACTCCGGTGACGCGGCGGCCATCCATCAGCAGGCGCCGGGCGCGGGCGCGGGTGATCAGGCGCAGGTTTGGCCTGTTCAGCGCTGGTTTCAGGTAGGCATTGGCGGCAGACCAGCGCCGTCCCTGCCAGACCGTCATCTCCATGGCGCCAAAGCCTTCCTGCTGGCTGCCGTTGTAGTCTTCGGTGCGGGGATAGCCTGCCTGCGCTGCTGCCTCAACGAAGGCTTGATAGAGCGGGTTGGCGCGGCGCCCCCTGATCACGTGCATCGGCCCATCGGTACCGCGCCATCCGGGTTCGCCGCCGTGGGAAGTTTCCATCCGCCTGAAGTAGGGCAGCACGTCTGCAAACGACCAGCCGGACGCTCCCATATCGGCCCAGGTATCGAAGTCGCGAGCGTGACCGCGCACGTAGACCATGCCGTTGATCGACGACGAGCCGCCGACCACCTTGCCACGCGGTGCAGTGATGCGCCGGTTGTTGAGGTGGGGTTCGGGCTCGGAAAGGTAGCCCCAGCTGTACATTTTCGTGTTGAGCGGTATCGACAGCGCCGATGGCATCTGGATCAGGGGGCCGGCATCGCTGCCGCCATACTCCAGCACCAGCACGGTGTTTCTGCCGTCTTCCGACAAGCGGCTGGCCAGCACCGAGCCTGCCGAACCGGAGCCGATCACCACGAAGTCATAGGCCTCGCCGGGCATGAGGTGGGTGGGGCGCATCGGCTCAGGCCTCTGCCGGTTGGCTGTCGATATAGCTTTCGACAAGGGCGATGGCGGCCGCGCGGTTGCCGGTGTCATCGGTGAGCGCTGCGCGCAGCCAGACGCCGTCGATCAGGGCTGCGACGCCGATGGCCAGCTTCTCGGCTACAGCCGGACCGTGCAGCAGGTTCAGCGCCTGTTTCAGGTTGGAATGCAGGCGGCCATGGTAGATGCGCAGCAGCCGGTTGAGTTCGGCGGAATGGCGAGCCGCGCCATACAGCGCCAGCCATGCGGTCATCACCTGACCGGAATACTGGACCGGGGCGAAGTTCGCCTGCACGATGGCGCTGAGCCGGGCGCGCGGGGTTTCGGCGGCGGACAGGCCGGCGACGGTTTCGGTCCGCAGTTCGCTGAGCAAGTGCCGCATGGTGGCGAACAGCAGGTCATCCTTGCCCTTGAAATAATGGTGGACGATGCCCGGAGAGACGCCGGCGCGCGTGGCAATGCGCGCCACCGTGGTTTCGGCCAACCCGTGATCGTGCAGCGAGGCGATGGCTGCCTCGATCAACTGGTTTCGCCGTACCGGTCCCATGCCCAGCTTTGGCATCTGCAATCTCCCAATTCGTTTTCTGGCGGAGAGGATATTTTTTTTGATTGGTCAGTCAATTAAAAACGTCTAACTTGCGTTCCGGTTGACTTGGCGCGGCAAGCCGCCGCACATTGCCGGGCAAGCCGCAAGTTTCGGACAGGCTGCAAGCAAGGGCCTGTCTCAGCCAAAAAGGGAGTAGAGACATGAAGAAGACGATTATCAGCGCTTTCACCGGTGCTGCGCTGGCTGCCATGCTGTCGGTGCCGGCGATGGCTGCAGATCCTGAATCCTGCAAGACCGTCCGGTTCTCCGACGTGGGCTGGACCGACATCACCGCCACCACGGCCGTGACCACGTTCCTGCTGAAGTCGCTCGGCTACGAGACCGACATCAAGGTGCTGTCCGTGCCGGTGACCTACCAGTCGCTCGCCAACAAGGACATCGACGTGTTTCTCGGCAACTGGATGCCGACCATGGAAGCCGACATCCGGCCCTATCTTGACGCCAAGACGGTCGAGTTCGACCGGCATGAACCTGGAAGGCGCCAAGTATACGCTGGCCACCAACGCCAAGGGCGCCGAACTGGGCATCGGCAACTTTGCCGATATCGCCAAGCAGAAGGATGCGCTGGGCGGCAAGATCTACGGCATCGAGCCGGGCAATGACGGCAACCGGCTGATCCTCGACATGATCGACAAGGATGCCTTCGGCCTGAAGGGCTTCGAAGTGGTGGAATCCTCCGAGGCCGGCATGCTGGCCCAGGTGGCGCGCGCCGAGAAGGCCGGTGAGCCGATCGTCTTCCTCGGCTGGGAGCCGCACCCGATGAACGCCAACTTCAAGCTGACCTACCTTGAAGGCGGCGATGATTTCTTCGGCCCCAACCTTGGCGGAGCGACGGTGCACACCAATACCCGGGCCGGCTACACCGCCGACTGCCCGAATGCCGGCAAGCTGGTCACCAACATGAAGTTCACGCTCGCGATGGAAAACGAGATCATGGGCGGCATCCTTGATGGCGGCAAGGATCCCGAAGCAGCAGCCGTGGAATGGCTCAAGGCCAATCCCGATGCCATCGGTCCGTGGCTTGACGGCGTGACCACCATGGACGGCGGCGACGCCATGGCTGCGGTCAAGTCTGCGCTGGGCATGTAACCAGTCTTCAAAACAAATCCGGGGAGCTGCGGCAACCGTGGCTCCCCGTCTAGCGGGGCGGACCTTCGTAGATGGATTGGCTTACTGACCAGAAACTGCCTGTCGGCGCGTGGGCAAAATCCGCTGTCGACTGGCTGATCGATAATGCCGGCTTCGTTTTCGACTGGCTGTCGGTAATCCTGAAGTCGATGATCGACGGGTTGTTGTGGCTGCTGGAGCTGCCGCATCCGCTGTTGTTCACGGCACTGGTGGTGGCGCTGGCTTGGTGGCTGAAGCGGTCCTTGCCGCTGGTTGCCTTCGTTGCCTTGTCGCTGCTGTTCATCGTCAACCAGGGCTACTGGGACGACATGATCAAGACGCTGGCGCTGGTTCTTGCGTCCGCAGTGGTGTGCATGGTGCTGGGGGTGCCACTGGGCATCGCGGCGGCTCATAATCCGCGATTCTCCGCCTTCCTGCGCCCGGTGCTTGATCTGATGCAGACCATTCCCACCTTCGTCTACCTGATCCCGGCCTTGATCCTGTTCGGCCTCGGCATGGTGCCCGGGCTTGTGGCAACGGTGATCTTTGCCATTCCGGCGCCGATCCGGTTGACCGAGCTGGGCGTAAAGTCCACCCCGAAGCAGCTCATCGAGGCGGGCGAGGCATTCGGCGCCACGCCGCGGCAGCTGTTGTGGAAGGTGGAACTGCCATGGGCGCTGCCACAGATCATGGCAGGGCTGACGCAGACCATCATGCTGTCGCTGTCGATGGTGGTGATCGCGGCACTGGTGGGTGCGCCGGGACTTGGCGTGCCAGTGGTGCGGGCGCTCAACACGGTGAACATCGCCAAGGGCTTTGAAGCCGGCCTGATCATTGTTCTCGTCGCCATTGTGCTGGACCGGCTGTGCCGGGTCAGCGAACCGGGCCGGGGAGGGCGCTGATCATGGCCAATCCTCCCGCAGTCCGGTTCAAGGACGTGGACATCATCTTCGGTGATCGCCGAAAAGAAGCTTTGGAGTTGCTCGACGCCGGTGGAACGCGGGCTGAAATCAGCGACAGGTGCGGCGCCGTGCTCGGCGTGGCCGGGGCCACACTTGACGTGGCCGAGGGCGAGATTTTCGTGCTGATGGGGCTTTCGGGGTCCGGCAAGTCTACCTTGCTGCGGGCGGTGAATGGCCTCAACAAGGTGGCGCGCGGTTCGGTGGAGGTAACGGTTGGCGGGCGCACCACCGATGTGGCCTCGTGCAGCGCCGCCGCCCTGCGCCGGTTGCGTCAGGGCGACGTCGCCATGGTGTTCCAGCAGTTTGCGCTGCTGCCGTGGCGCACGGTCGAGGAGAATGTCGGCTTCGGTCTGGAACTGGCAGGCATGTCCGATGCCGAAAGGCAAGACCGTGTCCGGCAACAGCTTGAGCTGGTCGGGCTGGACAAGTGGGCCGACCGTTATGCCCACGAGCTTTCCGGCGGCATGCAGCAGCGCGTCGGGCTGGCCCGCGCCTTCGCCACGCAAGCCCCGATCCTGCTGATGGACGAGCCGTTCTCGGCGCTCGACCCGTTGATCCGCACCCACCTGCAGGACGAGTTGCTGAAGCTGCAGTCGGAACTCAAGCGCACCATCATCTTCGTGAGCCACGATCTCGACGAGGCGCTGAAGATCGGCAACCGCATCGCCATCATGCAGGACGGCCGCATCGTCCAGGCCGGGACGCCGCAGGATATCGTCCTCAAGCCCGCGAATGCCTATGTGGCCGAGTTCGTCCAGCACATGAACCCGCTCAACGTGATGACCGGCGAGACCATCATGCGCAAACTGAAGCGCGGCGAAAAGGTGAAGACCGGCAAGGGCGGATCAACGTTGATGCCGCTTGATGCTACGATGCGAGAGATCGTTGCGGAGTGCTGGAAGTCCGGCAAGGACGTGGCTGTCGGGACCAACGGCAAGGTGGCGGGCGTCGTCGGCGAGGCGGAGATCTATGCCGCGCTGGTCAATCCGGCGCGCGGGTAGTCAGGCGGGCAACTTACCCTCAAGCTGGTCCAGCACCCAAAGGCCGATGGCCTGCACCTGGTCGTCGCGCCACGACAGCGGCCCCGGCCTGTAGGCCACCGAGCCCAGCGCCTTCTGCTGTTTTTCAAGAATGCCGATGTCTTCCCGGCCCACCAGTTCCCAACGGTCATAATAGGGCTTCGCCTTGGCCGCGAAGTCCGGGTCGTCCAGCGCCTGCTTTGGAAAGCAGCCGCCGATTTCCAGCAGCGAGCGGTCGTGCGCCAGCGGCGTGACGTTCAACCACCACATGCAGTCCTGCGCCACGGCGAACTGCAGCGCCGGGTGCAGGACGGTGAAGTAGGTGCCTTGCCGAGCATCCTCGTCCAGAGCGTCTATGGCGGGAAAGGGCGGCTGGGTGCCGGGCAGGGTGGCGATGGAGCGGCCGGAGATGACCTGGATGCACAGCCAGTCGCCTTGGGTGGGCAGGGTGCGAGATTGCTGCGCGCCGACAGAGTTCTTGTGCACCACGCCGGTGTGGTAGGTCTCCATGGCATTCTCGAGGATCAGTTTCCAGTTGCAGTTGGGCTCCAGCGTGATGCGCCAGGTGCAGGCCATGTCGTACAGCTTGTGCGAGGTCATGCGCCGTGGCAGGTCGCCAAGGCAGTCGATGAGCGCGGGCGCGTCCTTGTTGTAGGTGGCGAAGATGAAGCCGGCCCAGCTTTCCGTGCGCAGCGGCACAAGGCCGTTTTCGGTACGGTCGAAGCCTTCGGCGTCCTTCATGTCCGGACAGCCATAGAGCGTGCCGTCACTGAGATAGCTCTAGGCGTGATAGGGGCAGACGATGCGCGAACAGTTGCCTTGGCCTTCCAGCAGGATGGAGCCGCGATGGCGGCAATAGTTGGCGAACACGCGTGCCTTGCCGTCCTGGCCGCGAATGAGGATGACCGGGCCGCCGGCCGTGTCGAAGGTCAGGTAGTCGCCCGGGTTTGGCACCTGCTCCTCGCGGGCGAGAAAGAACCAGCGCTTGAGCAGGATGTGTTCGCGTTCGGCCGCAAAGATGGCCGGGTCAGTGTAGAAGCCCGCCGGCATGGAGCGGGCGCGGTTGAGCGGGGCGGTGGCGGCGTGGAGTTCATCGTGGTTGAGCATGGGCGGCATCCGGATTGTGGCTGGCGGATGCTATGCCCGGGGCTTTCCGGTTTTAATGGAAGTCTCGGCTTTTCGGGATGACGCGAACATTGCGCGGGTGGCGGGCAGGCGGACCGCGCCGGTCATGGGCAGGCCGGGCGATCTCGTCGGCGCGGGCCAGCGGGTTCTTCATCTCGACCTCGTCCGACAGTTCAGCCAGCCAGTGGGTGCAGTCGTCAAGCCTGTCCGCCACCACGTGGATGATGTCACCCGCACGTTGCACGCGGCCCGTCACCAGCATCAGCCGGGCGCCCATGACCGTGGCTCGAAATGCCTCCAGCACCTTGGGCCAGATCACCAGGTTGCATACGCCAAATTCGTCCTCCAGCGTGATGAACACCACCCCCTTGGCCGAACCGGGGCGCTGGCGCACCAGCACCACGCCGGCCACCTTCACCTTGCGCGCGTCCTTGAGAGCTTTCAGCGTTTCGTTGTCCGTCACCCCCATTTCCTCGCAGCGGGCCCGCAGGAAGCTCATCGGGTGCGCCTTCAACGACAGTTTCAGCGTCTGGTAGTCATTCACCACGTGTTCGCCCAAGGCCATCTCCGGCAGGGCTACGGGCGTGTCCTCGCCGGCGTCTTCGGCATCTGCATGGGCGAACAGCGGCAACGGCTTTGCCTTCGCCAGCGCCCGCGCCTGCCACAGGGCCTGGCGGCGATCTATGCCGATGGAGCGGAACGCATCGGCCTCGGCGAGTTTGATGATGGCAGCGGCGGGGATGCCTGTCCGGTGCAGGTGGGGGAGGGTTGGGGTGGGGGTCAATCGCTGTTTCTCCACCATCCTCCCCTCAGTCTCCTTCAACCCGTCCACCAACCGCAGGCCGAGGCGTACCTGCGGCGGGCGGGCGGGATCGCCTTCCAGCGTGCAGTCCCAGGCGGAGAAATTTACGTCCGGCGCATGCACCGTGACGCCGTGTTCGCGCGCATCGCGCACCAGCTGGGCGGGCGCATAGAAGCCCATCGGCTGCGAGTTGAGGATGGCCGCACAGAAGGCTGCTGGGTAGTGGCACTTCAGCCAGCTCGACACGTAGACAAGGTGGGCAAAGCTGGCGGCGTGGCTTTCCGGAAAGCCATACTCGCCGAAGCCCTTGATCTGGTTGAAGCAGCGTTCTGCGAACTCGCGCTGATAGCCGCGTGTCGTCATGCGGTCGATCATCTTCTGCTCCAGCCGGCCGATGGTGCCGCGGCGGCGGAAGGTGGCCATGGCTTTCCGGAGTTCGTTCAGTTCCCCCGGCGTGAAGTCCGCCGCCACCATGGCCAGCTTCATGGCCTGCTCCTGGAACAGCGGCACGCCCTTGGTGCGGCCCAGCACCTCGCGCAGCTCGTCCCTGTGGCCGTGCTCTGGCGCAGGGACTGGGTACTCCTCCGGCTCCAGCCCGTCGCGGCGCCTGAGATATGGATGCACCATGTCGCCCTGGATCGGGCCGGGGCGCACGATGGCCACCTCGATGACGAGGTCATAGAAGCAGCGCGGCTTCAGCCTCGGCAGCATGTTCATCTGGGCCCGGCTTTCCACCTGGAACACGCCGACCGAGTCGGCCCGGCACAGCATGTCGTAAACGGCAGGGTCCTCGCGCGGCACCGTGGCGAGACAATACTTCACGCCGTACCAGGCCCCGATCAGGTCGAAGCACCTCCTGATGCAGGTCAGCATGCCGAGCGCCAGCACATCCACCTTGAGGATACCGAGCGTGTCGATGTCGTCCTTGTCCCACTCGATGAGGGTGCGGTCTTCCATCGCCGCATTGCCGATGGGTACCGTCTCGTCCAGCCGCCCACGGGTGAGCACGAAGCCGCCGACATGCTGCGACAGGTGGCGCGGGAAACCGGCCAGTTCGTCGCAGATGTCCAGCACCTGCGCGATCAGCGGGTCGGCGGCGTCGAGGCCTGCCTCCTTCAGACGTTCATCCGACATCTCTTCCGACATGCGGCCCCAGACGATGCCGGCCAGCGCCGAGGTCACGTCTTCAGACAGGCCCATCACCTTGCCGACCTCGCGCACTGCTGATCTGCCGCGATACGTTATGACGGTGGCGGCCAGCCCCGCCCGCTCGCGGCCATAGCGCTGGTAGATGTACTGGATCACCTCCTCGCGCCGCTCGTGCTCGAAGTCGACATCGATGTCGGGCGGTTCCTTGCGCTCTTCGGAGATGAAGCGCTCGAACAGGAGGTCGATGGCGGCCGGGTCTACCGCGGTGATGCCGATGCAATAGCAAACGGCGGAGTTGGCGGCCGAGCCGCGGCCCTGGCACAGGATCGGTTCGGGCCTGGTGCGCGCGAAGTTGACGATGTCGTGCACGGTGAGGAAGTAGGGCGCGTAGCCCAGCTTGCCGATCAGCGCCAGTTCCTTCACAAGATTGGCGCGGACCTTGTCCGGCACCCTTTCAGGATAGCGCTCCTTCGCACCGGCCCAGGTCAGCGCCTCAAGGTGCTTCTGCGCCGTGGTGCCTTGCGGCACCGGCTCGTCCGGGTACTCGTACTTCAGTTCGTCCAGCGAGAATGTGCAGGCATCCGCCACGTCCTGCGTGCGGGCGATGGCGGCCGGGTGGTCGCGGAACAGCCGGGCCATTTCATGCGGCGGCTTCAAGTGAGCCTCGGCGTGAGGCGCCAGCAGGTAGCCAGCCTCGGCGATGGTGACGCCTTCGCGGATGCAGGCCATCACGTCGGCAAGACGCTTGCGCGCCGGGTGGTGAAAGTGCACGTCGTTGGTGGCGAGCATCGGCGTGCGGTGGCGCACTTCCAGTTCGGCCAGCCGGTTGAGGCGCGCCTTGTCGCGCCCGTCATGGCGGAAGGTGGCGGCGAGATATGGGTTCACGTCGAGACGGTCGATGATGGTCTTGAGCGTCGTTTCGAAATCCTCGTCCGGCCAGCCCGGCGGCGGCACCACACAGAAGATCAACCCTTGCTGTAACTCCGCCACATCATCGAGCGTGATCAGGCATTCGCCCTTGCCGGCCCGGCGCTGGCCAAGGCTGATGAGGCGGGTGAGCCTGCCATAAGCGGTGCGGTCTGTCGGCCAGGCGAGCAGTGAGCAGGCGGGCGATGGTGCAGATATGGCGTGCAGGCCTTCAGGCGTTTCACCTTGCGCTGACGCCGTCATATCCAGCCGCGCGCCGATGATGCACTTCAGGTCTGCTTCCTTCGCCGCTGCGTGCATGCGCACCACGCCCGCCAGCGAGTTGCGGTCGGTGACCGCCAGTCCCGCCAGTCCCAGGTGCCTTGCCTGCGCCACCAGTTCCTCGGCGTGCGAGGCGCCGCGCAGGAACGAGAACGGCGTGGTGACCTGCAGTTCGGTGTATTTCACTCAAACAGCCCGTGCACGAACCAGTCCGGCGACGGTTGGTCCTGCTCCTCGTAAAGGCCTTCGCGATAGATCCAGTAACGGCGGCCGGCCTCGTCCTCGACGGTGTAGTAATCGCGGGTACGCGGGGCGCGCGGCGCATGGCCTGACCGCCACCAGTCGGGCGCGATGCGTTCGGGGCCGGAAGCCTTCAGCACCTTCCTCGCCACGTGGCGCCAGGTGAAGCGCACCGGCGGGCCGTCCGGCACCGAGGCGATCACCTGGATTTCCTCCGGCCGGTCGAGCAGGGTGAGAGGGCGATTTGGATTGTTTTCGCTCACGCGAGTTCGAGCTTCGCTCTCACCGCTCCGCGGGGGCGGCCTGACCGGCCGGCGCGCAGTCGCGCTTGCCTCGGCCTGCGGCCTCGGATGGGCGCCATGCAGGAAGGCCGCGCCCGCCTCGCCCAAGCCCTTCACCTCTTCGGCCTGCTCCGGCTGGTGACTTGCAACCGGTAAGGTGACGCTCACCGGCGTGCCGTCCTCGCGAGTGGCGATGCGGTCGGCCAGTTCCGCCAGTTCCGTTCCCGCGCCGGCCTCGCGGGTCAGGGCTTCCTGCACCGCAGCGAGGCCTTGCGTCTCGCGGGCTTTCAGGCTGGCGGCGTCCACGCCGAAGCCCAGGTCAACCTTTTCCAGCCGCGGCGCCAGCAGCCAGACCAGGTGTCCGGCCCGGGCGGACGGGCGCGACAGGCCCGCCTGTACCACGGCGCGGGACCCGTCAGCACGATAAAGCGCGAGTTCGAGATAGGCCGCACCCTCACCGGCCCGGGTGAGCTTCAGGCAAAGGGCTGCGCTCAGGTGCTCCAGCATGGCGAGCACGCCGTCATGGCTCATCAACGGCTCCATCACCGCATGGCGCACGGCAAACTCCACCGGCGGCGACAGGGGCGACAGCGGCGTGCGGATGAGGCCGAGGCTTTCGTCCAGCCGCTCCATCAGCCGGGCATGGCGGTCCTTCGCCCGGAAGCGGCGGGCAAGGCTGGCGCGCGGCAGATCATAAAGCTGGCCGATGCGCTTCAATCCGGCGCGGCGCAGCGTGGTCACCGTGTCGGCATCGAGGTCAAGCGCTTCTACCGGCAGGGTGGCCAGTGCGGTGCGTTCTGCCCCTTCCGCCACCAGCGGGCTGCCAAGCTGGCCATAGCGGGCAATGGCGCGGGCTGCCGGGGCGGTGCCGGCAAGACCTGCGCGCGCTGTCATGTTGAGCCTGCCGAAGCGGCCGGTCATGTCGGCCAGCAACATCGCCTCGCCGCCGAACAGGTGCGCTACGCCGGTCACGTCGAGCAGCAGCCCGTCCGGCGGGTCCATCGCCACCCAGGGGCTCCAGCGTTCGGTCCAGCGCGCCATGCGCAACAGGCTGGCGGCGTCCTCGGCCGGTTCGTGCACGGCAGAGGCAAGGTCCGGCACCTTCGCCCGCGCATCTGCCAGCCGCTCGCCGGGCTGCAGGCCGCGAGCGCGCGCCTCGTCATTGCAGGCGGCAAGCCTAAGCCCCCTCGCGCCCGGCGTGACCAGCACGAACGGCACGTGCGCCGACAAGAGCGGGCTCGACAGCCCCTTCGCCGTCAACGCCCGTTTCAGCCGCTCGATGGGCAAATGGGGAAACCAGAGAGAAACGATGCGTTGCATGATGCCAGTCCACGGTCCAGGCGCCGGGCCTGCTGCCCCGGCTGCGGGTGAGCTCAAGACGCCAGGCGGGATTGCCGGGCGCGGTTGCGTCGAAAGGCGGCGGGATGGAGGGCGCAGGCGCGACCTGCCAGCGGGTGCGCGCTGCAGTGGCGCCGTCGCGGGGCCTTGTGAACACCATCAGGCAGGGCGTTTCGCCTTGCTGCGCCGCCAGCATGGCGCGCCGGGTGGCGGTCAGACCGAAGCGGTCATGGTCGCCGTCGCACACCACCATCGCCACGGCGCGCGACCTGAGCGCTTCCTCGATGGTCCACAGCACGGCGGCGGGCTTCCTGAGCGATACGGTGAGCAGCCGCTCATGGGTCAGCCCGAAGCGGGCGAGACCATGCCCGTACAACCGGCCATATTCCGACACATCACCGAGCGCACGCACCCACAGCACCGGCCGCCGGTCCTCCGGCTGCAGGCCGATGAGGCGGCACGCGGCCAGAGCGGCGGCAAAGCCCAGCGCGGCCGGCGCATCGCCATAAGAGCGCGCCACCACCTCGTGGGCGCCATGCGGGTGCAGCCCGCCCGCCGGCAGGTGCGCGTCGATTTCGGCGAGGCCGGTGATCCAGCCGGCGGCTGCGCCAGACACCATGTCAGTGACCGCGTCCAACGACGGACCTTCCCCGGCAATGCGGTCAATATGGCCTTTCAGCCTGCCGATCAGCCGGGCGCGGGCGTCTTCGTCCAGCCGGTTGGGCGGCTGTGCGGCGGTGCTGGTGCGCAACTGATATGCCTGACCGTGACGGTTCATCCTGGTTGCCTGCACTCCGATATCGTTCCTGTTTTGTTCTAAATCGGAGTCTGTGATGGAGTCAAGCAACCAAGGAGTTAATTCATAAGCCAGATGGTGAAATTCAATGCCGCGGCAAAGCTGACCCAGGCCAGGTAAGGCACGAACAGCAGCCCGGCGATGCGGTCAATTTTCCAGAACAACCAGCCTGTCACGGCAATGGACAGCCAGAACGGCACCACTTCGATCAGTCCGAGCAGTGGTGAGCGGGCGGCGAAGAAAGCGAACGACCAGCCGGCATTGAAGGCAAGCTGGATGAAGAACCAGACGAGTGGCGTGCGCGCCGGCCCGGTCCAGCCACCGCCGGCCTGCCACACCCGGCCGGCAGCCAGTCCCATGGCGATGTAGAGCACGGTCCAGGCAGGGCCGAACGCCCAGTCGGGCGGGGTCCAGTCCGGCTTGGCGATGGTGCGGTACCAGTCATCGACGGCGCCCGCAGTGGCCCATGCAGCAAGACTGCCCACCGTCATGCACAGCGCAATGAATGCGACCGGAGCGAGCCATTGCCGGCTGCCGGTGAAGGCTGCTGTCTGTTTCATCTGCAAGTTGGCCTCACGAGTATCCCACGCCATTGTGATTTGCCTGTGCGGCGTGAACCGTCAGCATGACAAGAAAGCATCCCAGGCTTGCAAGCCGCAATCCGCCATCAACCGGAGAGGACTCCATCATGCTGAAACAGGCCGCAGCCACCATGGCCATTATTGTCACGCTCGCCATGCCAGCCGTTGCGCAGGATGCCGGCACAATCAGGATGCAGAGCGCTCATGATGCTGCCACGACGCTCGACCGGCTGGAAAAGATATTTGCCGAAAAAGGCATCACGGTGTTTGCCCGGATCGACCATGCAGAAGGAGCCATGAAAGCCGGCGAGACCCTGCGGCCCACGCAGCTGATGCTGTTTGGCAATCCCAAACTTGGCACGCCACTGATGCAGGCCAATCAGGAAGCCGGCATTGCCCTGCCGATGAAGGCGCTGGCGTGGACGGATGCAGACGGCAAGACATGGCTGTCAGTCACAGATCCGGCTGCATTGCAGAAGCAGTTTGCGCTGGATGGGGTGGACGAAGTGATTGCGAAGATGACCGGTGCGGTCACTGCCATGGGCAAGGCTGCCGCGGCGGGGCAATAGACGCTTCGATGTTGCTCTAGTCAGCGGCAGCCGGGCCAACCGTGTTGCGTAACCGGCCGACGCCCTCCACCATCACGTCGACGACGTCACCTTCGTTGAGCGGCTGGGTGACACCCGGCGTGCCGGTATAGATAACGTCGCCCGGTTCAAGCGTGATGTACTTCGATACGGTGGCGATGATCTTCGCCGCCGAATGGATCATCTGCTTCGTCGAGCCCTGCTGCACGGTCTTGCCGTTGACCTGCGTCTCCAGTTTCAGGTTATCGACGGTAAGGCCCGGCACGATCCACGGACCCAGTGGTGCGAAGGTGTCGGAGCCCTTAGCCTTGAGCACGTCGAAGCCGCCGGAACCGAAGCTGCGCTCGGTAATGTCGTTCCCGGCAGTGACGCCGAACACGTACTCCAGCGCCTGCGCCTCCGGCACCTTTCTGGCGCGCGCGCCCATGACGATCACGACCTCGCCTTCATAATGCAGGTTCTTCGAGTCCTTCGGGGGCACGATGGTGCCTTCGTGAGCAATGACCGACGAGGGCAGCTTGGCGAAGAACTGCGGTTCGTCCGTCTTCTCGCCACCATGACCCTTGTAGTTGAGCGCGATGCCGATGACCTTGCCGGGCAGCACGGGCGCGAGAATCTTCACTTCTTCCAGCGGGATGACCCGGCCGGTACGCACTGTGGCTTCGTCGAAAAACCCGCCCGACAGTTCGTGGATGCCGCCGGCCGAGAGGAAGCCGTGCACCACCTTGCCTTCGTGTTCGAAGCGGCCGAAGCGCAATGGCGCGTCGTCGCCTTCGGTGACCTGCGCCTGGGCCGGCAGGGCTGCCGCATACGCGAGCAAGGCGATGCCGCACAGGGCGGACTTCAGCGCAGACAACATTGGCTATGCTCCGTATCAGATCAGCGGCTGGGTGTTGGTCACCGTCGCCCAGAACAGTAGACCGCCGACGCAGGCGATGAAAAGCCCGCCCGCCAGCTTGAGCCCGAAGGCGGTGCGGTCGAGCCAGAGCGAGTCGCGCCCGGCGAATTTCAGCGCCAGATCGCGGGACGTCACCGCCAGCACGGCGATCGCCGACACGGTGATCGCGGTGCCAAGCGCCATCACCAGCGTTGCCGCCACCCCGGCCCAGTACAACCCCAGCGCCGAGGAGAACAGCAGCACCAGGATGCCGCCGGTGCACGGGCGGATGCCGACGGCAAAGGCGATGCTCGCGGCCTTCCAAAGCGATACGGGTTCGTTCAGTTCGGCCGCAGACGGCATGTGGGCATGCCCGCAGCCGCAGTCATCGCCATGATCATGATCGTGGTGGTGTTCGTGAAGGCTGTGACCATGACCATGATCGTGCCCGTGATGATGGTGACCATGGTCATGATGATCGTGATCATGATGATCGTGATGGTGATGATGGTCATGCAGGCCGTGTCCGGCCAGTGCCGGCACGGGAGCAAGCCGGGGCCGGACTGCCTGCCACACCAGCCACAGGCCGGTCAGCCCGATCAGGGCGAAACTTGCAGCCTCCAGCCCCAGCGCCATGGACTTCGCCGTCCTGGCCGCAGCACTTACCGTCAGCAGCAGGGCGGAGACCAGCAAGATCGCGGTCAGCGCCTGAACGCCCGCCGCCATGAACGAGATCAGCACCCCGCGCCTCAGCTGTCGCTCGTTGGCGAGCAGCCAGGCGGAAACGACCGCCTTGCCATGGCCGGGGCCTGCGGCGTGCAGCACGCCATAGATGAAACTTAGCAGCATCAGCGTCCAGGCGGCGGTCCAGGCAGAGCCGCGCTTCATGGCCGTGAGCGCGGCCGACATCTTGCCGTAGAAGTCGCGCTGGCGCGCCTGGATCCAGCCTTTCGGATCGGCGGTGAAGGCAGGTCCCGCCTCTGCAGCGCCTTCGCTGGCGGCCTTGCGCCGCTGCAGCAGCAACTGCCCGGGCTTCACCTGGCCCGGTTCAGCCTGTTCGGCCTGTTGCTGCTGGGCATGAGCAATCGTGCCGGCCGGTGAAAGACCGGTCAGCATCAGCACGCCGAGGCAGGCACAGATGATGAGGGTTCGAAGCAGCAGCACGGGACCGGGCTCAGCTCGCCTGCGGCTTGCAGGTCACGTTCACCGGCTGGGCGAACAGGGAGCCGAAATCGGTCGGCTGCTCAGGCTGCCAGTCCGGTGGCTTCTCGGCGAGCATTTCCTTGGTCTGCTGGACCTGTTCGTCAAACGCCACTGCGCCGATCGAGATGGTGCAGTTCTGCGGCAGGTTGCCGATGGCGGCCACCGCGTTTTCCTTGACGAACTCGTAGGCGATGAAGAAGTCCGGGTCATAGATGCTGTACGTGAAATCCCCGGTGGTGAGGCCGACCGGCTCGGCAAACGGCACCACGAAGACCATGTGCAGGCGGCCTTCGTCGTTGATGCGGTGGCCATATTCGGTGACGTCAGCGTAGGTGATGTCCTTGCCGTCCGTCTTGGCCTGCACGAAATAGCGGAATTCCTTCAACGCGTTGATATTCTCGGTGGCGACCGGGTGCAGTTCGGCCGGGGTGTAGATGCCGTCACCGTCCGCATCCATGCCCTCGGTTGCGGCTTCGGTATAACCGGCATCGAAGATCCACTCGACGTTGATGGCAACCGCCCGGCCCTGGTCGTCCAGCACCAGGTCGGAGCGCATGTCGGACCACACGTGAGGGTGCGCTGCCACCGGCGCGGCTGCGAACTGGCTTGCGGCGACAATGGCCAGCGGCATGGCTATGAGCCTGTTCAAGTGTCTCGTCATCTGGCCCGTTGGTGAATCCCGGTTGAAGAACAACTGAATCATTATAAATGAAATCAAGCAATATCATGGAATCGGATTGAATCTGGCTTAAGAATTGGCCAGGGTCAAAGCGGCGTCTGCTGACAGGCATGTGACACCATGTGAACCGCCAGCGGCTTGCCATTGCGCCCACGAAGCGCCACTTTCCGGGTGCAACAACGCCAGCATTGTCCGGACAGACTGAAGACATGGGTCTTGACGTTTCCATATGGGCGGCTTTCACGGCCGGATTGCTCAGTTTCCTGAGCCCGTGCGTCCTGCCGCTGGTGCCGCCCTATCTGTGCTTCATCGCCGGCACCTCGCTCGAGGAACTGACCGGCAAGGAGGGCGTGAACCCGGCGATCCAGCGAAAGGCGGTGATTTCCTCGCTGCTTTTCGTTGCCGGCTTTTCGACCGTGTTCATCGCGCTCGGCGCTTCGGCCAGCCTGATAGGTCAGTGGATGCGCGAGGCCATTGCGTGGGAAGTTTCCATCGGCGGCGTGAGCTTCCCGGTGCTAACCTCCATCGCCGGCATCATCATCATCATCATGGGGCTCCATTTCCTGGGCGCCTTCCGCATAGGCCTGCTGTCCAGGGAAGTGCGCTATCACCAGGAAAGCCGGCCGGTCGGGTTCGTCGGCGCATATGCGATCGGGCTTGCCTTCGCGCTCGGCTGGACGCCGTGCATCGGACCGGTGCTGGCGGCGATCCTTTCAGCGGCCTCGCTTGAAGACAGCGTGCAGAAGGGGGCGGGACTGCTGGCGGTCTATTCGGCAGGTCTCGGCGTGCCGTTCCTGCTGGCGGCGGTGGCGATGCCGCAGTTCCTCAAGTTCATGTCCGGGTTCCGCAAGCATCTGGGCACGGTGGAAAAGGTGATGGGTGGCCTGCTCGTGGTGACCGGGGTGATGTTCCTGTCCGGCACGTTTACCACCTTGTCCTACTGGATGCTGGAAACCTTTCCGGGGCTGGCCACACTGGGCTAGACTATCCGGCAACGGAGAGGACCAGCCCCAATGAAGATCAAGATCAATATCGACTGCACCCCTGAAGAGGCCAGGACCTTCTTCGGCCTGCCGGATGTTCAACCCATGCAGCGCGCCATGATGGACCGCATGCAGGCGCAGATGGAAAAGCAGATGGAACAGTTCGATCCGGCCGAACTGATGAAGATGTGGCTGACGCCCGGCATGGAAGGCTTCAGCCAGTTCCAGAAAGCCATGTGGAACGCAGCCACCGGCAGTGGCGGCGGCTCCGGCAGCAAGGACGATTGAGCGGACTTACTCCGCCGCGATGACCTGGCGCGCAAGGCTGAAACTTGCACCATCGAGGCGAAGTGACTGGCCCGTCGCCGACCGCTCGGTCTTCGGCAGAATATCCAGCGAAGGCCAAAGGCCAGTCTCCAGACCATCTGCATATCCGGCCGGCAGGCTATCCCGGCGGATGGCTGCGGCGGCAGTCTCCGCATCGGCTTTCAGCGCATGGTGGCTGATGGTGATGCCGGACGGTGACGGCGTCAGTACCGACACCCACACCCGCCGCGTGCTGTCATTGGCGGGCATGCCGAGCGCGCCGGAATTGTGCCAGCAACGTTCGCCGATGAAGCGGGTGAAGGGAATGCCGGTGTGACCGGCAATCACCAGGTCTGCGGCAGATGCATCCAGTTCGCCGGCGAACTCCGCCTCCGGCAGTGATGCCCACATGAATCGGTTGGTCTGGTTGACTGAGCCATGGACAACCCGGGCGCAAAGGCCGGACATCTCGAAGGTCAGGTGAGACGGCAAGGAGGCCATCCACGCCTTGCTTGCCGGCGACAGCGTGGCGACAGCATGGGCATACCAGCGCGCCGAGGCGACGTCGCAGGCAGAGCCTTCTTCGAACCCGCAGCCACAGTCCTGAGCGCCGGCTGCGATCTGCTCTTCCACGTTGCCCTTGATGGCGTGCCAGCCACGCGAGGCGATCAACCGGGTCACGGCTTCGGTGTCCGCGCAGTAGGCGACCGCGTCGCCGGTGTGGATGACGTGGGTGTCCGGGATGCCGGTTGCCGACTGGAACGCAGTCAGCGCCTCAAGTGCCTGCAGGTTGCCATAGGCACCGCCGCAGACCAGAACGGGCGCATCGAAAGTGCCGAGATCAACGGTCGTCAATGGGAGTGCCCCTTGAGTTCTGCGCCCAGTTCGACGGGCTGGCCGTGCGGCGTTGCCCGGGCTGCCCGATCCCAGGCGTCCTTGCGCTCCAGCCGTTCGGCGCGGCTCATGGCACCCTTTGCCTCGACGATCTTCTCCAGCGCCGCCAGCCAGTGGCTGTAATAGTTTTCCGCCGCATCGTCTGGCCCGACGGTGGCGATCTCGGCGCCGAACACTTCGGCCCATTCGGTCCAGGTGAACAGACCCTGTTCATTGAGCTTCACCGTCATGGCAAAGGCCTGGGCCTGCCACGGTTCGGCAAATACCGGTTCGTCGACGGCGTCGAGCGTCAGGCCCGGCAGCCGCTTCAGGTCGTCAGGCAGCGGCAAGGTAGCTCTCCCAGAGGTCGGCGTGAACGAAGTCGAGGGGATTGGCGTGTTCTCCCCAGACGTCGCGGGCGGCAAAGCGCACGGTGTAGAGGTGCTGGGGGCTTTCGCCCTTGCCATGGGCGTTGCTGTCCGGAAACACGTGGCCGCCATGGTGCAGCAAGATCTCGCCAGTGCAGCCGCGCAGATAGCGGGGCAGGCGGGTGTGATGGGTCGGGTTCATGCGGATGGCGGCAACGCGGTCGCCAACGGCGAACTTCGGTGCATCTGCGATCTCCCGGCTGGACGGGCCACCCCTGGAGAGAATGGCCGCAACCTCGTGCGCACGGACAGGTTCACGGTGCAGGTCGCGGGGGGTGACCTCCTTGTGGCCGACGTGCACTTCGCCCGGCACCACGAGGCCCGCATCGAGCATCAGCCTGATCAGCCCTTCGGTCCAGATCTGGTAATAGCTGGACGCGAGGTATTTCGCCGGCGGCAGGCTCTCGCGGGCATGGCGCGCCTTGTCGATGTTCCACTGGCCTAGAAAACCCATTGCCAGCGTCATGGCGAAGGCACGCTTCTCCCACTCGTGATGAAATACCGCTTCATGGTCCTCATCATGTTCGATGGGGCCGAAGCCGTGTTGGCCGCCAAGGTCTTGCGCGCCGTTCATGATTTCACCTTCGCCGGGTCAAGTGCAAGGCCGGTGCCGATCATCGAATTACGGGTGACCAGGCTTGCAAGGTCTTCCTCACTCCATCCGTCTGTGCCCTTTGGCCGTTGCGGTATCACGAGGTAGCGCACTTCGGCGGTTGAATCCCACACCCGCACCGATGTCGTCTCTGGCAGATAGACGCCGAACTCCTCCAGCACGCCGCGCGGGTCGGCCACGGCGCGCGAGCGGTAAGGCGGCGACTTGTACCACACGGGCGGCAGGCCCAGCACCGGCCACGGGTAACAGGAGCACAGCGTGCACACGACCATGTTGTGGGTATCCGGCGTGTTCTCCAGCGCCACCATGTGCTCGCCCTGGCGGCCGATGAAGCCGAGGTCTGCAATGGCGGCGGTGGCGTCGTTCCGTAGCCAGTCCATGTAGCCGGGGTTGGCCCAGGCTTTCGCCACCACCTGCGCGCCGTTCCTCGGTCCGACGCGGGTTTCATAGGTCTCGACCAGTTCGTCCAGCGCGGCCGGATCAACGTAGCCCTTTTCCACGAGCAGGCTTTCGAGCGCACGCACGCGCAACGCCGTTTCCGAAAGTTCCGAATGTTCATGTTCATGGTCATGGTCATGATCGTGGTGATGATGGCCGGTGCCGTGATCGTGATGGTCGTGGCCCATGAAGCGGGTTTTCTCCTGTGCTGCGTTGCGGGCATAGTGCCGGTAGAGACTTGCGCAAACAACTCACAATCTCACGAGGTTTCACAGGATGAGCGGGAAAATGAACGGGGTGCGCGCCTGCGTGTTCGATGCCTATGGCACGCTGTTCAACGTGCATGCGCCAGTGGCCGCCAAGGCGGGACGGATCGGGCCACAGGCGGACCAGGTGTCGAGGCTGTGGCGGACAAAGCAGCTGGAATATACCTGGCTGCGCTCGCTGATGCAGGCGCACGCGCCGTTCTGGCAGGTGACGGGCGAGGCGCTCGACTATGCGCTGGCTGCGCACGGCATTGGAGACGAAGGTTTGCGCGATGAGCTGATGCAGCTTTACCTGCACCTGGAGGCGTATCCGGATGCGGTTGCCTGCCTGAAGGCATTGAAGGCTGCAGGGTTTGCCACTGCCATCCTGTCCAACGGTTCACCGGACATGTTGTCAGCCGCAGTGGCTTCGGCCGGGCTCGAAGCGCATCTGGACCATGTGCTGTCGATCGAGGACGTGGGCATCTACAAGCCGGACCCCAAAGTCTACCAGCTGGCGGTGGACCGCACAGGCGTGGGCGATGCGTCGGAAATCTGCTTTGTTTCAGCCAATACCTGGGATGCGCAGGCCGCCAAGTCGTTCGGCTTCCAGGTGGCGCGGATCAACCGGTTCGGCCTGCCGGACGACAATATCCCGGGCCGGCCCGACATGCTGCTGGACAGCCTCGAACAGCTGCCTGCGGCGGTCAGCTAGGCCCTTGCCCGGCGGTTACTTGATGCTGGCCTTGCCGCCGGAAATCTCGACGGTTTCACCGCCCGACAGGGCTTCACGGTCGCCATTGGGCATGGTGACGAAGCAGCCGCCGGCGCAAACGCTGACGCTCTGGCCGGGGCCGATGCCGACCTCCGACTGCTGGCCGCCTTCGGTGATGGTGACCATGATGGCCGCGCCGTCCTTGTTGGTGATGGTGGCGGCGTGGGCAAGACCTGCGCTGAGGGCGAGGGCGGCGATTGCATATACAACGGACTTCATCTGCTTCTTTTCCCTGCAGGGCGGCAACCGGCCGCCCTATGCGTGTTATCTGATGACATATTTTCGCAGATTCAAGCTGAATGGCACATGAACGGCGAAAGTCAGGTTTTTGCCGCGGGACGGGTGCGGCCCTTGCGGGTTCTCGCGGCCTCGATGGCGTCGGCGAGCTTCTCGATGTCCTCGATCTTCAGGTTGACGTCACGCTGCGGGAACGGGATCGGGATGTTTTCCCTCTCGAATGCCTCGACGATCTCGTAACGCAGGTTGGTCGCGACCTCCAGCCCGTCCAGCACCTCCGGTACGTGGCAGCGCAGTTCAAAGTCGAGCGCACTGTCGCCGAAGCCGCGGAACACCACCGTCGGCGGTGGCGACTTAAGTACGCGTGGTTCATTGCTGGCGACGTTCAGCAGCAACTCGTGCACCCGGCGCGGCTTGACGCCATAGGCGACGCCGACCGGTATCTCGATGCGGCCGCGATGATTGCGGTGATGCCAGTTGCCGACGGCGGAGTTGATCAGTTCCGAGTTCGGCAGGATGATGGTCTGGCTCTGGAAGGTCTCGATCTCGGTGGCGCGCACCGAGATCTTGCGCACGAAGCCCGCCGTGTTGCCGGCAACGATCCAGTCGCCCACCTTGAATGGCCGTTCTGCCAGCAGGATCAGGCCCGAGACGAAGTTCGACACGATGTTCTGCAGGCCAAAGCCGATGCCGAGGGACAGGGCGCCGGCGATGATGGCCAGGCTGGAGAGGTCGAAGCCCGCCGCCGACAACCCGATGACGGCGGCCAGCGCGATGCCGGTGTAGCCGACGATGGTGCGGATAGAGTTGCGCACCCCGGGGTCCACCCGGCTGCGCGCCATCACGGTGCCGTCGAGCCAGCGCTGGAAGCGGCGGGTGGCCAGGAAGCCGACCACGAACACGACCATGCCGAACAGTATGCCGATCAGCGAAATGGAGATGTTGCCGATGCGGATGTCGGTGAGGATGCGATAGAGCCAGCTCTGGATGTCCAGCTGGTTGAAGCCCCACTGCAGCAGGATCAGCGGCAGGCCGATGATGAACACCAGCGCATAGACCAGGAAGCTGAGCACCAGCCCCAGCTGGTCCAGTGCGGTGTCTGACAGCGAGAACTTCTGCTTGATGCGCGAGCCGATGGCCGAATGCGGAAAGGCGCCTTCGGCTGCCAGCACCTGGCCGGACTGCACGCCGATGAACATGGTGGCGAGGATGGCGCCGGTAACCACGACCTGGGCGGCAGCAAACCGGGCAAGACCGATATAGCCTGACACCGCCGAGGCGATGATGAACATGGCGATCAGCAGCAAGGGCATCCGTATCCAGCCCGGCCAGCCGTAGGCGCGGCCACTGGCGGCATCATCGAACGGTTTCACCAGCGCGATCATTACCAGCACCACCGAGATCAGCAGGGACGAGATGAGGCTCTTGGCGACGGTGACGTTGAGCGGTGCGGAGAAGACGTCGTTGCTGCGGCCGATGAAATAGTCGACGACGTGGATCACCGCCAACGCAATGAGGAAGGTTACCAGCACTCGCGCTGCCCGGTTCGACACCATGATAAGCCGGCGCTCCGGGTGCTGCGGGCTGAGCAGGGCGTTGACGAGGCGCTGGATGAAGAAGATCGCCGCGATGGAGACCAGCAGGGCTTCGGTCAGTTCCGCGGTCTGCGGGGTGAAGATGCCGAAGTAATCGAACAGAGCGTAGGCGACCGCCAGCGCCGCAGCCATGGCCAGCGATGGCACGGTGGTTGACCAGAACGCCAGCGACAGCCGGTTGATATAGGACTGTTCCGGCGCATCGGGGGCTTCGCGTCCGATGGCGCCGAACATGCGCCGCACGCCGAACCAGCAGGCCAGCCCGACAAGCAGCGACAGCGCCAGTGCGGACAGCAGTTCCGTGGTGCGGAACGAATACATGAACTGCAGCCGCGATGAGAGTTGCTGCCGGGCGCGATCCAGTTCGTGGGCGAAGGTGGCAACCACGTCGTAACTGATCGCCCCTTCCACGTCGGTGCGCTTCAGCAGCGTGTTGGTGAACAGGTCGCGGCGCAACTCGCCGATGCGGTCGATGGCCTGACTGGCGCGGATCGACAGGGCCTCGGCCTCGCCGAGGAGGGCATTGTTCTGGGCCTTTTCTTCCTGCAGCGATTTGCGTTCGGCGGTCAGCGCAGCAGGTTCGGCCGGTGCGCCCTCCTTGGGCGGATCGCCGATCTCGGCAAGCCGGGCGTTGATCTCGTTCAACCGCGGGCGCAGGGACACGCCGAAATCGATCAGCGACTTCGAGAACGAATCGAGTTCGATGCGCAGCTTGAGCAGACCGGTATCGTCGGCGGCCTTGTCGGTAATCGAGTTCTCGATCGCCGCAATGCGCCCGGCGAGACCTTCAATCTGTGCCTGCTGCTTGCTGACATCGGCCGCAAGGACCGACAGGTTCATCAGCAGCAGCGCGAGAAAGGCAATGACAATCCGCATGATCCGATATCCGGCGCGAGAACCCGGCGCAGCAGCATCTTGCCCGCCGTGCAGGCTTGATAGCCGATCCGCCAGCTGATTGGAATCGATCAGTGCGCCGGCCTGATGAAGGTGCCGTTGTTGAGCTCGTTGATCGCCTGGATCAGCTCTTCGCGGGTGTTCATGACAATCGGGCCGTGCCAGGCAACCGGTTCGCGGATGGGCTTGCCGGTGACGAGCAGGAAGCGGACGCCTTCAGGGCCTGCCTGCACGAACACCTCGTCGCCGGTGTCGAAACGGATCAGCGTGCGGTTGCCGGACAGGTCGCGGATGTTCAGTTCCTCGCCCTGGTATTCCTTTTCGACCCGCACGCCCTCGGGCGCTGACGCATACTCGAACTTGCCGGCTCCGTGGAAAACATAGGCAAAGGCGGATGCGTAGGTGTCCACCGGCAGGCGCTTCGATTTGAGCGGCGGCACGGTCACGTCGAGATAGACCGGGTTGGCAGCGATGCCGTCCACCGGGCCGCGCTTGCCCCAGAACTCTCCGACAATGACGCGCACCCTTGTGCCGTCGTCATCAATGATTTCGGGGATGTCCCTTCCGGCGATGTCCTGATAGCGAGGGGCCGTCATCTTGAGGTTCGAGGGCAGGTTGGCCCAAAGCTGGAAGCCGTGCATCTGGCCGTTTGCGTTGCCACGCGGCATTTCCTGGTGGAGGATGCCCGAGCCGGCGGTCATCCATTGCACCGAACCGGGGCCAAGCACGCCGCGATTGCCGAGGCTGTCTGCATGCTCCACCTCGCCGTCGAGTACATAGGTGATGGTCTCGATGCCCCGATGCGGATGCCAGGGAAAGCCCTTCTGGTAGAGCGCGGGCACGTCGTTGCGGAAGTCGTCCAGCATCAGGAACGGATCGCACATGGTGGGATCGGTAAAGCCGAAGGCACGGTGCAGATGAACGCCTGCACCCTCCATGGCCGGTTTGGCAAGCGAAGTGGTTTTCACGGGACGAAACGACATGGGAAGCCTGTTCTAGCGGTTCTGGCGTGGCGGGCCGGGGTTATGGATGCCGGGGGCGGCGGGAAAACGCAGGCGCTGGGCTTGCGGTTCCACCGGTTTGAAGGTCCGGTCTGCTGCCCGGTGAAGCTATCCTTGGATTCATCGGTCAAACACAGATATTCTTCCGTTGCCGGAGGTTCAACTTGGAACGCAAGCTCGCAGCCATACTCGCCGCTGACGTCGTTGGATACTCCGGCCTGATGGCCAGGGACGAGGCCGGCACCATGGCTGCGCTCAAGGCGCACCGCGCCGAGGTATTCGACCCGGTGGTGACGGGTCATGGGGGACGCATTGTCAAGTTGATGGGCGACGGCGCGCTGGTGGAGTTTTCCTCGCCGGTGAAGGCGGTTCAGGCAGCCGTTGCAATCCAGTCCGCCCTCAGGAATGCAGCGAGCCCCATCAGTCTCAGGATCGGCATCAACCTTGGCGACGTGATCATCGAAGGCGACGATCTGTATGGCGATGGCGTCAACATCGCCGCGCGGCTGGAGCAGATGGCGGAACCGGGTGGCATCCTGGTGTCGGACGACATCCGCCGCTATGCCGCGGGCAAGGCCGAAGGCGGGTTCGAAGACATCGGCGAGCAGCGGTTCAAGAACATCGACCAGCCAGTACGGGTTTGGCGGTGGCGGGCGGCACAGGCTGAGGCTGTCACCGTCAGGACCACGTTCACCCAGCGCGAAGCATTGAGCCTGCCGGACAAGCCGTCGGTTGCCGTGCTGCCGTTCGACAACATGTCGGGCGACCCTGAGCAGGAGTATTTTGCCGATGGTGTGGTCGAGGCGTTGACTGCTGCGCTGAGTCACATCAAGTCGTTCTTCGTGATCGCCCGCAACTCGGCATTTGCCTACAAGGGCAAGCCAACCAATGTCCGCGACATTGGCCGTGAACTGGGTGTTGGATACGTGCTTGAAGGCAGCGTTCAGCGCGCCGGCGGACGGGTGCGGATCACCGTCCAGCTGATAGAGACCGAGACGGGCGCGCACATCTGGGCCAAGAAATACGACGGTTCGCTGGACGACATATTCGACCTGCAGGACAGTATCACCGAACAGGTCGCCGGCGCGCTTCAGCCGTCCATCAGGCTGGCCGAGATCGACCGTGTCGGACGCAAGCGGCCACAGGACTTCGGTGCCTACGACTACGCCATGCGGGCGTTCAAGCATGTATGGGCGCTGGAAAAGGACGAAGCGGCAAAAGGGCTGGAGCTGCTCAACAAGGCGCTTGAGGTGGAGCAGGATTATCCGCTGGCGCTGGCGCTTGCCGCCTGGTGCCATGCGCAAGCATCGGTCTACAACTGGGTCAGGGACATCGATGCCAGCAAGGCCGAGGCATTGCGGCTGGCCGAGCGGGCAGTGGACCTGTCGTCCGATGATCCGCTTATTCTCACCGTGCTTGGCACGGTTCATACGTTCGTGCGCAACTATGGTGCGGCGAGGGTGCTGCTGCAGCGGGCGGTGGCGCTGGACCCCAACTCGGCGTGGGCCTGGAGCCGGCTCGGCTGGCTGGCGGTCTATGCCGACCGCCCACAGGAAGCGCAGGTGCACTTCGAAAAGTCGCTGAGGCTCAGCCCGCTCGACCCGTTGAACTTCAACAATTATGTCGGTCTTGCCTCGGCCTTCCAGGTGGCTGGCGATGACAATGGCGCGGCAGACATGTTCCTGCGGGCACTTGACGAGCGGCCGAATGCGTTCTGGATCCACCGCAATCTTGCCCCGGCGCTGCTGGGCGCCGGGCGCTTCGAAGAGGCAAAAAGGTCACGCGATGCACTGATG
Source organism: uncultured Alphaproteobacteria bacterium (assembly GCA_963700895.1). Lineage (GTDB taxonomy): Bacteria > Pseudomonadota > Alphaproteobacteria > Rhizobiales > Aestuariivirgaceae > Anderseniella. The sequence continues at coordinate 70,076 of CAVOZI010000006.1, read as the reverse complement.
AAGGCGTATCCAGAGATGACCGTCAGGCGGTTCAAGGACGCCATGGTGTTCTCGCCGGCCGTGCTCGAGCGGATTGGCAGGCAACTGTTGGAACTCGGCGTACCCGAGGGCTGAGACCCCAGGGCAGGTGAAATCCCGCAGCAGACCACAGGCTTACGTGTCTGGTGCCTGTCCTTCCGGTTCATCCTGGGGAGAGATGGCCTGCCGGGCATCGGAAGTGTCCTGCCGCGTGAAGCCGTCAAGGTGACCGGTCTCGTTGAAGTCCCGCGTGATGTGAACGCTGCTGGTCGTATAGGCGGTGATCAGTTCGCTCAATGAGCGCAGCGCGTGCAGGTGAATGCGCTCATAGCCATGCGAGGCGTCCACGCCGAACGTCACCAGCGCAGTTCGCACGTCTGCCCCCGCCTCGATGGCGCTGGCAGAGTCCGAGCGATAGTAGCGGAACACGTCCTTCTGATAGCGGATGTCATTGCGCTGGCAGAGATCCACAAGCTTCTTGGTGAGGTGATAGTCGAACGGTCCGGTCTGGTCGGCCATGGCAATCGTGACGCCAAACTCGTCCGAGTTCTGGCCTGGTGCTGTCGTGCCGTTGTCGACGGTGACCATCGAGGCGACGTCCGGCTGCAGGATGGACGAGGCCCCGACACCCACCTCCTCGGCAATCGTGAACAGGAAGTGGATGTCCACGGGGGTTTCGGCCTTCTGCTCCTGCATTGCAGACAGCGCGGCCAGCGCCACCGCCACGCCGGCCTTGTTGTCGAGGTGGCGCGAGACAATGAAGCCGTTTGGCAGGAACTCGGGCTGCGGATCGATGGCGACGATGTCGCCGATCTCGATGCCGAGCCGCTCGACGTCTGATGCGTTGCGGGCCAGCGCGTCGATGCGCAACTCGACATGATCCCAGCCGATGGGGTGGGTGTCGACTTCGTCGCTGAACACATGACCGGAGGCCTTCTCTGGCAGGATGGTGCCGCGGTAGGAGCCCTTGCGGGAAAAGATGAGCACCCGCGCACCCTCGGCAAAGCGGGCGGACCAGGTGCCGATCGGCACCAGCGAAAGCCTTCCACTGTCCCTGATGTATTTCACCTGGGCGCCTAGCGTATCGAGGTGGCTGACGATGGCGCGCGCGCCGTCGCTGCGGGCACCCTTGCGGATGGCGCGAATGGCGCCTCGCCTCGTCAGTTCGACATCGAGGCCCAGCCGCGACAGCTCCCTGTACACATGGCGGACGATATTGTCGGTGAAGCCCGTCGGGCTCGATATCTGCAGCAGGGATTTCAGGGTATCGGTAAGGTAGTCGCTGTCGATGGCCAGCCTTTGCATGGGTCGCCTTTCCTGGTTGTCGTCGGTTTCACGATTGACGCCCCGGCGGCCGGCGCGACAGCGGGAACAGCAGGTCCACAAAACGCTCGGCCGTGGGTTGCGGCTCGTGATTGGCGAGCCCCGGGCGTTCATTGCATTCGATGAAGTGGTAATCGGCGCTGGTCTCCGACTGCACCATGAAGTCGATGCCGGCGACGGGTATCGAGATGGCCCGGGCTACAGCAATGGCGGCCTCGGCAAGCTCGGGATGCAATCTGGCAGTCACGTCGTGAATCGTTCCGCCGGTATGAAGATTGGCCGTCTTGCGCACCTTGAGCTGCTCGCCGGACGGCAGGACCGTGTCGAGGTCATGGCCATGACGCTCGATGGTCCGGCGCGTTTCGTCGTCGAGGGGGATTCTGGATTCGCCGCCGGTCGCTGCCGACCTGCGGCGGCTTTGCGCCTCAATCAGTTCTGCAATGGTTGACGAGCCGTCGCCGACCACCTGGGCGGGCTTTCGCGTGGCTGCTGCGACGACCTCGTAATCGATGACGATGATGCGCAGGTCATGGCCGGAAACGCATTGCTCGATCAGAACCTGCGCGGCGTGCTCGCCCGCCTCTTTCACGGCTTCGGCGATCCCGTCCATGGTGGAGAGCCCAACAGATATGCCGCGCCCCTGTTCGCCACGCGCCGGTTTCACCACGACTTCGCCATGGCGGTCGAGGAATGCCTCGATCTCGTCGCGGCTGCTGGCTGCGCTGATCTGTTCGGGCACCCGGACGCCGGCGCGTTCGACGAATCGGCGGGTGACAGCCTTGTCATCGCAGATCGACATGGCGATCGACGATGTCAGCTCCGTCAGCGACTCTCGGCAATGGATCGAGCGTCCGCCATGGGACAGGCGGAAGTATCCAGCCCCGGCATCGGTAATCTCGACCTGGATGCCGCGCCGTCGCGCTTCGCGGATGATGATGCGTGCATAGGGGTTCACCGCGTCATCCGTGTCATTGCCGGTGAACAGTTGCTCGTTGATCGGGTTCTTGCGCTTGATGCTGAAACAGGGGATGCGGCGGAAGCCCAGTTTCTCATAAAGCGCAATGGCCTGTTCGTTGTCGTGCAGCACGGAAAGGTCCATGAACGAACAGCCGCGTGCCGCAAACAGTTCAGCGAGGCGGCGGGTAAGCGCTTCCCCGACACCGGGATGGAGGGCTTGCTGGTCAACGGCGAGGCACCACAGCGACGCGCCGCCCTCGGCATCGTTGAAGGCACGGCGATGATCGACCCCGGTGACGGTTCCAATGATCTCGCCGGACTGTTCATCCTCGGCGACGAAATAGGTGATGGCGCGGGCGTCGCGCTGCTCCCAGAAGAACTGCGGCGATACTTCGACCATGCCGCGCGAGGCATAGATGCGGTTGATCTCCTCGGCGTCGGCCCGCGAGGTGAGCCGCCTGATGAAGAAGCCGCAAGGCTGGTGCTTCGAAGGCCGGTACGACGCCAGATCCAGCCGGTAGGTGTGGGAGGGGTCGAGGAAGAGTTCCTGCGGAGCAACCGACAGCAGCACGTGTGGATCGCGTATGTAGATGGCGATATCGCGCTGGTTAGGCTGTTCGGAGCGCAGTGTCTCGACAAGTCCGCCCGCATCGGCAAAGGTCTGGCCGAATATCAGGCGGCCCCAGCCACAATCGAGAGCGAAATTTTCCGGTGGCGGATGGCTGGTATCGCTACCGGGCCCGATTGGCGGTTTCAGCCCCTGTTCGCGCATCCGCTTCAGGCGGTACGAGTAGTCACGGCCTTTCGCCGCTGGGCGTTCTTTCCTGTCTGCCATGTGTCTTTCGTCTGGTTTCGGAGCTGGCTTCATTGCTTACAGGCCGTGAACCTGCAGCCACATTTCCAGCAGTGCGGCCTGCCAAAGCTCCGATCCGCGCAGCGGCGTGATGTGATCTGCCGGACGGGCAAGCAGGGCATCAATATAGTCCTGCCGGAACAGACCGCGTTCGCGCGCCTTTTGCGAGCCGAGCGCATCGCGCACCATGTCGAGAAACTCGCCCTCGATGTACTTGAGCTGGGGTACGGGAAAGTAACCCTTCGTGCGGTCGATCACTTCCGCCGGCAGCACCAGCCGTGCAGCGTCCTTCAGGACGCCCTTGCCTCCATTCATGAGCTTGAACTCGGGTGGAATGGAGGCGGCCAGTTCCACCAGCTCGTGGTCAAGGAACGGGACCCGGGCTTCAAGTCCCCAGGCCATGGTCATGTTGTCGACCCGTTTGACCGGGTCGTCGACAAGCATGATGTGGGAATCGAGCCTGAGCGCCCGGTCGACGGAGGTTGCAGCCCCCGGCATGTCCAGATGGGCGCGGACAAGCTCCATGCTGGCGTCTCGTGCGGGCATCCATTGCGGAGTAAGCTGGCTGGCAAGCCTGGCGTGGTCCCGGTCGAAAAAGGCTTCGGAGTAATCGGTCAGTACATCATTCGAAGTGGCCAGCGGGGGATACCAGTGGTAACCCGCAAACACCTCGTCGGCACCCTGGCCCGACTGTACGACCTTGATGTGCCGGGCCACTTCGCGCGAAAGAAGATAGAAGCCGATGTTGTCATAGGACACCATCGGCTCTGACATTGCCGAAATGGCGCCGGGCAGATTGTGCATCAGTTCATCGCCTGGCACGAAAATCTTGTGGTGATCGGTGCCAAAACGGTCCGCGATCAGGTCCGAATAGACGAACTCGTCGCCAAGTTCGCCGTTTGCCTCCTCGAAGCCGATCGAGAAGGTCATCAGCCCGGCCTGCCCGTTCTCGGCCAGCAGCGCGGTGATCAGGCTCGAGTCGACCCCGCCGGACAGCAACACCCCCACCGGCACATCGGCAACCATGCGCCGGCGCACGGCGGTGCGCAGTGCCTCCAGAACCCGGTCGCGCCAGTCCTCGCGGGAAAGACCGCTGTCCCCGGCGCAGCGTTCGTACCGAGGTTGCCAGTAGACGTGTTCACGGCTGGCGCCATCACGCTCGACAATCCGCATGGTGGCCGCCGGTAGTTTGCGGACGCCTTTCACAATGGTGCGAGGAGCCGGCACGACGGCATGGAAGCTCATGTAGTTGTGGAGGGCTTCGGTATCGATGCCGGTATCGACGTCGCCTGCCTTCAACAACGCCGGCAGCGAGGACGCAAAGCGGATGCGGCCACTGTCCTCGACCAGGTAAAGCGGCTTGATGCCGAAGCGGTCGCGCACGAAGATGGTGCGCCCGCTGTCGCGCTCGGTAATCACGAAAGCGAACATGCCGTGAAACCGGCTGACGCACGCCTCGCCCCACTCGCGCCAGGCCTTGAGAATAACCTCGGTGTCGCCATGGGAGAAGAAGCGGTAGCCAGCCTGCTCAAGCTCTGCGCGCAGTTCCGGATAATTGTAGATGCAGCCATTGAAGACGATGGTAAGCCCCAGTTCGGGGTCGGTCATCGGTTGGGCCGCGTTCTCGGACAAGTCGATGATCTTGAGGCGGCGGTGTCCGAAGGCGGTGGGCCCACGGGCGATGATCCCGGTTCCGTCAGGACCGCGCGGAGCCAGCGCCCCGGTCATTCTTGCTACGGCGCCAGCATCTGCAAAACCGCCGTCGGTTCGGATTTCTCCGGCTATACCACACATGAATTGCCGTTCACCTCTCTGTTCTATGCCCGTTCAAGGCATGCAAAAGCAAAAGGCGCAGACAGTGCTGCGCCTGCAGACGATATAGTGCAGATGCGGCGGTTGTTCAACTTGGGCCCAACTCTTCGGGGAATGAGATGGATATGACAATGGAAGATCGTCTGCCCAGCACTTTCACCAGCATTGATGCCCACATTGAAGCCACTCACTGATGGGTCAGCTTGCCTCCCTTGGTCCGCAAGACATCTTCGGAGAAATGGGGATCATCGATGACAGTCCCCGGTCTGCAACAGCAACTGCGCGAGAGCAGACAGCCTGTCAGACATACACTGACGATGAAGTGCTCGAACTCCTGACGAGCAAGCCAGAAGAAGCAATCGATCTGATCAAATCACTGATCATCCGGTTAAAAGGGGCAAATCGAAAGCTTGCTGTAAAGTAGCCACAGGGGGTAAAATTTATGGGTAGTGTGGCGATTGATTGCCACTCTATGAGAGCACCATAGCAGCACCTACAATTTTCTAAAGACCCAGAAATTTAAACAATATTCTTATTTCGATTGATCAACGTCCTTCAGACTTTGAATCTTTTCATAGAAGTAAAAATAAGAAATCGTTGTAAAAATAAAAACAGCTGCATAGACAATAATTAAAATATCACTCAGTGATTTATAATTAAATATCAACTCAACAACAGAGCCAACAATTGCCATTTCTAAAATGAATTTGATATTTACGTGCATATGATTTCCGTACGAAATCAATATTGCAAAAGCTTTGTATAGAACGATTATGAATGCCAGAGAATGGAGAATTGAATACTTTGTTTTGGATTCACCGTCCTCATATACAGGATTTGCTACACTTTGAAAATTTTGTAAAAAATCAATAGTAGAAAATATTAGAGTGCTACACATGTATACAGCAAGAAATGTTGCTGCTGCATAAGCATAAATCCTGACCACCGTAACTAGAAGAAGCTTGAATTTCTCAACTGCTGAATTCATCAGAATTTCTCCAAGGCCCTTCCATCATCCATCATATGTGAGTTGTAAAGTGGAGGTGCCTCGATAAAGGAGGCACCTCAGTCAGATTTGTAGCTCAGCCAGCTTTTTTCCTGCCCAAGCCAATCTTCTTGGCCAGCTTGGATCTTCTTTCGGCATAGTCCGCAGCTACCATTGGATAGTCAGCAGGAAGGTTGTAACGGTCCTTATACTCGGCCGGGGAAAGCCCGTGTGCACTGTTGATGTGACGTTTAAGGGTCTTCTGCTTAGCTCCACATTCAAGGCAGACCAGATGATCTTGCTTGATCGAAGCTCTGACAGAAACCACTGGCTCATGGACCTGCTTTTCAGGTTCCTGAGCACCTGCCTCAGCCTCTACCAGAGCTTTGTGCACCGATTTGATAAGAGCCGGGATATCCCCAGCTTGCATAGCATTGTTAGATAGATATGACGACACGATTTCAGCCGTCAGCATGATGATGCTATCGTTATTCTCTTCCATGTTCAGCCCTCCCGAAAAAATGAAAGAATTTAAGGTCAACAATCACAGTTTAAACAAGTTGTGGGCAGAAGAAAACTCAATTATCGACTCTGTAGACGACAAATTGTCCGGGTGGAAATTGTAGCATTTTATAGGAAGGAAGCTGCTTTAGGGCACGTTGGGTCAACCAAATGAAGATCGATAATTTTCGACTGTTAGAGGCTACAAACTGCACCATCCAAGGTCTGTGCTCATGAATGTATGTGACCAGTTCTTGCTTGAACCGAAGCAGCACGGGTAGGGCATTTGCTATCAGACTGACATCTGAGAACTCCGGCTCATTCCAGAAAAGGTCATTGGGGTCTATTGCTCTTCCCTTGGGTGTGCTTCCACCAACCAGACCAAAGCTGACCATCTGGTCTGTTCTGACTGTGAACCTGTAGATCAGTCCACAGACTTCGAATTCTTTAGTGTACAGAGTTGTATTCAGGCTGAAAGTTCTCCTTTTGGATCGAGAGGGAGAATGAAGATCAGTACTCGGACTTCTCCCAGTCGATGCTCCAATCTTCAAAGGGGATCCCAAGTCCTGAGAACCGGTATCTCAGCTCATAGACAACGGTTTCGTCATCGTCTGGTCGTGTCGTTCAGAGGGGATACTGGACTATGTTCCATGGATTATGGGTGAGATCGAGAATGCTGTGATACTGAATTGCAAGTCCCTCTCACAGAATCCACCAGAAAGGTACAGTGAATGGATTGATCATTACCGTAAGCATCTGTATTTTGTCGTAATCACTATGAAGCCAATATACACTCCTATTAAGACTCATAGGGAACGGGGGTTCTCTGCTAAGGTTTGTAAGGAAGAGCTTCTGGGTTATTATAAGAATCTCTGTAGGGAACTAATAGGTCCCCGTTGGAAACGAAAACAAGCACGTCAGCCTTTTGCAGTATGTTGCCTTGATGCTGAGCATAGCCGAGGTTACTCACAGAAACCCATAGATTGGACCAAGGCAAAGAACATCCATATCAATGGTCTGTTTCTAGCACATCCTGATACAGATCCTCTTCAGCTTGCTAGATCTTGGAATGCTGCAGTTCCAACCCTGTCACGTATCGATAGTGTTCATGCCGAAGCTTTTGATCCTCAAAGAGCAACTGGACACTTCTAAAAACCGTAATTCCCAACCTCTTTCACCCGCTAACCCATTGATCTTTCGTAGCCTGCCGTTCGCAATTTGGGGTATTTATACCAACCGGTGTAGTGGTTGACTCAAGTGGGTAGGCAAATCAGCGATTGTCTGAACTCGATGTGGCAAACAGGAGGTTTGCCATGGTTGCTGCGACACCCCTTCGCTCTGACTTCTCTGCCACGGATATGAGGGTTCTGGCCCGGGCATCGAAGGATGCCAACCAGACCCGGCGTCTGTTGGCCTTGGCGAGTATTTATGATGGCGGCTCACGCCGGGCTGCCGCCAAGGTTGGCGGCGTCACGGCGCAGATCATCCGTGACTGGGTGGTGCGGTTCAATGCCAGAGGTCCCGATGGCCTGCTGGATGGCAAGGCGCCCGGGCGGGTGCCAAAGCTGAACGAGGCACAGCGGCAGGCGCTGGTTGAGCTGATTGAGCGTGGCCCAATCCCGGCGATTGACGAGGTGGTGCGCTGGCGCCTGAAGGACCTGGTCCAGTGGGTGTACCGGGAGTACCGCATCTCCATTGATGAAAGCACGTTGGGGCGGATGTTGAAGGCGATGGGCTACCGCAAGCTGTCGGCCCGGCCACACCATCATGCCCAGAACGAGCTGCAGGCAGAGCATTTTAAAAAAAAAGCTTCCCGGAACAGATCGACGCCATCCAATGTGGCCTGCCGACCGACACCGCGATAGAGCTGTGGTGGCAGGATGAGGCCCGTATCGGGCAGAAGAACAAGATCACCCGGCGCTGGGCCCGGCGTGGCACCAGGCCATCAGCCCCGCAGGACCAGCGCACTTCATCGGCCTATATCTTCGGGGCCATCTGCCCGGCCAAAGGCAAGGGAGCTGGCCTGGTGATGCCGTGGTGCGATACCGAGGCCATGAATGCGCATCTTGTCGAGATCAGTGCCCAGGTCGATATCGGCGCCCATGCCGTCCTCATCCTCGATCAGGCTGGATGGCATTCCTCGAAGCAACTCAAGGTCCCCGGCAACATCACGCTGCTGTTCCTGCCGCCGAAGTCGCCAGAACTCAATCCGGTTGAGAACGTCTGGCAGTACCTGCGTGACAACTGGCTGTCCAATCGGGTCTTCCGCTCCTACGACGATATTGTCGCTCTGTCATGTCAGGCCTGGAACAACCTCATCGACCAGCCCTGGAAGATCATGTCCATCGGCTTGCGTGACTGGGCGCATCGGTACTGATCAATGCCGGTTGGTATTAGAAGTGTCCAACTGTCGAAAGACTAGCCAAATATGTGTCCAAGGCTGAAAGTCCTCTTAGTAACCAGCCAGTTCAATTGTTCATGCTCCCTGAGGGAAGATGTCGAGACCTTAGAGAGAAAGCACTCAACAACCGAGCAGCTCCGATTTCACACCTTATTCAGCTAACATGCCCGGGAGGTTCTGCATCTCCCTTGAGGGAACTCACTCAGCACCAGACAGGAAGTCCCTATGAGCATGGAGATGGTCAACGAGCTGCTGCCACAATGACCGGAGCTGCCAACACCTGCAGTCAGCTTATGAAATGAGGAGCCTTTTAGGATCGTCTCAGTTCTCACAGCAAGCCCAGTAATGAGCCATCGAGGATCTGAGGATCTGGAGACATGCCAGGCTATCATTAGTCAGATCCTGTCATTGTCAGATCGTCAGCCCTACCTGATCAGCACCACTATTCAATTGGGTGAGCTGCAGTTCAGCAAATCAACTCAGGACACTGACGTCCTCATGCATCAGGTTTGGAACCAGTACGAGCAGGTTCACGACATCCTCTGCTCACTCATAACTACAGATGCTGACGGTTTGTCCGAGCCAATCAGCCCAATCAGCTTTGAGTTCATCGATATCGATGATGTGGATGACCGAACAGCAACGGTCCACAGCATCTCCCAGTTCCACCCTCGGACACTCAGCCAATTCGAACGTTTGATGGATGAGGAGTTCCAGCCAGTCATCGATCAGTTGCCGGGATCCTCAGTCATCTCGGTCACTGCCAGACCGATCATCAGGGAAGAATGAGCCTGTCAGACGAGATACACTGCAGAGCCTGACGATCCATCGGAGGTGCCAAGCATGATCATCACCCAGTCAACGATCACCTGCCCTGAGTGTGGTCATGCCGAAACCGAGACAATGCCCACCAATAGCTCCATCCCTGAGAACGTGTTTGTTTTCGTAGCTCATTGGACCGGATCCTTATCGTGCCACGTTCACATTCTGTCAAAAGGCTGAACTGGAACCTTAGCCCGGTCAATAGCTTGTCAATGATTTGTCAATACGAAAAAAGGGGCTGCAAAAATAGCAACCCCTTGAAATAACTTATTTTTCTCGGAAACTTTATTATCGTTTCGAGAACTGGAAGGACCGGCGTGCCTTGGCCTTGCCGTACTTCTTGCGCTCGACCACGCGCGAGTCGCGGGTCAGGAAGCCGCCCTTCTTCAGAACCGGGCGAAGGGCCGGTTCGAAGTAGGTCAGCGCCTTGGAGATGCCGTGACGGACCGCGCCGGCCTGGCCGGACAGACCGCCGCCGACAACGGTGCATTCCACGTCGAACTCGTCCTTGCGTTCAGCCGTTTCCAGCGGCTGCTGGATGATCATGCGCAGGGTCGGGCGGGCGAAGTAGGTTTCGATCTCGCGGCCATTGACGGTGATCTTGCCGTTGCCGCGCTTGATCCAGACGCGGGCGACCGCGTCCTTGCGCTTGCCGGTCGCGTAGGAGCGGCCGAGGCTGTCGATCTTCGGCTCGGCCGGCGCCGGTGCGGCTTCGGCAACCGTGCCCATTGCAGCGCCGAGGTTTTCCAGGGTGGTGATTTCTTCAGCCATGTCCATCAACCTCTCAGGGAGTTCTTGGCGTTCATGCCCTTCACGTCGACGACGGTGGGCTGCTGGGCTTCATGCGGATGTTCGCTGCCGCCATAGATGCGAAGGTTCGACATCTGGGCGCGGGTCAGCGGGCCGCCGGGCATCATGCGCTTGACGGCGGCCTCGAGCACGCGCTCGGGGAAGCGGCCGTCGAGGATCTTGTCCGCCTTGGCTTCCTTGATGCCGCCGGGGTGGCCGGTGTGGCGGTAATAGGTCTTCTGGGTGCGCTTGTTGCCCGTCAGCACCACCTTGCCGGCGTTGATGACGATTACATTGTCGCCCATGTCCATATGCGGGGTGTAGGAAGGCTTGTGCTTGCCGCGCAGACGGGTGGCGATGAGAGCGGCCAGGCGGCCAACAACCAGCCCGTCGGCATCAATCAGCACCCACTTTTTCTCGATCTCGGCGGGCCGAGCGGAATAGGTTTTCATGACCGTTGTCCTGAAGTGATTTGATCTCGATGAAAGGCGATCGCGGCCGGAGCCGGCATGTGCCATCCATTGGCGGCAGGTTCTAGCGGCGGCGGCGGCAATGGTCAAGCTAAAAGAAGCAGTAGAAATTTCTCTAAACCAAGCAAAATCAACAACTTGTAATGTGTGGTAATATTTTACCTCACGCCCCACCCATGAAATAGGTCGCTTCCGAGCTTGCCACCAGCCGGCCGTCGGCCTCCGAGACGATATCGGTGCGGGCCACCGACAGGGTGCGGCCATGCTTTATCAGCCTTACTTTTGCCAGCAGCGGGCCTGGTTTCGGCTTGCGCAGGAAGGAAATCGCCAGATTGGTGGTGACCGCCAGCCTTGCTTCTTCCTGGTGGTGAGCCAGCAGCAGCACGTATATGGCGCAATCGACCAGTTCCATCATGGTCGGACCGGAAATGGTACCGCCGGGGCGCAGATGGCTGTCATCGACGCGCAGCCGGATATCGAGGGCTTCAGGCTGCAGCGAGACGATCTCGTAGTCCATGCCGCGGCCAAGCGCGGTGGGGAACTCGCGCTCCAGAAAGGCGAAGACCTCCTCGCCTGTCCATTTCAGGGTCATTGCTGGCGCTCCGCACTGTTGCCGTCAGTCAAACCTCTCTTAAGGGTGCAGCGCCATCCGTCAATGGCCCTTTCTATGCTGAATGCGCTGGAATAGTATGGGCGGCAGAATGAGCGCATTTGCCCGCATAGCGACCGTCTCGTCGGTGATGGCCGGCAGCATACTGCTGTATGCCGCCGATGCGCCCGCCTTTGCCGTCAAGGACCAGAGCCGCCTGCCGGGAATGGACGCGACCGAAGAGCCCGGCAGCACGCCGCTGGCGCCGCTGGGGCCGCTGGTGCCGAAGCCCGGAGAAGAAGGAAGCGGGGAGCCCAATTCCGCACCGGATGACGAGCAGCCCTCGGTGACGGTCGAGGAGATTCCGACCCAGCAGCAGGTGCCGCTTACAGAGGATACTGCCAAGCGTGCAGTTGATGCCTTCATCAAGCTCAAGGCCAGTTATCAGGACACCGACATCGCCGAGTATGAAACCCTCGAGGAGTTTGTGGCACAGGCCAAGGAGGGCGCTGCCCTGGAAGCCGATATCAAGAGCTTCGGGTTTGCTTCCGTGGGTGAGTGGAACAACACCATCATGTCGGTCAGCTTTGCGTATGCTGCAGTGGCCAGCAACCAGGAGCAGGAAATCCAGCAGGAACTGGAAAACATCCGCGACGATGCTTCACTTGACGCGGACCTCAAGAAATCGCTTATCGAAAGCCTGCAGTCGATGCTGCCGTCCGACGACAACAAGGACGTCGTACGCAAGCTCAACGAGGACAAGGTCTGGGCCGAGAAGCTCAAGGCGCTGTCGGAAGATGATTCTGGAGTTAGCGAACATTGAACAGTTCCACGCAATCCTCCGCCGATGCGGCTGAAGCCGCAGCCGCGGGAACCGAGACGCCACTGGTGCTTAGCGAGCTGCATGACGGCGGCATCCTGCGCATGACGCTTAACCGCGGCGCCAAGCGCAATCCGCTGTCGATGGCGATGCTGGATGCCATTATCGCCGACCTCGAACTGGCCGCCGAGGAACCCGAGGTGCGGGTGATCGTGATTGCGGCTTCTGCGCCGGGCTTCTGCGCCGGCCATGACCTTAAGGAAATGACGGCGCACCGCAGTGATCCGGACGGCGGGCGGGCGTTCTACGAGGCGCTGTTCGCGCGCTGTTCGGAAATGATGCAGATGATTGTCAATCACCCGCGGGTGATCATTGCCGAGGTCAACGGCATTGCCACGGCGGCGGGTTGCCAGCTGGTGGCTGCCTGCGACATGGCCATGGCCGGCACCAATGCGAGCTTCGGGGTAAACGGCATCAATTCCGGCCTGTTCTGCTCAACCCCGATGGTGGCCTTGTCACGCAATATCGGGCGCAAGCGGGCGATCGAACTGTTGACCACCGGCGGCATGCTGAACGCCCACGAGGCGATGACGGCGGGCCTGCTGAACCGCATCGTGTTCGACAAGGATCTCACCAAGGAGACGATGAAACTGGCGGCAAAGGTGGCAGCACGCTCTCAAGCCGTGCTGGCGCTGGGCAAGCGTGCCTTCTACCAGCAGATCGAGAAGCCGCTGGACGAGGCATACGCGCTCACGTCGAAGGCCATCGTCGACAACATGATGATGAAGGATGCCAGGGAAGGCATCAGTGCTTTCCTTGAAAAGCGGACGCCGAAGTGGAGCGACGAGTGAGCGGGTTCAACCACGACAGTTATGACCCGGCCTACATCCGAGACATTCTGGACAGCGTCAAGACGGTCGCCATCGTAGGGGCGTCGGCCAACGAGGTGCGGCCGTCGTTCTTCGTCACCAAGTACATGATCGACAAGGGATACACGGTATATCCGATCAATCCGGGCCTGGCCGGCAAGGAGATACTGGGAAGGCCGGTTTATGGCGCACTGGCCGAGGTGCCAGAGCCCATCGACATGGTCGACATTTTCCGCAACTCGGAAGCCGCAGCTGGCGTGGTGGACGAGGCCCTGACGCTGGAGCCGCTGCCCAAGGTGATCTGGATGCAGCTCACGGTGCGCCATGATGAGGCGGCGTCCAGGGCCGAGGCTGCGGGCATCAAGGTCGTCATGAACCGCTGTCCCAAGATCGAGTACGGCAAGCTGTCGGGCGAGTGGAACTGGGTTGGCGGCAATTCGGGTGTGCTGTCGTCGAAAAAACAGTCACTGCATGGTTCCGGCAAGATGCAGTCGCTTGGCATCCGAAAAACCTGACGCAACTCCCTGCCGGGGTTTGCGGCCTTAACTGCGCTTGCGCTGCGCACGGGCCAGGGTTTCGGACGGGTTTTCACCGTACATTCGTCGATAACTCGCCGCGAAGCGGCCGAGGTGAAGTACGCCATAGTCCATCGCCACGCCGGTCACGCTGTGATCAGCCGGAGCCTGCTGCAGGGCCCGCCGGACGCATTCGAGGCGGTGGCGCTCGATCGCCTGGCGCGGTGTGCAGTTGCGGTGGCGCTGGAAGGCGAGTTGCAGGGTGCGAACGTTGATGCCCAATGCGAACGCGAGGCCGGATACGGAAAAGGTCTCTCCCATGTGGGCCTCCATCCAGGCTTCAGCAGCGGTGACATGGCGAACCAGCGAGGCTCCATTGGCCGCGAGTGAAGACCCGGATGCTTGCTCGGCCCGTGATTGATCGACCAGTTCGCTGATGAGGCTGGCTACGGACTAGTGGGCGGCCTCGTTGTCAACGATGTACCGGCTGCTGTCGAAGGCCTCGGCGAGGTACTGAAGGAAGCTCCGCAACTGGGGGCTGGGGCGCAGCAGCGGTGCCGACTGGTGCTGGTCCGGCTTCTCAATCACGCAGACCAGGCCGAGATATTGCGGTCCGACGCCGGTATTGCGCGTGCCGGGCATGGCGATGATCCCCTGTCCAGGGGTGGCCTCAAGCTCGGTATCGCCGGAACTGACCCTTATGGATCCGCGAAGCGGCAGCAGCACTGCGCACGAATCCATTTCCCGCAAGGCGATCCGATGGCCGGACGAGTGTACCGATGACAACCTGAAACCGGACGTCCTGACCGATGCGGAATTGAGAAATGCCCCGTCGCCAGTCTCGTCGAAGCTGAAATCCTCGAACCCACGGAACAGCGTGGCGCAAAGCTGACGGGCTGCTGCGAGGGAATTCAGCGACTTCAAATCATGGGACGAAAATGGTTGCGCGGTTTGCTGCGCCATTGGTGCGGCCTTCACTTCGAAACAGGCTCCATCGCAATCGTAAACCACTACACCGGTGCAATCGATATCCGGATTCGCATTGCGGATGGATGGTTCGCAAAGCGGATTGCAGCAGCAAATACCATCGCATACTGATCAATAAGAGCGATTGATTCACTGTTCCGTTACCGGATCGGGCGTGCCGGGGGGCTCGATGCGGGATCAACGGAGTTCAGCCGCTCACCTTTTTGCGACGCTTGCGCGTCATTTGGCAAAGAGCAAGGTCCAGCCCAGAACCGGGGGAATGGCGACGGGCTGGACCTTGGCGGCCATGTATTGGCGGTATGCCGCCAGATTCTTCTAGATTTGCAATTGGTGCCGCGCAACATTGTTGTTTGCGGGGTCGTCTTCCTGTTTCGCATGGCGCCACCGGGCGCCGCGCATGGCTGGACCGGCCATTGATCCCGCTCAATACCCGCGCTGGCGTTGAAGCCTAGACTGGTTTTCGCTTTGAAGCGGAATCCGGACGAGGCAGGCAGCATGCAACTTGAACACGAGCACACGAGTGAGGCGATTCGTGCGCGCCTTGCCTCGGAAAACCAGCCCAACTATCTGCGCGACTGGGTCTATGGGGGCATCGATGGTTCAATCACAACCTTCGCCATCGTTGCGGGCGTGGTCGGGGCGGGTCTGGCAACGAAGGTCATCTTGATCCTCGGCGTCGCGAACCTGCTTGCGGACGGGTTGTCCATGGCCGCAAGCAACTATTCCGGCACCAAGACCGAGGTGGATGAACTGGCGCGCTACCGCGAAATCGAGGAGCGTCACGTCGAGCTTGATCCAGACGGTGAACGCAACGAGGTCCGGCAGATTCTTGAACTGAAGGGGCTGACGGGCGCTGCGCTCGATGATGCGGTCAAGGCAATTACCTCTGATCGCAAGACGTGGATCAACACCATGCTGGCGGAGGAGTACGGGCTGACCACCAATCTCAGGTCGCCGATGAAGTCCGGCGTGTCCACGTTCATGTCGTTCCTGCTGTTCGGCCTCATTCCGCTGTTGCCCTACATGGCAGGCCTCGAGCGGGCCTTCGAGGTTGCAATGGTGGCAACCGGCATCGCCTTCTTTGCGATCGGCAGCATCAAGAGCAAGTGGTCGCTGGCGTCATGGTGGCGGTCGGGACTGGAAACGCTGGTGATCGGTGCGTCGGCGTGTTCGCTGGCCTATGGCGTGGGCTGGCTGGCCGAGTACGTCATAGCCTAGTTGACTGTACTGCCCGTGGCGCGGCGGGTCATCCAGTCCGCCAGCATCGACACGAGCGAGTGGACTGCAATGGTAAACACCGCCAGCACGAACAGGGCGGCGAACATCAGGTCGATCTTCATCCGTCCGTTTGCCAGCAGCATGAGATAACCCAGCCCGTTTGACGCCCCCACCCATTCGCCGATGACGGCGCCGATGGGGGCATAAACGGCGGCGAGCTTGAGGCCCGAACCGAAGGCGGGCAGGGCCGCCGGCACGCGGATTCGCCAGAGCACGTGGCGGGGTGCTGCCTGCATGGTGCGGGCGAGGTCGAGGTAACCGGGCTCGGTGCGCCGCAAGCCATCGAGGAAGTTGGAGGTAACCGGAAAGTAGATGATCAGAATGGTCATGACGATCTTCGACCAGATGCCGTAACCCAGCCAGAGCGTGAGCACGGGCGCGAGCGCGAACACCGGGACAGACTGCGAGAATATCATCACCGGCATGAGCAGGCGTCGCGCGGTGGGCGATGACATGAGGTGCAGGGCGGTGGCGAAGCCGAGCGCCGAGCCTGCGATGAGGCCGAGCACCACTTCGGTCATGGTGACAAGGGCATGCTGGGCGATCAGTTCGCGCGAGCCGATCAGCGTGTTCAGCACGGTCAGGGGTGCGGGCAGGATGAAGTGCGGCACGCCGGTCAGCGAGACGATAGACTGCCAAAGGCCGATGGCGAAGGCGGCAGATGCGGCGATCCACAAGGTGCGGTTCATGCTGCGTGCGCCCTTCGCAGGTCCTTGAGCAGCCGGGCCTGGAGATCCAGGGTGGCGCGGGCATCGGCCGGCCTCGGAGGTGTTGACTTGCCGGCCGGAAATTCCCGCAGGCCGGTTTCGTCGAGAATGGCGATGCGTTCACCCAGCCGCGCGGCCTCTGCCGGGTCATGCGTGACCAGCAACACGGTGCGCCCCGCAAGCAAGCCGAAAGCGAGCTCCTGCATCTCGGCCCGGGTGCGGGCATCGAGCGCCGAGAAGGGTTCATCCAGAAACACGAACGGCTTGTCTTCCATCAGCGTGCGGGCAAGAGCGGCGCGCTGGCGCATGCCGCCGGACAGGGCGCGGGGATACTTGTGGCTGTGCGGTTCAAGGCCCACCGCGGCGATCAGGTCTCTCGCCCGGGCGATGTCCGGAACCTCGCCGCGCAGCCGGGCGCCCAAGGTCACGTTGCCGGTAACGTCCAGCCACGGCATCAGCAGGTCTGACTGGGCCATGTAGGCAATGCGGCTCGCCAGTGGCTGACCGTCGCCGGGGTCGATGCGTCCATCGAAGGTTCCGTGCGTTTCCAGTCCCGCCAGCAACCGCAGCAGCGTCGACTTGCCGACACCCGACGGCCCGAGCAGGCACGTCCAGGCGCCTGGTTCGAGGGCGAAATCAATGCCCTCGAACAGGCGCTGGCCGTCATAGCTGAAACTGCCGGTGACGCGGACCACAGGTTGCAGCCCTATTCGCCGGCGGTCACGTCGATGGCGAGCTTGCTGACCGGGTTGATGGACGGAATCAGTCCGGCCTCGTTCAGGAAGGCTTCCATACGCTTGTAACGTCCGGCATCGAAGGCGGCAGGGCGCAGCGCGAAGCGCGGCAGGGTGTCGGTCCAGGCGCGCTTATTGAGCTCGTCCTGCAGTTCCTTGGAGGTGCCGGAGAATATCTCCCAGCTCTCCTGCGGGTGATTGATGATGTACTGGGTGGCGAGTTCCGTGGCGGCCAGGAAGCGGGCGATCATGTCCTTGTTCATGGTGCCTGTATTGGCGACGTAGATGAGCTCGTCATAGGCCGGCAAGCCCTCTTCCTCGATGTAGAAGCAGCGGCCCTTGGCGCCGTTGATGTCCATCTGGTTGAGTTCGAAGTTGCGGAAGGCGCCGATCACCGCATCGACCTGCCCAGACATCAGCGACGGCGACAGGGACCAGTTGACGTTGACCAGTTCGACGTCGGCGGGGCTCAGGCCATGGGGTCTGAGGATGGCGGTGAGAATGGCCTCCTCTACGCCGGCCACGGAGAAGCCGACCTTCTTGCCCTTCAGGTCGGCGATCGATTTGATGGGGCCGTCAGCCATCACCAGCAGGCAGTTCAACGGCGTGGCCACCAGCGTGCCGACGCGGGTGAGCGGCAGGCCTTCATGGATCTGCAGGTGAAGCTGCGGCTGATAGGATACGGCGAGATCCGCCTTGCCGGCGGCGACCATCTTGGGCGGGTCTGCCGGATCCGCCGGCGCGATGATCTCGACCTCCAGGTTCTGCTCTTTGAAGTAGCCCTTCTCCTGGGCGATGATGATGGGCCCGTGGTCCGGGTTGATGAACCAGTCGAGGATCAGCGTCATCCTGTCGGTGGCATGAGCGGAGATGCTGGTCATGACCAGCAGCACGAGAGAAAATATCAGGCGCATGAATGTCGGTTCCCTTGAGTCAGCATGGCGTGTTGACGGGAAAGGCCGCGCTTCCTGGAAAGCGGGCCGAACACGAGCAAGCGTAAACTGGTTGCTGTCATTCCCGTTCCCTTCGCCGGCATTACCCGTATCAGGTTCGATGGGTCGGCTTTGAAAAGCGCCTCTCAGCCCTCGATGCGGGCTCCCCAACGGATCAGGTTGTGACTATAGCGAATGTGGCCCTGCCCGCAAGGCGTTCCTTTAAAAGAACGATTGTTTGGAATGCCGCCCTTTGCTAGAAGCCTGTCGCGAAGGATCATTGCCGCAATCCGGACGGAAAACCGGCAACCAGATCTTCTGCAATTGCTTCAGCGCGGGAGGATTTCAAGCATGAGCGACAAGAAGCCCGGATTCGACACCCTTGCCATTCACGCCGGCGCCAAGCCGGACCCGGCCACCGGCGCGCGGGCCACGCCGATCTACCAGACCACCTCGTTCGTGTTCGACGATGCCCAGCATGCGGCCGATCTTTTCGCGCTGCGCGCCTTCGGCAACATCTATACCCGCATCATGAACCCCACCCAGGCGGTGCTGGAAGAGAAGGTGGCCGCACTTGAAGGCGGTACGGCGGCGCTGGCGGTGGCTTCCGGCCACTCCGCGCAGCTCATCATCTGCCACACGCTGATGCAGCCGGGCGACGAGATCGTTTGCGCCCGCCAGCTTTATGGCGGGTCAATCAACGCCTTCAACCACTCGTTCAAGTCGTTCGGCTGGAACGTGGTGTGGGCCGATATCGACGACATCAAGTCATTCGAGAAAGCGATCAGCAAGAAGACCAAGGCGATCTTCGTTGAATCCATCGCCAATCCCGGTGGCCGCGTCACCGATCTCGAGGCCATCGCCAAGGTGGCGAAGAAGGCGCACGTGCCGCTGATCGTCGACAACACGCTGGCTTCTCCCTACCTGTGCCGGCCGATCGAACATGGCGCCAACATCGTTGTCCAGTCGGCCACCAAGTTCCTGGGCGGTCATGGCAACTCGATGGGCGGCGTCATCGTCGATGGCGGCAACTTTGACTGGGGCAAGAACAAGGGCCAGTTCCCGCTGCTGTCAGAACCCAATGCCTCTTACAACGGCATGGTCTTGTGGGAGACGTTCGGCAACATCGCCTTCGCCATCGCCTGCCGGGTGCTCGGCCTGCGCGATCTCGGCCCAGCCATTTCGCCGTTCAATGCGTTCATGATCCTGACCGGCATGGAAACGCTGTCGCTTCGCATGCAGAAGCATTGCGACAACGCGCTGAAGGTTGCCAAGTGGCTGGCCAAGGACAAGCGCGTCGCCTGGGTCAGCTATGCGGCGCTGAAGGGCGACAAGGATTTCGACCGCCATCAGAAGTATTGCCCGAAGGGCGCTGGCGCGGTGTTCACCTTTGGCCTCAAGGGTGGGTACGACGCGGGCGTATCCACCGTGTCGAAGGTGGAACTGCTGTCTCACCTCGCCAATGTGGGTGATACCCGCTCGCTGATCATCCACCCGGCCTCGACCACCCACTCGCAGCTGACGCCTGATCAGCTGAAGAAGGCGGGCGCCGGGCCGGACGTGGTGCGGCTGTCGATCGGCATCGAGGATGCTGCCGACATCATCGCCGACCTCGACCAGGCCATGAGCTGATCATCCGGCAGACTGACTGACCGCAGCAATGAAAGGCCCGCCGGAGCGATCCGGCGGGCCGTATCTTTCGGCCATGCGGCAATCAGATGCCGTCATAGGGCGAGTTGCACCGCCTGCGGGGCCCGTTGTAGGGCTGGAAGGTGTTGGTCTCGAAGTCGTAGCTTCGATAGCGATTGTCGCACCACCTGTAGTGTTCCGGCGGAAGGTTGCCGGCATGAGCCAGCGCTCCGCCCAGGGTCAGCGCGCCGAATGCCGCGAGCGGATACCACCAGCCATCGGAGTGGCGGCGATAGCCTCGCCGGTGCCTTCGGTAACCGCGGTGACCGCGCCAACGCTTGTGCCGGCCCATGCGGCTTCTCTTGCGGTACTGTACCTCGGAGATCCCGGCGGGGGGCATCACGCCGGCCATTGCGCCGGTGAGCTGGGACGCGCCTTGCAGCGGTGCTGCCGATGCCGGGTTGGCAGGCAGTAGAAGCACGGCCGTGGCAAGAGCTGTCATGGCAAGGGTGGGGGACTTGAACTTCATTTTCTTGTCTCCTTGCTTGTTGTCATCATACCGAACCAATGGGCCGCACCCCTGTCAGGTTCCGTTCGAAAACCGGGGGTCACGGAAAAATCACCAAGTCGTCACAATTGGTTAGCGGGACTTCCAGGCTTTGCAGGATGATTTCACCCGGGGGAAAAGCCGTCTCGACGGGTTGTGAACCATCAACTAGTGTCTCCCGGACGGGGCAGTTCTTTACATGCGGAAGCAGACCATCATGGCAGGCACGTTTGCAGCGGGGTCTGAAGACCTTGTAGACAGCGGCTATGCCTGTCGGCGGCTGTCAGTGTCGCTGTTGCTGGCCACGTTGGGCGGCATTGGCCTGTGGTCCAGCGTGGTGGTGCTGCCCACCATCCAGGCCGAGTTCGGCGTAAGCCGGGGCAGCGCATCGCTGCCCTACACGCTCACCCTGGTGGGCTTCGCCATTGGCGGCATCCTCATGGGGCGGCTGGCTGACAGGTTCGGCATCATGGTGCCTCTCCTCATCGGCGCGGTGATGCTGGGGATCGGCTATGCGGTGTCGGCCATATCCCAGGACTACTGGCAGTTTCTCGCCGCACAAGCGCTGCTTATTGGCATGGCGGGCAGTTCGGCGACATTCGGGCCGCTGGTGGCCGACGTATCGCACTGGTTTCTGCGGCGGCGCGGCATTGCGGTCGCGATCGTTGCGAGCGGAAACTACCTTGCCGGCACCATCTGGCCGCCGCTCCTGCAATACGGCATTGATACCATCGGCTGGCGCCAGTCGTTCGGAATCATTGCCGTGCTGTGCGTGGTGACCATGGTGCCGCTGGCCTTCATGCTGCGGCGCAGGCCCGACGTAAGCGGCAGTTCGAAGCCGGTGAGCGCGCGGCCTGCGCATCACCTGCCAGCCCCAAAACCGGTGCTGCAGGCGCTGCTTGTGCTGGCCGGCGTGGCCTGCTGCGTGGCGATGTCGATGCCGCAGGTGCACATGGTCGCCTATTGCGGCGACCTCGGCTACGGCTCGACGCACGGCGCACAGCTGCTTTCGGTGATGCTCGGCCTTGGCGTCGTCAGCCGGCTTGCCTCCGGGCTCATCGCCGACCGCATCGGCGGCGTGGCGACCATGTTGCTGGGCTCGACGTTGCAGTGTCTCGCGCTGTTGCTCTATGTGCCGTTTGACGGCCTGATGTCACTTTATGTGGTATCGGCGCTGTTCGGGCTGGCGCAGGGCGGAATCGTCCCCAGTTACGCGCTCATCGTGCGTGACTATTTTCCGGCGCGCGAAGCCGGCACGCGGGTATCGGTGGTGCTGATGGCCACGGTGATCGGCATGGCGCTGGGCGGCTGGGTGTCGGGCTTCATCTTCGACATTACCGGCTCCTACCAGATGGCATTCCTCAACGGCATCGCCTGGAACCTGATCAACATGATGATCGGCGCATGGCTGCTGTTCACGCGGATGAGCCTGTCGCCGCGCCCGGCCTGAGCAGGGTTCAGACGGCGCGTGAGTAGCGCGCGCCGGATTCGTTCAGCCAGGCGTCGAAGCGTGCGGCTACGATGCGGGTGAAGGGTCTGGCGTCTGCTGGAACACAGAAGCTGGCGTCGTCGGCCTGGCACAACCCTTCGGAATCGCTGGCGGCGACGTGCCTTGCTTCCTCGATATAGGGCTGTGCGGCAGGGCCGAACGCTTCCAGCAGCGCCGGGAAGCGGATTTCAAAGTCGCACATCAGCCGTTCGATCATCCAGGCGCGGATGCGGTCGTCGGGGCTCAGGGCAAAGCCCTTGGCGGCAGCAAGATGCCCGGTGGCGACGGCGGTCTGATACTGGCCGGTAGCAACGATGTTCTGGACATACCCGCCATCAAAGCGGCCGATCGACGAGGCGCCCAGCCCGATCAGGGTGCTGCAACTGTCGGTGACGTAACCCTGGAAGTTGCGGCGCAGATGGCCGGTGCGGGCGGCGATGGCCAGCTTGTCGTCCGGCCGGGCAAAGTGGTCGATGCCGATCTTGACGTAGCCCGCATCGCACAGCATGGCTGCGGCGAGTTCCGCCTGTTCGAAGCGTTCAAGCGCGCCGGGCAGGTCCTCGTCGCGGATCATCTGCTGGTGTTTCTTCATCCACGGCACGTGGGCATAACCGAACAGGGCGACACGGTCCGGAGAGATGGAGATCACCTTGTCGATGGTGCGGGCAAGCCGTTGAGTGGTTTGCAGCGGCAGGCCGTAGAGCGCGTCGATATTGAGCGAACTGATGCCGGCTTCGCGCAGCGCGGCTGCGACGTCGCGGGTGATCTCGTAGGACTGCGGGCGGTTGATGGCCTGTTGCACCTTTTCATCGAAGTCCTGAACGCCAATGCTGGCGCGCGTCAGCCCGATGATCTTCATCGCCTTGAGCGTGTCCGGCGTCACGTCGGACGGGTCGATCTCGACGCTGATCTCACTGTCCGGGGTGAACACGAAGGCGCCTTCGAGCGCAATGCGAAGCCGCTGGCAGTCTTCGGGCGTGAGCAGGCTTGGTGAGCCGCCGCCCAGGTGCAGCTGGCCGATCGGCGGCATGGCGCCGGTGCGCTCGCTGATCAGGGCGATTTCCTGTTCCAGCGATCCGATATAGCTGGTGATCGGGGCGTGTCTGGTGGTGTGCTTGGTATGGCAACCGCAGAACCAGCACAGCTTGTCGCAGAACGGAATGTGGGCATAAACGGAGACGGGTGTCTCGTCGTTGAGGCCAGCAATCAGCTGGCGCATCAAGGTGGCGCCGGCATCCGCCCTGAAATGGGGGGCGGTGGGGTAGCTCGTGTAGCGCGGCACGGCCTGCGGAAACTTCTCCAGGATGTGGGCGGCGTCAGGCATGAGGCAAAGTCCCCCGTCACGAGGCTGACACCACATGTGTCAACTTTGCGTGACGTTAGTGGATTGCCGAAGGGGGGCCTTGATACAGATCAAGCGCGGGCAGGGGCTGCATGTGCGGGGAGGGCATGGCGGGCAGTGCTGAGCAGGTGCAGGTGCCAGATGCAGACGCCGAGCAGGACAAGCGCGCCACCCTGGTGCATGAGACCGAGCGAGATCGGCACCTGCGCCAGCAGCGTCCAGATGCCGAGCACCACTTGCCCGGCGGTCGCTGCGATGATGGCGAGCCCGCTCATGCGGACAGCCGGTGTGCTGGTCTCGGACATGGCCCGCAGGCCATGCCACAGCGCGAAGCCAGCAATCACATAGGCCATGATGCGGTGCTGGAACTGCACCGTCAGGGCGTTCTCGAAGAAATTACGCCAGGCCGGGTCCATGACCAGCAGGCCGGAGGGAACGAGGCTGCCGTCCATCAGCGGCCAGGTGTTGTAGGCCATGCCGGCATCGAGACCTGCCACGAAGCCGCCAAGGGCGGTCTGCAGCAGGATGAGGCCGATCAAGGCAAAGGCGCCGGCGCCGAGCGGCACGCTCCAGGCAGCAGGCCGGCGGGCGTTGCCATACCCGAAGGCGGTCCACACCAGCGCGGCGAAGATGATTGTGGCGAGGGTCAGGTGGGCGGACAGCCTGTACTGGCTCACATCGGTGCGGTCGACAAGGCCTGACTTGACCATGTACCAGCCCAGCGCGCCCTGCAGGCCGCCGAGGACGAACAGGCCAGCCAGCCGGGGGATTTGCGTGCGCTGAAGCCGGCTGGTGAGCCAGAAGAACATGAACGGCACGAAAAACGCCAAACCTATGGCGCGGCCGAGAAAGCGGTGTCCCCACTCCCACCAGTAGATGTACTTGAAGTCCTCAAGGCTCATGCCCTTGTTGATCAGCTGGTATTCCGGGATCTGCCGGTACTTCTCCAGCGCCTCGAGCCAGTCGGCCTCGTTCAGCGGCGGAATGGCGCCAAGCAGCGGCTGCCACTCGGTGATCGACAGGCCGGAATCGGTCAGCCGGGTCGCCCCGCCCACGATGACCATGCAGAACACCATGAACGCCATGAAGGCCAGCCAGCCCCGTACGGCGGGAATGGCGGCGAGCTGCTTTTCTGAGGCACCGGCTGCGCTTTTCATGACCATTCAACTATGGCCACATGGCTCCGGTTTGAAGGCGTTACAGCGCCGCACCCTGAAGCCCTATTGCGCGGCGGCGCGGCTGGCCTGCGCATCGCAGATCAAGGCCATCGCCTGGCGCACGAGCGCGGCGCCAGAGCCTTCCTGGCGGGCGTCTTCGGACAGCATCCGCCGCCAGTGCCGGCCGCCGTGGCAGCCGTGATAGAGCCCCAGCATGTGGCGGGTGATGCGGGTCAGGTAATCGCCCTGCGCCAGCCGCTGTTCGATGTAGGGCAGCAGCGCCTCGACGGCTTCCTCTCGCGTCGTGACGGGGTTGACAGTTGAGCCGAAGATACGCCGGTCGACGTCCGCCAGCAGCCATGGCCGCTGGTAGGCGGCGCGGCCCAGCATGACGCCGTCAACGTGCTGCAGGTGGTGGTCGCTCTGGTCAAGGTCCTCGATGCCGCCATTGATGATGATGGTGAGGTCTGGCCGCGCCTGCTTGAGCCGGTACACCCGGTCATAATCGAGCGGCGGGATGTCCCGGTTCTCTTTCGGCGACAGGCCCTGCAGCCAGGCCTTGCGGGCGTGCACGACAAAGGTCTCGCAACCGGCATCCGCCACGGTGGTGATGAACCGGTTGAAGTCTTCCTCGGCATCCTGGTCGTCGATGCCGATGCGGCACTTCACGGTGACCGGAACCTGCACCGCCTTGCGCATGGCCTCGACGCCACGGGCCACCGTGTCCGGCTCGGCCATCAGGCAAGCGCCGAAGCGGCCCGACTGAACCCGGTCGGACGGGCAGCCGCAATTGAGGTTGATCTCGTCATAGCCGAAATCCTCGCCGATGCGGGCGGCCTCGGCCAGTTCCGCCGGCTCCGAGCCGCCAAGCTGCAAGGCGACGGGATGCTCGGCGTCGCTGAAGCCCATCAGGTGTACCCGGTCACCGTGGATGACGGCGCCGGTGGTAAGCATTTCAGTATAGAGCAAGGTGCGCGCCGTCAGCTGCCGGTGAAACATCCGGCAGTGGCGGTCGGTCCAGTCCATCATGGGTGCGACTGAAAACCGGCGGCTCAAGTCTGCTGTGGCGGTCTTGCTCATGACCCCTCTCATATAGAACAATGGCGCTGGCATCAAACAGGCCGGGCGAGCAGCAGGAAGAAGCAGGGGCATGGCGCAGGGTCTTCACCGGGTTGGCCTGGCAACACACGACATCGCGGCAGCCGGGCGCTTCTTCGGGGTTCATCTCGGCTTGGGGCAGGCGAAGCGGATCGATGAACGAATGATCTGCTTTGGTGAGGGCAGCCGGGGTTTGCTAATCCACAAGCCGGACGCGGTGCTGTCGCGCGCGTCAGGCAGGCTGATGGCCGGCGCTGGCGCACGCCATGCCGCCATCGAAGTGGATGACCTGGAGGCCGTGGCGGGGCGGCTGTTCAAGGCATCGCTGCCGGTGGTCGAGGCCGCGCCCGGAGATTTCGACGCTGACGCCCTGTACACGCTCGATCCGACTCTCAACCTGGTTGCCTTTGTCCAGTCCGGCTGCAGCGAAGCCGCCGGCGTGCAGCCATGGGAAGGGGCGTGGGGCTGGGGCCTGCACCATGTCAACCTTCCGGCAGGAAACGTGCGCGAGGCCGTCGCCTTCTACGTGGAGATTGCAGGCATGCGTGAGGGGTCATGGAAGGCATCGGCGGCGCGAGGAGACTTCAGCATCGACCCGTCTGCACTTGCAGTCATCGCGCTCGATGATTTCAACCGCGGCCTGCATCTCATTCGCGCAGATGCGGGCTTTGCGATACGCAACGGCTTTGCCCACAACCCGTCCATTGGCGGGCACCCGGCTTTCCACGTGTCCGATGTTCTGGCGGTAAAGTCGCGGCTGGAGGCTGATGGCATCCTAGTGTCGGACGCCGGCAACTATGCCATGTACGGGATGCATCAGATCTACGTGCTGGACCCGGCCGCGAACATGATCGAGGTGAACCAGTTCGTGTGATGCCGCTCACGCAAGTGTGACCGCTTCGGAGCGCCCGGCCCCATTGATAGCCACAGGTGTGCAGCCGACATTGTGGGCGTACGGCTTGTCCATGTGTCAATCATTCCAGCAAAGGATCCCGGATGACCCTCCATCGCCGTCGGCTGTTCAATTTCATCGCCGCCCTGCCACTTGTGGGGACGGCAACTTCCGCTTTCGCCCAAAGGACACCGTCTGCGGCCGAAGGCCCGTTCTATCCAACCGGCGCAATGCGCTTTGCCGACGCCGACAACAACCTCGTGCGGATCACGGGCATGGTTCGCGAGGCGGGCGGCGAGGTGATGATCCTGAAGGGACGCGTTCTCGACAGCGCCGGGGCTCCTGTTGATGGGGCTCGGGTGGAAATATGGCAATGCGACATGCATGGCATCTACCTGCACACGCGCGACCGCAGCCGCGGTGGCTATGACGAGGCATTTCAGGGTTTCGGCCATGTGGTGACCGGGGCCGACGGGGCCTATGCCTTCCGCACCATCAAGCCCACCGTCTATCCCGGCCGCACGCCGCACATTCACGTCAAGGCGTTTGCCGGAGGGCGTGAACTGACGACCCAGTTCTATCTGGCAGATCATCCGTTGAACGACAGCGACGGTCTCTATCGCCGTCTCAGTGCCGCCGAACGGGAGGTGGTGGCCATGACTTTTGCAGATGGGCCGGACGGGCCGGAGGCGACCGTCGACATCCTGCTGTAAAGCCGGTTTGGAGCGCCACCCGGCAGAGCGGGCCGCGTCCGGTTATCTCTTGTAGCGCAAGGAGACGGTGAACGAGAAACCGTCACCGCCGGGTGGGGCCGGGTAGGGAGAGGCGGCGCGGGCGGTGGCGACAGCGGCCCGGTCCAGCGCCGAATGGCCGGAACTGCCGCGAACGCTTGCCGATCGGATGGCGCCGGAGGCCGAGATGCTGACGGCGAGGCGCACCACGCCGCTGGCAGACGTGCCTGACGGATAGCGCTTGAAGCGCTGGATGTGGGACAGCACGCTGCGGGCATAGGCGCGCTTGTCTCCAGCCGAGGCGCCACCCTGGCGCCCGGCGCTGCCCTGCCGGCTGGCGCTGCTGGCGGCCTGTTTCGAGGTTTTGGCGGCCTTGCGCGCAGCTGCCCTCGCAGCGGCCTTGTCTGCCTGCTGCTTGCGCCGTTCTACTGCCCTTGCCTCGCGTTCCTTCGCCTTGCGTGCAGCTTCGGCCTTGCGTGCAGCTTCAGCATTGCGGGCAGCTTCCGCCTTCTCTTGTTCAATGCGTTCGGTCACATGATCGGGCAGGGGTGGCTTGGCGCGCGGCACCGGCACCGGCACCGCATCCGGCACAGTTGCCGTTTCAATCGGGTCTGCTGCGGGTGCGGGAGCAGGCTCTTCGACCGGTAACGCGCTGACCGCAGTTTGCGGCTCAAGCTCTGTCACCGGTTCGGGTTCGGCCTGGGCTAACTGTTCCGGCGGCGGGGCAGGCGAATCCTCATGGGCGGGCGCGGGCATGGCCGCGCCATTGGCGGGCGTAGCATTGTTGTCAGCGCCGTCAGCTGCGCTCACTGCATGGGCCGGCGGGGTGTCGAACACGATGACCGTGCTGGTGAGCGGGGCTTGGCTGCCGGGCTGGTCGCCGTCGCCGGGCCGCACCACGCCAAGCACCGCCGCGTGCACGGCCAGTGACACCAGGACTGAAGGTATGAGCCAGCGGATCATGGCTTGCGCTCCGCCTGCAACTGTACCTGCGTGATGCCGGTCAGCCGAAGCGCCTCCACCAGCTTGACGATGCGCGGGGCAGGAACAGCGGCATCAGCACGCAAGGTGAGGTCTGCAAGCTCGCCTGCCGCTGACAGCCGGGCAATCTCGACCAGGGCGTCTGCCTCACTGGCTGCATCGCGAAAGCGGATTTCGCCGGACTGGGACACATAGAGCGTTGCGTCCGGATCGGCGGCGTCCGACTGCTGGCCTTCCGCAGCTTGCGGCGGGGTGAGGGTGAACGGGTCGGGCGAGCGGATCACCCCGGCGAGCACGATGAACATCAGCAGCAGGAACACCACGTTGATCAGCGGCAGGATTGCGGCGCCGCGGGCGCGCCGTTCAGGCCGGGGCAGGGCGAATTGTGCGCTCATTGTCCCGCCTCCCGTTTAGTCTGCACCTTCACATCACTCAGGCCTGCCGCTTGCGCGGCGTCGAGCGCATCGACCAGCAGCTGGTAAGGCGCATCGTCACCGGCGACGATGACCAGCGGACGGCTTTGGAGAGCAGCAAGGCTGGCTGCGATGCTTTCCGGCGCCAGCGGCTGGCGGTCGAGAAGCATGCCCTGTGCGGTGAGTTCCAGCTCTGCCGCATCGGCCGGGTTTGCAGTTGATGCAGCAGCGCCCGGCAGCGTGACCTGCATCGGCTTGACCAGCGTTTCCGAGAAGGTCGAGACCACAAGGAAGAACACCACGAGGATGAAAACCACGTCCATGACCGGCGTCAGGTCTGGTGCGCGTCTGGTGCGTCCGGGTGCTGTCATCCGCAGGCGCGCCATGTCAGTCACCTGCCGCAAGGATGGCGTTGACTGCCTGCTCGGTGCGTGCCGAGGCGCGTTCGGCAAGGCTCTCCAGGATCGACAGGCAGGTCAGCGCCACCAGCGCCACGACCATGCCGGCGGCGGTGGTCAACAACGCCTCCCAGATGCCGCCAGCCAGCAGCGACGGGTTTACTTTCGTGCCTGCGGCCTCGAGCTGGCGGAAGGCCTCGATCATGCCGAGTACCGTGCCGAGCAGGCCGAGCAGCGGGGCGGCGGTGACTGCCAGGTCCATGAAACGGAAGCCGGCGCGCAGGCGCGATGCCTCGGCGGCGGCGGCGGTTTCGAGCGACGCACGGGCCGGGCCGTCCGGCTGTCCGGCGGCGTTGCGGGCGGCGGTGGCAAGGGCGGGGCTCATCGCGCCGGACAGGGCGAGCGCCAGCGCTCGGGCAATGAACACGGCCACCACTGCTACGGACAGGATGCCGAGCGCGATCATGGTCGGGCCACCCTTGTCGATCAGCGTCTGCAAGGTGGCTGAGGTGTCGGTGAGAAAGCCGGTCATCGCGTTTCGTCTCCCTGAGTCAGTCCAAGCGGCGCCAGCCACATGCCACACGCATCGCGGCCGATCTCGGCATTGATGCCATAGACCTCGCGCAGCATGGCTTGCGTCATCACGCTGGCGGGCTCGCCGCTTCCGGCAATGCGGCCTTCGCGCATGATCACCAGCCGGTCGCACCAGCGCGCCGCCAGCGACAGGTCGTGCAGCGAAACGAGCACTGTGCGGCCCTTGCCAGCCAGCTGGCGAAGAGCGGCCATCATGGAAATCTGGTGGGCCGGGTCGAGACCGGCGCCGGGTTCATCCGCCAACAGTACAGGCGTGTCCTGCGCCACCGCACGCGCCAGCAGCACCCGCGCCAGTTCGCCGCCGGACAGTTCGTCGGCAGGCCGGTCCGCCAGCCCGGATACGTCCATCAGCTGCATGGCCTTCGTGCAAAGCTCGCGGTCGGCCGCGGAGCGGGTGCGCCGCCAGCCGTGCCAGGGAAGCCGCCCCAATGCAACGAGGTTCTCAACGCTCAACGGCCAGCTGACCTCACGGCCTTGCGGCAGCCAGGCGATGTGGCGGGCCCGATCGGCTTCGCTCATGGCGGCGACGGGTGCGCCATCCAGCGTGATGACACCTGAATGAACCAGCTGTCCGGCCATCGCGCGCATCAGGGTGGACTTGCCTGCACCGTTGGGGCCGAGCAGTCCGGTGACGGTGCCGGGCTGCAGGCTCACCGAGACGCCGCGCACCACCGGGGTGCGTCCAAGGCTTACCGAAACGTTCTCCGCGACGAGGCTCATCAGAACACCTCCCGGCGCGAGCGCATCACCAGCCACAGGAAGAACGGCGCGCCGATCAACGCCGTGACCACGCCGACATTCAGCTCGCGCTCGACGATGGCCGAGCGGGCAACGATGTCGGCTGCGATCAGCAGGGCGGCGCCACCGAGGCCCGACGGCAGCAGCAGGTTGCCCGGCAACCGGTCGGTGAGGGGGCGGATGAGGTGCGGCACGATAAGGCCGATAAAGCCGATGGCGCCGGTTACTGCGGTAGCCGCGCCGACGCTGAGCGCAACGCCGCCGATGATCAGCAGCCGCGCCCGTGCAAGGTTGACGCCAAGGCCCGCGGCGCCCTCCTCGCCCAGCGACAGGGCGTCGAGGGTGCGGGCCGACGCCCACAGCCCAGCCCAGCCCAGCGCCATCAGCGGCAGCGCCAGCCAGACATGGTCCATGGTGCGGTCCTTGAGCGAGCCCAGCAGCCAGAAGATGATCTCGTAGGCCGCGAACGGATTGGGCGACAGGTTGAGCACCAGCGAGGTCAGCGCGGCAGCCAGGCTCGACAACGCCACGCCGGACAGGATCAGCGTGATGGTGGAGGCGCGCGCCGAGGCAATGGCGATGAGCGCGAAGACGCACACTGCAGCCCCCGCCAGCGCGCCTGCGGGTAACACCAGCAGCGAGGCGCCGACGACGCCGCTATAGAACATCAGCACCGCGCCAAGGGCAGCACTCGCGGACACGCCAATGATGCCGGGTTCGGCCAGCGGATTGCGCAGAAAGCCCTGCAATGCTGCGCCGGAGACGCCGAGGCTGAAGCCGACGAGTGCGGCGAGCAGGGCGCGTGGCAGGCGGATCTCGCGCATGATCAGCATGGCGGCGTCGTCGCCGCCGGCGACGAGTGCGCGAATGCTTTCGGCCGGGCCCATGCTGGCCGGACCGGTGAGCAGGGATACCAGCATGAGGGTCAGCGTCAGTGCGGCCAGTGCGCCGATGAGGAGGGACCGGTTCATGAGCCGGTCTCCGGCTGGCAAGGCTTCAGCCGTTTGGCCAGTGCGCGCAGTTCTTTCAGGGCGTCGAGCGTGAACGGCCCGCCGCACGACCAGAGTGCTGCACGGGAGAAGCTGGCGGTGACGGTGCCCGGAAGATTCTTGAGAACAGGATGGCTGAGCGCTTCGTCGGCCAGCGCCGGTGCGCCCGGCGTTGCGCCCGGCAGGATTATCAGGTCAGGCGGGTTGGTCACCAGCAGTTCCAGCGGAAACGGCGACATGCCGTCCTGTCCAACTTTTGCGGCCAGGTTCTCGAAACCGGCT
The DNA here is from genome assembly GCA_963700895.1 of uncultured Alphaproteobacteria bacterium. Classification (GTDB taxonomy): domain Bacteria; phylum Pseudomonadota; class Alphaproteobacteria; order Rhizobiales; family Aestuariivirgaceae; genus Anderseniella. The sequence continues at coordinate 38,434 of CAVOZI010000006.1, read as the reverse complement.
GCCTCGATGACAGTATGGGCGAGCGTACCCTTGCCCAGCGCAATGCCGCGCTGGCCGTAGGCGATGGCGACCGGCTTGCGGCGGCACTTCAGCGGCGTCAGACCTGCCAGTTTTTGCTCGAAGCCAGACGCGATTTCCTCGGCCCGGTCCGTGCGATGCATGAGTTCGCCCATGCGGCGGATGTCTGCCGGGATGGTGTCGAGTGACTGGGCGTAGTCGAACTCCTCGATGCGGAAGCCGAGGCGCTTGAGCAGGCCGGTGGTGTTGTGCAGCGAGAAGGTGCCGGTGACGATGAGGTCAGGCTTGAGCGTGAAGACCTCCTCTGCAAGCCCGCGGTTGACCGGGTAGGCCTTTGCTTCTTCCGGCATGGCGGACAGCATCGGGTCACGCGCCAATGCGGACACCGACTTCAGCTGGCCGGGTGCTGCGAGCGCCATGGCCAGCTGGTCGGTGCAGACATTTAGCGAGGCGACGGTGGGCAGGGGGTCTTGCGCCAAGCCGGGGGCGGCCAGCAGCCATGCCACCGTCACCCCCGCCATCACGCTTTTTGCTGCCCGTTTCATCACCACTGCATCGAGAAGCCGCCATAAACGGAAGCGCCCGGCGTACCGTAGCCGCGCACCACTTGGTATTTTTGATCGAGCAGGTTTTCCCCGCGCACATAGACCTCAAGCCCGTCGATGGGCTCGTAGCCCACCTTGGCGTTGACCAGCACGTAGTCGTCGAGGGGGACGAGGATGGGCAGGGTCGGGAATGGCCGGAAGGCAAAATCCTGGGTGTCGCTTGCGATGCGAACAGTCGTTGACGTGTTCCAACGCTCTGCTGGCCGCGTGAACAGTCCCAGTACTATGTCATGCTTGGGAACGCGCGGACGGCGGGCGCCAGTTGCATCGTTGGCTCGCGTGAAGGTGTAGGCAGCTGTGAAGTCGGCCCAATCGGTCAGGGCGTACTTCACGTAGGCCTCCACGCCGTCGCGTTCGGTGGTCCCGGGCACCTGATCATAAAGGAAGGTGTTGTTGTTGTATTCGATCAGGTTTTCGGTATCGAGCACGAAGTAGGTTGCGCCAAACTCCAGACGGCCTTCAATGGCTGTCTGGTCGAAGCCGATGTCCCACGACGTGCTTTCTTCCGGCTTCAGGTCCACACCGCTGCCCAGGTTGGTAGCAAGTTCGAACGGGCTGGGTGCCCGGAAGCCGGTTCCGGCTGACGCGCGCAGCTTGGTACCAGTATCCTGGAAGTTGTACACAGCCGTGGACCGCCAAGTGGTGAAGCCGCCGAATTGATTGTGCTCGTCATGGCGAACGGCGCCGGTCAAGGTGAAGTTGTCGACTGGCGACCAGATTAGTTGACCCCAGGTGCCGAAAATTTCCGCCCGGTTGTCTCCGGCGAAGTTGTCGGTCGCGCGCTGTCGCTCATAGTCAGCGCCTGCCTGTACGGTCAGCTGCTCGTTGACGTCATATTCGGAAAGGATATCGCCCTTCTGCTTGGTGCCGTTGCGCACGAAGTTGAAGCCTTCAAAGCTGTCTCGGTCTATGGAGTTGAACTGCACTGACACGGTGTTGCGCCAGCGCCCATCCAACGATGTGGTTGTTATGCCTCCACGCGCAGCCAGCTGGCGGCGTTCTTCGAAGTAGGCCGCATCGCCGGGCAATGTGCCCAGTGCGTCCATCGCGCTGCTTCCGGAATCGAACGCTGTATCGGAGTCGACATACAACAATGCGCCGAATGCTGTGATGCTCGGGTCGAGCACCTTCTCGCCCGCGAGCGACACGGTGATGTTGTCATAGCCGTCGCGTTCGGTGTTACCGTTGCGCCGGTCGGCGGAAGAAATGCCATCGGTGGTCAGGCCGGTCACGCCAGCAGCAAAGCGGCTGCCGTCGGCGAGGGCGGCCTGCGTGCCAAGATGGCCGCGGTAGGTGCCGAAAGAGCCTGCCTCGCCGGAAACGATATAGCGAATGCCTTCGTCGAAATCGCCGATCGTGGAAATGCCGATCACGCCAGCGACCGCATCGGCACCGTACAGGGTAGACTGGGAGCCCTTGAGGATCTCGATATTGTTGATGCCTCCCATGATCAGGTACTCGGGCGAGAGCTGAACTTGAGGTGGCGACACGTCGGCAAGGTCAATACCGTTCCACAGGGTCTTGACGTACTTCTTGTCTGCGCCACGGACAACCAGGGTGGTCTCTTTGCCGAGGCCGCCTTGAGAGGCAATGTTCACGCCCGGCTCCTGCGCCAGGTAGTCCTGCACCGTTGGCAGCGACTGCTGCTTGATGTCCTCGCTGCTCACCGTATCCACGGTGGAGCCGACCTTGACCATGTCGGATTTGGTGCGGTTGGGCGTGACCACGATCTCGCCGATGTCGATGGTTTCAGCCAGTGCCGGCGCGGCAAGCGCCAGCGCCGCGAGCGGCAGCATTGCCCGCGTGAATGCGGATTTCAGGTGCATTTTCATCCTCTGTCCCCTCGGCGGGCCTGTTTCAGCCGGCCGTATCGAGCCTCTCCTGGTGCTTTGGGGGGATTTGGTTGCCTTGTCGCCGGCCATACCTTGCAAACCCCGCAAGCGGTGACGGAAACGAACCACCACTGCGGAAATCACAGCTCCCGGCGCTTCCCCGCACCAGGATAAGGCAGTCGGTCCAAGGCAGGTTTCCTGGCTCACGCGTCAACGGCGTCTTCGACCTTCCCGGAGCGCAATCGCTCCAGTGGCCTTTTGGAAGGCGCCTCGACGTTCACAGTTGCGGGGGCAGCTCCGGCTGGGGCTCAAATACGTGAGCCCTTCCGTATTCCCTCTTAGCCCCAACCCGGCAGCACGATAGTCCGCCGGACAGGGCACCTTGAACACCTCAATCGCTATCACCGGGCCGGCGCGGGAGTCAATCAGACTTGCGACAGATGGCGGTCCGGCGGCGACGTTGCCGGGCAAAGACGTATGCGCACCAACAAATTGCAATTGCCCGGGTTTGCTGACAGACTTTGCGATCATGGGCGTGTCAGATGCACAGGGTGACAGGGTGGAAAATGCCGCGGCGGGCTACCGGCTCGACGAGCAGGTCGGCTACCTTTTGCGCCGCGCCCAGCAGCGCCACCTGGCGATCTTCTCCGCGCTGCTGCCCGATCTTACCCCAACCCAGTTCGCCACGCTGGCCAAGCTGTACGAAACCGGTCCGCTGTCGCAGAACGAGCTTGGCCGGCAAGCCTCGATGGATGCCGCCACCATCAAGGGCGTCGTTGACCGGCTGCGCAAGCGGGGGCTGATCATCACCCGGCGCGATGATCGCGACCAGCGCCGCATCTACCTGTCGCTCAGCCCCGAGGGTGAACGTGAGTACCGCGCTGCTGCCGCGAAGGCGGCCGAAATCACCCGACGCACCGTGGCTGATCTGAGCGATGCCGAGCATGCCCAGCTGATCGGCCTGTTGAAGAAACTTGCCTGACACGCCCAAGGAACAGCACCCATGTCCACAAACTCGAAACTGGTGATCCGCAATATCGGCATGATCCTCACCGGCAGGATGGAGGAGCCCATCCTTGATGCCAATTGCCTGATCGCCGAAGACGGCAGGATCACCGCCATCGGCAAGGAAGGCGATTTCGACACATCCGGCTCGACGACCGAAGTCGATGCGCATGGCACCACGCTGTCGCCGGGCCTGATCGACAGCCACGTGCACCCGGTGGTGGGCGACTACACGCCACGCCAGCAGCAGCTCAACTGGATCGACTCGACCCTGCACGGCGGCGTCACCTGCATGATCTCGGCAGGCGAAGTGCACATGCCGGGCAGACCACGGGACATCATCGGCCTCAAGGCCATGTCGATTGCAGCGCAGCGCTGGTACGAGAATTTCCGCCCCTCCGGCGTCAAGGTGCTGGCGGGTGCGCCGGTGATCGAGCACGGCATGGAAGAGCACGACTTCAAGGAGCTTGCCGAGGCGGGCGTGAAATTTCTCGGCGAGGTGGGGCTTGGCACGGTGAAGGACGGCAAGACGGCAAACCAGATGGTGTCGTGGGCGCGCAAGTACGGCATCCAGTCGACCATCCATACCGGCGGGCCGTCCATTCCGGGTTCCGGACTGATCGACGCTGACATGGTGCTGGAGACCGGCACCGACGTGGTGGGCCACATCAACGGTGGGCATTCGGCGTTGCCGGACGACCAGATCAAGTGCCTGTGCGAAAACTGCAAGGCGGCGCTGGAGATCGTGCACAACGGCAATGAGCGCGCTGCCCTGCTCACGCTCAATACCGCGCGCGAGCTCGGCAAGCTTGACCAGATCATCCTCGGCACCGACGGGCCTGCCGGGTCCGGCGTTCAGCCGCTCGGCATCCTGCGCATGATCGCCATGCTGTCATCGCTGGGCAACGTGAAGGCCGAGACCGCCTGGTGCTTCGGCACCGGCAACACGGCGCGGCGGCGGACACTTGACTGCGGCATCATCGAGGTGGGGCGCAGCGCCGACTTTGTGTTCGTCGACCAGGTCCAGCACGCGCCAGGCAAGAACATGCTGGAGTCGATCCAGCTGGGCAACCTGCCGGGTGTCGGCATGACGGTGATCGATGGGCTGGTGCGGACGGGGCGGTCACGCAACACGCCGCCCGCGCAGAAGGTGCCCGAACTCACCAAGGCGCCGCCGGCGAGCCTGGGCGGCGGGCACTGAACTCGCGGTCTACCGCTCCACCAGCAGGCGCAGGCCGAGCGCGCCAAGCACGCATGCCGCAATCCGGTCCAGCACAGGTTTCAGCCGCAGGTAGCGGCGGGATACGGCTTGCGTGCTCATCAGCATGGCAAGCGCGGAATAGAACAGCAGTTCGATCACCAGATGGTTGCCAACGATGATCGCCTTGTCCGTAAGGCTCAGGGAGTGCGGAAACACCACCACGATCACGGCGGCGGCAAACAGCACCGACTTGGGGTTCGCGAGGTTTACCAGCATGCCGCCGAGAAAAGCCGGGGCGCGGGGCCTTCCGGCTTCGCCGATGGGGGCTTTTGCCGCTTTCCAGGTGCCCCACGCGATCCAGATCAGGTAAAGCGCCCCTGCAATCTTCATGACCATGTAGGCCCACGGGAACAGCCTGAACATGACGTCCAGCCCGGCAAGGGCGAGAGCCGTCCATGTTGCTGCCATGAGCGCCAGGCCTGCGCCGGTCGCCAACCCGACGGCGCGTCCGCTGCTCAGCGCAGTACGGATAGCATACAGCATCGCCGGCCCGGGGCTGGCAATGGCTGCAGCCAGCACCAGGTTGAAAGCGATGATGTCGCTTACCACCATCTTTCAGGCAGCAGCAGGTTGTCGCGCGACAGGTCGTTGACGTCGCGCAGGCCGCAAAGGGCCATGGTGATGTCGAGTTCCTTCTGGATGATCTCCAGCGTCTTGGTGACGCCTTCCTCGCCCATGGCGCCAAGGCCATAGAGGAAGGCGCGGCCGATATAGGTGCCCTGCGCGCCCAGCGCCCTGGCCTTGAGCACGTCCTGACCCGAGCGGATGCCGCCATCCATGTGAATTTCGACCTTGTCGCCAACCGCATCAACGACGGGCGCCAGTGCGGCAATGGACGAGATGGCGCCGTCAAGCTGGCGACCGCCGTGGTTGGACACCACAATGGCGTCAGCGCCGACGCTGAGGGCCATCTTCGCGTCCTCGGGATCGATGATGCCCTTGAGGATCAGCTTGCCGCCCCACTGGTTCTTGATCCATTCAAGGTCCTTCCAGTTCAGCTGCGGGTCGAACTGCTCGGTGGTCCAGCTGGCCAGCGAGGACATGTCGCCGACGCCCTTGGCGTGGCCGACGATGTTGCGGAAGGTGCGGCGCTGCGTGCCCAGCATGCCAAGGCACCAGCGCGGCTTGGTGGCCAGGTTGATCATGTTGGCGATGGTGGGCTTGGGCGGGGCGCTGAGGCCGTTCTTCACGTCCTTGTGACGCTGGCCGAGGATCTGCAGGTCGACCGTCAGCACCAGCGCCGAGCAGCCTGCCGCGCGGGCGCGCTCGATCAGGTTCTTCGAAAACTCCCGGTCCCGCATCACGTAAAGCTGGAACCAGAACGGCTTGCTGGTGTGCTCCGCCACGTCCTCGATCGAGCAGATCGACATGGTGGACAAGGTGAAGGGCACGCCGAATTTCTCGCATGCTTTCGCCGCCAGGATTTCGCCGTCAGCGTGCTGCATGCCGGTCAGGCCTGTCGGTGCGAGCGCAACGGGCATCGCCACCGGCTCGCCGATCATGGTGGTTTTCGTGGTGCGGTTGTCCATGTCCACGGCAACCCGCTGCCTCAGCTTTATCTTCGAAAAGTCGCTCTCGTTGGCGCGATAGGTGCTCTCGGTGTAGGAGCCCGAGTCGGCATAGTCATAGAACATCCGCGGCACCCGCCGCTGTGCCAGCTTTCGAAGGTCCTCGATGCAGGTGATGGTGGTCATGGGTGCTGCCTTTGCTCGGTGTTTGACCCGATTGGTAAAATGAATTTACCATCGTGTCCATTAGACGTGTTTATTAGTCTTGCTGCGAGGTCCGCCGTCCGGCTGACGCCGTTGGCTGGCGCAATTCCTGCTCGCGTGCCGCAATGGCGTCAAGGGCGACGCGCCAGGTAAAGGCGAAGTACTGGAAACCCTGGCCATCGATCTTGTCGCTGTCGAGGTCGTGCACCACGCGATCGAGCATCTCGAACAGCGTAGCCTTCAGCCTGGCCAGTGCAGCGGCCGAGGTTGCGCTGCGTGCTTCGGCGGTCATCCTCAACAGGTCGAGGTTGTAGACGTCTATGCGGCCCTTCTGGCCTTCTTCCCAGCGCCGTTTGGCCCACAGCAGCAGCGACATGAGGATTGCCGCAACCGACACGGTGACACCGATGGGTTCGGCATTTTCATGAAAGAAGCTGGGCTGGTCGCGATTGTAAAAGGCGGTGGCACCGGGGTGGACAGGCAGCAAGGTGGCGCCTGAAGGGGATGGCTGGCTGACGAAACCCGCAAGCCTGGACGACAGCGACAGTTCGCGCTGGTTCTCGAACAAGGTGGCGGCAACCTTGCGCACCACCTCGTCCGGCACCGAGGCACGGGTGACCAGGATGCGATCGGCGGCGACGGTGGTGATGGTGCGGTCGGGAATGGCGGGGGTGCCGGAATAGACGCCTTTTGCAAGCGTGACCTGCTTGAGCGCGGGCCGCTTGACCTGCATGGCGGACGCCTGGTCGATCTCGATGATGTCGATCTGGGCCGCATCGGCGAGCCATTTCAGGCGGCGGTTGCCGGGCGCGCGCATGACGAACATCGCATCGATTTCCCGGTTGCGAAGGGCGATGATGGCGTCGTCCTGGTCATAGGGCCTGGCGGTGAATCGCTCTGGCTGCACGGTGTACTGGTCGATTATGTACCAGGATGAGCGGTACTCGGACGAGGTGATCGGCGGCAGCCCGACGCGCTTGCCAACAAGGTCCCGCACCGACGCAATGCCAGCATCGCGTCGGGCGATCAGGTGATATGTGTCGGGGCAGAGGTTGGCCACCATGGCAAGGTCGGGCCGGGAGATGGCGTCGGCGGGAATGGCGGCGAAATCGATGACGCCGTCTTCCAGCAGTTTGAGGCTTTCGCTCGATCCGGCGGTCTGGAACACGGCCAGCCTGATGCCGTCGGCCGGGCTCGAGGCCTTCTCCGCCAGCGCCTGCAGCAGTTCGTAATTGTCCGATCCCCGCCGTTCGGCGCCAACCTTCCGGGTTGTCCCGGCCGTGTCGTCGTGGCTGGCGTAGAGCCATCCCGCGAGCGCCAGCACCGACAGCAACAGCGGGATCAGCGCGAGCAGCAGCCCGCGGCGGTTGACCGTGTCGCGGCTAGGCGAATGAGGATCAGCTGCCTGCATCCCGCCCGGTCTCTGCATAGTCGCGGACGGCATTGCCGAAGGCTTCAAACAGACGCACCGAATCCGGGTTCTCGGTTGCGCGAAATTCAGGGTGCCATTGTACCGCCAGCGCAAAGCCGCGGGCATCCTTGACGGTAACGGCCTCAATGGTGCCGTCGGGTGCCCGGGCCATCACTTCCAGACCGGCCCCCAGCTGGCCGATGCCCTGGCGGTGGACGGTGTTCACCATGGTGCCGCTCTTCTTGAGGATGCGGTGGAGCAGGCTGCCAGGTTCAATGGCTATGGGGTGGGCCGGGCCATAGCGGACGGCGACGTCGTCGCTCTCCGGGGCTCGATGGTCAAGCCGGCCCGGAAGGTCCTGGATCTCGGTGGCCAGCGTGCCGCCAAACACCACGTTCAGTTCCTGAAAGCCGCGGCAGATGCAGAACAGCGGCATGCCGCGCTCCAGCACGGCACGGATCAACGGCAGGGTCAGGCTGTCGCGGTCATGATCATAGGGTTCATGGCGCTCGGACGGCGTGTCGCCGTAGTGGGGCGGATGAACGTTGGAGGTTGCGCCGGTCACCAGAATGCCGTCCATGCGGTCGAGCATCTTGTCGATGCCATAAGCATCGCCCATTGCCGGGATGATGACGGGCAATACGCGTGCGCAGTCGGTCAGGGCGCGCAAATATTTGTCGCCTGCCGAATGGAAATGCAGGCCGTCCTTCATCGCAACGTCGGCTGGCACTCCTACGAGGTATGGTTTCGGCATGGCGTAAGTCCGGTCAGGGCAATGTCCAGTTGTACGTTTACGTAGACCCGGCATTTTGCGCGTGTCTACCAGTTTTTGGTGTGCCAAGGCGTCAGGATGTCTAGGAATTTAGAAACACAGCAGCTGGTGGGTATTGTATCTGTGGTGGGATTCGGCTTTAGTCCGAAGACGCAGTCCCTCTTGGGGCTGCTGGATTCACGCGACCCGCGACAGCGTATCAGGCTCCTGCCGGCAGAAGCAGACAATAATGAGGGAGCGCATCTGACGGCCTGGTGACTGGCTTGTCGGGGGTAGATCAGGGAGAAAACAATGGATCGTCGCAAGTTTATCAAGTCTGCCGGTATCGCGACCGGTGCTGCTGCTGCCGCCACCACGCTGGCCACTCCGGCCATCGCCCAGGCCTCCAAGGACATGGTGATCGTGTCCACCTGGCCGAGGGACTTTCCCGGTCTCGGCACCGGCGCGCAGCGTCTGGCCGCGCGCATCGGCGAACTGACCGAAGGCCGCATCAACGTGCAGTACTTCGCTGCGGGCGAGCGCGTCGGCGCTTTCGACGTGTTCGACGAAGTGGCCGCCGGCAACAGCCAGGCCTATCACGCCGCCGACTACTACTGGAAAGGCAAGCACCCGGCTTGGGCGTACTACACGTCGGTGCCGTTCGGCCTGACCCACGTCGAGCAGGACGCATGGGTCAACTACATGGGCGGCCAGCAATTGTGGGACGAAGTGGCTTCCAGCTTCGGCCTGAAGTGCCTGATGGCCGGCTGCACGGGCGTGCAGATGGGCGGCTGGTTCAACAAGGAGATCAACTCCGCCGACGACCTGAAGGGCCTCAAGATGCGCATTCCGGGTCTTGGCGGCGACGTCATGGCCAAGCTCGGCGCCTCGCCGGTTTCGCTGCCGGGCGGCCAGATCTATGAAAACCTGGTCTCGGGCGCCATCGACGCCACCGAGTGGGTGGGTCCGTGGAACGACTACTTCATGAAGTTCTACGAAGCCGCCAAGTACTACTACTATCCGGGCATGCACGAAGCCGGTTCCACGCTGGCGCTGGGCATGAACGAGAAGTGGTGGTCCGACCTGTCGAAGACCGACCAGGAAATCATCCGCGCTGCATCTGGCGAAGAGCACATGAAGTCGATCTCCGAGTACAACGCCAACAATGGTTCGTACCTGACCAAGCTGATCAAGGAAAACGGCGTCGAACTGCGCGAGTTCAACGACGACGTGTACGACAGCTTCGGCAAGGCAGCCGAGGAAGTGTTCGCCGAGACGGTGGCTCACTCCGACCTGGCCAAGCGTACTCACGACAGCTTCCTTGCTGCGCGTGCCGACGTGGGTGGCTGGATGAAGCTGTCCGACGTGGCCTACCTGAACCAGCGCAACCGCGTTCTGGGCAAGTAACACGCAATGATCCCGCAGCCGGTGGTGTCCCTCGATGGGGCTCGCCGCCGGCTGCGGCGACTCGTCTCGGCGCAGGCAGCGGGCAATTGCGCTTTGCTTCAGGTTCTTGTGCTGTCTCCCGAACAGGGGTCAACGGGTGGCGGGAATTGCCCGCCGGGGATAACAGGGCGGATCAAATTGTGAGCAGTCAGTCAATCGACGCAACGGCGGGCACACTGGGCTGGCGGACGTTTTCCTGGTCCGTCACATTTGCAACCTTCGCATTCATCTTGAACAATTACCTGACCTACTGGCAGGGCTTTCCCGGTGCATCGGCTGCCTTGTCTGGTGGCGGCGCGCTGGCCTGGGTCCAGCTTGCATTGTATCCGCTGGCCGTCGTGCTGGCGGCATTGATGGTCATGCGGTCACGCGCCATGGCGTTGCGCGCCGACGCTGCGCGCCTGTACGCGATTACAGCGTTCATCATCCGCTGGGCATTCTTTTCGGTGCTGCTCGTGGGGCTCGCCGACGCCATCATTTCGTTTCTGCGCGTTGAAGGCATGCTTGAGAGCGTCGTTGGCGCGAACCTTGCCAGCGAGCTTGGCCGGCCTATCTATCGCGGCACCTGGGTGCACATTCCGTTGTGTATCCTGTCGGTGGCGATTGCAGCAGTTTGGCGCAAGACGCTGGGCTTCATCTGGCTGTCCCTGCTGGTGGTGATCGCGGAACTGCTCATTGTTTTCACCCGCTTCATTTTTTCCTACGAACAGGCCTATATGGGCGACCTGGTGCGCTTCTGGTATGCGGCGCTGTTCCTGTTTGCCTCCGCCTACACGCTGATCGAGGAAGGCCATGTGCGCGTGGACGTGCTCTATGCCGGCTTCACCGACAGGCGAAAGGGCCTGGTGAACCACTGGGGCTCGCTGCTGCTCGGCATGACCCTGTGCGCAGTGATCCTGTGGTTCGGCATGGAAGGCAAGGCAAGCATCATCAATTCGGCGCTGCTGAACTTCGAGGTCTCGCAGTCCGGCTTCGGCATGTACACGAAGTACATGATGGCCGGCTTCCTTGGCGTGTTCGCCCTATCGATGATGATCCAGTTTGCCGGTTACCTGCTGGAAGGCATTGCCGACCAAGGGAATGAACCGGGCAAGCGCGAAGTCGCCAATCCCGGCGGCCACTGACCAGCCAAACGTTTCTGGGGCGAAAGAACATGGAACTTTTCTTTCTTGCAATGCTGGTCGTGCTGATGGCGTTCGCCCTCGGCTCCGGCTATCCGGTGGCGTTTGCCCTGCCGGGTTCAGCCATTCTGACCATCGGGATCGCTGCGGGCGCAGGCTATGTTTTCGCCGGCGATCCGGCCGCCTACTTCGCGCATGGCTCGCCATCGCAATGGATCAGCGCCGGTGTTACCAACTTCCGCGGCGTCTACTGGGAGGTGGAGCGAGATACGCTGATCGCCATTCCGCTGTTCGTTTTCATGGGCATCATGCTGCAGCGGTCGAAGATCGCCGAAGACCTGCTGATCACCATGGCGCAGCTGTTTGGCCCGATCCCGGGCGGCCTGGGCATCTCGGTCGTATTCGTGGGCGCGCTGCTGGCGGCAACCACCGGCATTCTCGGCGCCACCGTGGTGGCCATGGGCCTGATCTCGCTGCCGGTGATGATGCGCAACAACTATTCGCACCCGCTGGCGACCGGTACGATCGCCGCCTCGGGCACGCTGGGCCAGATCATTCCGCCGTCGATCGTGCTGATCATCCTGGCCGACCAACTGGCCAGCGCCGTCGACCAGGCGGATACGGCGCGCAAGGCGCTGTACAAGTCGGCGACCGGTGACGTTACCATGCCGTCGGAATTCGCGGTCACGTCGACCAGCGCCGGCGACATGTTCCTTGGCGCCTTCATTCCGGGCCTGGTTCTGGTTGGCCTGTACATGCTGTACATCCTGGTGCTGGCCTTGCTGCGTCCCAAGATGGCGCCGGCCGTGCCGGTGGAAGGCGGCCTCAACAGGGCGCTGCTGGTCAAAGCATCCATTTCGCTGGTGCCGCCGCTGGTGCTGATTTTCATCGTGCTGGGCTCGATCATCGGCGGCGTGGCCACGGTGAACCAGGCCGGCGCAATCGGTGCTGCCGGCGCCATGATCATGGCAGGCTACCGGCTCAAGGAAGGTCAGGCGCGGGCGTTCTGGCCAGCGCTGCTGGCACTGGGCTCGGTTGTCGCCATCTTCGTGCTGGGCTCGATGTTCTCGATGAACATCAAGAACATCCAGGACTCCACCGATGCCCTCGGTATCGGGCTTGGCCTGGTGGCGTTGTCGGGGCTCATCATTGCGCTGATCTGGAGCGGCCTGCGCACGCTGCGCATCGACCGCACGCTGCATGGCGTGATGATAGAGACCGCCAAGACGACCTCGCTGGTGTTCATCATCCTGCTTGGCGCGGCCATGCTGACCTCCGCCTTCCGGGCGTTCGGCGGCGAAGAGCTGGTGAAGGAGTTCCTGACCGGGCTGCCGGGCGGGTTCTGGGCCCAGTTCATCATCGTCATGGCGGTGATCTTCCTGCTCGGGTTCTTCCTGGACTTCATCGAAATCGCCGTGGTGGTGGTGCCGATCGTGTCGCCCATCCTGCTGGCGGACCCGGCCGCCAACATTACCGCCGTATGGCTCGGCGTGATGATCGGTCTGAACATCCAGACCTCGTTCCTGACACCGCCGTTCGGATTCGCGTTGTTCTACCTGCGCGGCGTGGCGCCATCTAGTGTGCTGACCACCTCAATCTACAAGGGCGTGGTGCCGTTCATCATGCTGCAGCTGGTGGCGCTGGGCATAGTGGGTTACCTGCCAAGCCTGGTGAACTACCTGCCGACAAGGTTGTCGTTGCTGGGCGAGCAGTCGCCACCTCCCATCAACCCCAAGCTTCAGACCTGTATCGAGGAAACGGTGTTTACCCGATTCCAGAACGAGGGGGACCGGATCAGGTCGGCGATCACTGCGGCCCGCGGGCTCGACATGTCGGCGGTGCCGGAGAAGCTTGCCACATCGTTCACTGAAAGCCTTGGCAAGGCTGAGGATACCTTCAAGTTGCTGGAGGACATCAAGAAGGCCGAGCAGGAGATGCAGGTGGCAATTCCTGCCTATGCGCCGTTGCACACCGAAGTGCGGGCAATCGAGCGTGATATCCGCCGCGCCGAGGAAGACCTGAAGGCCGCTGAAACGCTGCTGCGCCGGGTGCGTGGCGATGACGAGGACGCCCAGAAGCTGCGGGCGCGCTACGAAGCGCGCATCGCGAAGGACAAGGCCGAGGTAGAGCGGCTGACAGCCCTCATTCCGGCCGAGTGGAAGGAAAAGCACGAAACCTTCAAGAAGCTCCTGAATGCCGACAAGCGCGCCCGGCTCGCCTATCGCCGCAACGTCGACCAGGCCTACAAGCCGGTTGCCGAACTGCGGGGCTTGCTGGAAGGGGCGGAACAGCTGCTGGCGCTCAAGCCCGCCCTCGACAATGCCGTCACTCTGGCCGACGGCAGCGATCCCGCTGCCACGTCGGATGCCATCAAGTCGCTGGTTTCCGACCTCGGCAGGGTGGACGGCACCAGCGACCTGACCAAGCCGCTGCGCGATGCGTCGCGGGCGCTTGAGAAGAACCCGGATGACAAGCCGGAGGTCAAGCGTCTGCTCACCGAAGCCGTTGGCATCTTCAACAACAAGGTGGACTGGCGTCAGAAGGCTGTCGAAAGCATCGGTCCCGGTGTCGAGGCATACGATCAGGCGATCTTCGATACGATTGGTCTGAGGTCGCAGCGGCGTCTGCCGGAAGGCACGGCGCTCAACGTGGCGGCGTGCATGTCGCATCACACCGACGTGTCGCTCAGTTTCTGATGCGGGGGTAGACGCGCGCATGAAGCCTGCCGAACTTTTCGACCTGACTGGCGAGGTTGCCCTGGTTACGGGTGCCTCGTCGGGGCTGGGTGAAAGGTTCGCCCAGGTGCTGGCGGCAAACGGCGCGAAGGTGGTGCTGGCGGCGCGCCGGGTGGACCGGCTGGAGGCGCTGGTTGGGAAGATCTGCGCCGACGGCGGCGAGGCGATTGCCGTCGAGCTTGACGTTGCTGACCAGACTGCCATTGCGCCGGCCTTCGATGTGGCCGAGGCCGCATTCGGGACAGTGACCATCCTGGTCAACAATGCCGGCATAGATGGCTCGTCTCCGCCGCTCGACATGACGCCCGAGCAATGGCGCAAGGTCATGGCGGTCAACGTGGACGGGGTGTGGTTCTGCGCGCAGGAGGCAGCACGGCGGCTGGTGGCGACTGGCAAGCCCGGCGCCATGATCAACATCGCCTCGGTCCTGTCGTTCCGGGCGGCGCGCACCCTGTCGGCCTATGCAACGTCCAAGGGGGCAGTGCGGCAGATGACCCACAACCTGGCGCTCGAACTGGCGCGCTACAACATCCGCGTCAACGCCATTGCACCGGGCTATATCCTCACCGAGATCAACCGCGACCTGTTCGCATCGCCGGCCGGCGAGAAAATGATCAGGCGCATTCCGCAGCGCCGCATTGCAGATGCGTCAGAGCTGGATGGTACGCTGTTGTTGCTGGCGTCTTCACGCGCCTCGGGCTACATGACGGGCTCGACCGTGGTGGTGGATGGCGGGCACATGCTGCCCGCAGACTGAAGACGGCTCCTGCGCCACCCGCGCACACGATTGCAAGAAGGACGATCAGCCCATGGACTTCACGATCTCGCCCGAGATGGAAAAGTTGCGCCGCCGCTTGCGGGACTTCATCGCTGAAGAGGTGTTGCCGCTGGAGGATGACAAGGACAACTACAACGAGTTCGAGAACATCCGGCTGTCGCTGCTGAAGCCGATGCGCGAGAAGGCCAGGAAGGAAGGCCTGTGGGCGCCGCAGATGCCGAAGGAACGCGGCGGACTTGGCCTCAAGGTTGCCGAATGGGCGGTGTTCTACGAAGAGGCCGCACGATCGATTTTTGGTCCGGTGATCGTCAACTGCCAGGCGCCTGACGACGGCAACATGTCGATCCTCAACAAGACGCTGCCCAGCGAGGAGATGAAGGACAAGTGGCTGCAGCCGATCATCGATGGCGAGGTGCGCTCGTCGTTCGTGATGACCGAGCCGCACCCCGGCTCAGGTTCGGACCCGGGCGGCATGATGCTGACGATGGCCGAGCGCAAGAACGACCGATACGTCATCTCCGGGCGCAAGTGGTTCATTTCCGGCGCGGCGGTTGCCTCGCATTTCATCCTGATGGCGCGCACCTCGGATGATCCGCGGCGTGGGCTGTCGGCGTTCCTGTTCCACAAGGATGATCCGGGCTGGCGGATCGTGCGGCGTATACCCAATATGGGGCCGGATGAACACGGCGGCGTGTGCGAGCTGGAGTTTGACGGTCTGGAGATTCCCATAGCCAACCGGCTGATGGAGGAAGGAGACGGCCTGCGCATCACCCAGATGCGGCTGGGGCCGGCCCGGCTGACCCACTGCATGCGCTGGCTGGGCATGGCCAAGCGATGCATGGAAGAGGCCAACGACTACATCGGCAAGCGCGAGGCGTTCGGGCAGAAGCTGGCCGAGCGCGAAAGCGTCCAGATGATGATGGGTGACGTGGCGCGCGACATCCACACCGGCAAGCTGCTGACCATGTACGCCGCCTGGATGATCGACCAGGGCGACAAGGCCCAGAAGGAGGTCTCCACCGCCAAGATTCACGTCGCCGATACGCTGCACCGCGCCGCCGATACGGCGCTGCAGCTGCAGGGCGCACGCGGTTATTCGGAAGATTCCATCGTCGAGTGGATCTACCGCTATGCCCGCTGCGCGCGCCTGGTAGACGGAGCCTCGGAAGTGCACAAGATGGTGCTGTCGCGCCACTACCAGAAGCTTGGCAACGGCTACTGGGACT
Source organism: uncultured Alphaproteobacteria bacterium (assembly GCA_963700895.1). Classification (GTDB taxonomy): domain Bacteria; phylum Pseudomonadota; class Alphaproteobacteria; order Rhizobiales; family Aestuariivirgaceae; genus Anderseniella. The sequence continues at coordinate 22,533 of CAVOZI010000006.1, read as the reverse complement.
GGCGGGTGGACGGCGACGCCTGAGCGCCTTTTCCGGTAAAGTTTTAACGGCCCGGTTAAACGCTGTTTCTCCTCATTCCGCTATGATTCCGGTTTGTTCAATCAACCGGTGAGGAAAGGGCGTTGATCATGGTTCTCGGCCGTTTCATCGACATCATCCTGGCGGTCGCTGCCGCGACATGGCTCGCCATGGCCGGGGTCACCGGGGAGGTCAAGGCCGCTGCCTACGATACCTCGCGGCTGGACCGGATGCCGGATTTTTCGCAAACCGACACGCGCCTGGGCTTGCCCGGCGGCGGGTCGCACTATTGTGTGCCGGTGGCCACCGCCAATGTGCTGGTGTGGCTTGCCGAGCATCGCGGGTACAAGAATCTGCTGCCGGTTCAGGGACTGAGCACCATCGAGAAGGTTGCATCGGTTGCCGGCCGGCTGGGCAGCGATGAATTGATGTCAACCGCGCCGAAGGGCGGCACGAACCTGCAAAAGTTCGTTGATGGCCTTGCGGCCTATGTGCGCGAGGCGGGCTACAGTGGCGAGATCAGTTCCTATGGCCCAGGCGCCTTCGACAACGTATCGCGCGCCCACGCCGGGGCGCCGGACTGGCAATCCATCCGCTCGGAATTTGCCCGCGGCGCGGGCGTATGGGTGTCGGTGAGCTTCTTCGAGGAAACCCGCAAGAATGGCGAATGGCGGCGCATCGGCGGGCACATGACCACCATGGCGGGCTTTGGCGTTGACCAGCGCGGCAGCACCGATCGTGATGTCATCATCCTGCACGACCCGGACGATGGGCATAGCGCAGCCGTTCAGCGGCGTTACCTGAACACCGAGCCGCTGCGCAATGTGCGGGCGGTCGATGGGTCGGGCCGAGTGGCGTTCGACCTTGATGACTATCTCGACGTCAGCAAGGACTTCAACATGCGCGACGGCTATCGCGCCGTCATCACCAATGTGTTCCTGCTCGACATGTAAGGCGTATGTGGTTTTGTCAGGCCAACCCGGCGATGCCGAGCAGCAGGCCGATCAACGCACAGACGCCGAGCGTGCGGGCAAGGCCGGCGTGAAACTTCAGCAGCATCAAGGCTGACAGGGCAAACAGCCCGGCGGCAGGCCAACTCAGCGAGGTCCAGTCGGGCCATGTCATGCTGACCGGTCCCCAATTGAGACGGCCAACCCCGGCAAACAGCACGTGCAGCGAAAACCACAGCGCCAGGTTGGCGATGACGCCCACGACGGCGGCGGTGATGGCGGACAGTGCGCCGGAAAGGCGCGGCATCGCAGCAAGCTTCTCGATGTAGGGAGCCCCAGCGAATATCCAGAGGAAACAGGGGGCGAAAGTGACCCACAGCGCCATACCGGCTGCCGCCAGCCCCATTGGCACCGAGCCGAGCAGACCGGCCGAGCGGAAACCTGCCATGTAGCCAACGAACTCGGTGACGAGAATCAGCGGCCCGGGCGTGGTTTCGGCAAGGCCCAGGCCATCAATCATCTGCTCGGGGGTGAGCCAGTTGTGGGTCTCCACCGCCTGTTGCGCCATGTAGGCCAGCACCGCATAGGCGCCGCCGAAGGTGACGACGGCGAGCTTGGAGAAGAACAGCCCCACCTTGACGAGCAGGTGGTCCGGCCAGGTCAGCGCCGCCACGATGGCGATGGGGGCAAACCAGATCACCAGCCACAGCGCGACGGTGGCGAGAGTGCGCCAGATGCTTACGGGCGCAGGCGGCGGTGAGGTGTCCGGCAAGGTGGCCGGCGCGGTCATCATCCAGCCAGCAAGGCCTGCCAGCGCGATCACCACCGGAAAGGGTATCGCGAACACGAACAGCGCCAGGAAGGCCAGCGCGGCGATGACCCAATGCGCGGGTAGCTTCAAGGCGCGCTTCGAGACCCGCAGCAGGGCCTCCAGGACGATGGCCAGCACGGCGGCCTTGATGCCGAAGAAGGCTGCCTCGACCAGCGGCAGCCTGCCATAAAGCGAGTAGAGCACCGAGATCGCCAGCACGATCGCAGCGCCCGGCAGCACGAACAACAGACCCGCCATGAGCCCGCCCCTGACACCGTGCAGCCGCCAGCCGGCATAGGTTGCCAGCTGCATGGCCTCGGGGCCGGGCAGCAGCATGCAGAAGTTGAGCGCGCGCAGGTATTGCTGTTCGGCGAGCCAGGGCCGCTGCTCGACCAGTTCGCGGTGCATCAGCGCGATCTGCCCGGCAGGCCCGCCGAATGACAGCAGGCCAATGCGGACGAACACGCGGAAGGCGTCAGACATTGATACGTGGCTGGTTTCGGTCATTGCTCAAGCCTTCATGGGCTGCCAGCCGTGGCGCTCGCCTGACGCGAGGCACAAGCGGGCGTACAGGGCATCGTATACAGGAAAGCCAAGTTGCATCACATGGTGATCTGTCGAACCGACAAGGGCGTTGCCCAGCATCACGGCAAGCAGGCCCGCAGCTTCGGGGGCGAGCTCGTTGTGATCGGTGTCGGCCCCCCTGACAATCACGGCAAGTTTTGCCAGGGCCGGATCGTTGAGATCAAATTCGCGCAGCAATGTGTCAAAGCTGCAAAGGTCGCCATCGTGCTCGATGTCCGCACCCGGCGTGTCGAAGGAGACGGCGCCCAGTTCTCTTGCGATGTCGATGACCCAGTCAGGCTCTGCAAACAGCATGCTGGCGTCGGGATCGATGAACCGCTTGATCAGCCACGGGCAGGCGATGCGATCGATCTTTGGATTGGTGCGGGTGACCCAGTCGCTTGGCTTCGCTGCTACAGGGCAAAACGGGCTTTGGCCGACGGTAGGCAAGCCCTCGGCGATCCACCCATCGACGCCGCCCCGCAGTGCGCGGGCGTTGTAGCCTGCCTCACGCAGCCGTGCCGTGGCAGTCTGGGAGACGTTGTGGTCGTGCATGCAGTTCAGCACGATCAGCTGACCGGGTGACAGGTCACGGGCCCAATCACGGGCCTCCAGGTGATTGCGCCATCGTGAGCCGGGCAAGAATCGGGACCCGGGTTCAATGGCTGCGGCGCGGCGAACGTCGAATACCCGCAACGGCTCTGCCGTCGCCATGCGTTGAAAGAGTTCGGATGCCGAGATGAAGAAATCGCCCATAAGCTTGTTCGCTCCATAAAAGAGTGAACGGCGCTTGGGCGATGTGCCTCAAGGGGCGGCCGCTGAATTGCCCCTCGCGATGCATGATAGTGAGACCCATCGACTGGCGGCAAGTGATTTCGCATCATGGTTCTGCAACTTGCTGCCGGGCTTTGTTTGGCCCACCTTGTTACCAAATGTTGATTTGACCATCAGACCCGAAATATGTCAGCATTACTGACATACTTTGGTTCAACGGAGTTTGAGTAATGACGCTCAAGTCGGTAAAACTCGACGACAAGTTTGACCTTTCGAAATCCCAGGCCTTCATGACCGGCACGCAGGCGATCGTGCGCCTGACGCTGATGCAGCATGCCCGCGACAAGGCGGCAGGTCTCAACACCGCCGGTTACGTCACCGGTTATCGCGGGTCGCCCGTCGGTGGCCTTGACCAGCAGTTCGCCAAGTCGGTGCGCTATACGCAGGCGGCCAACGTCAAGTTCGAACCGGGCATCAACGAAGACATGGCCGCAACGGCCGTGTGGGGCTCACAGCAGGCTGAAATGCGCGGCGAGGGCGCCTACGATGGCGTGTTCGCCATCTGGTATGGCAAGGGACCGGGCGTCGACCGTACCGGCGACGTGTTCCGCCACGCCAACTCTGCCGGCACCTCGAAGCATGGCGGCGTGCTGGCGCTGATGGGCGACGATCACGGTGCAGAAAGTTCCACCGTGCCGCACCAGTCCGAGTTCGCCATGATGGATGCGATGATCCCCATCCTGCATCCGGCAGGCCTCCAGGAGATACTCGACTACGGCATCTATGGCTGGGCGCTGTCGCGGTATTCGGGCTGCTGGGTCGGGCTCAAGTGCGTGCACGACAACATCGAATCAGCCGGCATCGTCGATGCCGCCGTGGACCGGTTGAAGATCAACTATCCCACCGACTTCAAGATGCCGGAGGATGGCCTGAACATCCGCCCGCGGGACGACCGCTTCGACCAGGAGCGGCGGCTTCACCTGCACAAGCGGTTTGCCGCTGTGGCATTCGCCCGGGCGAACAAGCTTGACCGGATCGTGCTGTCAGGCGGCAAGACGCCGAAGATCGGCATCGTTTCCACCGGCAAGAGCTATCTCGATGTGCGCCAGGCACTTGAAGACCTCGGCATCGACGAGGTTGCAAGTTCGAAGCTTGGCCTGCGGCTGCTCAAGGTCGGCATGGTATGGCCGCTCGATCCGCAGATCGTGACCGAGTTTTCCAGAGGTCTCGATCTCGTCCTCGTGGTGGAAGAGAAGCGGTCGCTGCTGGAGACCCAGCTTCGCGAACAGCTTTGCAACGACGCCAAGGCGCCAATCGTCATTGGCAAGCGCGACGAGAAGAACGACATCCTGTTCCCGGCATGGGGCACGCTGGAGCCCAACCAGATCGCCGTCGCCATTGCCGAACGGCTGCTGAAGGAGCGCAAGTCGAAGCCCGTGGAGGAACGCCTCGGCGCAATCAAGGCCGCCATGGGCATGGTGTCCAACTCGCCAAGTCTTGCCGAGCGCATCCCGTATTTCTGCGCAGGTTGCCCGCACAACTCATCAACGGTGATCCCGGAAGGCGGGCGCGGTTATGCCGGCATTGGCTGTCACTGGATGGTGCAGTACATCCCCGCCCGCAATACCGAAGGCGCCACCCACATGGGCGGCGAGGGGGCGAACTGGATCGGCGAGGCACCGTTCTCGACGCGCAAGCACGTGTTCCAGAATCTCGGCGACGGCACCTATAACCATTCCGGCCTGATGGCGATCCGCGCGGCGGTCGCCTCCGGCGTCAACATCACCTACAAGATCCTATTCAATGATGCTGTCGCCATGACCGGCGGACAAGCCCATGACGGCGGGCTTACTGTGCCGGTCATTGCGCGCCAGGTGCGCGCCGAAGGCGTCGACCGGATCGCCATCGTCACCGATGAGCCGTTCAAGTATCCGGCCAATGCCGGCTTCCCCGAGCATGTGACCGTCCACCACCGCTCCGAGCTGCAAACGGTGCAGAAAGAAATAATGGATGTGTCGGGTGTGTCCTGCATCATCTACGACCAGACCTGCGCAGCCGAGAAGCGCCGGCGGCGCAAGCGCGGCACCTTCCCGGACCCGGACCGCCGGGTGATGATCAACGAACTCGTCTGCGAAGGCTGCGGCGATTGCGGGGTGCAGTCCAACTGCGTCGCCATCGCACCGAAGGAAACCGAGTTTGGCCGCAAGCGGCAGATCGACCAGTCCGCCTGCAACAAGGATTTCTCCTGCCTGAAGGGCTTCTGCCCGAGCTTCGTCACCATCGAGGGCGGCGAGTTGATCAAGGGCGTCACCAGCACGGTCAACGCCGACGCAACGCCTTTTCCCGTGTTGCCCGAGCCGCAGCAGGTTTTGCTGGATGACCGGCCGTGGACCATTATGATCACCGGCATCGGCGGCACTGGCGTGGTCACCATCGGCCACCTCATCGGCATGGCGGCAAACCTCGACGGCAAGGGCGCGGCGATGATCGACATGGCCGGCCTGTCGCAGAAGAACGGGGCAGTGGTTACCCACCTCAAGCTGGCGAAGTCCCAGGACGATATCGCCTCCATCCGCATCGCTGCCGGCGGGGCGGACGTGATCCTGGGCTGTGACATTGTCACCAGCGCATCGGAGCGCATCCTGTCTACTGCGTCGCGCGATCGCACCCGCGCCATCGTCAACAGCCACGAGACGATGCCTGCGCAGTTCACCCGCGATGCCGACTTCCAGCTGCCCGGCAAGGAGATGCAAGTGCAGATCGAGGCGCGCACCATGCCGGGTGGGACAGCCTTCGTTGACGCCACCCACATTGCCACCGCCCTGCTGGGCGACTCGATTGCGTCGAACCTGTTCACGCTGGGCTTTGCCTGGCAGAAGGGTCTGGTGCCGGTGTCCGGGGAGGCCATCAACCGCGCCATCGAGCTGAATGGCGTGGCGGTCAAGATGAACCAGCAGGCGTTCCTGTGGGGCCGCCGGGCGGCGCATGACCTGAAGGCCGTCGAGGCCGTGATTGCCTCCGCCACCCGCAGCGACGCGGCAAGACCCCAGACGCTGGACGAGATGATTGCCCGGCGGGTGGAGTTTCTCACCAGCTATCAGAACGCCGCCTATGCAGATGGATACAAGGGCTTCGTCGCGCAAGTGCGGGCGAAGGAGCAGGCCGTGAAGCCGGGCTCAGAGGCGCTGAGCAAGGCGGTTGCCCGCTACCTGTTCAAGCTGATGGCCTACAAGGACGAGTACGAGGTGGCGCGGCTCTATACCGATGGCAGTTTCGAACGGCAGGTGGCGGCAAAGTTCAAGGGACAGTACGAGATCCGTCATCACCTGGCGCCGCCGCTGTTCGCCCGCCGCGACCCCGAGACCGGCCACCTCCAGAAGCAGGAATTCGGCCCCTGGATCCGTCAGGTCATGGGTGTGATGGCCAGATTCCGGTTCCTGCGCGGCAGCGCGCTTGATCCGTTCGGGCGCACCGAAGAACGCCGGACCGAGCGCCGCCTGATCGAGGACTACAAGGCTACCGTGTCGTTGCTGCTGGGCAGCCTGTCGGCGTCCAACCTGGCGCTGGCCACCGAGATCGCCGAGGTGCCGGAACACATTCGCGGCTATGGGCACGTCAAGGAGCGGCACCTGAAGGAAGCAAAGGCGCGCGAGGCAATGCTGGTCGAGGCCTACAAGGCGGGCAAGTCGCGTGCGCCGGTGTTCCTGGCCGCCGAATGACGGCGGATGAACTGGCGCGGGTCGCGGTCTGGTCAGGGTCGATCACGACTGCGGAACTGTGTCATGTGGCGCCTGCCGCAAGGTTCAAACAACTGTCCCGCGGCGAGCACCTGCTGCACCTCGATGACAAGGTAGATGCCTGGCATGGCGCCATCGAGGGCGTGCTGCGCGTGGGTCTGGTGTCGGACGACGGGCAGGTGGCAGGATTCTTGGCGGTCATCGGCGGAGCGTGGTTCGGTGAAGGCTCGATTCTGAAGAACGAGCCCCGCCGCTATCATGTGGTGGCAGTCACCGACGCCAGGGTTGCTGTTCTGCCGGGTGACATGTTCCGCTGGCTTACCCGTCATTCGGTCGGATTCAACCAGTATCTTGTTGGTTTGCTCAACGAGCGGTTGGGCCACTTCATCGCCACCGTTGTCAGCGACCGTACCGGCAATGCCAGCGCCCGGCTCGCCTATACCATCGCCTCGCTGTACAATCCCGTGCTGTTCCCGCGCACGCCGGACGTTCTTGTCATGCCGCAGGAAGACCTTGGCATCTTTGCCGGCCTGTCACGGCAGATGACCAACCGCTGCCTGCGTGAACTGGCAGATCAGGGGTTGCTGCGGATTACTGCCGACGGCGTGAAGGTGCTTGATGTCAAGGGCCTGGTGGCCTTTGGTGACTCGAACAGTTTCCGATCGAGCGCACGACTGCCCAGATAGAACACAAGCTGGGGGTTTGTCTGTCAATAGACCTCTGGTGCTGAAGATATTTTTTCTGCAGACTAATTCCATCATCCGGCGTCAGACCGGACTCTCGAACAACATGCAGGCGGCTCAGTCACCGCCTGTTCAGGGTGGAAACATATGTCTGGTGAAGCTTCGCAAGCTTCGGCTCACGATACATTTCCGAAACTGCTCCTGCGCAATGCCCAGGTGTTTGCGGCGCGTGCGGCAATGCGTGAGAAGGACCTCGGTATCTGGCAGACCTGGACCTGGCCGCAGGTGCTCGACGAGGTGAGGGCGCTGGCCATCGGGCTGAAGCAGCTTGGCCTGAAGCGCGGCGACCGCATGGCCATTGTCGGCGACAACCGTCCACGGCTGTACTGGGCCATCTGTGCGGCGCAGTCCCTCGGCGCCATTCCGGTGCCGGTATACCAGGACTCGGTGGCCGAAGAGATGTCATACGTGCTCGAGCACGCCGGCGCCACATTCGCGGTCGTGGAAAACCAGGAGCAAGTCGACAAGCTGCTGGAGATCAGGGAGACCTACAGCGCGATCGCGCACATCATCCATGATGAAGAGCGCGGGCTGCAGCACTATGACCAGCCGGGCCTGCAGTCCTATGCGTCGGTGCAGGCGCTTGGCCGCAAGCTGATGCAGCAGGACGGGGAAGCCGGGGCTGCCTGGCTGGCCGATGTGGCCAGCGGGTCTGGCAAGGACACCGCCATCATTCTCTACACCTCCGGCACCACCGGCCAGCCGAAGGGTGTGGTGCTGTCGCAGCAGGCCTGCATGTGGGCAGCCGATACCGCCAACCGTTTCGACAACCTCACCGAGGCGGAAGAGACAATTGCCTACCTGCCCATGGCATGGGTGGGGGACCACGTGTTCTCCTACGCCCAGTCCTATGCATCGGGATACTGCGTCAACTGTCCCGAAAGCCCCGAGACCGTGATCGCCGACCGGCGCGAGATCGGCACCACCTATGCCTTTGCGCCGCCGCGTATCTACGAAAACCTGATCACCATGACGATGGTGTCGATGGAAGACGCCAGCGCCATCAAGAAGAAGATGTTCCACTATTTCATGAAGCATGCGCGCAAGGCCGGCGGGGATATCCTCGACGGCAAACAGGTGGGTCTGCTCGACCGCCTGAAATATGCGCTGGGCGAGTTGCTGGTCTACGGGCCGCTGAAGAACCGCTACGGCCTGTCACGGGTTCGCGTGGCCTATACGGCAGGCGAGGCGATAGGGCCGGAAATCTTCCGCTTCTACCGTTCGCTCGGCATCAATCTCAAGCAGCTTTACGGGCAGACCGAGGCAGCCGTCTACATCACTGCCCAGCCGGATGGTGAAATCTCGGCCGAGACGGTGGGCAAGCCGATGGACGGCGTGGAGATCAGGATCGCCGACAATGGCGAGGTGATGTACCGCTCGCCCGGCGTGTTCACCGAGTACTACAGGAACCCGGTCGCAACGAAACAAACAAGGACCCCGGACGGCTGGGTGCATTCGGGAGACGCCGGCTTCTTCGACGAGCATGGCCACCTGAAGATCATCGACCGGGCCAAGGACGTCGGCAAGCTCAACGACGGCACGATGTTCCCGCCCAAGTACATCGAGAACAAGCTGAAATTCTATCCGAACATCAAGGAGGCGGTCGCCTTCGGGCATGGCCGCGACTTCGTGACGGCCTTCATCAATATCGATCTGACCTCGGTGGGCTCGTGGGCCGAGCGCAACAACATCATCTATGCCAGCTACCAGGAACTGGCGGCTCATCCCGAGGTCTACAGGATGATAGAAGGACACGTGGACGAGGTGAACCGCGAGCTTGCCGGCGAAGAGCGGGTCGCCGGTGCACAGATTGCGCGGTTCCTGATCCTGCACAAGGAACTGGACCCGGATGACGGGGAGATCACCCGCACCGCCAAGGTGCGCCGGTCGCTGATCAACGAGCGCTACGCAGTCCTCATCGATGCACTTTATGACCAGTCGGTGAAGCGCCAGAAAATCAGGACCGAAGTGACGTTCGAGGATGGCCGGCGTGGCGCCATAGAAGGCAACGTGGAGATACGCGACATGCAGCGCCACGGCGCGGGTGACGCAACGCTGAAGGAGGCGGCGGAATGAACGTGGCAGTTGTTCCAGCCGAAGCCAGCAAGGGCGCCTCGTCAACGCCTGAAGTGCTGCTGGACGTCAAGAATGTGTCGCTGTCGTTCGGTGGTGTGCAGGCGATCAAGGATGTCAGCTTCAACATCCACAAGGGTGAGATCCGCGCCATCATCGGCCCGAACGGCGCCGGCAAGACGTCGATGCTGAACGTCATCAACGGTTTCTATCAGCCGCAGGTTGGCGAGATCACCTTCAAGGGCCGCACCCGCAACAATGTCAGACCCTACGAGGCAGCTTCGCAGGGCATCGCCCGCACCTTCCAGAACATCGCGCTGTTCAAGGGCATGTCGACGCTGGACAACATCATGTCGGGCCGCATCCTCAAGATGCACCGGAACTTCTTCTGGCAACTGCTGCATTACGGTCCGGCCCGCAACGAGGAAATCGAGCACCGCGAAAAGGTCGAGCACATCATCGACTTCCTCGAGATACAGCACATCCGCAAGACCCCGGTGGGGCGGCTGCCTTACGGCTTGCAGAAGCGGGTGGAACTTGCCCGCGCGCTGGCTGCGGAGCCCGACCTGTTGCTTCTGGACGAACCGATGGCCGGCATGAACCTCGAGGAGAAAGAGGACATGTCGCGCTTCATCCTCGACGTGAACGACCAGTTCGGCACCACTATCGCCCTGATCGAGCATGACATGGGCGTGGTCATGGACCTGTCGACGCGGGTGGTGGTGCTGGACCACGGCGAGAAGATCGCCGATGGCACCCCGGAAGAAGTGAGTTCCAACCAGGACGTGATCGATGCCTATCTCGGCGTGGCGCACTAGGAGGCGGTGATGGACCTGCTGTACGACATCTTCGTCAATCCGTTCGTGATGATGGCCGATCGCCCGGTGTTCCTGCTCAAGGTGATCTGGGAGGGCCTCGCCGCGGGTGTCCTTTACGCGCTGATCGCGCTCGGGTTCGTGCTGATCTTCAAGGCCTCGGGCGTGTTCAACTTTGCCCAGGGCATCATGGTGGTGTTCGCGGCGCTGACGCTGGTGGGCATGTATGCGCTGGGCATGCCGGCATACGTGGCGCTGCTGTTCACCATCGGCGTGATGTACCTGCTGGCGGTGAGCGTCGAGCGGTTGGTGCTGAGACCGCTGGTGAACCAGCCCGACATCATCCTGTTCATGGCGACCATCGGCCTGACCTATTTCCTGATTGGCCTGGGCGAGTTCGTGTTCGGCGGTGAGCCGAAGGTGATGATCACCGAGGAACTGGGTTTGCCGCGCGGCATCTACCGGTTTGAGATCGCGGGCCAGCCGCTGATCCTGCAGAAGCTCGACGTTGCCGCCACCATCATTGCGGTGATCATGGTGGCAGCGCTGGCCGTGTTCTTCAACAAGACCCGCATCGGACGGGCGCTGAGGGCCGTGGCGGACGACCACCAGGCCGCACTTTCGGTGGGCATCTCGCTCAACCAGATCTGGGTGATCGTGTGGTTTGCGGCAGGCATCGTGGCGCTGGTGACCGGCATCATGTGGTCGGCCAAGTCCGACGTTTCGTTCGCGCTGGAAATCATCGCGCTCAGGGCCTTGCCGGTGTTGATCCTGGGCGGGTTCACCTCGATCCCCGGCGCCATCATCGGCGGCCTCATCATCGGTGTGGGCGAGAAGATCGGCGAGCTTTACTGGGGTCATCTGCTGGGCGGCGGCATCGACTCGTGGCTGGCCTATTTCATCGCGCTGGCGTTCCTGCTGTTCCGGCCGCAGGGGCTGTTCGGCGAAAAGATAATCGAGCGGGTCTGAGGAAAGCGCATCATGTTCTATCGCGAGACAGGCCAGTTCAAGACCACCTACGCGGCTGACCAGGCGATCTTCCCGATCCTGCAGGACCGGATCGGCATAGCCGTGATCCTGTTTGCGGCCTTCGTGTTGATACCATGGCTGGGGTCCGACTTCTTCCTGACGTCGATCATGATCCCGGTGATCATCTTCGCGCTTGCCGCCGTGGGGCTCAACATCCTGACCGGGTATGCGGGTCAGCTGTCGCTGGGCACCGGCGCATTCATGGGCGTTGGCGCTTATGCCTGCTACAAGCTGACCACCATCTTTCCCGAAACCAACATCATCCTGCTGATGGTGTTGTCCGGATTTTTCTCGGCCGGCATTGGCGTGATCTTCGGGCTGCCCAGCCTGCGCATCAAGGGCTTCTACCTGGCCATCGCCACGCTGGCAGCGCAATTCTTCCTGGAGTGGTGCTTCATCCGCATTGGCTGGCTCTACAACTACAACCCGTCCGGCGCAATCGAGGTGCCGCAGCGCGAGGCGTTCGGGATGATCGTGACCGGGCCCGCAGCAACGCCCGAGGTACGCTACCTGGTGGCGCTGACCATCGTGGTGGCCATGACATGGCTCGCCTCCAACCTCATACGCGGCCGCATCGGACGCCAGTGGATGATGGTGCGCGACATGGATATCGCAGCCGAACTGATGGGCATCCGGATGCTCAGGACCAAGCTCCTGGCCTTTGCCGTATCGAGTTTCTATTGCGGTGTCGCCGGGGCCTTGCTGGTGTTCCTCTGGTACGGTGCGGCCGAGCCGTCAGCCTTTGCCATCCGGGTGTCGTTCCTGGTGCTGTTCATGATCATCATCGGCGGACTGGGGAGCCTGATGGGCTGCTTCCTGGGGGCAGCCTTCATCTGGGGCCTGCCGGTGGTGCTGCGCTACATCCCCGAGGCAATGGGGCTAGGACTTTCTGCCACGGCGGTGGAGCATATCGCGCAGATGATCATCGGTGCGCTTATCATCTTCTTCCTGATCGTCGAGCCGCACGGACTGGCGCGGCTTTGGCGCATCGCGAAGCAGAAGCTGCTGGTCTGGCCATTCCCGTACTGATGCGGGTATCGTTCGGTCAAAACAGCGGCGCATGACTAGAGGCTTTGCACGGCAACAAGTGCGAATGAGTACCCTCCGGAGAGCCGGAGGCCAACAAAAGGGAGGACTACCAATGAGATTGAAGTCCATGCTTCTCGGCACGGCGCTGGCCGCTGCCATTGCGATTCCGGCAATCGGCGAGGCCTATGCCGAGTCGCTTTACGTTCCGCTGCTGAGCTACCGTACCGGGCCATTTGCCGGTTCCGGCGTGCCGATCAGCAACGGCATGGCCGACTACCTGACCATGCTCAACGAGCGCGATGGCGGTATTGGCGGCGTGAAGATCGAGATCGAGGAATGCGAGACCGGTTACAACGCCGAAAAGGGCGTGGAGTGCTACGAGAAGACCAAGGGCAAGGGTGCCCTCGTCTACAACCCGTACTCGACCGGCATCACCTTGCAGCTGATCCCCAAGGCCTCGGTTGACAAGATCCCGGTGCTGTCCATGGCATACGGCCTTTCGGCTGCCGCCGTCGGCACCAAGTTCCCGTGGATCTTCAACCCGCCGGCGACCTACTGGGACGGCGCCTCGGCGATCATCAAGCACATTGCCGAGCAGGAAGGCGGGCTGGAAAATCTGAAAGGCAAGAAGATAGGCTACATCTATCTGGATGCCGGCTATGGCAAGGAGCCGATTCCGCTGCTTGAGCAGTTCAAGGAGAAATATGGCTTCGAGCTCTTCCTGTACGCGGTGCCCGGCAAGGAAATGCAGAACCAGGGATCGATCTGGCTCAACGTGCAGCGCGACAACCCGGACTACATGGTGATGTGGGGCTGGGGCGCCATGAACCCGACGGCGGTGAAGGAAGCCGCCAATATCGGCTTCGACATGAAGAAATTCATTGGCGTCTGGTGGTCCGGCGGCGATGACGATGCCCGGCCGGCAGGCGACGGGGCGATCGGCTTCCGGACGCTCAATTTCCATGGCACCGGCACCGGCTATCCGGCGATCCAGGATATCATGGAAAAGGTGGTGAAAGCCGGCAAGAGCCAGGTCAGCGATGAGTCCAAGGTAGGAGAGAACCTGTACAACCGCGGCGTCTACAACTCGGTACTGGTCGCCGAGGCCATTCGCACGGCGCAGGAGAAGACCGGCAAGAAGGTCATCAATGCCGAGGACATGCGGATTGGCCTCGAGAACCTCAACATCACCGCCGAGCGTATCAAGGAGATCGGGCTTGAAGGCTTCATGGCGCCGCTCAAGGTTACCTGTGAAGACCATAGCGGTCACCATCAGGTGTATGTCCAGGAGTGGGACGGCAAGCAGTGGCAGAAGGTCTCGGACTGGTTCGACCCGATGAAGGACGTGGTCCGCCCGCTGCTCGAACAGGCTGCTGACGAGTACATCAAGGACAAGCCGGGCTGGGAAACCCAGACGTGCGGCTGATGGCGGCGTTTACCGCCTGATGTGACGACGAGGTCCTGCCTGCATCGAAGATCATGCAGGCAGGGCACTTTCCCCACATGTTTGCAATTGAAGGTCCGCGACGACATGGCCAATACAGCTCATGCCGAAGATGCTCCGAACCAGACGCCGGTTCTGTCGATCAGCAATATCGAGGTGATCTACGACCACGTGATCCTGGTGCTGAAGGGGGTATCGCTGGATGTGCCGCAAGGTGGCATCACGGCGCTGCTCGGCGCCAATGGAGCTGGCAAGACCACCACGCTCAAGGCAGTTTCCAACCTGCTCAAGGCCGAGCGCGGGCAGGTGACGAAGGGCACCATCACCTTCAAGGGTGAGCGCGTGGATACGCTCAATCCGAATGACCTCGTGCGGCGAGGCTGCATCCAGGTGATGGAGGGCCGGCATTGCTTCGGTCACCTGAGCGTGGAGGAAAACCTGCTGACCGGCGCCTTCACCCGCAAGGATGGCCGTGCCGCAATCGCCCGCGACCTGGAGATGGTCTACAATTATTTTCCGCGCCTGCGTGAACGGCGCGACAGCCAGGCGGGCTATACGTCCGGCGGTGAGCAGCAGATGTGCGCCATTGGCCGGGCGCTGATGTCGCGGCCGACGACCATCCTGCTAGACGAACCGTCGATGGGGCTGGCGCCGCAACTGGTGGAAGAAATCTTCGAGATCGTGAAGGCGCTCAACGAGCAGGAGGGGGTGTCTTTCCTGCTGGCAGAGCAGAACACCAACATCGCGCTGCGCTATGCCAAGTATGGCTACATTCTCGAGAACGGCCGCGTGGTAATGGACGGCGAAGCGAAGGCGCTGCGTGACAACGAGGACGTCAAGGAGTTCTACCTTGGTGTTTCCGGCGAGAACCGGCGCTCGTTCCGCAACGTGAAGGCATACAAGCGGCGCAAGCGATGGCTCGCCTGAGTTAGCGCTCGGGTGCTCATTCCCGGATGTCGTGAAGATGCAGGAACACGGCCTGGATTTGCCCGCCAGCCTTGCCTTGCTGCCGCAAGGTGGCCGCATGGGCTTGCAGCATGTTCTTGCGGAAGGGTCCGCTCAACGCCGGATGGGTCAGGTCCGGAACGCCGCGGGTGATGCCGTCGGCTTCCACCATGGTGTTGCTGCCGTTGCCGCCGGCGCTGGCAAGCTGGGCTTCGCTCAGGCTCGCACCCTGGTAGATGAATGAGAAGATGATCCCGCATTGCGGGGCAGATGCGCAGCGAAGGTCCATCCAGGCGCCTGGCATGATGGCTGGCACGATGGCGGCGGCCAGTAGGTTCAGCAATCTCGACAGCCTGGGCAGGTCTGCAAGGATGATCGCACCGTTCACGCTCCCGTTATGGGTCAAACCGATCGAGTGCCGCTGCAGCAGGCGCTTCATTCCTGGCAAGGCGCGCGCGACAATGTCACCCGCCTGCCATCGCTGAGGCTCAAGCCTCAGACAGCCATGCTCTGCCTGGGCGTAGTCACGCAGCAAGTCGGCCGATTCTATCAGTTCCTGCACTGTGGCGCGGACGTCTGACACATAGTCTCCGCGACGGTAGCCGGTATTGCCGTTCGCCGGCAGGGACTGTTCGCCCAGCAGGTCGCAAATGCTGGAGATCAGGTGGGCCTGCTGCCGCATCGACATGGCCATGCTGCTGCTCAGCAGCTCGTTGCGGGCGACATGCCCCGGTGTCAGGAACGTGGCCTGGGCAACCGTATCGATGAATGCGCGGGCATGGCTGACATCGCGGACAAGTCCGGCAACAACGGCCAGCTGATCACGGCAGGGCTGCTGCCGCATGGTGCTTACCAGCCAGGTTCGCGGCTCGCCGCTGTCGTCCTGCCAGGATAGTTCAAGATTGCGAACGTCGCCGCCGCCATTGATGGCGCGATGCAACAATGCAGCAGGGGCTGTCAACGGCAGGCCCCCATTGGCGAGCAAGATCAGCCTGAGTGCCAGCGCTACCGTGTCCAGCGCCCGTTGCCGCTGCGGGTCGGGATGCCAGATGGTCAGTTCGACGGGTTCGACCGGCCGTGCGGTGAACAGGAAGTCACCGGGCGCAGCATCATCGCCATCGAGCGACAGAAGCAGGCTGCTGTGCAGCAGGTCCGCCGTCATGCTTGCGCCGGGCGGTGGAGACGATACGCCGAAGCGCCTCTTGCCGCCATCGTCTGTTGATGGGCCGGCCAGCAGGCTCCTGGCCGACAAGAGTGCTGTGGTCAGTGCGGTAGCAACCATGTATTGCTCACGAGCGAGGGGTCGCACGGCTCCTTTGCCTGACCGGGGCTGGTATTTGAAGCTACGGTCATTGGTCGAAGGGTTTCAGCGTGCTATTAAAACCTGTCCGGGTTTGAATTACGTTAAGTCAAATCTAAAAAATTGGACCTTTAACCTTATGGCAGATTATTTCGATAACCTTGAAACGCGCGATCCGGCGGTCCGGGAGAGCGACCTGCTGGCGCGGCTGCCTGGCCAGGTTGCTCATGCCGTATCGTCGGCGCCAGGCTGGGCGCGCCATCTGGCGGGAGTTGATGCAGAAGCCGTTTCCAGCCGAAAGGCGCTGGGGGCCTTGCCGGTATTGCGCAAGGCCGATCTCAAGGCGTTTCAGGAGGCTGAGCCGCCGTTTGGCGGCTTTGCCGCGGGCGGGCCGGAAAACTGGGGCCGGCTGTTCATGTCGCCTGGGCCGATATTCGAACCGATGGGGCTGGCGGCCGATCCCTGGCGCGCGGCGCGGGCACTTCATGCGGCGGGTTTTCGCAAGGGTGACATCGTACACAACTGTTTCGCCTATCACCTGACGCCGGGCGGCTTCATTCTTGACGAGGGCGCGCGCGCCATGGGGTGCGCCGTCATCCCGGCCGGTATCGGCAACACCGAGCTGCAGCTCGACACCATCGAGAAACTCAAGCCGGTCGCCTATACGGGTACGCCGGACTTCCTCAAGGTCCTGCAGGACAAGGCCGCAGAGGCGGGCCGGGACATCAGCTCAATCGAGCGTGCGCTGGTGTCGGGGGGAGCCTTGTTCCCGTCCTTGCGAGCGGAGTACAAGTCGCGTGGGGTGCGTGTGCAGCAATGCTATGCGACGGCTGATGTTGGCGTCATCGCCTACGAGTTCGAAGCGGTGGAGGGGATGATCGTCAACGAGGACATGATCGTCGAGATTGTCAGGCCGGGAACCGGTGAAGTGCTGCCGGACGGCGAGGTGGGGGAGGTTGTCGTGACCAATTTCCATGAAGTCTATCCGATGATACGACTGGCGACGGGAGACCTGTCCGCCGTGCTGCCGGGGCAAAGCCCATGCGGGCGCACCAACGTGCGCATAAAGGGCTGGATGGGCAGGGCGGACCAGACCACCAAAATCAAGGGAATGTTCGTGCATCCTTCTCAGGCCGCAGACGTTATGAAAACTCATGGCGAACTTGGCCGCATCCGGCTGGTGGTTGGCCGGGCCAACGAACAGGACACGCTGGTGGTGATGGCGGAGTGCGCCAACCCCCAGGCCGAAGGTCTTGCAGAGGCGGTTGCCCGCACCGTGCAGCAGGTCTGCAAGGTTCGCGGCAACGTCGAACTGGTGACCCCGGGCAGCCTACCCAACGATGGTCTGGTGATCGCCGACGAACGGCCGGCCACGTCATGACACGCATATCAGCACGCAAGGGCATGGCAGGCCAGCCTGAACGGACCGAGACGGGAAACAGCAAGACCATGCTCGACAAGACAGATACCCGCGCCTACCGGCTGCCCGCAGACCACCCCCGGGTGATCGGCGGCAAGATCGGTGTGCTGATCATGAACCTGGGAACGCCGGAGGCGACCAGCTACTGGCCGATGCGGCGGTACCTCAAGGAGTTCCTGTCGGACCCCCGCGTCATCGAGACGAACCGGGCGCTGTGGTGGGTCATCCTCAATGGCATCGTGCTGACCACCCGGCCGAAGAAGTCCGGTCACGCCTATGAGCAGATTTGGAACAATGAACTCAACGAAAGCCCGCTGAAGACCACGACCCGGTCACAGGCGGAGCAACTGGCCGGCTTGTTCAGCAAGAACCCGAACATCGTGGTGGACTGGGCAATGCGCTACGGGCTGCCGCCGGTCAAGGAGCGGATCGAGCACCTGAAGGCGCAAGGTTGTGACCGTATCGTGCTGTTCCCGCTGTATCCGCAGTATTCCGCCACTACCACGGCGACGGCTCTCGACAAGGCCTATGAGGCGCTGATGACCATGCGCTGGCAGCCGACCATCCGCACGGTGCCGCCCTATCACGATGACCCGGTGTATATCGAAGCTCTTGCAGACAGCGTGAAGGCGCACCTCAAGACCATCGACTACAAGCCGGAAGTGATCGTGGCGTCGTTCCACGGCCTGCCCAAGGACTACCTGATGAAGGGTGATCCCTATCACTGCCAGTGCCACAAGACGGCGCGGTTGCTGCGCGAGCGGCTTGGCATGAGCGAGAAGGAACTGATCATCACCTTCCAGTCGCGCTTTGGCCCTTCAGAATGGCTCAAGCCCTATACCGACGAGACTGTCGAAAGCCTCGCCAAGGATGGCGTGAAGAACATGGTCATCATCACTCCGGGCTTTTCGGCAGACTGTGTCGAAACGCTGGAGGAAATCGCCATTGGCGTGCGCGAGACCTTCGAGGAACACGGCGGCGAGAATTTCTCCGTGGTGCCCTGCCTGAACGACAGCAAGTCATCGGTGAAAATGCTCAAGCACCTCATCGACCGGGAGCTGCAGGGCTGGGTCTGACAGAGACCTGCCGCATGGCGGGTTTTCCGGTCGTATTCGCATCGAATCAGGATAATTTTCTGCCCTGTCACGTAAACGTAGCGGGGTAGCCCGGCATTTTGCCAGTTCCCCTTGCGATGAGGAGCCAACGCCATGTTGGAAGGCTTTGGAGTTTTCTTGCTGGTGTTGCTGGTGCTGGTGGTCATCGGCATCTTCAAGGCCATCACCACAGTTCCGCAAGGGTTCGAATTCACGGTCGAGCGGTTTGGCCGCTACATCAAGACCCTGGGCCCCGGCCTCGGCATCATCGTGCCGTTCATCGACCGCATCGGGTCGAAGATGAACATGATGGAACAGGTGCTTGAGGTCCCGAGCCAGGAGGTCATCACCCGCGACAACGCCATGGTGCAGGTCGACGGCGTGGCGTTCTACCAGGTGCTCGATGCGGCCCGCGCCAGCTACGAGGTCAACCAGATCGAGAATGCCATCCTCAACCTCACCATGACCAACATCCGTACGGTGATGGGATCGATGGACCTCGACAGCCTGCTGTCCCAGCGCGACGAAATCAACCACGCCATCCTCGGCGTGGTGGACCAGGCCACGACGCCGTGGGGCGTGAAGATGACCCGCATCGAAATCAAGGACATCAATCCGCCGCGTGATCTGGTGGACTCGATGGCCCGGCAGATGAAGGCCGAGCGCGACAAGCGCGCCGCCATCCTCGAGGCGCAGGGCGCGCGCGAAAGCGCCATTCTCAAGGCGGAAGGCGAAAAGCAGGCCATCATGCTGGATGCGGAGGGGCGGCGTGAGGCAGCCTTCCGCGATGCAGAGGCGCGCGAGCGCAGCGCCGAGGCGGAAGCCAATGCGACCCGCATGGTGTCGGAAGCGATTGCTGCCGGCGACGTGCAGGCAATCAACTATTTCGTCGCCAACAACTACATCAAGGCGCTTGAGAGCCTGGCCAAGTCGCCCAACCAGAAAGTGCTGATGCTGCCGGTCGAGGCAGCCAACGTGATAGGCTCCATCGGCGGCATCGCCGAGATTGCGCGCGAGGCATTTGGCGGCGACAATGACGGCGCCGCAAAGCGGGGCGGGTCCGGCGTTCCGCGGGTCAAGACCTGACAGGTTGCACCGGAGCTGGAGGCAGGGAGCACGGCATGGAACAGTTGCTCGGTATTTTCGGGGTGTGGACCTGGTGGATCATCGCCGCCATCCTGCTGGTTGCCGAATTGCTGGTGATGAGCGTCTTCCTGGTGTGGTTCGGCATCGCTGCGCTCAGCGTCGGCCTGCTGGCGCTGTTCCTGCAACTCGGCTGGCAGATGGAACTGCTGCTCTTCGTCGTGCTCAGCACGGTCTACGTGTTTCTCGGCCGGAGCTACATGAAGACCCGGTCGGCATCCGAGACCGATCAGCCCTTCCTCAACCAGCGTGCGCAGGCCTATGTCGGCCAGACGGCGGTGCTGTTCGAGCCAATCAGCAATGGCCGTGGCAAGGTCAGGCTCGACGATTCAGTCTGGCTGGTGACAGGAAGCGATGCACCAGCCGGATCGAAGGTGCGCATCACCGGTGTGTCCGGCATGGTGCTGCAGTCCGAACCGGCGTGACGTATCGGCTCGCGCGGTACAACCTTTTGACGAGCTGTTAACCATAATCCTCCATCATCGCGATTGTCGGGACGGATGAATGGCCGGCCATGCGCACTGGAGTATTGCGTGGCCTGCACCGGATCTGCCCGCTGAACTTGCCGCGAGGGGACGGATTAAGGTTATGCGTGGATTTATTGCTTCGGCCAGCCTGGCCGCAATCGTGCTTTGTGTGCCCGCACTGGCAGTGGCACAGGAGGCAGCGGGCTTGTGCCAGACGGTGACCATCGAAGATCCCTTCGCCGATGCCCGCGTGCCGGTGGCGCCGCCGGCCTTCGTCCAGCAGCCTGCCGCCCGGAATGCCGAGGCCGAACAGCGCCGTTCAGACGAGGCGGCCGGAATTGGCGTGAACACCGCGGAAACCACCACGCAGACGAGCCGCAGTGAGTTTGACCGGGGCGCCGACCTTGAAGTGACCGATGAGTTTGTGCTGGCCTATAGCGGCTATGACTCGATCAACCGTGAGGCCGAGGATCGGCGCAGGCTGTCGCTGCTGGCCGCAACTGGACAATTGCCGCCCGCCGAAGACGAACAGCCAGGCGCCGGACTGCTGTGGACACGGATCCATATGCGCCGCTGGGCATCCGCCGTGGCGCCTTCATCCTGTTTCCCGAGCTTGAGGTGGGCAGCGTCTACAGTTCCAACGTGACCTCGTCCGCCATCAACGCCCGTGATGATTTCGGCCTGCGGCTGGCGCCAAGGATTGCCTTGCGCAGCGACTGGGAGCGCCATGCGCTGGCCTTCGAAGGTCAGGGCGAGATGGTGTTCTGGGACGAGTTCAACGAGCAGAACATCAACAACGGCTCGGTTGCTGCCTCGGGCCGGCTGGACATCCGCTCGACGACCACGCTCGACGTATCGGCAGGTCTCGGCTGGTCGCAGGCGACGGCCACCGACTTCGAAGTGCCCAACACGGCTGTCGGCCCGCGCAATGACACCGCCTACAACGTGCTGACGCGGCTGACCCACGTGATGGGCCGCATCGTCACGCAGACGACGGCGGCTGCAACGTGGTTTCAGTTTGGCGATCTTGACCTGGGTTCGCTCGGCGAAGAGCTCAACGATGACCGCGACTATGTCGCTCCGGCGGTGGGATTGCGCGTGGGTTACCAGATGTCGGAGGCAGTGCAGCCGTTCGTCGAGGTGACCTATTCGCCGCGCCTGCACGACGAGAATGTCGACCGCAATGGCCTCAAGCGCGACTCGCAGGGCGTGGTGATCCGCTCCGGCATTACCTTCAACGACGGCTCGATCTGGTCGGGTGAAGTGGCGGCGCGCTACGAACTGCGCGATTACGAGGATGCGACGCTGCGCACCCAGTCAGCGCTGGGCATGGACGCCAATGTAAGCTGGGCCCCGACGGAACTGACCACCGTGCAGTTGACTGCCGCTTCGCAGATCGAGGAAAGCTCCGATCCGCTGGTATCGGGTGCCACCAACTGGACGGCCGGCGTACTGATCACGCACCAGATGCTGGACAACGTGGCGCTCGAGGCGGGTGCGTCGATGGGTTATACCGACTATGACGGCATCTCCAGCGAGACCGGCTTCGGCGCCACGCTGGGGGCTGCCTACGCCATTCACAGGGACGTGGAACTGACGGCCGGCTACGAGTTCAGCAGGTCACAGCCGGATGCCGGCGACAGCACCAGCGAGCACCGGGTCAGTTCAGGCCTTCGCTTCCGCCTGTAAAGCAGGCGGGGGTCAAACCCCGCCATTGCCGTCCAGAATCGCCTTAAGAGTTGCCCGGAACTTCGGCGCGATGTCTGGCCGCGACAGGCCGAGCGCCACGTTGGCCGCCAGAAATCCGACCTTGTCACCGCAGTCGTAAGTGGTGCCCGAGAACTTCAGGCCGAAGAAATCCTGCTGGCCGAGCAGCGTCAGCATTGAATCCGTGAGCTGGATCTCGCCACCGGCGCCGGCGGTCTGCTTGTCGAGCAGGCCAAAGATTTCCGGCTGCAGGATATAGCGCCCGGAAATGATCAGGTTCGAGGGCGCGTCTTCCACTTTCGGCTTCTCCACCATCGAGGTGATGCGGGATCCGGGGCCTGCCGCCTCGCCCTTGCCGACGACGCCATACTTGAAGACCTGGTCCTGCGGCACTTCCTCGACGGTGATGACGTTGCCGCCGTGATCGTCGTAGACCTGCATCATCTGGCTGAGGCAGCCGGGGCTGGCAT
>CAVOZI010000005.1:0-33291 GCA_963700895.1 uncultured Alphaproteobacteria bacterium | reverse complement strand
AACTTTTGAGGAGAGGGCTCAGAACCTTTCCAGCCACGGCCTGAGTTCGCTCTCGAACGTCCAGGCCGAGCGGTGCTGCGTGGCCAGGTGCCAGTAATGATCGGCAATGGCGTCGGGCGACAGCATGCTGTCCGGCTGGTCCGGCGGTGACGCCCGGCCCTCTCGGGCGGGGTTCTCAATGCCGCCATCAATGTTGACGTGCGCCACGTGCACGCCCTTCGGCTGCAGCTCGCGCGCCAGTGATTGCGCCAGCCCGCGCAGCGCGAACTTGCCCATGGCGAAGGGTGCGGACAGCGCATAACCCTTCACCGAGGCCGACGCGCCGGTGAAGATCATCACCCCCCTGCCCGCCGCCGCCATGCGCCGCGCCGCCGCGCGCGCCACCAGGAAACCGCCGAAGCCGGTCACCATCAGCGCCTGGCGCACGTCGTCCGGGTTCAGTTCGGTGATGGAGCCGCGCACCCGGGCGGACGGGTTGTAGACCACCACGTCGGGCGCGCCGGCGGCCGCCTTGTCCAGATTGGCGAACAGCGTGTCGACCTGGTCTGCCTTGGAGGCGTCGCAGGTATAGACCTCCGCGCCCACTTCTCCCGCCAGCCCTGCAAGCTTTCCCGTATCGCGCGCCGCCAGCGACACGGCGAGCCCTTGCGCCGCAAATCGCCGGGCAACGCTGGCCGACAGGCCTGACCCCGCGCCGACGATCAGGACATGGCGGAGGTGGTGAGGCGTGGGCGTGTCCAGCAAGGTCATGGCGGGGCCTTTCGCAGGTGGCGGCGCGGGGTGACGGAAGCGGTCAGCATAGCGCGGATGGCGGGGTATGGGGCAAGCGTCTGCTTCCTCATACATCTCAATCCTGCCTTCCCCGGGCTTGACCCGGGGACCCAGCGCAAGAAAGCGGCGAAGCCTCTGAGTTTTGTCACCCCAGCGAAGGCTGGGGTCCAATAGCCAAGTCTGTGATATTGACCTAACGCCAGTTGCCGTTGACCATCTGCGTGAACGTCTTCGAGGCTGATGGCATCATGATCAAACCAAACAAGTATGATCCACTTCGCGACCACTTGAAATCGCTGCCGGGCAACCGGTGGACGGCCAGCTTCGACGAAATTGAAAGCATCATTGGCGCACGGCTTCCGGCCAGCGCCCACAAATATCAGGCATTCTGGGCCAACGAGTTAGAGCCAAAAACCCACGTGCAAAAGAAGGCATGGATGGCCGCAGGCTGGGAAATTGAGCAAGCTGACCGTGAGCGGCGCACTATAACCTTTAGACGCGCACGGTAATCACCCCACCGCCTTCACTTCGCGCCGGACCTTCTCCCGGTCCACGCGGCGCAGGTCATAATCCGCCTGCAGGTTCATCCAGAACGCATCAGACGTGCCGAATGCCGCCGCCAGCCGGACCGCGCTTTCAGCCGTGATGGCGCGTTGGCCGGACACGATCTTGCTGATCGCGCTGAGCGGCATGGCCGTTGCCTGGGCCAGCGCATTACGGCTCACGCCCATCGGCTCCATGAACTCGGTGAGCAGGATTTCGCCGGGCGGTATTGCGTCAAGGGCAGCCATGTAAAGTGTCCTTTCAGTGGTAGTCTACAATCTCGACTTCGTATGCGTGGTTGTCACGCCACTCGAAGCAAATTCTCCATTGTCCATTTATCCGGATGCTGTGTTGACCAGCCCGGTCGCCGCTCAAGGCCTCGAGCCAATTCCCTGGTGGCACAAGCAGATCGGAGAGTTGCGCGGCAGCATTCAACATGAGCAGCTTGCGGCGGGCAGGACGCTCAAATGCCCTGAACTGCCGGACAGACTTATCGGCAAACAACTTCTCGGTCTGCTTGCAGCGGAAGCTCTTTATCACCATCGCATCCTTTTCCATAAAGGTAATACCTAAGGGTGAAAACGGCAAGATCACAAAGCACTGTTGACAGGCGTGGTGCCGGTTTGGCGTGGGCGGTTCCAAACACGCCGTCACCCCGATGCAAATCGGGGTCCATGCGGCAAGAGTTGCGCAAGCGGCGAGGCATGGATTCCGGCGTTCGCCGGAATGACCAAGGAAAGACGGGGATGGCTACTATGGAAAGGCTGCGGCGTGTTGCTCCCACCCTCACCAGGCAACTCCCCTCCCCCTTATGGGGAGGGGTTGGGGGTGGGGGTCGCAGACCAATGAGCAAGTGGCTTCACCCTACCCTGGGTCCCTCACCATCAAGGGGAGGGAAGAAGCCGTACTCTCGCCCTCCCCACTCGCTATTCCCCACTCCCGACTCGCCTCTCCCCGCCCCGCCTGCTAAGCATGGAGCCCACCGCACGGACACACAAGCCGCCACCCAAGGAGCCGCCCATGGCCGACTGCCGCACCATCGACCTTCCCCGTTACGCCGTCGGTACCCGGCACAGCCTGAAAGCCTGGCGCTTCGGCGTGCCCGGCGCGCGGCCGAAGGTCTACATCCAGGCCGGCATCCATGCCGACGAGCTGCCGGCCAACCTGGCGGCGGCGAAGCTGCTGCCGCTGCTGCAGGCGGCAGAGGCCGAAGGGCGCATCCGGGGCGAGATCATTCTCGTGCCGGTGGCCAACCCGATCGGCTTCAACAACGTCACGCTGCGCGCGTTCAACGGCCGCTATCACCTGCCCTCGGGCGAGAACTACAATCGCGGCTTTCCCGATATCTCCGACCGGGTGCTCGAGGCAATCGACGGTCGCATGGCGGAAGGCCCGGCGGCGGACCTGGCGCTGGTGCGCGCCGAGGTGGGCAAGGCGCTTGACGCGGTGGAGCCCGGCAACGAGGCGCAGGGGCTGCGGCTCGAACTGATGAAGATGGCGCACGACGCCGACATCGTGCTCGACCTGCACACCGATTCCGACGCCGAGCTGCATCTCTATCTCGACGAGGACCACTGGCCGGAAGCGGCAGACCTTGCCGCGCTGCTCGATGCGAAGGTGGTGATGTTCGCGCGCGCCTCGGGCGGCGGGCCGTTCGAGGAGACCATCGCCTGGCCGTACGTGCGGGTGCGCGAGGTGTACGGCGCCGACGCCATCGACCTGCCGCTGACCGTGGTGGTGGAGTTGCGCGGCGAGCACGACACCGACCATGGCCTGGCGAAGCAGGACGCCGAGGCGCTGCTGCGCTTCCTCACCTTGCGCGGCGCGGTGTCGGGCAAGGCACGGGCGCCGAAGTTCACCGGCATGGCCGGGCCGTTCTCGGCCACGCAGACGCTGCGCTGCCCGGCTGCCGGCATCCTGGTGTTCACCGCGGCCCTCGGCAGCACGGTGAAGAAAGGCCAGGTGCTGGCCGAGATCATCGACCCGCTGGCCGCGCCGGACAAGGCGGTGGCGGGGCAGATCAAGGCGGTGGCAAAG
Source organism: uncultured Alphaproteobacteria bacterium (assembly GCA_963700895.1). GTDB lineage: Bacteria > Pseudomonadota > Alphaproteobacteria > Rhizobiales > Aestuariivirgaceae > Anderseniella. Next base: position 29,940 of record CAVOZI010000005.1, on the reverse strand, counting down.
GGCCGGTTCTTCGCCCGCTCCAACCAGCGCCTCGCCTGGCCCGGCGAGGTGGTGGGCAAGGTGCAATGCGAGGCGCCGCTGCCCGAGCGCAAGGGGAAGCTGCTATATGATTGATGGTGCACGCAAATTAATCAAACGCCCGTTCATCGGGTTACTGACATTAATGTTTACGTCAAGCTTAGTTTTTACCTATGGTGAGATACGGGCGCAGGCTCAGGAGCCGGCCGGGGCGCGGTTTTCGGCCAAGGTGCTGGTGGCGTTCTGCACGTCCCCGCGGGGCGCGCCTTATGACGATGGCGTGTGCGCGGGTTACATCACCGGGGTGGCCGACATGGTGGCGGCGGAACCGGGCATGGCGGGCAAGTTGTGCCTGCCGCGCGACGTGTCGTCGTCGGACTTCGCCAAGCTGGTGCGGCGCTATCTCGTCAGGCGGCCCGAGCTCGAACAGGCGCCGGCGGCGGGCATGGTGCGCGAGGCGCTGCTGGCGGCCTTCCCGTGCTGATGAGGCTTACTTGCGCTTCAGCACCACGGCCTGGGCCACGACGCAGTGTTCGCCGTTGTGGGTGATGGCGGGCGAGCCGTACAGCTCGTAGCCGTCGGCCAGCGCCTTGGAAACGCGCTCGCAGAAGCTCTTGTCGTCCTTGCCGGTCAGCAGGCGGTAGGCAAGCCGGTCGCTCATGGTGTCTGTGTCCTTCAGGTTTCGCGCACGAACACGGCGCGTGCGTGTGGAATTTCCCGGTCGCCGTCGCGCACCACGAAGCTCTGGTAGGCGCGTGGCGTCAGGCCAAGCTGTTCAAAGCGCATGACCCCGGCGCGCGTCAGCGGCCACGGCGGTCCGGTGATCTCGCTGCCCTCCTCGCGGGTGCGGCAGATGACGAGCAGCTTTCCACCGGCTGCGACGAGGCTCGCCAGCGCGGGGAAAGCGTGCTCCTGTTCAGGGCGCTTCAGGGCCTGCAGCGTGTAGGTCTCGTGCACCAGGTGGAACTTGCCCAGCCACTCCGCCGGCGGATCGAGCAACGAGGCCGTTGTGTAGTGGACGCGGGTGTGCGGGTGTCGCTGCCTGGCCCACTCCACCGCCGCCTCCGACAGGTCAAATGCGGTGACGTCGTAGCCGGCCGCCGACAGCGCCTCGGCGTTGTCGCCCAGCCCGCAGCCGACGTCGAGGCAAGTGCCCTCGTGGATCTCGCCGGAGCGGGCGATCCATTCTGCAAGGCCCGGGTGCGGCTCCTCGTCGGCCCAGGGCACCTGCGCCGCATCGCCGTCCGCATGGCGGTACACCTCGTCGAACCAGCCCAGCGGGTCGCCGCAGGCTTCGGCTTGCGATTGCAGGGCGCCGGTGCGGGCACGAGCTTGCTGGCGGCGGGTGGAGAAGTCACTGCTCATGCGCTGCCGCTGCCCCCTCGCCTGCCGTGGCCTTCTTCACCCAGCGGCCGCGCTCGTCCTGTTGCCAATAGGTGGCGGTGACGCCCGGAATGGCGGTGACCTGCTTCCACTTCTGCCGTGCTGCCGAAACGGCGGCCTCGTCGGCGCCGTCGAACATGATCACCAGGCGGTCTAGGCCATCGAGGCTGTCATGCTGCGCGCCGTCCACCAGGATGCGCACGGTGGCGGCATTGGGCGCGTCGTCTCCTGTGGTCAGCCATACCGGCTGCAGGTGCCCGAACCCGTCATCGGCGCTGCCATGGGCAAGAAACGCGTCGTCTGCCCATGTCCACAGCAATTTCGACAGCTCTTCCAGACGTGCGGCGCTGACCGACTGCACAACGGCGCGCCAGCCGCGCTCCAGCGATTTCTGGATGAACTGCGGCAGCACGTCTTCGGCCCGGGCACGCTCGAGATGATAGAACAGGACTTCGGTCATTGCTGGGCGCAAGGGAACGCATCCACGCAGGTGTGGTCAAGCACAATTCCGCGCTATGCAGCAGCGCCCGCGCCAAGCTAATCTCAACCACAAGACGTGTTGCGAAGCTGAGGGGCTCGACATGAAAATCCTGCATGGAACTCTTGTAGCCGCCGGTGCGCTTGTGTTCGTGGCGCTGGCCGGTTTACCGGCGCAGGCAGCCGGCGTGTGCAACTGCTGCAACGGCGAGGTGGAGGAACTTTGCAAGGTCGCCTGCGAGGCCGCCAACAGCGGCGGCGGCGCCTGCCGGCCGTCCGCCTGGTATGGTGATGCCTCGGGAATTGGCGGCGAGCGGCCGCTGAACGGCTTCAGCTACAAGGGACTCGACCTGTCCGGTGCCACACGGCAGGAGCTGGAAGCCTTGCGCGAATGGCTGGAAACCGAGCGGCGCGCCACCGAGATCCGGGCCCGCAAGGAGTTGCGGGCTTACCGGCGCGGCACGGCCAGCCTGGAGGAATTCCAGGCCAGCCAGGCGGTGCGCGAGGAAGCCATCATCAACTACCAGCACGGCGTCCAGGCCTATATCGCGGCGGTGCGCGCCCGCTGAGGGGCGACACGCCCGGAAATTGACCTGCAGCTTACGTAAGAGTCAGGATTCGTAGTTGTCGCGCACCAGCTTGTCGAGCAGGCGCACCCCCCAGCCGGAGCCCCATGACTGGTTGATGGCGTTCTTGGGCGAATCCATCGCGGTGCCTGCGACATCAAGATGCGCCCAGGGCACGTTGTTGACGAAACGCTGCAGGAACTGGCCTGCTGTGATCGAACCGGCGTGACGGCCGCCAATGTTTTTCATGTCGGCGATGTCACTATCGATCAGCTTGTCGTATTCCGGCGTCAGCGGCATCCGCCAGACCTTTTCCAGCGTTGCCTCGCCAGCCTTTGACAACTGGCTGGACAGCTTGTCGTCATTGGAAAACAGCCCGGCATGCTCCTTGCCGAGCGCAATCAGGATGGCGCCGGTGAGCGTAGCCAGGTTGACCATGAACTTCGGCTTGAAGCGGTCCTGCGTGTACCACAGCGCATCGGCCAGCACGAGACGGCCCTCGGCATCGGTGTTCAGCACCGCTATGGTCTGGCCGGACATCGAGGTGACCACGTCGCCGGGGCGCTGGGCATTGTGGCCGGGCATGTTCTCGACAAGGCCGACCACGCCGACTGCGTTGACCTTCGCCTTGCGGCCGGCCAGCGCCGCCATCAGGCCGGTTACGCAAGCCGCGCCGCCCATGTCGCCTTTCATGTCCTCCATGCCACCGGCCGGCTTGATCGAGATTCCGCCGGTGTCGAAGGTGACGCCCTTGCCGACGAAGGCTACCGGGGCCTCGTCTTTCTTGCCGCCTTCCCAGATCATCACCGCGAGGTACGGCTTGTGGGCGGAGCCTTGTGCCACGCCCAGCAGGGAACCCATGCCGAGCTTCTTCATCTGCTTTTCGTCGAGCAATTCGACCTTCAGCCCAAGTTTGCTCAACTTCTTGATTTCACCGGCAAAAAACTCAGGATACAAATGATTTGACGGCTCGTTCACGAGGTCGCGGGCAATGTGCACGCCGGTCGCAATTGCCTCCAGTTCGGCATAGGTTTTGCGGGCATCGGCAGCACCTTCTCCGAGCAACTTGACGGTTGCGAGGTCCTTGCCATTGGGTGCCTTCTTGGTCTTGTACTTGTCGAACTTGTACACCCTGAGCCGCATGCCGGACGCCAGCCGGGCAGCAAAGCCTGGCGCGTCGAGCCCTGACCTGCCTGGCAGGCTTGCGCAGACGCTCACGGCGGTCAGGCCGGCCGCCTGCACGGCCCCGGCGAGCGTGCCGCCGGCATACTCGGCGCGCACTTCGTCAACCTCTGCAGGCTTGCCGACGCCGACCGCCACGACACGCTCGATCTTGCAGCCGGCAGGCGTGATGATGTCGAGTGTCTTGTCGCGCTCCCCCTTGAAGCCCGCCACCTTGATGGCGTTGCCGATGGCGCCATCGCACGCCTTGTCGACCGCCTCGGCATCGGCAGACAGCTTGCCACCGTCGGCGACGAGAATGACGACGGCGCCGGACTTCGGCGTGGAGAACGGAGAGAACGAAACTTTCATGTGGGCATTACCTGCTTGCAGTTGAGGCGGCATCCGGTTGCCGCAATCGTGATCCGGTCCATTAGTAGCCGCGCCAACCGGGTGTTGCAATGCCCCTCCCGGCCCACCCAGACAGGCTGATTCAAGCTGGAACGGCTGCTTCAGAAGTGGTTTACCAGGCCGTGAATTGGGGCTGAATCAGCGGGGTGAAAAAGTTAAAAATATCTTGTCAAGGCCTTCTCTTAGCCCAACGAAACAGGTTACAAACACGACTGTATCCGAAGTGTCGGCACTGGCGGTTGCGGTGCGGGCATTTCGGCGTATGGCGCGAATGACCGCTTGCCGGCGGCGTTGGCGATGAAGGCTGCCCCCGCAAGGGGTTTCACACGGTCGTGCGGCGCAATGCGGCCTGAGGGGGACGCGGGCACGGCGGGACCGGCAAACAGGGGACAAGGGATAGGGCAGACGCCGACATACGCACTGGCGAAACAGACGCCTCGTCACGCGCGCGCGCATGCGAGAGCGCACGCGATCGCGCTTGCTTGCGCGTGGATGCTCGCGCTGATCGGCGTATGCGGCCTGATGGCGACACCACCCGTTCATGCCCAGTCGGTCGCCAGCGGCAAATCCGACTATGCGGACGACAACCGCACCCGGGCCAAGACGCCACCGCGCGGCACCAAGGTGGACGTGGACGCGGACCAGATCGTATTCGACGACCGCACCAAAACCGCGATAGCCACGGGCAACGTGGTGCTGACCTACGGCGATTACGTGCTGATCGCCCGGCGCGTTACCTACAACCGCGCCACCGACGTGATGCGGGCCGAAGGCGAGATCCGCATCCGCGAACCGGGTGGGAACATCCTCGAAGCCGATATCCTCGAATTGCAGAACCGCTTCCGCGACGGCTTTGCCGAACACCTGAGGCTGCTGTTGACCAACCAGGCGGTGGTGACGGCGAGCTACGCCAAGCGCCGAGACGGCTACCTGACCGTTTACGAGCGGGTCACCTACACCCGCTGCCGGTCGTGCGTGACCGAGACCGGCACCCCGGCCTGGCAGTTGGTGGCCAGCGAAACCACACACGACGAACGCGAAGGTACGCTGCATCACCGCGATGCGCGGCTGGAACTGCTCGGCGTGCCGGTGTTCTACTGGCCGTACCTGTCGCATCCCGATCCGACGGTCAAGCGCCGCTCGGGTTTCCTGATCCCGCGGTTCAGCCATTCCACGGTATTCGGCTTCGGCTACGAGCAGCCATATTTCTGGAACATTGCGCCGAACATGGACCTGACGCTGATGCCGAAGATGACGTCCGAGCAGGGGCCAATGATGCGGGCGGAGTTCCGCCACCGGCTGGCCAACGGGGAGTACTCGATCGAGGGTGCGGGCGTCTATCAACTCAACCCCGACCAGCTGCCGGCGCCGGGCAACGAAGAATGGCGCGGCTGGCTGCGCACCACCGGCAACTTCCAGATCAACCGCTGGTGGCAGTGGGGTTGGGACGGCACCATCGTGTCGGACGAAACGTTCGGCCGCGAGTACGACTTTGACGAACGCACCGAGCTTGCCAGCCTCGTCTATCTCGACGGCATCTACGACCGGAACTACACAACGGTAAGGGCCTACAACTTCCAGGGCATGTTGGGCACTGACGACCAGGATACCTTCCCCACGGCCGCGCCCTATTTCCGGCATGACTACACCTTCGACTTCCCCGTGCTGGGCGGAGAACTGGGCATCAGCACGGACGCCTACGCGCTGTTCCGGGACCATGCCTGGGTGGCCTACGATACGGTTCCCGACACGTTCGACGTGGTACAGGGTACCCGCCAGATGCGCGCCACGACGCAGCTGCACTGGCGCAAGGAAATCGTCACCGATCCGGGCGTGATCGTCACGCCGTTTGCGCGGGTGCGCGGCGACCTGCTGTTGTCCGAAAACGTGCCGGTCCAAAACTCGAATGACCCGAACAGGCCGCGCAACGGCGACGTAACCGACGCCCGCATCCTGCCGTCGGGCGGCGTGGACGTACGGCTGCCGCTGGCCAAGTACGATGGTATGGGGACGCACATCTTCACCCCGATCGCCCAGATCATCTCGTCAGAGGACGAAGGCGACATTTCCGGCTGGGGCAACGAGGATGCGATCTCGCTGAACTTCGCGACCACCAACCTGTTCCTCGAGAACCGCTTCAGCGGCAATGACCGCTATGAGGGCGGAACACGGGTGAATGCAGGCTTCCTGTACACTTTGGGTTTCGAGAATGGCGGCTCGTTCAATGCGAGTTTTGGCCAGTCCTATCACATCGCCGGCCAGAACAGCTTCCTGCCGGGCTCCGGCCTCAATGAATCCGTGTCCGACCTGGTCGGCGCTGTCTGGTTCCAGCCTGACGAGAACTGGCGGGTCAGCTACCAGGCCCGTTTCGACACCGACACCATGTCGATGCGCGAGCAGGACGTTGGCGTCATGGCCAGTTACTCGCGCCTTAAAACCGCCCTCAATTATGTGAAGGTGGAAGAAGCGATGGCTTATGGCCGGCCGAACAACCAGCAGCAGATCTGGGGCTCGGCGGAAGTGGCCATCGGCGGTGGCGTGAGCATATTCGGCGGCGGCCGGTATGACCTGATCAGCGATCAGATCATCGACCGGCACATCGGCATCGGGTTCGATTGCGACTGCATGAAGCTGCGCTTCCGCTACAAGGAAGAATTCCTTACCGACCGCAACCTTGATCGGGACAGGTCCTTCCTGCTGGATATCGAACTGGTCACGCTGGGCAGCACCTCCATCGGCACCAGCGCTTCGGAGTGAGAATGAGCAGCACTGCAGCAAATCTGACGGCCCAGGCGCGCCGCCGACACGCAGCCTCGCGGACCAGCCGCTGGCTTGGCATGGCGGCTGCGCTAACGCTGTTGACCGGTTGTGGCGGCGGCCAGCTTGACCTGTACGAATATCTCGGCGCCGATCCATTGCCGGGCAACAACCAGTCCGCCAGCAACACCGCCAATGCACCGGCGCAAATCGCGCCTGGCGCCCAACCGGTCAGCGCCGCGCCGGGCGGCGATGGCGGGCTCGGCGACGTCGACAGCGCACTGGCCGCAGCCCGGCCTAGCGACGGCATCGAACGCGTAAGCCTGAAGAACGCGCAGGGCGTGGCCGTTACGGTCGATGACCTGCCGATTACCAATTTCGACATTTCCCGGCGCATCAACCTGGAAAACGCGCTGGGCGGACGTGTGGGCACCGACTTCGAAACCCGCAAGCGCATTCTTGGCACGCTGGTCAACGAGAAGGTGGCCAAGACCAAGGCCAAGCGGTTGGGGTACGAGATCTCCGACAGTGAGCTTGATGAGCGCGTGGACGGCATGGTCAAGCGGATGAAGATCAGCCGGGCCGACCTGCGCAAGCAGCTTGCCGAGAAGGGCGTAGATGAGTCCGCGCTCAAGTCCCAGATGGAAGGCTCGCTTTATATACGCTGGGTGATGAACCAGCAGAACGTCGATACGGACATCAAGGTCGATGAGGCCAAGGTAGATGCAAAGGTGCGCGAGATCATGAGTGATCCGCGCATGAAGCCGGTGACCGTTGTCAGCGTCCAGCAGGTCGACCTGCCGGTGGAAAGCTCAGCCGGGGCCATGCAGCAGCAGTTGCTCTATGCCCGCGCCGTGGAAGCCCAGCAGATCATGCAGCGGTACAAGGGTTGCAGCAGCCTGCGCGCCGCCAGCAAGGACATTTTCAACGTCAAGATCGGCAGGGCCGTCGAGGCCGATATCGACCGTCTGCCGCCGGAGTTGCGCAAGGCGCTGCTGGAGGCAGGTACGCGCAAGCTGATCGGTCCGATTCCAGGTCCTACAGGCGTCCGGCTGTTCGCCAATTGCGGTACCCGAAAGATCTCTCCGCCGGCGCCGGACCGGCAGCAGATCGAGGCGGCCGTACGCAACGAGCAGTTCGAGAACCTTGTCCAGCAGGCAATGGCCGAAGCCCGCAAGGAAAGCTTCGTCGATTACAAGGACCCGGCGTTCAGGCCCTGACCGGGGCGGTTTCGAGACGCTGGCGGCTTGCCATGACATCCACCTCCCCTGCCCTCGTCGTGACGCCCGGAGAACCGGCCGGCATAGGGCCTGATATTGCCTTGCTGGCCCATGCAAGAGCCGGCCGCGAGGCGGTGCCGGCGTTTGCGATCGCCGGCTGTGCGCGGCTGATGGAAGAGCGCGCCAGCCAGTGCGGACTGGCCACGCGGGTGATGCGGATTGCTTCGATGGACGAGGCGCCAGATGCCTTCAGGGCCGGACTGCCGGTGCTGGACATGCCATTGCATGCCGCCGTCACGCCAGGCAAGCCTTCCGCTGCGACGGCGATGCAGGTCACCGGCTGGATCGAGGCGGCAGTCAGGCTGGCGCTGTTGGGTCAGGCGGCCGGCGTGATCACCGGGCCGATCCAGAAGGAAACGCTGTACCAGGCCGGTTTCAGCTTCCAGGGCCATACGGATTACCTCGCCCACCTCGCGCACGCGGCCGGGCATGAGGCCGAGCCGGTGATGATGCTGTCGGCAGACGATTTCCGCACCGTACCGCTGACGGTGCACGTGCCGCTGGCAAAGGTGCCGGGGCTGGTCACCGGCTCGGCGATAATTGCGCAAGGGCGCGTCATCGCGGCGGATCTGAAGCAGTATTTCGGCATCGAGCGCCCACGCATCGCGGTGGCCGGCCTTAACCCGCATGCGGGCGAAGGCGGAAGCATCGGCAGCGAGGACCGCGACGTCATCGGCCCGGCAGTCGCGATGCTGGCGGGCGAAGGCATCAACGCATTCGGGCCGCTGCCGGCCGATACCATGTTCCATGAGGAAGCGCGCGCCACCTATGACTGCGCCTTGTGCATGTATCATGATCAGGCGCTGATCCCGGTCAAGACGCTGGGCTTCCACATCGGCGTCAACACCACGCTGGGCCTGCCATTTATCCGCACCTCGCCCGACCACGGCACAGCGCTTGGGCTGGCGGGGTCGGGCACGGCCAACCCGTCCAGCTTCATTGCGGCGCTGCGGCAGGCAGCGGCGATGGCGCGGGCGCGGGCATGAACGAGCCGGCGGAGGACGGCCTGCCGCCATTGCGCGAAGTGATTGCGCGGCACGAACTGTCAGCCCGGAAGTCGCTCGGCCAGAACTTCCTGCTTGACCTGAACCTCACCCGCCGCATTGCCCGCGCCGCTGGTCCGCTCGACGGCGCCATGGTGCTGGAGGTGGGCCCAGGCCCCGGCGGGCTGACGCGGGCGCTGCTGATGGAAGGCGCGGGCAAGGTGACCGCAGTTGAACGCGACGAGCGCACCCGACCCGCCCTGGCTGAAATCGCAGCCGCTTATCCGGGCAGGCTTGAGGTGATCGAGGCAGATGCACTCAAGATGGACTGGGCAGACATTGCCGCGCGCACGGGCGGACCGGTGAGGATAGCCGCCAACCTGCCCTACAATATTGCAACACCGCTCCTGACCGGGTGGTTGCTGGCGGACCCATGGCCGCCCTACTGGACCTCGCTGACGCTGATGTTCCAAAAGGAGGTGGCGCAGCGCATCACCGCCGCACCGGGAAGCAATGCCTACGGGCGGCTGTCGATCATCTCGCAGTGGCGCAGCCAGGCCATAAAGCTGTTCGACATCTCACCGCGCGCCTTCACGCCGCCGCCCAAGGTCACCTCGTCGGTGGTGCACATCACGCCGCTGCCCCGGCCTGTCCATCCGTGCAAGGCGCGGGTGCTGGAGAAGGTCACGGCAGCCGCCTTCGGCCAGCGGCGCAAGATGCTGCGCTCCAGCCTGAAGGCGCTGGGCGGTGACACCGAGGCCACCATCCGGGCAGCCGGCCTCGACCCGCAGATGCGGGCCGAGCAGGTGGACGTGGCAGGCTTCTGCCGGCTGGCTGAAGCGTATGAACCGCTGACAAACTGATTCAAGTTCAGCCGGATTCACGAGTTCTTTCGAGTCGCATACGGCTGAAATCTACAGGTGCTTCCTGAGCTTCCTGACGAAGCTGTCCAGTCCGATGCGGCGGTGCCGGCGCAGCCGTTCGGCCTCCAGGATGGCGGCGATGGATGAATCGCAGGCGTCCAGATTGTCGTTGATCAGCACGTAGTCGTACTCGGCCCAGTGGCTGATCTCGTTGGAGGCTTCGGCCATGCGCTTGGCGACCACGGACGCTGCATCCTGGGCACGGCGCACCAGCCGGTCGCGCAGTTCCTCGGCAGAGGGCGGCAGGATGAAGATGCGCACGAGGTCGTCGTGCATGCGGGCGTGGATCTGCTGGGTTCCTTGCCAGTCGATGTCGAACAGCACATCCTTGCCCTCGGCCAGCCACTTCTGAACCGGCTTGAGCGGGGTGCCATAGCCGTTGCCGAACACCTCGGCATATTCCAGCAGCTCACCATCGGTCACCAGCTGATCGAACTGGTCGCGCGAGATGAAGTGATAGTCCTTGCCATCCACCTCGCCGGGCCGCGGCTTGCGGGTGGTCACGGACACCGACATGACCACGTCGTCCTCTCGTGCCAGCAACCGCTTCGACAAGGTGGTCTTGCCCGCGCCCGATGGCGAAGACAGCACCAGCAGCAGCCCTCGCCGGGCGATGTTGGCGGAAGAAGAAGCGCTATTCAATGTTCTGAACCTGCTCGCGGAGTTGATCTATAACGTTCTTGAGCTCCAGTCCGGTGCGGGTGAGCACGGCATCGGACGATTTGGAACACAGCGTATTGGCCTCACGGTTGAACTCCTGCGAGAGGAATTCGAACTTGCGGCCAACCGGCTCGCCATCGGCTGCCAGCAGTTCGCGCGCCGCCTCGACGTGCGAGACGAGCCGGTCGAGCTCTTCCTGGATGTCGGCCTTGACCGCCAGCAGCATGGCTTCCTGATGCAGGCGGTCCGGGTCAAGCGCGGGCGAGGCGCCGGTAAGCCGTTCGACCTGCTGGGCCAACCGCGCCTGGATGGCCTCAGGCGTGCGCGAAGGGTTGGCGGCAGCCTCGGCGGTCAACGCCTCGATGCGGTTTAACTGCGTGGTGATGACGCCGGCCAGCCGCTTGCCTTCCTCGCGCCGGTTGGCAGCCAGCGCCTCGATGGCGGCGCCGGCCGCTTGCAGCAGCTCCGCGTCGCGCGCCGCCAACGCCTCGGGATCGGCTTCGGCAGATACGGCCTCGACCACGCCGCGCATTGCCAGGACGGCATCGGCAGAGACCGGATCGCCCATGGCGTCTGACACTTGCTGGGCGGCCTCGACGGCAGCGAAGAGTGCGTTGGGATTGATGCGCAGCTCCACGGCGGGTTCTTCGCAGGCCAGCTGCAGCGACACCTGCACATTGCCGCGCTTCAGCGCTGCGGCGGCAAGGACGCGCACCTGCTGCTCCAGCGCATCCATGCCGGACGGCAGGCGCAGGCGCACATCCAGCCCCTTGCCGTTCACCGAGCGCAGTTCCCACTGATAGATCCACGGCCCGGCGATGCCGGCGGCGCGGCCAAAGCCGGTCATGCTGGAAATGCTCATGGCTTGCGTTGCCCCGTGAAGAATCAGCTGTCAGGCCGAATTCTAACTCACAGCCGCAGAGATACGCCATTCATAGACGTTGCGGTGACCACACAAGCCTGCCTGACGCCGAAATCAACCTGCTGCTTCATGCATTCTCGGGAGCGCGGGGTGCAGCGGACCCGGACGGTCGCTTGCCGGAGTTTGCTTCCCTTGCCAGCGCATCGGCAAAGCAATGATTGCGGTCCCTGTGGCCTGCTTCATCTTCGCGAACCACAAGCACCACATCGCGCAACCGGGCGTCTGGAGACAGCTTCCAGTAGTCGATGGCGATCTGCGGCGCAGGGACGTTCTCGAGTTTGCCTTCGTCGATTGCCGCCAGATACTGCGTGTAGCTGACGACCGCTTCTTCCTCGAGATACGCCACCACCCGGTGCGCGGTCTTAGGCGCAAACAGGTACAGCAGGAAGTACAGGTTGAAGAACACGCCTTGCGCCATCAGGATGAGAAACCGCTCGAATACCGATGGCTGTGCAATGTTGATGAACGTCATCAGATGCATGCGCTCGTTCTCGGCTTCATCAAGCAGTTCTGCGATCCAGCCTTCATCGTCGCGAATGTGCCGGATGGACTTGAGATGCTGCAACATGCCGCCGACCATGCCGGGCACCGCGGCAACGGTTTCCAGAACAACAGCCCTGTGCCCATAGCGTTTGCGGAAGAAGGCATCGGCGAAAACCCGCATGAACTTGACCAGCCGATAGGCGAATTTGTCACTGAAACTCTCAGGTTTGTGGTGCTCGACGACGCGCTCTGGAACATTGGCCTTGCGGGCGAACATGGGGCTCACTTTCTTTCTGGTGTGTCCGTTTCCGGATTTTGCGAACGGGACGTGGTGATGTGATCGCCATTTTACCAGCGCGACACGCCGCCGCGTGCGCGAGCGCGCACCCCTTGGCTTGCTCAAGCCGGATATCGCGTGAGCTGAAGGCAGTGGACGCGCCTGCCTACTTATTGCCGGGCAGGCTTGGCGCGCGGGATAGGGACGCTGCGGCCGGATACTTCGACGATGGTGAAGGTGGAGGCAGGCTCGGGCGCGGCTTCGCCACTGCCTGCTGCTGCAGGCGCCGGTTCGGCCTCGTTGCCCGCCGGAAGCGGGGCCGCGGCATTGGTGCTGGCGTCAAGGCTGGCGCGCAATTCCTGTTCGGCTTCCTCGGCTTCACGCTGTTCGCGCTGGTCTTGCAGCCAGGAGCGCCACTTCCTCACGTTCGCATTGTGCTCGTCCAGCGTCACCGCAAAGGCATGCCCGCCGGAGCCATCGGCGACGAAGTACACATAGTCCGTATCGATCGGGTTCAGCACCGCCTCGATGGATGCGCGGCCTGGATTGGCGATCGGCGTCGGCGGCAGGCCGTCGATCTGGTAGGTGTTGTAGTCGGTCTTCTGGCGGATATCGCCGCGATAGATGGGCCGGTCGAGCTTGCCCTGTCCCAGCGTGATGCCATAGATGATGGTCGGGTCGGACTGCAGGCGCATGCCCTTCCTCAACCGGTTGATGAACACACCGGCCACCTGGGCGCGCTCCTCCGCCTTGCCGGTCTCCTTCTCGACGATGGAGGCGAGAATGATCGCCTCTTCCGGCGTGGTGAACGGCAGACCGTCCTTGCGGGTCTCCCACAGCTTTTCCACGAGGCGGTCCTGGGCAGTTTTCATCTGGTCGATGAGGCTCTGGCGGGTACGGCCACGGGTAAACACGTAGGTGTCCGGCAGCAATTCGCCTTCCACCGGCACCGTCTCGATGTCGCCCGTGAGCACCTCGTTGGCCTTGAGCCGTTCCAGCACCTGCCAGGTGGTGAAGCCCTCAGGGATCGAGACCTTGTAGGTGACGATCTGGCCGCGCTTGATCTTGCGCAGCACGTCGACCAGCGACGACCTTGCCGCAAACTCGTATTCACCGGCCTTGGGTTCAAGGTCGATGAAGCGGCGAAGGATGGAGATGCCCAGCGTTGCAAGCGTGCCGGAATTCACCACGCCCTTGCCGGCCAGCGTTTGACCGATCTGATCGCTGGTGCTGCCCGGCTCGATGTTGACGACCTTGTCCTCGGCAAGAGGGCCTTCGGCGGTAGCCATGACCCAGCCGGCAAAGCCTGCCGCCCCGGCCAGCACCGCCAGCACGACCAGCATGGCGAATATCCGCGCGATGACTGAAAAGATCGAGCGGCCCTTGCGGCCGGAAGCGTCTCGTGTGGGAAGACTTATGCGTCGGGTCGGGTCCGGAACTGTGGCTCTCCGGCATCGGGTCCCCCGTACCCGCTGCCCTTTCAGGCGTCAGGCGTCAACACGGCGGAACACAAGCGATGCGTTGGTGCCACCAAAACCAAATGAATTGGACAGAACTGTGTTGATTTCCTTGTGGCGCGGCTTGTGCGGCACAAGGTCGACTTCGGTTTCAACCGACGGATTGTCAAGATTGAGGGTTGGCGGGGCAACATTATCGCGGATGGCCAGTACGCCGAAGATCGCCTCGATGGCGCCGGCTGCGCCGAGCAGGTGCCCGGTCGCTGACTTGGTGGACGACATGGTGAGCTTGCGGGCCTGGTTGCCCATCAGCCGCTCCACGGCGCGCAGCTCGATCTCATCTCCCATCGGCGTGGAGGTGCCGTGGGCGTTGACGTAATCGATCTCCGACGCCTGCAGGCCTGCCCGCTTCAAGGCAGCCGACATGCAGCGGAAGGCACCGTCGCCGTCCTCCGCCGGGGCGGTGATGTGGTAGGCATCGCCCGACATGCCGTAGCCGACCACCTCGGCATAGATCGTGGCGCCGCGCGCCTTGGCGTGTTCGTATTCCTCGAGCACCACGACGCCCGCACCTTCACCCATGACAAACCCGTCGCGATCCCTGTCATAGGGGCGGGATGCCTTTTCGGGGGTGTCGTTATAGTGGGTCGACAGGGCCTTGCAGGCGAGGAAGCCGGCATAGCCGATGCGGCAGATGGCAGCCTCGGCGCCGCCGGCCACCATCACGTCGGCATCGTCCAGCGCCACCAGCCGCGCGGCATCGCCGATTGCGTGGGCGCCGGTGGAACAGGCGGTGACCACGGCATGGTTGGGACCCTTGAAGCCGTGCTCGATGGATACCATGCCGGAAACAAGGTTGATCAGTGAGCCGGGGATGAAGAACGGGCTTACGCGGCGCGGGCCCTTGTCATCGAGCAACAGCGAGGTGGCCTCGATCGACGGCAGGCCGCCGATGCCGGAGCCGATCAGCACGCCGGTGCGCCAGCGCTCTTCTTCGGTCTTCGGTTGCCAGCCGGAGTTGGCCACGGCCATGCTGGCGGCCGCAACGCCGAAGCGGATGAACGTATCGCAGCGGCGCTGGTCCTTGTGGTCCATGTACCTGTTGATGTCGAAGGTGCCGCCGGTGCCGTCGCCTTCCTTGACTTCGCAGCCGATACGGCAAGCCATGTCGGACATGTCGGCGCGGGTGACGGGGCCTGCGCCCGACTTCGAAGCCAGCAGGTTTGCCCAGCTGTCTTCCACGTCGGCGCCAACCGGAGACACCATGCCAATACCGGTGATGACTACCCTGCGCATCGAAAAGCTCCCACGCATCTTCTCAACAAATACGGCGGCAGCGATTTTACCTACTGCCACCGCATGAAAGTTCTGTCACGGCGCCGGCTAGCGACCAGGAGTTACCGGCCCCGGCGAGCGCGCCCGGTCAGGCGGCGTTCTTTTCAATGAAGCTGACAGCGTCGCCCACCGTCTGGATGGTTTCGGCGGCGTCATCGGGGATCTCGATCCCGAACTCTTCCTCGAATGCCATCACCAGCTCGACGGTATCCAGGCTGTCTGCGCCAAGATCGTCGATGAAGCTTGCATCCTTCTCGACCTTGTCGGCGTCGACGCCCAGATGCTCCACGACGATCTTCTTGACCCGTTCAGCGACATCACTCATTTCTGTACTACCCTCGTTGATTAAACCGCATTCGATCTTGCCTGCACCGGGATCCGGCGAATCCGCCGAAGCAACGGCTGCACAGACAAAACACTAGAATTCAAGAGTTTTCTGGGGAACTTCCCTCGTTTCACCCGCACCTTCTCTGCGCCTATTATCACACATGGGGCGAAACGGCCAAGCCCGAAAACCCGCCCCCGTGGACGAAGCCGCCGCAGGCTTCAGATCATCGCCATGCCGCCATTGATGTGCAGCGTCTGGCCGGTGACGTAGGCTGCCTCCTCGCTGGCGAGGTAAACGGCGCCGGCGGCGATCTCGTCCGCCTGGCCCAGCCGGCCGGCCGGAACCGCGCCGAGAATGGCTTCCTTCTGCTTGTCCGTAAGAACGCCGGTCATGGCGGTCTCGATGAAGCCCGGCGCGATGCAGTTGATGGTTATGTTGCGCGAGGCGACTTCGTGGGCGAGCGACTTGGACATGCCGATCATGCCGGCTTTCGAGGCAGCGTAGTTGGCCTGGCCCGCATTGCCGGTAACGCCGACAACGGAGGTGATGTTGATGACGCGGCCCCAGCGGGCGCGCATCATGCCGCGCATCGAGGCGCGGATCAGTGTAAAGGCGGCGGTCAGGTTGACGTCGAGCACCGATTGCCATTCCTCGTTTTTCATCCGCATGGCGAGGTTGTCGCGGGTGATGCCGGCATTGTTGACCAGGATATCGAGCCCGCCCATCGCTTCTTCGGCTGCCGGTATCAGCTTGTCCACGTCGGCCGGGTCGGACAGGTTGCAGACGACGGCATGGGCGCGCTCGCCCAGGCCCGCCTTCACCTCGTCCAGCACGGCGGCACGGGTGCCGGACAGGCACACCGTTGCCCCTTGTGCGTGGAGGGCCTTGGCGATAGCGGCGCCGATGCCGCCGGTGGCGCCAGTGACCAGCGCCCTTTTGCCTGTCAGATCAAACATGTGCACTCTCCTGTTGGGAGGTTGAGTCAAGCTGTTCAGCCGTTCAGCCCTTCAGCGCGGCGGCGACTGCTTCAAGGTCTGCCACGGACGCGGTCGCCATGCAATTGGCGTCGGGGGCCATGCGCCGGGCCATGCCGGTCAGCACCTTGCCCGCGCCGAGCTCGATCATGGCGGTGACGCCGTTGGCGGCCATCCATTCGACGCTTTCACGCCAGCGCACGGTGCCGGTGACCTGCTTGACCAGGTTCTCGCGGATGGTGGCGGCGTCGGACAACGGGCCTGCGGTGACGTTGGCGACGAGCGGCACGGCGGGATCGTTCATGGTCACGCCTGCCAGCGCCTCGGCCATCACTTCCGCGGAGGGCTGCATCAGCGCGCAATGGAACGGTGCCGACACCGGCAGCAGCATGGCGCGCTTCGCGCCGTGGCCCTTGGCGATCTCGACGGCGCGTTCGACCGCGGCCTTCGAGCCGGAGACTACCACCTGGCCCGGCGCGTTATCGTTGGCGGCCTGGCAGACATCGCCCTGCGCGGCCTCTGCGGCGACCTTCACTGCTGTCTCGTAGTCGAGGCCCAGCAGCGCGGCCATCGCGCCGGTACCGACGGGCGTTGCCTTCTGCATGGCGTCGCCGCGGGTGCGCAGCAGGCGGGCCGCATCGGCAATCAAGAAGGTGCCGGCGGCGGCCAGCGCGGAATACTCGCCCAGCGAGTGACCGGCGACGTAGCTTGCATGGTCCTTGACGGTGACGCCGAAGTCGGCTTCGAGCACGCGCACGGTGGCCATGGACACGGCCATCAGCGCAGGCTGGGCGTTACTGGTGAGCGTCAGGTCCTCGATCGGCCCTTCCCACATCAGCGCCGACAGCTTCTGGCCGAGGGCGGCGTCAACCTCGTCGAACACGGCGCGAGCGGCAGCGAAATTGTCCGCCAGGTCCTTGCCCATGCCCACGGCCTGCGAGCCCTGCCCCGGAAACGTGAATGCAGCCGTCATGCCCTGCCCTCTTGTTGGTGAAGTGCCGAATTTTGCGGCGTTAGCTGCACGGGCAGGCGAAGAATGTCAAGCTGGAGACGCTACTTGAACACCACCGTTTCAAAGGCGAGCGATGCGCTGGTGTCGAAAATGTCGCTGACTTTCTTGATCTTGCCCTGTCGGGGGTGCCCCACAACAATGCCGACAAGTCCGTGCGGCGTACCCGGATTGTCGAAGGCCACCACGCGGGTAACCAGCCGGTCGCCTTCCTTGTTGACAAAGGTACCAACCACCTCTGCCGCCGTCAGGTCGCCATGCTTGATTTTCCGCCGAACGTTAAGCCGCGTCTTGTCAACATCGGGTCCCAGCTTCTTCAGAAGATCGATTGCCACTGCATCAGCAAACTTGAGCCGTTGTTCCGGATCATCCGTCTTCAGCGAATAGGATATGACCTGCAACGAAGAGAATATGTCCTGTTTCTTGTCGTCCGTGGTGAAGTAGAGCTTGATCATCCCGCCACCGGACGGCTTGGCTTGCCCAAGTATCTTTTGTCCCTCCAATCTTGGGGCAGCCATCTTGAACGGTGCCGGCACCCTCACGCCGTGCTTCTGCGCGAACTTCTCATCGACCGAATAGATAGTGGACAGCTTGATACCCTTCGCCTCGAACGGGGTGAAGTTCACTGACCCACCCGCCGAAACCTGCTGCGCGTGCACAGGCAACGACATCGCTGCGATGCAGGCTGCAATGCCAAAACCGGCTTTCAGTATGAAATGTTTCATGGACGCGCTCCTCCAGCAGGTTGCTCTGGAGGCTGACTACAACAACGGTGCACCCTGCACAGTGAAGCCTGTCACATGGCAGCGTCTTGAAGGCACAAAACCGACCGGATGTCAGGTGCAGTTGCGCGCGTGCGGGCGGAGATTGTCAAGCGGTGGGGGGTGATCGACCAATGCCATTGGTTGCAACCGCTGCAAATGCTCATGCAAAGTCAGTGGCGAGATTCCGATTCGATGATGATCAATGGTTCAAAGAAGACTTTTCGTCCAAACACACAATCCATGCTGTCGCATTCGGCAGGGTGGGTGAAGATCTCGGTTGTACTTTCGGCTCTTTGCATTGGCATCCTGCTCGTACCGCCTGCCGATAACCCCGTCGAAACATATACCGCCTTGATCACGTGCTTCGTTGTGGCGGTACCAATGATCGTTTTTGGATTCAATCGTTCGAGGCGCCTTCGCCGGGCAGCATCCGTTGAGTCCGATGTCGAATTGGTGCTGAGCCGCGAGGGACTTGAATACCGGCACCCCCAAGACTCTGTTGCGATAGACTGGTCGGAGATCATCAATCCGCTTGACGCGGCATCGCATATCCGCCGGCGTGATGGCGGCGCATCATTGCTTTTGATCCGCAAGGACGCCGGACAAGTCTCAAGGCGTTCGTTGCGCGCTCTGCGAAGGGCTCATCGGCTTGGCATTCTGGCGCCCACGCGCGTTGCTGAAGGCGTTCACATTCCCTAGCGTTTCCTGGACGCCAACGCGCCTGACACGATCCGCAACGAAGCTCGATCTTGCTGGAAGGCTAACGCTGAAGCTTACAGCTCCGGGGGGTGACGGGACAGGCAGGCAGTGCAGTGGTGCGTTACCGGGCCAGCCCCGCCCTCACATCAGCCGCCGTTGCCAGCTGCCTGCCCGCCTTGGCGACCACCGCCGCCATCCTTTCCGTCTGAACCACGTTGGAGATTTCCCAGCCGAACGGCGTGTCTTTCTGGCCGACGCGCAGATGGCCGCCAAGCGCCATGGCAACTTCAGCGATGGGGAAGATGTCCACGCCGAGCCCCGCCACCATCCACGGTGCGCCCGGCGCTTCCGCCTCAAGCAGCTTCAAATATGACTCAACGGCATAACCGGCGGGCGGGTAGCCGAAGGTGAATTCGTCCGAAAACATGAAACGGTAGATGGGCGACGGGCAACCGTGACGCTTCGCCAGTGCCGCACCAAGGCGCAGGAAACCGGGCTCGTACATGGCGTAGCTCGGGTGGAAGCCGTGCTCGCGCGCCAACCGCAGGCCCTCGTCGATGTCGGCAACGGTGTTCGGGTAGAGAACGCCCTGCCCGCCGGCGGCGATGTCCTCGAAGCGGGCGAGGTTGCAACTGCCGGGGTCGACCACCGACCATTCCAGCAGGCCGCGCCTGCCCAGTTCATCAATGACGGCATAGCGCGCCTTCGCGCGTTCAAGCGAGCCCGGCTCGCCTGCCCCGCCCATCGGCACGGTCGGGTAGACGATGACGTCTTCCTTTTCGCGGATGGCCTCGATAACGCGGACATAGGTTTCGGGGGCATCGTTCTGGACGCCGGTCGCCTCGTCGTAGACGTGCAGATGAATGATGCTCGCGCCGGCGCGGGCGCAAGCCAGCCCCTCCTCGATCAGGGCAGCGGCGGCATAAGGCGCATGGGGCTGGCGCTTCGGGCCGAACGGACCATTAAGCGCCACTTCGAGCCAGACTGGTTGAGACATTGGCCACCCTCCCCTTGCGTGTGAAGCAGGACCAATTCATGGGGGGAACGCAAGCGAAAGGCAATTGGTCAAAACAAACGGGCAGGACACGAATGCCCTGCCCGCCAATCAGTCTGGCCAGCCGGTGTGGCCAATCAGTTCTTCCACTGCTCGATCTTGTCTTCGGCCTCGTTCTTCGACCAGCCATAGCGTTCCTGCAGCCTGCCGACGAGCTTGTCCTTGTTGCCTGCGATCACGTCCAGATCGTCGTCGGTGAGCTTGCCCCACTGGGCCTGAACCTGACCGGAAAACTGTTTCCATTTGCCTTCAATGACGTCCCAATTCATGAGGATTTTCCTTTCTTGCCTTGGTTGAAATGCCGCGTAAATTCAACGCAACAAAAGACAAATGGTTCCAGCAACCAAGCGACTTGTGCGCCGCCAGGGTTCGTGCAAACGTCCTGCCCATGATGTTTTCAACCGATGAAATCGCGCGCGCGAAAGAGATCGTTTACGCCACGCTGCCTGCAACGCCGCAGCGGGTTTGGCCGCTGATGGCAGACGCGTTGGGCCAGGAAGTGTGGGTCAAGCACGAAAACCTGACACCGCTTGGCGCTTTCAAGGTGCGCGGCGGGCTTGTGCACATGCGCATGCGGCAGGAACGCGGCCAGACCGGCGGCGTCATTACTGCATCCACCGGCAATCACGGCCAGTCGATCCCGTTCGCGGCGCGGCATGAGGGTGTGCCGGCGGTGATCGTGGTGCCGGAAAACAACTCAGCAGAGAAGAACGCCGCCATGCGCGCGCTAGGCGCGGAGCTGATCGAGACCGGTCACGACTTCAACGCCGCCAAGGAGGCGATGGAGCAGATGGCTTCGGAACGCGGACTGGACATCGTGCCATCGTTCCACCCTGAGCTGGTGCTGGGTGTTTCAACCTATGCGCACGAGCTTTTCGACGAAGCGGGCGAACTGGACACCGTCTATGTGCCGATCGGCATGGGGTCAGGCTGCTGCGGGGTGATCTCGGCGCGCGATGCGCTGGGTCTGAAGTCGGAAGTGATCGGCGTCGTCTCGACCGAGGCCAATGCCTATGCGCGGTCTTTCCAGTCTGGCAAGGCCGAGGCCACCAACTCGGCGCGCACCTTCGCTGAAGGCATGGCGGTACGCATCGCCCATGAGGACGCCGTGGCGATGATCAACAAGGGCTGCGCGCGCATCGTCGAGGTGAATGACGACGAGATTGCCGCCGCCATGCGGCTGCTGTTCCGCACCACGCGCACGGTGGCCGAAGGTGCAGGTGCGGCCGCGCTTGCCGCGATGATGCAGGAGCGCGAGCAGATGCAAGGCAAGCGCGTGGGCGTGGTGCTGTCGGGCGGCAACATCGATGCGGCACGCTTCGGCAAGGTGTTGGCCGGCGAGACCCCGAAGGTGTGACTGCCGCAAAGCAGCTTGAGCCCCGGCTTATGGCCGGCACAGATCCGGCATCTTTGCTGGTGAAGCACGAAGTATTGTGGCAGCTTGCGCGCGCTGACGGATCACCTGCAACATACTGAACATCCATGTCGACTGAAGCTTCCCCGGACCTGGCCTCATCGGGCAAGACCAGCATTGTCCACGGCCTCGTGCTCGGACTGATAGCGGGGATGGACAACATTGCCGCCGCGCTGGCGATGGGTGCACTGATATTTACCGGACAGATTGCGGCGGGCATGGGCCATGGCGTGGCAATCGTGCTGCTGGGTGGCGCACTGATGGCACTGGCCGTCGCCTGGCACAGCCGCATCGAGAATTCAGTGGCGCTGGTGCAGGAAAGCAACATTGCCATCCTGGCGCTGGCGGTTACCGGAATGGTGGCAGCTTCGCAAGGCTCGCAGGAAACCAAGATTGCCTCGGCAATCGCAATCATGGGCTGCGCCAGCGTGTTGACCGGCCTGCTGTTCTGGCTGACCGGGCGGCTGAGACTGGGCGGACTGGTGCGCTTTCTGCCCTATCCGGTGCTGGCAGGATTCCTGGCGGGATCGGGCTGGCTGCTGATCGACGGTGCCGCCATGATGGTGTCGGGCACGCACCTCACCGATCTGCTGAGACAGATCGGCGATGGTGGCCAGAACATCGCGCTGGCCGGGGCAACCGTGGCTTTTGCAATGGCGATGTACGCGGCTACGGCAACCATCTCCAGTCCTTTCACGATGCCGGTGGTGATGCTGGGCGCGGTGACCGTTTTCTATGCAACGCTGTCAGCGCTTGGCATCAGCCTCGATGCCGCGCGCGACCTTGGACAGCTGCCACGTTTCGCCGACACCGCAAGCCTGTCATTGCCCTCGCCCGCGCTGTTCAGCCAGGTTGACTGGTGGCAGGTGCTGAATGCCGCGCCAAGCATGGTGATGGTCGCCATCATCAGCATGGTCGGGTTGATGCTGAACATCAGCGGGCTGGAGCTGGCGATGGGCAAGGATGTCGATGTCAACGCCGAACTGCGTTCGAACGGCATCGCAAACCTTCTTTCGGGCGGGGTTGGCGGGCCGGCAGGCTATACCGGCTTGTCGATGACCATCCTGGCGCAGGAGACCGGCGCGACTTCGCGGCTGCCGGGGGTGGCTACGGCGGCCGTGATGATTTCAGGCCTTGCCGCGGCCAGCAGCCTGCTGGTCTACGTGCCAACCTTCCTCACCGCTGGCTTCGTGCTGTTCATGGGGGTGTCGCTGCTGAACAACTGGTTCATCAGGGCGCGCCGCCAGCTACCGGTTGCCGACTGGCTGATCATCGGGTTGATCGTGGCAACCATCGCGCTGGTCGGCTTCCTGGAGGGGCTGATTGCCGGGCTGATCGTATCTGCAGTGGTGTTCGTGCTCAATTATGCGCGGCTGCCGGTCGTCCGTCTGAATGCCACCGGCATCGAGCGGCGCAGCACCGTCGACCGGGCCAGCGAATGCGTAAAATATCTGAGCCGCCATGGCGGCAAGATCCAGATCGTGCAGCTGCAGGGCTACCTGTTCTTCGGCACGGCGGACCGGGTCGTCAACATCATTCGCAAACGCGTGATCGGCATCGAGGAGCAGCCGCTACGTTTCGTGCTGCTGGATTTTCACCATGTCAGTGGCGCGGATTCTGCCGCCATTACCTGTTTCGTGAAGATTCTCCGGCTGGTCAGGCCGGTCGGCGTGACGGTCGTGTTCACTCACCTGCCTGAGGACATCCAGCGCCAGCTGGTGCTTGCGGGCAACCGGGCGACGGCGGACGAACTGGTACTCATGCCGGACCTTGATGGCGCACTGGAGATGGCGGAGGAAAGCATCCTCAGCGAGCGCGGCGAGACCGGCAGTGACAAGACGCTGCTGCATCATCTCGGCGCCATCGCCGGCGAACATCCCCGCCTGCCTGATCTGATCAACGCGATGACCCGGCAGGTCATGCAGCCAGAGGATGTGCTGATCCGCCAGGGTGAAAAAGCTGAAGATCTGTACTTCCTGGCCAGCGGCAGGGTGCGGGTACAGGTCACGCTTGCCAACGGCAGAACGCTGCGGTTGCGCTCGATGCTGGCAGGCGCCATCGTCGGCGAGGTGGCGTTCTACCTGCACCAGGCCAGAACGGCTGACGTGATCGTCGACATGCCCTCGGTGATCTATCAGCTCAAGGCAGCGGACCTGGCTGCGCTGGAGGGATCGGACGCCGAACTTGCCGCCCTGGCCCACCGGATCATGGCGACGACGCTATCGGAGAAGCTGGCAATGGCGAACAAGACCATCCAGCTGTCGCAGGCCTGAATGCCGCAAGGCGCTGGCAAGGCTTGCAAAGTTCCCCGTTTCGCGTATAACCCGGCCCGTTCTTGAGCGGTATTTCCGGTCGGGGGCTGAACGGAAGGTTGTTGGCGAATGCCAGCGGCAGGGTCTCAAATCCCGTCTTCCCGTGTCCCTGCTCTTTCGAGGAACCGGTCTCGAGCCTTTCTAACCGAAGAGGCTCGGGAGAGGCTTTGCGCCGGAAGTGCCCGTTGTCAGGAACGTGAAAACCGAAAGAAAGGCTGAATCCATGCCATTATATGAGCATGTGTTCATGGCGCGTCAGGATATTTCCAACGCGCAGATGGACACGCTGACCGAACAGTTCAAATCGATCATCACCGACAATGGCGGCAAGATCGGGCGCACCGAGTACTGGGGCCTCAAGCCGCTGACCTACCGCATCCGCAAGAACCGCAAGGCTCACTATGCGTTGATGAACATCGAAGCGCCGGCGGCAGCCGTTGCCGAGATGGAGCGCCAGATGGGTCTCAACGAAGACGTCATCCGGTTCATGACCATCCGCGTGGAAGAGCACGAGGAAGAGCCGTCGGTGCAGATGCGCGCCGGCCGTGACCGCGGCGACCGCCCGGACCGTGGCGACCGCCCGGACCGTGGCGACCGTCCGGATCGTGGCGACCGTCCGGATCGCGGAGACCGGGGTGATCGCGGAGACCGGGGCCCTCGCGGTCCGCGCTTCTCGCGTGATGACAACACTTCCGACGAAGGAGACGCATGATGTCCGGCGCTCGCAGACCGTTTTTCCGCCGCCGCAAGAGCTGCCCGTTCTCCGGCGAGAATGCACCCAAGATCGACTACAAGGACGCACGCCTGCTGTCGCGCTACATTTCCGAGCGTGGCAAGATCGTGCCCAGCCGCATCACGGCCGTATCGGCCAAGAGGCAGCGCGAACTGGCCAAGGCCATCAAGCGCGCCCGCTTCCTCGGCTTGCTGCCGTACGTGGTGAAATAAGCAAACCCCACGCGGGTGCGGCGACCTGGCTTTTCTTCCCGGTTTCCGCACCGCGTATCTTACATATCCTTTCAACCGGTTGGGGCAGGCGCGCCGAAGCGACCTTCCTCTAACCCATCGCAAGATGCGGGACAGCCCACGCTGATGAACAACTGGCTCATCATAGGCCTTCTGGCCGGCATCGCCTCGGGCGTGCTGTATTTCAGCGCCTCGGCGGGCAATTTCGCCGGCATGATGCTGGCTAGCTTTGCCTCCTTCCCGCTGTTTGTCGCCGGTCTCGGCTGGGGCCTCGCCACCGTAGCGCTCGGCGTGGGCGTGCTGCTGGCCGGCTACGTGGCGATACTGGGCCTGTCCAGCGGCGTTGGCGCTGCCCTGGCGATCGGCGCCACCCCCATCATGGTCACGTGGCTTGCCCTGCAGAACCGGCCAGCCGCCGCCAGCCCGTCGGCGGAAGGCGAGGTCGCCGATGCCGGTGTCGAGTGGTATCCGGAAGGCCGGCTGGTGATATGGATGGCGCTGCTGGCCGCGGCCGGCGTGGCGCTGTTCGTGCTGATGTTCAGCACCGGACCAGGTGGCTTCGAGGCGGCGATGGGCCAGCAGCTCGAACCGCTGTTCAAGGCTTTCGCCGAACAGCCGAACCCGCCCCCGCCCGAACAGGTCGAACAATTCAGAACGCTGCTGATCGCGGCGCTGCCCGGTGGCATGAGCGCCATCTCGCTGGCGTCGATGGTTGCCAGCCTGGCACTGGCTATCGCGGTGGTGAAGCGCTCGGGCGCATCGTTGCGGCCATGGGCGCCTTTCGGTGAACTGCGGTTTCCGCGCTGGTCGGTGTGGATACTGTCGGCAGCCGCACTCGCCACCTTCCTGCCCGGCCTTGCCGGCACGCTTGGCTGGGTGGTGGCATCGGCAATGTTTGCGGCTTTCGTGGTGCTGGGCCTTGCCGTCATCCACGGCCTGACGGCCGGCAGCCCGATGCAGCCGATGCTGCTGGGGCTCATGTACATGCTGCTGATCTTCTTCAACGTGGTGGTGTGTTTTCCGCTGATCCTGCTGGCGATGACAGACCAGGCGTTCAACCTGCGCGGTCGCGCCAAGTCGCCGCCGCCCGCCCCGCCCAAACCCTGAAAGAGAAACCGTTCAACCCGATCAAACTGACGATCATCATGAGGAGTACCTGAAATGCACGTCATTCTGCTGGAACGCGTCGAGAAGCTCGGCGCCATGGGTGACACCGTCCGCGTCAAGGACGGCTTTGCCCGCAACTACCTGCTGCCGCGCGGCAAGGCGCTGCGCGCCACGGAAGCCAACAAGGCCAAGTTCGAAGCCCAGCGCGCCGAACTGGAAGCCAGGAACGCGGCCGCTGTCGAGGCCGCCAAGACGGACTCCCAGAAGCTGGACGGTTCGTCCTACGTGCTCATTCGCCAGGCTGGCGAATCCGGCCAGCTCTACGGCTCGGTCTCGACCCGGGACATCGCTGCTGCGGCCTCCGCAAGCGGCATCGCCGTCAACCGCAACCAGGTGGTGCTGTCGGAGCCGATCAAGACCATCGGCCTTTACGACGTGAAGATTGCCCTGCACGGCGAAGTGGCCTGCACGGTCAAGATCAACGTGGCCCGCACCGCAGACGAAGCCGAAGCCCAGGCGCGTGGCGAGGTGATGACCGGCAACCAGGACGAGCGCGAAGAAACGCGCCGCGCCGCCGAAGAGCTGTTCGAGCAGGCCCAGGCCGATGCTGCTGCCGAAGAGGCCGGCGAAGAGTAAGCCCCGGCGCCGCATCCGCGCCAGCTACACACCAGCAAACAGGACGGACTGCCGGAGAAATCCGGTGGTCCGTTTTGCGTTTGACGCAGGTTATGGCGCAATGGCACTGTTACGTACAAATACGTATACGAATTAAATGCGGCTGGGACCGGAAAGGAGCGGAACCATGCAGGCATTGTTGAAGCAGCTGTTGCAGCACATCGTCCGGCACGGCGACCTCGAAGTCACGATGCCGGATGGAACGGTCTGCCGCTTTGGCGATGGCGCAGGCGCGAGGGTGGCCTTCTCGGTGCGCGATACCGCAACCTGCCTCCATCTGTTCCTGGACCCGGACCTGCATTTCGGCGAGGCCTACATGGACGGCGCCGTGAACGTGACCAGAGGCACCATTCACGACGTGTTGCGGCTGTTGTTCGAGAACGTCGAGACCGTCAGTGCCCCGCTGTTGCTGGACCTGCCCTACGCCATCCGGCGGCGCATCAAGCATCTTCAGCAGGCCAACCCGGTGGGCAAGGCGCGGGAGCACGTGGCACATCATTATGACCTGTCGGGTGCGCTCTATGACATGTTCCTCGACAAAGACCGGCAGTATTCGTGCGCCTATTTCGAAACCCAGGGGCAGACGCTGGAATCTGCTCAGCTTGCCAAGAAACGGCACCTTGCCGCCAAGCTGATGGTAGAGCCGGGCATGAAGGTGCTCGACATCGGCTCGGGCTGGGGCGGGCTGGGGCTATACCTGGCTGAAGTATGCGGCGCACAGGTGACGGGTGTCACCCTTTCCGAAGAACAGTACAGGCTGTCGAACGAGCGCGCGGCCCGGCGCGGGCTTGGGGAGAAGGTGCAATTCCTGCTCAAGGACTACCGCGAACTGGACGGCGAGTTCGACCGCATCGTCTCGGTGGGCATGTTCGAGCATGTCGGCTTGCGCCACTATGGCGAGATGTTCAGCAAGGTGCGCAGCCTGCTGCACCGCGACGGCATCTTCCTGCTGCACTCGATCGGGCGCTCCAACGGTCCGGGCGCAACCAGCGCCTGGATACGTAAGTACATCTTTCCGGGCGGTTACGCCCCTGCCCTGTCCGAGGTGATGCCGGAGGTCGAAAAGGCAGGGCTCTACACCACCGACGTCGAGATCCTCAGGTTGCACTATGCCCGCACGCTGGCCGAGTGGCGCAAGCGGTTTGCCGCCCGGCGCGACGAAGTGGTGGCACTGTATGATGAAAGATTTGCGCGGATGTGGGAGTTTTACCTTTCATCCTCGGAACTGAGCTTCAGTCACCTGGGCCTCAACAATTTCCAGCTGCAGGCCACGCAACATCAGGAAGCCCTGCCGTTCACCCGCGACTACATCGCCCGCGAAGAACAGGAGCTGAAAAAACTGGAGCAACAGCGCAATCCATCAAGGAAGCGTACACCACGCCGCGCACCGGGCGAATCAGTGCATTATCCACAGCCTTCAAAGCAATAGTGGAAAGCTGCAAAGTCGGTTCAGTTCTGGCTTCGCCGCAACAGCATCGGCGGGTATCACGTCAGCCATGGAGAGCGTACTCAAACTTACCCACAACGCCGACGATGACCGGGGCGGCGAAAGTTACCGGCTTGCCCCGCACAACCTGGAGGCAGAGCAGGCGCTGCTTGGCGCAATCCTGGTCAACAATGAGGCCTGCGACCGGGTTTCCAACTTCCTGCTGCCCGAGCACTTCTACGAAGGCGTGCATGCGCGCATCTACGAGGCGGCGGCGACCCGTATCCGCGCCGGCCAGCTGGCTTCTCCGGTCACCCTGAAGACCTTTTTCGAACAGGACGAGACGCTGCAGGAAATCGGCGGCGCTGCCTACCTTGCGCGGCTGGCGGCATCCGCCACCACGATCATCAACGCCGAGGACTATGGCCGCACCATCCATGAACTGGCGCAGCGGCGCGCGCTGATCAACATCGGTACCGAAATCGTCAATGCAAGCTTTGACACGCCGGTGGACAAGAGCTCGCGCAACCTGATCGAGGAAGCCGAGCAGCAACTCTACGAGATTGCCGAGAGCGAGAAGTACGGCCAGGGCTTCCAGCCATTTGGCACCGCGCTTACCGAGGCCATCGACATGGCTGCCGCGGCCTACCAGCGCGACGGCGGGCTGTCGGGCATCTCCACCGGCCTCAAGGACCTCGACGAGAAACTGGGCGGCCTGCAGTCGTCGGACCTGATCATCCTCGCCGGCCGCCCTGCCATGGGCAAGACGTCGCTGGCCACCAATCTCGCCTACAACGTGGCCGCCGCCTACCAGGCAGAGCACAATCCGGACGGCACCATGAAGGTGAAGAACGGCGGTATCGTCGCGTTCTTCTCGCTGGAAATGTCGGGCGAGCAACTGGCCACCCGCATCATCTCCGAGCAGGCTGAAATTTCATCCGAGCGCATAAGGCGCGGCAAGATCACGCCAGACGAGTTCGACCGGCTGGTGGATGTGAGCCAGCGGCTGGCGTCCATGCCGCTGTACATCGACGCCACCGGTGGCTTGACCATTGCCCAGGTTGCTGCCCGGGCGCGGCGGCTGAAGCGCCAGCGCGGCACGCTGGGTCTGATCGTGGTCGACTATCTGCAGCTGCTGGCGGGTTCGGCGCGGCGGGCGTCGGAAAGCCGCGTGCAGGAGGTGACCGAGATCACTACCGGCCTCAAGGCGCTGGCCAAGGAACTGAACGTGCCGATCATCGCGCTGTCGCAGCTGTCGCGGCAGGTGGAAAACCGCGAGGACAAGCGCCCGCAGCTGGCGGACCTGCGCGAATCCGGCTCGATCGAGCAGGACGCGGACGTGGTAATGTTCATCTACCGCGAGGAATACTACCTGGGCCGGGAAGAGCCCAAGCCCAACACCGAGGAACACCTGCAATGGCAGGAGAAGATGGACCGGGTGGTGGGCGTTGCCGACGTCATCATCGGCAAGCAGCGCCACGGCCCGACCGGCACCGTTTCGCTGCACTTCGACGCCAACCTCACCAAGTTCACCAATCTGGCGCGGCCCGGCTACGTGCCCGACTTCCGCGACTGACGGACCGGGCAGCATGAGCATTCCGGCAGCACTTGCGGGCGGCACCCTGACCATCGACCTTGCTGCCCTGGCGCACAACTGGCGCTCGGTACGCGATGCGGTTGCGCCCTCAGAATGCGGCGCCACCATCAAGGCAGATGGCTATGGCTGCGGCACGGCAGAGGTGGCGCGCGCCTTGTGGGACGCCGGCTGCCGGACCTTCTTCGTGGCGTTGCCGATGGAAGGCAAGCTGGTGCGCGACACCCTGCCCGGCGCGATAATCTATGTGCTGGACGGACTCTTCGCCGGGCAGGCTGCATTCTATCTCGAACATGACCTGCGCCCCTGCCTGGCCAGCCCGGAGGAGATTGCCGAATGGGCAAGCGCAACCGGCGGCAGGCACAAGGCAGCCTTGCACGTGGACACCGGCATCAACCGGCTGGGCCTGACGCGGCCACAGGCCGAGGCGCTGGCGGCCGATCAACGGCTGATGCAGCAGGCCGGGCTATGCCTGCTGATGAGCCACCTGCAGTCTGGCGACGACGCAGGCGATGCGATGAACGCTAC
>CAVOZI010000004.1:0-297135 GCA_963700895.1 uncultured Alphaproteobacteria bacterium | reverse complement strand
ACTACTCCGACACCAGCCCCACAGACACCGTCACCCCCAACCGCAACCTCTCATCCAGCCTCCGCTGGGTCCGCCAGTTCAACGCCCGCGTTTCTGGCAACATGCTCACCTCGATCGTCTGGTACAAGGCGGATGACACTACACAATGTGGCAACGATATCCCGCTCTGCACGACGATCGCCGGCACCGAAAACCTCATCTACACCAACTCCGTCGGCACAGAAGCCCAGCTCACCCGTCGCCTCTCCATCAGTGCCAATGCCGGTGCCACGCTGATTGACAACTATCGCTTCAATGAGCAATTCCCGTCGCTGCGACGCAACGCACCATGGTCTACGGCTTCATCGGCGACTTCTCGACTTGAGCTACAGGCCGTTCAATGATACCACCTTCAACATCTCCTTGAACCAGGATGTCTCGATCGATGACCTAGGAGACCTGCGCGCCTCCCAGTCCGCCCGCTTCGGTCTCAAGCTACACCATTAATGACTTTTCCAGTCTCAGCCTGAATGGCGGCCTGTCCAGATCAACCGGTGGTCAGACTGACATCAACCCACCCCGCGAAGTCTGGAACGCGTCTGCTGTCTACTCCCATGCCATCAATTCGCGTTGGAATGCCTCCATTGGCTACCGCTGGGTTCAGTCACAAGACTTTGACCAAGGTCAAGGCTATGACTTTGCCACGTCGAATACAGTGTTCGTCAGCCTGAACACCAATGGCACGCTGCTGCGCGACTGATGTCCCGGGCCTCGGCCACATTTTCACCAAGCCCTTCAAGATTAATCACAGATTAACCATGCCTGTCGAATTGCATTCCCTGTTCGTCACAAAACTGCTGTTGGATACCCAATTTGGCATCCAAATTGCTTGCCGAGTGGTATCACCCATCGTGATAAAAGGTCAGGCAAATCTGTTGAGGCGTGAGTGAACCGTATGCTGCATCAGCACCAGGACATTAAAAGGATGAAAACAAGATCCTGGCTCCCGCCACTGTCAGGGACGGTCGCAGCATCCCTTCTGGTGATCAGCGATACGATGGCACTGCTCGGGATAGGCCTGGCGACCTATCTGTGGCTGATCGGATATTCCACCGCCGAGAATCTCTACGTCGTAGCCGTGACCTTTGTCTGGCTTACTTCGATCATCCTCATGCATTTCGCTGGCCTTTACCGTTTCGACGTGGCAACACGACCGCTCCGGTATGCCCCGGCCGTGATCGTGGCGGTTGGCACGGCATGTCTCTTCATGCTTGCTGCCGCCTTTTCGATCAAGTTGACCGAGACATTTTCGCGTCTGTGGTTCGGCACATTTGCCCTGTCGAGCGTCGCAACAATTGTCGGCTTCAGGTATGGACTTGCCTATATCTTCCGCAATGCCATGGCGCATTCGTCAAACCGCCGCAGAGTTGCTGTCATTGGAGCGGGCGCGCAAGTCAAAAGGTTCCTATCGTCCTTCAATCAAGTCAGACATCAGCCCTTGGAACTCGCCAATGTGTATAAGGCTGGCAGCACGCCCCATGCTAAGGACGTAAATGCAAGCCTTGATGCAATCGAGGCGGATGCACGTGCCGGCTTTATTGATGATGTCGTTATTGCCTTGCCCTGGTCCGAGGACGAACAGATCATGACGATCATGTCAAAACTGCGCGAACTGCCCGTGAATGTCTACCTGGGCTCCGACCTGGTCGGCTTTCGAACCCAGTTTAAGGCGCCACCCAGTCATTTTGGTGCCCTGCCGGTTTTCCAGGTCATCGGCAAGCCAATGTCCGGTTGGGATGCCATTATCAAGTCGATTGAAGACTACGTGCTTGGCAGTATCCTGGTCATCCTGCTGTCACCCCTACTCGTCCTGATCGCCCTTGGTGTGCTGATCACCAGCGGACGCCCGGTGCTGTTCCGACAGAAGCGGCTGGGCTACAACAATCAGGTCTTCGACTGCTTCAAGTTCCGCAGCATGCGCCCTGAGGCAGATACCCCTGGCAAAACCCGCCAGGCGACCAAGGATGATGATCGCATCACGCCGTTTGGTCGCTTCATCCGACGCTGGAGCCTCGACGAGTTGCCACAATTATTCAATGTTCTTAACGGCACCATGTCGCTGGTCGGTCCGCGGCCCCATGCTCTCGATCATAATGACGAATTCGCGAAACGGACGAAGGACTATTTTGCCCGCCACCGGGTCAAACCCGGCATCACCGGCCTTGCTCAGGTGAAAGGATTCCGCGGTGAGACCGATACCGATGAAAAGCTGGAAGGCCGCATTCGAAACGACATCTTCTACGCGGAGAACTGGTCACTGATGCTCGACCTGCAGATCCTGGCCCGAACTGTAGTCGTCTGCCTGTTCGGCAAGAATGCTTACTGACATTTTCGTCCGCCCAACCCGATCTGAAAGAATAACGTCCAGCACCCGGCGCAGTAAGCAAGTGGCATGGGTCAAACGGTTTCCCACACTTGAGCAGCTTACCCGTCTACAGGCCACCTTGGCCTTCCAAGTAGCGGCGGGTTATAATCCCTCAATCATTTTCACCTGCTAGAAGGGCGGCAAATGGAAGAAACATTCAGCAAAGAGGAGTTGGCGCGAAAGGAGGAAGCGCTAGCGATATTGCTTGAAGGCCTTGTGCAGGAAGGAAAGGATAACGCGACCAATCGCAACAGGGCGCGGGCATCGGTTGAAATCGACTTGCAACTCAACAATTACAAGGATGAGTTGCCGAAATGGGCCCCCAATCAGTCAAAGGTGCTGCGAGGCTGGTCACCTGAGAAAAACAAGGCCTTCATCATTGAGACCCGCCGTGACGTGCTTCACTCACTGCTGAATAGCGAAAGCATCCTCAACCGCCTGCGCAAGCTCGAACACATCGATCGCACCCTGATCCGGCTCGAGATCGCCGTGCTGGTCACCTTGTTCACATTGGTCGCTCTGGTCGTGGTTCAGATCATCGGCTGGCCAAACCTGGTGGCACTGTTCAAGACCGGCTGAAGCAGCAGCCTAACGGCAAGCCATGACTGGCAATGCCTTTCGGCGGGCGGTCGCCACCAGATGGCACACCTCCACTCATCCTCGACGCAATCAGCTATCTACACTGCCCCCTGGCGCAGCACCGTTCGAGCTACTGGTGTCGCCTGGCTTTCCGTTTGGTCCGCCTGGATCGTATTGCATCTGCTCCGGGCTGGCACTGGGCGCGCTAGCCGCGATTTCTACCTTTCCACAATCTAACGCACAGCAGACAGATGCCCCCTACCATGACACCTGCACTGTTGGAAGCCAGATCGCTCACGTCAAATGCACGACCCACGAACGGTTGGATTAACTCCAGAACGATCCCGAAACAAACGATTGACATCATCACCAGAGCTGCACGCAGGGCTGACGTCCCCCAGCTTGCCAAAGAGAGAAACGCCAGTAGGGCATACACTGAAACGTGCTGAAGCAGATCATTCCCTGGCACCTCTCTAGCGTTAGCGGCGGGCATCAGGGACCCGGCAATAATTGCAACGATCACACACCCTGTAGCGATGTCCGGGCGCCATAATACCGCGGCCCACTTATCCAAGTGTGACATTGACCAACGCTCTCGAAGTCTGAAATCGATCCATCGCCGCCTTCAATGCCATGCTGCGTAATGAAGAACAAGCTTGTCGCCGATCGAGTACAGACTTTCCAGTAACCGCCCCAAGATGCCCAATCTGCAAGGCTTCATCGCGCCTATGGTCGAAGAACAGCGTCTCGGCGCACCGCTTTTCTTCATCACAGCAGGAGCGCGGGGCAATCGGGTTGACATTGCCCCGGTAGTCTTCCGACTGCGGGTGCACCGTGGGGTCGCCATAGACCTCGCTGGTCGAGGCCTGGAAGATGCGGCACTTGAGCCGCTTGGCCACGCGGAAGACCTCAGCTGACTGACCACCCACCGGCCTGCAGTCTTGACGGGCGTTTCCTTTGGGGAGCACCCGTTCTGCATTGGCAACATTTCACATGACTTGCCCGGTCTTCAGCCAGGACAGCGCGTCTGCAAGTCGATCATCACCCCAGAACAGTTCACCATCCACGACGAAGCTGGGCGCACCAAAGATGCCCCGGTTCCGAGCCTCCCGGGTCGCATCGCTATAGGCCTTGCCGATGGCGTCAGACTGTGCCTGCTGGATGACATCGTTTACCGGCCGTTCCAGCTTGCCGAGCGTAGCCTGCAGGTTCTCCATGCCGCCTGCCGCCTTGCCGTTCTCAAACCATTGCCGATAGGTTTCCACGACATAGTCACGGCACCAGCCCTGCCCACGAGCCAGCACGGCAATTCGATTGGCAAGGTCAAATTCCTCCAGCGGATACGGCGCCGGCAAGTTGGGGCGCAGACCATACATGTCCGCCCTGCGCTTGATATCGCGCCACATATAGGCGGCCTTGATCGGCTTGTTGGCGAACGGGATGTTGCGCATCTCGATCATGATTTCGCGGACACTGAACGGCCTCCAGTCAAATGAAATCCCTTCGGAAGCCTCGATCTGCGGCAGGCGGGAGACAGTCAGATAGCTGTAGGTACTGCCAACAGAGAACCAGAACTCGGGCTTGTTCATTACCACTCCTCGGATCTGCATGAACGCTCTCGCAGGGAACAGGCTTCCCGACCGGCCAGTGCCATCAATCGTCTATCATCGCCAGGGCAGCTTTCCTGTCTCCGGGCTTCAGTCTCAGGAACAGGGCGCGGGCATTCTTGATGTCTCGCTCGGAGCCATTCTCGGCGGCCTCTCGCAGCGCAACAGTCGTCGGATGATCTGCACCGCAGATGAAGGCCAGGGCCCTGGACAAGCGCCCGAGGGCTGCACGGTCGATTGTTGTTTCATCCATTTGCTTCGCCCTTATCACTTTTACGCCAGCACCCATCCAGCCGATCATATGGTGCTTGCGCACTGCAAACAAACAAAGTGAAATCACAGCAAGACGGCCAATCCGGACAGGACCCGCTGATTGCCTTGATAGACTGGCCGCTGCTGAGACACCTGGGGACGGGAGCAGTGCATTGAAAACATTGACCAGAGATCATCTGGCCGAGGCGGTACGAATGGAGATTGGCCTTTCCAAAACCGATAGTCGTCGGCTCGTTGACGTGGTCCTTGAGGGCGTCGCGCAGGTGCTGGAGCGGGGAGAGGACGTGAAGCTGCCCAACTTTGGCGTGTTCGAGGTCAGACATATGGGAGAGCGACCAGGCAGGAACCCCCGGACAGGCGAGGCCGCAACGATCCACGCCAGACGGACGGTGACGTTCAGGGCCTCTCCCAAGGTGAAAGCCATCGTTGGACGAGGCTGACTGGCGCATCGAGCATCGTCGAGCGACTCCTCACACCTGTACTCGGCTCCGAACAGCCTGCACCTGCTGTGCGGTCAAATCAGCAGCGCGCGGAACTGCCTGTCGGGCTGCCGTGCCTGAAATCCCGGTGTCTTGGGGCTAGATCTTGAAGGTCATCAAAGGCGGCACTTGCGTCCCGATGCCGATTGAGCGCTGAAGTGGCGTGGTTGCCGGCCCTTCCTACAACTTTATATAGAATTTCGCGACTTGATTAACCCCGCGACAATGTCCGAACAGCTAGTTTGTTATACATTCACTAACCAGGACACAGACGAGACAGGGGCCGCTCATCAAGCTCATCCGTCCGTGTCAACTGAATGAGGTAACGAGATGTCTGCACTGCGCAGCCAGGTCACCTTCCGCGAACCCTTCATCGCGCCACGGGCAAGGGTGAGGCGTCGTTTCAGCGATATCGCTCTCTACAGCCTGGGCGGCCTGTCGGCCCTTGCCGTGGCGATGTACCTGTTCGTTTTCGCGGCCTGAACCGCAGACGACTGCATGCATATGACCCGGGAACGCCGTCAAGCCACGTACCGACCGCGTCCCGAGTCGTTCAGGCGTCGCTGCAGGCTGGCCATCGTCTGCCGACAACGACGTGTGCCGATGAGCCACGGCTGCTGAACGCGGCTGTCACGCCATCCCGGGCCGTTAACCATCCCTGTTCAGACTTCCATACTGCCGCAGGCGTTCATGGTAACCTGTCATTGAAATCGTGACAGGAGGGATGGGAATGTCACTGCTGCGTTATTTCAAGCCTGAGACACCGGCCCAGCAGTTTGCTGTTGCCTTTGCCGGCATGTTCGCCTTGGCGTCCTGGACCGTTCTGATCGCCCTGTTCTTCACCGGCTCGCTGAGCGGCTGAACCGTGTCCATCACGCCGGGTGATGTAGCTGGACGGGGCCCCTTGCAAAGCCTTCGACCCTGGAGCGGTCCTCGACCAGCTGAATCGCCTGGTATCGCCCTGGAATTCCGTATCGGACAGACTAGCCGCTCGCATCCCAGCCGTAGTCGATATACTCCCAGCTGATACTGTTGTGGTTCAGCGTCAGCACGCTGAACCCTTCCTCAGTGCCGTGATAGGCACCTCGCCACCAGTTTCCCGCAATGGCCCCGCCGGTGAGAAAGGTAATACCGCGTTGCTGGATCAACTCTGCGACGTGGCTGTGACCCTGCAGGACAAGCACCAGGTTGTGGCCTTCAAAGGCTTTCAGGACCTGACGATTGTTGACCACGACCCGGTCAGGCCGGGCCGGCACGCCATTGCCGTCAAGCATGCCGAAAAAGGCCGTCGCAAGCGGCATGTGGAGGACCAGGATGATCGGCGCTTGCCTCGGCAGCCTCGACAGGTCCTGTTGCAGCCACTCAAGCTGCTCCGCGCTGACATGGCCATGATACTGGAACTCATCATCGGTAATCCGCAGCGAATCCAGGATGATGATGTGGTAGCCCATGGCATCAAGGGAATAGGTAGTACTGGTCACCCCGAGGCGCTCCCTGAAATCCGCCCTCGGATCGCTTGCCGGTTCAGACCCGTCCGCCGGGGAAACGGCTACCAGATCACGGTTGCCGAGTGCCGAGTGAACCTCGGCGTTGATCGACCGATGCATGCCGATGTAAGCGTCCCACTCGGCTGCCGCCTGGGCGCGGCTTGAACTGAACCCGCCATCGATAAGGTCGCCACCTCCCAGCACAACATCAACCCGCTCCTTGTTGATTGCCGCCGCCGCCTTCGCCAGCGCCTCCGGCACCCGCCCGCCCGGCCTGGCATGAACATCGGTGAAGAAGGCAATCCGCAAGGAGCCGCGGTCAGACCCCGTTATGTTCCAGCTGTTGCGGGCCAGGGCAGGAGAAGCGGCCAGCGCGCCGAATACCGTGAAAGATTTCAGAAACTGGCGGCGGTGCGTGCGAAGAACCATGGCAATACGCGCCTGTCTTCAGCGCAGCTGAATCAGCTGGGTTATCATCCGTCGATCACCTTCCGCTTGTTGTGGCTGCGACCGGCAGCATAGGCGCCAAGAAGCAATGCCGACACCAGCAGACCAAAGAATCCTGCCGCTTCCCAGGGGGTATAGGAGGTGATCAGATGCTGGCTGACCTTGCTCTGTCGCGTCAACCCCGGGACAACCTTGTCCCTGACCTCCGCTTCCTGTTCGGCAGACCACGAATGGTTGGACGCCGTGTACAGATCCGCAAAGAAGATCTTCAGGATCTGGTGCTCGTGGTAGGCAAAAGTGTAACGCTCACCGGCTACTTTGCGAAATTTTGGGTCTTGGGCCATGCTAAGATTAATGTCCCGGCTGCGGAAATGAACCCATGCTTCATGCAGGAACGGGTCGTTGATGGCCGGATAGTCCCTGATAAAGGCGCTCAAGTCGCCCCGCTTCAAGTACTGGTCAATAATCCGGGCGCCACTTTCACCACGTTCCTTGTTGGCATTTTGCAGCTCGCTCAGGCTCAATCGTGACTTGAAGGATCCAAGTCGGGGATCAACATGGAGATGTCCGTATTCGTACATGGCATCGTCCTGATCGGCAAGAAATGCCAACATCGGTATGCGCTTGGAGTAGGCTGAAACTGCTGTCGGGGTGTTGATATGACAAATCGCCAGCAGTATCGCCAGTCCCGCGCCGGTCAGACAAAGCCGGCGCACGCCCACGGCGTCCGGCAGGCCGGATATGATCTTCGGACGAATGCCGAAGGCGATGGCGACCTGGACGAGGGCACATCCGGTAATGTTGAACCAGATGTCGCGGGTGTCGAAATAGCGGCCCGGGGCTGCCCACTGGATGGCCTCATCGATCACCCCGATAATGGCACCAGCCAACACTGACAATAAGTAGATGCTGACGTCTCGAACCCTGTGGCTGTAAGCGCGATACAGCAGAACGCCGAGGACACCAAAAAGAATATAATGGAGGGTCTCCTCCGGTGCCCCGGATTTCAGGTCGAAGATGAGATACCCGTAGAGTGCGCCTATTCCCAGCAGCACGGCGGTGCCGGACGCCGTGCGAAATGGATAGCGGACATACCAGGCGATAGCGATGACCAGGAAAACGGCGACAACAGCGGCCGCCCCATAGAAAAAGCTCTCCCTGCCCCACTCCCTGGAAATAAAGTCCCGCATCATCGGGACTGACGGACTGACGAGGAACGTCGCTCCGGTCATGAGGCCAACAGCCAGCCACGACTGCCATTCCCGCTCTTTTGGTGGCGCAGCAAAAATCTGATCGGCTCCCCAGCGCTAGATCATCCTTATTCGAAGAGCATCCTGTGTGAGTGAATGCCGTCTGCTCAACGTCTTGACCGAGAAAAGGTATTGCAGCGGCATTCCACCTGGCAGAACCGCAAGGGATCTGGGAGCAGGTGAAAGGCTATTGAGCCCCGCCAAGTGCTCGTCTCCAGTAGTTGCGGCTTTCAGGGTTTACCAGGTTGCCACCTTTCTTCACCAGGGTTTCGATCTCCCGCAGAAACATGGCAGCCGCAAACTCGCCGCGCAACAACCTGAGCGAGGCAATGATCCGGCTGAT
The DNA here is from genome assembly GCA_963700895.1 of uncultured Alphaproteobacteria bacterium. GTDB lineage: Bacteria > Pseudomonadota > Alphaproteobacteria > Rhizobiales > Aestuariivirgaceae > Anderseniella. The sequence goes on along the minus strand of CAVOZI010000004.1, from coordinate 288,266 downwards.
CCTCAAATGGTTGTGATCAAACCGGCCAAGCCAGTGCTTGTTCAGACGATAGAAGGCGAGCATCCGCTCGGTTGCCAGCAACAGGTTCTGCTGGGCGAGGTTGCTTTGGCGGATCAGCTCCGCCTCACCCTCTGCAAGCACCGGTGATTGAGGTTGCGCCCGGCTTGGCCCGTCCAGTGGAAACAGCCACTGGATGAAGGTGTGGACATGTTCGATCTGCGTGTCATCAAAGGCCAGCACTTCATCGATAAGCCGACCCTCACCGTCCCGGCCTGTGCCTTCAAGAAACCTCAGCAATCGATGATTCCACACCTTCGTGCTCCCCAATATGAGGGAGCAAGTCTATCACACATCAACTGGCTTGCACTTTGCGCAGGTGGATGAGTTTTTCTCCACAATGAGCAGACAATCAGCGAACGCAAACTCGGCGGGCGTTCTTTTTCGCAAGCGTCGCTTTTGCTTCTATTGGGTAGCGCTAATGCATCAAAGGTCGCTCATCATCGTCGGAATTTTCAATGACAAATGACCAGATGCCCTCGGTGTTGATCGTCGCAATTGCCTCCGCAAGGGCGTCTTCATCGGAGGCGAACTTGTCCTCCCACACCGTGCTGTTCCAGTTCTCATCGATGACTTCAAGCGTCCACTCGGTCTCGTCTTCGAGGCGATAGATGGAGACTTCCACAGACGTGCCTTCCGCCTCGATGGTTGTGCAGAACCTGGACTGAATGATTTTAGGATCTGTCATGGTCGAGCCATCATCTCCGATACAGGGTGAGATTAGGCTGGCAAATCATCTTGGGGGTCTATGCAGACATCCCCCTTAACAGCCTTGTCGCGTCTTGCAAGATAGTCGTTGATGGTCACCAGGCTGGTAAAGCCGCCATCGAGCGGGTAGTCGGGCCGGTTCAACCCGACATCCAGCAGTCGGTACCCACCATGCCCATCCCGTCGTAATTCGAGCCCATAGCGGTCCATCGCATGCTGCTCGATGCGCCGCTCGAGCTCTGAGTTAAAGTCAATCGTCGTCATGCATCTTCACTCTGGGTCTTGCTGTGATGAGGTTCAAACATCCTGATTTGTTGCCCGCTATCAGTCTTTAGGAAATCTGGAACACATTATCGCTTAGATTGGGCGGATGTCCTACCGGATCGTTCATCTTGCACGCAAAGACAGGGGCGCGGTCAACAAGCCTGGAGTTAAATTGATGACAACGTCGAACAGTGAGAAAGACTGGACAACCAGCCTGCCGTTTCCCAGGCACTGGCTCAGTTACATCGCCATCAAGTTCGTCGTCCTCGCCCTCGGCGTCTATCTGGTCCTGCGCTGGCGAGGCCTTCTGTAAGTGTTGGCCTTGTGACGTCAAAGCCGGTTTCTCCGCTTACTGCAGTGTCGCTGCTCGCATCAACACTCGGCCTGTCCGGTTTTTTTCGGATGGCGCAGCCGCTGCCTGACAGCTTAAAATTACTGAAGACCAGTTCATCGGGCGTTCTTCGGAGCGCCCGTTGTGTGTTGGGGTGAAGGAATTGGCCCGCAGATGGCGGGAGAGAACCGCGGCCCCGGGCCTGATCAGAAATTCGCACGCAACACGCACTTACCCCCGTCCCTGTGGGGCACTGCAGATACACATGGATTGGTTGAGGCTTCATCAAGCACAAGCGGCCTGCAAGCCCCAATGGACTCAATCAGCGCTCGAAACCTGTCGCGGAGTCCGGGGGCACTGGAAAGTGCAGAACTCGCTTCAGTGAGCCCTTGCAGACTTTACAGGGTCTCAGGACTCGAAGCGTTTCACGTAGTCGATATCCACGGCGCCGCTGGGGTTGTTCTGTGGCTTGTCCACCTTCAGAGGTTTAGGCGTGTAGCGGCGAGCCTCGCTGGCCGTTGCTGCAACACACTGGGTGGGATTACCTAACGTTTTGGACTTGTTGTCGCCTGTCATCGCGGACACCTCCGGTTTGGTCCGGTGAGTGAAAGCATCAGGCTCCGATCAACTCGGCATGCGAGATGCCCATGAAGCAATCTCGAAAGATCACTTGATGACCCCCATGCAATAACGTTGCCAAAGCCGCGCGACCCCAGCATTCGCGTTCATGCCCGGCGGTGTTTTGCATCGCGGCGTCACATTGGGCACCCTTGTAGAGCTGATTGGATCCCGGGTTTACTGCAGGCCTCGCTATGACAACAAGTTGCGACCCGCCTTGTAGACGAGGAATGCAAGCGCACTCATGAAGCCGAAGGCGCCCAAGGCCCTTGGTGCAGAGGATGGCTCGGCAATCACCCAGCCCAACGCGAACATGGCGTAACCGGCAAGGGCAGCAACCAGAAACCCCCAGAGGATGATCATGACAAATCGTTTCATGCGTCACTTATAGCATGGATTGGCGAGCCAAGTGTCCCGGGCTTCTCTTGCATCACCTTCGTGCCGGCTTCGTTTAGCATCCGAAACAGCCATAAATCTGGACCCGTCACGCTTGGCAACCTCCGCCGAGCAGGCAAGGCGATCGAGATCGGCTGCCTCAGCTGACTGTACCGATGGCAAGCAGTGCCACGACCTTCAGCAATCCCAGCCACAACGGCGCCATCGCTACGAACCCGATCGCAAGTGCAGTGATGTCGCCGGTTCGAAGAGTGTGATCTGCAACTGCGGCAGGACTGCGGACGCTGCCTCACAAACACGCTGGCAGTGCATTGCACCTGCATCCGGCCTCGCCCGCACCTTCGATGACGTCGTCGAGTTCCTGAACCCGCAGCGGTTGCATCTCGGTCGCGCTGCCATCCGTGGCATGGGGTAGCTGTCCGGCAGCTTGATGCAGTAGGCATCTACATTACTGATGACGGTCGCGGTTGGCGCTGAGCCTTTTCCTGCATGAGAAGCACATGCTGAAGCCCCTGGGCAACCTGCTTCTCGCCCTGTTCATGCTGTCCTTCATGGCAGCGATCATCCTGATCGTCAGCATGTGGTACGGGGGCGAAGGCTGCATGACTGGCAAGGTGAACTGCTTCGGTTCTGGCCGCTGAGAGGCCGTGGTCCAGGCTGCCGGCAGCGCATGAGCGGGCGCCAGGCCAGCAATCAGTTCCTGATCCAGGCCTTCGCCTCGTCGAGCTTGCCGGTCGGGAACACCATCACCTGCGTGGGCATGAACGCACCGAACAGCTTGACGCTGTTGTGCAGCCAGTCCTCGTCGCTCACCAGCGCCAGTTTTGAAAACGTCGTTATGTAGGTGAGGCCGAACTTTGCGTCATCCCACAGCGCCCCGGCAGAGTAGCCGTCGAAGTACGGGCCGGCGATCAGCAGCATTTTCAGCTTGTCGTGCTGCTTCAGTTTTTCTTCGACCAGCGGCTCCAGCGTCTCGCGGTAGTCCGCAGCACTGATCAGGCCACGGGCATCGAGGCCGATGACATCGGATGGCAGGTCATCGAGAACCACGAAGCTGCCGGGATGATCGCCCTCCATGGCAGCCCAGTTGACCGCATCATCAAAAGCGTCTTCCGGGAAGCGGCGGATGCGGGCCCCGGTGAACTGATCAACCAGCACACGCACCAGCGCCAGCAGGCCGCTGTCACTGACAAGCGCGACCTTCGGGATGACCTTGTGGTGATCCCTGACCAGCTTGAAATGTGCCGCCATCGCCTCGAGGTCCTTCCAGTGAGGCAGCTCGCTCAACCGGAAAACCAGGCTGGGAACTGCATCATGCTCATTGATGTAATTATCGATCGTGCTGGCCACGGTCCTGATGTCCTCGGCAGAGAGCGATCCCTTCGGGGTCAGGACGAACACGTTCTCGGAACGTCTGGTTTCAATATCGATCATCGACACGCACTCCTTGATCAGGTTCAGACATTGCTTATCTGGTCTATCGGCCAACAGGGGCGATTGTGCGAACTTCCCGCTGGCGGCTGTTCACGTCCAGAGCATCAGCCTGTGGAAATCTGCACGACACTGCTGCTGACCTTAGGACAGTCCCTTGAGCGGCACTGGACCTGGTTACCTGATGAGCCCGACTGGTCCAGGCCGACGCTTCGGATGCGTGTGCCAGATCCGGCGGCTGCCCTGTCAGGACCGGCAAGAAAATCTCATCTGACATCGGTTCAGACAGCCTGGCCGGCGTCCCTTCGTCCAGATCTGTCGAACCGCCGCAACCGGCCGATAGCTGCACAGCGGGATTGTCATTCTGTTGTTGCAGTTGGCGAGATATGCTTGCGCCGCCATCGAGCAGCTCCCGTTCCCTGCATCTACCCCGGGACGCTGCCCGACACCCACGTTGGCCTCAAGCCCGTCCGTTTTCAAAGCGGACGGGCTTTCTGGTCAAAGCTTGCGGATCCGGATTAACAGGGCCGCTCTTGCGGGAAGATCTCGCCTCGCAGGCAGCGGTTGTAGGTCTGACGCCAGCATTGCGCTTTCTGTCTCAAACGCTCTTCGGCACGCGAGCCTGGCGGCTGCTCGTTTGCTTGACGCGCCGCTTTCCAGGACTGCTGCTGGAACCAGTGACAACGTAGCTGCATCTCGTTGTTGAATGCACTGGCTGACGGAATACCAACCGCAGCGAGGCCAGCCGCCACAACAGCTGCCTTGAAAATCAGTCTCAAACTCGGATTTCTCACGTTCATGACTCCAAATGGGCGCAAGACACTCAAAACCTTGCTCAATCAGTGGGCGGCTTCAAGATCTGATCAAAAAAACAGGGCCGAGCATCGCAAGGGGCACCTGCGAACGAAATTGCCCGACCCCAACCGCGGCAGCAACCCGGATAGGTAACCCGCAGCACTTGTCAGACTAGATCATCGTGGGCTGCACGACCAACAGCAAAAAAGTCCGGATCTGAACTCTTGCGATGGAGCAATCTGGACGGTCGACCCGCGTCCGGGGCATTTTCACATCGATGTTCTGGCCCGAGCCTGGATGAAGCAGGCAACACAGAACCGCAGCACCTGGGTCATGTTGACAAACTTCTGCACCATAGGCCGCAGCTGCCTGACAGCACACAATCGCCGGCTACCAGTCCAAGCGGGCGTTCCAGGAAGCACCCGCTTTAACCAGACGATGATGAGGTCTGAGATACGCCACTAGCGCTCACTCTTGGTCTGAGCTCCCAATCGTGGCTTTTCACAACTTCCATCAGTTCGGAAATGGCTGCGGGTTTCTGCAAGGCTCCGATCAACCGTAGCCCTTTCATTTGTGCGAACGTCGCAGCCATGTCCAGCATGTGCCGTGGCATCCCTGAGAGCAGGACAAACTGCGTATCCGATCCGCAGGTACCGAAATGGCTGAGCATCTCAAAGCCATCAAAACCGGGCAGGCAGAGATCGAGAACAATCAAATCAAATGATGGGTAAGCCTCTGCCATAAGCAACTTTGCTTCGTGGCCGTCGATAGCTTTGACAACCGTGGCAACTCCAGCGTTGATAAACGCCCTCTCCAGAATGTCCAAATGGACTGGGGCGTCATCGACAATCAGGACTCGGCTTGGAAAGTTGATCACTGCCTGTGCCTTCTGCGACAGAAATTTGCACCGTCGCCGATTGCTTATGGATCCGCAGGGCAGATGTTACGACTGCAGGAGTTAAGATTTCTGAAAGCGACACCAAAGTGGTGAACCGCTCACGAGGCCAACAAACCTATCATCTTCCATGCAATCCATCCCAGAACCAGACCGGACAGGAAGTGAGGCAGGAGATACGACCAGTACTGAACCGTCCAAGGGTCATCCAAAGTGGCCTCATTCATCGGAAGGGCCTTGTCCAAAAGCTTCTGAAGCATCGTGTGTAAGTTCCTGTTGAGGGGGCGCGTTAACGCTGTTTAGACACCATATCCTCTCCCAAATCCGTGCAATCCACGTCAAAGAAATCACTCAAACTCGATTGAACAAGCACTCCCGCAGCGGATAGCGCAGTCGGAAGGCTGCAGCAGCCTGACAGTACATGCTCACCGGATACCGATTTTCCAGACGTTCTTCGGGGCGCCGGTTTTGTTGGATAGACATTGACATGAAAGGATTTGCCCAGCCCTGGATCGGGAAAGCGCATGCTCAAGTCGGTCATCTCTCCAGAAAAATGCACTGGTCACGATATAACCGGGCGCGCCACAGAAGCCACGGTCCCGCGCCTGCTGCATTGCATCACCATCGGCTTTGCCAAATGCATCAGATTGCGCTTGCTGCATAACTTCTCTGACGATCCGATACCGTTTCAGTACTTGCTGAACGTCACCCCGACGACCCTATAGGAATTACCGGACCGGGCCACCTTTGAGCAGTGCGTCCCAGCACGCAGCCAGGTATGGAATTTGATACACAGCTGATCGCCGCTCACATGCCACTGGCCGGTATCATTCTCACCACCCCAGGTCGCCGACAGCTTGCCGCTGGTGCTTGCCAGGATTACCACCGTGGAACCGCTGATCTTTGCCTTTGCCCGGCCCGGTACGAACTTCTTGATCTGGGCCGCGTCAAGCACTTCCGTTGCCAGTGCAGGAACCGACTGGACGAACAGAATGGACATGGCAGCAGCGGCCGCCAGAGCGAGTCTCTTCATGACTGAAATCTCCCTGATAATTGAAAACATAATTATACTCCTCACGGTCCGCGCTCGCCTTGACCGGGCTCATTGAAGTTCTGTTATTTGCGGATTTCAGCCAGCCGGTACGCGGCGCCTGGTCGGCGGCGAACCGCGGGCGGGACTATCGCAGCGACAATCCGCACCATCAGCAAGCTCTATTATAGATAGCTTAAAAAATAAAACCGCAATCTATAATTGTAGTTTTGACAATTGAACTGACCCGCTGTCACCGCCCCTGTTGGCGACGATCAGGTTGGGCCTCCATACGGCCACTGCGAAGATAAAGGCAGGCGCGCTACGCCATCAGCGGTTGCCTGGCCGGTACCGGCTGTACGGCCGCAAGCCGGATGCCATGAAGTTCCCGGACTGGATGGCCACGTGACGGCAGGCCGTTGGAGCGGACAAACTCGCGCCCGCTGACCGGCCTTGAATACATGAAGCCCTGGCCCCGGTCACACCCGAGCTGCAGCAGCAGGCGCGCCTGTTCATCTGTCTCGATGCCTTCTGCTGTAATCGAGAAGCCGAGACCGGAGCCAAGCCCCACCACCGCCTGGATCACCTTCCGGCTCGCCCCTTCCCGGCCGAGCCGCTCGACGAAGCAGCGATCGATCTTCACGATGTCGCAGTCGATGGCACACAGGTACTGCAGGTTCGAATAGCCGGTCCCGAAATCATCCAGTGCAATGCGGATGCCCTGCGCCCGCAACGACTTCAGCGTCGCGTTGATCGAGGCAAAGTCCCGGATCAGCACCGCCTCGGTGATCTCGACGATCAGCCGCTGCGGCGGGATGTTCAGCCGCCGGATGTAGGACAGGAACCGCGCGGAAAACCAGGAATCCCTCAGCTGGCTCGGCGACACATTGATCGAGAACGACAGCCGCGGATGGGTGCGGTGCATGGCATCCGCCACAGGCTGCAGCAGCGAGATCATCATCTTGTCCAGCAGTCCCGCCCGTTCTGCAGCCGGGATGAAGACGTCAGGCGAGATGGCGCCGAGCTCCCCGTCGGTCCACCGTGCCAGCACCTCGCAGCCGGTCGTCTCTCCAGTAGCGAGGTCGATGATGGGCTGGAACAGCGGAATGATCGCCCTGCCCTCAATGGCATCGCGCAGCCTCTGTGTCGACAGCTCCGGACCCGCTGTCACCTCCGGCTGCACCAGGCCATCCGGCTGGTCAGTTCCAACAGCTTGCACTGGTGCAGGGTTCACACGGCGTGACATGGGATCTCCTCCGGCCCGGCATCTATCCTGCCCGCCAGAGTACACGCAGGATGCTAATGACTGCTGTGGGCAGTGGCTAAACCTCACTGGCCAGCATTAAGCCGCTGTTAAAAGGTAGAGAACCTGCACAAACGGCAAGTTATCTAAAATTGCAGCCAAGCGTCTGAATCGATCCGTAACCATATCGCCGTTCGCTCCAGGGCGTGGCAATAACCTGTTAACGGGGCCGCCCCTAGCTTGCCCGGCGATGTCAGACAAGCGCTCACATATGCGGTACAAGGTCAACAAGACCGCGTTTCTCTTCACCCTGGAGGAACGCTCGATCCGCTGCTATGTCACCGACCTAAGTGTTGGCGGTGCGCGGCTTGCGCTGCACGAACACGATCAGTCCGCAGCACATGCCTGCGCCCTGCTGATGGCAGACGAATCCCTGCTCTATCCATGCTGGACCCGCTGGCAGGACAACGGTCTGGTGGGCGTGAGCTTTTCCGGCCAGCCTGAACTTGTTGGCGCACCTGCTGAGGAAATCACCAGGTTGATCCGGGAAAGCGCGCTGTTCCATAGCACTGACGATTGACCCTGGCAGGGCACCTCAGCGCGGTACTTGCATTGCAACATGAGAAAAGGCTGCCGCCGGAGTGCACCATGCTTGACAGGCTCTCTTCTCGACAGTTCGCTCCCGGCCGGGCACAAGGCTTCACAAGCCGTCGACAGACGTCAACAATGGGCCAGCAGGTAGATATCCGGGCGGTTCGCGCGGTACGACGCAGAGTGAGAACCTCTTCCATGGACAACCAGATCACCGAACAGGAATTGCAGCGCAAGGAGGACTAGCTCCGGCGCTTGCTGGGGGAACTGAAGTCCAGCGGTATCGACAACGCCGCCAGCCGGAACCAGGCCCGGGCCGATGTCGAGATCGACCTGCTGCTCGGACGCTATCGGGACAAGCCGCCCAAGTGGGCACCCAACCAGTCACTGAAGATGCGCGAATGGTCGCCGGAAAGGGCCAAGTCGTTCGCGATCGAGGCCGGCGCGATGCGCTTGTTGCCCAGCTCAATACTGACTCCATTCTCACCAGCCTGAAGCAACTTGAAAAGGTCGAGCGCAGCCTGTTACTGCTCCAGCTCATGGTTGGCGTCTGCTTCATCGCCCTTGTTGGGGTGATCGTCCTGCAGATTTTCGGCTGGACAACCCTGTCAAGCCTGTTCTTGCCCGTTGATGCAGGGCTGCCGGAATAAGGCCCGGGATGATTGGGCGTCCCCCTGGCCTGCCCAAATGCGGCGGATGGACAGGACCAGGAGGACTGGGCTGGAGCGCCGGGTGAGTACCCCCGCTGCACAGCCTGGCGCAGTCCTTTCAAACCGCGCGCCAGATTGCGACCGAACTGCCCAGAAGCTCGATTAATCATTAATGCCGGGACGTGGCTGCCACGACAAACCTAGCTGCGGATGTCCACAATTGCACATCTGCAGTCATCCCCTGGATGTAACCTCATTTCTGGACGGCGACCGGAGCCTGGGAGTCGGTGCCTTATGGCCTGCTCCCGGGCAACTTCGTTCGACCGAGAACCCTCTTGGAAGGCTCTCTGTGTCCCCATTCAGAGCGCCTTCCCCTTTTGTTTCATTCAGGCACACACCGGCAGCAACTGGTCGTCCGGCTCTGGCAACTCCTCTTCCCGGCAGGGCGCTGGAGCACGTGGACGCGTTCTCGATACGGGGCCGGAGCCTCGTAGATCTCGCCGTAAGTGCAACAGGCAGGTGTGCTGCTGGTACGAAACCTGCTTGGCCCCCTCCGGGCGATCAGAACAGACCACCGGACCCCCTCGACCCCTGCCTTCCTCTCCGGCGGTTTGAAGCCCGCACAGACCCGCCACGTTACCCCTCGCGTGGCGGGTCTTCTGCCTTCGCGACGCGGTACTGTGAACGTCACCGGCAAACCAGTACTGGTACACCTGTGACAGCTTCCACCATCAGACCAGTTGCGTTAACCAGATTTGCAATTTCCTGTCGCAGTCAGCGCGCGGATTACCTTCCCGAAAGTATCCGTTTGTACCTTCTCCTTCCGTGCACGATGACGGCGCTTGCCAGCGCATCCGATCGCAATGGGGACAGGCTACATGTGCGAACTTTGTATTGGCAGCTCAATCTCCGAGTGGGATGCATTTGATTCCGACCCGGGCACCCTGGCCGTGTTCGCTGATGGCACGCCGGAAAGCCAGGACATCAAGGACAGTCTCCAAGCCGTCATAGATCAGGTCATGTTCAATTCCGGGCAATCCCGTAGGAGCGTCGTTTGCAACCCCAGGGCAGCAACCTGAGTGGAGCGCCGCGCGATGCCGCTGAGGCCGGCCAGACCGGCATTAGCATCGCATACGATCATGCCCTTTCCGCTGGCAGGGACAATCCAGGCCTGAGCCAAGCTCCTCGACAAGTTTAGCTCATGGCTCGACATACCAGCCTGATCTGGAGCCGCAGTACGCCGGCACTGCCGAGGGCGGTACGGCCAGCGGCACACCGGTTGGCTTCAACCAGGCACTTGTCGATCAGCTCGACAGTGGATCCTACTGGTACACGGCCTCCGGCCAGGTCGCCCCGACGATCACGCTACGGCTTCACCACCTCCAGCAGCTTTGCCTCAGGCTACGGCGAGCAATCCGGCTGGTCTGCCATGACCGAAACCCAGAAGTCGGCACTGCGCGAGATCATGGGCCTGTGGGATGACCTGGTTGCCCCGAGCTTCGTCGAGAATACCAATTCGCCCGAACACCGCCGACATCAAGTTCTCCAACACCACGACCAGCAACAGTTTTGCCCATGCCTATTACCCAGGCCAGGTTGGCGCCGAGGCCTTCTCGTTCCAGAAAATCCAGGGGTCGGTGTGGCTCAACCCGAACTACAACAGCGGCACAAACAACCTGGTCAGCCCGACAGCCGGCATCTACGGCTACCTGACCATCGCCCACGAGGTCGGCCATGCCCTTGGCCTCAACCATGCCGGCAACTACAATGGCGGCTCACCGCAGTACGGCAACACCTCCTCCGGCTGGCTCTATGTCGAGGACTCCCGCCAGTACACCATCATGTCGTACTTCAACGCCAACGTCACCGGCGCTGACTGGAACGGCAAGTATGCCCAGACCCCGATGGTCTACGACATCATGGCCATCCAGCAGCTGTACGGCGCCGACTACACCACCCGCGCCACCGACACGACCTATGGCTTCAACGCCACCGCCGGCAACTGGCTTTATGATTTCAGCCCAGAACGCCAGTCCGATCCTGACCATCTGGGATGGCAACGGCACCGACACCATCGACCTGTCCGGCTGGTCGACCTCATCGACCCTGAGCCTGGTTGGCGGGTGCCTATTCCTCGGTCAACGGCATGACCTACAACCTGGCCATTGCCTATGACGTCGATATCGAGAACGCCATTGGCGGGTGCGGCAACGACACCCTGACCGGCAACGACCTCGACAACGTCATCACCGGCAATGCCGGCAATGACAATCATCGCGGGCCACTTCGGCAACGACACCCTCTACGGCGGTGATGGTGACGACAGCCTGATCGGTGCCGACGGACAGGACTGGCTGTATGGCTGGGACGGGGCAGACGAGCTGGACGGTGGCAACGGTACGGATGCTCTGTTCGGAGAAGACGGCGACGATACCCTTCGTGGCGGCGAGGGTGGCGACTCGCTCGACGGCGGACACGGCAACGACCTGCTCTACGGTGATGCCGGAGTTGACTGGCTGTATGGCGGATGGGGCATGGACACGCTGTACGGGGGCAGCGACGGCGACGCCCTGTTCGGTCAGGACGACGATGATATCCTGTGGGGTGGCGACGGTGATGACTCCCTGGATGGCGGCTCCGGCAACGACACGCTCTACGGCGAAGCCGGCATCGACTGGCTGTTTGGCGGAAGCGGTGATGACCTGCTTGATGGCGGCAGCGAGACCGATGCGCTGTTCGGCGAGGCAGGGCATGACACCCTGCACGGGGGATCAGGTGGCGACAGCCTCGACGGCGGCACGGGGAATGACACCTTGTACGGCGAAGCCGGCAATGACTGGCTGTTTGGCGGCTTCGGCAATGACCATCTCTTCGGTGGAGATGACAGTGACGTCCTGTTTGGCAATGAGGACGATGATTATCTCGATGGCGAAGCAGGCGGTGACACGCTCGACGGCGGAGCGGGCAACGACACGCTGAATGGCGGGGCCGGCATCGATGTGCTGTTCGGTGGTGAAGGGGCAGACACGTTCTTTTTCGCAAGCCCCGGTGAAGGCGGGGATCTGGTGCGTGACTTTGTCAACGGTTTCGATGCAATACACCTGTCCGCATCAGGCTTCGACCTTGGATACACGGGTGTACTCGCCCCTGCTGATTTTCTGTCGGGTACTGGGCTGCCAGCTGACCTGGGTGCGACCGGCCCCCTGCTCTACCTGGATACTGGTGGAAAGGGACTTTGGTTCGATCCGACCGGCGGTGATACCGGCGACATCACTATTGTCGCCGGGTTCGAGACAGGTGTGCCCGACTACTCCGACATATTCCTCGTATGATGTCGGTATTCCTGGATCGCATTGCCAATCTTCTTTCAGGTTGTGAATGCGGTGATTCCGGTTCCGCCTGCATTGGCAGTCACCATGAACTGCGTTTCCGACTGGAGAAAACTCACTGCAATCCCATTTCATAGGTACCTGCCATATTGACCATGGCAGGCTCACGTCACCATGATCGTTGGAAAGCTTAGCCGCTGGCCCAGCAACCTTACTGGTATAAATTGGGATGATCCGAGACACGTCTGAATTTTGGGAGGAGGCCCACAATGACGCACAACTGGTCCGGGAGTCTCTTGTCCGTGCCAGCCAGATGAGCAGGAATGATCAGGCCGGCGCAATTGCCTGTGTCCACGACGCGCTTCAGGCCCTCGCAAATCTGCGGTCTCGCGCAACTCAATCTTCAAGTCTATTGGGCGCTGTACTATATTATGGAATTGAGCTCGAGGTCCGCCTCGGCGGAATGGAAAGGTTAGCCAAGTCAGCGCTGGAAGCAGCGATTGAAGCTGAGTTGCACCGCAGCACCAAGCTATTGGAGACGATCAAAAGCCATCTCGATATCGATTGGTGATTTTTCGAAATAATCCCGACCGAGAGGGTTGAGCAGATGGATAATCGGAACCGGATATCAGTCGCCTGATACAAGCTTCAGTCTCGGCCCTGGCGCCGGGATGGCGCCCAACCGTCGGATTTCGTGGCGGAAGGCCAGTATGGTGTCCCCGATCTCGGCGCGAAGCAGCAATCGCCAGTCAACGACGTTCTTTGAACTGGTAAGCAGGGCCTGTTCCATGGTGCGCGCCACCTCTGCCAGACGGATCGCACCATACTCTGCTGCGGAGCCTCGCAGTTTCACCGCCAGGAACCTGGCCGCTTCCACCGAGTCAGGGGGAGTCCTGTCAAGTTGCGAGCGAACGGCTTCCAGCATGGCAATGAACTCTGCCAGCAAACTCGCCACAACCTTGTCATCGATTGTCTTCCGCAAACCATCGATCAGTTGCTCATCCAGATATGTCCTGCTGTCCTGCATTCCGGCTCTCGTGAGGGTCAATCGCCATGGCACACACTTTGCCCGTAAACCATTTCGATTAAGCAAAATTCCGACTGCGGATTGCTGACAAAATCATGCGTAAGAATTAACCACGCCCGGCAGTGTAGCAAGCCAGAGCAAGCCGATGAACAGGTACTCCAACGACAATTTTGATGCCAGCGATGCCAGCTATCACAACTGGCAGGCCTGGAATGACCTGACCAACCGTTCGTGGACCGGCTGTGTCGAGGCACGTCCCGGCGCCTTGGCCGTCAATGACACGGGACCGGATCCCGCCAACCCGTCAACCCTGTTCCCGCCGGCATTCGCGCCTGACGAACCCGACAGCGGTTCCTACGGCAACGACTATCTGAACGACCGGACCAGCAGTTCGAACTCCGAATTCCGGCAGGAGAACTATCGCAAGTACCGCGGCAAGTCGGTCTCATCGTACTCCTCCGGACCAGACAAGGGTTGCAATATCCAGCCGCTACAGGCCCTTACCAACGTCAAGGCTCCGGTGCTGCAAACTATCAAAAACATGCGTGCCGACGGCTATACCCATGTGGCTGAAGGGGTTGCCTGGGGTCTGCGTGTCCTGTCTCCCGGTGAACCGTTTACCGAAGGCGTCAGCTTCACCGACAAGGAAATCCGCAAGGCCATGGTGCTGCTTACCGATGGCGAGAATACTTTCGACACCGAGTCAAACCATAACCGCTCTACTTATACGGCGTACGGTTACCTGGGTCAGAAGCGACTGGGATCCGACAACTACTGGGCAGGCGTCGACAAGCAGAACGACATGCTTCGCGAAGCCTGCAACAACGTCAAGGCCAATGGTGTAACGGTCTACTCGTTCGCCTACGAGGTTCCTTCCTCTACCCAGCGCAACCTGATCAAGGCATGCGCTTCGAGTGCAGAGAAGTATTTTGATCCGCCGTCGAACGAAGCCCTGGTGCAAAGCTTCCAGCAAATTGCGGATGAACTGCGACGCCTGCACCTGAGCCAGTGATCCACCGGCCCACGTTACGGCAACCGTTAACCTGCGCCTGCTAGCATCGCGTCAGAAAAGACAAAAACAGTCAATATGCCCTGGCCCTGCGGCCGGATACAGGAGCAGGAGTGCACAACGGATGGGTTCAACATGGAAAAGACGTGGCCTCTGGATCCTTGCCATTGTTGGCAATGTCTACAGCCTTGCCTATTTTGGTGACATGCTTCATGTGACTGATGTCAGAACCAGGTCAGATACGGTTGCCGGAAGTGCGGCTGTCAAGAGCGGTCAACTCTACCAGTATCAGAATGCAGGACATGACCTGCTTGTCCGTCGCGCCCAACAGGTCATCGAGCATTTTGCCGAAAGTCCGGAGTACGCATTCCTCAAGCAGGCGGAAATCGACATCATTCCTGAAATCGACGAAGTCCGAAATGACGGTGAGGATTTCGCACCACATCCCCACGCGTTTCCTCAAATATCTCGGCATTCCAACCTGGAAGATTCAAAGCGATATCAGCATACAGATGAAATTTGAGGAAACGATATCGCTGCCAACGGCATGACCATGGACGGCCCTCTAATACTCAAGCACGCCTAAAAATTTCCCGTAATGTCGTTGGGCAAGCTTGCCTGCCGCAAGGTCAGCCCGGTCTGATTCAGATCTTGCCGGCAACACGATCCCAGAATTCAGCTCGGTCATTGGTGCGCGGAAACGGTTCAGCCGGCACCGCACGCCCAAGAAAATCACACAGGGGACTCCAACCCTGCTTGACGTCGAATTCAAGCAACTGGCTGGACGGAATCCCGACACACGGGCTCAGCGCTGCCAAGGGCTTCGATTGACGCACATCAAGGTAACCTGACCTGAGCCGGTTCAACCTTTGGTCAGTTGGCGCAAACTGCTCTGCGAAGGGACTTGGGTCATGGGCCTGAAAACCATATCCGTTTCACTGGCCGACATTGCCCGCCTTGAACCCGTAATGCGGGCAGCCTTCACGCTCGCCAGCGAGCACGATGCCCACATCACCGGCATCTACGTGGTTCCCGCCTTGGACAGCTTTGTTCTGCCCGTGAACTACGGCGCTGCCGAACTGGACAGCCGGCGGCGGCAGTTCTTCGAACAACTGGCGCCGCAAGTGCGCGAGAAGTTCGATAACGCAGCAAAGCGCTACGGCGTCAGGGCGGAATGGCGCCAGCTCGACGGCACTTCCGATCTGCTGGCAGACACCATGCTCGACCATGCGATCTATGCAGATCTGATTGTTGCGGGCCAGGTCAGCAACAACAATGCCCGCAGCACCGTTGAGGCGGACTTCGTTGAACGGCTGCTGCTTGGGTCAGGCCGTCCGGTCCTCATTGTGCCGGAGGCCGGGAAATTCGAACAGATCGGCTCCCACGCCGTTATCGGCTGGAACGGCACACGCGAGGCCATCAGGGCAAGCTTTGATGCAATACCATTGCTGGCGCGGGCGAAAAAGGTGGACATTGTCTGGGTCAATGCTCAGCAGGAGCCCGAAGTCGCCGGAGACCTGCCCGGAGCTGAACTGGCCGCGGTGCTCTCCCGGCACGGCGTCGATGTAACAGCCCAGTCAGTGACGGCGCCCGATCTGGCGCCCGCTGATGCACTGCTCAATCATGTCGCCAATAGCGGTGCCGATCTTTTGGTACTGGGAGCTTACGGCCATTCCCGACTTCGCGAGTTGGTGTTCGGCGGGGTAACGCGCAACATCCTGCAAGCGATGACAGTGCCCGTGCTCATGTCACACTGAATGGAGCTGATGAAGTCAGAGCCAAAACAGAATCTCTCGTTACGAAACCTGACCTCTGGTGCCGCAGCGTACAAAGAGCTATATCCGTACATATACTGATTCTTCAGCGTCGCCTGGCCAGAAACAAAATCACCTTGGCAAGGCAAATGCAGAGGGGGGATGGCATGACTGAGGCAACACAAATCATCGATCTCGTCCGCAAGGTCATTGCGGATGGTAGCCACACGGCAACAGTGGAGACTACCAACCAGTTGACGACCAATGCCGTGACCAAGAAGCTCGGGCTGACAGCGCGGGCGGTCCGGTTCTACTCCGAACAAGGCATTGCACACCCCATCCGTCGTGGAACAAGCCGGCTGTTCACCCCTCCACAGGTCCGTCGGCTGGAACTGGCCCGCGAACTGCGCGGCATCGGCATGGATGTGAAATCCGTTGTGGAGACTCTGGACAGTCTGACAGGGCCCGGCTTGGACCGAGACAAGCTCTCTGCTCTGGGAGGCCGGTTCGCCGAACATGTTGAAGACCTGCGGCGCCGGGAACAGGAAATCCGTAGCCAGCAGGGCCTGACCGGCAAACTGGTAAAAGAACTTAGCGCCTGATCCGTCTGTACCCGACCAATAGCCGCAAGAACCAGACCTCGAAACCATCAGCGCTGGCCAAACGAAGCCGACTTGAACAGGTCCCGCACCCCGTGTGGTGTGCTGCGCCAGTATTGCGGCGGAGCCGCCACTTGGGCCCCAAGTTCCATTGCGGCATGCCATGGCCATCTCGGATTGAACAGCATGCCCCTTGCCAATGCCACGGCATCGGCATCACCCTGGGCAACAATCTGCTCGGCTTGGACAGCGGCGGTGATCAGGCCGACCGCAATGACGGGCACGTTTACCTTGGCCTTGATCTGGCAGGCGAAACCGACCTGGTAACCGGGTTTAAGGGCTATCTTCTGCGCCGGTGAAACCCCGCCAGAGGAAACGTGGATGGCAGCAGCCCCCAGCACTTCAGCCCGCCGGCTCAACTCGATCGATTGGTCGATGTCCCAACCTCCCTCGACCCAGTCGCTGGCAGACAGCCGCAGCCACACCGGCTTGTCAGCCGGAAAGGCATCGCGCACCGCCTTGAGAACCTGCAACGGAAACCGCATGCGGTTTTCGAGCGAGCCGCCGAACGCATCGTCGCGCCGGTTGGACAGTGGCGACAGGAACTCATGCAGCAGGTAGCCGTGCGCCATGTGGATCTCGATGCCGTCCAGTCCCAGCCGGGCGGCGCGCTTGGCTGTTGCAACGAAATCGTCACACACCTTCGCCAGCCCCTCGGCGTCCAGCGCCAGCGGCGGATGCTCCGCCTCGCCGTGCGACACCGCAGATGGGGCAACGGTCTGCCAGCCACCCGGTTCACCGGGACGGATCTGGGCGCCGCCCTGCCATGGCACATGACTGGATGCCTTGCGCCCCGCATGGCCAAGCTGGATGGCAATGGGCATGGCGGAACAGGACCGCACCGCCTTGAGCACCCGAGCCAGCGCCGCCTCGTTCGCATCGCTATACAGCCCAAGATCGCTCGGCGTGATGCGGGCCTCGGGTGACACCGCGGTTGCCTCCAGGATCAGCAACCCTGCCCCCGACATGGCGAGCTGGCCCAAGTGCATGATGTGCCAGTCCGTAGCGCTGCCGTCATCGGCGGAGTACTGGCACATCGGCGCAATCACAATACGATTATCCAGCTCCAACGGTCCAAGTTGCAGCGGCGTGAAAAGCCTGCTCATCCGGTAAAGGTCCCCTGCTTCTGAAAATGCAAGGCGCCGATATAGCACCATCAACTGCCAAGCGGAAACTTCCACGTCGTCAGCGGGCAGAATATTGGCCCGCGCAATGCGATTGTTTTGGCTGAATCGACTTGCAGATGTCCTTGGCGAGCCCCTGTCGGTCCTAATCATGCTGCCCTGTTTACTTCTTGCCTCCTCGAGAGTGTGCTGGTTCGCCGCCCGGCGAATGGGCCACTCGCGTCGGCACCCGCCAGTCATGCCACCATCGACGAACTGATCGAACAAGTGTACAGGCAGAAGCAGCCATGAATCCGAGCCTTGAACATTCCCCGGAACAGTAACAAGAGATGGTCAGTCCCCGTGTCCTCATAACCGGATTCGAACCCTATGGCGGCCGTGCCATCAATCCGGCTGACGAGGTAATGAAGCGCCTGGAAGGTCGTCGCATCGCCGGATGCGACGTAACGGGGCGATCCCTGCCAGTCAGGCTTCATGGCCTGGATGCCTGCATTGATTCGCTCCTGGAGGAGATGAAACCCGACATTGTACTCAGCCTTGGGCTGTGGCCGGGAGAAAGTGTTATCCGCATTGAGCGGATGGCGCTGAATATTGCCGACTTTGCCATCGCCGACAATACCGGCAGCCGGCCCATCGATGAGCCATTGATGACCGCTGGCGCCACGGCACTGATGTCCACGCTACCAATCCGCGCAATCGAAACTGCCCTGCTCAATACCGGCATTCCGGCGCAGGTCTCCAACACGGCCGGCACCTTCCTGTGCAATGCCTGTATGTACAGATTTCTCTCAGCAGTTGCACGTGACGAAAAACCGGCAAAATGTGGCTTCCTGCATCTGCCCTACCTGCCGCAGCAGATTGCCCGTCTGCTCGCCCGCCGGCGGGAAGAAGCAGCGCTGGAACTGCACCAGCAAAAGGATCTCGCATCGATGAGTCTCGACATGATGGTGCATGCGGTTGAGGTTGCTGTAGGTGTATGCTGCCACGGTTAAACTCCGACCTTCTGTGCCCGCCACCTTCACACCGGGACGTTACCAGATTGCTAGCGGTTGGAGCCTTTGATACGTCGCACCATGCGTCCTGTCGCCAGTGCCGAACCAATACTGACCGGAATAAAGGCGTAGCCATGCGCCTTCGGGTTTAGCGGGGTTTGAGCGGGCCAGTTGTCGATGAAGGCCCTGATCCGTTTAACGTCAATGTAACGGGCCGTATCGGGGTCATCAGCAATGGCTTCGAGTTCCTCACGGATGCGCGGCATATCCCGGGTCATGCGCAAGTGCCAGTCGATGACCTGTTCGCCAACTCCCCGGTTGTTCAAGACCTTGTCCGGCAGCCGCCCCTTCATCAACCGCTTGACCAACCAGCGGCCATCGCCGTTACGCCGGAACTGCTCTTCCGGCATGCCGAAGCAGAATTCCACCAGTCGACGGTCACCTAGCGGATCACGCGATTCCACCCCGTGGATGGCCCGGAATCCTTGATGGATGTCGGCTGCCTCGTTCATGAACGACCCGGCCAGCAAGGTCTTGCGAATGTGTTGCCCGTCCCGCATCGGTTCGCGGAAATAGTGGTGCCCATAGTGGTTCAGGCGATCCTCGACCCGCATATCCTTGGCAAACGCCGGGTTGATGGCCGATTGCATGTACCACAGCGGGGTGTTCGGGTCTTCGCCGCGCAGCCGGTGATATGTCTGCTTCACCACATCCGGCGACAGCGGAAACACCAGCCGGTGCGCCAGCAGCCAGGCGATGCCCTTCAGCGAACCGCCTCCCTTGTAGAGTTCCCTGGCAAGCTCGATGAACCGACCTGACCTGAACAGATTCAGGAACAGCCCGTCCCCGGCCCAGCTCAGGCTCATGTTGCCGGCGCCGCCCTCCAGCAGCACATCGATCCCCTGTTCGCCTGCTCTCTGGTAGATTTCATGAATCCAGCAGAAGTTGATGGCATTGCGGGGCGCCACCCCGGCATAGTCCAGGAAGTTGTCGAGATGATCGAACAGCCCCATGCCGTCAGCCTGGACGAAGTGGGGCTCAAGTCGTGGATGCATGGCAGCAATGGCCTCGACGAACGGCCGCTCGTCGCCATAGGCCCCGCGCCGGGTCCGGCGATCCCAGCCATCTTCAGGCACCCAGGTGAAGGTCGGCAGCTTGTCCTGGTGCTCAAGCTGGTCGAGTGCACTCACCGCGACGGTGGAGGAATCGAGCCCGCCGCTCATGAACGCCCCGACCCGGTTCGCCCCCCTGAGCCGTGCCTTGATGGCCCGGCCCAGCAGTTCTGCTGCGGCTTCCACATACTCCTCGTCGCGGCTGAGCCTGATGGCGGACAAATCCTCAGGCGACCAGTACCGGTCAACGCGGGTTTCGGCAGCTGTCACCTTGAGGCGGCAGGCCATCGGCAAGCGGTGAATGCCCTTGAAGAAACTGCGCTCGCCATCGTGATAGAGCTGCACGAGCGAGTCAGCGATTTTCTGCTCGTCCACCCGCTTCTCGACATCTGGCAGCGCGAACATGGCGCGCGGCGCCGAGGCGATAGCGATCCGATCTGGCGTATCGTGATAGCTCAAGCCCCGCATGCCCAGCGGGTCCCGCACCGCGACCAGTGTGCGCTCTGCGGCGTTCCAGCAGATCGCGGCAAAGTCGCCCAGCCAGTGCTCGACAGCCTTTGCGCCCCAGTTCTCCCACGACTTTAGGGCGATCACGCTGTCGGGCAGGCCTTGCGCCTCGACAAGGTCCAGGCCCAGTTCGGCATGCAGGTCATCCCGGTTGTCGAGTCGGCCTTCGAACACCAGCATGAGATCGCCGCCGCCGCCGATGACTGGAGCATCGCCGAAAACCGAAGCTGCACGGGGTGAGTCGAAAGCCCTGACCAGACCGGCGGACCCAAGCGCGTGCAGCTGCTGACCGCCCCGTCCGAACGGGCGCAAGCCGGACGCAAGCCTGGACAGTGCGTCCTGGTCCGCGGGCCGGCCGTCCTTCCAGAATATGCCAGCAATGGCGCTCACTTGAGGATCTGGCCTGTTTCCTACACTGATGAACGGATGAGATCGAAGGGTCACATTAACCTGGCGTCCGCCGGTCACTCACAACCAATTTATGAAGGTCACGTTTGAAGACCGGACCGGCAAGTTGCGAACGCCTGTGAAATTACTTTGCGACACCACAATACAGAGAAAATTCCATCTGCGGACCAAACCTATCCACCTGTAGCCAATCTTGTTGACGCCAACGCTGATTGCCAAATCCGAATGAATGCAGAATATGCTGGTTCCTTGCTCATTGGATAAATTCTTTTCAGAACAACACCGTCTGAGCTACCAAAAGCCCTTGGCGTCGACGGCATTTGATTTATTAGACCCCCTCTTCTTCGTGTGGTAAAAGACCAGAGATGCGACCTTCATGAACGCGGTTTCTGCTCATTATGAACAGCCAGTGTCGAACACATTGGGTGCGGCCCCACCTCAAGCGCTTCCCTATCTCCTCGATTACCTGCAACGGCAACCATTCGATTGTTGATGGCGGAAAACTGCCTAACAACACACGGAAGCCCTGACCCCCTGACAGGCAAGACATCGCACACATTGAAGCAGAGGCACTAAGCCATCTGCCTGAAGTACTCCACCGTATACTTGAGCCCCTCGGCCAGCGGCACCTTGGGTTCCCAGTCGAGTTTGGCTTTTGCAAGCGAGATATCCGGCCGGCGCTGCTTCGGGATCATCCGCCGGCAACGGCAGGTGAACCAGCTTCGAGCGTGAACCGGTCAGCTTCAGCACGGTTTCGGCGAGCTCCAGCATGGTGAACTCTACCGGGTTGCCCAGGTTCATTGGCCCCGTAATGTCCGGCTCCGAGGCCATCAGCTTCAGAAAGCCCTCGATCAGGTCATCGACATAGCAGAACGAGCGCGTCTGCTGGCCATCGCCATAGATGGTGATGTCGTCGCCCTTCAGCGCCTGCATGATGAAGTTCGACACCACCCGCCCGTCCTGCGGGTGCATGCGCGGCCCGTAGGTGTTGAAGATGCGCGCCACCTTGATCTCCAGCCCGTGCTGGCGGTGATAGTCGAAGAACAGCGTCTCGGCGCAGCGCTTGCCCTCGTCATAGCAGGAGCGCGGCCCGATCGGATTGACGTTGCCCCAGTAATCCTCGGTCTGCGGATGCACCGTCGGGTCGCCATAGACCTCGCTGGTCGACGCCTGGAAGATGCGGCACTTCAGCCGCTTGGCCAGGCCCAGCATGTTGATCGCACCATGCACCGAGGTCTTGGTGGTCTGCACCGGATCGTGCTGATAGTGCACCGGCGAGGCCGGGACACGCCAAGTTCCAGATCTCGTCGACCTCGACATAGAGCGGGAAGCACACATCATGGCGCAGAAATTCGAAGCGCGGATGATTGTGCAGGTGATCAACATTGCGCTTGGTGCCGGTGAACAGGTTATCGGCGCACAACACCTCGTGCCCCTGCTCCAGCAAGCGATCTATAAGGTGCGAACCGAGAAACCCCGCCCCGCCTGTCACCAGGATGCGCTTGCGGCTGTCGTACATCCTGAGCATGTCTACGTCACCCTGACCGTGCCAGCCGCCTGGCCGTAATAGCTTCGGTACCAGCGGGCAAAGGCGGCCATGCCGGTTTCCACGTCAACCTTCGGCTCGTAACCGGTCAATGCCTTGAGCACTGACACGTCACCCCACGTATTGCGCACATCTCCGGCCGCCATGCCGGTGAACTTGATGTCGGCCTCGATTCTCATCGCCTTCTCCAAGCATTCGATATAGTGCATCAGGCCCACCTGTGTCCCCGATGCAATGTTAACCAGCCGATGCGGCGCAACCGGGCTGGTGCCCAGTGCGGCCGGCTTGCCCTGTTCGGCCTCGACCGGCTCAGGCAGCTTGTCCATCAGTCTCACGATGGCCTCGACCACGTCACTGACATGGGTGAAGTCCCGTGTCATCTTGCCGTGATTGTAGACCTCGATCGGTTCGCCCTTCAGCATCGCATTGGCGAACTTGAAGAACGCCATGTCCGGTCGACCCCACTCGCCATAAACGGTGAAGAACCTCATGCCGGTCATCGGCAGCCGGAAAAGGTCTGCGTAGGAATGAGCCATCATCTCGTTGGCCTTCTTGGTGGCAGCGTAGAATGACACGGGATGTTCGACCGGATGGCTCTCCGACCAGGGCAGCGTGGTGTTGGCCCCATAGACGGAACTGGTCGACGCATATAGCAGGTGCGCGGCTGATGCGAACGAGCCAGCTCCAGCACGTTGGCGAACCCGGTGAGATTGCTGTCCACGTAGGCTTGCGGGTTGTCGAGGCTGTACCGCACCCCCGCTTGCGCTGCGAGATGGATGACGATCTGTGCATCCGCATCGCGCCACACTTGCTCCAGTTTCTTCTTGTCGCAGAGGTCAACGATGGCGACCGGGACCGACTTGTCGTCAAGCGCCTTTAGTCGATCCTTCTTCAGCGACACGTCATAGTACGGCGACATGTTGTCCAGCCCCGTGACCTCATGTCCGTCCGCCTTGAGACGCATGGCGAGGTGAAAGCCGATGAAACCGGCGGCGCCGGTAACCAGAATGCGCACTGCAACCCTCTCAACACGCGCAAGCGGCAACACCGTTTGACTGCGCAATAATCATTGTCCGGAGCCCGCTGAGCCCGGCAGCGTTCCCATAGGCACTCTACCTATCCTATCCGCGGATTCTGCAAACCACAAGGCCGCAGTCTCTGCCCGATGTCTGTCTCTCTGCACAACTGGAGCAATCCAGTCACGGTTTCTTAACCAGTTCCCTAAACCCGGCGGAAACCCTGCCCACCGCATCATGCTTGCCCAGAACCATAGTTTAATTTCATTGGTAACTGGCATGAACGTTGATCTCGCCGACCGCGCGAACTGACCCTCTACAGGCGTGCCCTGTGGCGTGGCGCGCCGGAACTATCACTGCTCAGCATAGTTCTGCTACCGCTGTTTGGTGCGGGCGCCATTCTTCTCGGAATCAACCTGTTCAAGTGCAGACGCCAGGAGTTTCTGGTCAGTCACACCCAGTTCTGGTTTCAGCGCGCATCGCCTTTTTCGTCACCGATCTGCTGCGAGCGCAAGGACATAACGAGTGTGAAGATCCGCCAGTCATGGTTACAGTCGAAGCTTGGCTCGGGTGACCTCGTCATCCGCTGCAAGAGTCTGAACCAGCCGATCGTGGTGGAAGGAATTATGCAGGTGAAGGCTCTGAAGCTACGACTGCTCAAGACAGTACAACCGCGAGCCGGTTTCCACGCCGGCTTACCTGCGCGTACAGGTCGGCAAGGCTCGTTGGGCGCCAAAGCCCAACTCGGCCACATCCGTGGCGGCTTGAGCTTTTTGGCGTGACTAATCTGCTTTAAGAATCCATTGAAATGCGAGACGCCGCATCCAGGCCTCAGCCGGGATCAACGCACTCGGCAATTGCGACCACGGTTGCCTACTGAACGGGCCATCACAGATGCTGGCATTTCCGTTCCGGGTGATGTCCGAGATTGGATGAACGGCAAGCCGGGGCTTGCTCCACGCCTGCTTCGGCGCGGACTCCGCTCTGGCGGAGACTTCGATACTGGAACGCATGACAACACACTTACTTACTGCGATGCACGCCAGCGATCCGCAGACACTGAAATGCTTGCATTTCAGCCAGATCCGCCCAAGCGACATCAGAAACTGTCCTTAATTTAGCGTGAAGCGGTTAATGAATTGATGCACAGGCGCCAGCGTCAGTTCTCCCAGGCTACATCTGCTCATGACCGGACCGAGAAGCCAGGTGTATGGTCACGGCTTATCATGACCCGCCAGATTTCCACCGCCACGGATCCTGACCACACAGCCAGCCTTGCCGGCTTGTGCCTTGAGATTGTTCGCGCCCGGTTTGGCGCAAGCCACGGACCCGTCTGGCTGCCTCAACGACCTCGACACTCACGCCCTGATCGAGTTTGCCGGCAAACACGGCGCGGCAACGGCTCTGGCCGGCGGCATCCGCAAGGCCGGCGTGGAAGGCCCGTACGCGGCGGGGCTGCGGATGATGCTGGAAGCAATTGAGCAATCGACAACGGTAGCGAAATGCCAGCATGAGGCGGACCTTGCCGATATCGGCCAGATGGCTCGCTGCCGGATGGCATCACCTGCGTGGCGCTGAAAGGCGGTGCCTTCCTGGCCGAGGCCCTTCAACCGTGCCGGCTGGCGCACGTCTGTCCGACCTGGATCGTGCTGGTCAGTCCGGGCCAGCTGCCCAAGGCAGCGATATCGCTGACTACGACAAGGCTGGTTACACGCGACCGGACGGAAGAAGCCTACCGCGAGGAAGACCACTACCACTATCCCCGCTGGTCTCGCCCGGCAGGAGATTTGGCTGTCGAATTGCATACACGGTCTATCTGGGACGATGGCAGCCGACCCGCTCGACCCGGCTGACGTGATCGAACAGGCTAGTCCGGCTTCCGGCCTTGCCGGCATTCTGGTCCCGTCTCCGGAGCACCGCATCATCCACCTCATTGCCCACTGCCAGATCAGTGACAAGTTCTATCCCGCACGGACGCTTCTGCTGAAGGACGTCGTCGACTTCGCCATGCTGGCAGCAGGAGCATGACATTGACTGGCAGCAGGTTGACGCGCCTTCACCGGAAGATCGGGCGCGTTGCCGGTGATGTACGGGTTTCCTGCTCGGCCGCCGCATGTTGCTTGACACCACGGCGCTGCCCATTGCGCTTGACCTTGAGCGAGGCCGTAGACTGGGCAAACCGGGCCATTGCCAATTACCTGCAGGCACCGGCGACAGGACCATGATGGCGCTCGATATTGTCCGTGACTATACCGGCCGGGTGCTGTTGCGGCGTAATGCGGAATACCTGTGCTGCTGACCACGCTGCTCGACCCGTCCGGCTGCGCGGCTCTTCAACACACACTACAAGAAGTGGCGCAGCTGATCAGGCTCACGCCTTGACGACGTTGGCTCCGCCAAGCCCCTTGCGGGCGAACACGTTGCGGGTATCGATCACCAGCTTTGCGTGCTCCGCAATCATCGCATAGTCGACGGCATCATGATCGGTGGACACGAGCACCGCATCGTATCCGGCGATCGCTTCGGCTGTCAGGGTCACTGACCTGCGTCCCGCAAGGTTGGCGTGCTCGCGGGTCATCGGCACCGTCTCAACATGCGGGTCATGGAAGTCAACCGACGTGCCCCGCTTCTCCAGCTGCTCGATCAGCACCAGTGACGGGCTTTCGCGTATGTCCGAGACGTTCTTCTTGTAGGCGAGGCCCAGGATCAGCACCTTCGCTGAGCCCAGCGACACTTTCAGGCGCCGGTCGAGTGCTTCCTCCAGCCTGGCAATCACGTAGCGCGGCATCGACACGTTGATCTCGCCGGCCAGTTCGATGAAGCGGGTCGGCACGCCGTACTCGCGCGATTTCCAGGTCAGGTAGAACGGATCGATGGGGATGCAGTGCCCGCCAAGGCCGGGGCCCGGATAGAACGGCATGTAACCGAACGGCTTGGTGGAGGCAGCATCGATCACCTCCCAGACGTCGATGCCCATCTGGTCGTAGATCACCTTCAGTTCGTTGACGAGCGCGATGTTCACCGCCCGGAACACGTTCTCGGTGATCTTCACCGCCTCCGCCACGGCCGGTGACGACACCGGCACCACCTTCTCCACCACCGCGCCGTAGAATGCCTCGATCAGCTGCGAGGCCTGTGGTCCGTCGCCGGCCACCACCTTGGGGATGGTCACCGTCCTGAACGAGGCATTGCCCGGGTCTTCCCGCTCCGGCGAGAAGCCCAGCCAGAAGTCCTCGCCGGACTTGAGCCCCTTCCTTTCCAGAATGGGCTTCAGCACTTCTTCCGTGGTGCCGGGCCAGGTGGTCGACTCCAGCACCACCAGCTGGCCGGGGCGCAGGCTTTGCGCAATCGTCTCGCCGGTGCGTTCCACATAGGTCAGGTCCGGCTCGCGCTGCTTCGACAGCGGCGTTGGCACGCAGATGACGATCACGTCGCACGTTGCCAGTTGTGCAAAGTCAGCCGTTGCCTCGAACCGGCCGGCATCCACATGCGACGCGAGCTCCGAGGACGGCACCGCGTCGATATAGGACTGGCCCCGGTTCAAGGCCTCCACCTTGGGCGGATCGATGTCGAAGCCGGTCACCGGGAAGCCCGCCCGCGCGCACGCCGCCGCCAGCGGCAGCCCGACATAGCCAAGTCCGATCACGCCGATGCGCGCCGACCGGCTGTCCAGGCGCGTCACAGCTGCGTCGAATATGTTTGTGTCCGTCATGTGCATCACCGCCCCTCCGGCAAAACCCTGAACTGTCCCAGCTTGGACAGGTTCTTCCACGCCAATGTGCCGATTCCGCCAACCCGGTTGGTTCGCAAGGCCCGGTAGTCCTCGCGGCTCTTGCGCACGACGTCCGGCAAAGACCGGTTGCTGACCCCGCCCGCCCGCATCTTCACCAGCACCTGCGGGATGTACCCGGCCCGGATGCCGCCCCGGCCGAACCAGCGCAGGATGGCGTCATAGTCCGCCGCGATGCGGTAGCTGGTGTCATACCCGCCATGCACTTCGAAAACTTCACGGCGGATGAACAGCGCCGGGTGCGGCGGCATCCAGCCCCGGCGCAGCCGGTCCGGATGATACAAGCCCGATGTCCAGTGCCGGACGACCCGATCCGGATCGTGAGCCGAGACATACTGGAGATCACCGTAGACGGCTTCGACCTCGCCTGCCGAAAAGCATTCGGCAACAGCCGACAACACATCCGGCGATGCGAAGAAGTCGTCCGAGTGCAGGATGCCGATCACTTCGCCAGTCGAGCGCGCCATGCCCTTGTTGAGCGCATCGTAAATGCCGCCATCGCGTTCGCTCACCACGCTCATGCGCGGATCGGCGAGGTTTGCCAGCACCTCCAGCGTCCCGTCGCTCGACACGGCATCCATGACGATGTGCTCATGCTCGGCATGGCTCTGCGCCTGCAGCGACCTTACCGCTTCGGCAATGGTGCCGGCCCGATTGCGCACCGCAGTGATGATCGAGATCTTCATGGAAAGCCAGTTAGGTGAACACGGGCCTGATTGGCAAGAACCTGTACTACTGCAGTCGGTCCCCGTTCTTGCGCTCACAACGACCTGATGACCGTAGCGCCCTGACAGTCTAGTCTGCCGAAGTTGATTACTCGAGTTTCGGATACACTGGAAAGCTGGACCCTGGATCTATGAGCAGGATGATGGTCGCAAGTCTGTGGATCGTGGTGAGCCTTGCCGGGCTGGCCGTTGCGGTGGTTGGCGGCTGGGTGCTGTACATGCGCAGCATCGACCAACCGGCCTATGCGCTGGTCGCGAAGGACGGCAATATAGAGGTGCGGGACTACGGCCAGATGACCGTCGCGGAAGTCACCAGGCAGGGTGATCGCGACAGCGCGGTGCGGGCGGGCTTCAGGCCGCTGGCGCGTTACATTTTCGCCAAGGACCGGGCGGGCGAAAAGATCGCCATGACGGCGCCGGTGACCCAGCAACCCGGACAGGACGCAGCAGGTGGCGAAATCTGGAAGGTCCACTTCATCATGCCGGAGGGCATGAACCCCGATACGTTGCCCAAACCCGCAGACGCCGACGTCCGCCTGCTGACAATCAGCCCAACGCGGCGCGCCGCAATCCGGTTTTCTGGCCGCGCCGACGATGCGCTCATGCAGGTCAACGAGACCCGCCTGCGAGACTGGCTGGACGAAAAGGGCTACGCGACCACCGGTCCCGCCATCTATGCCTACTACGACGACCCGTTCACGCCCGGCATGTTCAGGCGCAACGAAGTGCTGTTCGAGGTTGAACGGTAATGCTGAGGCGGCCTACCTGATCGGCTGGCCCCTCATGCGCGTCACCAATGTCCGGCTTGGGCTGGTGAAGCCTGATCCGCCGGTCTTGACACCCGTCCGGCAGCGCTCGCCTCCAGGTCAAGCAGCACCTTTCGCATCGTCTTGATGTCCCGTTTGAGGTACGTCCTGCCACGCTTCAGGGTGACTTCGTCCAGCGGCTTGCCGTCCAAAAGTCTGACCAAGTGCTTCAGCTCACGGTCATGACTGTCGATTAGCGTTTGGTAAGCCTCTGCGATTGCATCGAGTTCCATCTCCCGGGCGGCAAGCTGATCCATCAACCGGCTGATCGTGGCGTCCTTGCTGTCTGCCTCAACCTGCAGCGGCTGCAGGGTGTTCTGCAGGTCGGCTATGCGCCGTTCCAGCACGCCCACGGTCTGCGCAAGGCCATCAATCCTGGCATCCTTGTCCAGTGCTTCCTTGCGGAACCGGCAGTTCTCAAGTGACAGGCGAACCAGCCTGGTCTGGTAGTCGTCCTGCTTGCCGATCCACTGGCCGCCGTGCCTGGCCAGAATCGCCTTCATTTGCGAAAGCTCCAGCGCTTCCGCGCCAGGATCAGGCACTACCTTCGGCGAGAAGACTCGTGCCAGCCAGTTGGAGAACTGCTCGATCCCGGCCCCCAGCCAGAGCAGCAGGCTGACCACACCGGTAACGACCAGCACGGCGACGACAGCGTAGAATACGTTGAAATAGACGACCTCTGACCAGCCCATGTACGCCACTCACTTGTTCTGACTGCGGACAAGGAGCATGGGCGGCCCACACCCTCATCCATGGGTGCTGAAGCTGTCGCCGAGCCTCTCTATAACGATGGCATGAGGCTGTCGGATTGGGCAAGTGGCCAAGATGCAAAAAAGAGCTGCCGAGCTGAATATTTGCAGCGGCCGGAGACGCGGCGACGCAGCAGTCATGCCCGGCAGGTCATTCCCTTCAACGCCGATCGAGGTCTCGAGCCGCCTAGCAACCGTGGGCAAACAGGCACACGTCGACGTCCTGTTGGCATTGCTCAATCAGGACAGCATCCGCACCAGCAAGCACCTGGCAGTCGGCGAGGAATTCTGAACACGCCTGCACCTGGCCTGCGGCAGGACACTTCGGCAGCTGCACGGCTTTAAGGCATTTTGAGAAGTCTGCGTAGCATATCGATCGCCAGCTCTGATCGTCGAAGGAAACAGTTGCACAACTGGAATAGTTCGACCAACAGGCGACCGCGTCTGCGGTGTCATCGGCCATTGCCAGGTCAGACGTGCTTGCCAGCAAGACAATCAATCCTGTCATCACTGATATACGCCTGGACACATCTGCCTCCTCCCAAAGATCGAAAGCCAAACGCAACACGAGATGACATCTGCACTGTCAGCCTGTCAGAGCCAGCCGGATCATTTCACCACCAAGACAGGACATTTTGCCAATGTCTCGACCCGGTGCGAGACGCCACCGCGCAGCAATCCCTCTATGTCTCCCAGCCCCCTGGACCCCACGACGATCATGTCGACACCGTGCTCTTCGGCTCTGGCCACGATGGTGCGGGCAATCGGACCTTCCATGACTTCAACAACCACCTCTTCAACGCCGGCTGCCTGGGCCTTGCTGGCAGCGCCCTTCAGCATCTCCTCTGCGCCTCGCTTGAGAATGTCGATGATATCAGCATCGCGGTCGGTGGCGTGTTCCGTTCTGGCAAACTGCCGCATGGCCTCGATGGCCTTGTCCGGCTTGGCAACATTGAGCAAGACCAGTTTGGCCTTGAGTGGCGCGGCAATCGCCGCCCCCATACTGACCGCCTTCAGCGAGTGTGCCGATCCGTCCATGGCAATGAGTATCGATGCAATCATGTGGTCCACCTGTTCTGCGCCAATCGCTCGTGACGACTTCTGTTCGAAAACGGTTGCTATACCAGCCTAGGCTAGGCTCGGGTCATGAAGCAAATCCTGACCTTCCTGTCCGGTGGCGTCGTAACGCTCTGGCTGCTTCTTTATCTGACCGCATCAGGCGTGCTTGTTCATGGTTCCGGACCGTATGCTGGCGCAGGTCTGGGACAGGCGCAGCTCGACTGCACCTATTTCCACGGCACTGGCTTCGTTACAAAGACGCACCTCTATTCGGTCCACGGACTGATTGGCAGGACCGTTTGCCCTCGCCTGGCCACGCTGGGTTAACCGCCTCGGTCGAACAGGTGACGACGGACTTCCGGGTCGCCAATGAACTCCACGCCAATCTCGCTGTCACTCGTCCAGCAAACCCGACACGGCAGCGCGATGTCTACGCTGGGTATGACAAACCTGAAGGTTTCGGGAACCGTCCTGAGCGGTACTTTGGCTAGCCTAGCGCCCGTGACACTCATATCCTTCAGTTCACAGAACACACGGCAGTTGTCGTCATCAATCAGCAGGCTGACCTGCTGGTTGACCTCGAACCGAGAATGGGGCTTTCGCCTGTCTTTCGTCATGAGAGTAGTACAGCAGGCTTCCAAGGCAACGAAAACCCAATCCGGGTGACGTCGCTAACAGATCCTCTCTTACGCGCTGCAGACCTGTTGCCGAGACACATTGAAAACCTCAGGCTCGAGATGTGGACCTGGCGAATTGTCCCGCGCGACAAACTGTACAAAAGCATAAACCAGGCCGACCAGACTTGAGCAGCGCCAAACCACACGTCAGGCATAGCCTAGCTTCCAAAATCAGACCGAACAGGGCGAAGATCCCCAATGCAAGGCTTGACGCACATCAATGAAACTGCCGCAAGAAAACCAGATCATGTTATTTGCAGGGTAAGGTCCACGATCGCTTCTTCCCTCTCTGCCGGAGCGGGCCCTAGAGAAGGCTGCCAAGCTTGCTCCTGTCTTGGCGATCTTCGCATTCATCCACAGGGCCCCGGTCTTTCCATGTTTCAACTGAACCAAAGCGGGCTTGAGACGGGAGGCGTCCACAATGATTGATACGCGGTACAAGAAACTTTCCGGACCGCACGCCGGCGCCATCTACGTGGTGATTGCCCCTTACAGCGAGATCGAACGGCCGCTGCAGTGGATGCTCCACATGGAGAACAATGATGATGAAAAATTCATCGTCTCCGAAGAAGAGCTGACCAACCCCGACCGGTGGCAGCCGGTACCCTAGACTGGTGGATACGCAGGCACGAACTTGCATAGGGTAAAGCCAACCGGACAAGGCCAGCACAACCCGTCCCAATGCCAGATTGGTTTTGCCAGATAACTCGACAATCACGGCCGGTTCAGGGCTCAATGGGGATGCTCACTGCCGGAGGGGTATCGCCGATGCGCGTTGATCTTGATTTGTGCTATGCACCAGTGGACCTGCTGGCGCGCAAACTCAGGGCCGGCCTGCTGTCACCGGTTGACCTGGTCAGCAATGCCCTTGCCCGCATCGACGAAGTCAATCCGCTGCTCAACGCCTTCTGTTTCGTCTATCCGGAAGAGGCAATGGACCAGGCGCGGCTGGCCGAGCACGAACTGCGCTCGGGCATCGATCGCGGACCGCTGCACGGCATTCCCGTTGCCATCAAGGACTTCACCCCAACAGCTGGCAAGATCACCACGCGAGGCTCGGTCTCGCACCAGACCTGGGTACCGGATCGTGATGCCGTCATTGTCGAGCGGCTGCGTGAAGCCGGCACGATCCTGGTCGGCAAGACCACCACGCCGGAATTTGCCTATTCGGGGTTCACCCGCAGCCCGCTATGGGGCGACACCCGCAATCCCTGGGACCCGTCGAAAACCTGCGGCGGTTCCTCCGGTGGCTCGGCGGTGGCGGTGGCTACCGGCTGCGTGCCCCTGGCAGAAGGCACCGACATGGGCGGCTCGGTGCGCATTCCGGCATCGTATTGCGGTATCGTCGGATTGAAGCCCAGCCTCGGGCGCATCCCGATGGACATCATCGGCAGCGTCTTCGATCGCATTTCCCACTTTGGCCCCCTCGCCCGATCGGTCAACGATGCCGCCTTGTTCCTCAGTGCAACGCAAGGCGCTTCTGAAGCCGACTACCAGAGTCAGCGTTATTACCAGCCACTGCCTGATACCTTGTCCCGGGGCGTGAGGGGACTGCGCCTCGCGCTGAGTCGCGACCTCGGCTACTTCGCGGTCGATGAAGATGTCCTGCATGCCCTCGACACGGTTGCGGAAACCTTCCGCCGGGCCGGGGCCATCGTCCAGCCGGTCGACCTGGACTGGACGCCTCAGCAGGTGACCGACACCTGGACGGACTACTGGGGCGCCTTCCTGGCGGCCGGGTTCGGACACACGCTGAAGGAATTCCGCGAGCAGATGGACCCGGACGTGGTTGAGCTGATCGAAGCAGGCCTGAAGATCAGCGGCCAGCGGCTGATGCAGATCGAACAGGAATGGACGCGGCAGTGGCACTCCATGGCAGCGGTGCTGGAACGCCATGACGCCTTGCTGTGTCCGACCATGGCGCTGCCTCCGGTGGATCTGAATGCACGAGATGCCGATTTCGCCCGGGTTGATGCCGGTGGGCGATTGCATGCCATGGACATGACCCACCCGTTCAACAATATCGGCCGCTGCCCGGCCCTGTCGGTGCCGTGTGGCTGGACCGGCTCGGGGTTGCCCATCGGGTTGCAGATCGTCGGCCGGCGCTTCCAGGATGCCGATGTGCTTGCCATCGGTGCGGCCTGGGAGGCACTCCGGCCCTGGGCAGACATGCGACCACCGCTGACCCAGACCATTGTTTGACGACAATACCAGAAGCAGCTGCCACCCATGATTTGACCCAGCGTTATCCGGCATTTGCCTGATGGCCCGACGCAGCACGTTCACATTATTTCTTGTGAATGCGGATGCCGGGCGCATCGTCTGGCGAACCGATGAATTCGATACCAGCCGCTTCCAGAGCTGATTTAATCAACTCCAGATTTCCCTTTCTGAATCTAGGAATACCTAGAATTGCTTCGTAGCGAACAATTGTAGCCGTGCCTACTCCCGTTCGTTCAGAAAGATCGTTCACAGACCAACCAAGAGCACCTCTAGCTGCGCGGATTTGAACACCAGTTATCTGTCGGTCTTGCATTGTGATAAAATTTTTATCATATTAAAGTCATGCAAAACGCAGGCTATATACACGAATGGCGAACAGCGTTTGCCCGCCTTGAAGGTGCATATGCGCCGGCAACGATCAAGTCATACTACACCGATGTCGGCATATTCGTAGCCTGGTGTCAGCAGAAAGGTCTGCCGCCCTTCCCGGCTGATCCCCAGACCGTGTGCGCCTTTCTGGAAGACCAGGCACCGTCGCTCGCCGTCGCGACCGTGCGGCGGCGCGTCTATGCCATTCGCAAGGCACATCGCCTGTTGCGGCTGCCCGACCCGACGTGGGACGAGGACATCAACCTGGCGCTGCGCCGGGTGCGCCGGCAAAAACTGTCCCGTCCCCGCCAGGCCAAGGGCCTGACACGGGATTACCTCGATGCGTTTCTGGAGGTGCAGCCCGAAGGCCCGTGGGGCCTGCGCAATCGAGCGATGCTGGCGCTCGGCTATGACCTGCTCACACGCAGGGCCGAGTTGGTGGCGCTCCACACCGATGACCTTGAATTGCGGTCAGATGGAACGCTCAGGGTGCTGATCCGCCGCAGCAAAGCGGACCCGTTTGGGCTTGGCCGGATTGCGTTCACCTCAAGGCAAACGGCAAGGCTGGTTCAGGACTGGCTTGACTGGCGCGGTCCCGACATCCCCTGGCTGTTCTGCCCGATCTACCAGGGCAAGGCCGTCAATCGCAGCATCAGCACCGACACCGTCAAGCGGCTGGTGAAGACATCAGCCCGAGAGGCGGGCCTGAGCAGGGAAGAGGTGCTGGCCTTTAGTGGTCACTCGCTCAGGGTCGGGGCAGCGCAAGACCTGCTCTGCGCCGGTCACGATACTGCCGCCATCATGCGGGCCGGTGGATGGAAGTCGATCAATGTGCTGGGACGCTACCTGGAACACGCGGAGCACAATGTATGGGCATAGTATCGATCCGCGACCGGATCACAGCCCCTGACAGGGTCTCACGTCAATCTGGTCTGCTGCTCACGGATCAGCAGGCGGATGGTGTGGAAGTACCACGCCTTGTAGAGCGCGTAATGGAAGCCGGCGGCCCCGTCGAGGAACCCGAGCTTGGCCACGTAGGTGAACAGGAAATAAAACGCCGGGTACCACCATCGCGCCAGATGCCGGTACTTGAACTGCTGGCGCGAGGTAAAGTGGGACCAGGCGTCCCGGTCAGACTGGATGCGGGTATAGCGTTGCGCCTCCCAAGTTGCGTAATCGCGATGGCGATCGATGAACCGGGCCAAGCCCTTGTAGTCGCGGTGGTCAATGGGCGCGGTGATCTCGCCAACGGCGCCGTCGATGATCGGGTGCTCGTGGATCTCCATGTCGAGACCGCTCCAGCCCTGCTCGTCGATGCGCTCGTACAGCCCCTTGCCGACCCGGAACAGGGCGAGCTTGCGCTGTTCCAGTCCGTGCTTGAGCCGTTTGCCGAGAAAGTAGTTGGTGTAGGTGAGCCAGTAGCCATTGAAGCGGTCATCATGCACGGCCTTGGAGATGGCCTCGCAGAAGGTGTCGTCGACGAACTCGTCGGCATCGAGGAACAGCACCCAGCCTTGCGCCGGCGGGTGGTTGATCAGGAACCAGTTGCGCTTCTTCGGGTAGGTGCCGGTCCAACTGAACTGTAGCACGCGGCACCCGTGCTCTTCGGCGATCTGCGACGGTGCGATCGCTCGACCCACTGTCGATCACCACCACGTCGGCGAACCGTCCCAGCCGCTTCAGGCAGCGGGCGAGATTGGCCTCCTCATTGCGCACCGGAATGGCAACGGTGACCGGGATCGGCGTGATGGGTGGCTTCATGTCGGGGCGGGTGTTGCTGATCGGGAAAACGAAGAAGCCCCAGACTAGGGGCTTCGAGGGAGGACGGCCAGTGGTGTTGATAGCGGCGTCAGCTATCCCAGAGGATGGGGGTAGCCAAGGAACAGGAAAGTGCCATAAACCACGTTATCGGGCATTTGACTTTCAACGCTGGCTATCTGCTTGCTGTGCCGCCGTATCGATTGAGTTGGATACCGGGATCACCAAGAAAATTGCGGCCTCAAACATTCTTTAGCCGGCTCGAGACAATGACACCCGGATTGCCCACCACGATCGCATTGTCAGGGACGTCTTTCATCGCCACCGCCCGGGCTCCGACGATGGCGGCACGCCCCACTGTGACGCCGGGCCCTATGAAGGCATCGGCACAAATCCACGCGCCATCACCAATTCTGATTGGAACCTTCATGAGGGGCATTGTTGGGTCAAGATGATCATGTGTGCCAGCGCAAAGGTGTGCGTACTGCGAGACGGTTACGCCACTACCAATATCTATTGGCCCCAACGCGTACAGAATGGCCTCGTTACCAATCGCACTGAAATCACCAACCCGAATGTTCCACGGAATTGTAACGTGGACCGTTGGGTAAACATGAACCTGACGCCCCACCGACGCTCCAAACAAGCGAAGCAAAAAACGCCTGAAAGCCCACATCGGTCTCGGACTAAATCTGAAAAATGGCAGGGCCAGAATCCACAATAGCCGCAATGCCAGCTCTTTCCACGTCCACTTCTGTGTTCTGCGATTCATGGCTATGTCGACTGGTTTCATACCAGGGGTTTCGCCAACTGCTTGCACACAGGACGGCTCCCCGAAGACTTCAATGCATCAGAATAAATTTCGACTAGCCCCTCCCCCATCTGGCCACGTGAGAACCTTTCGCGAACCTTGCCCGGCGCCACCGGCGCATTCTTGCCGGTCAACACGCTGGTAATGCCTTGCGCCAACGACCTGGCATCATGATCGACGGCAACGGCAGCACCCAACCTAGCCAGGTCGCCTGCCACCGCCACCTTGTCTGATACAATGCAAGGAGTGCCAACTGCTGCAGCCTCTACCGCTGACAGCCCGAAGCTCTCCGACACGGATGGCAGCACGAAGCAGCTTGCAGCAGCCAGAACCGACCACTTCATCTGCTCTTCGACATGACCGGCCCACACCACGTGATCGTCTAGGCCACGCGCTGTCACCCGCTGCGCGAGGGCTCGGACGTAATCCTGTTCACCACTGCCGCAAATCACGAGAAGGGCGTCTGGCAGTTCACTTGTCACGCTCACCATCGCGTCGATCAGGCGTTCGAGATTCTTGATCGGATTCAACCTACCCACGAATGCCACGATTTGCCGGCTGGTTGCATCCGGAAAATTGTCACTGAACAGTTGTGCTGTGACCTTCGCAGCGGGCAAGTCCACGCTCAAGGGTAAAAGCCTGACGGGTGCCTTGATAGCCAATAGATCGAAGTCTACCTGTTCGCCTGCGCTTGTCATGTGGACGGCGGCAGCTCCGTTCAGCAGAGGTCTCTCGACCAGCGCGAACGAAAGCTTCTTGCGGCACGGCTTGTGCGCCATGCCATAGGCGTTTGCCATGCCGTGGGGGGTCACGATATAGGGCACGCCCGCGCGCCGGCAGGCCCGGCCCGCCACTGCGTTCACATACGAAAACAGGCCGTGTACATGGATGAGATCATACCTTGAGACGTCGCCCCCCAGCCATACCGAAAAACCCGCTGCAACGGTGTAGAACTCACTGCATTTGGCAAAATAATTCCGTAACGGAATCCTTCTCTCCGGCGCATTGGCCTCGAGCCGACATCCGGGACCATCGTCATCGGTGGTGGCAAACTCGCTCACCACACCGTGGGACTTCACGGCTTCCGCCATCGCCAATGCTGCGGTAGTAGTGCCGCCGCGCACAGGCGACAGTGAAGCAATGACGTGGAGAACTTTCACTGGGCCCGGCCAGCCAAACGGGGTGCTCGCACCTCACAGAGCAACTCGATCATGTCGATGCACGACTGTGCAAAACGCGCCGGTCCGAAGTGCGCAGCCTTGGCCAACGATACCTGCTGTGCCCTCGCCCACTGCTCGTCAGACCAGGCCATCAGCTTGGACAAGGCGGCCTCCATCGCAGCTGCATCTCCTGCTGCGAAAGCCACCGAGTTCTCTTTACTTGCCAGATCCGGTGCAGCCCCAACGGCATCGGAAAGCGCCAACGCACAGCCGGACAAGGCAGCTTCATGAACCACCAGTCCCCAGTGTTCTTCAAGTGACGGCAGCACTAGGCACCGCGCATCGCGCATCTTACCGGCCAGTTCGGCAGGCTGCACAAACCCCTCGACGATGATATTGTCCGACCGTGGGACTTGGTTGTGAAGCGGCCCCGACCCGCACAGACGCAACTGCCAACCTCGGTTGTCCTGTGCCAGACGCTCGAAAACACGTGCAAGAGTTCACGACGTTCTTGCGGTCAATGAATTGGCCAACAAACAGCAGTTCCTTGGGCCGCGACTGCAGCGAGCCTCCAGGCCTGAAGACGGCAGGGTCAGCCCCATACAGACCCATGAAGATCCTGTCCGGCGCAAAGCCCATGTGCCTATTGTAGGCCCGGCCAGACTTGCCTGGAACGAACACGGCATCGAATGTCTTCCGGAACTGAAGCCGGTAGCGCATCGGGTCAACCAGCCAATGGCGCAAGCTCCCTTGCCAATTGTTGTCCGACAGCAACACCACTGCAGCACCCGCCGTGCGCGCTTCTTCCAGCACCCGCCTGAAGGCAGGTGTCGAGTGCCCCCCGGCGAAGAGTACATTCGGCGGCTCAAGCCCGAAGTCCCGCCAGCCCTGCGTTTCGCCGTCCCCGGCCATCCAGTGGACCGGCTGTCCAATTGATAGCTCCATGCCCTCGATTGGCACGCTGGGCCGCGTGGCCAGCACGTGCAGGCTGGTGCCATGCATACGCTTGAGTTCGGCCAGGCAACGCGCTGCATAATCGGGAAGACCTGGCCACGCGAAAGCCACTACCGGCCACTGGTCAGCGGTCATGGGTCTGGTTCGCCTTGAGCCACCGGCGAGACATGATGGCAGGTCCGAACCGGGCCAGCGCCACATCCTGCACAAGGGCCGGGTTCTCAATCAACCGGCACGCGAGACTGGCAGCTCGCCCATACCCCGGTCTTGAAGCATCGCCATACTTGGCCTGCAGGCGTTCCATGTCACTGCGGTATCGCTGGTTATGGGCTGAACCCTCAGCGCCGCCTGACAGCGAGTCTCCATGCAGCCTGAACACGCCGAACTGGCTGGTAACGGTCCTCACGCCCGCCCCGGTTGCCATCATGTCGAGCAGCAGTTCAAGGTCCCAGCAGGTTCGGTTCCCCGCGTTGAACCCGCCGGCCCGGCGGAACCTTTCCATCCTGAAGCTCATGCCCTGCTGGAACAGTGAGGCGCGCCCGTCGAGTAGGCGGGTCATATCAGTCCTGGTGGCCCTCATCTGACGCAGCGGCGTGCAGTCGCCGGACACCATCCAGCCACCACCGAGGACGATGTCCGCGTCGCCTGCCCTGCTCCAGCAGCGCCTCAGCGACGTGATCGCACCCGGCAACAGGAAGTCATCGGAGTTGAGAAAATATCCGACCTCGCCGGAAACCTTGGCGAAGCCTTTGTTGAGACCGTCTGCCGGACCGTTGTCCGGATCGAGTATCAGTATGTCGATGTCCCCGGCATGGTCCAGCAGCAGGTCACGGCTACCGTCGGTTGAACCCGGGTCAACCACTATGTATTCAACGTCATCAGTCTTCTGCGAGATGACACTGTCCAGCGTCTGGCGCAGGAAGTCCTTCTGGTTGAAACTAATCGTAACTATCGAGAGAAAGGCTGCGGTCATGTCCGGGCATTTCTCGATGGACGGATGAACACGGCATCGTCATCAGAGGACTCGACCGTCAGCTGCGGCAAACTGGTCAAGCACGCCGGTGAAGACAAAGCCCAGCGCATCAAGTTCCATGAAGATCTCGCGGAAGGTCGGTTGGCCTTCATACAGCGGCGCGCTCTGCACTTCGACGACCACAGCACGTGCACGCGCAATGGTATTACGGCCACCACGGATCACACGATCCTCGAAGCCCTGCACATCAATCTTGACGAGAAGATCGTCCTGGATGGCGGGCGCCAGAGTGGACGCTATCTCGTCAAGCACGCGGATCTCGACTGTCAGCTCCCTTGTGTTGGCGACTTGCGGAAACGCATCGGTATTTTCTTTTGTAGACGGCAGCAGCGAAGAGGCCGGAAGCGCATCAACTGCCGAATGCAGAACGAGCGTTTCGGCGCGCTCACCGAGGCCGAAGTTGTACGCGAAGTGCCGGCCTCCCGAAGCATCCGCCCGTTCCTTGAGGTGCGGGAAAGCATCCTGCGAAGGCTCGAAACTGTGGATCACGGCCCTGGGGAAACGTGGGATAAGGACCTCCGTGGCGAAACCACCGCGGCAGGCACCGATGTCGAGGACAGTCCGGACCGGAAGAGTGGGCAGCGCGAGCCAGCCGACACCTGGCAACTGCGCCTCTGGCACAATTCGCATGCCAATTGAGGCGGCGGCGCGCTCAGCCGACTGCTTCACGATCGGCATCAGGCCTGTTTTCCGCAGGAATCCTTTCAGTGCCAAGAACAATGCCCCTTGTTAAGCAGTGTGACCATTCCGGAAGTCCAACTCATGGTGGGCAGCCCGGCGGGGGCGGGTTCGCGAAGCCCCTTGCCTTGCGGACCGCATCCACCAGAGCGGTTGGCAGCGCCGTCTTGATCTGACGGCGAAGCCAGTTGCTTCTGGCCATGCCATAGCGCACTTCTTCCATCTGCTGCTGCAAACGCGGATCGCAGTTGATTATAGCAGGGATCCTCATCGGAAACTTTGGACGCCACAGGCCTGATGGTTCGTACCAAAGCGGCGTGCCGGCCCTGACGCCCTCGACAGCACCCCGGTTGCTGACCAGGGAGCGACGGGGAAACAGGGTCAATCCCTTGTTGTGGTACTGCTGAGCAATGCGCTGGTAATCCCACGTGTCCAGGCCGTCAAAAACTGTTGCGTCGACTTGATGTATTAACTGCATCAGTTGCAATCTGCGGCGCCAGGACACGCCTTGAAGTAGTTCGGCGCGAATGGCTGGCCATTCATCAAGGTCGGCCGAGTAGTCAACCCAACGGTTCGCCCAGCTGGCCCAGCCCCACATCTCGAACAAGGTCGTCCCAAAGAAATCGCCATCGAGCTCGGCATGACCTAGTGCGTTGGTTCCGGAAATCGACCAGACTGTCAGGTGATCGCGGTAAGCCTCCAGCAATTCGTTGCAAAACTGGAAAAACTCGGGCACTGGATCTATATCGTCTTCCAGCACGATGCCCTCCGGTACTTCGCCAAAGAACCACTTTATCGCCGCGGCAACACCATGCCGGCAACCCAGGTTACTGTCCTGGAAAAGCAGGTGCTTCGAGGTGCCGAAGTTATGGCTCTCCGCCAGTTTGCGGACCTTTGCAACCGCCTCCCTTTCCTGTTCGCGACCGGACCTGGGACCATCAACAGCAATATAGACTGCACTCGGCTGCGCTGCGGTGATCTTGTCAAACAGGGGCGGAAGCAGGTCCGGACGGTTGAAGGCGATAACCAGAACTGGAGCGATCATGGCGTCAGTCCGTTTCGGTACTTTCAGCGAACTTCATGGAGAAGGCCAATTTGCAGTCAGGCGGAGCCAGGTTTGCGGGCTTCGACGTAAAGCAATTCAACGCGCCGATGTTCCGTATCACGCAGCAATTTGGGGTCTAAGCCCTCCAGGTATCTGCATTTGGTCACGTCCGCGAAACCGATGCGAGCGAGCGCCTCGCGCATGGTGTCGAAGTCCCAGATAAACTGGTGTCCGTGTTCGCGGAAGATCCGGTTTACGCTGATCATGGGTGTGACGAATGGGTAGCGCGCGACATCCTCTTCTGCATAGGGCACCTCGGCCTCGGGACCCTTGAGGCATTCGCGAAAATAGAGCTCCCCGTCCGGCGTAATTGTTCGCAATACTGCCCCGGGCCTCATGATACGGAAGCATTCCTTTAGAAAACCAAGTGCAGCATTGAGAGGAATGTGCTCAATCATGTGCTCGGTGAAGACACCAGCGGCATAATCATCTGACAGGGGAATACCTTTAGTCACATCCCAGCAAATGTTGACGCCAGGAACTCCAGAAATAGTCGACGTTGCAGAACGCCGGGTCGATGTTTGGACCGCAACCAATGTCGACATAGGAACCAGGAGGCGGTATGCGAACAAATATCTTTCTTCCGCGAGTTAGGTTTCCAATGACCGATTGAACCTTTCCATAGCTAGTCAATGGTCGACTGAGGCTCAACTTCGTATTCTTGAATTCCATCGGTCTTTCTTTTGTAACAGACATAATCTTTCTGGCTTAGTAGGCAGTTGCATGCCCCTAAACCGCATCAATGGATTAGCCGGAAAATATGGGGCAAGCGATGACGCTCAGGTTCTCGAAGTCCGTCTGGCAACCATTAGAATTGTCGATGGCAAATGAACAAATGCCATTAGCTTCATGCCAAAAAGTCTTCGCGTATCAGATAGCGCCAGATCCGAAAGCAACCCTGCTACGACGTACGAAAGCAGGGTTCCAAAAGCAGCGCCAAATTCCCCATACAGCGGTATGAGCAGGAAATTGAAGCCAATGTTGGCCATGCCGCCCAGCACCGATTTTAGTAAGACAACTCGCTCCATCCGTTGGGCGATTAGCCACCGCTCGCTGATCACGCCAAGGAAGACAAATGTCACTGTCCATATGTGAATGGCCAGAACAGTGCCGGACGGACGATAGGGCTCGCCGTAGAGGGTCGTCATCAACCAACCCGAAAGGAAGGTCAAGAGCCCAGCAAGGGCTACTGTCGCCAAAACGGAAAGATCTAACAGTTGCTGGATCCGCTTATCAAATTCGGCAGTGTCCCGTTCATAGATTTTGAGAAGTGCGGGAAAGGCGGACACCATGATGATGGATGGGATAACCGCCCAGACTTCACTGAAACGGAGGGCTGCCGAATATTGGCCGACAGCCTCCGTTCCGGCTATGGCGCCAAGCATGATTTGATCGGTGCGCATGTAGATCAGCACAGCGATGCCCGAGAGCAGCAGCGGCCAGGAGTTGCTTAGCAGAGACTTTGCCCGCTGAAACCGGATTCGCCAGGTACCTGACCGGTGCGACGAACGGAGATAGAGCCACAAGAGAACGACGGCTGTCGCGCCAGCCTCGAAAAGGAGAATCAGCGCAAATGCCTTGAGCGACAGTCCCTGCCAGATCGCTCCGATCTTAAGGAGCGAGACCAGGATGAAAACGACGTTCTCGAACAAGATTGTTGCCTTCATATCGACGCGGGAACTGATACCACCAACGGATGACAATGAAGGCTTGCGGGATCAGCGTCAGACTCAGAACGACTACGAGCCAGTACTGAATCTCCGTGCTAGCGAGAAGTGGGCCGATGACATATGCGACGACCGCCGCCACCGCCAGCGACGACAGCAGCATCAGCGCGAACGCCGATCCGATCGTGGTACCGGCATCCGAGGGTGCCGTTACGAGATCGCGCACGACGATCTGGCGAAGGCCTAGCGACACGAGGGGCGCACTCATAGCGATAATTGCCAGTGCAAAGTTCAGAGTTCCAAAATCCTCCGGGCCGAGGTAGCGGGCCAGGTAAACGCTGACCGCGAGCCCGACCGCAAGGCGAAACGCCCGGTCGAAAGTGAGCCAGCCCATACTGGCAAGCGCCTTGGCAAGCTGTGGACGTTGCCCTATTCGGGACCCCAGAAGTCGCGGCCTCAAAAGTGTCAAGTCGTGGGCACTCTCGACCTTGCCAAATGCTGGAGGGTGGAGTGCTTGTAACCATGCATCTCGAGCCAATCCCCGAACCGTTTGTTCAAGGTAATTATTTGCGCTTCCGTAAACTGGTTTTTCCAGTCCCCGTCTCGGCCGCCGGACGCGGAAATGTGGTCGTCGTGCATCTGCGTCTTCGGATCGACTTGGAATCGGCCGGAGAGGCGGCCGAGAAAGCGCACGACAGGGTTCTTGGAGCGCGCCTCGATCCGCTCCTTCGATGCATCTACCGACAATGCACCCGCGATCCGGACCAGGTCCTCGTCGTCGAGTTTCACGTTTAGGAAGTGCGCGATCTCCCTCGTCGCCGCAGGCAAGTCCGCGTAGAGCGTGTCGTAGGACTGAACGAGGACGCCTGGGATGTCATCGAACGCGCGGTCGATCTCGATCATATCTTGGACGACTGACAGGATCTGATCAAAGGAATAACCCCACTTCTTCTTGATCGAGGCCGCGATGTCGCGCACGTCGCGATAGCTGAACAGCACGCGCACACGCTCGTCGTAGAAAGCCTTCTCAAGGGGTGCCTCATGCGTCTTGAGGATCGTCCAGCCGTCCGCCGCCTTCATGGCCTCGAGCCTTGCCCGGCTCTCAGGCTTGTTGAAATCGCCAAGGAAGCCCGCACGCTGGAGGGGACCGGCAGTTTCAAGCACGCTCGCTGCAATTGTACTGCACCGTCGAACCCGACCGCAACATGCCGTTCGAGATGATGATCATTCCGCAGCTGCCGATGTATTGGTATCGAGCCCAAGCGCTGAGACGGCACGCTCTCCAACCGCCTTCCAGCCGTGCAGCCCGACCACCCGCGCCTGAGCTTCGCGCGTCATGGCATCAAGCTCGGACTGTGACCGTGCGTAGAGGTCCAGGACGGCCTGGGCAATAATCTCCGGCTTTGGCTCCGGCACCATCACGCCGTACTTTCCGCTACAGGTCAGTTCTGGCACAGCCGCCACGTCTAGGCTCACCACAACGGCACGCGCCTTCATCGCCTCGAGATAAACTTGGCCCCACGGATCGGCTAGCATGGGCTGGACCAGCATGGCAGCATCATGGAAAAACCTGTTCAGCGTCTGGCGTTCCACGAAACCGTGCACCTCAACACCTTCCATACCGG
The DNA here is from genome assembly GCA_963700895.1 of uncultured Alphaproteobacteria bacterium. Lineage (GTDB taxonomy): Bacteria > Pseudomonadota > Alphaproteobacteria > Rhizobiales > Aestuariivirgaceae > Anderseniella. The sequence goes on along the minus strand of CAVOZI010000004.1, from coordinate 243,585 downwards.
CGGCCTTCTGCTTCGCCTCGTCATTGCCGATCAGCACCAGTTTCGTCTGCGGCCGTTGTGCCCGGATCAGTGGAAAAGCTTCGAGCAGCAAGTCGCCAGCCTTTCGAGGAGAACAGGTGCTTGGCGACGAACAGCAAGTGGCCCTTCGAAAAATCCTTTTTGCCCTCGAACGGCGGCAGCGGACCGGAGCCGCAGCCGATGGCGCGTACCCGTTCGGCGGGCACGCCATAGTCCTCGACGATGCTCTCCCGGACGTGCTCGGAGAACGGCAGACGACGCGCGCACCCTTAAGCGCGATTCGTTCGAGCCGTTCGATCTCGGCGACGGCCGACCTGGCGGTAGGGCAGCGCGACCGCGCTGCGTTGCAGAAGCGCGAACGTGTTGTCGAGCCAGATGGCATAGTCGATGCCGTGGTCGAAGGGTGCATCGAGTGTGCCGGTGCACAGTACCAGGTCGCAGCCAGCGGCCCGGGTGGCCTCGGCCACGATGCGGCCGCGCCTGCGACGGGCTGGCTCGAACCAGCTGACAGCGTTCCAAGGATAGCCACGCGCCAGATTGCCCGCCGCCATCACGCCTTGTCGAACTTTCCCGAGACAGGAACTGTCAATCGCTACGACTTCGGCGCCCGAGGCTTCCAGCACCCCGATCATGTGCGCAGGTGCATTCGACCACGTCCGGGATCGCGCGGCGGCCCGGCGACGGATGATATGGCGATCTTCATCGCACCATCGGCCGACGTGCCTCGACCGCGAGTTCCTCGTTGCCGGTGTCATGGAAGCGGCCCTCCTCCTCGACCTGTGCGAACATCGGGTCGTCCGCGTCGCCGAACTTGCAGCGCCGGATCTGCGACGAAGCCGGCCTCGTCGAGCAGGTGGGCCATAGCGCATAATCGTACATCCAGCGATGGGCGCTGTTGCCGTACATCTGACGCATGCGACCGACAACACCGGACACCGGCGAAACTCCACACCGAGATAGGTCGTGTGCATGAATTCATCGGCTGCGTCGGGAGTGCCGCGCTCGTGTGGCCTCGATGAATTTACGCGCCCGCCAGGCAGATCGGGCACGACGAGCCGAAAGATGCCGCCGGGCTCGCAGCAGCAATACGTATTCGCGAGCGCCTTTGACCACGCTCGCCCGATCGAGATGTTCGAGCACATGGCTGCAATAAACACCCGCGGCCGAGCGGCGGGATCGGCAGTCCCAGCGACAATGTCGCCGTACATGACGTTTGCCGGAAACAGCGATCTTGCCTGAACGACGGATGATTGAGCCCAAAACCGGCATGCTCTCGGCTCTAAGCCGTGGTGAAACATCGAAGTTAAGCCAACCGTCGGGACATGACAATCCACAGCCGTATTGAATGTATTGTTGTTTTCCCTGGAAAGTATTTGGGAGCGATGTCTCGGCATCCTGCTACAAGCTTCTTGCACCGAAACTGCAACTGCGAACGACGGTTAGTTCGAGCGAGTTCCTGTTGCTTGCTTGCATCGATCTGCCGAAGTAGTTCGGCGGCATAAATTAAAACAGCCAATCGAATTGCAATATCCATTCTGATTGGGCCTGGAGAAAAAAGCAAATCCCACAAGCAGAACATCGAAATAAGGATAAAGAGCGGGACCATCGGGTGATACCACCCAACCGAGCGAAACAGAACGTAAGCTGCAAAAACAAACACGACTATCCAGGAAATCGCAGCAAAAACGCCTGCATCCACCCATGCACCGAACACATGACTATGGCTGGGCGTCCCCAAACTCCATTCTCGAGATGCTAGCAACTCCCTATATGCCTCGGCCCAACCTTCTCTACTGTAAGTGGATACAACAATGTTTCGGTAAAGTGACATTACGTCCGGATCGGCATTGGTTGAGCCAAACCCGAGCACCGGACTTTTCTGGATTCCGTGAAGTGCTGCAAACGTATCCGGTCGACCTGCTGCCAGGAGCCCATACGGGTTTGACAATTGCCGCTCCATCTTCCTTTGAAGTTCAGGTGAAAATAGACGCTCTTGCGTAGCCCATTTTGCACCCTCATAAATAATAAATATATTCAGTAATCCAAATAAGCAAATAACTAAAAATCTGAAAGGCTTAATGTTTGGGGGCAATACACGACCAAAAATGTTACTCCAAATTGCAAATAGGCCAGAAACAGCGACTATTGCAGCAAGAGCTCTGCCCGAAGACATAATGTGAACAATGCTCATTGCCAACAATGCTGGACCTACAAAACGGTATGTCTGTGGCTTCCAAAGCGGAAATAGGCAAATTGCTACCGTAGCTGCTGTTCCAAGACCCAAACGCCACGCTTGAAACTCATAATTCCTACTAGCGGATTGTCCCAAAAAGAGAACAGTGACATAACTCAAACAGTAACCTGCGAGAAATCCACCTCAGTCGCCTCGGATCGCCGCGCGACAGGTAGCGGATGCTGATGGTGAGCAGTGCAAGGATGATGTATGTGAAACTGCGTTTGAGTGTTCCTTCGATGCTTGCGTCGTTCACGAGATCCGAAATCACATGCATGAATGCCGTTAGCAGAAACAGAACTGCAAACAGCTTCTCCCATTTGCCCACATATCGGAGCGCTTGACGGAAGTTGATCGCAAGCAAGAACAGCACAACGATCTCAACGTAGCGGAACTCGCCGAAAATTCTGATTGATGGGCCGTATAGCGCAAAGAGACCAAACAGCAGTATGGACGCAGTTTGGCGTTTTGCGAGCTGGCTGCTGCCCAAAGACATCATTCAGTTCTAATTCCTCGCTTATGAAACGATATTATGCCCCTCACAACATCTGCCTGAAGTACTCCACCGTGTACTTCAGCCCCTCGGCCAGCGGCACCTTCGGCTCCCAGTCGAGCTTTGCCTTGGCCAGCGTGATGTCCGGCCGGCGCTGCTTCGGGTCATCCGCCGGCAACGGCAGGTGCACGAGCTTCGAGCGTGAGCCGGTCAGCTTCAGCACGGCCTCGGCCAGCTCCAGCATGGTGAACTCGACCGGATTGCCCAGGTTGACCGGCCCGGTGACCTCCGGCTCCGACGCCATCAGCCTGAGGAAGCCGTCGATCAGGTCGTCGACATAGCAGAACGAGCGCGTCTGCTGGCCGTCGCCATAGATCGTGATGTCGTCGCCCTTCAGCGCCTGCATGATGAAGTTCGACACCACGCGCCCGTCCTGCGGGTGCATGCGCGGTCCATAGGTGTTGAAGATGCGCGCCACCTTGATCTCCAGCCCGTGCTGGCGGTGATAGTCGAAGAACAGCGTCTCGGCGCAGCGCTTGCCCTCGTCATAGCAGGAGCGCGGGCCGATCGGGTTGACGTTGCCCCAGTAGTCCTCGGTCTGCGGATGCACCGTTGGGTCGCCATAGACCTCGCTGGTCGAGGCCTGGAAGATGCGGCACTTCAGCCGCTTGGCCAGCCCCAGCATGTTGATGGCGCCGTGCACCGAGGTCTTGGTGGTCTGCACCGGATCGTGCTGGTAGTGCACCGGCGAGGCCGGGCAGGCGAGATTCCAGATCTCGTCCACCTCGACATACAGCGGAAAGCACACGTCATGGCGCATGAACTCGAAACGCGGATGGTTGTGCAGATGGTCGACATTGCGCTTGGTGCCGGTGAACAGGTTGTCGGCGCACAGCACCTCGTGGCCCTGCTCCAGCAGCCGGTCGATCAGGTGCGAGCCGAGAAAGCCCGCCCCGCCCGTCACCAGGATGCGCTTGCGGCTGTCATACAGACGCGCCACACTCACCTCGCCCTTCGGACCGGCTGGGCTAGTGAAGCGTCACCAGTAACGAATTTCGTGATGATCACTCTACGAGTGCCGCAGTCAGGAACGGCCCAAAGATCTTTGCCGCTGAGATGCCTTTGTCGGCCAGAGAGAACAGCCTGTCGGCATCTGCCAGCGCCTCTCGCCAAGATCTCTTGCCGGCGAATTTCTTGTCCAGCTCGGCTTTGAAGTACCTCGTCATCGGTGGCTTGCTTGATACGCTCTACAGCATCCTTCACGGCGACCTTGACCGGCCGCAAACCGTCGGCCTGATCCAGCAAGCTGCCGAGGCCACGCGGTGTCAGTTTGACCAGATCCCGACGAATGCTTTCGCCCGAGTTCAGTCGGGCAGCAGATGCCTTGCGCTCAATCCACAACCGCAGGGCTGCATCACGGATGGGGATGCAGAGGTGATTGTTCTCGATCGTGACCTCGCCCTTGAGCTCATCACGCAGCATCTCGACTGCCTCGGTGTCGGAGAGTTCGCCCTTCCTGAGTGCCAGGTCAGTCAGGTAGCCATGCGCCCTGGACAGGGTGATGCGGAAGGCAGCTGCCACTGCGGCGGGTTCTGCCGCCACCAGTCCACTGTCGATGGCAGCGCCCAGCATGGACAGTTCCATGTCTCGCTTGGTTCGGCTGCCCAAGGGATCAGACTTGATGCTGGCCCAGACGGTTTCACCGAATTTCGTGAGGTCCGGTTTTGCCTTGTTCACCTGTTAGCCACCTCTGGTTTCATGCCAAACGCCCGATAACGCCACTTCCCCTTGGCAGGATGGTCTATCGCTGACGCTGCTTGAGCCCATCCTGCCTGGTCCGCTGTAAGCCACGGCATCAGTCCTGGTCGGACCTCAGGTCCGCTGCTGGCTGCTCGCGCCTGGCCATGAAGTCCGCGCTGACGCCGGCTGCCTCGAACCACTCAGCCCAACTGTCCTGGCTCGGCACCAGCCTGAGCGCCCGGCCCTGACGGGTGATGTCGACGAGCCGCGTGCCCGCAGGCAGGCGGACACTGTCCGGCAGGCAGATGATCTGCCGGCCCTTGCGGTCGATCACCATTGCCCTAACCATCCTGCTTTCCCATCAGACGAACAAATCACCATCATGCGCCAGGCAACTCGCAAGCTGTAACCCGGAACGACCTCACCCACTAACTGCCGCCCTTGATGGCGCCCTGTTCAACACCACGCTGCATGTCCTCCAACGACTTCGGTGCCTGGCCTTCCCGTTTCAGCATGCCGCGCATCGACATCACTGACCTGGACGTGGCCGCGTTCTCGAGGAAATCAGCGTAGGTCTGTTCCACGCCGTCCCTCAGTGGCCGGGCCCGGTCCCAGCCCAGCGCCTTGAGTTTCGACACGTCAGCGAGTTTCAGAGGCGTGCCATCGGGCTTCGAGGCATCGAACTCGAGCTTGCCCTCAAACCCCACAACCTGGCAGATCAGCTCGGCCAGCGCGCGGATCGATACCTCCTCGCCCGAGCCGACATTGATATGGCTGTCGCCCGAGTACTGCTTTGCCAAGAAAAACGACCGCATCAGCCAGGTCATCAACGTGCAGGAACTCCCGCAACGGCGTGCCCGACCCCCACACGCCCAGCGTCGGTGACTGGTTGAGCTTCGCCTCATGGGCTTTCCTCAACAGTGCCGGCAGCACGTGGCTGGTCTCCAGCTCGTAATTGTCCCCCGGCCCGTACAGGTTGGTCGGCTGCGCCGCGATGAAGTCGCAGCCATATTGTCTTCGGTAAGCCTGGCAAAGCTTGATGCCGGCGATCTTGGCAATGGCATACCACTCGTTGGTGGGCTCCAGCTCACCCGTCAGCAGCGCTTCTTCGGGGATCGGCTGTGGCGCCAGCTTCGGGTAGATGCAGGTGGAGCCCAGGAACACCAGCTTCTCCACCCCCGTCCTCCACGCCGCGTGGATGACGTTAGCTTCCATCATCACGTTGTCATAGAGGAACTGCGCCGGCCAAGTGTTGTTGGCCTGGATGCCGCCCACCTTGGCGGCAGCCAGGAACACCACCTCCGGCTTGTGGGTCGCCATCCACGCCTCGACGTCGGCCTGGCGGACCAGGTCGAGCTGGTCGCGTGGCACCACCACGATCGTGCAGCCTTCTTCGGCCAGCCGCCGCACCAGCGCCGAGCCGACCATGCCGCGGTGACCGGCGACCCACACCCGCTTGCCCTGGAGACTGTAGATCGGCTCACTCATACCGGTTCTTGCGCTGCTCCTCGGCCACGGTCTTGAGGTCTTCGGCCACCATTTCCGACACCAGCTCCTGCAGTGTCGTTGTCGCCTGCCAGCCCAGCTTCGCCTTGGCCTTGGTCGGATCGCCGATCAGCAGGTCCACTTCCGTGGGCCGGAAGTACCTGCGGATCGACCAGCACCAGTTCCCGTCCCGTGGCAGCGTCCTTGCCCACTTCGTCGACACCTTCGCCTGACCACACGATGATGGTGCCCACCTCGGCAAATGCCTTCTCGACGAACGAGCGCACCGTCTGGGTTTCGCCGGTGGCCAGCACGTAGTCGTCCGGCTCATCCTGCTGCAGGATGCGCCACATCCCCTCGACATAATCACGCGCATGGCCCCAGTCGCGCTTGGCATCGAGGTTGCCGAGATAGAGCTTGTCCTGCACGCCCAGATGAATCGCTGCCACCGCCCTGGTGATCTTGCGGGTGACGAAGGTCTCGCCGCGGATCGGGCTTTCGTGGTTGAACAGGATGCCGTTGGAGGCATGGAAGCCATAGGCCTCGCGGTAGTTCACCGTGATCCAGTAGGCGTAGAGCTTGGCCGCCGCGTAAGGAGAGCGCGGATAGAACGGCGTCGTCTCCGACTGCGGCACCTCCTGCACCTTGCCATAGAGCTCCGAGGTCGAGGCCTGGTAGAACCGCGTCTTGTCGCCGAGCTTCAGCAGCCGCATCGCCTCGAGCAGCCGCAGCGTGCCGATGCCGTCGGCATTGGCCGTGTACTCCGCCGTCTCGAAGCTCACCTGCACGTGGGACTGGGCGGCCAGGTTGTAGACCTCGTCCGGCTGGATTTCCTGCATCAGCCGGATCAGGTTGGTGGCGTCGGTCATGTCGCCATAGTGCAGGAACATCCTGACCCCCTGCTCGTGCGGGTCATGGTAGAGGTGATCGATGCGCCCGGTGTTGAACGACGACGAGCGCCGCTTCACCCCGTGCACCTCGTACCCCTTGTCGAGCAGCAGCTCGGCCAGGTAGGCCCCGTCCTGGCCGGTGATGCCGGTGATCAGGGCGCGTCTGGTCATGTCTCGTGGTCCGCTGCGCGCTGCATCAGCTCAACGATGGGTGCAGAATCCAAGATCATGACGACGCGCTCTTGACGACCACAATCCTGTCGTCTGCCCTGGCCGCCGGGACAATGGTCGCCCGGCCCAGCGAATGGTAGGTAAGCCCGGTCCCCCTGACATCGGACAGCGAGAACAGGTTGCGGAAGTCCACCATCACCGGTGTGCGCATCGACTTCGCCAGCCGCTCAAGGTCCAGGCCGCGGAACTCGTTCCACTCGGTGAGGATCACCACCGCGTCCGCGTCCACCACGGCCGAATAGGCATCGGCGCACCACTGCACGTCGTCGAGTACCGTCCGGGCATTGTCCATCGCTGCTGGATCAAACGCCGACGACCGTGGCACCGAGCCGCTGCAGGTCGGGGATCAGCACCAGCGCAGCCGCATCGCGGATGTCATCGGTGTCCGCCTTGAAGGCAATGCCGAGCACGGCAATGCGCTTGCCCTTGATCGCTCCGCCCAGCGCCCGGCAGACCTTCGGGGCAAGCTCGCGCTTGCGCCGCTCGTTGGCCGCGATCACCTCCTCGACCACGGTGAACGGTGCGCCATGTTCGCGTGCCGTGACCATCAGCGCCCTTGTGTCCTTGGGAAAACACGACCCGCCGAAGCCGGGGCCCGGGTGCAGGTAGTGCTGGCCGATCCGCTTGTCGAGCCCCATGCCACGCACCACGTCGGTGATATTGGCATCGACCTTCTCACACAGGTCGGCGAGCTGGTTGACGAAACCGATGCGGGTGGCGAGGTAGGTGTTGGCGGCGTACTTGATTACTTCCGCCGCCTGGCACGAGGTGAACACGATCGGCACGTCTGACCGGCTCAGCGGACGATAGAGCTGTTCCAGCGGCGCCTTGGCACGGTCCGAGCTTACCCCGATCACCACCCGGTCGGGCCTGAGGAAATCGTCCACCGCCGAGCCTTCCCGCAGGAACTCCGGGTTGGAGGCCACCTCGAAGTCCGCATCCGGTCGGGTCTGCTCGATCAGGCTTTTGAGTTTCTGGGCGGTGCCCACCGGCACGGTGGACTTGGTGACCACCACGGTGAAGCCGTCCATGGCCCTGGCAATCTCTTCCGCCGGCCCCGAACACGTAGGACAGGTCGGCGGCGTCCTCGCCGCGGCGCGTCGGCGTACCCACCGCGATGAACACCACGTCGGCCTGAGCCACCGCCGGTGCCAGGTCGGTGGTGAAGGCGAGCCGGCCCGCCTGGTAGTTGGTGTGCACCACCTGCTCCAGTCCCGGCTCGTAGATCGGGATCCTGCCGTCCTTCAGGGCGGCGATCTTTCGCTCTTCCTTGTCGACACAGGTGACAGAAAAGCCGAACTCGGCAAAACAGGCGGCCGATACCAGGCCCACATAGCCTGCCCCGATCACGGTCACGTTCATCTGCAAACTCTCCTTGCCAGGCTCACTTAGATCCGAACCCGGTCAGCACGGTCCGGATGGTCTTGGCGGTGATTAGCACATCCAGCCACGGTGAAAAGTGCTTGATGTAGTAAAAGTCGTAATGGAGCTTGTAGGTCGCTGCCTCGACCTCGGCCACGTTGCCCTGGTTGACCTGCGCCCAGCCGGTGATGCCCGGGCGCACGATATGCCGGTAGACGTAGAACGGCACCTCGCGCTCGTACCACTGCGACAGCTCAACCGCTTCCGGCCGCGGCCCGATCCAGCTCATTTCGCCGGCAAGGATATTGATGATCTGCGGCAGTTCATCGATGCGGTACTTTCTCAGCACCCTGCCCACCCGGGTGATGCGCGGGTCATTGTCGGCGGTAAACTGGCTGCCCATCCGGTCCGCGTCCACATGCATGGTCCTGAGCTTCACCACCCGAAAGTCTGGCCCCGGAACCCGCGCCGCAGCTGGTAGAAATAGACCGGCCCCTTGCTGTCGAGCCTGATGGCCAGCGCGGCAAGCCAGATGATCACCGCAAACACCGGGAAGACCAGGACGGCCAGGATCACGTCGATCGACCGCTTCACCTTCAGGTAAAGCAGGGACGGCAGGATCGAGCCGAGACTGTTCTCTGACAAGTGATCGATCTCGACCTTGCCGGTCAGCGCCTCGGCCATCTGCTTGACATGATAGACCGGGATGCCCTTCAGCGTGCAATCGGCAATGAACCGCTGCCAGGCATCGGACAGCTCGGCCCTCAGGTCGACAACGATCCCGTCAACCCGCCGTTCTGGCCAGGACGGCGATTTCATTGCCATCCAGTCAACCGAGGGGATCGTCTGCAACCCCCTGGTATTGCCAAGCTGCACCAGGCCGAAGCGCTGGCGCAGTCCCCGCCGGCTGAGCAGGAAGCAGGCATAGAACCAGGCGATTGCAACGGCGAAGCTTGCCACGAACTGGTAGCGCGAATAGTCAATGCGCAGGAAGAAGAACACCACGATGATGACCGCGTAGCTCACCGCAAAGGTTGGCACAATGAATTGCGTCGCCTGCACCCCGGGATAGACAATCATCTGGCGCAGGGCCCAGTAGCCCGTCACCAGCGCCACCACGGAGCCGAGCATGGCGTACTGCAGACTGCTGAGGCTGTCTGATGGCAGGACATTGCTGACGGGCCAGCGGGCCAGTGCCGGCACCAGCACGGCAAACAGCAATCCCCCCAGCAGCTGGAACCAGATGCGCGACACCAGCTGTACCGGCCGGTGCTGCTCAAGCCCTTCCGGCAGCGCCGTCACGAATGGCTGTTCGCGGGCAAGCTTCGGCCGGGTGATCACCAGCGTCGCTTTCCCTTGAGCCCGGCAGGGGTGGTCGATCCGCCCTTGACGCCCGGAGCGCCCGGCACCGGCTCGCGGCCATAGACGTCCTCGACCCGGACGATGTCGTCTTCACCCAGGTAGGCGCCGGACTGCACCTCGATCAGCTCGAGGTCTGTCTTGCCCGGATTCTCCAGCCGGTGCACCGCGCCCAGCGGAATGTAGGTGCTCTCGTTCTCGCGCAGCAGGAAGGTTTCGTCATCGCGCGTCACCTTCGCCGTGCCCTTCACCACGATCCAGTGCTCGGCCCGGTGATGGTGGTACTGCAGTGACAGCTGCGCCCCCGGCTTCACGGTGATGCGCTTGACCTGGTAGCGCTCGCCGCGATCGATGCCTTCGAATGTTCCCCAGGGCCGGGCCACCTTGCGGTGCTCGGCAAACTCGGGGCGACTGGCCGACTGCAGCCGGTCGACCACGGCCTTGACCTGTTCTGCCTTATCCTTCGCGGCCACCAGCACGGCATCGGCGGTATCAACGACCACCACGTCGTCGAGCCCCAGCACCACCGCCAGCCGGGCCGGGCTGTGCACGAAGCAGTTCTGCGCCCCGACGAACCAGGCATCGCCTTCCGACACGGTTACCCTGCTCGTCCGCTGCATGGGCCAGCGCCACCGCATCCCACGAGCCCAGGTCCGACCAGCCGCCATCATAGGGAATGACCGCCACCCGCGGTTCCTTCTCCAGCACCGCGTAGTCGATCGATATCGACGGGCTGGCACCGAACGCCCTGGCCCCGAGCCTGAGGAAGCGCTGGTCCGCGGGTGATCGCCGGACAACCGCCTCCGACACCTGCCCGTGGATGTCCGGGCGCGTGCTTTTCAACAAGGTCTGCCGCGACCTGCGCCTGCACCACGAAGATGCCGGCATTCCACAGGCACCCCTGGCCGATCAGTTCAGCGGCCGTTTCGGGATCAGGCTTCTCGATGAACCGGGCAACCTGGCAGGCCGCCGCTCGATCGCCGTCCCCGGCTCGATATAACCATAGGCAGAAGACGGCTTGTCCGGCTTGATGCCCAGCGTCACCCACCAGCCCTGGCGCTGCCAGCTGCACGGCCTTGGCGATGGCCGCCGCGAACGCCGCACCATCCGGGACGAAATGATCTGACGGCAGGATCACCATCACCGCCTCCGGCGCTGTCCCCGGCAATCGTCAGGGCCGCGGCACAGATGGCCGGCGCCGTATTGCGGGCAACCGGTTCAAGCAGGATGCTGCCCGGCAGTCCGGCCCGGTCCAGCGCCTCGGTGACCATGAACCGGTAATCTTCCGCGGTGACCGCCATGCAGTCCTCCACGCCGGCCAGCCCCCTGGCCCGCTCAAGCGTCAGGTCCAGCAGCGACCGGTGATCCAGCTCCACCGCAAACTGCTTCGGGTAGGCCTTGCGGCTCAGTGGCCACAGCCGGGTGCCGGCACCGCCGCACAGCACTACCGGGACAACTTTCGGGATGAGACTCATCGGATCACACTCGCTCTGTGAAGCGGTTCAGGTTGACAAAAGCTACCGCACTCCGGGTGACACGCATGTGCGGCCCGGACATGGCTACGCTACAGTTTGTTTCGGCACACCGGATCAGGTTGCCTCTCGAAAACGCATTACCCGCTCATGCCGGCATGAGCGCCCTTGTGGTTGACTTCACACGAACTTCCTGGCCCATCAGCTCCAGCAGCACCTCCACCCGCCCGCGCGAATCACGTTGCGCCAGCCGGCCGACCATGCCGGCAAGCCCCCCTGACACGACCAGCACCTGGGCCCCCGGCTTGAGGTCGGGCGTGAAATCCACCAGTCCGTCAGTCCGGGTCAGGCCAATGAACCCCTCCACGATCCCCGCCGGCACCGGCATCGGCAGCTCGCCGCCCATGATCAGAGTCGAACACGCCGTAGGTCGAATTCACCGCCCGCCAGCGATCACGCGTGAGGTCCAGCTGGACGAACAGGTAGCCCGGAAACAGCGGCGCGCGCACCTGCCTCAGCTTGCGCGCATGCCGGACCGACTTGCCGATGCGCGGCAGAAATGTCGCGAACCCCTGCCGCTGCAGCTGATGCTCAGCGCGCGCTTCCTGATTGGGTTGGGTGCGTACCGCGTACCAGCGAACCATGTCTCTCCCCGGTCAACTTCCGCCCGGCAGATACCGGCGGGACCCTGTAGTTCGAACCTAGTCGGACACCTGCTGCGTCGCAACTCAAAATGCCCATCACGTAACCCTCCTGGCCGCTTGAACCGGCACCGTTCACGCCCGGCCGGCCATACGAACCCATGACCCGTGCTGTCGCGCGCTCTCAGCCGTCGCGTGAACTGATCGATTGTGCCAGCCCAAGCCCCATCAAAAGAGCAAAGGTCAGGGTATTGGCCTGGATCTGCAGGCTGAAATCCACCAGCGAGTGCAGGCCCGCCAGAACACAGCAACAGAAGGCAATAGCGGCAAAGTGCTGGTCACGCCGGCGCGCAAATAACCCCCGCAGCACGTTCCAGGCCAGCAGGAAGAGGCCGAGCAGCACCAGCGCTGCCGCGGGCAGCCCGAGACCCAGAACGAGCTCGAGATAGTCGTTGTGGGCCTTGTCCCAGACATGGCGGGACGGGGCGATTTCAAGCCGGTAAGCCGGAAACACGTCCTGGAAGGTGCCCAGCCCGCTGCCCAGCCAGGCATAATCGCCGATCGCCACCAGGGTGCGCCGGTAGGTGTCAAGCCGCGCGGCAGAGCCGAGCCCCTCATCGAGCAGACGGGCCATCACCCGGAACCCTGCAAGCTCCATGAGCACCACGACGAGACCCGCGCTGAGCAGCAGGAGCAGCGTCCACCCTGCCCCCGACACCGGGCGTTCGCGCCGCGCGCCGCCACGTGAGCCGAACAACACCAGCAGCACCAGCATGGCCGCGAGCGAGGAGAGGATGCCGCCACGCGAGCCGGTCGCCAGCAGCGACACAAACAGCAGCACGAACACCACCAGGTCGATCCCGAGGCGGCCGGCAAGGGAACTGGCCCAGGCCTCTGTGCGGCCGCGGCCGCTCATCCCGCCGGTGCGCTCCAGCAGCCGCCGGGCCCCGGTCAGCACCACGCCCAGGGCCGCCAGCGATGTCATGCCGAAAAATGTCGCCGCGCTGTTGCGGTTGATGAAACCGGATGTCAGGTAACCGGTATCGGGCTGGTCGAACCACAGAATCCTGTCCAGCGACAGCGACAACCGCAGCAGTCCATACAGCCCGGCAAGGCTGGCGAGGCCAAGCAGCAGGCGAAGCATCAGCGTGGCATTGGACGGCTTGCGCGCCAGGCAAAAGCCGGCAAGCAGCACCGTCCCGGCAGTGGCCCATCGCAGCAGCGCCCAGCCGGTTTCGGCCGGGTTGATCGAGATGGTTCCGGACAACTGACGGCCCAACGCCGCACCGGCCACATCCCAGGCCGGGTGCACCGCCAGCAGGTGGTGCAGCGACATCAGCTGCACCACGCCCCAGGCCAGCCCGAGGCCTGCCAGCAGCACCGGCCAGCCCGCCGTGGCCAGCTTCAGGGCCGGGTAGCGACGGCCCTCGATCAGCACGACAAGCGCCGTCAGCACCAGGACCGACCCGAAGACAACTGCATGGCCTGCCCAGGGCAACGGCCGGTTGGAGCCCAGCCAGAACGGTGACAGCCCGACCGCAAGCACCAGCAGGACCGAACACAGCGCGCTCATGCCGCCTCGTCCCTCATTACAGGTCTGCTCCTGCCCGCTGCAGGAAGGCCCGCAATTCATTGGCGCTTGCCGGATAGGCCTCGCTCGCCACGGCCAGGTCGCGACGAACGATGTCACGTGCGCGATCATCGAGCAGCTTCCAGCCGGCTCCCATCGTCCGCAGCCGGGCCAGCACGATGTCGAGTTCTCGCGGCGCATTGAGGTAGGACAGTTCGAAGTACCGCCCGGCGATTGCATCGAGCCCGTGAAGCTGGCTGCGCAACCGGCCGGCGAGGTACCAAAGCTCGCCCGGTGCCGGCGCCCGCGACAGGGCGTCGAGAACGCCGGCCAGGACCAGGTGCTGGATCTGGCGCTGCTCGGTTGCCGCGGCTCCGGGCCGGGCAAGGAAGTTGAGGTCGGCCATGGCAGTCACCGCGTCGCGGCGTTGCGGCAGTGTCATCACCAGCAGCCTGTCCGCCAGCCGTGTTGCGCTGTCGGGGTCAGCCGGATCCAGCGTCCTGATCCAGGCTTGCAACAGCCGGGGCGAGGCGGCATGGAGCAAATCTGTCGGCTGGTGGGTGCGCTCGAGCAGCCGCAGCTGTGCTGTCCCGGCACCGAGCACCACCAGGCCGGCCAGCAGCAGTGCAGCCGCGGCGCCGGCCTGTGATCCCCGGCTAGCTGGCGCCGCCATAGTAGTGCGGGTACTTCCTGGCGTAGTAGCCGGACTTGTAATAGTCGTAGTAGCGGGCCTTGGAGGCGATGACGTCGTTGAGGACCACGCCGGTCAGCTTGTCCATGGACCCCGGCGACTGCTTGAGCGCGGTCTCGACCGCCTCGCGGGCGGTCTTTTCCCAGCGTACCACCAGCGCCAGCGCGTCGACACTGTCAATCAGTTGCCGCCCATCGGTCACCGGCAGCAGCGGCGAGGTATCGACCACGATCAGGTCGTAATAGTCGGAAAGGTGGGCCAGAAGGTCCTTCAGCCGCTGCGATCCCAGCAGTTCGGCGGTGTGGGTCAGGTCACGCCGCCGTGGCGACGGGATGATATGCAGGCCACTGGCCTGGTCCCTGATGATGACGGTCTTCAGATCTGCCTCGCCCAGCAACAGCTCGACCGCGCCGGCGCTGGCGTCGGGTGCATAGAGCGAGGTGATAACCGGATGGCGCAGGTCAAGATCGATCAGCAGCACGCGTTCGCCCGAAGCTGCGGCGAGCTGGGCGAGGTTGGAGGCAATCGTCGACTTGCCTTCGCCTGGCAGCGCCGAGGTCACCAGGATCACCTTCTGCGGCCGATCGACGTCGGCAAACCTGATGCCCATGCGCAGGGCCCGGATCGCCTCGGTGAAGGTGGACAGCGGTTTCTTGACCACCATGCGGCTCATGGCGATCCGATCGTCCCGGCTCATCCGGCGTTCGGACTTGCCTCGCCGCGCGCAAACAGGCCGGCAAGCCGGCTGAACGGATTGAACCGGCGCACCATGCGGCCCAGCCCGGACACCAGCTCGGCATCGGCCCGTGGCACGCTGGCCAGCACCGGCACGCCGAGTTGTTTCTCCACCTGGGCAGAGGTGCGGTAGCCGGAATCGAGCTGCTCCAGCAGGAAGGCGATGCCGGCCCCCAGACCAAGCCCCAGCATGGCCGCAAGCAGCACGATGGTCTTCTTGTTCGGGCGCGCTCGGCGAGGTCGGGACAGACGCCTGTTCGATAACGCGGGAATTGCTGGTGTTGCAGCTTTTCCTGCTCGCTGGTCTGCTTGAAGCGGGACAGGAAGGATTTCAAACAGCGTCTTGTTGGCGGCCGCTTCGCGCTCCAGTTCCCGCAGCGTGATCTCGGCCTGGCTGATCTGTGGTGGCGGTGCCCTTCATCTCGCTAAGGCTGTGCTCGATCGACTCTCACGGCTGCGCGCCACCCGCAACTCGTTCTCCGCCGACGCCAGGATGCGCTGCGCCTCGGCGCCGATCGAGCGGTTGACGTCGGCCAGCTGCGCCCGGGCAGAGACCACCGACGGGTGCCGGTCACCGTAGCGGGCGGTGAGATTGGCCAGTTCCCGGCGGATCTCCGAAGCCTTTGCCTTGAGGCGTGGCCAATGCGCCGGACTGCATCGCATCGGCAAACGCCGTGACGTCGCCGCCGCGCTTTCGCACCGCCTGGATCTGCTCGTACTTCGCCTGCGCCTGGGCCGTCTCTGCCCGGGCCAGGATCAGCTGCTCGTTGCAGCTTGGCAACCTGCTGGTCGCTGAGCGTCGTGCCGGCCGTTTCGACGATGTTGTTCTGCGTCTTGAACAGCTCGACGGCGCGTTCGGAGTCGCGCACCTTGTTCGCGCAGGTCACCGAGCCGCTCGTTCAGCCAGTCATTGGCCCGCCGGGTCGCCTCGTAGCGGGATTCCAGCTGGTCGACCAGGTATTCATCGGCAAAGGCATTGGCGATCTGGGCGGCAAGGGCCGGGTTCGTCGATCGGTGTACGTGATATCGATCGACATAGGTCCAGCCGCGGCGTTCCACGCCGACGCCGCGCTGACACGCCCCGAATCACCTGGTCAGTCTTGTCCTCTTCCAGCTCCGGCGCGGTACCGGCTCGCGGGCCAGCACCAGGTTGATCAGCTGCCGGAGCAGCGACGGCTGGCTGGGGCGACCTCGGGCCTGCTCGTCAAGCTTCAGTTTCTCCACGACGCGCTTTGGCACGTCGTAAGAGCGGATCAGCTCGAGTCTCGCTTTCCAGATCGCCGCGTCAGTTGCCGGACAGCCCCTGCACCACGGCTTCCGCATCAATGACGTTCTGCTGCTGGGTATCGATCAGCAGCGTCGCCGAGCGGTATAGACGGGGGTCAGCTGCAGCGCATAGACAGCCCCGAGCAAGGCCGCCAGCAATCCCAGCACAACCACCATCGGACCGCGTCGTCGGGCAATTCGGAAAAGCTCCCTGAAATCAATTCCGTCACCACCAAGACCGGGCTGGTGCCGGGAACGGTCCCGGATAGCCTTCCCGGCGTGGTTCAGTCGCTATGTCAGAAGCGCGCTTTAGCATAGATGCCTACAAGGTGACGATCCCAGTCGCTGACACCGACCGCATCCACGTCATTGTAGGTATACAGGTAACGGACCCCGAGCGAAAGGAACCGGTTCATCTTGTAATCGAGCGTTGCGCCGATGTCGTAGCGCTAGTCATCGATCGGCTGGGTCTCGTAATCGTTGATGGCGAACCCGACCCACGGCGAGAACAACAGGTCGCGCCTGATCTCGTAGTCGAGGCTGAGCTTCGACGGCATCCTGGATGCGGCCTTCAGTGTCCAGCGTGCTGTCCTCGATGGTGCGGTCCGCATCCAGATTGACGGTCATCAGTGGTGTCGGGTTCCAGACCAGGCCGGCGTGGTAGGTCCAGCCCGACGTGGTGGTCGACGGGGCCGATGAACTGGTCATAGGTCTGCTCCATGTAGCCGACCGAGATCTCGCCGGCGACCAGCTGGGTGATTTCCATCTCCACCCCGGCCAGCGCCCGCCAGCCGTCGGAATCGGGGATCACCGTGCCATCGTAATCACGCCAGTTGTATTCGAAGTCGCCGAACACCCGGGCGCTGCGGCGAGACGTACCAGCCCGCCCGGCCACCGGCGGTCACCCGGTCTCCGTCCTTGAAGCTCTGGTCGACGCCCTGTACCGGGTCATAGGTCTGCAAGTCATAGCCGAGGCGCGCGGCAAGACACGACCTAGTTGAACTGCTTTCTCGACCTCTGCCCAGACGCCATACCTCCAGTAGTCGCCCGGTGCAGTGATGCCGCCGCCACCTGGGATACTCGAGATCACCCAGCGTCTGCTGGAACAGCCCGCCACGCATGCCACCGCGCACACGCAGGTCATGCAGGACCTCGACTTCACCGTCCATGGAGCCGTTGAAGTCGGTGCGGCTCTGCGAGCCGAAATCGACAGTACTCGTAGTGATTGGCGCGGAAATCGACGTTCAGCTCATGGCGGCCGAAATCCGATTTCACCGCCACATTGGGGGTCACGTAGAAGACCGTCATCGTCGCTGGCGCCGGATGACTGGCCGAAGACGTTGCTGTCGTAGAGCACGCCCAGTTCGAGCGTCGGCAGGATCCAGAACTGCCCGGCCCGGTATCCGGTGCCCTCGTAGCGGTCCCGGACCGTCGGCATCTCGCCGGCCACGATGCGGGACAGCGTGGTATCCGGACCGCGATCCGGCCAGTAACTCCACCCAAACGCGTTCGCGTCCGCCTGCGCCGTCCCTGACAGCAGCCAGACCGCTGCAGCCGTCGTCGCAACCCTGTGGGTGATGAACTTCAAATCGTGTGGCCCCTCGAAACCGTTCAACTCCGGGACCCGCAGGTCCGGTCAACACATCATCAATTCGGACTGGGCGGGACGCCGCCGGCCGACGACAGGAACACGCTGGGCAACGACACCGACCGGTCCGCCGACCACGTCGAAGAACAGGCCTGGTCCTCGGCTTCCCCCAGCGTGGCCAGGTAGGAACTGAGAATGTCGCCCGGAGTCTGCTCGCAGGTACAGGCGATCTGCGCAATCAGCCCGGCGCTTGGCTGGTCACCGACGCTGACGAAATACAGGTACGACTGGGCGAAGGCCGCGCCGACACCGATCTGCACCTCGCGTTCGGCCTCATCGGACTGCCGGCAGAACCCGGCGACAGCCTCGGCCACGTTGCCAGGGTCGGTCGTGACCACCTGCACCACATCATCAGCAGATTGCGCCTGCGCTGCCGCTGCGCCCAATCCCAGCAGCGCCACTGTCAGAAGTAGTTGTCTCAACCTGGATCCCCCAAGGCTCGAGTTCTGATCATATGCCCAAACACGACACGGTTCGCAAGATACTGACGTGGTCTGTTGCCGGCCCGCCCCGCGCTTGTACCTGCAAGGCGCAGGGGCAAGCTACCGCGACAGTCCATGCTCTCCTGCCCGCAACCGTCAAGATAATTAAGCATACCCTTCAGTTTTACTATCATTTCGACGAATTCGCACGCCTTTATGATGTTCCGCCGATCAGACTGCGATTACCGTAAATATTGTCCTAATACGGCGCATCAAAGCGGATCATCCGCCACCGCGGCAGGCTGGATGGGCCCAGCCAGCGCGCAACCGGGCCAGGAGACCACATCAAGCTGGAAAGTTCATGGCGCGGCGCAAGGCACCGGTACCGGGATGCCGATCCGGCAGCCGGAGGGCATCATGGCGGCAGTACAGGCACGCCACAGACCTTGATCTGAAACCTGTGACCGGCGCAAGGTCGGGCGTCACCGCTGTCTTCAATGCGGACCACGGGCCCCGCCCGGGCAAGCGGCGTCACGCGCTCCCCGGGAAACCAGGTCCTGGCCGAAGGGACAGATGTACTGTTGTCAGTAGGTCGGCTGGTATAGCGACGGAACACTGCTGGTGCGCTGACCCGTCACGGATCCCTGGCCGTAGCCGGCAATAGCCACGCCTTGCGGGCATTTCGGTGCCGTGCCCTGGTAGTGAACGAAGTCCGCGGACGGCTGTGTCTTGCCACGGGTGATCCGCTTCCAGTAGTTCGGGTCGTGGCTCGTGTGGTTGACGGTCTCGCCGCTGCCATTCTTGCGGTGCTGCCGCAGCGCAACCTGGCCGCCATAGACCAGGCACTTGCGCCGTGCAAGCTGCCAGATGATCGCGCACGCCGACGTACACGAGCGTCCGAACACCGCGGTGTTGCCCTGCCGGTTCATCTGTTCTGCCATGCGCACGGCAAGTGACGGTGATCCCCCCGGCACTGCCGGCCCACCAGAAGCCATGGCTCAAAGGTGCCTTCATGTGGGCCATGTTGCGCCGCACCCGGGCCGAGCAGACGGCGCGCGGCTTGTTTTCCAGCTTGACGCACAGGTTGACCAGCTTGCGATAGATCTCGGGATGCGAGGTTGCACCGCCGGCCTGCACAGGCGCGGCAAGTGTCACGGCAACACCCAGCGCCAGGGCGAACCTGATAGCGGATGGCCAGGCCTGCCGGCTGAACGCCCGGAATCCGGTCGCTGCCCTCGGCGAGCCTTCACCGGCTGCCTCAAGATCCTGAACGCTTGATTGTGCCAACAAGAAGCACCTCTGGTTGCTGAAGGAACGAGTTCCTCGACGATCAGCAAGGGGTGTGCCAGACGTTGACGCCGCACGTTGGGTGGTCAATTCAGTTGTGGACTCACAGGCTGGCAACTCAATCGGGCTGTCGGCAGGGGTTCCTCCGGGTCAACGAGATCACAGCAGATAACAGGACCTTGTTGCAGCGCGAGGGGGATCCATCGCGTCCTGTCAGCGGGATGCGTGGCGTTGGCAGGTGGTGATGGGTGTCAGGCCTGAATGGCGCGCGAGGCCAGGTGGCTGTGCTGGCGCAAGCCGAACCGGTTCAGCTGCCCTCAGCCGCAAGATTGCCGGAGGCCGGCACTCAGAAGAAGCGCTCGGGGATCCGCACAATATCGCCGGGGTTGAGTGCCACCCGCTGGCCCAGCGACACCTCCACTTCCCGGTCCTGCCCGGCCCGCCGGATGAATGCCTTGTCGGTGTTGGCCCGGTAGGTATAGCCGCCCGCGATGGCCACCGCGTCCTGCACGGTCAGGCCGGCCTTATAGGGATACTCCCCGCCCTTGCCCACTTCGCCCTGGATGAAGAACGGCCGGTAATTGAGCACCGATACCGACACCTTCGGGTCCTTGAGATAACCGGCGGAATAGCGTGCCACGACGGCATTCTGGAACTCCGTCACCGACTGGCCCTGCGCCTGCACCGCACCGATCAGCGGCATGTCGACCCGGCCGTCATCGCCGACCAGGAACTCGCCGGACAGGTCATCTTCGCCAAACACGTTGACGCTGATCTTGTCGCCGGCACCCAGCCGGTAGGCATCGATACTGCCCGTGGTCGCCGTCGCAGGGGCCGAGGTGCTGTAGTTGGCCGGCGCCGGGCCACCGGATGAACCGAGACTGCCGCCCATGCCGCTGCAGCCCGCCACAACGCTCAGCAGGCACACGGCAAACACCCATTTGATCAGCCAGTTCATATGACCCCCAGATCAGGCAACCCGCACGTTCATCCTGCCAGCCGTCTGCACCGCCCGGCCCGGCGAATTCAATTGGCCGGTCGATCGGCCTGCACCAACACACATCAATCGGGCGATTTTAAGCTTGCTGCCATTTAGACAAGGTTAACAGAAGGTGACAATGCCGGCCAGTCGGCTCGACATCCAGACGTCCCTGTGGCGGGCGCGCCCCTCATGCCCCGCCAGTGAATGACCCCGAAGATGATGTCAGGATTCCAGCAGCCCGCGCAACAGCTGGCTGCGCCGGGCCAGCCTCGCCTTCTCGGCACGTTCCAGCCTGGCATAGCGATCGATGTCCGGCCCTGTCAGGTCAAGGCAGGCGGACCGCCGTACACGGATGGCGGCGATGTCTGACTGCAGGCGGAGAAGCTGATTGACCAGTTTTTCCCCGCGATCCCCGGACAACTGGTGCAGCGCCGGACCTTCCATCATGACCCTGCAAGCCTGAGCTTCGACGCGGACAGGCGGGCGAGATGCCTCAGCTGCACCCGGTAGGCGTGGAATTCGTTGAGGGCCTTGCCCCGCCGGCGCTCCAGCGAGGCACAGATCCTTTCAAGCTGGCTGATCTCGTGGATGGCGTGCTTCACGGCCCGGGCCCGCATGGTCTGCAGCGTGATGTGGCAGTCGTGCAGCAGGCCGCGCGACCGGTTGACGAGGTCTGCCTTGCCGGCGGCTTCCAGCGACCAGGCCCGCATGGCAGCATCCCGCAACTGCTCGCGGAATTCCGGATCACCGTCACACAGCAGATCAATGTCACTGGCCAGGGCCTCGCCGCGGCAGGAGTCGATAAGGCTGGCAATGAGCCCCCTGACCCGCTGCAGTTCCCAGGTGAGGTCGTGCACGTCGCGCAGCAGCAGCCACTCGATGACACCGTCCGGTTCGAACTCCACGACGAAGCTGGCGAACATGGCATCGTAGCGTTCAGCTGATTCGCCGGACAACAGCGGCGGTGGTCCGAACAGGCGAGCGATGTCATCCGGCACCAGCGCAGCGGCTGCTGAATCCGCCCTTGCGGTCCTGCTGCCTGCGGCGCTGTACGACACCTGCCTGGCCTCAGGCCGTCCGGTCGCGCTCATGCAAGGTCCGCCTGGCGCGGTCGAGGTACCGGTCGAGCGACACCGAGGCAGGTGACTTGTGTCCAAGCGTCACGGCCCACAGGTCGGCCGCCACCGGAGCGGGATCCAGCCCCCGGTCGCGCCACCAGTCGCGTTCATTGCCCCGGCGGTGCAGTTCGTCGTGGTGAATGGCACACAGCGGCACCGCATACTCGTCCGACGCCTTGCGCTGCAGGGCACGCGGCTGGATGAAGGTCAGGTGATGGGCATGGGCGGGTTGGCGGCCGCACACCAGGCACCCGAGCGAGGCGACGAACTTGAGGTGATCCCTGTTGCGTTGCCGCTTCGGTTCACTGACCTGCAGCTGGCTCTTGTCTACCGGCTGCCGGATGTCCGCCCTGTCTGAAGCAGTTGCATCGGCTGGCTCCGGCTGCCCGGCCCTGACCGGTTCGGCTGTGCTGCTGCGCCGTCGCTCCCTGCCGCCTGCAGCATAGAGGGTCAACCCGAACGGGGCACCGAAGGTGGACAGGGCCCGTTTTGTTGCATCGGTTTCGGCGGCCTTGGCGGCACGGTCGTGGGCCTGTCCGGCGGTATCGGCGGTGGCCTCGCCCGCGCCCAGTCCTTCCCGGCACACCAGCGTCGCTCCGGCGCGGACGGTAATCCGCACCCGGGTAACGTAGGAGACCTGCACCCGTCCCTGCACGTGCCTTGAGGCAACACAGTTGCAGTAGACGGTCTCCCGGTCCCAGCCATCGAACCCGAAAATCCGGTTGGCCTGGTCGATCACGTGATGACCCTCGAGGTAGTGCAGCACGACACCGTCCGAAACGCGCTCCCTGATGCGGGATGACGCGGGCCGGCGTCGCAATTGCCTGAGCTGGGTATCCTGAAAGGGCATGGTTCTATTTCCTCCTTACTGACAGCGTCACGCGCGTCTCGGACAGCGCCACGCCGGGAACCTTTTCACCACGGCAGATGGCGTCCAGCGCTGCCTTGCGGTCCAGCTTCGGCGGTTGCGGCCGCCAGTAGCAGTCGGGGATCTGCTGCTCGTCCAGCACCTCCAGCGCGCACGGGGCGGTCCGGACCGAGACGGTGAAGTCTGGCTCGAGCAGCTTTTCCAGCCCGGCCTCCTCCATGACTTTCAGGGCAAGGCTGCGTTTGGACCGGGCAGTGGACTGGAAGCGCGCCTGGCGTTCCCTCATCTCCTCGATGCGAACCTTGAGACCCGCTTCCAGCGCCTCGTCATCCAGGGCGGAGCGGACCAGTTCGCCCACCGCTTCCTTCAGGGAGGTGGCGCCGTCCAGGGTATCGAGAAGCGTCTCGTCATCGATGTCTGGATAATCTGCGATCAGCCGGCGACGCAGCTCGGTGAATCGGTTAAGTTCTCTTTCAGGCATCATAAACATCACATACTCCAAGACTATAAACATATACTTTTAGTACATGATCAGAACTTCCCTCGTCAAGGTGCATTTTGCCATGATCTTCACTGAACAGATCAAGGCGGCACGCATGCTCCTCCACTGGGACCAGAGTATGCTCGCTGATCGGGCGGGGTTGGCCATCTCAACTGTGAAGAAACTAGAAGCAAAAAGTGGCCTAGCTCAGGGTCACGCCGAAACTATCTGGAAACTCCAGCGGGCCCTGGAGGAGGCAGGTATCGTCTTCATAAATGAAGACGATAGTGGCGGGCCGGGCGTCAGGCTGCGCCAGCGGCTGACGGACTAGGCGCACCCAAGGACACGAACCCCAGGAACGACTGCAACTGCAGGATGCTGTTTTGCATCAGCATCCTCAGCACAGAGCAGGTCCCATCCAGCCGCAAGCGCCTTGCAGTTTCAGGGGAAAATCTTGCGCATGGCCACGAAGATCACCGCGGCAATCCCGCCGATGCTCACCACCTGGAACGTCATGTCCTTGAGTTCAAACGCGGTAAACGCCACCAGCAGGAAATAGCCAATCGCGCTGAACACAGCGGTCATGATGATTTGTATCAGGCTCATGGCATACCTCCCCCAATCTTCCGAATCACCGTCGCTACAACCGCAACCAGCAAATCCACTATCAATGCCAGCATGGGCAAAAAGATGACCGGACCCGGGATGCCCCCGGCAGCATGGAAGTGGCTTGATACGACGCCGGAGGCGCCCTGCGCCCCGGAGAACCGCCCAACTCTCAGTTGATGACCCGGCGCATACGGCGGTGGTGGTCGCTTACAGGCCAGCCACGTATCAGGCTACAGCGCCGCGCTCTTCCGGAATCCGGCCGGCGTCACGGCCTGAATTGGCGATGAAAGCCCCGAACTCCGGCGCACTCATCGGCTTGCCGAACAGGTAGCCCTGGCCTGCCGTGCTGCCGGCAAGCCTCAGCAGCAGGGCCTGGTCCTCCGTCTCGATACCCTCGCACACTGTCTCCAGGTTGAGGCTGCCCGCCAGTGCCAGCACCGCCTGGATGATCGGCTGGGACTTGGTATCCTTCAGCATTTTCCGGACGAAGGACTTGTCAACCTTGATCATGTCGATCGGCAGCCTGGCAAGGTAGTCGAGCGATGAGTGCCCGGTGCCGAAGTCATCGAGGGCGATCTTCACCCCCATCAGGCGCAGCAATGCGATCTGCTCGGCAACGAACTCTTGGTTGGTCATCAAGCTGGTCTCGGTGAGCTCGATGTGCAGCCGATGTGCAGGCAGGCCGGTCTGCGTCAGCACCTCCCTGACGATCTTGCCCATGTCGCTGAAGTCCAGCTGCACCGGTGACACGTTGACCGCGACGCTGATGTCCTCGGGCCAGTCTCTTGCCACCGTGCAGGCCTGCTCGAGCACGAACCGCCCGATCGTGTGGATGGCACCCGAGCTTTCGGCAATCGGGATGAACTCGGCCGGCGAGACGTTGCCCAGCGCATCGCTCGACCATCTCACCAGTGCTTCGGCACCCGACAGCTTGCGGGATGCGAGGTTGACCTGCGGCTGGAAGCAGACTGACAGCTCGTTTCTGTCGATGGCCCACCACATGTGGCGTTCGATCTGCCTCGACCTGGCAATATCGCGGCCCAGCGAGGAACTGAACCAGGAGATGCCGGAGAGATTGGAACGCTTGGCGAAGTCGAGCGCGGTCTCTGCCGAGGCCGTGAGGATTTCGGCGTCGCGGGCCACCTGCCAGCTGCCCACTGCACCGACTGTCAGCCTCGGCTGGATGTGATGTCTATCGAGGTCAATGGGCTGCTCCACCTGCCCGAGCATCGCATCCGCCAGCGACTGGGCCCGCTCCCGGTCCGCCGACCTGGTTCGCAGCACCACACCAAACGTGCTGCCGTCCAGCCGTGCCACCCAGCTCTTGTGGCCGGCAAAGTTGGCCACCCGCTCGGCCACCTCCAGCAGCACCTTGTCGCCGATTTCGCGGCCGAAATTGTGATTGACCACGGCAAAATGACTGAGACTGACGGCAAGAACGACGATCTCGGCTGACTTGCCCGGCTGGTCGGCCCTGGCAAGCCGCTCCTCGATGACCTCTGCGAACGCCTCACGACGCAACACGCCAGTCATCGGGTCATGCCGGGCCAGGAATTCAAGGCTGCGGTTCTGCTTGTGCAGTTCTGTAACGTCCCGGGCGGTGATGCAGACGGCCGTCTTTTCAGGACCCGCCGCGGCCCCGGCCCGGGCTGCATTGCGCAACCGCGACTGCGTGATCACGTACTCGATCTGCCGCTCGCCCGCCCCCGGGACATCGAACGCGCACAGCTTCAGCATGCTGTCTTGGCCCGAACTGCCCGCTTCTGCTGACAGTGCCCGGGCAGTGTCCTGGTGAATCGGCTCCGGCAGCACCTCCTCCAGCCGGCTGCCAGTCAGGTCCTGCCCGTCCTTGCCGGCAAACAGCCGCACCGCCTCGGCGCTGGCAAACTCGATCACGCCGTCTTGCGACGCCACCACCACCGCATCAAAACTGTCATCGAATACCTGGCCCAGCACACTGCGATAGTTGTCGACGACGACCCTCGCCTGGGCAGCCCTGAGCCGGCGTCCATCGAGTTCGATGGCAATCACTGAACCGGCAAGGCACATCAGGCCAATATGGAACGGTACGGTTTCGACGATGATGGCGTGCTGGTCGTAGAGCCAAAAACCGAGAATCTCGACGCCGACTGCCACCGCCAGGAATCCCAGCAATGACCAGGACAACCGCATCTTCATCGACACCAGCGCCAGGGCGAACAGCAGCGCAAAGCTGAAGGCGCTGGTGCTTGTCTTGCCGGTCGAGATCAGCGCCCGCTGCTGCAGCAGCGTTTCGGTTGCCAGCAATTGCAGGGTCGACCCGCTGACGATGCCTTGCACGGGAACCGCAAGGGAGTCGCGCAGCTCGCTAGCGGATGCCCCTACGATGACCCGCTTGCCGGCCAGCCGCTCCACCGGCACCCCGCCCTCCAGCAGGGACTTGAGCGAAACCACCGGGATCTGCCGTGCATCGATCGAGAAATCGACCGCCACGATATCGTCTTGCCCGCCCTGCCGACCGGACAGCAGGGCGGGAATTGACGGAACGAACTCCCCACCGATCTGCTGGCCGTAGGGCAGCCGGCGCACGATCCCGTCAGCATCTGCCAGCACGTTGACTGAGCCCGGCCAGGCATGCTGCAGCAAGCCGTCGATTGGCAGGTTGAAACCGTCCATCCGGTTGCTTGCCTCGACTGACAGCGGTTGCCGAAAAGCCGCGAGAATAACGGCACCGCCGGCCTTCTCGAGCGCCTCGCCCAGCAGCCTGTCGTCGTCCTGGTTGGACGGTGAACTGAAATCGATGTCGAGCGCAATTTCGGCTGCACCAGCCTTGACCAGTGCATCGATGACACGGGCATGGATCCGGCGCGGCCACGGCCATTGCCCCACGTAATCGATGGATTGCTTGTCAATGGCAACCTGCACCGTCTCGCCTGTAGGTGGCCTTGCCGTGGCAGCCGCCCGGGCTTCGGTGACCTCGTTCTGCAAGCCCGAGATCAGACCATTCGACTGGCCGAAGTCCAGGCAGAGCAGCAGCGCAAGTGCCCCTGCAAGCAAACCGACCAGCCTGCTGCCCACCATGGATTTCTGTTCTGCAAAGATAGCCAATAGTTTTCCCCACCCTAGCTGGCCGGCAGCGCAGCCGCCACCGTCAGCCGGACACTCCATCGAGCATCAATCATCGTCGCCGCCACGACCGTCACCATGACCATCACCGACCATCACCATTGCCTTCGTTGCCGGTTCCGTTACCGCCACCGTTGCCAATACCATTACCTCTGTTGCCATCGCCGTTACCTTCATTGCCAACGCCATTGCCGTTTTTCGACGCACCGCCACGACCATTGGCGCGACCATCGCCGCGGCCACCGTGACCGCGGTCAGACCGGGCTGCACTTCTGGAAGCCGAAAACGCCGACGACGAGGAGGCAGCCGCCGAGCCGCTCAACCCACCACCCGACGATGATGCCGACTGGCCGGCCCCGACATCTGCAGACTGGCCGGTTGCGTTGTCCGAGACACCAACCACTCCCTCTGTCACGGAGACTTCCGAGCTGCTGCGCGAAGTCGACACCGAGAACTGTGTCCCCTTCACCACCGCCGTGAGGTGATGCGTGCGAACCTTGACGCGGTCTGTCTGGCCCTTGTTGATGTCAAGCAGGATCTGGCCGGCGCGGTGCTGGATGGATATCCGGTTCGACGCATCGCTTGCACTGGCAACCCCGGTCATCGAATTGGGCTGGATGACCACCGTGTCGCCATTGCGCTGCAGCAACACACGGCCGGTGCGCCCGGTGTTGATCCAGCTCTTGGCCGGAATGGACATGCCTGCCTGCAACGGCCGCCACGTCTTGCTGTCGACGGCATAGACTGCCGGCTGGGATACCCGGGTAACCAGCCACTCCGACGCCTGTGCAACAGCCGGCATGACGACACCAGCCATCATCGACTCCCAGCCACAATATAAATGCTGCTAGAATTCTGGCCTGCTTCTTCATGGCCGGAACCATAGAAGCCAGAAGTTAAATTTCACTTCGCAAAGAAAGTGCAAATTGTAATCAACTTGTCCGGGTTCAACCGGCGATGTCGGCCAAGGAGATCCAGGATCAGGTGGACAGGAACCGCACCGCGGCGCCTTCCAGCACGGCACAGGTCAGCCGTCCTGTCACGTAGGCGCCGGTATCGATGCCGATCCGGTGGACCTCGACTTCCGGCTTCTCGGTTGGCGTATGCCCGTGTACCACGATCTTCTCAAGCGCCCTTCCATGGCTGAGAAACGGCTCGCGTATCCAGTACAGGTCATCCTCGACCTGGTCGGCCAGCGGCCTGGCGGGGTTTACCCCGGCGTGGGCGAAATAATAGCCGCCGGCGCTGGCCATCGCCCGCAAGTTGCGAAGAAACTCCGCGTGGGCGGGCGGCAGCGCCGCGCGGAATGCCTGCCGCACTTCCTCGTGCATGTCCTGCGCCAGCGGCAGCTTGACCCTGACACCGTACGAATAAAGCGTCTCGAGGCCGCCATACTGCCCCCACGAGCCGATCACCGAGGCATCATCAAGGAAGGCCTGCATCATCAGTTCATGATTGCCGCGCAGGCAGATGCGCTTGTCGGCAAGCCTCGGTCCTGCCAGCATCCAGTCGAGCACGTCGCTGGAATTCGGCCCCCGGTCGACATAATCGCCTAGAAAAACCTCCATCACCCGTTGCGCCGGACTGTCCTCAAGGTCGCTCTGGATGAGGCCATACAGCCGCTCCAGTAGGTCTGCCCGGCCATGCACATCGCCGATGGCATAGACCCGCACGCCGGCCGGCAGCCGCTGTTCCGGCGGCGCAGACGGCCTCTTGGGGCCCAGTCGTGACAACAAAGACCTGATCATCTGGTTTCCCGCCGCTTAAGGGTCGCTGCGTACCGACCCCGCCGAAAGCCTAGGGTGTAGTGCAGGCCGGTCAAGGGGGCTCGGCCATGCGATCGGCAGTTTCGTGGCACCCCTGACCCCGGCCATGAGCTGTGCCCACGAAGCTGCCAGAGTGTTGGCAAACCGTTAAGAACCCCGGCAGATGCGGACAAATCAGCCAGTTCCGCTTTCACCCGCACGCCCTGCCTACCCGGACGGGTAGGCACCTCCTACCCCGGTGCGGAATCAATGTCCCCCCCGGAGTGAACACGCGCAGACCGGTCTTCGCTAGTGTGCCTGCATCAAGTCCCGCCAGGCGGGCAATGCAGGTGAAGGAGACAGCCAGTGAACATGCATCCGAGAATGAACGGTACCCGCAATCCGCTCGTCAACCTGAAGCCCGGCGACCGGGTCATCGTGTGCGAGGATGTCGACACGTTC
The DNA here is from genome assembly GCA_963700895.1 of uncultured Alphaproteobacteria bacterium. Classification (GTDB taxonomy): domain Bacteria; phylum Pseudomonadota; class Alphaproteobacteria; order Rhizobiales; family Aestuariivirgaceae; genus Anderseniella. The sequence continues at coordinate 214,672 of CAVOZI010000004.1, read as the reverse complement.
CGCTCCTGTCACCAGATCTGCTCCGCTCTCCAACTCAAGGTGACGCTGATCGAGCCCCGGCCGGATGGCTACATCAGCCTCGCAAAGCTTCAGGATACGCTATATGCCGACCGCCATGGCCGCGTGCGTGCCGTATTCGTCTCCAGCGCCGCCGCCGAATGCGCTCGCGAAGTGCTCGACCTGGCCTGGCACGACGCCGCACTTGTTGTCGACGGCGCCGTGACCCGCGCCGCCTGAACCGGCGCATTTGCGCGCCCACACGTCCAACGAGGACCACAGATGAGCCACACCCTCCATCCGCTGCGCCGCCAGCGGCTGCAAAGATCCACGCTGGCTGTACCCGGCTCCAACCCGTCGATGATCGAGAAGGCCGCCGACAGCGCCGCCGACGTCATCTTCCTCGATCTCGAGGATGCGGTAGCCCCGCCGGAAAAGGAGAAGGCCCGGAAGAACATCATCCAGGCATTGAACGACATCGACTGGCAGGCCAAGGGCAAGACCATGTCGGTGCGCATCAACGGCCTCGACACCCACTACATGTACCGCGACGTGGTCGATGTCATGGAGCAGGCCGGCCACAAGCTCGACACGATCCTGGTGCCCAAGGTCGGTGTGCCGGCAGACCTCTACATGGTCGAAGCCATGGTCAACCAGATCGAACAGGCCGCCCAGCGCGCCCCCCGCGTACAGCTTGAGGCCCTGATCGAAACCGCCCTCGGCATGGCCAATGTCGAGGTCATTGCCCAGTTCGGCGGCCGGCTGGAAGCGTTACATTTCGGTGTGGCAGACTATGCCGCCAGCCTGCGGGCGCGCACTGTCAACATTGGCGGGCTGAACCCGGACTATCCCGGCGACCAGTGGCACGCCGCCTTGAGCCGCATGACCATCGCCTGCCGCGCCTATGGCCTGCGCGCCATCGACGGCCCGTTCGGCGACTTCTCCGACCCCGATGGCTACAAGGCCGGCGCCCGGCGTGCCGCAGCACTCGGCATCGAGGGCAAATGGGCCATCCATCCCTCGCAGATCACGCTCGCCAATGAAGTATTCTCGCCGCCCGAAGCAGAAGTGAGCCGCGCCCGGCGCATCATCGAAGCGCTGCGTGAGGCCGAGGCCCAGGGCAAGGGTGCGGCATCGCTTGACGGCAAGATGATCGATGCAGCCTCCGAACGCATGGCCGCCAACGTCATCGCGGTAGCCGAGGCCATTGAGGCGCGCAGCGCCGTCAACTGAAAATGAGGCGCGCAACGCCGTCAACTGAAAATGCGGCGTGCAGCGCCGCTCACTGACCAGACAGGGAACACCGTCATGGACATCCACGAATACCAGGCCAAGGAGATCCTCTCCCGCTTCGGCGTGCGGGTGCCGCGCGGCGGGCTTGCCTACAGCCCCGAGCAGGCCGCCTACCGCAGCCACGAGATCGGCGGCAACCGCTGGGTGGTAAAGGCGCAGGTGCATTCCGGCGGCCGCGGCGAGGCCGGCGGTGTCAAGCTGTGTTCGAGCGATTCCGAAATCCGCGAGTACTCCTCTGGCCTGTTCGGCCGCAAGCTGGTCACCCGCCAGACCGGCGATGCCGGCAAGCTGATCGGCCGCATCTATGTCGAGGAAGCCCTCGACATCCGCCAGGAGCTCTATCTCGGCCTGGTGCTGGACCGCTCTTCGGAACGCATCATGGTGGTGGCGTCCGCCCAGGGCGGCATGGAGATCGAAGAGTTGTCCGAGGAACATCCCGACGCGATCCTGCGCATGACCATCGACCCTGCAACCGGCTTTCTCGAGTTCCAGGCCCGCGAGCTTGCCTTCGGTCTTGGCCTGCAATCGGGCCAGGTCGCCGAAGCCGCCAAGATCTTCCGCGCCTGCTACCGCGCCTTCCGCGATCTCGACGCCACCATGGTGGAGATCAACCCGCTGGTGGTCACCGGCGACGGCCATCTGGTTGCCCTCGACGCCAAGATGTCGTTCGACGACAACGCCCTGTTCCGCCACCAGGAGATTTCCGAACTGCGCGACATGAGCCAGGAAGACCCGGTGGAGGCGCGCGCCGCCGACAGGGGTCTGTCCTATGTGTCGCTCGACGGCAATATCGGCTGCATGATCAACGGCGCCGGCCTTGCCATGGCCACCATGGACATGATCCGGCTGAAAGGCGGGGCGCCGGCCAACTTCCTCGACATCGGCGGCGGCGCCAGCCCCGAGCGGGTGCTCACCGCCTTCCGCACCGTGCTGGCCGATCCGAAGGTCGAGGCGATTCTCGTCAACATCTTCGCCGGCATCAACCGCTGCGACTGGATTGCCGAGGGCGTGGTGCAGGCCTTCACCAAGGCCGACATCAAGATCCCCGTCGTGGTGCGCCTGTCGGGCACCAATGTAGAGCAGGGCAGGCAGATCCTTGCCGACTCCAACCTGCCCATCGCCACCGCCGACACCCTCGCCGAGGCCGCCGAGAAGGCAGTCGCCGCCGTGGCCGCCAGACAGGCCGCCTGATCCGGTCCGCTTTTTTCAGGAGTTACCAGCATGAGCATCCTCATCGACGAGACCACGAAAGTCATCGTCCAGGGCATCTCCGGCCGCATCGGCCAGTTCCATGCCGGGGACATGATGAAGCACGGCACGAAGGTCGTGGGCGGCGTCACCCCCGGCAAGGGCGGCCAGAGCGTGCTGGGCGTGCCGGTGTTCAACACCATGAAGGGCGCCGTCCAGGAAACCGGCGCCACCGCTTCCATCGTCTTCGTGCCACCGCCGTTTGCCGCCGACGCCATCATGGAAGCAGCCGATGCCGGCATTCGTTACTGCGTCTGCGTGACTGACGGCATCCCCGCCCAGGACATGATCCGGGTAAAGCGCTTCATGCGGCGCTACCGCGCGGAAAACCGCATGCTCCTTACCGGCCCCAATTGCGCCGGCACCATCTCGCCCGGCAAGGCGATGATGGGCATCATGCCGCCGCACATCTACCTGCCCGGCCGGGTCGGCATCGTCGGCCGTTCCGGCACGCTCGGCTACGAAGCCGCCAGCCAGATGAAGGCATTGGGCATCGGCGTGTCGACCTCCGTAGGCATCGGCGGCGACCCGATCAATGGCTCCAGCTTCCGCGACATCCTCGAACTGTTCGAACAGGACCCGGACACCGACGCGGTGATGATGATCGGCGAGATCGGCGGACCGCAGGAGGCCGAGGCCGCACAGTGGGCGCGCGACAACATGAAGAAGCCGGTAATCGCATTCGTGGCTGGACTGTCGGCGCCAAAGGGGCGCAAGATGGGCCACGCCGGTGCGATCATCTCGGCTTTCGGTGAAAGCGCCCAGGAGAAGGTTTCCATTCTCGAGGAAGCCGGCGTCACCGTGGCACCCAATCCGTCAAGCATGGGCGAGACTGTGGCGGAAGTCCTCCGCCGGCATGCATTGGCCGCCTGAAACTGAACGAAGGAATGACATCCATGACTGGCAAGGTAGCGGTTCTTGGAACGCAGCGTACCCGCACGCCTGCCGATACCGGGGCGCAGGAGTATCGCGAGCATGTCGAGGGGCTGCTGGACAGCCTGCTGGGCAGCGTCCTGAAGGTGCACGAGCCGCGGCTCGCCGGGCTGTTCGGCGATGACGCCAACATGGATGTTACCGATACAGGCCTGCTCATCAAGGCGCTGCAGGCCATCGGCATCCGCTTCCAGCTGGCCCGCATTGCCGAGGAAATCTCGCAGACCTTTGCGTTGCGCAGCATCGAGACGAGTTCGGGGCCGGACGCCGTCATCGGCTCGTTCCAGGCCGCGTTGTCGGACGCTGCAGCCAATGGCGTCGAGGCTGGCTCCGTCAAGCGCATGCTGGCCCGGATGGAAGTCACCCCCACCATCACCGCCCATCCGACCGAGGCCAAGCGCACCACGGTGCTCGAGGCCTACCGGCGCATCTATCGAACCCTGGTGGAACTGGAATCAAACCGCTGGACGCCGCGCGAACGCGACCGGCTGACGCTGAAGATCCGCAACCAGATCGAGCTGCTGCTGCTCACCGGCGAACTGCGCCTGCACCGCCCCACCCTCGACGAGGAAGTGACCTGGGGCCTGCACTTCTTCAACGAGACGCTGTTCTCCGGCGCCGTCGAAGCCTGGCGCGATCTCGAGGACGCGCTGGCCCGGCACTTTCCCGAAGACGCCATCGAGGCCCCGGCCTTCCTGCGCTTTGCCTCATGGATTGGCGGCGACCGCGACGGCAACCCGAACGTCACCGCCACCGTCACCTACCGCACCCTGATGCGGCTGCGCGACAATGCGCTCAAGCATCATATCGCCGAACTCGACCGGCTTATCCAGCTGCTGTCGATCTCCGACCGCATTAGCCCGGCCTCGGAAGACTTCCGCCACCGCCATGCCGCGCTGATGGCCATGTCGGGCCAGTCCGATGCCATCCAGCACCGCAATGACCGCGAACTGTTCCGCCAGTTTTGCGCCGCCATGCAGCTGCGGGTGCGCGCCTGCATGGGCGATACCTCAAGCGGCGCACTGCCCTACCGCTCGCCGCAGGAACTTCTCGACGATCTGAAAGCCCTTGAAAGCGGTCTGCAATCGGCCGGCGCCGGGCTCGTTGCCCGCACCGAGGTATCGCCGGTGCGCTGCCAGGTGGCGACCTTCGGCTTCCGCACCGCCTCGCTCGACGTCCGCCAGAACTCCGCCGTGATCAACCGCACCGTGAAGGCTTTACTGGAACTTGCCGGCGCCGATGGTCTCGACGAGCCGGCCAAATGGCGCAACGCGCTTGCCGGCCTGCCATCTTCCGGCATCGCCGACCTGTCCGGCCTGTCGCCCGAAGCCGGCGAGACGGTCGCCCTGTTCCGCCTGCTGTGCGATCATCGCAGTGACCCCGAAGCAATCGGCGCGTTCATCCTGTCGATGACCAGTTCTGTCGAGGATATTCTCGCCGTGTGCTGGCTGGCGCGTGACGCCAGCGGCGGCCAGCGCATCTCGCCGGCCTTCCCGCGCGTCGTGCCGCTGTTCGAGACCATCGGCGACCTGGAAGACGCCCCGCGCATCCTTGATGAACTCCTGCGGCTGCCCGAGGCGGCGGCTGCGCTTGTCCGCAATGGCGAAATCGAGGTGATGCTGGGCTACTCCGACAGCAACAAGGACGGCGGCTACCTGACCTCTGTCTGGGAACTGGCCAAGGCCCAGTCAGCTGTCGTCGAGACCTGCAAGGCGCACAATGTGAAAGTGCGCTTCTTCCATGGCCGTGGCGGCTCGGTCAGCCGGGGTGGTGCGCCAACCGGCCGCGCCATTGCCGCCCAGCCGGCGGGCACCGTGGACGGGCGCATGCGCGTCACCGAACAGGGCGAGGTGGTCTCCGGCAAGTACTCCAACCGCGGCACTGCGCGCACTCATCTCGAACTGCTTGGCGCTTCCGTGCTGGCCCATTCGCTCAAGCCCGAGGGCACCCTGTCGCGCTCCACCACCACCCATGCAGCCGAGATCGACGCGCTGTCGCAGACGGCGTTCAAGGCCTACCGCGACCTGCTGGAGCGGCCCGGCTTCCTGAGCTATTTCCAGACCGCCAGCCCGGTCGAGGAACTCACCCTGCTGAAGATCGGCTCGCGGCCGGCCCGCCGCTTCGGCGCCGGCAGCCTTGACGACCTGCGCGCCATCCCGTGGGTGTTCGCATGGAGCCAGAACCGCCACATGATCACCGGCTGGTATGGTGTGGGCACGGCGCTTGAGCAGGCCATTGCCCGCGACGGCATCGCCGCGCTGCGGAACCTCATGGCAAATTCGATGACCTTCAAGCTGGTCATCGACGAGGCGGAAAAGGCACTGTTCCAGGCCGACATGGACATCGCTGCCCTGTATGCCAGCCTGGTGCCCGACAAGGCCGTGCGCAACGAGATCTTCGGTCTCATCCGCGCCGAGCATGCGCGCTGTTCTGAAGCCATTCTCGAGATCGTCGGCGGCGATGAACTGGCCTTCCGGTTCCCGGCCTTCCGCAAGCGGCTGAAGGATGCGCGCCAGGACATCGACACCTGCAACCACTGGCAGGTCGAACTTCTCAAGCGCTACCGCTCGCACGAGGATGACACCGAGGAACGCAACCAGGTGCGGGTGCCGCTGCTGCTGTCGATGAACTGCATCGCCACCGGGCTTGGCTGGACAGGCTGACCTGAAAAGCCTGGGATCAACCCAGTTGACGCTCCAGGAAACGGGCCACCGCCGCCGCCCGGTTGGCCACGCCCAGCTTTTCGTAGATCAGCTTCAGGTGATACTTCACCGTGTTCTCCGAAATGCCGAGCCGCGCCGAGATCTGCACGTTGGTCCAGCCGCGCGCCAGCACCTCGAGCACTTCAAGCTCCCGGCCCGACAACTGCTCAAACGGATCGTTGTTGAGATCGGCAAGATCGACCCACGGAAAGCTCAGCCGTCCGGCCGCCACGCTCTTCAGCACGTCGAACATCTCGTCCGGACCATCCTCGTGACAGAAGAACCCCCAGGCGCCCGCCTGCATGGCGTCACGGATCTGCACCGGGCGCGGCGCGGGAAGATGCAGCACCACCCGGGCGCCCGCATTGAACTGCCGCAGCCGCCGGATGGTGGCAGGAATCTCGCGGTCGTAGACCCGCGCACTCAATATGATGATCGACCCGGCCGTCCGGTCGAGCCGGGCAAGCACACCGGCCGGACTGTCCGCCGCAATACTGAGATCGAAGCCGTCACTGCCAGCCAGGACTGACTTGAGCGTCGCGACGAACCATGGATTGCCACCGATGACGGCCACATCGATCATTGAACGCTGCGCCCAGGCGGATGATCGCTCCATCGGCATCTGTATCGGCATCAGTCGTGCTGCTGCGTGCATGGTATTTGCCAATCCGTGAATTCCGGCATTGCCGTTGAATGGTGGAGTTGGGATCATTGCGGCGCTGTCAGCAGCAATCCAGTCAATTCGCGTGATGGTGTAAACACGTGCATTTACAAGCCTGCTATATTGTAAAATTGTAAATTACGCAGTTGTAAACATGTTGCATTGCACAATACCTCTCGTCCTGCCGTTGGTTTGCCGGTTTGACGTGGACCTCCACCTGCCCTACCGTTGCGTGTTAACCAAGGTTAACGCGTACGGGTTAGTGAGGGAGTTGCGTGATGTTCCGGTTGAACAAGACGGTCTTCATGGTGGCCGCGACACTGTTTGCGGCAGGGTTTCCGGTTTCCACCGCCTCGGCATTGACGCCCGCCGCAAGGTCCGCGCCAGCAGCCGTTGCTGATGCATCGGCCGCGCTGGTCCACAAGGCCGGCATGCAAACGATCGGCGGAGCCTATATTCCCGGCCCCGCCGCAACGCCTGGCGCCGTTACCGGACAACACGGCCACCGGCCCCGCGCCGGCCATGGCGCGCACCGCCGTGGTGGCTGGTTTGTCGGCAAGCGCTGGTTCAGCCACCGGAAATGGTTTGCAGACAAACAGCGCCGGGCTGCAGGCGGCATCGGACCCGTCAAGCCCGGCCTGCGCGGCGCTGCGGCCCACAAGGGTGCGGTTGCTCTGACCGGCAAGCATGCAATATCGGCACGGCCCGGCAGGATTGCAGGCACCAACCGCCAGTCCGGGGTCACGTTGCAGCAAAAGGCGCTGAAGCAACTGGTCCGCGACAGTTATCCTGTGGCGTTGAAGCCGGCGCCCCGCATTCGTCACATCAAGCATCACCGTCAGCACGTACACCGCCCTGCGGCGGGCAGCCATGTCCGCTGGTCGATCCGTGGCAAGCAGCGCAATGCGGCCCTGTCCGCGCACATCCGCCGCTACTGACACAAGCGCGGTCGCAGCAGACGGAATGACGGCTGGCTTTTGCAGCTGATAGGCGGGCAGGATGCGTGACCACAATGCCACCTGCCATCAGTCCCTTCATCACGCATGTCCCACACGCTTGCCGACCACATCATCACCCGTCTCGAGGCCCGGGGCGTCCGCCGCATGTTCGGCGTCCCCGGTGGCGGCTCCAGCCTGGCGCTGATCGAGGCGGGCAGCAGGCGCGGCATTCAGTTCGTCCTGGCCCGCAGCGAAACCGCCGCCGCCATCATGGCCGCCGCCACCGCCGAGATCGCCGGCGCACCCGGCGTGGTGCTCACCGGCATCGGTCCGGGGGCGGCAAGCGTGGTCAACGGCATTGCCTACGCCTCGCTCGAGCGGGCACCGGTCGTGCTGTTCACCGATTGCCTGCACGCGCCCTCGTCGATCCACCAGGTATTTGACCAGCAGGCGCTGCTTGCCCCGCTGGCGCGGCGCACCGCCCGACTCACGCCCGCAACGGCAGTCCGGTTCGACGAGCTGCTGGATGCCTGCCTCGCTGCGCCGGCAGGCCCCGTGCACATCGATCTGTCGGCGCCGGACGCCAATGCAACCTTGCGCACGGAGCCCGCAGCGCCAGCACGGCAAGCCGGATCGCCATGCCCCAGCCAGGACACCATCGACCAGGCCCGCGACCTGCTCTCCAGGGCCCGCCGCCCGGTATTGCTGCCGGGGCTGGAAATCCGCAACAAGTCTGGCCAGCTCGCGGTCCGTGCCCTGGCTGAGGCGCTGCGCTGTCCGGTCTTGCCCACCTACAAGGCGAAAGGCGTCATTGCCGACGCCAGCCCGTTGTGCGCCGGACTGTTCACCAATGCCGCCGCCGAAGCTGCCATCCTGTCGTCTGCAGATCTCATCATCTGCCTTGGTCTCGACCCGGTGGAGATGATCCCGCAAGCCTGGCGCTACGAGGCGCCGGTCATCGACCTCGCCTTTGCACCCGGCCACCGCTTTCCGTTCGAGCCGGGCTGCTCGCTGCTGACCAGCCCGGAACAGGTGATGGAAGAACTGGTGCCAGCCGCAGGCCCGGCCAGTTGGACAGTCGCAGACATCGCTGCCGGGCGCAACGCCATCAAGGCGGCGCTTGCCATGCAGCCATCAGGCCTGAACGCCCACTCCATCACTGTCGCGTTGCGCGATGCCGCGCCTGCTGGCACCCGGCTTGCCGTGGATGCCGGCGCCCACATGTTCGCCGCCATGGGGTTCTGGCAGGCGGATGGCCACACCAGCGTGCTGAAGTCCAACGGGCTCTCCACCATGGGCTACGCCCTGCCCGCCGCCATTGCCTCTGCGCTGGCGGAACCGGACCGGCCAGCCCTCGCCATCACTGGCGACGGCGGCATCAACATGTGCTTGGCAGAACTTGCGACGGCGGCGGCCCTTGGCAGCAACATTGTCTGCGCGGTTCTCAATGACGCGGCGCTGTCGCTCATAGGCATCAAGCAGCAACGCGACCAGCGCCGCCCGCTCGGCACCAGCTACGCCGGCAGCGACTACGCACGGATTGCCGAAGGCTTCGGCTGCAAGGGTATCCGCGTTACCAGGCTTGAGGACCTGTCTGCTGCTGCACGCCAAGCCTTTGCCCACCCGGGCCCGGTTGTTCTCGACATCGCAACCGATCCATCCGGCTATCCGGAGCAGCTTGCCCGGCTGCGCGGCTGATCCGGCCCGGCTGGCTCAGCGCCGGTCCACGTGATAGCGGTAGTCATCGAAGCTTTCGAACGGCTTGTACCCGCGCTTGGTCTCGGCAATCACCTCGCCATCGCTGTAGTGGTACACCCGCCGGCCCCGGTAGCGGGCCTTGCTCAACAGCCGCGCACCGTTGCGCGAATGCGAGGGCGGCTCGAAATGGCGCTTGCGGCGGGACACGATGGCGCCATAAGCGAGCCACACCAGCATCATGATCACCAGCATCCCGGCGGCGCCAAGGACAATGTATGTCACGGACTCGGACACGGCGGCAAACCCCAGGCAAACTGAAACCGGCGCCTAACACTGTTGGACGTGACGTAAAGTGTCAGCTTTCCCTTACGAATACCACAAGAATGTCGGAAATCGCCGAACCGCAGCACTCAGAGCAAAAGCCCTGTGGAAAACACCCTACCGGCTTTCCAGCGTCATGCCGTCGAGCGGTATGGCTGGCGCCTTGCCAGCAATCAGGTCGGCGACGAGACGCGCTGCCCCATGGCTCATGGTCCAGCCCATGTGACCCTGACCGGTATTCATCCACAAGTTCTCGAACTTCGTCTTGCCGAGGATCGGCGTGCCTTCCGGCGTCATCGGTCTCAGGCCGGCCCAATATTCAGTGCGCGCATAGTCCGCCCCGTCCGGAAACAGCCCCTTGATCACGCTGGTCATGTGCCGGAAGTCCGATGGCTTGAAGTCGCGGCCATATCCTGAGAATTCGGCCGTCGCCGTAACCCTGAGCCGGTCCCCCATCGGCGAATAGGCGACCAGGCTTTCCTCGTCTATGCCGCCGATCTTCGGCGCGTTGTTGCGGCCCGCGATCGGAATGGTCATCGAGTATCCCTTCACCGGATAGATCGGCAGGTCGATGCCCAGCTGGCGCGCCACGTGCGGTGAGTAGACGCCGAGGCTCAGCACGATGATGTCCGCGGCAAGCTTGCCCTTGTCCGTCACAACGGCATTGATGCGGCCGCCTTCGGTTTCAAAGCCGCTAACCCCGGTGTTCCACCGGAACGCCACGCCCTTGTCTTCCAGCCAGCTGACAAGGTTGCGGGCGAAGATGCGGCAGTCACCGGTTTCGTCATTGGCGGCATGCAGCGCGCCGGCAAACTGGTCCTTGCGGTCGGTCAGCGCCGGATCCTTCTCGCCGATGCTGTCACGGTCGAGCACGTTGATCACCGCGCCTTCCGCCCGCAGGATGTCGGCCTTGCGGTTGGCGGCTTCAAATGCCGCAGCCGAGCGGAAAAGATAAAAGATGCCGCCACCGTTGGCGTCATAGCTGACGCCGGTCGCCTTGCGGGTCTCGTGCAGCACGCCTTGCGAATAGTTGCACAGCCGCACCTTCCGCCTGGTGTTGATCGCGGCGCGTTCGGCGTTGCACTCGCCCCAGAACTTCCACATCCATTTCAGGAAGGCAGGGTCAAGCGAGGGCTTGAGCCTGAGCGCCTGATCATTGCGCCACAATGACTTGAGCAGGATCATCGGCGCCGCCGGCGAGGCCCAGGCATAGGCATGGCCCGGCGCGATCATGCCGGCATTGCCGAAGCTGGTAAAGTCGGCAGCCCCCGCCTCGCGGTCGACCACCGTCACCTCGTGCCCGTCACGCCACAGCTCGTAGGCTGTGGTGATGCCAACGATGCCCGCTCCCAGAACCAGCGCCTTGGCCATGGCCCGAATGCTCCCGTCAGATGGCCGCTTCGACCATGATCTCCACGTCGAGACCCGGCGCCGCCAGCTTGGCCGAATGCACGGCAGCCCGGCACGGCGTCTGGTTCGGCACCACCCACTTGTCCCACACCGTATTCATCTCGGCCCAGGAGTCCATGTCGGTGAGCCAGACGATGGCCTTGATGATCTTCGTCTTGTCGGAGCCGGCCTCGGCCAGCGTCTCGTCGATCTGCGCCAGGATGTCGGCAGTCTGCTCGGCCACCGTTCCCCCAGCCGCGCTCTCCGCCACATAGCCTGACAGGTAGACCTTGTCGCCATGCACGATGGCGTTGGACATGCGGAACCCGGCGCCCAGTCTCTTTAAAGTCATCTTGCTTCTTCCTTTTTCAGTGTGATTCAACTGCCGGTTAAGCCGGTATTCAATCGGGATTGAACCTGTATTTCACGATTGCGCCAGCGCCGCCTTGAAACGCAGGCGGATTGCGTGGCCGTCGCGCTCCGGCAGCACCCGGGGCAGATCGCCCGCCCGGGTCTTCAACACCGCCAGCACCGGCCCTTTCTCCTCCAGCAGCAATTGCCGCACTTCGGACAGTTCCTCGAGCTTGCGCGCGGTCATCACCTTGCGGAACCCGCACGCCAGCGCCACCGCCGCCAGGTTGGTGGTAAGTCCGGTATGACTTGCCTGACCGCCAGTCTCGCCGAACGCCTCGTTGTCGATGACGAGTATGGCAAGGTTGGCCGGTTGCTTCGCGCCGATGGTGGCAAGCGAACCCATGCCCATCAGCATTTCGCCATCTCCGGTGATCACCATCACCCGGCTGTCGGGCCGCGCCTGCGCCAGGCCGAGCCCCATCGAGGCGGCACCGCCCATCGCACCCCACAGATAGAAGTTGCGATCAACATCACCTGCTGCTGCCACGTCGTATGTCGGCGAGCCAAGACCCGTCACCACCAGCAGGTTGTCCGGCCGGTCCTTCAGAATTCCGGCGACTGCTTCACGCCGTTCGATCATCGCAGCACCTCCTCAGAACGTCTTGGCGCCGATGAGCCGCTGCGACAGCAGCACGGCCACGGCACAGTTGCTGTCATAGGCAAGCCTGAGCGCCGAGCCGGTCATCGCTGCAGCGTCCTCGCCCGTATCGGCGCGGTAGACGATGAATCCCGAGCGCCTGAACGTGTCTTCGGTCGCCTGGCCCATCGGCACCTGCCACGGATTGAACTCGGCCCACTCGCCGCGCATGGTCACCAGCGTCACGAACGGAAACCGGCACGACGCCAGCAGCGAGAACATGTTCACGCAGTTGCCGACACCCGACGACTGCATCAGCATTACCCCGCGCTGACCCCCAAGCTCGGCGCCCGCCAGCAGCGCCACGCCCTCTTCCTCGGTCGTCAGCACCGTGCAGTCGATCTCGCCAGCGGCATGGCAGGCCCTGATCAGGCTGGCGTGACCGGCATCGGGCACATAGGCCATCTGCTGCACGCCACACGCCTCGAACTGCGCAAAGATGCCGGCGCGCCAGTCACCCTCGGCAAAAGAAAATGGCGCCATGGTTCAGCCCGCGTCCTTGAAGCGCGCCTTCGGCACCCCGGCGCGTTCGCACCAGTGATCCAGCGCCGCCGAGAAATCCCGCTCGGCATAGCCGCCCGCCTTGGCCAGCGACAGCGACTCGCGCACCGATGCCGCCAGCGGCACCGGCGCGTTTACCGCATTGGCGGCATTGCAGATCAGCGACATGTCCTTGTGGGCGAGCGTAACCCGGAACCCGGGCTCGGTATCGCCCTTCAGCACCTTGTTGGCATAGGCCACCTTGAGCTGGCCATTGGTGCCGGTGGTGCCGTTGAGCACGCCGAAGGTGGTTTCGAGGTCAAGGCCGAAGGCTTGCGACAGCGTCAGCACCTCGGCGTTCATCTGGCACAGGCCGATGGTCAGGAAGTTGTTGACCAGCTTGGTGCGGGTGCCGGTGCCGGGTCCGCCGCAGTGGTAGATGGTTGACCCCATCGCCTCGAGCAGCGGCTTCACCCGGGCAAAGTCCTTGTCATGCGCCCCCACCATGAACAGGCTCTCGCCCGCCCACGCATGTGACGCCAGACGGCCCACCGGCGCATCGACGAAGCCGATGCCGGCCTTGGCCAGTTCCCGCGCCAGCTTGTCGGAGGTTTCCGGGTCCACCGTGCTCATGTCCATTACCAGCTGGCCCTCGCGGCCATTGGCCAGCACCCCGTCGGGGCCAAGCACCACCTGCTCCACGTCGGCAGAGGCAGGCAACATGGTGATCACCACGTCGGATGCCTTCGCTACCCCGGCAACCGAGCCCGCATTCTCCGCCCCCAGCGCCACCAGCCCTTCGACTGGCTGGTTGCGCACGTCGTAAACAGCAAGCCTGTGCCCCTTGGTCTGCAGCTGCCGGGCCATGCCCTCGCCCATGTGACCAAGCCCGATAAATCCCGTAAGTCCCATCTGGACCGAACCTCCCGATAACGTTGCCCTTCTTGATTGCGATGCAGCTTGCGTTGGCGGTGGTTTCCGCGTCAAGCTGCATCGGTTGCATAGCGGAGTTGCGGCGATGAAACACGTCACCTTGCCAGACGGCGAAAAGGTGCCGGCGCTGGGGCTGGGCACCTGGCGCATGGGCGAAGACCCCGGTCAGCATGACCAGGAAGTGGCGGCACTGAAGCAGGGGCTCGACCGCGGCATGCGCCTGATCGACACTGCCGAGATGTATGCAGAAGGCGGCGCCGAACTTGTGGTCGCCGATGCGATCAGGGGACGGCGCGACGATACGTTTCTGGTGTCGAAAGTCTATCCGCACAATGCCTCGTACGATGGCGTGCAGGCCGCCTGCGAGCGTTCGCTGGAACGGCTGGGCACCGACCGGCTCGACATCTATCTGCTGCACTGGCGCGGCCAGGTGCCGCTGGAGGAAACCGTGGCGGGTTTCGAACGGCTGAAGGCCGACGGCAAGATTCGCCATTGGGGCGTGTCGAACCTCGACGCCGCCGACATGACGGAGCTTGCCGCCTGCCCCAACGGCGGCAATTGCGCCACCAACCAGCTGCTTTACAACCTGGGCGAACGCGGCATCGAATGGGGCCTCAAGCCAATGATGGCGCAGGCAGGCCAGCCGGTGATGGCCTACTGCCCGCTCGGCGAAGGAAGGCTGCTGCGCGACGGAACACTTGCGGTGCTGGCCGAGCGCCACGGCGTCACGCCGGCCACCATCGCTCTTGCCTGGCTGTTGAGCCGCGAGCAGACCATCGCCATTCCAAAGACCTCACGCCCCGAACGCATCGATCCCATTCTGGCTGCGCTGGACGTGACACTGGACGCAGAGGACCTCGCCCTGCTTGACGATGAGTTCCCGCCGCCGGACGGACCCACGGCATTGGCTATTGTTTGAAAGACTGCACCTTGGAGGCTGCAGATGCTGAGCCTGTTCAGGTTGATCTACTGGGTCGCTGCAAGTCTTTGCCTTGCCGCCGCTCTATTGGTGACGGCCAGTCTGTTCATCGCTGATCGAGCCCCGACCTCGCTGCAGTTTCTTGGCATCAGCATCGCCGTCAGCGCCGTGTTCCTCTTGGTGGGCCTGATGATCGCTGGCATCCGCAGCCGGGTCACCCGCATTGCTCATGCCGCTCTTGCCGCAAAAGGAGAAGCCAGGGCCGAACTTAACCGCGAGGTCACTGCACTGCTGATCTATCTTGTGGCAGGTGGCAGCCTGACGTGCGCGTTCATGGCTTCGCTGACTTACGCCATCCTGGCACGGATCGACCAGGGCTTCGCCGTGTTCGGCTGAATGACGCAGAGGACCTCGCCCTGCTTGATGACGAGTTCCCGCCGCCGGACGGACCCACGGCATTGGCAATCGTCTGAAAGACCGATGACTGAGCGAAGTTGGCGGTCCAGCGGTCAGGACGGGCAATCCACCGCACAAGCGCCCACAGCCCACCGCTTGCCAGGACAACAAGGCCCGAAATCATCAGCGAATCCCCGATACGCTGGTACGACTTCCACGTCGCGTACATCTGCGGCGTGGGATCCTGGTAAGGAATGCCTGCGAAAACCACCGAATACACCAGACCGGCGATGAGCAGCAGCGCCCCCGCAGCGACCAGTGTTCCAGGTCTCAAATACCGCATGCCTGCCTCGTCAACCCGGTGGATACACCAGCACCACGGCCATGCCCTTGACGGCAGCCACGCGCACCGGCGCGGAGGTGACCTCGTTGGACAGGGTCAGCGTCGAGCCCAGCACCACGTCGCGCGCTTCCAGCGGCCAGCGCACCCCGGATATGGTCAGACCGATCAGGTCGGTGACCGGCAGAACCGACAGCCGCGTGCCGGAGGCAAGGTCCAGCTCAAGCGCATCGTCGATGACCGGCCAGGCTTCCTCGTGACCGCTGGTCATCATCACCTTCAGGCCACGCGCGTGCGCTTTCAGCAACAGCATCAGGTGGGCGAAGGCATGGTCCATCTGGCCGCCCAGACCTCCTGCCAGCACGATCTCCTGCGCGCCGCGGGCAACGGCCTCCTCGATGGCCAGTTCGCCATCGGTGGTGTCCTTGGCCGGCGGATGGGTCTGGCGTGGCACATCGTGATAGCGCGCCATCAGGGTTGCACCGGACGAGTCGAAATCGCCGAGCCACAATTCCGGTTTGACGCCCAGCTTAGCCGCATGGGCCATGCCGCCATCAGCCGCGATCAGGCGGCTGCCTGCGATTTGCGCCTTGAGCCGGTCTGTCGCCGTAAGATCGCCGGCCAGCAGGATGGTGAAACGCTCGTTCATGACCCGTTGCCATAGCACAGGCACGCGCCTGCGCAAGGCTGGCCTGCACCCGGCGCAGCGCCCGCCGTCTTGCCAATCGGCTGCGCTGGTGAAACAGTGCGCCGCTCTTCACCCAATCCTCGTCAACGGACTTTCCCATGACCCTCGCCAACGGCCACCGGCACCTTGCCATTCCCGGCCCCACCAACATGCCCGACGAAGTGCTCAACGCCCTGCACGCGCCGTCCGTCGACATCTATGGCGGCTCGTCCGAGGTTGCCTCGCGCTCCTGCCTGAAGGACCTGAAGAAGGTGTTCGGCACGAAGGCGGGCAAGGTCTATATCTACGCCTGCAATGGCCATGGCGCCTGGGAAGCAGCCCTTACCAACACGCTGTCGAAGGGTGATCAGGTGCTGGTGCTGGTGTCCGGCCTGTTTCCGGTCGTGTGGGGCGAGAACGCCAGAAAGCTCGGCATCGTGGTGGAAGAACTGGCCGAACGGCCGGGCCGCGCCATTGACGCAAAGGCCGTGGAAGCGCGGCTGAAGCAGGACAAGGCCCACGCCTTCAAGGCGGTGCTGATGGTGCAGGCGGACACCGCCACCGGCGTGGTCAACGACATCGCCGCCGTGCGCAAGGCGATGGACGCGGCAAGGCACCCGGCGCTGCTGATGGTCGACACCATCGCCTCGCTGGGCTGCATCCCGTTCAGCATGGACGATCTCGGCGTCGACGTGGCCGTGGGCGGCTCGCAGAAAGGGCTGATGACGCCGCCGGGACTGGCCTTCACCGCCGTCAATGCAAGGGCCAAACAAGCCCACAAGACCGCCGGGCTCAAGACCGGTTACTGGGACTGGACCTTCAGGGACGGCAAGGAGCATTACATGTGGTATGGCGGCACGCCGCCCGTGCAGATGGTGTTCGCGCTGAGGAAGGCGCTCGACATGATCTTCGCCGAAGGCTTCGGCAACATCTTCCGCCGCCATGCGATCCTGGGTGGCGCCACCCGCGCCGCCGCCGAAGTCTGGTGCTCGAAGGGCAAGATGGCGTTTGCCGTAACCGAGCCGGCGGAACGCTCCAACTCGGTGACCTGTCTGCTGACGCCGGAAGGCGCCGGACCCGCCCTTATGGACTACTGCGAGACCAATCTCGGCGTCACCATCGGCCGCGGCATCGGCCCACTCACCGGCAAGGCCATCCGCATCGCCCACATGGGACACGTCAACGGCTGGGGCCACCTTGGCACCATCGCCGCCGTTGAGACGGCATTGAAGGCGTTGGGCATCGAGCACGGTCCGGGCGGCATTCAGGCCGCGACAGACTACATCGCCAGCCACGTGAAGTGAGGCCCGTCCGATGACCAAGGCAGACATGATTATCCACAATGCGCGCGTCATCACCATGGACGAGGCCGCGCCCCATGCCGAGGCCATCGCGCTGACAGGCGCGAGCATTGTGGCCGTGGGCCGCAGCACGGACGTGATGAACCTGGCCGGACCCGGGACCCGCATCGTCGATGCCCGGGGCGCCACCGTCATGCCCGGCTTCATCGAAAGCCACATGCACATCTTTTCGGGATCGGCCTCGCTCTCCCGGCTCGACCTGACCGGCATTGCCGGCAAGGACGCCTTGCGCAACGCCATCGCGGACTGGGCGGCGCGGCATCCCGGCAACGGCATCATCTTCGCCAACCAGGCAAGCTACACCCTGTTCGGCGATCAGCCCGCCAGCCGCCAGCTCCTTGACGAGGTTTGCCCGGACCGGCCCTTCGCCATGATGTCGCCGGACTTCCACACCGCCTGGGCCAATACTGCCGCACTGGAAGCCGCCGGCATCTTGAAGGGCCGGGCCTGCATCACCGGTTCGCAGATCGTCATGGGCGCCGACGGGCTGGCGACCGGCGAACTGCTGGAGGCCGACGCCTTCATCGACGTGGTGGCGCTCACTCCGACGCAAGGGCGCGAGTCGCTCGGCATCACCACGGCGCGCGACCCGAACCCCGCCGCAACCCCTGAGCAACGGGCCGCCGACATCGCCACCCTGAAGCGCGGGCTCGACTATTGCGCCTCGCTCGGCATCACCACCATTCACAACATGGACGGCACCGTCTACCAGTGCGAACTGCTGCACGAGCTTGAACGCAATGGCGCCTTGAGCTGCCGCATCGCCGTGCCGTTTCACTACAAGAACGACAAGCAGCTTTCAGACCTGGACGAAGCCGAGCACATGCGCCGCACGTGGGGCTCGGACAGGCTGTGGTGCGGCCATGTCAAGTTGTTCATGGATGGCGTGCTCGAACTCGGGCACGGCGTTCGTGCTGGGCGGCTATCCCGACGATCCGGCCCACGATGGCGACCCGCTGTTCAGCCAGGCCGAGTTCATCGAGATCGCCACCGAGGTTGACCGGCGCGGCTTCCAGATTGCCGTGCACGCCATCGGCGACGCCGCCGTGCGCCGCACCCTCGACGGTTACGAGGCGGCGCGCAACGCCAATGGCGAGCGCGACTCGCGCCACCGCATCGAGCACATCGAGATCATCGACACCGCCGACATTCCGCGCCTCGCCGGGCTTGGTGTGATCGCCTCCATGCAGCCGCTGCATCCGCCCGGCTGCGGCTTTCCGCTGGAGCCGACGCTCACGCGCATCGGCAAGGCCAAGCAGGTCAATGCCTATGCCTGGAACACCCTGCGGGCAGCGGGCGCAAAGATGTGCTTTGCCTCCGACTGGCCGGTCTCGCCGGTCGATCCGCTGCTGTCGCTGAAGGCCGCGACGACGCGCGAGAAGTACGACCCCTTGCACCCCGACCAGCGCCAGAGCCTGCACCAGGCCATCCACGGCTATACCGTTGGCGGCGCCTATGCGGAGTTCAACGAACACCGCAAGGGCCAGCTCAAGGCCGGCTACATGGCGGACGTGGTGATGCTGGATGGCGACATTGAGGCGGTGGCGCCGGAGGAGATCACCACCTTGAAAGTGGCGCTGACCATCTGCGGCGGCGAAGTGACATACGAAGCCTAGCACCGGCTGTGCGGCTGCCAGTAGTCGAGCTCCGGCCCGATGGCGATGATACGGGTCGGGTTGATGCTGTCGTGGCTGGCGTAATAGTGGCTCCTGATGTGGGTCAGATCTACCGTCTCTGCCACGCCGGGCATCTGGTAGATTTCTCGCGTATACGCCCACAGGTTGGGGTAGTCGACGATGCGCGCCCGGTTGCACTTGAAGTGACCATGATAGACCGGGTCGAAGCGGATAAGGGTTGGAAACGCCCGGATGTCCGCCTCGGTAAACCGGTCGCCAGCCAGCCAGCGTTGCCGCGACAACCGCTCTTCCATCCAGTCCAGCGTGTCGAACAGCGGATACACCGCCTTTTCGTATGCCGCCTGCGTGGTCGCAAATCCGGACTTGTAGACGCCGTTGTTGAACGTGTCATAGACCCGCTCGTTCACCGCGTCGATCTCGCCGCGCAAATCCGCCGGGTAGTAGTCTCCGGTTGTTGCGCCCAGTCCGTCGAAGGCTGAATTGAACATGCGGATGATCTCGGAGCTTTCGTTCGACACGATCTGCCTGCTCTTGGTGTCGAGCAGCACCGGCACCGTCACCCGGCCGGTATAGTCCGGCTTGGCGCCCGCATAGACTTCGCGCAGATAGCGCGATGCGAACACCGGGTCCTCCACGACCCCTTCACCGTCCTCGAAGCTCCAGCCATCATCGCCCATGAACCAGTTGACCACCGACACGGGTATCATCTCCTCCAGCCCCTTGAGCGCCCGCATGATCAGCGTGCGGTGCACCCACGGACAGGCCAGCGATACATAGAGACGATAGCGCCCTGCCTCGGCCGGAAACGCGCCATCCGGCGTGATCCAGTCGCGAAAGCTCGACTCCTTTCGTTTGAAGTCCCCGCCCTTCAGCAGTTCGGCCAGCGACTGGGTGCGCCACTTGCCGTCTATCATCACGCCCATGCGCTCTGGTCCCTGTTTGCAATTGCCTGGCGCCGGTTCATAGTGACGCCTTCCGTGACCAACCAGCCAACGCTCTGCGAGTTCCATGACCGATCGTTATGCCCACTACGAATTCCTGAAATTCAACCGGCCAGAAGACGGCATCCTCGAGGTGATCCTGTCGGCGCCGAAGAAACTGAACGCGCTTGACGCCACCGGCCACCGTGAACTCGCCGAGGTGTGGCGCGACATCGACCGCGACCCGGACACACGGGCGGTGCTGCTGCGCGGCGACGGCGGCAACCTGTCGGCAGGCGGCGACCTTGGCATGGTCGAAGACATGACCAACGACTTCGAAACCCGCGCCCGTGTCTGGAAGGAGGCGTCCGACCTCGTCTACAACGTCATCAACTGCACCAGGCCCACGGTGGCAGCGATCGAAGGCGTCAGCGTCGGCGCCGGACTGGCTGCAGCCATGGTTTGCGACATCACCGTGGCCGGCCGCACCGCCCGCATCATCGACGGCCATACCCGTCTTGGCGTTGCAGCGGGTGATCATGCCGCCATCGTCTGGCCCTTGCTCATCGGCATGGCCAAGGCGAAGTATTACCTCATGCTGTGCGAACCGCTCGAAGGCGAGGAAGCCGAACGGATCGGCCTCGTCTCGTTGTGCGTCGACGATGACAAGGTGCACGAGACCGCCCTCAATGTCTGCCGCAAGCTGGCGCGTGGCGCACCGACCGCCATTCGCTGGACCAAGCACTCTCTCAACAACTGGCTTCGCATGGCCGGCCCCGCCTTCGACGCCTCGCTGGCGCTGGAGTTCATGGGCTTCTCGGGCCCGGAGGTGAAGGAGGGACTGTCGTCGATACGCGAAAAGCGCAAGCCGGACTTCCCCAAGTCATCGCCGTTCTGAGCGTGGCGAAATGACCAAAGGACAACCCTGACTAAATCGTATTGATCCGTACAAGCGCATATCGTTCAATGCCGGCATCACCATAACCGGAAGGCAGAAGAGATGGCGCAAACCAAGGGACAGTCGCCGACGGCCGGCGACATTGAGCAGCAGATAAAGACCATCCGCGATGACATCTCCGCCCTGACGGGGCTCTTGAAGGATCTTGCTGAAAGCAAGGTGGGCGAGACCCGCAAGGCCGCGAGGCAAGAGGCCGAGGACTTTGTGGGCCGCTCAAGGGCAGCGGCAGATGAGGCCGCCACCAAGGCGAAGCAGGCCGCTGGTTCCATCGAGGATTACATCTCGGAAAAGCCCGTGCAGGCAACGCTTATTGCCCTGCTGGTCGGACTGCTCCTGGGGTCCATGTCGCGGCGATAGGCGGTTACGCGGATGCTTCGTCAGCTTGTCAGCCTGGTATTGAAACGCGAGGTCGCCGACCTCAAGCGCCGAAGTGGTGGAGGCGTGCTGCTGCTCGCCGGCGCGCTGTTGCTGATGCTGGCTTCGCTATTTGCTCTCGCGGGCCTTTACCTCTGGCTGTCCACCCGCATGGCGCCCTGGGAAGCCGCATTGATCGTTGCCGCCGTGCTGCTGGTGTCGGGCCTCGTTCTGATCTTGGCCGGGCGCAGCATGATCCGGCGCCAGCGCGCCAGGAATGACGAGATCGAAGCCCTGACGCAGGCATTGCTGGGCAAGTCCGGCGGGGCCTCCGGCAGCGGCACGCAGGTCGGCACGCTGGCTGCTGCAGCAGTCATCGGACTCATCATAGGCCGAAACCTGCACCGATGAGCAGCACTCCCCATACCTCGCAGTTAGAGCGGTTGCTGCCATTGGCACTAACCTTGGGTGTCCTTCTTCTGGCGACACTTACGCTCTATCCGTTCCTGCCAGCGCTCCTGTGGGCAGCGATGGTGGCCATCGCGCTTGAGCCTTACTACGTGAAGCTCGTGCACTGGCTCAACGGCCGGCGAATACTGGCGGCATGGCTCATGGGCATTGGCCTTATGCTTGCAATCATCATCCCGGCAATCGGGCTCGGCCGTACATTACTCGCCCTGATCCCTGACGCACTCAACTGGCTCGAGCGGCTGGCGTATTTCACACAATCCCAGGTCGGACCCGGCTCGATGCAGGAGCTGCCCTCGATCAGCGGTTCGCTTGGCCAGATGCTGCAAGAACTGCGCACGGACACCAAGCAGTTTGCATCTCACTACCGGGATGAGCTGAAAACCGTCCTGCTGTGGCTGGTCAGCGAGACCCAAACGGTTGGCGTGTTCGTATTCGAGTTCGCCATCGGAGTGATCCTTGCCATGATCCTGGTGCTTCGTGCTGGCCGGGTGACTGAACTGGCAACCAAGTTCTTCGAGAGGGTGGGAGGTCATTTTGCCTTGCGCCTCGCCGCCCATTCGGTGCAGACGACGAGGGGTGCCGTTCAGGGTGTTCTTGGCGCAGCGCTTGCCCAGACGCTTGTGGCAACATTCTCCTACGTGGTTGCCGGCGTACCAGGATGGCTGCTGTGGGCGGGTATCACCTTTATCCTGTCACTGATCCAGATTGGGCCTATCCTGGTATGGTTGCCGATGTCCTTGTGGTTATGGACCCAGGACCAGTCCTATATGGCTGCGTTCGTGTTTCTCTGGGGTCTAATCGTGGTCAATGTCACCGACAACATCGCCAGGCCGCTGCTGGTCAGCAAGGACAGCGACATGCCCGCCTCTCTCGCCTTTCTTGGCGCCATTGGAGGCCTGATGCAATGGGGCGTAGTGGGAGTCTTTGTTGGTCCCGTCATCGTAGCCGTGGGGTATGAACTCGTCCTCAAGTGGCTGGAGCCGGATACCTTGCCGGACGAAACGCTCGCCGACGAAACATCCGCAAACAACTAGCCGCCGCCGCTCGGTGCCCGCCGCCGCGCAAACAGCCGGCCGAGGTTGCCGGACTGCGAAACCATGATGCCGGACCCCACGATGATGAGCATGCCGATGACGGTGATGACGTCCGGCAGGTCGCCGAAGAACGCGAACCCCCAGACCGACGCCCCCACCAGTTCGGCATACGAGAACGGCGCCAGCGACGGCGCCGAGGCCAGCCTGAACGCATTGATGATCAGCAGGTGCGACACCGCGTTGATGCCACCCATGATTAGCAGGATTGCCGCCTGCCGCCCATCGAGCGGCTGCCACCACCACGCCGCGAACGGCAGGATCAGCGCCAGGGCGACAATGGCCATGAACGTGTTCGACACCAGCGCCGGACCGGAATTGGCAACCTTGCGGGTAAAGATGATGTGCAGGGCATAGAACCCGCCGGTTCCAAGTGCTGCGATGGCGCCGGCATTGAGCGCGCCGAGGTCGGGACGCATGACGATGACGATGCCGACGAAACCCAGCGCGATCCCGGCCCAGGCCGCGGCGCTGCCGCGCTCACCCAGCATCAGCGGCGACAGCGCAGCCACGATGAACGGGTAGATGTAGAGAATGGCAACCGCCGTGGCCAGCGGCAGGAGCATCACCGCCCAGACGAAGGTCAGCGTTGCACCAAGGATCAACACCGCCCGGATGAACTGTGCCTGCCACTGGGGCGGACGCACCACCTGGGCGCCATACCGCCACGCCGCAATCGGCAGCAGCACGGCGAGGTAACCGGCATAACGTCCCGCCGTCATCATGGCGACATTGATCTCGCCCGACATCAGCTTGAGCAACGCGCCTGACAGGCTGGCTGTCAACAGTCCGGCTATCAGCAAGCCCACTGCCTGGGCAAAGCCGGCAGACGCCGCCACACCGTCTGCCGTGCTCATCAGCCGTGCGCCGCGGCAAGAGCCTTCGGCAACGCCTGCTCGAAAAAGTCGAGATCATCCTCCCGCCCCGCAGACACCCGTATGCAGCGGTTCAAAGGCGCAACGCCGGGCATGCGCACAAACACCCCCTGCTGCAGCAGGCTGTCCATGACGGACTTGGCGAACGGCCCGTCATGGCCACAATCGATGGCAACAAAATTGGTGGCCGAAGGGATGACCTCGAGTCCGTTCTCGTGGGCAATGCGGGTAATTTCACTGCGCGCCGCATGGACGCGCACCACCACGGTGTCGAGCCAGTCCTCGTCGGCAAGCGCAGCCTCTGCCGCGACCTGCGCCATGCGGTTCACGCCGAAATGGTTGCGGATCTTGTCATAGGCCTTGATCGCCTGCGCTTCGCCGATGACGTAACCGACGCGCAGGCCCGCCAGCCCGTAGGCCTTCGAGAAAGTGCGGAACCGCAGCACCTGCGGGTTATGCACGTCGAGATCAGGCATGGTACCGGCCGGCGCAAACTCGCCATAGGCCTCGTCGAGGCAAAGCACCACGCCTTCCGGCAGATCAGCGATCATCGCCTGCAGTTCACCGGCCCGCCACCACGTGCCCATCGGGTTGTCCGGGTTGGCGAGATAGATCATCCGCGCCTCCTCGCGCCTGGC
Source organism: uncultured Alphaproteobacteria bacterium (assembly GCA_963700895.1). Lineage (GTDB taxonomy): Bacteria > Pseudomonadota > Alphaproteobacteria > Rhizobiales > Aestuariivirgaceae > Anderseniella. The sequence continues at coordinate 190,401 of CAVOZI010000004.1, read as the reverse complement.
AAGATGGATCAGCGAGGCCGGGTCCTCGCGGTCATCCACGTACGGCACGGTAACGATCTCGCCACCCGCACCCGCCACCTGGAAATTGAAGGTGGGATAGGCGCCCGCCGACGTCGCAACCTTCGTGCCCGGATTGACGAACAGCCGGGCCGTCGTGCCGAACAGTCCGTCGATGCCTTCTCCTATGCAGATGTTGTCCGGCGCCACACCGTGCCAGGCGGCCAGCGCGTGCTTGAGATCGTGGTTTTCGGGATCGCAGTATCGCCACATCTCCGGCGCGGCCTGGCGCATTGCCTCGATCACCTTGCCCGACGGGCCAAAAACGCTCTCGTTGGCGCCGATTCGCGCCTGGAAGGCGCTCCCGCGCGCGCGCTCCTGCGCTTCCGGCCCGACAAACGGCACCGTCGAGGGAAGCTCTGCGGTAATGGCGGAAAGCGGCGGACGCATCATCTGTCTGGCTCCCTTTATCTTGCGGCTGGCAGGGCGGAACGGGGTTGTCTAATCTGCTCTTCACCATGCCATCGATTGAACGCATACACCACCTGCTTGACAAGCAGGTTTCCCATGCACCCGGTGCAATTGCACTGGCTGACACGGGCGGTGGCGCGCTCAGCTACGCAGACCTTCTGCTCCGGTCGCGGCAGGCGGCCGACGCCTTGCGCGGGGCCGGTCTGGCACCAGGCCAGCGGCTGCTCATCGTGGCGGAAAACTGCAACGCCCTGCCCGTTCTGCTGATGGCGGCAAGCATGTGCGATACCTGGTCCGTGCCGGTGAACGCACGGCTTTCGTCCGCCGAGATTACCCGTATTCGCGATCATGCCAGCCCTGCCGTGACCATCTATACGCACGCGGTTTCAACCGAAGCCGATGCGCATGCCGAAGCTTCCGGAGCATTGCCAGTCACGCTTGGCAGCTTTGAACTGCGAATGGCCCGCAATGAAACCGCGCTACCCGAACCGGTTTACCGCACGGCCGGAGAGCAGGTCGCGACCCTGCTCTACACCACCGGCACCACCGGTGACCCCAAGGGCGTCATGCTGACCCACCAGAACCTCATCTATGGTGGCGAGGCATCTGCCGCTCACCGTGGTATCGTCGCGGGCGATCACGTCTACGCCGTGTTGCCATTGACCCACGTGTTCGGCCTTGCTTCCGCACTGATGGCCGTCATCACCGCCGGCGCCACGACGGAGCTGGTGGCCCGCTTCGATCCGGCACGCACGCTGGAAGCCCTCAAAACCCGCATCTCCATCTTCCCGGCGGTCCCGCAGATGCAGGCGCTGCTCATGGCGCATGCCAGCGAGCGGGGCATGCAACGGCTCGAGACAGGGCGGCTGAAGTACATCTCGACCGGCGGCGCGCCGCTCGATATCGCGTGGAAACAGAAGGTTGAGAGCTTCTTCGGCTTGCAGCTGTGCAATGGCTACGGCCTCACCGAGACCACCGCCGGCGTCGCCGCCACCCGCCCCGGCCACCCTCGAGACGACACCTCCGTCGGGCCGCCGCTGCACGGCATGGAGTTCCGCGTGGACGAGCCCAACGGCGACGGCATCGGCGAGCTGGCGGTACGCGGTCCTGCGGTGATGAAGGGCTACTATCGCAACCCGGATGAGACCGCCAAGGTGCTGTCGCCTGACGGCTGGTTCGCCACGGGTGACCTGGGCTTCATCGACGCCGCAGGGAATGTGCACGTGACCGGCCGCAAGAAGGAACTCATCATCCGCTCGGGCTTCAACGTCTATCCGCTTGAGGTGGAAGCGGCGCTCAACCAGCACCCGGACGTGGTCCACGCCGCCGTGATCGGCGTGGCTCGTGACGGCAACGAGGAAATCGTTGCCTTCGTGCACCCCGCCACCGGAGCCACGCTCACCGGCGCGCACCTTAAGGAACACCTGAAAGACCGGCTGGCCGCCTACAAGCACCCGACACGGTGGGTGTTCTCGCAACACCTGCCCGCTGCGCCATCCGGCAAGATATTAAAGGCGCGGCTGGCGACAGTGTTCGCAAAGGAAATAGGCGCGATCAGGACCGGCTGATCCTCAACCTACCTTGGCCATTCAGACTTGCGCTTGCCCTTGAAAGCCGCAATGCCCTCGTGCGCCTCCGCCCCGCCCAGCGCCTCGGCAATCGAAGCCGCCTCGCGCTCGAGCTGGTCCTCGAAATGCGGGTGGGATGCAGCATGCGTCAGCGCCTTGATCCCGGCGAGTGACTTCGGCGGGCCATCCGACAGCCGTGCGGCCAGCGCCTGCGCCTCAGCGAGCGCCATGCCCGGCTCCACCAGCCGGTTGATCACCCCCGCCTGATAGAGCCGGTCCACCGGCACCCGGTCGCCGGTCATCATCATCTCGGTGGCCAGTTGCCGCGGCAGCGACTGGGCAAGGAAGTCGGTCATGCCGCCATCCGGCGTCAGCCCGATCTTCACGTAGGCTGCCATCACGAAGGCATCGCTTGCCGCCACCACCATGTCACAGGCAAGCATCATCGACAGCCCGGCCCCGGCCGCCCCGCCTTCCACCGCCGCGATCACCGGCACCGACAGCGACCGCATGCGGCGGATCATGTCGTTGAGCCGGTCGACCCCGGCGCGGCGGAATTCGGGCGAACCATTGGCGCGCTCCTGCAGCCCGTCCATGTCGCCGCCGGCGCAGAAGAAGCCGTCCGCGCCCGTCAGCACGATGGCGCCGCAATCGCGCGACGCCGCCTCGTCAAGCACCGCCGCAAACGCCTCGTAGAACTCGAACGACAGCGAGTTGCGCCGGCCGGGATTGGAGTTGACCACAGTGACGACGCGGCCTTGCTGGCTGACGATCAAGGGTTCGCCCATGCCTCAGAACACCTCGATGAGGCCGGCCGCACCCTGCCCGCCGCCAATGCACATGGTGACGACGGCATGCTTGATGCCGCGCCGCTTGCCCTCCAGCAGCACGTGGCCCACCTGCCGCGCACCCGTCATGCCATACGGGTGGCCGATGGCGATGGACCCGCCATTGACGTTGAGAATGCCGGGCGGAATGCCCAGCTTGTCGCGGCAATAGATGACTTGCGATGCGAATGCCTCGTTCAGCTCCCACAAATCGATGTTGTCCATCTTCAGCCCCGCACGTTCCAGCAGGCGCGGCACCGCAAACACCGGCCCGATGCCCATCTCGTCCGGCTCGCACCCGGCCACGGTGAAGCCCCGGAACGCACCCAACGGGTGAAGTCCCGCCTTTTCTGCAGCCTTCGCCTCCATCAACACCAGCGCCGCTGCCCCGTCCGAAAGCTGCGAGGCATTGCCGGCGGTGATGAACTTCCCCGGACCCCTGACCGGCTCGAGCCCTTGCAGGCCTTCCAGCGTGGTCGATGGCCGGTTGCATTCGTCCTTGTCGACCGTCACCTCGTGGGTGGTGATCTGGCCGGTCTCCTTGTCCTTCATGCCCATGGTGGTGGTGACTGAGATGATCTCGTCCGCAAACTTGCCGGCCGCCTGTGCATCAGCCGTACGCTGCTGCGACGACAGCGCATACTCGTCCTGCATCTCGCGGGTCACGCCATAGCGCTCGGCCACGATGTCGGCGGTATCGATCATCGCCATGTAGATTTCCGGCTTGTGCGCATTGAGCCATGGCTCGCGCTCGGCCCCTTGCGATGCCGCGGCAGGCACCTGGCTGATACACTCGATGCCGCCGGCCAGCATGGCGGGCGTGCCTTCCTCGACGATCCGGTGCGCAGCCAGCGCCACCGCCTGAAGGCCCGACGAACAGAACCGGTTGATGGTCATGCCGCAGGTGGTCACCGGCAGACCCGCACGGATGGCGATCTGCCGGGCGATGTTCGAGCCCGTGACGCCTTCGGGAAAACCGCAGCCGACGATGCAGTCCTCGATCAGCGCCGGATCAACACCCGAGCGCTCAACCGCGGCCTGCGCTGCCACCCCGCCCAACGTTGCGCCATGGGTCATGTTGAAGGCGCCGCGAAACGCCTTGCCGATCGGCGTGCGGGCGGTGGAAACGATAACGGCTTCACGCATGGTTCAGGCTTCCTTCCTGTTCAGGCTGTCGAAGGTTTCGCCCTTCTCTACCAGGTCCACCAGCAACTGCGCCGGCTTCCAGAACCAGGCGTCTTCCGCCTCGAACTTGCGGATCGACGCCAGCACCGTGGCAAGCCCGGTCATGTCGGCATACTTCATCGGCCCGCCGCGCCAGCGCGGGTGGCCATAGCCGGTGATCTGCACGATGTCGATATCGACGGGCCGCAGCGCAATGCCTTCTTCCAGCACCTTCGCACCCTCGTTGATCATTGCCGCCATGTAGCGCTCGATGATCTCCCCGGCTGTAAACTTGCGCGCATTGATGCCCTTCTCGCGCCGCACGCCGTCGATGATCTGCAGCACTTCAGGGTCGTGCTCGCCGCGCCGCGCCCCTTGCGTATAGATGTAGACGCCGCGTCCCGTCTTCTGGCCGAAGCGGCCCTGTTCACAGATGCGGTCGAGCCAGTCTGCCGAATAGCGCTCTTCCTTCTTGCGGTTGGCCGCCTTGCGCTTGCGCGTCATCCAGCCGATGTCGAGCCCGGCGAGGTCCGACATCGCAAACGGCCCCATCGGATAGCCGAACCCGACCACCGCCTCGTCTACCTCGTACGGCGTGGCCCCGTCTTCCACCAGCATCTGCGCCACCCGCAGGTACTTGCCCAGGATGCGGTTGCCGATGAACCCGTCGCACACGCCCGCCCGCACGCCCACCTTGGCGGCGCGCCGCGCAATGTCGAAGGCCGTCGCCACCACGTCCGGATGCGTCTTGTCGGCGACCACGATTTCCAGCAGCCGCATGATGTTGGCCGGCGAGAAGAAGTGCATGCCGATCACGTCTTCCGACCGATCTGTCATTGCCGCGATCTGGTTGATGTCGAGATAGGACGTATTGGTGGCCAGCACCGCACCCGGCTTGCAGATGGCGTCCAGCCTGGTGAACACCTCCTTCTTCACGCCCATGTCCTCGAACACGGCCTCGATGACGAGGTCCACATCTGCCAGCGCATCCATATCGGTCGTGCCCGCATAAAGATTGGCCAGCATCCAGTCGCGTCTTTCCGGGGTCAGCTTGCCCCGCTCGACGCCGCCCTGCAGGGTCCTGGCGACACGCTCACGCCCGGCGGCGATGGCTGCATCATCGCGCTCGACCATGACGACCGGGATGCCGGCATTCATCATGGCAAGCGTGATGCCGGAGCCCATGGTGCCGCCGCCGATCACGCCGATCTTGGCGACATTGCGTGGTTTGCCGTCCTTCAGTTCCGGCACCTTGCCCACCGTGCGCTCGCCGAAGAACGCATGGATCAGCGCTTCGCGCTGCGGCGATGCCATCAACTGCTGGAACAGCTCGCGCTCGCGCGCCATGCCGGCATCAAAATCGGGTGACGTCACTGCCGCCTCGATGGCTTCGATGCACACCACCGGCGACAGCTGGCCCCGCGCCTTCTTTCCCGCTTCGGCCTTGAGGCGGTCAAACAGCCCTGTGTCCTGTCTTGCCTCATCCAGCTTGCTGGAGATGTCGCGCGTCGGACGCGGCCCCTTGCCTTCGGTCAGCAGCAGGCGCGCATAGGCAACGCCGGCGGCCACCGGATCGCTGCCCTCGTCGAGGTGGTCGATGAGCCCGGACTTGCGCGCCTCGGCAGCGCCCACGTGCCGCCCGCTGGTGATCATCTCCGCCGCCGTCTCGACGCCGACGAGCCGTGGCGTGCGCTGCGTGCCGCCCGCACCCGGCAGAATCCCGAGATTGACCTCGGGCAGGCCAACCTTCGCGCCTTTCACCGCCACCCGGTAATGACAGCCAAGCGCCACCTCGAGGCCGCCGCCCAGCGCAGTGCCGTGCAGCGCAGCGACAACCGGCTTGCCGCTGGCCTCGATCACGTTGGTGATGTGCGGCAGCTGCGGGTCAGCCAGCGGCTTGCCGAATTCCTTGATGTCGGCACCCGCAATGAACGTCCGGCCAGCGCCAACGATCACCGCAGCTTTCGCAGCGTGGTCATTCTGGAACCGCTCGACAGCCGCAAGCAGGCCCTTGCGAACCGCGTGGGACAGGGCATTCACGGGCGGGTTATCGATGCTGATGACGGCGATATCGCCGTCGAGCGTATAGGCAACTGGCGAAGACATCGGTGCTCCTGCTGGACCGGTTTGGAAGGCGGCCAACCTTAGTGACGGCGCCATCGCCACGCAACATCACCAAGGCCGCAAAATATTGCACCTGAGCCTTCCTTGCGGCTATGCCGGAAACGCAATGCGGTGCGTCGCCGGGGGGCCTCGACGCGAGCCCGCCGGTTGGGCTAGCCTGACCGTCAGCATTCGTTCCGTCAGGAGGCATCAGATGGAGTATTTCGCACCGGCATCCGCAAAGGAAGCCGTGAAGCTGCTTGCCAGCACCAAGGGCAAGGCCCACATCATGGCTGGCGGCACAGACCTGCTCGTCCGCATGAAGGGTGGCTATACCGAGCCCGACGCCGTCATCGACATCAAGCGCATTGCTCCGATGCGCAAGATCACCCGCGCCGGCAAGGGCTGGCGCATCGGCGCTGCCGTGTCCGCAGCCGAGATGAGCGAGGACGCAGCGTTGAAGAAGGCATGGCCCGGCGTGGTCGAGGCCGCCAACCTGATCGGCTCCACCCAGATCCAGGGCCGCGCCACCATTGCCGGCAACCTGTGCAACGCCTCGCCTGCCGCAGACAGCGTGCCGGCCATGGCAGCAGCAGGTGCCAGGGCCGTCATCGTCGGCCCCAAGGCAAAGCGCACGCTGGCGGTTGAAAAGCTGCTGAAAGGCCCCGGAAAGAACGCGCTGAAGAAGGGCGAACTGGTTGAATCCATCGAAATTCCTGAAAAGAAAAAGCGCATGGGCGATGCCTACCTCCGCTTCATCCCGCGCACCGAAATGGACATCGCCGTGGTCGGCGTCGGCATCTGCCTGACGCTCGACGCCAAGGGCAAATGCACCGCAGCCCGCGTGGCGCTGGGTGCCGTTGGCCCCACCGTCATCGTGTCGGCGAAGGCTGCCAAGGCGCTCGTCGGCACCATGGTCGACGATGCCGCGCTCGATGCGCTGGCCAAGGCCTGCTCGGCCGAGGCAAAACCGATTGACGACAAGCGCGGCACGAAGGAGTTCCGCAAGCACATTGCCGGCGTGCTGGCACGCCGTGCCGCCATCATTGCGCGCGACCGCGCGAAGGAGAACAGCTGATGTTTCAGGTTCACGTCAGAACGAGGATCAACGGTGACGACACCGAGTTTTCGTGCGAGGCCGACGAGACCTTGCTCGATGTGCTGCGCGACCGCGTTGGCCTTACCGGCGCCAAGGAAGGCTGCGGCACCGGCGACTGCGGCGCCTGCTCGGTGCTGGTTGATGGACGGCTGGTTTGTGCCTGCCTGATGCTCGGCGCCGAGGCAGAAGGCTGTGACATCGAGACCGTCGAGGGCATGGCCACCGGCGCGAAGCTGCACCCGCTGCAGCAGAAGTTCCTCGACCACGCAGCATTGCAGTGCGGCGTCTGCACGCCGGGCTTCCTGGTGGCGGCCAAGTCGCTGCTGGAGCGCAACGACAACCCCACCGAGGAAGAAGTGCGCTATTGGCTGGCCGGCAACCTGTGCCGCTGCACCGGCTATGACAAGATCGTCCGCGCCGTGCTCGACACCGCCGCGGACATGAGGAAGGCATCGAAACCGAAGCCGGCGAAAGCCAGGGCGAAAAAGGCATCGGCAAAGCGGAGGGTGAACGCATGAACGTCCAGCCAGACAACAAGTCCATAAAGCGTGACTTCGACATCGTCGGCAAGCGCACCGCCCGCCCGGATGGCATCGACAAGGTCACCGGCCGTGCCCGCTTCGGCGCCGACATGTCCATGCCCGGCATGCTGTGGGGCCTGGTGCTGCGCTCGCCGCACGCCCACGCGAAGATCAGGCGCATCGACACATCCGCTGCCGAAAAGCTCAACGGCGTGCATGCCATCGTCACTTCGAAGGACTTCGGCCCGTGCGACGACAGCCTGCTCGACATCCGCGAGAACGTCATGGCGCGCGAGAAGGCGCTGTATGACGGCCATGCCGTCGCCGCCGTTGCCGCCGTGTCCAGGTCGGTTGCCCGCCAGGCGCTGAAGCTGATCAAGGTCGACTACCAGGTGCTGCCGCACGTCACCGATGTGGACGAGGCGATGAAGCCCGATGCGCCCGTCATCAATGACAAGCTGTTCACCAAGGGTCTCGACAAGACGCCGAAGAAGCCGTCGAACATCGCCGAACGGTTCGAGTTCGGCCATGGCGACGTCGAGAAAGGCTTCAAGGAAGCGGATCTCGTCATCGAGCGCACCTTCAGGACCGCCGCCACCCACCAGGGCTATATCGAGCCACATGCCTGCGTTGCCTCGATGGGCGCCGACGGACGCGGCGAAATGTGGGTGTGCACGCAAGGCCACTTCATGGTGCGCAACACCTGCGCCGGCCTGCTGGGCATCGACGTGTCCAACCTGCGTGTCACTGCCTCTGAAATCGGTGGCGGCTTCGGGGGCAAGACCACCGTGTTCATCGAACCCGTGGCGCTTGCCCTGTCGCTCAAGGCGAACCGGTCGGTAAAGATGGTGATGAGCCGTGAAGAGGTTCTGCGCGCTTCTGGCCCCACTTCCTCATCGTCCATCGACGTGAAGATCGGCATGAAGAAGGACGGCACCATCACCGCCGGCGACGCCACCCTGCGCTACCAGGGCGGCGCCTTCCCCGGCTCTGCCGTGCCCTACGGCGCCATGGCGTGCTTCGCGCCCTATGACCTGAAGAACGTCCGCGCCATCGGCTGGGACGTAATCACCAACCGGCCCAAGCAGGCCGCCTACCGCGCGCCTGGCGCACCGATGGGTGCCTACGCCATTGAAAGCGTCATCGACGAGCTGTGCCGCGAACTGAAGCTCGACCCGCTGGACGTGCGTCTGAAGAACGCCTCTACCGATGGCTCGAAGGCTTCCTATGGGCCCAACTTCGGCGTCATCGGCCTGAAGGCCACGCTGGAAGCAGCCAAGAGCCACCCGCACTGGAAGGCGAAACTGGGCAAGAACCAGGGACGCGGCGTGGCCTGCGGCTTCTGGTTCAATTTCGGCGGCGAAACCTCGGTCTCGCTCAACGTCAACGTGGACGGCACCGTTGGCCTGTCGGTGGGCACGCCGGACATCGGCGGCTCGCGCGCCTCCATCGGCAACATGGCGGCGGAAGAGCTGGGCATTGCCTACGACAAGGTGCGCTGCATCATCGCCGATACCGCTTCGCTCGGCTACAACGACGTGACCGACGGCAGCCGCGTGACCTTTGCCTCCGGCATGGCCGCCATCCAGGCCGCGCGTGACGCCATTGGCAAGCTGTGCGAGCGCGCCGCGAAGATCTGGGGCATCCCGGCCGACGCCGTGGTCTGGGAGAAGGGCCATGCCCGGCCCGCCTCACCCAATGCCGGCAAGCACGAGCCATTGTCCCTCGCCGACATCGCTGCACAGGCAGGCGCCACTGGCGGCCCGATCGCCGGTCACTGCGAGATCAACGCCGAAGGTGCGGGCGTCAGCTTCGCCACCCACATGGTCGATACCGAGGTGGACCCCGAAACCGGTCACGTGAAGATCCTGCGCTACACCGTGTTCCAGGACGCCGGCAAGGCGGTGCACCCGTCTTATGTGGAAGGCCAGTTCCAGGGCGGTGCGGTACAGGGCATCGGCTGGGCGCTGAACGAGGAGTACATCTACGGCAAGGATGGCCGGCTGCAGAACCCCGGCTTCCTCGATTACCGCATCCCGGTGTGCTCGGACCTGCCGATGATCGACACGGTGATTGTGGAAGTGCCCAACCCGGGCCACCCTTACGGCGTGCGCGGCGTTGGCGAAACCTCCATCGTGCCGCCGCTGGCCGCCATCTCCAACTCGGTGTCGGACGCTGCCGGCGTGCGCATGACAAGGCTTCCCATGTCGCCGCCCAACGTGCTCAAGGCGCTCGGACGGATCTGATGGTCAGGGTGCAGGTTTGGGGATCGCTCAAGCCCGCCATCGGCGGGGAAGACTCCGTCGAGGTGGAGGGCGAGACGATCAACGACCTGCTGAAAGCACTCGCAGCCGAGTACCCCGGCATGGCGGAAGCCGTGCGCCGCGGCGTGTCCGTCACCGTCAACGGCGAGATGTACGCCAATGCGGTGATGGTGCCGGTGCAGCCGGACGACGAGGTGTTCATCCTGCCCAAGCTGGTCGGAGGCTGAACCGTTGAACCAGGAGATCATCATCCCGGCGATCGCCGAGGACGGTTCGCTGTTTCCCATCGAGAAGATGGAGGCGCACCGGCTTGGCCAGCAGCACCTGGCCATTTCGGTGTTCGTGTTCTCGGGGACCCGGTTGCTGATACAGCAGCGCGCAGCCGGCAAGTATCATTGCCCTGGCCGCTGGGCCAACACCTGCTGCTCGCACCCACACTGGGAGGAAACGCCGGAACATGCCGCCTTGCGCCGCGTCGGCGAGGAACTGGGCCTCGAGGTGCCGTTGCGCAAGACGGCCATCATCGACTACCGGGCCGACGTAGGCGGCGGGCTGATCGAGAACGAGCGGGTCCATGTGTTCAAGGGCGAGGCAGACGCATCCACGCTGCGCACCAGCCTCAACCCCGATGAAGTCGCCGCCATCCGCTGGGTCGAGGTGGCAGACCTGCCGCGGTTGCTGGAGGTTGAACCCGATACGCAATGCCCGTGGTTTGCCATCTATATCCGCCGCTGGGCTGAGCTGAACCTTGGCGTCTGAAGACGCGCCCCTTGCCATCATGACGGCAAGGTGAGACGATCCTTCCCGTAAGTACAAGAACACAGCAATCGGCCGGCTTCCCGGTCGGCTCGGGCAACACGAACCTTCCGGGATCTGCCGGCGAAAGCGGCAGCAAGGAGGTTTTTGAGCCATGGACACGTCCAATCGTATCAGGCCGTCAGGCCCCAAGTGCGCAGCACTCGTGGGGCCGATGTCATCAGGAAAGACGACGCTGCTGGAGGCGATCCTGCATCGCACCGGCGCCATCCACAAGCAGAACACCGTGGCCTCGGGCCACACGGTCGGCGATGCCTCGACTGAAGCCCGCGCCCACGGCATGAGCATCGAGGCCACCATCGCCACAACCGACTGCATGGGTGAACCGCTGACGTTGATCGACTGCCCTGGCTCCGTCGAATTCGCGCAGGAGGCCGAAGCACCGTTGAATTATTGCGACTTCGCCATCGTCGTGGTGGAGCCCGATGCGAAAAAACTGCCCGCGCTGCAGCTCACCCTGCACCGGCTCGACGAGTTGCGCCTGCCGCGCATCGTGTTCCTCAACAAGATCGACAAGGCCGAAGGCTCGGTGCAGCAGACCCTGCAGGAGCTGCAGAGCGCCAGCAAGCAACCTCTGTTGCTGAGGCAGATCCCGATCTGGGCAAACGGCGTGGCCACCGGCTGCATCGACCTTGCGCTGGAGCGCGCCTACATCTACCGCCCGCACGAGGATGCCGAGGTCCGCGAGATTTCCGCTGCCGAGAGGGAGCGCGAGGAAGAAGCCCGCTTCGCCATGCTGGAGACGCTGGCCGATCATGACGACAAGCTGATGGAGCAGCTTCTCGAAGACGTCACACCCGATACTTCGATCGTGTTCAACGACCTTACCCGCGAACTGCGCGACGGCCTCATTACGCCGGTGCTGATCGGTTCTGCAGAGAATGCCACCGGCATCCTGCGGCTGCTGAAGACCATCCGTCACGACGCGCCCAACATCGAGTCCACCCGCGCCCGCCTCGGACTTGACGGTGATGTAGGGCTGGTTGCCGGGATAATGAAGACCATCCACACGACCCACGCCGGCAAGCTGTCGGTTGCCCGCATCCTGTCCGGCAAGCTGGGCGATGGCGACTTGGTCATTGCCGGCAACGCGCCGCAGAGCCCTGTAAAGGTGTCGGGCATTCACACCATGCTCGGCAAGGACACCACGAAGGTGCCGTCCGCCGCCGCCGGTGATACGGTCGCGCTTGGCAAGCTTGATGGCGCACTGACCGGCGACGCGCTGGTACCGGAGAAGGCGGAGTTGCCTGCCCTTGGTGCCATGGCTTCGCCTTCGCCCCTTTATGCGATGGGCGTGCGTCCCATGGAACGCCGCGACGAGGTGAAGCTGTCGGCAGCCCTTGCCCGGCTCATTGAGGAAGACCCGTCGCTGAAGGTGGAGCACAACCAGACCACGGCGGAAACCATCTTGCACGGTGCGGGCGAGATGCATTTGCGCATCGCCCTGGAGCGATTGCAGAACCGCGCCCAGATCGAAATCTCGACCCACGCACCGACCATTGGCTACCGGGAGACGATCACCAAGCCGGTAACCCAGCGCGGCCGCCACAAGAAGCAGTCCGGCGGTCACGGCCAGTATGGCGACGTTGTGCTGGAGATCAGGCCACAGGCGCCTGGAGCAGGATTTGTGTTTACCAGCTCCATCGTGGGTGGCGCGGTGCCGAAGCAGTTCATCGGCTCGGTGGAGGCCGGGGTAAAGGAATATCTGCAGGCAGGTCCGCTCGGCTTTCCCGTGGTGGACGTGGCGGTCAACCTCACCGACGGCTCCTATCACACGGTCGACTCATCCGACATGGCATTCCAGCTGGCCGGCAAGCTGGCGATGCGCGAAGGCCTGCCCCAATGCGGGCCGGTATTGCTGGAACCGGTGATGAAGGTGGCCATCCACACGCCGTCCGATGCGACCGCCAGCGTCACCACCATGGTGCCGCAGCGGCGCGGGCAAATTCTGGGCTTTGAACCGCGCAGCGGCTGGGACGGCTGGGACACCGTCACCGCCCTGATGCCCCAGTCCTCGCTTGGCGACATGATCATCGAACTGCGTTCCGCCACTGCCGGGGTCGCCACCTACGAGGCCGGGTTCGATCACATGGAGCGCCTCGACGGGCGGCTGGCCGACCAGGTCGTCAATGCACGGTCGGAGCGGCTAGCGGGTTGAATCCGGATTGCCAGCTAAAATCATGGCGGGGTGCATGACCGTGCACCCCGCCCGTCGTCCGGAAACTGGATAGTGTCAGGCTTCGATGCAGCGGCGCAGGCTGCACGGCTCCACCGAGATCATGCCCTTGAGTGGCCAGACGCCGTCAGTCTTGTGAATGACCGTGACGTTCTGCGCAGCTGGTGCCGGCACCGAGCCTTGCGCCTGCGAGAGGGTGGACGCAGCAACGGCTGCCGTGATGCCGGTCGCCACGACCAGGCCAAAAATCACGATCTTGCTCAGCGTCTTCATCTTGCTAACTCCTCAACTGCGCCGCCATTTGCTCTTCAGCGACGGTTGGAAGCATGCCCCGGAATGAATCAGGCCGATGTGCAGATCATCACATCGCGGAACGGCAGCGGACATCCGCCGCCGCGTGAACAAAATGATTAACCCGGAATGAAATGGCGGAGAGAGGGGGATTCGAACCCCCGGAACGCTTGCGCGCTCAACGGTTTTCGAGACCGCCCCATTCAACCACTCTGGCACCTCTCCGCGATGCTTTGGGGCGCGCCGGCAAGACCGGACACCCCTTTGGGCAGGCGATCTGATACATGAACCGGTGCCGCCCTTCAACCCCGCTTTTGCTTGACTTAATCCGGGGTGCGATATAGGTAAGCGCCGAACCCGCTCACGAGTGTCATGCCCGTGGGCGGAAAACGCGCTGCCCTAGGTTTGCAATAACAATAAAAAATCCAAGTCTGGCAAGACCTTGCATGGGTCCTCTGCCGGCACCGGAGGGCGCGGGATGAGAAAAGACAAGGACGTTTGAAATGTACGCAGTCATCAAGACCGGCGGCAAGCAGTATCGCGTTGCAGCCGAAGACGTCATCGAAATCGAGCGCACGGGCGCCAATGAAGGTGACATTGTTGAGTTTCCCGTGCTGATGCTGGCCGGTGAAGGCAATGTCGAGGTCGGCACGCCGACCGTCGATGGCGCCACCGTGGCAGGCCAGGTCACCGCGCTGACGCGCGGTCCGAAGATCATCATCTTCAAGAAGCGCCGCCGCAAGCACTACCGCCGCAAGAACGGCCATCGCCAGGACCTGATGACGGTGCAGATCACCGAGATCCTGACCGGCGGCAAGAAGCCGTCCAAGAAGGCCGCTGCACCTGCGCCGAGGGCAGGCAGGCCAAGGCGCCGTCAAGGACGACGTCGAATTGATCGGCGGCGTCGGCCCGGCCCTGAAGAAGAAGCTGGCTGAAGCCGGCATCACCACGCTGAGCCAGGTCGCCGCCATGAGCGCGGCCGACATGGCCAAGCTGGACGAAGACCTCAAGCTGGGCGGTCGCACCGAACGCGAAGAGTGGATCGAGCAGGCCAAGGAACTCCTGGCCGGCAAGCCCGCCCGCGCCAAGGTTGACCAGGCCAAGCAGTAAGTTTCACCGGTATCTGAAGGAGCAAATCCATGGCTCACAAAAAAGCAGGCGGTTCATCCCGCAACGGACGTGACAGCGAAGGCCGCCGCCTCGGCGTGAAGAAGTTCGGTGGCGAGCACGTCATTCCGGGCAACATCATCATCCGCCAGCGTGGCACCAAGTGGCACCCCGGCTCCGGCGTCGGCCTCGGCAAGGACCACACCATCTTCGCCACCAGCGAAGGCAAGGTGGAATTCCGCGCACGCGCCAACGGCCGCACCTATGTGTCGGTCATGCCAATGCCGCAGGCTGCTGAATAACGCGCGCCCGCGAAAAGCATCATCCGCCGGCGCCCATCGCCCCGGTGGATTGCAGACAGGTTCAGGACGGGGAGATGGCGGGCCATCTCCCCGTTTCCTTTTGGACCCAGACCATGACCCACAGCATCGAAACAGACAGGCTCCTCCTGCGCACGCCGAAACCGAGTGACGTGGAACGCATCGCCGCAATTGCCAACAGCTTTCCTGTGGCGTCGATGCTGGGGCTGATGCCGCATCCCTTTACCCAGCTCGATGCCATGGACTACATCGTCAGGGTGTCGAGTTTGCCGAAAGGACGCGGCGCAGTTCGTCATCACGCTGAAGCAGGAAGATGGCCTGCTGATCGGTGGGGCGGGCTACGGCCCCGCCCATGGGCTGCCTGACGGTTATGGCCCCGAGACCGATTTCGGCTACTGGCTGGGTGAAGACTACTGGGGCATGGGCTATGCCACCGAGGCTGCGGCGGCGGTCCGTGATCATGCCTTCACCCATACGACCATCGGCCTGTTGTCGACCGACTACAATCTACTCAATGCAGGCTCGAGACGGGTGCTGGAGAAACTGGGCTTCGAACCGGCAGGCCCTCGCACCCGCTATTCACTGGCGCGCGGCGCTGATATGAACACCATGAACATGCACCTGTCCCGTACCCGCTGGCAGGCCATGAAAGGTATCGCCTCATGAAATTTCTCGACCAGGCCAAGGTATACGTCCGCTCCGGCAATGGTGGCGCTGGTTGCGTGTCGTTCCGGCGCGAGAAGTTCATCGCGTATGGCGGACCCGACGGCGGCGACGGCGGGCGCGGCGGGCACGTGTTCATCGAAGCCACCAACGGCCTCAATACGCTGATCGACTATCGCTACCAGCAGCACTTCAAGGGCGGTACCGGCGTGCACGGCATGGGCCGCAACCGCACCGGGGCCGCCGGAGACGACGTGGTGCTGAGGGTGCCGGTCGGCACCCAGGTGCTGGAAGAAGACGGCGAGACAGCTGATCGCCGACCTGACCGAGGAGGGCCAGCGGGTGCGCCTGCTGCGCGGCGGCAATGGCGGCTGGGGCAATGCCCGCTTCAAGTCATCCACCAACCAGGCGCCGCGCCATGCCAACCCTGGCGAGGAAGGTCAGGAAATGTGGGTGTGGCTGCGGCTGAAACTGATCGCCGATGCCGGCGTCGTAGGCCTGCCCAATGCCGGCAAGTCCACCTTGTTGTCGGTGGTGTCTGCCGCCAAGCCGAAGATTGCCGACTACCCGTTCACCACGCTGGTGCCGAACCTCGGCGTGGTTGTGGTGGACACCGCATCTTTCGTGCTGGCCGACATTCCCGGCCTGATCGAAGGCGCCCATGAAGGCGTTGGACTGGGCGACCGCTTCCTCGGCCACGTCGAGCGCTGCGCCTGCCTGCTGCACCTGATCGATGCCTCGCAGGACGATCCGGTTGACGCCTGGCGCATCGTGCGCGGCGAGATCGAGGCCTACGCCGAAGACCTGGCGGAAAAGCCGGAACTGATCGTCTTCTCCAAGTCCGACATTGTCGAACCTGACGAACTGAAAAAGAAGCGCAAGAAATTCGAGAAGGCCACCGGCCAGGTGCCGCTGATCATGTCTGCCGCCACCGGCGAAGGGGTGCACGCGGCCATGGGCAAGCTGCTTGAAATGATCCGGGCCAACCGGCCTGCGCCGCCGGAACAGCAGCAGGACAGCCCCGGCGAACAAACTGCGGAGGATGTGCCGTGGCGGCCCTGAGCGACAATCTCGCCGGCGCCTCCCGGCTTGCCGTCAAGATCGGCTCGGCCATGCTGGTCGAACCCTGACGGCAGCTTGCGTGAAAGCTGGCTCGAAGGACTTGCCCTCGATATCGCCGAGGCGCAGGCACGCGGCACGCAGGTCATCGTCGTGTCGTCCGGCGCCATCGCGCTGGGCCGCCGCAAGCTGGGCCTGCCCAAGGGCAAGCTCAAGCTGGAGCAAAGCCAGGCGGCAGCGGCCGTCGGGCAGATTGCCCTGGCCCAGGGCTGGCAGCACGCGCTGGGCTCGCACGGCCTTGTTGCGGCCCAGGTGCTGCTGACGCTGACCGACACCGAGGACCGCCGCCGCTACCTGAATGCCCGCGCCACCCTCAACACCCTGCTGGCGCGCCGCGCCGTGCCGGTGATCAACGAGAACGACACCGTCGCCACCTCGGAAATCCGCTATGGCGACAACGACCGCCTTGCCGCACGTGTCAGCTCGATGATGTCGGCAAGCTGCCTGGTGCTGCTGTCCGACGTGGACGGATTGTACACGGCCCCGCCCGGCACGCCCGGCGCCCGGTTCGTCGAACTGGTGGAGGAAGTCACCAGCGACATCATCTCGATGGCGGGCGCACCGGTTTCCGGCATGGGGTCCGGCGGCATGGTCACCAAGATCGAGGCCGCCCGCATCGCCACCGGGGCCGGCGCCAGCATGGTCATCACCTCCGGCCACGAGGACCGCCCCCTCTCCCGCATTCTGTCCGGCGCCCGCGCGACCTGGTTTACTGCCCACGGCAACCCCGCCACCGCCCGCAAGCGCTGGATTGCCGGCTCGCTGGAACCGGCTGGCCATGTCATCGTCGACGATGGTGCGGCCGGCGCCTTGATGAAGGGGCGCAGCCTGCTGCCCGCCGGGGTGAAGCGGGTCACCGGCAATTTCAGCCGCGGCGACACCGTCGCCATCGTCACCGAGGCCGGCGCCGAGATAGCCCGCGGCCTGATCGCCTGGGATGCCGCGGACGCCGCCACCATTGCCGGCCGCAAGTCATCGGAAATTGAAAAGCTTCTGGGCCTGACAGGGCGCGATGAAATGGTACATCGTGATGATCTGGTGATGACCGGAAAGGAGCGCACATGAACGTCGCTGCCAACGTAAAGCCGCTGGAAGCACAAATGCTCGCACTGGGCAGGGCCGCCCGCGATGCCGCGCACCAGCTCGCCATCGCCTCGACGGAGCAGAAGGATGCAGCGCTCAAGGCAATGGCCGCGGCCATCCGCACACGCGGACACGAACTGCTTGAAGCCAATGCGCGCGACGTGGCGCGAACGAAGGAAGCCGGCAAGCCTGCTTCCTTCATCGACCGGTTGACCCTGACGCCGGACCGCATCGAGGCGATGGCGAGGGGGCTTGAGGACGTCGCCGCCCTGCCCGATCCCGTGGGCGGGGTCATCGCCCATTGGCAACGCCCCAACGGCCTTGACCTGACGCGCATCCGGGTGCCCATCGGCGTCATCGGCATCATTTTCGAAAGCCGCCCCAACGTGACCGCCGACGCCGGCGCGCTGGCTATGAAATCCGGCAATGCCGCCATCCTGCGCGGCGGCTCCGACAGCCATGACAGTTCTTCGCTCATCGTCGAATGTCTTCAGTCTGGCCTGCGCGAGGCCGGCCTGCCCGAGGCCGCGATCCAGGCCGTGCCGACAGCCGACCGCGCCGCCGTCGGCATGATGCTGTCAGGCCTTGGAGGCACCATCGACCTGATCGTGCCACGCGGTGGCAAGTCGCTGGTTGGCCGGGTGCAGGAAGAAGCACGCGTGCCGGTGTTTGCCCACCTGGAAGGCATCTGCCACATCTATGTCGACAAGGCTGCCGACCTTGCAATGGCGGTAGATATCATCACCAACGCCAAGATGCGCCGCACCGGCGTTTGCGGCGCCGCCGAGTGCCTGCTGATCCACCAGGACGTGGTGAAGTCCCACGCGCCAGCAATCGCCGCCGCGCTGCAGGAACGCGGTTGCGAGGTGCGCGCCGATGCAGCAATAGCTGCCGTGGCACCTGGCACCGTGCCGGCCACCGGGGCCGATTGGGGTCACGAGTTTCTTGACGCCATCATCGCCGCCAGGACCGTCGGCAACCTTGATGAAGCCATGGCCCATATCAGCCGCTATGGCTCTCAGCACACCGACTGCATCATCACCGATGATGCCGGGGCAGCTGCCCGCTTCCTCAACGAGGTGGACAGCGCCATCGTCGTCCACAATGCCTCCACGCAGTTTGCCGATGGGGGCGAATTCGGCTTCGGCGCCGAGATCGGCATCGCCACCGGCAAACTGCATGCGCGCGGACCTGTCGGGCTCGAACAGCTCACCACCTTCAAGTACCAGGTGAGGGGCTCGGGCCAGACCCGCCCCTGACGCCCACACCGCGCGAGCCCAGCCAGATGATCTCCACGCTCTATTCCGTGTCCCGCATTGCCGGCCGCCGCATCGGTCTGTTTGGTGGCTCTTTCAACCCCGCCCATGCCGGTCACGTGGCGCTGTCGGAGGAAGCCCTCAAGCGGCTTCAGCTGGACGAGGTCTGGTGGCTGGTATCGCCGCAGAACCCCCTGAAGCCTGCGGACGGGACAGCCGATTTTGACGAACGCCTCGCCCACGCCCGCACCCTGGCAAAGCATCCGCGCATGCGGGTTACCGGGCTGGAAGCGCAGCTTGGCACCCGCACCACCGCGCAGACGTTCGAGGCGTTGGGTCCGATGTTCGAGCTGGGCAGCTTTGTCTGGATCATGGGGGCTGACAGCTTCGCCGGCCTGCATCACTGGAACGACTGGCGCGAGATCCCGGCCACCCTGCCGCTGGCAGTGTTCGACCGGCCCGGCTGGTCGCTCAAGGCGCTGGGCTCTCCTGCCGCGCGGCTGCTGGAGCGTTACCGGATCGACAGTTCCGATGCCGCGTTGCTGGCGTCCACGCGCGCCCCCGCCTGGGTATTTCTCAACATGCCGTTGCGATATGAAAGCTCCACCGCCATCCGTGCCAGGCGATCTTGACCGGTCCCCGCTTCATCCCCATGTCATACGGGCCGGGTTGAATCGTTACGGCAATGGGCGTAACGTTTGAGTCGTTTCCAGTCCACGTGTAACGGAAGAAGGCACCAGGCACCCCGTGCAGCCAGACCGTAAACAACACAGACCTGCCAGGCGGCAATGGCGTTCGTCTCGCAGTCATCATGAGGACCAAACCACTGACCACACAAGCCATGACTAGCGGCTCGCGTTCGCCAGCCGCAAAGCCTGCCCCTGCGCGCAGCCGCAGCAAGGCCAAGCCTTCCCTTGAAAAACTCATCATGTCATCGCTCGATGACGCCAAGGCCGAGGAGATCGTCAAGATCGACCTCAACGGCAAGGCGGCGCTCGCCGACAGCATGGTCGTCGCCTCCGGGCGCTCCAATCGGCACGTGGCGGCAATCGCCGACCAGTTGCAGGACGCGCTCAAGGAAGCCGGCTACAAGAGCGTCTCGATCGAGGGACTGCCCCATTGCGACTGGGTGGTGATGGATGCGGGCGACGTGATCGTCCACATCTTCCGGCCCGAGGTCCGCAGCTTCTACAATATCGAGAAGCTGTGGTCGCCGAACGCACCGGCAGATACATCGCTGGCCTGAGCCAGCCGTGAAGGTCGCCATTGCCGCAATCGGGCGGATGAAGTCCGGCCCCGAACCAGACCTGCTTGACACTTATCTCTCCCGCGCCCGGCAGCAGGGGCGGCCTGCGGGCATTACTGCCGTGACAGTCGCAGACACGGCGGAAAGCCGCAAGGACACCGCCGCAGCCCGCAAGGAAGAAGAAGCCCGATGGCTGCTTGGCTCGGCCGGGCCTGCGGCCTGCCTCATTGCGCTGGACGAACGCGGCAAGGCCGTGTCCAGCGAGGAGTTTGCCGGCCTTGTCCGCCAGGAGCTCGACGCCGGCACCGGCGAGATCGTATTGTGTCTTGGTGGTCCCGACGGCCACGGGCAGGCACTTCGCGATGCCGCCCGCCACGTGATCAGTTTCGGCCGCATGACATGGCCGCACAAGCTCGCCCGCGTCATGCTGGCCGAGCAGATTTACCGGTCAGTCACCATTTTGGTTAATCATCCGTATCACCGGGACTGATGATTCCCTTTTGCCACCGGGTGCAGCCGCCCTTGCCGGATATTTGCTGCGCGCGCCAACACGCCGGACCTGACCGATTGCCGATGCTCACCAGCATTCTCAGAAACCTTGCGGCCGCTGCCGCCGTGCCCGCCCTGCTGCTGGCGCTGGCGGGACCCGTGCAATCAGAAGAATCAATCAGCCAGCATACCGATCAGTTGCGCACCATCGAACGCCAGATCGAGAGCGCGAAGGCCCGCACCGCTTCGCTGAACCGCGAGCGCGAGGCGCTCGAAGCCGAAATGGCCGATGTGTCGCAACGCCTCGTCGACCTCGCCGGCAACATCCAGTCGCGCGAGGCGCGCATCATGGAGAGCGAGAAGAAACTGCAGAAACTGGCGGCGGAAGAAGCAGGCCTGCGCGGCAAGCTGAAGATCCGCCGAGCCGCCCTGGCAGAACTTCTGGCAGGGCTGCAGCGGCTGGAGCGCAACCCGCCGCCGCCGCTCGCCGTGGACCCGAAGGACGCCGTCAGCGCGGTTCGCGGCTCGTTGCTGTTTGGCGCCATTGTTCCCAATCTGAACGGTCAGGCCGCCCGGCTTGCCCGCGAACTGGCGGAGCTTGACGCCGTACGCCAGCGCATCCTGTCGACCCGGACAGAACTTGATACGCACGTGGCAAGCCTTGCGCCTGCCCGCGCCGAACTCGAAGCCCTGCTGGCGCGCAAGAAGGACCTGCTGGCACGCACCGCCAGCGAACTGGAGGCAGAGCGCCAGCACACCCAGGACCTTGCCCGCAAGGCTGACGATATTCGCGAACTGCTGGCAAGCCTTGCCGAACAGCGCCGTATCGCCGAGGAAGAACGCCTCAAGGAAGAAGTCCGCAAGGCTGCCGAGGCCGAGCAGGCCCGTCTGCAGGCCGCCGCCGAGGCCGCCAGGATGTCTGCCGAACAGCGCGAGGCGGCCTTGCGCAAGGCGGAAGCCGAACAGCAGGCCCGGGATGCCGAGGAACAGCGAAGGCTCGCTGCCCTTCAGCCCCCATCCGACCGCGAAGCCGTGCATTTCGCCCGCTCCGTAGGCAAGCTTGCCTTGCCCGCCCAGGGTGAGCGGGTGCGGCAGTTCGGCGACAAGGATGGCTTTGGCGGCACTTCTGAAGGCCTGTTCATTGCCACCCGGAAACAGGCGCAGATCACCACGCCGGCCGACGGCAGCGTGGAGTTTGCCGGCGAATTCCGCAGCTATGGCCAACTGGTCATCATCAATGTCGGTGACGGCTATCACTTGCTTCTGGCAGGACTTGATACCATTTCCGTGTCACCCGGCCAGAAACTGGCCGCCGGAGAGCCGGTCGGCAGCATGGGAGAGCACCCTGCTCGCGCAACTTTGATCGGTGACCGGATAGACGACCCCCGGCCGATCCTGTACGTAGAAATCAGAAAAGGATCGAACGCCGTGAATTCCGCCAAGTGGTGGCAGGATTCTGCTGCCAGCGCGTCACGCCGCCCCAATAATGGCGGAAATGAAGGCTAGCGAGTTGCAACGTGGCGGGTTACTCTTCTCCCGATACGGCAGTCAGGCCCCTTGCGTCGCCTCGCCTTGCAAAACTGGAAGCTGAACAAACATGAACAAGACGACCCTGAAAATCGCCAGCGCCTTCGTTCTGGGAGCACTAGCCGCCACCGGTGGCTGGCTGTCGCTCAACCAGGCTGTCGCCTCCAATCAGGATACCTACCGCTATCTCAACCTGTTCGGCGATGTGTTCGACCGGGTCCGGTCCGACTATGTCGAGGAACCCGACTCGGAGAAGCTCATCGATACGGCCATCAACGGCATGCTGTCCGGTCTTGACCCGCACTCAAGCTACATGAATCCGAAGCGGTTCAAGGACATGCAGGTCCAGACCCGCGGCGAATTCGGCGGCCTTGGCATCGAGGTGACCATGGAGAACGAAGTGGTCAAGGTGGTTGCGCCGATCGACGAGACGCCGGCGCAGAAGGCCGGCATCCTCTCCAATGACCTGATTACCCATATCGACGGCAAGGAAGTGCGCGGCCTCAACCTCAACGAGGCCGTTGACAGGATGCGCGGCAAGGTCGGCTCGCCGATCGTGCTTACAATCGTCCGCCAGGGCATGGATGCGCCCTTTGACGTCAAGATCGTCCGCGACGTCATCAAGATCCGCGCCGTCCGCTACAATGTGGAGCGCGACGATATCGGCTATATCCGCATCTCGTCGTTCAACGACCAGACCCAGGATAACCTGGAAACGGCCATTGCCAAGATCAAGGAACAGACCGGCGACAAGCTGAAGGGCTACGTCATCGACCTGCGGAATAATCCGGGCGGCCTGCTCAACCAGGCGATCTCGGTATCGGACAGTTTCCTTGATCGCGGCGTGATCGTATCGACGCGTGGCCGCAACGGCGCCGAAACCGACCGCTCCACCGCAACCACCGGTGATCTGACCGACGGCAAGAAGATTGTCGTGCTGATCAATGGCGGCTCTGCCTCGGCCTCGGAAATCGTCGCCGGTGCGCTGCAGGATCACAAGCGGGCAACCGTTCTGGGAACCCGTTCGTTCGGCAAGGGCTCGGTCCAGACCATCATCCCGCTCGGCTCGGAAGGCGCAATCCGGTTGACCACTGCGCGCTACTACACGCCGTCGAACACCTCGATCCAGGCCAAGGGCATCGTGCCCGACATCAAGATCGAGCAGGAACTGCCGGAAGAGCTGAAGGCGCAAGCCAGCCGCACCACCTCGGAAGCATCATTGCGGGGCCACCTCTCGTCCGGTGATGGCGAGGAAGCCACGGGCTCGTCGTCGTACGTTCCCGCCGACAAGGAAAAGGACCTCCAGCTGAAGGCGGCCATCGACCTGCTGGACGGCAAGACGGTCACCGATACGCCGCAGAAGGCCGAGGCACCGGTCAAGGAAGAAGCTGGCGGAAGTTCGGCCAACTGAGCCAGCGCCAGCTGACGCTGAAACCCTCCAGGCAACAGGGCATCCGGCCGCCAGCGTCCGGGTGCCTTTTTTGTTGTCTTGCCTGCCTTCAGGTTCGATGGGGGAAAGCAGCGTAAATCACGCTATAGTTCCAGCCGAATCATTTGATTCGGCATTGACTTTTTCTGTCCGGCCACTGGGGTGCGGGCATTGCGGCACGGGGCAAGTTCTGACGGCATGGAAGACGATCTGCGCCAACCTCTGAAGCGGCGGTCATGGATTTCGCGTATCCTGTCGTCGCGCCCGTCTGCCTTGCGGGCAGCGACAGTCTCCGCCATTGCGGCGCTTGCTGCCGTGGGAACCTGGGCCGTGTTCACCCACGAGCCCTATGGCGGGCAACCCGTCGTGCATATGCAGATCGACACGTCGGACCCGATCGTGACGTCATCGGTCGATACCCCCGCCAGCGATACTGACGAGACCGGTGCGGCCGGCCCCGATGCAAGTTCCAACGGCGATGAAACCGAGCCGCAGGATCTGGGCGCCAATACCGAGGTAATCGACCTGTCCGGGCTGGGGACCCGCAGCGAAGGTGGCGGAGAGACAGACCTCGAGCGCACCCAACGCCTGCTTGCACAAAATCGCGTCCGTGACGATGGTCCTGCGGAAAGCCCGCCCGGCGCGCTGTCGGTGGATGAGCTTCCATTGTCCAGAGACGGTCAGGCGGTGCAGCAGGAAGCCGCGATTGCCGGCCGTGAGGCGATGGCGCTGGTACCCGCGCCGGTCAGGCGTCTCACTGGTGACGGTCCGCACGGCCCCCTGCCTGTCATCGCGAAGGACGGCAGCAAGGCTGCCCACGTCTATGCCCGTCCTGTTTCCAGAGACATCATGCTTTCGGACCAACCCAAGATTGCCTTGCTTATTGGCGGCATGGGCCTCAATGCCGAACTGACCGAAGCCGCCATCCGCGCCTTGCCGCCGGAAGTATCGCTGGCGTTTGCGCCATATGGCGAGAACCTGCAGGAACTGGCCAACGAGGCACGCGCCCGGGGCCATGAATTGTTCATCCACCTGCCCATGGAGCCATTTGGCTATCCATCCGTGGATCCGGGTCCGCGCACCCTGCTCACCTCGGCGCCGGCCGAGCAGAACATGGACAGCCTCTACTGGCACCTGAGCAGGTTTTCAGGCTATGCCGGCGTGACCAACTATCTTGGCGCCCAGTTCGCAGCCAACGAACAGGCAATCGGCCCGGTTCTGCAGGAACTGGGCAAGCGCGGACTCGTCTATGTCGATGACGGCAGCAAGGGCCTGTCACGCGCCAGCGGCGTCGCCGGCAAGTTCGGACTGCCCGCCCGCTCTGCCACCGTGTCGCTGGATGCCGGCGGCAACACCCCGGAAGCCGTCATGGCAGCCCTGCAGCAGCTTGAAGCCCAGGCACAGGCCAACGGCTTTGCCATCGGGACCGGGGCGGGCCTGCCTCACACCATCAGTGCGATAGAGGAGTGGGCCCGCACCCTTGCCGGCCGGCGCATATTGCTGGTTCCCGTATCGGCTGCCTTTGCGGCCCGGCAGAGTTGACCTGACCAGGCCGGAATGGCGCACCACCATGAGTGACACGAAGCTGCCCGAGCATCTGGCCCGCCTGCCTTACCGGCCGTGTGTCGGCGTGATGTTGCTGAACCGGGAAGGCCGGGTGTGGATCGGCCACCGCATCGTGCAGCAGAACGACGATGAAGCCGCAGGCGTCGGCATGTGGTGGCAGATGCCGCAGGGCGGCATCGACGAGGGCGAGGACATTCATGCTGCCGCCCTGCGCGAGTTGGTGGAGGAAACCGGCGTGCGCTCGGCGCACGTGCTGGAAGAAACGCCCGGATGGCTCACCTACGACTTGCCGGACCATCTGGTCGGCGTGGCCTGGAAGGGCAGGTACCGCGGTCAGAAGCAGAAGTGGGTTGCCTGCCGGTTCGAGGGAGATGACAGCGAGATCGACATTTCCGGCATCGGCCACAAGCCCGAATTCGACGACTGGCGGTGGGCTCGCATGGACGAACTGGAAGGGCTGATCGTTCCGTTCAAACTGGACGTTTACCGCAAGGTCATCAAGGCCTTCCGGCACCTGGTAGCAGGCTGAGCGATGTCGATGGCCCGATTTGTCGAGATTTCACTCTACGTGTCCGGATTCGTGCTGATGGCGGCCATCATCTATGCCAGGCCGCTGGGCAATGTGTTCGATTATGTTCTCGGCTTCGGAGTCCTGTTTGCCGAGGTCGCGGTTGGCCGTTTCGTGGGCCGCATGTTGCGCGCCAGCGAGGCAGCAGCCAAGTCTGACCAATCAGACCAGCGCCGCTAGAACATCATCCGATCAGATTGGTTCACCTGATCGGATAAAGATGTTCGATTCCAAAGTGCTAGAGCAACAGCCGTTTGACTGGCTGAAGCCATTGCTGGATTATCCGATGTAGGCTGGTCGCACGCTACAAGGATGCAAGATTTGTCCAGGTTGAAGAAGGCACTCATAGTGTTGGTGGCCATTGCCACTTGCGGATCGGCTAGCGGCTATATCTACTTCAAGTCAACCGAGGCGGTCGCAGGAAGCCTCCCGCCGCTTAGGACGGGGGATCTGGCCTTCCAGACCACCACAGATTCCCAGGCAAGCGCGATCATCGTCGCGTCAGCCAGTCCATACTCGCACATGGGCATCATCAACGTCGATGCCTCGGGCAACACAACCGTTGTAGAAGCCATTGGCCCTGTGCGGGAGGTGGAACTTGATCGCTGGCTGGCACAAGGTGCCGGGCGCCGGGTCACCATCAAACGGCTACCGGAGCTTCTTGAAAGCGACGCCAACAAAGTGGTTGAGGCCGCTCGCCGCTATATGGGGTTGCCGTATGACATTCATTTCCTGTTCGACAACAACGCGCTCTATTGCAGTGAACTCGCCTGGCTGGCGTTTCGCGAAGGCGCCAACATCGAGATCGGCAAGGTAGAAGCCATTGGTGAGCTGAACACTGGCAATCCTGTCGTCACGCAGTTGATCAAGCGCCGATGGGAGTCGTATGAACCGTGCAAGACCAGTGGCGCGACCACCTTTGAAGCCTGCTACAAGCTGGTCATGCAACAAGAACTGGTGACACCTGCCAGCATGGCGCGGGACACCAAACTCGACTTGGTGTTCAGCAATTATCCGCTTCCCAACCCCTGACGAGTTGGCGGGCGTACTGTCGCCCATGAAATCATCAGCAGGCTTTGCCGAACACAACGCTGAGATTGTTGGCAGGCATTTCGATGACCTGCTGCAGTTCAAGCCCATGCGCGCGTGCCACCGCGGCCACGTCGTCCAGAAGCCGCAAGCCCCAGTCAGGATCCCGCGACTTCAACGAGGCATCAAAGGCCTCATTGCTGGCGGCGGTCTCGACGTCCGCCTGCCGGAACGGGCCGTACAGCATCAGCCGCCCGCCCGCCCGCAACTTCTGGCCCGCCCCTTCCAGCAGGCCAAGGCAAGCAGCCCATGGCGCGATGTGGATCATGTTGCAGCACAGGATGAAGTCCGCGTGCTCGGGCGCAGTGCGCCCGGCCCAGCCGGTCACGGTCACATCGAGCATTTGCGGCGGCATCAGGTTTGCGAGTTCCGACTCCAGCCGGTATGCCTCGATGCTGTCCAGATGGGACGGCGCAAGATCAGCGGGCCACCACGTCGCCTGCGGGCAGGCATGCGCGAAATGAACCGCATGCTGGCCGGTGCCCGCAGCAACTTCCAGCACATCTGCCGCACCGGCAGGCAGCACCTCGCGCAACACCTCAAGGATCGGCTCCTTGTTGCGGTCAGCCGCAGGTGCATGAAGCTTGCCGCCGGAGGCATCCGGGGCGGTCCAGATCGGGGCTGCAGGAGGTTTCCCGGTCACGTCTGTCATCTTCTCCAGCAAAAACCCCGCCCGGTCAAACCGGAGCGGGGTTCATCATATCGGTAACAGGGCAAAGTCCAAATCCGTTACAGGACCGCCTTCATCTCCCGCAGGTGATCAAGTATTTCCTGCGCCTTGCGCTTTTTTTCCGGGTCGGTGGCGTCGGCCACATCTTCCTCGGCATTCCTGATCTGCTGGGCCAGACGCTCAGCCGACAGGTCCTTGACGGCGATGGCTTCCTCGGCCAGCACCGTCAGACCCGCCGGATTGATCTCGGCAAAACCGCCACGCACAAAGATGCGCTCTTCCGCGCCATTGGCATCGGTCACCGTCACCACGCCGGGCTTCATCGTCGACAGCACCGGCGCGTGATTGGCCAGCACCGTGAACTCGCCTTCCACGCCCGGCACGACGACCTGTCTGACGTCGCCCGACGACAGCAGCCGTTCCGGCGAGACCAGCTCGAACTTCAAGAGATCGGCCATGCGGCCCTCCGTTGATCAGTTTCCAGCGAAACCGCCCGATGATCAGGCAGCTTCGGCGGCCAGCTTCTCGGCCTTCTCCATGGCTTCCTCGATGGAGCCGACCATGTAGAAGGCAGCTTCCGGCAGGTGGTCATAATCGCCGGCGCACAGTCCCTTGAAGCCCTTGATGGTGTCTTCAAGCGCCACCAGCTTGCCCGGCGAACCGGTGAACACTTCGGCCACGAAGAACGGCTGGGACAGGAAGCGCTCGATCTTGCGGGCGCGCGCCACGGTCAGCTTGTCTTCTTCCGACAGTTCGTCCATGCCCAGGATGGCGATGATGTCCTGGAGCGCCTTGTAGCGCTGCAGGATGGACTGCACCTGGCGGGCCACTGCATAGTGTTCTTCGCCAATCACCTGCGGGTCGAGCAGGCGCGAGGTGGAGTCAAGCGGGTCCACGGCCGGGTAGATGCCCTTTTCAGCGATCGAACGCGACAACACGGTGGTGGCGTCCAGGTGGGCAAAGGTCGATGCAGGCGCCGGGTCGGTGAGGTCGTCAGCCGGCACGTACACAGCCTGAACCGAGGTGATCGAGCCCTTGGTGGTCGTGGTGATGCGTTCCTGCATCGCGCCCATGTCGGTGCCCAGCGTCGGCTGGTAGCCCACCGCCGACGGGATGCGGCCCAGCAGAGCCGACACTTCCGAGCCGGCCTGGGTAAAGCGGAAGATGTTGTCCACGAAGAACAGCACGTCCTGGCCCTGGTCGCGGAAATGCTCGGCCACGGTCAGGCCGGTCAGCGCAACACGGGCGCGGGCTCCCGGGGGCTCGTTCATCTGGCCGTACACCAGGGCTGCCTTGGAGCCGGCGCCGCCACCGTGCTTGTTCACGCCGGATTCGATCATTTCGTGGTAGAGGTCGTTGCCTTCGCGAGTGCGCTCGCCCACGCCGGCAAACACCGAGTAGCCGCCGTGCGCCTTGGCGATGTTGTTGATCAGTTCCATGATCAGCACGGTCTTGCCCACGCCGGCGCCGCCGAACAGGCCGATCTTGCCGCCCTTCGCGTATGGAGCCAGCAGGTCCACCACCTTGATGCCGGTAACGAGAATTTCTGCTTCCGTCGATTGCTCGACAAACGCCGGGGCGTCCTGGTGGATGGCGCGCCTGGCCTTGGTCTTCAGCGGACCGGCTTCGTCCACCGGTTCGCCGATCACGTTCATGATGCGGCCCAGCGTTTCATCACCCACCGGCACTTCGATGGGAGCGCCGGTGTCATGTACGCCCTGACCACGGCGCAGGCCTTCGGTAGAGTCCATGGCGATGGTGCGCACGGTGCTTTCGCCAAGGTGCTGCGCCACTTCCAGAACCAGCCGGTTGCCGCCATTGTCGGTTTCAAGCGAGTTCAGGATTTCCGGCAGATGGCCTTCGAACTGCACGTCCACGACGGCGCCCATGACCTGAACCACCTTGCCGGTCTTCCCGGTTGCTGCGGCGGCCTTCTTGGATGCGTCTGACTTGGTTTCAGCAGCGGTCTTGCCGGCAGCTGCAGGCTTGCTTGCAGCCTTCTTGGCAGGAGCTTTCTTGGCTGGTGCTTTGGCCATTTTTCGGGTCCTTCCCTTGAGCCTTTACTAGAGCGCCTCGGCGCCCGAGATGATTTCGATCAGTTCCTTGGTGATCTGCGCCTGACGCTGGCGGTTGTAGCTCATCGTCAGCTTGTTGATCATGTCGCCGGCATTGCGGGTCGCGTTGTCCATGGCGGACATCCGCGCGCCCTGCTCTGAAGCGGCGTTTTCCAGCAGCGCCCTGAAGATCTGCACTGCAATGTTGCGCGGCAGCAGTTCCTCGAGGATTTCGCTTTCTTCCGGTTCGTAGTCGTAGACCGCGCCGCCCAGATCAGCAGCAGCGCTCTCGCCTTCCGACTTGGCCACGTTGGCCGGGATGATCTGCTGCGCCGTGGGGATCTGGCTGATCACCGACTTGAACTCGGAGTAGAACAGCGTCGCCACATCAAAATCGCCGGCATCGAACATCGACAGGATCTTTGCAGCGATGTCCTGGGCGTTGCTGTAGGCAACCTGCTTCACCTCGCGCAGGTCCACCCGCTCGACGATGAGGTGGCTGTACTTGCGGCGAAGCACGTCATAACCCTTCTTGCCGACGGTGATGATCTTCACCGTCTTGCCATCGCGGATCAGCCGGTCTGCATGCTCGCGCGCCAGCTTGGCAATATTGGCGTTGAAACCGCCACACAGGCCGCGCTCGGCGGTGCACACCAGCAGCAGGTGCACATCCGACTTGCCGGTACCTGCCATCAGCGGCGAGGCATCCGGACGGCCTTCCATGCTGGCCGACAGGTTGGCAAGCACCGCGCCCATGCGCTGGGCATAGGGGCGCGCCGCAATCGCCGCATCCTGCGCACGGCGCAGCTTCGCCGCGGCCACCATCTGCATGGCCTTGGTGATTTTCTGCGTCGCCTTGACCGAGGCAATGCGGTTTCTCAGGTCCTTGAGGCTGGCCATATCGACTGACTACCCTTCAGTTCTCGTTCCGAGTGACGTTCTGCGGACAATCAGGCGAAAGACTTGGCGTAGCTTTCGACCACCGACTTCAGCTTGGCGCCGAGTTCGTCGGTGAGCTCCTTCTTGGTGCGGATGCCGTCCAGCAGGTCGGCATGGCTGTCGCGCACCAGACGCAGCAGGCCCTGCTCGAACTCGCCCACCTTGGACACCGGAATGGAGTCGAGGTAGCCGTTCACGCCAGCATAGATCACCACGACCTGTTCTTCCGTCTTGAGCGGCGAGAACTGGGGCTGCTTGAGCAGCTCGGTCAGGCGTGCGCCGCGGTTCAGCAGGCGCTGGGTCGCCGCATCGAGGTCCGAGCCGAACTGTGCGAACGCCGCCATCTCACGGTACTGCGCCAGCTCGCCCTTGATCTTGCCTGCAACCTGCTTCATCGCCTTGATCTGCGCGGCAGAACCCACGCGGCTCACCGACAGGCCGACGTTCACCGCCGGGCGGATGCCCTGGTAGAACAGGTCGGTTTCGAGGAAGATCTGGCCATCGGTGATCGAGATCACGTTGGTCGGAATGTAGGCCGACACGTCATTGGCCTGCGTCTCGATGATCGGCAATGCCGTCAGCGAGCCCGAACCATTGTCGTCGTTCAGCTTGGCAGCGCGCTCAAGCAGGCGCGAGTGCAGGTAGAACACGTCGCCAGGATAGGCTTCGCGGCCCGGCGGACGGCGCAGCAGCAGCGACATCTGGCGGTAGGCGACGGCCTGCTTGGACAGGTCGTCATAGCCGATCAGCGCGTGCATGCCGTTGTCGCGGAAATACTCTCCCATGGTGCAGCCGGCGAACGGCGCCAGGAACTGCAGCGGCGCCGGGTCGGAAGCCGTGGCGGCGACGATGATGGAGTACTCAAGCGCGCCGTTGTCTTCCAGCACCTTGACGAACTGGGCAACCGTCGAGCGCTTCTGGCCGCAGGCCACGTACACGCAATACAGCTTGTCCTGTTCGGGGCCGTTGATGTGGATCGGCTTCTGGTTGAGCATGGTGTCGAGCAGGATGGCGGTCTTGCCGGTCTGGCGATCGCCGATGACCAGCTCGCGCTGGCCGCGGCCCACCGGGATCAGCGCGTCCACGGCCTTGAGGCCCGTCGACATCGGCTCATGCACCGACTTGCGCGGGATGATGCCCGGCGCCTTGACGTCCACGCGGCGGCGCTCCTTGGACTTGATCGGGCCCTTGCCGTCGATCGGGTTGCCGAGCGGGTCGACAACGCGGCCCAGCAGCTCCTTGCCGACCGGCACTTCCACGATGGCGCCGGTCCGCTTGACCGTGTCGCCTTCCTTGATGTCGCGGTCGGAACCGAAGATCACGATGCCGACATTGTCGACTTCCAGGTTCAGGGCCATGCCCATGATGCCGCCCGGGAATTCGACCATCTCGCCGGCCTGGACGTTGTCGAGACCGTAGACGCGGGCAATGCCGTCACCGACGGACAGCACCTGGCCGATCTCGGAGACCTGGGCTTCCTTGCCGAAGTCCTTGATCTGCTTCTTGAGTATTGAGGAAATCTCGGCAGCGCGGATATCCATCAGCTGACCCCTTTCATGGCAACCTTGAGGTTCTGCAGTTTCGTGCGAAGTGAGTTGTCGACCATTCGCGAGCCGACCTTGACGATCAGCCCGCCGAGGATCGACGGATCAACCACCTGGGCAAGCTCGACGTCCGAGCCCACCGAAGCCTTGAGTTCAGTCTTCAAGCGGTCGACCTGGGCGGTCGAGAGCTTCTCGGCCGAGATTACCTCGGCCGCCACCTGTCCGCGGGCCTGGGCGGCCAGCGTGCGGAAGGCCCCGATCATGTCGCGCACCGCAAAAAGCCGGCGGTTCTTTGCCGCCAGCTTGATGAAGTTCGCTGCGATGGATATGATGCCGGCCTGCGCAAAGATCGCGTCCAGCGCCAAGATCTGGTCGCCAGCGCCGAACACCGGGCTGCGCACTAGCCGGGTAAGGTCTTCCGATGCGTCGAGCATTGCGGCAAAGCTGTCCAGGTCAGCCGACACGGCTGCGACCGAATTGCTTTCCTGGGCCAATTCGAACAAGGCCGTGGCGTAACGCCCCGGCATGCCCGTTGCTGTGTGTTCCTGAGCCGTCACGTGACAATCAACTCGCTGTGGCTGTTTTGCGGTGGTCCAGACACTTTTCCCGAATGGGCAAGCATCTGAAATATCTGGAATTTCTTGGCGGCCTCTGTGCCCCTGCATACAAGGCTTTACCAACCGCGGGCTCGATCTAGCACACAGGCTGAAAGGGCGCAACTCATACAGGGCGGCGGATTGCCGCAATCGGTGCCTTATTGCCGCCTGCAAACTGTCCCGAACGGCTCCAACTGCTGCCCTTATGGAACTGTAATCGACTATTGCAAACTCGCTGTACGGGCAAGTAACGGCTGCAACCTGACATGCATGCCGGAACTGCAAGGCAAATCATCTGCCCGCACAGTTCCTTCAATCTGCGGGCAAGCGGGGGAATTTCTGATCCTTGCCCGCCAGAACCGGAGTTCAATTTCCAATGAATCTGAAAAACCTCACCGGCACGCTCGTGCTGGCTACATCGCTTTGTCTGCCTGCATTGGCCATGTCATCCATGCCGGCCAACGCCAAGCGGACGGAGACGGCCGCCTTCAACAGGACAGCCAATTTCAATGGCGGCGCGCTGGCAACCCCGGGAGAACGCAAAAGCGGTCACAAGGCCGCTGGCAGCACGTCCACCGGCAAGACAGCCGCCAAGAAAGTCCGCAAGACGCCACGCGTTGCCCACGGCCGGAACCCGGCGATTGTTGCCAAGGTGAAGGCGCACGCACGGGCCGCCGGCGTACCCGTTTCGACCGCACTGGCAGTCGTCCACCAGGAATCGGGCTTCCGCCCGCATGTAACCGGCGGCGCCGGCGAGATCGGCCTGATGCAGCTGAAGTGCCAGACCGCCAGGGGCATGGGCTTTTCCGGTTCCTGCAAGGCGCTGTACAACCCCGACACCAACCTGCGCTTCGGCATGAAGTACCTGCGCAAGGCGCTGAACCGGGGCTCGGTAGGATACTACAACGCCGGCATCCACGCGAAATCCTTGCCGAAGGCCGCCCGCAAGTACGCCACCTCGGTGGCCGCCAACGACGGCTAATTTGCACTCAAACCGGTGGATCCTTGCCCGTTTCACAGAAACGAGTAGGGGTCCACATCAATGTTCAGGCGAAGGGTGCCGCGTGTTTTGACGCCACTGAGCCACTGCCGCAGGTAGGCCTGGATGTCGACCTCCCGCGCGCACATCACCAGGAGCCGGAACCGGTGCCGTCCGCGCACCATCGCCAGCGGCGCAGGCGCCGGCCCCAGCACCTGCACGTCGGAGGCCTGCGGTTGCGACCGCGCCAGCGCCTGCGCAAATCGCGACGCCTGCTCCCGGTCCTCGCCCGATACTATAATGCCGGCCATCCGCCCGAACGGCGGCAGCATGGCCCGCTGCCTGATCTCGCTCTCGTGATCCAGAAAGCTGTCGCGGTCCTGCGCCGCCAGCGCGCGCATCAGCGGATGATCGGGCATGTAGGTCTGCACGATGGCCCGGCCCGGCCTGTCGCCGCGCCCGGCCCGACCAGACACCTGCGCGAGCATCTGCCAGGTGCGCTCGCCGGCACGCGGATCTGTGGTCTCCAGCGCCAGATCTGCATCCACCACGCCGGCCAGCGTCAGGCCCGGGAAGTGATGTCCCTTGGCCACCAGCTGGGTACCGATAATCAGGTTGTACTCGCCCCGGGCAATGTCGCGCAGCATCTCGCCAAGCAGGTTGCCGCGCGACAGGTCCGACGACAGGATGGCGATGCGCGCCTCGGGAAACCGGCTGGCCGCTTCTTCCGCCAGCCGCTCCACGCCCGGCCCGCATGCCACCAGCGAGTCCTCTGCCCCACACTCGGGACATGCCTTGGGTACCGGCTCCTCATGGCCGCAATGATGGCAGACCAGCCTGCCCCGGAAGCGGTGTTCGACCAGCCAGCTGGCGCAACTGGGGCACGCCAGCCGGTGGCCGCAGGTGCGGCACAGGGTCAACGGCGCATAACCGCGCCGGTTGAGAAACAGCAGCGCCTGATCGCCCGCCGCCAGTACATCGCCCACCACCTGAACAAGGTCCGGCGCCAGCCACTCGCCGCCGGGCATCTTCTGCCGGCGCATGTCGAGCAGCGATACCTCCGGCAGCACCGCCTTGCCGTACCGCGCCTCCAGCCTGACATGCGCATAGCGCCCCCGCCCGGCGTTCCACAGCGATTCGAGCGACGGCGTCGCCGATGACAGCACCACCGGAAAGCCGCCCAGCGACCCGTACAGCACCGCCATGTCGCGGGCATGGTAGTTGACGCCTTCTTCCTGCTTGAAGGCAGGCTCGTGCTCTTCATCCACGACGATGAGCCCCAGTCGCTTCCACGGCAGGAAAAGTGCCGACCTTGCCCCCACCACGATCCTGGCTGCACCCGTCGCCACCCCACGCCAGACGCGCTCGCGCTCTCGCGGACGCACCGCCGAATGCCATTCCGCCGGCGCCACCCCGAAGCGTTCCTCCACCCGCCGCAGGAACGGGCCGGTGAGCGCAATTTCCGGCAGCAGCAGCAGGACCTGACGGTCTTGCGCCAGCGCTGCCGCCATGGCTTCGAAATAGACCTCCGTCTTGCCAGACCCGGTCACCCCGTCCAGCAACGACACCGAGAACCCCCTCACCGTTACTGCTGCGCGCAACAGGCGCGCCGCCTCCTGCTGGCCCTTGTTCAGCTTGACCGGACTGTGCCCCGGTTCAGGGTTCCGGAACGGTTCCAGCGCCGGCAGGGCCACGGGCTCCAGCGCACCCTGCTCCTGCAGGCCCTTGATGACCCCGGCGCTCACCCCGGCTTCTGCCGCAAGGTCTGCTACGCGCCGCGCCAGCCCGTCAGAGGCAATCTCCAGGACCCTTGCGCGCTGCGGCGTCAGCTTGTCAGGTTCACGGCCCGACGCCCGCCATGCGATCTGCTGGCGCTCGCCCGCCAGCGCTTCCGGCACCCGCAGGCACATGCGCAGCACCTGCCCCGGATTCTCGAGATAGTAGCGCGCCACCCAATCGATGAACTGCCGGTGCAGCGCCGGCATAGCCGGCGCATCGTAGCGCTCGGCAACCGCCCGCAGCCTTGCGCCCTCAGGCGCGGCGCCCCCGACCTGCCACACCACGCCGATCATCTGCCGCGGCCCCAGCGGCACCCGCACATAATCGCCCTCCGCCAGCGCCATGCCCGGCGGCACGGCGTAGGTATAGGCGCCCTCGAGCGCCAGTGGCAGCAGCACCTGAACTGTGGAATCGGACGGCATGGCTGAAACCGAAGCTGGCTGAATTGAAGCCTTCAATCAACCGCCCATCGGCCATTGGCGGCGACTGCCTGCAATGATAGGTTCGCCGCCAATCGTACATTCCATCCGAAAGAAGTGACACCAGATGAAATTCTTCGCCGATACCGCCGATCTCAACGACATCCGCGAACTCGCCGGCATGGGCTTGCTCGACGGGGTTACCACCAACCCCTCGCTGGTCGCCAAGGCAGGCGGGGATTTCAAGCAGACCGTCGCCGAGATCTGCAAGATCGTTGATGGCCCGGTTTCGGCCGAAGTGGTGGCGCTGGATGCCGACGGCATGGTGGCCGAAGGCCGCCACCTGGCAAAGATAGCCAAGAACGTCACCATCAAGGTGCCGCTCACCTGGGATGGGCTGAAGGCCTGCCGCACGCTCACCGGCGAAGGCACCATGGTCAACGTCACCTTGTGCTTCAACGCCAACCAGGCGCTGCTCGCCGCCAAGGCCGGCGCAACCTTCATCTCGCCGTTCATCGGCCGGCTCGACGACATCGGTCTGGATGGCATGGAACTGATCGAGGAAATTCGCGAGATTTACGACAATTACGATTTTCAGACGCAGATTCTCGCCGCCTCCATCCGCACCGTGAACCATGTCAAGCAGGCCGCGCTGGCCGGAGCCGACGTGGCAACCGTGCCGCCTGCAACCCTCAAGGCGCTGGTCAAGCACCCGCTCACCGACAAGGGGCTGGAAATGTTCACTGCCGACTGGGCCAAGACCGGCCAGAAGATTCTGTAATCAGGCCCTGTTAACCACGCCCGCCTAGACTGGCGGGCATGAATGACGCCAGCCTCACGCAGTTCAACGCCGCCCCCGACGCCGCCAGCGCCATCGCGCGCTGGGCTGCGCACCTTCGTGTCGAGCGCCAGCTCAGCCCGCACACGCTTGAAGCCTATCTGCGCGACGTGAGCCAGTTTACCGGCTTCCTCAAGGGTCACCTCGGCGCGCCTGCCAACTTGCGCGACCTTGCCTCGCTCAAGGCCATGGACTTCCGCGCCTTCATGGCGTCGCGGCGCAACGACGGCGTGGAAAGCCGCTCGCTGGCCCGACAGCTGTCGGCGATCCGCACGCTCTACCGCTGGCTCGAACTGAACGGCCTTGCCCGCAACCCGGCGCTGGGCAGCTTGCGTGCGCCAAAGCTGCCGCAAGCCTTGCCAAAGCCGCTGACCGCGCCGGCTGCCGCCCGCGTCATGCAGGGGAACAACCATCCGCAAGCCTGGGTGGCCGCCCGCGACACCGCCGTACTGATGCTGCTCTATGCCTGCGGCCTGCGCATTTCGGAGGCGCTCAACCTCAACCGCAACGAGGCCCCTGTGCCGCCAAATGACGACGTGCTGCGCATCACCGGCAAGGGCGGCAAGGTTCGGCTGGTGCCGGTGCTGCCCGCGGCGGTGAAAGCCATTGAGGTGTATCTGAACGTGGCGCCACCGCTCGATCCGCACGGTCCCCTGTTCATCGGCGCGCGCGGCGGCAGACTGAACGCCCGAAATATCCAGCTGCTGATGCAGCACCTGCGCTCAAGCCTAGGCCTGCCGGACACCGCCACGCCGCACGCGCTGAGGCATTCCTTTGCCACGCATCTGCTCGGTGGTGGAGCCGACCTGCGCGCCATCCAGGAACTGCTCGGCCACTCCAGCCTGTCCACCACGCAGGTCTATACCGGCGTCGACCGCGAACACCTGCTGGCCCAGTACGACAAGGCGCACCCCCGCGCATAATCCCGCTTGGCAAGCAGTGCGCGCCGGACATATCCTCGCCGCCATCATGCCTGTACCCCTTCCCGACATCGTTGACAGTGACACTGATCTGCCCGCCCGCATCGATGTCGCCATCATTGGCGGCGGCATCATCGGCACCTGCACCGCCATGGAGCTTGCCGAGCGCGGCCTCAAGGTGGCGCTGTTCGAGAAAGGCCGCATCGCCGGCGAGCAGTCTGGCCGTAACTGGGGATGGTGCCGCCAGATGGGCCGCGACAGCCGCGAGATGCCGCTGATTGTCGAGTCGCTCCGGCTGTGGCGCGGCATGGACAAACGCGTTGGCGCGGCAACCGGCTTCACCACCTGCGGCATCACCTATCTAGAGGCCAGCGAACAGGGCCTTGAGCGGCGCAGCAACTGGGCGGACAAGTGTGCCCGGCCCCTGCAGATCGAAAGCCGCATCGTCTCGAAGGACAAGCTGGACGATATCGTGCCGGGGGCCTCGAAACGGTTTGCCGGCGCGCTCTACACCCCCTCCGATGGCCGCGCCGAACCCACAATGGCCGCACCTGCCATCGCCAGGCACATCCGCGCCATGGGTGGCCAGGTGTTCACCGGCTGGGCGGTGCGCGGCGTCGAAATGGAAGCAGGCCGTGTGTCGGGCGTCGTCACCGAACGCGGGGCGGTGAAGTGCACTGCCGTTGTCTATGCCGGCGGCGCCTGGTCGCGCCGCTTCCTCGGCAACCTGGGGCTCAACCTGCCGCAGCTGATCACCCTGTCCTCGGTGCAGGCCACCGAACCGCTGGACGCGCCTTATGCCGCCTCGTTTGCCGGTGGAAAATACGCCGTCAGGAAGCGCGCTGATGGCGGCTACACCATTGCCCACAACGCTGTAACGGTGGCGGACATCATCCCGGCCTCGTTCAAGTACCTCAAGGCGTTTATCCCCGCGCTGAAGTCGGAGTGGCCCAACCTGCGGCTACGCTTCGGCACCCGCTTCCTGAACGAAGCAGTCATGGCCTCGCGCTGGAAGCTCGACGAAGTGTCACCGTTCGAGAAGACCCGCGTGCTGGACCCCGAGCCGGTGCAGTGGGTGCTGGATGAATGCCTCGCCGAACTGCAGCGGGATCATCCCGCCTTCAGGGGCGTGAAGATTGCCCGCAAGTGGGCCGGCCTGATCGACGTCACGCCGGACGCCGTGCCGGTGATCTCACCTGTCGAACAGGTGCCGGGCCTGTTCCTCGCCACCGGCTTTTCCGGCCATGGGTTCGGCATTGGCCCTGGCGCGGGCAAGCTGATGGCCGATCTGGTCACCGGCAGAACGCCGGTCGTCGACCCTGCGCCGTTCACCTACAAACGCATGATCGACGGCACGCGGCTGGTACCGGAGACAGATATCTGATCAGGAGTGGATTGCCCGCTTGTCGACGGCAAGCGCTGCTTCCTTCACCGCTTCCGACAGTGTCGGGTGGGCATGGCAGGTCCGCGCCAGGTCTTCCGATGACCCGCCGAACTCCATCAGCACCGCGCACTCGTGAATGAGCTCGCCCGCCTGCGGGCCGACGATGTGCACGCCCAGAACCTGGTCGGTCTTGGCGTCCGCCAGCACCTTGACGAAGCCGTCGGTGGTCTTGTTGGCCTTGGCGCGGCCGTTGGCCATGAACGGGAAGGAGCCCGCCTTGTAGGCTATGCCTTCCTGCTTCAGTTCATCCTCGGTCTTGCCCACCGAGGCCACTTCCGGATTGGTATAGACCACGCCCGGAATGATGCCGTAATTCACATGGCCCGCCTGGCCCGCCAGCATCTCGGCCAGCGCCACGCCTTCTTCCTCGGCCTTGTGGGCGAGCATGGCGCCGCGCACCACGTCGCCAATGGCATAGATGCCGTCAACATTGGTCTTGAAGTGATCGTCAATGATCACCCGGCCGCGCTCGTCCAGCTTGACGCCTGCCTCTTCCAGCCCAAGGCCAGCCGTGTAGGGCACGCGCCCGATGGCCACCAGCACCACGTCTGTCTCGATGGTCTCGGCGTCACCGCCCTTGGCCGGTTCGACCGATACCTTGAGACCCTTCTTGGCCTTTTCGACCGCCGTCACCTTCGAGCCCAGCTTGAAGTCCATGCCCTGCTTCTTCAGCATCACCTGGAACTTCTTGGCCACCTCGGAGTCCATGCCCGGCAGGATGCGATCAAGGAACTCGATCACCGTCACCTTTGAGCCCAGCCGCCGCCATACCGAACCCAGCTCCAGCCCGATTACGCCCGCGCCGACCACCACCAGGTGACCCGGCACCTTGTCCAGCTCCAGCGCGCCGGTCGATGACACCACCTGCTTCTCGTCGATCTCGATGCCCTTGAGCCGCGCCACGTCCGAGCCCGTGGCGATGCAGATGTTCTTCGTCTCCAGCACCTGGCTTTCGCCCTTCTCCGGCGTCACCTCGACCTTGCCGGCAGAAAGAATCCTGCCGGTGCCGTGATAAGCGTCCACCTTGTTCTTCTTCAGCAGGAACTCGATGCCCTTGGTGTTGCCCTCAATGGCCTCGTCCTTGAACTTGAGCATCTGCTTGATGTCAGCCTTGGGCTTCGACACCTTGATGCCCATGCCCTCGAACGAATGTTCGGCTTCCTCGAACAATTCGGACGCGTGCAGCAACGCCTTCGAGGGAATGCAACCGACGTTCAGGCAGGTGCCGCCATGGCTGGCGCGCTTTTCCACCACGGCCACCTTCATTCCCAGCTGGGCAGCACGGATCGCGCCCACATAGCCGCCGGGGCCTGTGCCGATGACAACCAGATCGTACATGTGAAAACCTTCCTTACAGGTCGAGCACCAGCCGCTCCGGGTCTTCCAGCGAATCCTTGACCCGGACGAGGAACGTCACCGCTTCCTTGCCGTCCACGATGCGGTGGTCATAGCTGAGCGCCAGGTACATCATCGGGCGCACCTTGATCTCGCCGTTCACCACCATCGGGCGGTCCTGGATCTTGTGCATGCCGAGGATGCCCGACTGCGGCGCATTGAGGATGGGCGTGGACATCAGCGACCCGTACACACCGCCATTGGAGATGGTGAAGGTGCCGCCCTGCATGTCCGACATCGACAGCTGGCCATCGCGCGCCTTGAGGCCAAGACGGCCGATTTCCTTTTCGATCTCGGCAATCGACATCTGGTCGGCATCGCGCACCACCGGCACCACCAGGCCCTTGTCGGTGCCCACTGCCACGCCGACGTGGCAGAAGTTCTTGTAGACGATCTCGTCGCCGTCGATCTCGGCGTTCACCGCCGGGATTTCCTTCAGCGCATGGCACACCGCCTTGGTGAAGAAGCCCATGAAGCCGAGCTTCACGCCGTGCTTCTTCTCGAACAGGTCCTTGTAGCGCGAAGCGCAGGTCCATCACCGCGCTCATGTCCACCTCGTTGAAGGTGGTCAGCATGGCAGCCGTGTTCTGCGCATCCTTCAGCCGGCGGGCGATGGTCTGGCGCAGCCGGGTCATCTTCACCCGCTCCTCGCGGGACGCGTCATCCCCGGAAGATGGGGCGCGCTTGGCCTGTGCCGGCTCGGCGGAAGGTTTCACACCCTTTTCGAGAGCCTCGATCACGTCGCCCTTCAGCACCTGGCCCCGCTTG
Source organism: uncultured Alphaproteobacteria bacterium (assembly GCA_963700895.1). Taxonomy (GTDB): domain Bacteria; phylum Pseudomonadota; class Alphaproteobacteria; order Rhizobiales; family Aestuariivirgaceae; genus Anderseniella. The sequence goes on along the minus strand of CAVOZI010000004.1, from coordinate 149,297 downwards.
CCGGAGCCCTCGACCTGGTTGGGCGACATCTGGCTCTCGGCCAGCATCTTGGCGGCGGACGGTGACGCCGGCACGCCTGGCTTGGCAGCCGGCGGCGATTGCTCGTCCCTGGCCTTCTCCGGCGCAGGCGCGGGCGCGGCCTCCTTCTTCTTTTCATCCTTGGCGGAAGCTGCGGGGGCGGAGACTTTTCCGCTGCCTTCGCCGACGGTGCCCAGCAGCGCGCCGACCTCTACGGTCTCGCCTTCCTTTGCAACGATCTCGCCCATCACGCCGCTTGCCGGCGCCGGTACTTCCACCGTTACCTTGTCGGTTTCGAGTTCCACCAGCGGCTCATCGGCCTTGACCGCATCGCCCGGCTTCTTGAACCACTGTCCGATGGTGGCTTCCGTCACCGATTCACCCAGTGTCGGTACGCGAATCTCGTTCGCCATGTCTTGTCGTCCCTTCAAATGACGTTCGTCGCGTCTCACATCAGATGACGCAGTTCGACCTGATCCTGCCCCAGAGCCGTTTCAAGGAAGCCTTGCAGTTCCCTGAGATGACGGCTCATCAGGCCCGTGGCCGGCGAGGCGGCGGCGGCGCGGCCCGCATAGGCGGGGCGGCGGTGCTTGGCTTCGATCCGGTTCAGCACCCACTCCACATAAGGCTGCACGAAGGTCCAGGCACCCATGTTCATCGGTTCTTCCTGGCACCACACCATCTCGGCGTCCTTGAAGCGCATGAGTTCGTTCACCAGCGCCTTGGTCGGGAACGGGTAGAGCTGCTCGATGCGCAACAGGTAGATGTCGTCGATGCCGCGCTTCTCGCGCTCCTCCAGCAGGTCGTAATAGACCTTGCCGGTGCACATGACGACCCGACGGATCTTCTCGTCCTTCACCAGCTTGACGGTGGAGCCCGGCACGTATTCCGCATCATCCCACAGGATGCGGTGGAACGTCGATTCAGGCCCCATTTCCTCAAGCGTCGAGACGCAGCGCTTGTGCCGCAGCAGCGATTTTGGCGTCATCAGGATCAGCGGCTTGCGGAAGTCGCGGTGCATCTGGCGGCGCAGGATGTGGAAGTAGTTGGCCGGCGTGGTGCAGTTGGCGACCTGCATGTTGTCTTCGGCGCACATCTGCAGATAGCGCTCAAGCCGCGCCGAGGAATGCTCCGGCCCCTGTCCTTCATAGCCGTGCGGCAGCAGGCACACGAGGCCCGACATGCGCAGCCACTTGCGCTCGCCCGACGACAGGAACTGGTCGAACACCACCTGCGCGCCATTGGCGAAGTCGCCGAACTGAGCCTCCCACAGCACCAGCGCCTGCGGTTCGGCCAGCGAGAAGCCGTATTCGAAACCGAGCACGGCCTCTTCCGACAGCATCGAGTTGATGCACTCGAAATCGTAGGTCTTCTTGCCTGATACGTGCTTCAGCGGTGCGTAGCGCTTTTCCGTTTCCTGGTCGACCCAGACGGCATGGCGCTGCGAGAACGTACCGCGTTCAACGTCCTGGCCCGATAGCCGGACCTTCGCCCCCTCGTCCACCAGCGTGGCGAAGGCGAGCGATTCTGCAGTCGCCCAGTCGATGTTGCTGCCATCGGAGATGGCATTGGCGCGCGCTTCGATGACGCGCTTCAGGGTGCGGTGAATGTTGAACCCGTCCGGCACCCGGGTGATCTGGCCGCCAAGCTTCTGCAGCCGGTCGATTTCGACCCCGGTCTTGCCGCGGCGCGGATCATCGTCGTACCGGGTCGCCTTGAGTCCGGACCAGCGCCCATCCAGCCAGTCCGCCTTGTTGGGCTTGTAGTTGTCGGAGGCGTCGAAGTCTTCTTCCAGCCGCTTCCGGAAGTCGCCCTTCATCCGCTCGTAGTCGGCGCCGGAAATCACACCCTGCTCGATCAGCCGGTTGGCGTACAGCTGGGCGACCGCCGTGTGCTTGCCGATGCGCCGGTACATGATCGGCTGGGTAAACGCCGGTTCGTCGGCCTCGTTGTGGCCGAACCGGCGGTAGCAGAACATGTCAATGACCACCGGGTGGCCGAAGGTCTGGCGGAACTCGGTCGCCACCTTGGCCGCATACACCACCGCTTCCGGATCATCGCCGTTGACGTGGAAGATTGGCGCCTCGATCATCTTGGCGACATCAGACGGATAGGGCGAGGAGCGCGACCATATCGGCGAGGTGGTGAAGCCGATCTGGTTGTTGATGATGAAATGCAGCGAACCGCCGGTGCGATGCCCCTTGAGGCCTGACAGCCCGAAGCACTCGGCCACCACGCCCTGGCCGGCAAACGCCGCATCGCCATGGATCAACAGCGGCAGCACCCTGGTGCGGTCGCGGCCCAGCTGGTCCTGCTTGGCCCGCGCCTTGCCCAGCACCACCGGATCGACGATTTCGAGGTGTGACGGGTTGGCGGTCAGCGACAGGTGGACCCGGTTGTTGTCGAATTCGCGGTCGGAAGACGATCCCAGGTGATACTTTACATCGCCCGAACCTTCCACTTCCTCAGGAGTGGAAGAGCCGCCCTTGAACTCGTGGAAGATCGCGGTGTAGGGCTTGCCCATCACGTTGGCCAGCACGTTGAGCCGGCCGCGGTGCGCCATGCCCAGCACGATCTCGCTGAGGCCCATGTTGCCGCCCCGCTTGATGATTTGCTCGAGCGCCGGCACGATCGATTCACCGCCATCCAGGCCAAAGCGCTTGGTGCCGGTGTACTTCACGTTCAGGTAGGCCTCGAAGCCTTCCGCCTCGATCAGCTTGTTGAGAATCGCCTTCTTGCCTTCCGGCGTGAACTCGATCGACTTGTCCGGGCCCTCGATGCGTTCCTGGATCCAGGCCTTGTGACGCGGATCGGACATGTGCATGAACTCCACCGCCATGGTGGAGCAGTAGGTGGCCTTGAGAATGTCGACGATCTGCCGGATGGTGGCGCGTTCAAGACCGAGCACATTGTCGATGAAGATCTGCCGGTCCATGTCTTCCGGGCCGAAGCCGTAGGACGCGGGGTCGAGTTCCGGGTGCTGTTCCTTCTCGCGCAGGTTCAGCGGGTCGAGGTCGGCGATCAGGTGGCCGCGCATGCGGTAGGCGCGGATCATCATCAGCGCCCGCACCGAATCAAGCGTCGCCTTGCGCAGGCTGTCGGTATCGACTTTTTCGCCCTTGGCGGCGGATTTGGCGGCAATCTTGCCACCCATCACCTTTTCCAGCGCCGGCCAGTTGCCGTCCAGCGCCGAGACGAGTTCGCCATTCAGCGGCTGCGGCCAGTCCGCCCGCGCCCAGCTCGGACCGGTCGCGGTCTTCGCCACGGTGGCAGGCTCGTCGGCAAGCTGACTGAAAAAGGAGCGCCACTCAGGATCGACCGAAGTCGGATCTTTCTCGTAAGCAGCTTGAAGTTGTTCGATAAATTGGGCGTTGCCGCCATAGAGAAAGGACGTTTGCTCGAAAACGTCGTTGGCGTCGGTCTTGGCCATGTCACCTTCGCGTCAGGCCGTCGCCTGCCCGCGATCCTTGAGTGGAAACGGATGTGCACGCCTTAGACAAAAACGTGCTGCATGGCAACATAGACCTATTTCGCATGCTTTCAACCGCAACCCGACAAACCTGACGTTAACGTAAATCGAAATTGCGCAGGCCGGATCGGCACTCCAAGGACCGGCATGGGGCAAATGCAAACGGCCCGCCCATGACAGATCGCATGAACGGGCCGCAGTTGCTTCAGGGAGGAAACCTGTATCAGCCGTTGATGGCCTTGAGCACAGCCTGGCCGAGACCGGCGGGCGAGTCTGCCACCACGATGCCGGCAGCCTTCATCGCCTCGATCTTGTCCTCGGCGCCGCCCTTGCCGCCGGAGATGACAGCACCGGCATGGCCCATGGTGCGCCCGGGAGGAGCGGTACGGCCCGCGATGAAACCGGCCATCGGCTTCTTGCGGCCCTTCTTCGCCTCGTCGGCGATGAACTGGGCGGCATCCTCTTCGGCCGATCCGCCGATCTCGCCAATCATGATGATCGACTTGGTGGCGTCGTCGGCCAGGAACATCTCCAGCACGTCGATGAACTCGGTGCCCTTTACCGGGTCGCCGCCGATGCCCACTGCAGTGGTCTGGCCAAGGCCGGCATTGGTGGTCTGGAACACTGCTTCGTAGGTCAGCGTGCCCGAACGCGACACCACGCCGACGGAGCCCTTCGAGAAGATATTGCCCGGCATGATGCCGATCTTGCACTCGTTGGGCGTCAGCAGGCCAGGGCAGTTCGGACCGATCAGCCGCGACTTCGACCTGTCGAGCCTTGCCTTGACCTTGACCATGTCCATGACGGGCACGCCTTCGGTGATGCAGACGATCAGCGGAATTTCCGCCTCGATGGCCTCGATGATGGCGGCGCCTGCACCTGCCGGCGGCACGTAGATCACCGATGCATCCGCGCCGGTGGCGTCCTTGGCCTCGGCCACGGTCGCGTAGATCGGCAGCTTGTGACCGCCCTTGCCTTCCCAGGTCTCGCCGCCCTTGCTAGGGTGAATGCCGGCGACCATCTGCGTGCCGTGATAGGCCAGCGCCTGCTCGGTGTGGAAGGTCCCGGTCTTGCCGGTGAGGCCCTGCACCAGAACCTTGGTGTTCTTGTCGATCAGAATGGACATGTGCCTCAAGCTCCCTTTACGGCCTTGACGATCTTCTGCGCAGCGTCGTCGAGGTCGTCCGCAGCAATCACGTTCAGTCCGCTTTCATTGATGATCTTCTTGCCGAGATCGACATTGGTGCCTTCAAGGCGCACCACCAGCGGCACCTTCAGGCCGACGTCCTTCACCGCAGCCACCACGCCCTCGGCAATGACATCGCAACGCATGATGCCGCCGAAGATGTTGACCAGGATGCCCTTCACGTTGGGATCGGAGGTGATGATCTTGAACGCCGCCGTCACCTTTTCCGTGGTGGCGCCGCCGCCCACGTCGAGGAAGTTGGCAGGCTCCGAGCCGTACAGCTTGATGATGTCCATGGTCGCCATGGCGAGGCCTGCGCCGTTCACCATGCAGCCGATGTCGCCATCCAGCGCGATGTAGGCGAGGTCGTACTTGGACGCCTCGATTTCCTTGTCGTCCTCTTCGGTGAGGTCACGCAGGTTGGCCAGTTCCGGATGACGGAACTCGGCATTGCCGTCAAACGACACCTTGGCGTCGAGCACGCGCAGGTGGCCGTTGCCCAGGATAACCAGCGGGTTGATCTCGAGCAGGCTCATGTCCTTCTCGGTGAACGCCTTGTAGAGGATCGGGAACAGCTGCTTTGCATCTTCCGCCGCAGCGCCCTCGAGCTTGAGTCCCGAGCTGAGCTTTGCCACGTCCGCACCGGTGATGCCGGCTTCCGGGTCGATCGCCACGGTGATGATCTTTTCCGGCGTATGCTCGGCGACGGCCTCGATGTCCATGCCGCCTTCAGTGGACACCACGAAGGCCGGACGGCCGACGGACCGGTCCACCAGGATCGACAGGTAGAGTTCCTTGGCAATGTCGGCGCCGTCTTCGATATAGAGCTGGTTCACCTGCTTGCCGGCCGGGCCGGTCTGCTTCGTCACCAGCGTATGGCCGAGCATTTCCTTTGCATTGGCCACGACGTCGTCGATCGATTTGACCACCCGCACACCGCCCTTGGCGTCCGGACCGAGTTCCTTGAACTTGCCCTTGCCGCGGCCACCGGCATGGATCTGCGACTTCACCACGTAAACCGGTCCCGGCAGCGACTTCGCTGCTGCTTCCGCGTCCGTGGCCGACATGATGGCCACACCTGCCGCCACTGGCGCGCCGTATTCCTTCAACAGCGCCTTGGCCTGATATTCATGAATGTTCATTGTCCGAGACTTCCCTTTTCCTCCCGCAATGGGACCGCGACCATAGCGGCAGAAAGCGGGCTACGTAAAGAGCGTGGTATACCACATACCAGAAAAGTTGGGCCAGACGGTGAAGTCTGGCCGCGATATGTCAGGCGAGGTCGGGAGCGATCTTTTTCGCCGCGTCCATCAGGCCCTTGACGGCGTTGATGGACTTTTTCAGCTCGGCCTTCTCCTCGGCGTCGAGCTTGATCTCGACGATCCGCTCGATGCCGCCCGCGCCGATCACCGTCGGCACGCCCACATAGAGATCGGAAATGCCATACTGGCCGGAAACGTGGGCCGCACACGGCAGCACCCGCTTCTTGTCTTTCAGATAGCTCTCGGCCATGGCGATGGCAGAGGCCGCCGGCGCATAGTAGGCCGAACCGGTCTTCAGCAGGCCAACGATCTCGGCGCCACCGTCACGGGTGCGCTGAACGATCTTGTCGACCTGCTTCTGCGTGGTCCACTTCATCTTGACGAGGTCCGGCACCGGAATGCCCGCCACCGTCGAATAGCGCACCAGCGGCACCATGGTGTCGCCGTGGCCACCAAGAACGAATGCCGTCACGTCTTCAACCGATACGTTGAACTCCTCGGCAAGGAAATGACGGAAGCGGGCGGAGTCGAGTACCCCGGCCATGCCGGCAACCTTGTGCGGCGGCAGGCCCGAATACTTCTGCAGCGCCCACACCATCACGTCGAGCGGGTTGGTGATGCAGATGACGAATGCATTTGGGGCGTATTTCTTGATGCCTGCGCCGACCTGGCTCATTACCTTGAGGTTGATCTCCAGCAGATCATCGCGGCTCATGCCCGGCTTGCGCGGCACGCCGGCGGTGACGATGACCACGTCGGCGCCCTGGATGCCCTCATACTTGTTGACGCCTTCGAGCTTCGCGTCGAACCCTTCCACGGGCGCGCTCTGGGCCAGGTCCAGCGCCTTGCCCTGCGGCATGCCTTCGACGATGTCGAAAATGACGATATCGCCCAGTTCCTTGAGGCCGGCCAGGTGAGCCAGCGTTCCGCCGATCATGCCGCCGCCGATGAGGGCGATCTTCTTGCGTGCCATGGAATGAGTCCCTGCTTGTCTGAGTGTGAGCCTTTTCGCGCCTGCGAAAAGATGCGTTTTAGTAGCGCTTCAGCCTGTCTGCTGCAAGATGCCGTGGCTTGTCCTTTCGGTTAAACCGCTCTTGCAACCGTCCATCGGCACATCAGGCGGACACCGCATGCTCCCACCAGTCTGCCGACTGCATCTCGTTGAGCCGGGACACGGTACGGGCGAACTCCACCGGCGTGTCGGCAAACCTGTAGATGCCATCAGGCGGCGTCTCGGCTGCCATGACCAGCCGCACCCGGGCGTCGTACAGTGTGTCAATCAGGTTGATGAACCGCCGCGCCGCGTTGGCCTCGCCCTTGCCGAGCACCCTGACGCCATCCACGAACAAGGTATGGTAGGCCCGCGCAATTGCCAGGTAGTCGGCATTCCCGAGAGGCGCATCGCACAGCTCCGCAAAGCTGAACCAGGCGGCCCCGCGCGCCGTTCTGGGCACGTGAAGCTTGCGCCGGCCCACTTCGAGCCAGGCTTCGCCGCCGCCGTCCGTGCCGGTTACCTTGTGCCACATCACCTTCATGCGGTTTGCCGTGCCCGGACCCAGCGGACAGAAATAGACGTCTTCTCCCGCCAGCCGGTCGAGCCGGTAGTCGATCGCGCCGGTCAGTTCTACAACGTCGAAGCGCTGCTCGATGAGCTCGATGAATGGCACGAACAGGTTGCGGTTGAGACCATTTTGATAGAGCTCGCGGGGCGGGATGTTTGACGTGGCCACGATCACGCAGCCAAACCCCAGAAGGGCCTCGAACAGCCGGCCGAGGATCATTGCATCGGTGATGTCCCTGACCTGGAATTCATCCAGGCACAGCACCGCTGCGGTTTTGGCGGCTTGCTCCGCCACCGCCTTGATCGGGTCGCTCCCGGCATCGAGCAGACCCGACTTCTGCCCGGTGCGGAAAACATGGATGTCGCGATGCACTTCCTGCATGAACGCATGAAAATGTACGCGCCGTTTCGAGGCCGGCGTGATCGCCTCGTGAAACAGGTCCATGACCAGAGTCTTGCCACGCCCGACGTCGCCCCAGACATAGACGGACCGCGGCCTTGCGTCGCCCTGCTTGCGCCGGAACAGCCATGCCAGGCCCCCGGCTGCGGAGGGAAGGCTGTAACCGTCAAGCTTGACCGCCAGGCCGTCGAGCCGTTTGAGCACGGCTTCCTGGCCCGTGTCCGGCTGTAGGCGGCCATCGCGGACACGCGCGGCGTAGAGTGCAGATGGAAGCTTGTGCATGGGCAGAAATGTTGACGCTGGGCAGTCTCAATGGCTGCGGCGCATCTCTGGTAGCGCGTCAACGATGCCGGTTCAACCCGCCAGCATCGGCCAGAACGACAACAGGGCAAGTCCGTGCGCAGCGGTCAATGACAGGTAGGCCGTGCACATCACTGCCGCTCCCTCACCATTCATCGGCTCGATATCGCGCCGGGCGGGTCCAAGCCTGGTGCTCTGGAAGAACGCCACAACGGCAATGGCTGCCAGCACCGGGTTTCTGGAAATACACGCCGCCAGCCGCCACCGCCACTGCCGTGAAGAACATCGAGGTTCGCACATGGTCAGGCAGCAGCGATTGCAGCACGGCTCGCAGCACCCTGCCGCCATCCAGCGGAAACACCGGAAGCAGGTTGAGCAGATTGAGCGCACCCGCAATTGCCGCCATGACAAAGGCAACGGACTGGAAATCCGGGCTGCCAATGTCATAGAGGCTGACAAGGACGGCCGGCACCAGCGCAATGATGGAAAGCCCCGCCCCCATGATCGCGCAGAACGCATCGTCTGCCAGCCGCAGGTGCGGCACGCGCGATACCGCGACACCACCCAGGAACGGCAGGAAGATGATCTTGCCCCAGGGCTGCCCGATCAGCCGGAACGAGATCAGGTGCCCAAGTTCATGCAGCACCAGCAGGCCAACGAATATCAGTCCGACCTGCCAGCCGAGCAGGAGCGAAAAGGCCGCCGCCGTCGCCGCCAGCGAGGCAACCGAGATGATGATCGTCGTCCAGCCATGACTGCCGCCCGGCTTCGTCTTGCCGGTCTCGCACCAGGCTTTCAGCCGGGCGAGCTGCTGGGCGGCGTCCATGTGGGCCAGCGCAAAACCCGTCAGCGACCTTGGCCCCCACCGTTCGCGCAACCTTACTTGCGTTCCACTGCCGCGCGGTTCGAGTTCAATTGAATAATCCAGCAGCCGGTCGTCCAGCGCCAGCCCGTCAATGCCGGTACGCTCGAGCCTGACCAGCTTGCCAGCAACCCGTTCCACGATGTCGAAGCTGAGTTGCCATTCAACCCGGCTGCCATCGTCGCGCCGCATGCTGTGGCTGAGCGTCACCGAACGGCCGTCATTGCTGGTCACGTGGCTGTCAAGGTGCTGCTGCCACTGCAGCTCGCCGTATGCGTGGTCCACGCTACGCCAGACCTCGTCTACCGGACGCTGGACATGGATGATCCGGACAAGGCTGACGGGGCGGCGCCAGTTGAACACCACCAGCATGGAAGCCGCGGCCAGAACCGCAACCAGCAGGAAACCCCATTCAGACATTTCTGCCGCCCCCGAGACCACTTAGCGTCAATCAGGACCGAGGCTTGCATGGGGCGCGTTAACGGAGTGTCACGATGGCCCGCCGCAACAGCTGGAGCGGCGGTTCAACGTGGCAAGATTGATGCCTTGCTCAATGCCGGGTTAACGGCAAGGGCCGGCAAGCACGCGAAAGTGCTCACCGGCCCTGGTTCATGAGATTGTGTTGCCAGGCTCAGCCCATGGTCGGGATAGAGAATTCGGCCCCGTCCTTGATTCCCGACGGCCAGCGCGAGGTAACCGTCTTGGTGCGGGTGTAAAAACGCACCGAGTCGGGTCCATGCTGGTTGAGGTCTCCGAAGGCCGACTTCTTCCAGCCGCCGAAGGTGTAATAGGCCAGCGGCACCGGGATCGGCACGTTGACGCCCACCATGCCGATATTGATGCGGTCGGCGAAATCGCGGGCAGCATCTCCATCCCGGGTATAGATCGCCACGCCGTTGCCGTAGGAGTGGCTCATCGGCAGGTCGATGGCCTCCTCGTAGGTCTTGGCGCGCACCACCGACAACACGGGACCGAAAATCTCTTCCTTGTAGATGCGCATGTCCTTGGTGACGTTGTCGAACAGGCAGCCGCCCATGAAGTAGCCGTTCTCATAGCCCTGCATGGTGAAGCCACGCCCGTCGACCGCCAGCGTGGCGCCTTCCTTGACGCCGATATCGACATACTCGCGGATCCGCTCCAGCGCCTGCCGGGTGACCACCGGGCCATAATCCGCCTCGCGATCGGTCGACGGCCCGATGCGCAGGTTCTCAACCCGCGGGATCAGCTTGCCCATCAGCCGGTTGGCCGTGTCCTCGCCCACCGGCACGGCAACCGAGATGGCCATGCAGCGTTCACCGGCCGAACCGTAACCTGCCCCGATCAGCGCATCGACGGCCTGGTCCATGTCGGCGTCCGGCATGATGATCATGTGGTTCTTGGCGCCGCCGAAGCACTGCACCCGCTTGCCTGCCGCGCAGCCGCGTGAATAGACGTACTCGGCGATCGCGGTGGAACCGACGAAGCCAACCGCCTGGATGATGTCGTCCTCGAGAATCGCGTCCACCGACTCCTTGTCGCCGTTGACCACGTTGAGGATGCCGGCAGGCAGGCCCGCCTCGATCATCAGTTCAGCCAGCCGCAGCGGCACCGACGGATCGCGTTCAGACGGCTTCAGGATGAAGGCGTTGCCGCACGCGATCGCCGGCGCGAATTTCCACATCGGGATCATTGCCGGGAAATTGAACGGCGTGATGCCGGCAGCCACGCCCAGCGGCTGGCGCATCGAATACATGTCGATGCCAGGCCCTGCCCCTTGCGTGTACTCGCCCTTCAGCAGATGCGGGATGCCGGTGGCGAATTCGGCCACCTCGACGCCACGCTGGATGTCGCCATGACTGTCGGGAACGGTCTTGCCATGCTCGCTGGACAGGAGTTGCGCAAGGCTCTCCTTCTCGGCGTTCACCAGCTCGACGAACTTCATCATCACCCGGGCGCGCTTCTGGGGGTTTTCCCGCGCCCAGGCCGGCTGCGCGGCAGCTGCGTTCTCGACTGCGGCCCGCACCTCGTCCCTGGTGGCCAGCGCCACCTTTGCCTGCACTTCACCCGTCGACGGGTTGTAGACGTCGGCAAACCTGCCGGACGTGCCGGCGACGCGCTTGCCGCCGATGAAATGACCGATTTCCTTGACCATGCTTGATTACCGCACGGGCCCTGAATGGCCGGCGGCCTCCTCGACTGTAGTGGACCTTATCCGGCGGGACCGTACTCACCGCGAAACTTTCAGGCAAGCACCAGTTTGGGCCGCCGGGGCATTCCAGGAACCGGCACAACCACCCGGACCCATATTGTTGCATTGCAGCAATCTGGCCTTTATAATGTTGCAATGCAGCATTATGTTGAACGGTAGCAGATTTTGCCCGTCGGGCAGCGAGGAACAGCATCAACATGGCACACTCCAGCGAAAGCAATGGCAGCGGCGAATCCACCGTCATCCGGCGGTTATGGCCGCACGAGGCCGGCCTGTTCCGCGAACACTTCACCCGGCTCGATCCGGAATCGCGGGCAATGCGTTTCGGCGGCGCCGTTCACGCCAGCTTCATCGATGCCTATGTCAACTCGGCCATGACCGGCAGCGGTCTCGTCTACGGCGCATTCGTCGGCGGTGACCTGCGCGGCGTCGGCGAAATCCGCTTCATCACCAGCAAATATCCCTGGAATGCCGAAGCTGCCTTCTCGGTCGAGCAGGACTGGCAAAACCGCGGCCTGGGCGATGCACTGCTGGAACGCATCATTGCGGTTGCCCGCAACCGCACGGTTTCCGGCCTTGATTTGTGGTGCCGCACCAGCAACGTGCGCATCCGCAAGCTGGCCGAGAAACACGGCGCCGAACTGGAGTTCAACAGTGACGAGACCCATGGCCGCTTCACCATGCCGTGGCCAACGCCGGTTTCGATGATCGAGGAATTCTTCGGCGAGGCCATCGGCCTCGGCGGTACGCTGCGGCAGCTGTCAGCCGGCAGCGCTCACCCGGCCAGCCCCGCCTGATCCGTCATGACGGACCGTGCACGGCCCGATCTCGCGAGCCGAGCCGAGCCCTGCCTTGCGCAGGCTGATGACGAACAGCACCGCCGCATTGGCAACCACATCCGCCAGGTCGGCCGCGCCAAGTCCGCTGTCGAAGGCGCGTGACAAACGCGCCGCAGCACGCCGGCAATAGTCGGCGGCCTGCGCATCGCTCAAGGTTTCACAAGCCCGCCACTCACTGTCGAGTTGCGCGCTCGACACCTCCGCCAGCACGCAACCGCCAATCAGCAGCGGCACGTTTCCGCGCGCCGCAATTGCCTGCAGTGGCCCGTCAGCATCGCGGAGCGGTGGATAGCAGACGCTGACCTCGCCGCAGGGTCGGACTGCATCGACCGGAACGGCAGTCTCTGGCATGTGGCTCATGGCGCATGACCTTCATTTGCACACCGCGAGATGCCAGCATGATCCCGGTTGTGTTGACAACCGGTTAACCATGAATGCCGGCAGACGGCTTCACTGCGGCAGGTAGTGCGGCGCCTTGCTCAAGCCCGACAGCAGATCCAGCGGCAGCCGGCATTCGAACGATCCGGCCGCATAGGAAGCAATCGCATAGGGCGCAAAGTGCACCCGCGCGCCGTTCGCATCGAAAGACCATATCCGGAGCGATTTCATCTGTTCGGCAAACACCGCAACCGTGTCCTCGAACAGGTTGTCGCGCCGTTCCTGCGGGCTCAGCACCTCGCTGGTTTCAGCCCGGCTCAGCCGCTCGCGGCACGCCGTTGCCAGTTGTGGCAAGGCCGTGTCCGCAAACAAATCGGAAAACTGCAACTCGCCCTGATCAAGCGCGAAGTTGAGGCCGGTCGAATAGTAGTTGCCATGCGCTCCGCCATCATAGCGCCAGACGCTCGACAATGACGAGATCAGGTTCGGTCCAGCATATTCAACAACCATCGACTCGTTGTAGGCAAGCTCACCGGCACTTTCAAAGTCGACGGTCTCGTTTAGCGGCGATGCGTTGATGCCGTCGTCCACCATGCTGTTGAACGCCAGCTCGCCGGGCGCCTGCGGATCGGCAAAGCGCACCCCGGCAATGTCCACCGAGTAGGTTTTATTGCTGCCGGGGCGATGAATCGCAAACGGTACCAGGCGGTTGCCCGTTCCAGGCCCGGTTCTGGGCTCGCCCGACAGGATGAGCGTCCGTTCGGCAGTCACCGTCTTGAGGCACTGCACCCGTTCCGCGTCCTCGCCATAGCCGCAGCGGTCATCGCGCAGCTTCAGCCAAGCCCTCTGACTGGCCCGCATGGCCTGCATTTCGGTCTTGTCCAGCAGATCGCCAAGACGTTTCCACGCCGCGCCCATCGCATCATCCGCCGCCTTCAGCGCCGCGTCGGAGCAGATCAGCTTCTCGGTAACGGTGCCGGCCCTGGCGCAATCAAACGCCTGCGCGGGCAGGCTCATGGCTGCAAGCGCTGCAATGATGAAGAGCAAGGGACGTATCATCGGCTGCCTCGTATGTTGAAAGAGGCAGCCTACTGCACAATTCATGGCCGGGAAAACCTAGACCCGTCGCTCGACCATCATCTTCTTTATTTCTGCAATCGCCTTTGCCGGGTTGAGCCCCTTCGGACATGCCTTGGCGCAGTTCATGATGGTATGGCAGCGATACAGCCGGAACGGATCTTCGAGGTTGTCGAGACGCTCGCCGGTGGCTTCATCGCGCGAGTCGATCAGCCAGCGATAGGCCTGCAGCAGGATGGCCGGGCCCAGATAACGGTCGCCGTTCCACCAGTAGCTCGGGCACGAGGTCGAGCAGCAGGCGCACAGGATGCATTCATAAAGCCCGTCGATCTTCTCGCGGTCTTCCTTCGACTGGCGCCACTCGGTGCGTGGCTCCGGCGTATCGGTCTTGAGCCACGGCTCAATCGAGCGGTGCTGCGCATAGAACCGCGTCAGGTCCGGCACCAGGTCCTTGATCACCGGCATGTGCGGCAGCGGATAGATGCGCACTTCGCCCTTCACATCATCGATGCCCTTGGTGCAGGCCAGCGTGTTGGTGCCGTCGATGTTCATGGCGCACGATCCGCAGATGCCCTCGCGGCACGAGCGGCGGAAGGTCAACGTCGGGTCGATGTCGTTCTTGATCTTGATAAGAGCGTCCAGAACCATCGGCCCGCAGTCGTCCAGATCCACCGTGTAGGTGTCCACCCGCGGGTTGGCGTCATCGTCCGGCGACCAGCGGTACACCTTGAATTCGCGGGTCCGGTTGGCGCCCTGCGGCTTCGGCCACACCTTGCCTTCGGTGACCTGCGAATTTTTGGGAAGTGCGAGTTCAACCATCTGTCAGTGCCTCAGTAAACACGTGCCTTGGGCGCGATCTTCTTCGGGTCGATGCCGCCTTCGGCCGGCGTGGTCAGCGGCTCGGTATGCACCGGGCGGTAATCGAGCTTCACCTTGCCCTTGCCGTCGACCCAGGCCAGCGTGTGCTTGCGCCAGTTCTTGTCGTCACGGCCCGCATACGGCCCGTCCTTGTAGTCCTCGCGCGCATGGGCCCCGCGGCTTTCCTTGCGGGCTTCCGCCGAATAGACCGTGGTGATGGCCGAAGCCATCAGGTTTTCCAGCTCCAGCGTTTCGACGAGGTCCGAGTTCCAGATCATCGACCGATCAGTGACCTTTAGGTCGGCCATCTTCTTCCACGCCGCATCGAGACGGCGGCAGCCTTGCTCCAGCGTTTCCTGGGTGCGGAAAACCGCCGCGTCTTCCTGCATCGCCCGCTGCATTTCCAGCCGCAGCGATGCCGTCGGCGTGGAGCCGTTGGCATGGCGAAGCGCATCGAAGCGGTCCATGATCCTGTCGACGCAGGCCTCGTTGATGGATGGCACGGCAGAGTCGCGGTCCACCACCTTGCTGGCGCGGATGGCGGCGGCCCGGCCGAACACCACCAGGTCGATCAGCGAATTGGAGCCAAGCCGGTTGGCGCCGTGAACCGACGCACAGCCCGCTTCGCCCACCGCCATCAGGCCGGGCTGGATCGCGTCCGGATCCTTTTTCGTCGGCTTTAGCACTTCGCCCCAATAGTTGGTGGGAATGCCGCCCATGTTGTAGTGCACCGTCGGCAGCACCGGTATCGGCTCGCGCGTCAGATCCACGCCGGCGAAGATCTTGGCGCTCTCGGAAATGCCCGGGAGCCGTTCAGCCAGCACGTCCGGATCGAGGTGATCGAGGTGCAGGTGGATGTGGTCCTTGTTCTTGCCCACGCCGCGGCCTTCGCGGATTTCCATGGTCATGCAGCGCGAGACCACATCGCGCGAGGCAAGATCCTTGGCGTTGGGCGCATAACGCTCCATGAAACGCTCGCCTTCCGAGTTGGTCAGGTAGCCGCCCTCGCCACGCGCACCCTCGGTGATCAGGCAACCCGCACCATAGATGCCGGTCGGATGGAACTGCACGAACTCCATGTCCTGCAGCGGAAGCCCGGCGCGCGCCACCATGCCGTTGCCGTCGCCGGTGCAGGTGTGGGCCGACGTTGCCGAGAAGTAGGCGCGGCCATAGCCGCCGGTCGCCAGCACCACCATCTTGGCGGCAAAGCGGTGAATGCTGCCGTCTTCAAGGTTCCACGCCACCACACCGGTACAGGCGCCATCGTCCGACATGATCAGGTCGAGGGCGAAGTACTCGATAAAGAACTGCGCGTTGTGTTTCAGGCTCTGGCCATACAGCGTGTGCAGAATGGCGTGACCTGTACGGTCGGCCGCCGCGCAGGTGCGCTGCACCGGCGGGCCGTCACCGAAATTCTGCATGTGGCCGCCAAACGGGCGCTGGTAGATCTTGCCTTCTTCGGTGCGGCTGAACGGCACGCCGTAATGCTCGAGTTCGTAGACTGCCGCCGGCGCTTCCCGCGCCAGATATTCCATGGCATCGGTATCGCCCAGCCAGTCGGAGCCCTTCACCGTGTCGTACATGTGCCACTGCCAGTGGTCCGGGCCCATGTTCTGCAAGCTGGCTGCAATGCCGCCCTGCGCCGCCACCGTATGGGAGCGGGTGGGGAACACCTTGGTGATGCAGGCGGTGCGCAGGCCCTGCTCGGCCATGCCGAGCGCGGCGCGAAGCCCTGCCCCGCCGGCGCCGACGACAACCACGTCGAACTGGTGATCGGTGTACTGGTATGCCTTGTTGGACGCCATCAGCGTGTCAGCCTCCGAAAGAAATCTTGAGAACGGCAAACAGGCCGATCAGTGCCACTGCTGCGCAGAAGAACGTGTTGGCCAGCAGCGCGGCCAGCTTTGCGCCCTCGGAGTGCACGTAGTCCTCGATGATGACCTGCATGCCCAGCCGCATGTGCCAGGTGACCGAGATGATGGTGAACACCAGCATCAGCGCCACCAGCGGGTTGGCGATGGCAGACGTCATCTCGGCCTGGCTTGAGCCCACATGCGCAACGCAGAAGAAGCCAAGAAAGATGATCAGCGGGATGTTGGCCACGGCCGTCAGCCGCTGGTGCCAGAAATGCTCAGTGCCGGACTTGGCCGATCCGAGGCCACGAACCTTGCTGAGGGGGGTTCTCATGTTCATCAATTCAGCCTTCTCAACGCACCATGTAGGCGACGATCCAGATCACCAGCGTTAACGCCAGCGATCCGATCAGGTTGCCCTTGGCCAGCACCTCGATCAGCTTCAGGTCAAAGCCGCGGCCGGTGTCCCACACCAGGTGGCGCAGTCCACCCAGCGCATGGTGCACCAGCGCCCAGGTGAAGCCCAGCAGCACCAGCCGGCCAAACCACGAACCGATAAAGCCCTGAACGAAGTCGAAATAGGCGCCGGAATGGGAAGCGGCGAACAGCCACCAGGCGAACAGCGCCATGCCGAAATAGAGCCCCGCCCCGGTGATGCGATGCATGATCGACATCATCATCGTCAGCATCGGCTTGTAGATCTGCAGATGCGGCGACAGCGGCCGCTCCTTCATGGGTGTTCCCGCCATTGAGTGTGGACCTCGCAAAAGTATGAGGCAGGTGTACTATGTGCACTGCAACATGCGCAATCCGCCCTTGGTGTTATTCCACCAGTCGTAAATGCATTCCAAAATCACATGACCGGCATCAGCGCCCAGTAGTCGAGATCAAGGATCACCCCGTCGGCGTACCTGC
Organism: uncultured Alphaproteobacteria bacterium; assembly: GCA_963700895.1. GTDB lineage: Bacteria > Pseudomonadota > Alphaproteobacteria > Rhizobiales > Aestuariivirgaceae > Anderseniella. The sequence continues at coordinate 132,131 of CAVOZI010000004.1, read as the reverse complement.
CATCCTCGCCCTTCAGTGGAAAATCGCTGCACGGCCGGTCCCTGGTGGCAACCAGCCGCAGCCGCAACGCGCCTGCATCACTGCGTTGCGGCAGCTTCGCCTTGTCGAGAACCTCTGACCACGCGAACACCGTGCCGCCCGCAAACAGCGGCGCCACGTGCGCGCCCCCGTTGATCGCCGCCACATGGAACGCGTTGGCCAGCCCGTTGAAGCTCAAGGACCGCGCAATCGAGATCACGTGACCGCCATAGATCAACCGCCGCCCGAACCGGCCATGACCTTCGGTGAACTGGTTGAAGTGAACCTTCGCCGTGTTCTGGTAGAGGCGGGTGGCAATCATGTGCTCGGCCTCTTCCACCGTCATGCCGTCAACGTGGTCGATCTTCTCGCCCACTTCGTAATCGCCCCACATGTGCGGCTGACCGGAAAGGCCGGCGTCCCACCTGGCTGGGGTGATCACCGGGCAGGCCGCACCCAGCCTCTCGATGCTGACCTCGCCCGGAAGCTCCGGCACCACCGGCTCAGGGGCAGGGTGCGCCTCGTCGCGTTTTCTGACCATCACCCAGCGCACGAACTCCAGCACCGCCTCGCCCCGCTGGTTGACCCCGGTCGAGCGCACGTAAACCACGCCGGTCTTGCCGTTGGAGTTTTCCTTCAGCCCGATCACCTCGGAGGAAGAACTCAGCGTGTCGCCGGGAAAGACCGGGGCAAGGAAGCGGCAATCCGCATAGCCAAGGTTCGCAACTGCATTGAGCGAAATGTCCGGAACCGTCTTGCCGAACACCACGTGAAACACCAGCAGGTCATCCAGCGGCGATTGCAGATAGCCGATGGCACGGGCGAATTCGTCCGACGACTGAACCGCACAGCGCGTTCCGTACAGGCCGGTATAGAGCGCCCGGTCGCCTTCGGTCACGGTGCGTGGCACCGCGTGCGTGATGACCTGCCCGATCGAGAAGTCCTCGAAAAAGTTGCCCGCGTTGGTCTTGCTCATGCCGCCTGCTCCATCTCCCGGATCGCATCGTGCATGGCAACGGTCTTCTTCGCCACCTCGCAATGCAGCAACTCCACCATGCGGCCATTGAGGTTGATCGCGCCGAGTCCCTGGTTCTCCGGCAGTTCGAACGCCGCGATGATCTCGCGCGCCTGCGCCACGTCGTCCTCCGACGGTGCGAACGCCACGTTGGCCGGCTCGATCTGGCCCGGGTGGATCAGTGTCTTGCCGTCCATGCCGATGAGCTTGCCCTGCTGGCATTCGGCGACGCAACCTGCCTCATCGCGGAAATCATTGTACACGCCGTCGATGATCACCAGCCCATAGGCCCGCGCCGCCGCCACGCACGTCATCAGCCACGGCAGCATGGCAAGCCGCCCCTCGCCCAGGCCCGCGCCAGTTTCCTTGGCGAGGTCGTTGGTACCCATCACCATGCACTCGAAGCGTGGATGTTTTTTCGCCGCCCTGGCAATCTTCCTGGCGTTCAGCATGGCGAGCGGCGTCTCCATCATCACCCAGATGCGAAGGCCCTCCGGCGCCCCGGCCTCGTCCAGCGCATCGGACACCGCCTCGATGTCATCGTCCTCCGACACTTTCGGCACCAGGATGGCGGCAGGTCCGGCCTTTGCAGCCGCCTTGAGATCATCCATGCCCCACTGCGACTCAATCCCGTTGATGCGGATAATCAGCTCGCGCCTGCCATAGCCGCCCGCCGCCACCGCCTCGCACACCTGCGCGCGCGCGGCTGCCTTGACATCGGGGGCCACCGCATCCTCGAGGTCCAGGATCAACGTATCAGCGGCAAGGGTTTTCGCCTTTTCCAGCGCCCGGGCATTGGACCCCGGCATGTAAAGAACGCTTCTGCGCGGTCTTACCGTCATCTTGTTGTCCCTGATTAATTCCGGATTTGCGCCAGTCTTAGGATATTGCAGCGCACAATAACAAGCCTGCTTTGGTCGAGGCCCCTTCCCCATCTGCACAAGCTTCGGTCATACTGCTGTTTCCCGCCAACTGAATCGCCCGATCAGCAGACCCACCACATGGCCATCGTTTCCGTCTCTTCGCGCATTTCCCGCGGCTATATCGGCAATACAGCCGCCGCATTCGCCGCGCGCCGGCTGGGCGTCGATGTCTGGGAGGTGCCAACCGTGATCTGGCCGCATCATCCAGGCCATGGCCGTCCATCGGGACCAGTCATGGCGGCAAGCGACATCGACGCCATGCTGTCGGCGTTCGAACGTCCTGACTGGCGCCAGCAGATAGACCTTGTGATGACGGGATATTTCCGCGACGTGGGCCAGATCGAGGCAACAGCCGCCTTCATCCGCCGCATCCGCGAAGCACGCCAGCAGTTCCAGGTACTGGTGGACCCCGTCTGCGGCGATGCCCGCGGTACTTATGTTCCGCCAGAAGTGATCGAAGCCATCAAGATGCATCTCGTTCCACTGGCTGACGCCATCACGCCCAATCGCTTCGAACTCAACGTGCTGACGGGCGGCGAGTGGAACGACAATGTCAGCCTGGTGCACGCTGCCAGGTCACTCGGTGCGGAGAATGTCGCCGTGACGTCCGCTTTCCCGCAATTGCTCGGCATCGGCAATCTGCTGGTCGAGCCGAAGAACGCCACACTGCATGAAACGCAGGCCTTCCCGGACCCGCCTCACGGCACGGGCGACCTGTTCGCCGGCGTGTTCGCCGCGCGCATCCTAAAGTCGTCGGCGCGAGAGGCCCTGATCCATGCCGGCAACACCGTCTACCGCGTCATCGAGGCCACCAACCTTTCCGGTCACGACGAACTTGACCTCGCCCAGTGGAACGACCTGATCGACGCGCCCCCTCACACCGGCAACATCGTCCACGTCCGCTCGACCAATGCGTGAGTTCTTTGTAGCAGGGTTGGATGGATGCAAGGCCGGTTGGGTCATGGTGACGTGGTCGGGCAAGTCAGACGTTGCGCCGCAAGCCACCTGCTTAGCCAACTTCGCCGCTGCCCTCACAACTGCCGCCAACATTGTGGCCGTAGACATGCCCATCGGCTTTCCTACGTCGAGTGACCGACAATGCGAAAGCTTGGCAAGAAAACTTCTCGGCCCCAAGGCCGCATCCGTGTTTCCGGTGCCTTGCAGGCAGGCGCTGAAGGCAACGAGTCAAGACGAGGCAACTCGGATCAACCGAGAGAATCTGAAAAAGGGAATACCCGCACAAACGTTCGGCCTTTTCAGAAAGATGAATGAGGTCGATGCAAGTATCGACTCTTCAATGAATGAACGAGTTCATGAGATTCATCCGGAAGTCTCGTTTTGCATCATGAACGATCAACGCCCGCTCAAACATGGCAAGAAGACCTCAGAGGGTGCCGCCCTTCGCCGCGAACTGCTGACCCGTAACGGCTTTCCCGTTGACCGATTGCAACATCCATCGTGGCCGAAATCACAGGTGAGCGAGGATGACATACTCGATGCCTGCGCCTGCGCCTGGTCTGCCGCCCGCATTGCCCGCGGCGAGCACATCTCATTGCCCGCCGAACCGGAGTTCGACACCCGCGGACTTCGCATGCAGATCAGCGCCTGACCAACAAGGAGGATACCGCCATGCCCGCCTACCTCATCGCCCGCGTCAACGTCACCGATCCGGCGAAGTATGAAAACTACAAGGCGCTCGCGCCGGCCGCGATTGCGAAGTACGGCGGCAAATATCTCGCCCGCGGGGGCGCCATTGAGACCATGGAAGGCGACGACGAGACCCGCCGTCTGGTGATACTGGAGTTTCCGGACATGGCGACTGCCCGAACCTTCTACAACTCGCCGGAATACGCCGCCGCCAAGGCCGAACGCGCCGGTGCCGCCGACGGTCAGTTCGTCATCGTTGAAGGTCTTTGACGCTGCATTGTCCTGACAGGACACTTCCCACCGAGCGGCAGCGAGGCAAGCTCTGCTTGCGCAGGCGTGAGCGGGATCCGGCCCGCGAACTGCCGTGAGCGGGACAATGTTCAGTTCGTGATTGTCGTAGGACTTTAACTGGTAGCCGTCATCGCGGCGCAGCCCAGCACCACCCCGCCATTGTCGCCCTGCAACACTGCCACGCACATGCCGGATTGTCCTTCGATGACGTGCTTTTTCGGCAGGCTGAGGCTCATGGCTTCGCCCTTCCACATGCCGGTCGGCGTCAACTGGCGCACAACATTGTGGTAGGTGATTTCGCGGCCCGAGTTCTCGCCACGCTCGATTGCCACCGTTACCTCAGGCACCACCGACATTACCCACAGCGTCGAGGCCTGGATGATCCGGTCAGTCGGACCGCCGCCCACCTCGATGTCCAGTTCATTGCCATTGGCGCTGAGGGACACCGGTACGAAATAGCTTTCAGGCACCGACGCCTGCCGGCCTATTTCTTCCAGTACCGTCTGCTTGTGCGAGCCAACCACGTGGGTGCGGCCATTGATGACCATCTGCGGCGTGTACACCTGACCATCGCCGCGCCTGGAGGCATATTCCTTCTGGCGCCGGGTGAACACGGCCTGCGAAAGCGTGTCTTGCCAGCCGAGATAGTTCCAGTAATCGACGTTCATCGACACGGCAATGATGCCCGGCCGCTGCACCAGTTCGCCCATGAACTTGTCGGCAGGCGGACAGGACGAGCAGCCTTGCGAGGTGAACAGTTCCACGAAAACCGGCGGGCGCTTTGCCTGGCCGGCCAGCGCTTGCGGACCTGCGCCCGCCAGGACACCGCAGGCGATGCCGGATGCCAGCAGGTTGCGGCGGGTGATGGAAGTGCTGTCGTTCATGACACCGGTTATGGCCGAACTGCCGGTCAACTACTACTCACGAGTAGGTGAGGCAGCAACGGGTGCGGCCTCCACTGCGTGTGATGTGGACCGGCAAGTCCGCCCGTCAGGCCGCAAGCTGACGCAGCACGTAAGGCAGGATGCCGCCATTGGTGAAGTAGTCGAGCTCGTCCGCCGTATCGATGCGGCTCTTCACCTTCACCGTCTGTGTCTTGCCGCCTGAAGTGATTTCCACATCGAAGGCCTGCTGCGGCTTCATCTTGCCGTCGAGCCCCTTGATGGTGATCGTCTCGTCGCCCTTCAGGCCAAGGCTCTGCCAGCTGTCGCCCTCGTTGAACTGCAGCGGCAGCACGCCCATGCCGATCAGGTTGGAGCGGTGGATGCGCTCGAACGACTGCGCGATCACCGCGCGCACGCCAAGCAGGCGCGTTCCCTTGGCTGCCCAGTCGCGCGACGAGCCGGTGCCGTATTCCTTGCCGGCGAACACCACCAGCGGCACGCCGTCCTTGGCGTACTGCATGGCCGACATCATAAATCGCCATCTGCTTGTTCGACGGATAATGTTTCGTGTAGCCGCCCTCGACGCCATCCAGCATCTGGTTCTTGATGCGGATGTTGGCGAAGGTGCCGCGCATCATTACCTCGTGGTTGCCGCGCCGCGCGCCATAGGAGTTGAAATCCACCGGGCGCACCTGGAAATCGGTGAGGTAGCGGCCCGCCGGACTTTCGGCCTTGATCGAACCCGCCGGCGAGATGTGGTCGGTGGTGATCGAGTCGAGGAACAGGCCGAGGATGCGGGCATTCTCGATGTTCTCAACCGGGTCCGGTTCCATCTTCATGCCTTCGAAGTACGGCGGGTTCTGCACATAGGTCGAGGCCGCATCCCAGCCATAGGTCATGCCGCCATCGACCTTGATCTTGCGCCACTGGGCATCGCCCTTGAACACGTCCTTGTAGCGGGCCTGGTAGGCCTTGCGGGTGACGTTCTTGCGCACGAACTCGGCCACTTCCTTGGCATCCGGCCAGATGTCGGCCAGGTACACCGGTTCGCCCTTCGGCGTGTGGCCCAGCGGGTCGGTCGCCAGGTTGACGTTCATCGAACCGGCCAGCGCATAGGCAACCACCAGCGGCGGCGAGGCCAGGTAGTTGGCGCGCACGTCCGGGTTCACGCGGCCTTCGAAGTTGCGGTTGCCCGACAGCACCGAGCACGCCACCAGATCGTTGTCCTTGATCGCCTGCGAGATGTTTTCCGGCAGCGGGCCGGAATTGCCGATGCAGGTGGTGCAGCCATAGCCAACGAGATCGAAGCCCAGCTTGTCGAGGTCCTTCTGCAGTCCGGCCGACTTGAGATACTCCGTCACCACCTGGCTGCCCGGCGCCAGCGAGGTCTTGACCCACGGCTTCACCTTGAGGCCCAGCTTGTTGGCATTGCGCGCCAGCAGTCCTGCACCGATCATCACCGACGGGTTGGACGTGTTGGTGCACGAGGTGATCGCCGCGATCACCACGTCGCCATGGCCAATCTCGAAGTTGGCGCCGTCGACCTTGCATTTGCGCACGTGATGATCCGACTGGGCTGCGCCCTCGGCAATCATGCGGGCTTCGTCCTTGCCCTTGGCAGGCGAGCTCTTGGGCTTGGGCCCGCCGGAAATGTCGGCGAGCGCCTTGGCGAACTCCGGCGCAGCAGCGGCAAGCGCCACCCGGTCCTGCGGCCGCTTCGGCCCGGCAATGGCCGGCACCACATCTCCCAGGTCAAGCTCCAGCGTCGAGGTGAACACCGGATCCGGCGACGACTTGGTACGGAACATGCCCTGCGTCTTGGCGTACTTCTCGACAAGATCCACCTGCGCCTTGGAACGGCCGGTTCCTGTCAGATACGCCAGCGTCTCGTTGGATGTCGGGAAGAACCCGCAGGTCGCGCCATACTCAGGTGCCATGTTGGCGATGGTCGCCTGGTCTTCCAGCGACAGGTTGGACAGGCCCGGTCCGTAGAACTCCACGAACTTGCCGACCACGCCCTTCTGGCGCAGCATTTCCACAACCCGCAGCACCAGGTCGGTCGCCGTCGTACCTTTGGCCATCTTGCCGGTCAGCCTGAAGCCGACCACTTCCGGGATCAGCATCGAGATCGGCTGGCCCAGCATCGCGGCCTCGGCCTCGATGCCGCCCACGCCCCAGCCCAGCACGGCCAGGCCGTTGACCATGGTGGTGTGCGAGTCGGTGCCGACCAGCGTGTCCGGGAAGGCAACCGTGGCCGCCTTGCCATTGACCTTCTGCTTCTTGGTCCACACCGTCTTGGCGAGGTATTCCAGGTTCACCTGGTGACAGATGCCGGTGCCCGGCGGCACCACGCGGAAATTGTCGAACGCGCCCTGGCCCCACTTGAGAAACTTGTAGCGCTCGCCGTTGCGATCGTACTCCATGTTGACGTTCTTCTTGAACGCCCCTGCCGTGCCGAAAAAGTCGACCATCACCGAGTGGTCGATGACCAGATCCACCGGCGCCAGCGGGTTGATCTTCTTCGGATTGCCGCCGAGGTTGACCATGGCGTCGCGCATTGCGGCAAGGTCCACCACTGCCGGCACGCCGGTAAAGTCCTGCATCAGCACCCGGGCCGGGCGGAAGGCGATCTCGCGGGTCGACTTGCCCTTCGAGGTCACCCACTTGGCCATTGCCTCGATGTCGGCCTTCGTCACAGTGCGCCCGTCTTCGTGGCGCAGCAGGTTCTCGAGCAGCACCTTGAGCGAATACGGCAGCGACGAGATTCCCTTCAGGCCGTTCTTCTCCGCCGCCTTGAGGGAATAATAGACATAAGACTTGCTGCCGACCTTCAGGGTCTTGCGGCACTTGAAACTGTCGAGGGACTGCTCGCTCATCTGGTGGTGCTCCGTCGCGTTCGGTGTGGAGGATGGCCGTCTTCTAGACAAAACTTTTGACAAGCACCAGTACGTCTCTTGTCGAAGGTGGCTTTTATATGCGCCATGCATGCGCTAAACGGCGTCTCATGGAGATTTCGGGCAAAGGGCTGGCGTGCGAGCGCGGCGGGCGGCTGGTGTTCACCGGGCTGGATTTTTCAGCGTCCGGCGGGCGCATGCTGGTGCTGCGCGGACCCAACGGCGCGGGCAAGACGTCATTGCTGCGGCTGATTGCCGGACTGGCCGAGCCCGCGGCCGGCCAGCTTTCCTTCACCGGCGCCGATGATGGCGAGCTCGGACCCCACGTCCACTTCATCGCCCACCAGGACGCCATCAAGCTGCACCTCACCGTTGAGGAAAACCTCGACCTTCTGGGCCGGCTTCCTCGGCGGCGGCAACATTGACACCGCGCTCGACGCCCTGAACCTGCGCGCGCTGCGCGGCTTTCAGGCCCAACGCCTGTCGGCGGGCCAGAAGCGGCGGCTTGGCCTGGCCCGGCTGGCGCTGGCGCCGCGCCCGGTATGGCTGCTGGACGAGCCCACCGTCGGCCTCGACACCCATTCGCAAGGGCTGCTGGCCGGATTGATGACCTCCCACCTCGAGGCTGGCAACATCATCATCGCTTCAACCCACATCGACTTGCCGGTCGCCTCGACCGACGTGTTCGAATTCGCCGCGGCCTCCACATGACCTCAGCCTTTCTTGCCACCCTCAAGCGCGACCTGAAGCTGGCGGCCCGCCAGGGCGGCGGCATCGGCACCGCCATCGGCTTCTTCCTCACCGTGGTCGTCCTGCTGCCGCTGGGGCTGGGGCCGGACCAGAACCTGCTGTCGCGCATCGCGCCCGGGGCCTTGTGGATCGCACTACTGCTGTCGGTGCTGCTGTCGGCGGACAAGCTCTGGCAGGCCGACTATGACGACGGCTCGCTGGAGGTGATGGCATTGTCCGATACGCCCCTGGAAGTGACCGCCATGGCCAAGGCCACGGTGCACTGGCTGACCTCCGGCCTGCCGCTGGCCATTGCCGCGCCGCTGCTCGGCTTCCTGCTCAATCTCGACTCCGCACTGGTGCTGCCGCTGATGGCTGCGATGGTGACCGGCTCGCTGGCGCTGTCGCTGCTGGCAAGCCTTGGCGCAGCCATCACCGTGGGCCTGCGCCAGGGCGGCCTGCTGGTGTCGCTGCTGATCCTGCCGCTCTATGTGCCGGTGATGATCTTTGGCGTCCTGTCCACCTCGGGCTTTCAGACCGGCATCGACAATTCCGGCACGTCGCTGCTCATCCTCGCCGCAATCGTGCTGGTGGCGCTGGTGGTGTCGCCCTTTGCGTCTGCGGCAGCCTTGCGAAGCTATCTCAAATAACCAATCTGTAACGCAATGGCTCATTGCCAGCCGACAGCGTCGCGGCTAGAAGTTCAGGCCATGAGTTCGATCGAGAAGTTTGCCAACCCGACCCGCTTCCTGCGTCTGCAGGCGGCGGTTCAGCCGTGGGTGTGGGCCATTACTGCCGCACTGTTCGCCGGCGGGCTCTATCTCGGCCTGGTCACGTCGCCGACCGATTACCAGCAAGGCGAGACAGTGCGCATCATGTACGTGCACGTGCCGGCTGCCTGGTCGGCGCTGATGGTGTATTCCATCATGGCGCTGGCCAGCATTGTCGCCATCGTGTTCCGGCACCCGCTGGCCGATGTCGCCGCCAAGGCTGCCGCGCCGGTGGGCGCCTGTTTCTGCTTCCTGGCGCTGGCCACCGGTTCACTGTGGGGCAAGCCGATGTGGGGCACCTGGTGGGTGTGGGATGCCCGGCTCACCTCGATGTTCGTGCTGTTGCTGCTGTATCTGGGCTACATGGCGGTCTGGCAGGCCATCGACGACCCGCGCCGGGCGGCCCGCGTCGCGGCGATCGTCGCCATCGTCGGCTTCATCAACGTGCCAATCGTCAAGTTTTCCGTGGACTGGTGGTACTCGCTGCACCAGCCGGCCAGCGTCTTCCGGATGGACGGACCGACCATCCATCCATCGCTGCTGACGCCGTTGCTCATCATGGGTCTGGCCTATACGTTCCTGTTTCTGGCACTTCACCTCAACGCCATGCGTACCGAAATCGGCGCTCGCCGCATCCGCCAGGCGGAACTGGCGCAAACCGGCGCCCTGCGCTGACCTGGACAGATGTAAGGCTTGCTGCACAAGATGGATTTCTCCGCCCCTCACATCAGTTTCGTGATCGCCTCATACGCCGTCACCTTTGCCGTACTCGGCGGCCTGTTGGCATGGACCTTGGTGCGTGCCCGCGCCGTCACGCGCCGCCTCGACACGCTTGAACGCGATGGTCTGGTGCGGCGCAAGCCAGGTGAACCAGCGGTTGCGCCAGCGGCCGCCACATCAGCACGGGAATCGCGATGAGCAATACCGGTGGTGAGCCACAACCCTCTCGCGGGCGGTTCTGGGTCCTCGCGCCAGTGCTGATCTTTGCCGCACTGGCCGGACTGTTCATGGTCGGCTTGCAGAGCGGCGACCCCTCGAAGCTGCCGTCCGCCCTTGTCGGCAAGGCGGCGCCCGGTCTCGACCTGCCGCCCGTCGAAGGGCTTTCAAGTAACGGCTCGCCTGTCCCCGGCCTCACCACGGCAGACATCAGCAATGGCAAGGTCACCGTGCTCAACGTATGGGCATCATGGTGCGGACCATGCCGCGACGAACACCCGCACCTCATCGCGCTGTCTGGCCGCGACGACATCAACCTGGTCGGACTGAACTACAAGGATCAGCGCGAGAACGCTGTTCGCTTCCTCACCTCGCTGGGCAACCCGTTCTCAAGGGTTGGCGCAGACAGCACTGGCCGCACTGCAGTTGACTGGGGCGTTTACGGCGTGCCGGAGACATATGTGATTTCGCCGGCAGGCATCATCACCTACAAGTTCACCGGACCGCTGACTGCGCGCTCTCTGGAAGACGAACTGATCCCGGCCATAACCAGGGCGCAACAGAACTGATCCGAGCCACCGGCTACGGTCAGTCCTTGTCCGCGTCCAGCTTGCCGGACAGTTCCTCGAGCGATGCGATGAAAGGTCTGCGCAGCTTGGTAGGCAGCAGCTTCACCAGCTCCATGTCCACCACCGTTGCAATCGGCTTGGCCTTGATGACGGTCTCCCGGCCAAGCGACGTCAGGAACACGAAGTTCACCCTCGCATCGGTCGGGCTGCGCTCACGCCGGACATAGCCTTGCGTTTCAAGCCGGTTGACGAGATCCGCCAGCGTTGACCGGTCAATGCCGGTCATGCGGACGAGTTCGGTCTGGCTTGCGCCCTCATTGGAAAGTACGGTCTCAAGCAGCGTATACTGGCGTTGCGTAAGGCCGGTCTTGCCAAGCTGCTCGGCGAACAGGTCGGCGGACAGTTGAGCCGCCCGCTTCAACATGAAGCTTACCGGCGAAACGCTCTCGGCGCCTGCTTCAAGCTCAAGAGGACGATCATCCATGATGACGCTCCCCCAGTACAAGCCCGGCTCGGACGGGGCTATAATGATACCATCTATGGCAATCGATTTTCAGTGCGGCGTGCATCGTTTCCCCCGGTTGCACATGTCATAGACACTAATTCCCTTATCCTCTTACCAAAGGAAAATCAACTGCTATGGTGTCCGTATCGTAAAGATTCACGCAGTCCTTGCAATCGGGACATCAGTTTCCGCCGTCCTCCGGCTCGATCATGTGGCGTTGCATCAATGGCAATTGCGCCATGGCGAAGATCATGGTGATCGGCATGATGCCCCAGACCTTGAAGGCAACCCAGAAATCGGTGGTTTGCGTCCGCCAGACGATTTCATTGAGCGCCGCAAGAACAAAGAAGAAGAGGCCCCACCGAAAGGTCAGCTTCCGCCAGCCTTCCGCATCCAGCGCAAAGGCGGCGTCGAACACATAGGCGAGCAGCGAGCGGCCGAACGCCAGTCCGATCAGCAGCACCGCCCCAAAGAACGTGTTCACGATGGTAGGCTTGACCTTGATGAAGGTGTCATCCTGCAGCCAGAGCGTCAGCCCGCCCATCACCAGCACCACGATGCCGGTGATCAGCGGCATCACGGCCAGGTGCCGGGTCAGCACCCAGCTCACCGCAAGCGAGATCAGCATCGCCACCATGAAGACGCCGGTCGCCAGGAAGATCGGTTCGGGAAAGAAGCTGCCGAGGCCGTACGAATCGATGATCGACTTGCCCCGGGCGTTGACGAAAAAGAACAGCACCAGCGGCCCCAGCTCCAGCGTCAGCTTCAGCACCGGATTGACCTTGGGCTTTGTTTCGGCCGAACTCACTTGTCCTGTCCCTCTCCTACCCCGGCGATGGCCCGGGCAAAGCCCTCGGCATCGAACGGTTGCAGATCCTCGATCTTCTCGCCCACGCCGATGGCGTGCACCGGCAGCTTGAACTTCTCGGCGATGGCAACGAGGATGCCGCCGCGCGCCGTTCCATCCAGCTTGGTCATGATGATGCCGGTCACGCCTGCAATCCTGGTGAACACCTCAGCCTGTGAAATGGCGTTCTGGCCCGTTGTGGCGTCGAGCACCAGCAGCACTGCATGCGGTGCGGTCTCGTCCTTCTTCTTGATAACCCGGACGATCTTTTCCAGTTCGGCCATAAGGTCGGTCTTGTTCTGCAGCCGGCCGGCCGTATCGATCATCAGGATGTCGGTGCCGTCGGCCTGCGCCTGCTCCAGCGCATCGTAAGCCAGCCCCGCCGCATCGGCGCCGGTAGGCCGCGACAGCACCTTTGCCCCGACCCGCTCGCCCCACACCGACAGCTGCTCTATTGCCGCCGCCCGGAACGTGTCGCACGCCGCAATCATCACCTTGAAGCCTTCCGAACGCGCAATGGCGCCGAGCTTGCCGATGGTCGTGGTCTTGCCCGCCCCGTTCACGCCGACGACCAGGATGACGAAGGGCTGCGTGTCCGAGGCAAAAGTGAACGGCACCTCCACCGGCTTGAGCACCTTGACGATCTCCGCCGCCATGATGCGGCGCACTTCGGCCGGATCGATCTCCTTGTCATAGCGTCCGCGCGACACCTCTTCGGTGATGCGCATGGCCATCGTCACGCCCAGGTCGGCCTGGATCAGCACATCCTCCAGGTCCTGGATGGTATCGGCGTCCAGTTTTCGCTTGGTGAAGATGCCGGTGATGTTGTCGGTCAGCGAGCGCGACGACTTCGACAGGCCTTCGCGCAGCCGCCGGAACCAGCCCCTTGGCTGTTCCGCCTCGACCGGCGGCGCAGGCTGCAGCTGAACTGGCTCTGGCTCTGGCTCTGGCTCTGGCTCTGGCTCTGGCTCTGGCTCTGGCTCTGGCTCTGGCTCTGGCTCTGGCTCTGGAGCAGGCTTCGCCTTTGCCTTGGATGCAACCGCTTCGGGCGGTGTTTCAACACCGGCCTCTGGCGTCGGTGCAGATTCAGCCGCCTCTTCTGCCGGTTCAGGCTCAGGGGCGGGCGCAGCCTTGCTGGATGTCTTCTTTGGTTCAGGCTTGGGCTTTTCAGCCTTCTTCCTTGCCGGCGCCCTGGTCGGCTTCTCGGCAACCGGCGCCGGCTCAGGCTCCAGCTCGGCAACGGGCTCCGGCTGGGCTGGTGCCGCCTCGTCTGCCGGGCCGGTGAAGGTTTCCTTCAGCCGCGACAGCAGACCCTTCCTCTTTGGCGCGGGTTGAGTTTCCGCTTCAGCAACCGGTTCGGGTGCGGGTTCAGGCTCACGTTGGGGCTCTGCTTCAGGCTTGCGCGAAGGTTCAGGCTCGGGCGCTGGCAACGCCTCTGGCGCTTCCGCTTCCGGCGCGGGCGCCTCGTCAGCCTTGCCGCCGATGCGGTTGAACAGTTTCTTGAAGAAGCTCAAACGTCCAGTTCCCCGGCAAGCAGGCCGTCTCGCGGCCCGGTGATTCTGACAGCGTGCATGGTACCCGGCTCAACGCCACCGCCGTCAATCTCCACCTGTACATAGTGCGGCGTGCGGCCCCGCTTGGCCGTTTCGAACAGCACGGGGACCGTGCAGCCGGCCTGGGCTACCATGAAGGCTTCCAGCCGCGCCTCGCCCTTCTGCCGCAGCCGCCGCGCCCGCTCCTTGATCGCAGCCCCGTCCACCTGGGGCATCTTCGCCGCTGGCGTGCCGGGCCGCTTCGAATAGGGAAACACGTGCAGGAAGGTCAGGCCGCACTCGTCCACCAGCTTCAGCGAGTTTTCGAACATTGCTTCCGTCTCGGTTGGAAAGCCTGCGATGATGTCGGCCCCGAACACCATGTCAGGCCGCAACCGGCGCACGTCCTCGCAGAACCGGATCGCGTCATCGCGCAGGTGCCGGCGCTTCATCCGCTTCAGCACCATGTCGTCTCCGGCCTGCAGGGACAGGTGCAGGTGCGGCATCAGGCGCTCCTCCTCGCCAATCGCCCGCAGTAGTTCCTCGTCGGCCTCCACCGAGTCGATTGAGGAAATCCGCATCCGCTTCAGTTCCGGCACGGCCTTGAGGATGTCCCGCACCAGCGAACCCAGCTTCGGCTGGCCCGGCAGGTCAGCGCCCCACGAGGTGATGTCGACGCCGGACAGCACCACTTCCGGGCATCCTTCTTCCACCTGCATGCGCACCTGTTCGATGGCCTTTCCGGCCGGCACCGAACGCGAATTGCCCCGGCCGAAGGGAATGATGCAGAACGTGCAGCGGTGATCGCACCCGGTCTGTACCTGCACCACCGCACGGGTCTTCTCGCCAAAGCCCGCCACGCTCACCGAGCGCGCCTTGGTAACCGTCATGATGTCGGACACGTTCATGACGGCCGTGCCATCGCGCGCCGACACGTCTGCCTGCCAGCTTTCAGCCTTCAGCTTTTCCTCGTTGCCCAGCACCAGGTCCACTTCCGGCATGGCGGCAAAGGCATCGGCATCGGTTTGCGCCGCGCAACCCGTCACGATGATGCGGGCATCCGGGTTGTGCTTGCGCGCCTTGCGGATGGCCTGGCGCGCCTGCCGCTGGGCTTCCGCCGTCACCGCGCAGGTGTTCACCACCACCGCGCCTTCCAGCCCGGCAGCGGCGGCATGCGCTTTCATTACCTCGGATTCATAGGCATTGAGGCGGCAGCCGAAGGTTATGACTTCCAACGGCCTGTTCACGCCTGAGCGCCTTGCAGCACTGGCAGCACACCGCTGAACTCATGCTCGACGGCGCCCGTCATGAGGATGTGATCGCGTTCGTCCCAGTCGATCAGCAGGTCGCCGCCCGGCAGCGTGATGGTCACCTTGCGGCCGGTGAGCTTCTTGCGGGCCGCACACACCGCCACCGCACAGGCAGCCGTGCCGCAGGCCTTGGTCAGCCCCACGCCCCGTTCCCAGACCTTGACTTCGATGTGGGAGGGCGACAGCACGTGCGCCAGCGAAATGTTGGCGCGCTGCGGAAAGATCGGATGGTTCTCCAGCAAAGGCCCGGTCTTCGTCAGGTCGGTGACATTGAGGTCCCTGACCCAGAAGACCGCGTGCGGGTTGCCCACATTGACCACCGACGGCGTATGCAGGATGGGCGCATCGATCGGCCCGATCTGCAACTCGATGCCGCGCGTGTCATGAAATTCCTCGGCCAGCGGAATATCGGCCCAGCCGAACTTCGGCTCGCCCATGTCCACAGTCACCAGTCCGGCATCCGCCTTGCGGCAGGCCAGGAAGCCGCCCTTCGTATCGATGGTCGCGGTGTCCGAGCCCTTCTCGGCGAAGATCAGGCTGGCGACGCAGCGCGAGGCATTGCCGCAGCTTTCCACCTCGCCACCCTCGGCATTGAAGATGCGCATGCGCACGTCGGCGACCGGAGACTTCTCCATCACGATGAACTGGTCGCAGCCGATGCCGATCTCCCTGTCCGACCATGCCCGCACCTGCTCAGCCGTGAAGGCGCGCACGGTCTCGCGGCCATCGACAATGATAAAGTCATTGCCGTGCCCGTTCATCTTCAGGAAGGGTATGTCGCCATTCGCGCTCATGGAGCGCCTTATATGGTGAAACGGGCCGTCAGTGCCAGTCCCATTGACCTTTCACCCCAATTCCCCTATTGAACCGGCCAATCCGAAAGCCAAATTGAATTGGCAGGCTTGCTGACACATGGGTTCTGCGCCCGGGAGGTCAGGGGTCCACACCCGTCAGCGAAGATCGCCCACGGGTGCCAATTCGCTTTGGCCAACCGCTTCGAGGAGATTGTTCCAAGAGGCGAGGAGGAGAGAGCGGGCCTGAAGCCCTCTGTCTCCGACAGGGAAATGAAATCAAGAGCCGTGGAGGAGAGCGCGGAACGCGGTCTCCGACAGGGAAATAAAATCAAGAGGCGTGGAGGAGAGCGCGGAACGCGGTCTCCGACAGGGACCCAAGAAATGTTCGAGACTCTACAGGACCGCCTGAGCGGCATTTTCGACAAGCTGACCGGCCGCGGCGCGCTGTCGGAAGCTGACGTAGATACCGCCATGCGCGAGGTCCGCCGCGCGCTGATCGAAGCCGACGTGGCGCTTGAGGTGGTCCGGGCATTTGTCGAGAACGTCAAGGAAAAGGCCGTCGGGCGCGAGGTGATCCGCTCGGTTACGCCGGGCCAGATGGTCGTCAAGATCGTCAACGATGCCCTCGTCGAAACCCTCGGCAAGGACCCGGCGCCGCTGAACCTGAAGGCTGCCCCGCCGGTGCCGGTGCTGATGGTTGGCCTGCAGGGCTCGGGCAAGACCACCACCACCGCCAAGATCGCCAAGCGGCTGAAGGAGCGCGAGAAGAAGAAGGTCCTGATGGCCTCCCTCGACACCCGCCGCCCCGCCGCACAGGAGCAGCTTGCCATACTGGGCGAGCAGATCGGCGTCGATACGCTGCCCATCGTCAAGGGCGAGCAACCCCCCGCCATCACGAAGCGCGCCATGTCGGAAGCCCGCAAGGGCGGCTACGACGTGGTCATGCTCGACACCGCCGGCCGGCTGTTCATCGACGAAGAGCTGATGGCCGAAGTACAGGCCGTGCGCGACATCGCCCAGCCGCTGGAAACCCTGTTGGTCGCCGATGCGCTGACCGGCCAGGACGCGGTCAACCTTGCCCGCTCCTTCGACGAACAGGTGGGCATTACCGGCCTGGTGCTGACCCGTATCGACGGCGATGGCCGCGGCGGCGCGGCGCTGTCGATGCGCGCCGTCACCGGCAAGCCGATCAAGTTGCTCGGCACCGGCGAAAAGCTGGACGGCCTGGAAGACTTCCACCCCGAGCGCATTGCCTCGCGCATCCTGGGCATGGGCGACGTTGTCTCACTGGTGGAGAAAGCAGCCCAGACCATTGACGCCGGCAAGGCCCAGCAAATGGCCGACCGGCTGCGCAAGGGCCAGTTCGACCTCGACGATCTCGCTGACCAGATCAGGCAGATGCAGAAGATGGGCGGCATGTCCGGCCTGATGGGCATGATGCCCGGCATGGGCAAGGTCAAGAAACAGCTTGAAGGCGTTGACCTCGACAATTCCATCCTCAAGCGCCAGCTCGCCATGATCTCGTCGATGACGAAGCAGGAGCGCCGCAACCCCAAGGTCATGAACGCCTCACGCAAGAAACGCGTGGCGCGCGGCGCCGGCGTGGACGTACAGGACATCAACCGGCTGCTCAAGATGCACCTGCAGATGTCCGACATGATGAAGAAGATGCGCAAGGGCAAGGGCGGCATGCTCGGGAAAATGATGGGGCTCGGCGGCGGCGCCGGCATGCCCTCGGCCGAAGAGATGGAGAAGATGCAGGCAGAACTGGCCGGCATGGACCCCGCCTCGCTGCCGCCTGAACTGCGCGAGATTGCCGAAGGCAAGATGCCGCAAATGCCGAAGGGCCTGCCCGGCCTTGGCGGCATGGGCGGCGGACTGCCCGGTGGCCTGCCCGGTCTCGGCGGCAAGGGCGGACTGCCCGGCCTTGGCGGCGGCGGCTTCAAGGGCCTGCCCGGCTTCGCCAAGAAGAAGAAATGATTTCACCGATTTTCGCAGATTCAACCGACATCTAGACCTACAGGAGTAAAACAGATGGCATTGAAGATCAGACTGGCCCGCGGCGGCTCCAAGAAGCGCCCGTACTACCGCATCGTCGTGGCGCAGGCGACCGCCCCGCGCGATGGCTCGTTCATCGAGAAGGTCGGCACCTACAATCCGCTGCTGGCCAAGGATTCCGGCGAGCGCGTGGTGCTGAACACCGACCGCATCAAGCACTGGCTGTCCGTTGGCGCCCAGCCGACCGACCGCGTGCTGCGTTTCCTCGACGCTGCCGGCCTCGAAAAGCGCGAAGCCCGCAACAACCCGAACAAGGCCAAGCCGGGCAAGAAGCGGCTTGAGCGTGAAGCCGCTGAAGCTGCAGCCGCCGAGGCCGCTGCTGCAGCTGAAGCTGCCGCTGCTCCGGCTGAAGAGGCTGCCGCAGAGGCTCCTGCCGAAGAAGCAACTGCATAACCACGGCATGTTGCCGTGAACAGGCGGGTAATTCTGGGCCGGATAACCGGTGCGCAGGGCATAAAGGGCGAGGTGAAGCTGCAAAGCTTCACCGGTGACCCCGAAGACATTGCACGCTACGGTCCTCTGGACGCCTCTAATGGCCGCCAGCTGACAATCACTTCGCTCAAGCCGTACAAGAGCATGTTTCTTGCCCGGCTTGACGGGGTGGAAGACCGCAATGCTGCCGAGGCGCTGAAGGGTGTCGAGCTGTCGGTCAGCCGGGATCGCCTGCCGGAGCCGGACGAGGACGAGGTCTACCATGCCGACCTGATCGGCCTTGCTGCATTCGCTACGGACGGCAAGCCGATGGGCGAAGTGGTGGCGGTTCTGGATTTTGGCGCTGGCGAACTGCTTGAACTGAAGTTGCCGGACCACAAGTCCACGATGCTGGTGCCGTTCAACGTGGACACGGTTCCCGAGATCGACCTTGACGCCAGGCGGCTCACCATCGATCCGCCGGAAGGTTTGCTGGACTAGGCCAAAAGCATTCCGTTGTGCCCCGTTCAGTCCGGCGGCCAGACAGACGAGATTACTGGGTCCCGGCACAGGGCCGGGACACGATCACCGGATGACTTACAAAGCAACAATACTCACCCTCTACCCGGACATGTTTCCGGGGCCACTCGGCCTGTCGATGGCAGGCCGCGGGCTGGAGGACGGCATATGGGCGCTCGAAGTGCGCGACATCAGGGCGTCGGCCACGGACAGGCATGCTTCGGTCGACGACACGCCCGCCGGCGGCGGCCCCGGCATGGTCCTGAGGGCCGATGTGCTGGCCCGCGCCATTGATGCGGCAACGCCTGAAGGCGACACCCGCCCCCGGCTGCTGATGAGCCCGCGCGGGAGCCCGCTCACGCAAGGACGCGTGCGCCAGCTGGCGGCAGGCGAAGGCGTCATCATCGTCTGCGGCCGCTTCGAGGGCGTGGATGAGCGCGTCATCGAGGCCCGCAATCTCGAGGAAGTCTCCATCGGAGACTACATCCTGTCCGGCGGGGAAGCTGCCGCCCAAGTGGTGCTTGACGCCATCGTGCGCGTCTTGCCCGGCATCATGGGCAACAAGGAGTCCGGCCACGAGGAAAGCTTCGAGACGGGCCTGCTGGAGCATCCGCAATATACCCGGCCGCGCGAATGGGAGGGCCGCGAAATCCCGCCAGTGCTGCTGTCCGGCGATCACTCCGCGATTGCCCGGTGGAAACGGCAGATGGCAAAGGACCTCACCCGGGCGCGCCGGCCGGACCTGATGAAGGACAAGAACCGCGACGAAACGGCCTGAAAGCACCTTAAATCGCCGATAGACATTGACTTTCACAGCAACTCGCGGGTAAAGACCCGCATCCAGAAGATCACCCGGCGTACCCGAGCCGCCGAATGGTCATGAAAAGTTGATCGCAAACAAGATATTGGAGTGGCTTTTCAGCAGGCGTTGACTGCTGGCCTCGCCAAACAAGGAACAAACCGATGAACATCATCCAGCAGCTCGAAGCCGAGCAGGCTCAGGCCATTGCGGCCAAGCGCGAAGTGCCGGATTTCGCCCCGGGCGATACCGTTATCGTGGCCGTGCGCGTCACCGAAGGCGAGCGCTCGCGCATCCAGAACTACGAAGGCGTGGTGATTGCCCGTTCCGGCGCCGGCCTCAACGAAAGCTTCACCGTGCGCAAGCTGTCCTATGGCGAAGGCGTGGAACGCGTGTTCCCGGTCTACTCGCCGCTGGTCGAGGGCATCAAGGTGCTGCGCCGCGGCAAGGTTCGCCGCGCCAAGCTCTACTACCTGCGTGGCCGCACCGGCAAGCGCGCCCGCATCGCCGAGAAGAAGCGCGCCGTCATCGTGCCCGGCGCTGCCGAAGCGGCCGCCGCCAAGGCCGAAGCCGCCAGCGCACCGCAGGTGGTGGACGACATCTCCCTCATCTCCGGCATCGGCGACGTACTGTCTGAAAAGCTGGCAGGTGAAGGCGTGACCAGCCTGGCCCAGATCGCCAAGTGGAAGAAGGACGACATCGCTGACTATGACGCGAAGCTGTCGCTGGGTGGCCGCATCGAGCGCGACGAGTGGGTCCAGCAGGCCAAGGAACTGCTCGATGGCAAGCCGCCGCGCGCCAAGGTCGACCGGGAAGCCGCTGACAAGGCCGCTGAGGACAAGTAAGTCTCCGAACGGGAAACTGCCAAGAGGCGAGGAGGAGAGCGCGCGCCAGTGCGCGTTGTCTCCGACCGGGCAAACAGACAAAGGCCGGGCCCTGTGCCCGGCCTTTCTGTTTGCGCCGGAATTGCCCAATTCCTGCCGCTTGACCGCCTTCGCTCCGTGTTGAACTTTTCTGCCCGGACAAGGCTGGAGGGCAATGGAACGAAAGGATCATTCCATGGCTACCGATTATCGACACCAGACAAGCTCGCATGCGCCGGACTACCGGACAAATACCGGCAGCTCCAACGGCTGGCTGATCGGCCTGGCCGTTATCGCCCTTCTTGGGCTGCTGGTATTCTTGTCGTTCCCGGGCGCCGAACAGCCCGCACCCGGCACAACCACGACACAGGTTACCCCGCAACCGGCGCCCGTGCCGTCACAACCCGCCCAGTAGGGCTTGCCGGCTCAAGCTTCCCCATCCAACCTCGCCGGATGCCGCGCCGCCGTGCGTCATCCGGCCTTCTTCCGCCACAGCATGTACAACCCCATGGGCGGGGTAGCCCTGATGTCCTCAAGATCGGCGCAATAGTTCGAGATGTTGCGGCCCACCTCGTCCATGGCCAGCAACTCCAGCCCCGCGCCAATCCCGGCATTCACGATTGCCGCCATGGTGTACGAGAACGAATACGCCGGTTGTGCCGCATAGGTTTCATGCCCGAAATAGTCCAGCCCGCCTTCTTCAACGTAGGGTTCTTGCGTGAAGTATGAATGGACCAGCTGCGACGGGCCACCTTCAGGATCCGGCTCGTACATCAACAGCACCGGGTGCATCTCTTCCATCACCCAGTACCCGCCCGGCTTCACCAGCCCGGCCACCGTTTCGAAGAAGGCCGTGATGTCCGGCATCCATCCGATTACACCGATGGTGGTCATGGCGATGTCGAACCGGCCAGCCAGCGCATCGGGCAGCTCGTAGACGTTTGCTTCCATGAAGCTCACATCGTTATGCCCGGCAACAGCCGCCAGTTCACGCGCCTGCTCGAGGAAAGCCACGGCCTGGTCGATGCCGAGGCATTCCCCCGCCCCCATCCCCCTGGCGGACAACAGGTCGATGCCATTGTTGCAGCACACCTGCACCACGCTCTTTCCCGCTATGCCGATGCGCTCCAGCATCGCCACGTATTCATCCGCAAGGTGGTTGTACCCGCCGCTTGCGAACAGCTTCTTCAAACGCTGCTGGTTATGCGCGGCGTGCCGGGGCGCCGCCTCGTTCCAGGCTTCGCGATTGGCGGCGACATAGTCGGCAGGTCTGGTCATGGCAGCATCTCCAACGGCACATCGCCGGAGCCCGCGATCATCTCCAGCCCGTCCCTGCCCAGGTGATACGTCCCGCCCATGATGACGCCTAGCCCTTCGTCCAGCAGCTGCAGGTAACCGTGCAGCACGAACACCATGCCCGGCTCCATCACCTGGTCCGACCCCCGCGCAATCTGCAATGGCTCCAGCCAGATCGGCGGATAGGCCACGCCGATGCCATAGCCGAAGCGCATCAGCGCCGCGTGTTCAAGCCCCGCCCGGCGCACCGGGACCAGCGACGCCTCCTCGATGTCCGCCACCGCCGCGCCCGGCCTGACCGCGGCAATGCCGGCCGCCAATGACTGCCGGCACACGTCGTAGACTTCGCGCGCCCGCGCCGGCGGCTCGCCACACGCCATCGTGTGCACCGCCGTCGCATGGTACCTGCGCACCACCCCGGCAAACTCCAGATGCACCAGATCACCAGGACAGATAATCCGCTCTCGTGGCGTCGCATGACCTCCCGGCGTGCGCTCGCCCGATGACAGCTCGGTCGGGATTGACCAGTAATCGCTGCCCGAGGCGCGCATCGCATGCTCCACCACAGCCGCCAGCCCGATCTCGGTCATGCCCGGCTTCAACCCCGCGCGCGCCGCCCGCAAACCTTCCTCCGCATGGCGCCCCGCTTCGCGCAGGTAGTCCAGTTCGGCAGCCGACTTGATCAGCCGGGGCCGGCCCATGATGCCCGTCACGTCGACGATCTGTGCCGGGGCAACCGCACGGGCAATTGCCTCGCCCAGCGCTCTTGTCACCGCGTAGGACTGCGTCTCGATGCCCACCTTGCCGCCCGTCAGTCCCTTCTCGCGGGCAACCTGCGCAATCAGTCCCGGGACGTTGTCCGCCATCAGCCGGTAGACGCGCAGGTCCTTCACCCAGCTCAACTCCTGCGCCAGCAGAACGTCGGTGTCGCGCAGCACGATGGCCGGGTCATCATCGTTTACCGAAAACACCAGCGCCTGCGGGCTGTTGACGCTCACCCACGAATCGTAACCGCCATAATAGTAGAGGCTCTCCGGCGCCATCGAGATGCACACCTCGATACCGGCCGCCCGGAGCAGACCGCGAGCTCGATCCAGTCGGTCGCGATGTTCGCTCTCGCAGAAGCTGGCATAGGGAACTGCAGACGAGACGGACATATGCTTTACCCCCGATGCCGCTGGCAGCCGCCGGAAATGGACTGTAAGGTTTGCGGCCAGATGATACCTGCAGATCTCACCCTTGCCCACGCCCTTGCGATCGGCCTGCTGTTCGCGGCCTGGTGGCTCTATTCGCCGCTGCTCAGCCTGTTCGGCCGCGGCACGCTGAACGCCCAGCTCGGCGTGGTGCGGCTGCGCTGGATGAGCCTGTCCACCACCCGCCAGAACCGCACCTTCGATGCGCTGCTGCTCAACCAGGTCATCAACTCGGTCTCGTTCTTCGGTTCCGCCACCCTCATTGTCGTCGCTGGCCTGATCGGCACCTTCGCCAACGTCAAGGCGGTGCACGAGGTCATATCCGCTCTTCACTTCTTCGAGCCTATGAGCGTCGAACTGCTGGCCATCAACCTTGCCACCGTGACCCTTGTCCTCGGTATCAGCTTCTTCTCGTTCACCTATGCGCTCAGAAAGCTGATCTACACTGTGGCGCTGACGGGCGGCTTGCCCGAGCAGGCCGAACAGACCCCGCTGATCAAGGCCCAGGTGGCCGCCACCGCCATCGTGCTGTCAGAAGCCATCCGCAGCTTCAACAACGGCATCCGGGGATACTACTATGCCGTCGCCGCGCTGTTCCTGCTGGCCGGTCCCGTCCCCTGCATCATCGCCACCTGCCTGGTCATGGCCATGCTTTTCTGGCGCCAGACCATGACACCCACCGCCCGGGCCATCGGCGCCTATGTCGATGCCGTCGAGGAAAACGCCTCTGGAGGCAAAAATTGACCGTCGAGACCGCCTTTGCGATCGCCAATACCGGCATCCTGCCCGCCTGGCTCCTGCTGGCGGCAGCCCCGCGCTGGCGTGTCACTGAAACGCTCGTGCACGGTGGCTGGTACATTGCCGCCTATTGCCTGCTCTACACCGCCTTCCTGGTCTATGCGCTGGGCTTCACCCCGCCGGTGGAAGGCGCCAGCTTCAACTCGCTGTCAGGCGTCATGGCGCTGTTCTCCTCGCCGCTCGGCGTACTCACCGGCTGGGTTCACTACCTTGCATTCGACCTGTTCGTTGGCGCATGGCTCGCCCGGGATGCCCGCCGCCGCACCGTACCGCACTGGCTGGTACTGCCGTGCCTGTTCTTCACCTTGATGTTCGGACCGTTTGGCTTGCTGCTCTACCTCGCTGTCCGCGCCTTCAGGGCAGGCGCCGGCCTCGGTCTTCAGGAAACCGCGGCGAGCCCCGCCGGCGTCAGGCCATAGACGCCGCGCTCGACCCGCTCGAACCAGCCATAGTGATTGTCTGCCATGATCGCCCTGGCGCGTCCGACCTGCGCCAGCCTTGCCACCTCTGACGCCTTGAGTGAACCGGCCTTCAGCACGCCGGCACACCTTATGGCATCCTGCCGGTACGCGGTCATCACCGTGGTTCGCGTCTGCCCGCCAGTGTTCGGATCGCCGTCGCGCCGGGCAAACTCCTTGAGCAGCCGCGCCTGCTTGCTCGCCTGTTTGCGCGGCGCATACGGGCCGGGGTCAGCCTGCACCTCTGCCAGCCCGTCCTCAAGCCTCACCGTGATCAGCCCGAGGCCCAGCCGCCGGCACAGCGAAAGAATTCTTGTTCAGTGCTTTCCGGAAGGCGCGACCCGGACTTCCCGGCACCGCCACATAGACCGCATCGGCCAGCTTCAGCCGCTCGATTGCCTGGTGGAACAGCGTGAGCGAGAAGCCCGTCTTGAGCTCCACGATCACCGGCGGCTCATCGCCCCGGCAGGCCACCACGTCGGCCGCACCGATCTCGGCCTTGACCGTATAGCCCTGCCCCTCGAGCAGCCGCTTGACGGGCTCGTACAGGTCGGTTTCACGGACAGTCTGTGCAGGCATGTTTGCCTGCATAGCCAGATCCAGGTGAGTCTGGAAGTTGCCGGCAGATCAGGCAGCCACCCTGGCGGCGGCTGCCTCGTTCTCCTGCACCAGCACGATCTCCACGATGGCCTGCTTGGCCACCAGTGACAGCCGTCCGTCGGTATGCAGAAACTCGACCGTGGCGGCGTCGCCATTCAGCGCCCGGCGCACCTCGCTGGTGATCGGCAGCAGCAGCGTGCCGGTCACCGTGCGCCCGTCACTGAGCACCAGCTGGACGCGTTCTTCTTTTCTCTGGCTCTGGCTGTTGAACATAGGTGCGGGCTCTCCGTAGGTCTGCAATGACGACCCGACTTGTAGCCGCAAAACCCTTAAGCAAGGCCCGACGCGCTCGTTGCAAATTGAAGTAATTTTCCCACCCGTTTCCGGATGACAAAGCTGGCCTGCGGCGCTAGTTTGCGGCTGACTATAACCCCTGAAAAGATCGCGCATCAAAACGCACGTAGAGCGAAGCGATGCGCAAGTTTTGATGCATTAGGAAAAGACATGGCTGCACCGCGTACGCTCTACGACAAGATCTGGGACGACCACCTGGTCCACGAAGCCGAGGACGGCACCTGCCTTCTTTATATCGACCGCCACCTCGTGCACGAAGTCACCAGCCCGCAGGCGTTCGAAGGCCTGCGGATGACCGGCCGCAAGGTGCGCGCACCTGAAAAGACGCTGGCCGTGGTTGACCATAACGTTCCGACAACCGATCGCACCAAGGGCATCGAGGAAGAGGAAAGCCGCATCCAGGTCGAGACGCTGGCACACAACGCCGCCGACTTCGGCATCGAGTACTTCTCCGAAACCGACAAGCGCCAGGGCATCGTCCACATCATCGGCCCCGAACAGGGCTTCACGCTGCCCGGCACCACCATCGTGTGCGGCGACAGCCACACCTCCACCCACGGCGCCTTCGGCGCGTTGGCCCACGGCATTGGCACCTCCGAAGTGGAACACGTTCTGGCCACCCAGACGCTGATCCAGAAGAAAGCGAAGAACATGAAGGTCCAGGTGGACGGCAAGCTCGCCAGGGGCGCCACCGCCAAGGACATCATCCTCGCAGTGATCGGCGAGATCGGCACCGCAGGCGGCACCGGCCACGTCATCGAGTTCTCCGGCGAAGCCTTCCGCGATCTCACGATGGAAGGCCGCATGACCGTGTGCAACATGACCATCGAGGGCGGTGCCCGCGCCGGGATGATTGCGCCCGACCAGAAGGCCTATGACTATCTCAAGGGCCGCCCGATGGCGCCGAAGGGCGACAAGTGGGACGCCGCCATGAAGTACTGGGAGACGCTGTTCACCGACGACGGCGCCCACTTCGACAAGATCATCACGCTGGACGCCGCCTCGCTGCCGCCCATCGTGTCCTGGGGCACCTCACCGGAAGACGTCATCTCCGTCACCGGCGCGGTGCCGGACCCGGCCGCCATTGCCGATGAAAACAAGCGCGCTTCCAAGGTTCGTGCCCTCGAATACATGGGCCTGACGCCCGGCACGAAGATCACCGATATCGAGCTCGACGTCGTCTGGATCGGCTCATGCACCAATGGCCGCATCGAGGACCTGCGCGAGGTCGCCCGCATCGTCGAGGGCAAGAAGATTTCCGGCCGGCTTGACTACGCCATGATTGTGCCGGGCTCCGGCGTGGTGAAGGCGCAGGCCGAGGCCGAGGGTCTCGACAAGATCTTCCTCGCCGCCGGCTTCGAATGGCGCGAGCCAGGCTGCTCCATGTGCCTGGGCATGAACCCCGACCAGCTCAAGCCGGGCCAGCGCTGCGCGTCCACCTCAAACCGCAACTTCGAAGGCCGCCAGGGCTTCAAGGGCCGCACCCACCTGGTCTCGCCGGCCATGGCGGCGGCAGCGGCCATCGCCGGTCACTTCGTGGACGTGAGGACGCTGGGCTGATCCAGCCGGCCCGCCCCGGCGGGCCGGTTTGCGCTATCACCCGCCTGCATTCATCAAACGTTCATCATGGTTAAGCAATGGTTAATGCCGACGCTGCCGCCCTGCCTTGCAGCGGTCATGGTGAGTGAGTTCGTGGCGTAGGCGTCATCTGGAGCGATGGCCATCGCAGGAGTTCGTGACGACCGCCTGGCTGCCCCCTGCTGGTGGCGTGTTGCAGGCAACGGCATCTGTTTGTTTACGCTAGGTCTGAATCTGCTTGCAGACCTTTTGGAAGTATGGTGTATGGCGCGTTAATCGGATCGCAATACCGGCGTGATAGCCAGGTTCCAGTGGGGCTCGAGCACCGGCAGCCTGCACCGGTTCAAATCGTGTTGAGGGGGAATTTCCTGTTATGTCTACCGTTACTGCTGACGCGCGTTTCCTGCGTCGTGTTCTCGCATTCCTTATCGCCGCCACCCTCGCGTCCGGCGCCGTCATGGCTTACGCGGCAGCCAGCCTCGGCTGAGTCCGCCGTCCTGCGGCACGACAGCCGGTTTGCACTTCTATGCTGGCATTGACCGGCGTTGACTGGCAAAATCGTGTCCCATGAATTCATCTTTCAACAGTGACAGCCGATGGGCGCACATGCGCGCACCTACTTCGGCTGATCTGGCGCTGCTCGCCCGCAAGGTGTGGGAAGCCGTGCCCATGTCGTTGCGCGACCTGACGGGTGAGATTGCGATCGTCATCGAGGAGTTTCCCGATGACGACACCCTTGACGAGGTCGGCGCGGAAACACCGTTCGACATCATGGGCCTGCTGCGCGCCAGTGCCGACCATCCGCCGGTGATGGTGATTTTCCGCCGCGCCGTGCTCGACTACTGGGTCGAGACCGGGGAAGAACTCGGCGCGGTCCTCACCCACGTGATGGTGCACGAGACTGCACATCATCTTGACCTGTCTGACGAGATGGTTGCCCAGCTCGAAGCCGAACTGGAAGCCGCCACGCCCAGCCCCCGCACCGTGCAGTAAATCCCATGTCCTCCCGCAAGCAACGCCACGACGAAACCGTTGCCCGCGCCAAAGCCGACCTGAAGCGGCTGGGCGAGCAATCCGAGAAGCTACTGGGCGCCCGCCAGGCGCAGGACGAGGACGACGCCAACGACCCGGTGGTCATCTGGGGCAAGCGGCTGGGCCGCATCGTCGCGTACGTGCTTGGCGCCTATCTCATCTTCTGGTTTCTCGCCCGCTATGGCGTCATCTGAACCACTTATCCGGAACAATCCAAATGACTGAGACAACTGGCAGGGTCTGCCTCGTCACCGGTGGCGCGCGCGGCATCGGCCTCGAAACCGTCAGAACGTTCCTCGATTATGGCTGGCTTGTCGCCACCCTCGACAACAACGCCGAGACGCTCGCCGCCGCCCGCAAGACGCTGCCGCCGGAAGTACTGTGCATCGACGCCGACGTGTCCGTACCCGATGACGTCCAGCGCGCGGTCGACCAGACCGCAGGGCACTTTGGCCGGCTCGACGCCCTGGTCAACAATGCCGGCATCGCCGACTTCGGCCCCATCGCCCGGACCAGCCACGAGATCTGGCAGGCCATCATGGCGACCAACCTCACCGGTCCGTTCCTGATGGTGCAGGCGGCTGCCCCCGTCATGTTGCGCACCGGCGGCGGGGCCATCGTCAACATTGCCTCGATTTCCGGCCATCGCGCCTCGACGCTGCGCACCGCCTACGGCACCTCCAAGGCCGGCGTCATCCACCTGACCAAGCAGCAGGCCGCGGAGCTCGGCAACCAGGGTATCCGGGTGAACTGCGTCTGCCCAGGACCGGTGAACACCGCCATGGCCCTGAAGGTGCACGACGACGCCATCCGGCAAAGCTATCACGACTCCATTCCGCTCAACCGCTACGGCACCGAGCGCGAGATTGCCGAAGCCATCCATTTCCTCATTTCGGACAAGGCCAGCTATATCAACGGCCAGATCCTGTCGGTGGACGGCGGCTTCGAATCGACCGGCATCGGCCTGCCAGACCTGCGGGCGAAACAGACTAATTCTTGACCTTTACCGGATGACGCGGCACACAACTGCGCAATCGCCTTTTCCCGTTTGAAGGAACCTGACAGATGGACAAGTTCACCACGCTGACCGGCGTCGCCGCACCCTTGCAGATCACCAATATCGACACGGACATGATCATCCCGAAGCAGTTCCTGAAGACCATCAAGCGCACCGGGCTTGGCAAGTCGCTGTTCTTCGAGATGCGCTATGACGAGGCCGGCAAGCCGAACCCGGATTTCGTGCTGAACCAGCCCGGCTGGCAGAAGGCGCAGATCCTCGTGGCGGGCGACAATTTCGGCTGCGGCTCGTCGCGTGAGCATGCGCCCTGGGCGCTGCTTGACTTCGGTATCCGCTGCGTAATCTCCACCTCGTTCGCCGACATCTTCTACAACAACTGCTTCAAGAACGGCATCCTGCCGATCAAGCTGCCGCAGGAAGACGTCGACAAGCTGATGGACGATGCGCGCCGCGGCGCCAACGCCACCGTCACCGTCGACCTTGAGGCCCAGGAGATCAGGGGTCCCGACGGCGGCGTGATCGAGTTCGACATCGACCCGTTCCGCAAGCACTGCCTGCTCAACGGTCTCGACGACATCGGCCTGACACTGGAAAAGCAGGATGCCATCAACGCCTACGAGAGCAAGCTGGCCGAATCCCGCCCCTGGGCCTAATCTGCCGGACATCGTTTTCAACGACGGCTGATACAGGACCGGACATGACGTTAGCACGCACCGCCGCCATCGCCCTTGCAACCGCAATGCTGACGGCGGCGGCCATGCCGGCACGTGCACAGGTCTCGTCATCCTGTATCGCCAGCCTCAAGTCGAAGTTGACCCGCGCTGGCGTGCCAGCCTCGCTGGCGGCGAGGGCGCTGGACGGCGCCAAGTACGACGAGAAGGTGGTGCGCTTTTCCCGCACCCAGCCCGAATTCCGCACGCCCGTGTGGGACTACATGACCTTCCTCGTCGACGAGCCGCGCGTTGCCGACGGTATGGCCAACATGCGCAAGTGGGGCAAGACGCTTGAAGCCGTGGAGCAGCGCTTCGGCACCGACCGCTACATCATCGCAGCGCTCTGGGGCATCGAGAGTGACTATGGGCAGATCAAGGGCGAGTTCTTCCTGCCCCACGCCATGGCCAACCTGGTGTGCGCCAACCGCAAGAAGGACCTGTTCACCCGCCAGCTCATCGCCGGGCTGAAGCTGGTGCAATCGGGCGACGTCAAATACGACGATCTGTGGTCTTCGTGGGCGTCCGCCTTCGGCCAGACCCAGTTCATCCCCGAGACCTACCAACGCCTCGCCGTCGACTTCGACGGCGACGGCCGCCGCGACCTCGTCAATTCGGTACCCGACGCGCTGGCCTCGACCGCCAACTTCCTGGTCAAGGCAGGCTGGCGGCCCAACGAACCGTGGGGCTTCGAGGTGAAGCTGCCCGCCGGCTACAACGGCCCGTCGGGCCGCAAGCGCCGCGCCAGCGTGCAGGACTGGGCGAAGCGCGGCATCACCAACATCGACGGTTCGCCGCTCAAGTCGAATTTCCAGGCCGGCCTGCTGCTGCCCGCAGGCGTCAACGGCCCTGCTTTCCTGGTCAGCCGCAACTTCGATGCGCTGTATTCGTACAACGCAGCCGAGTCCTACGCGCTCGCCATCGGCCACCTGTCCGACCGGTTGAAGGGCCGCGGACCCATCGTCAGGCCATGGCCCACCAACGATCCCGGCCTCACCCGCGCCCAGCGGCTGCAATTGCAGATCCTGCTGCTCAAGGCCGGCCACGACATTGGCGAGGCTGACGGCAAGATCGGCCCGGTCACCACCCGCGCCATCAAGAAGGTGCAGGAAAAGATCGGCATGCAGCCCGACGGGCGGCCGTCCATGGCGGTCTACAAGGCGCTCGGCGGACAATAGCGCAGCACAGGAGTGAAATCTGTGGTGAGCGGCTCAAGATCCAGCCCCTTTCTCATCCTCCAGCTAAGGCCGGAGGCCGAGGCCGCAGACAACGAGTATGAAGCTTTCCTCGACAAGGGCGGCCTTGAAGAGCGAGACACCATCAGGGTGCGCCTCGAGCGCGACCCGCTTCCGGATGACCTGAACCTTGATGGCCTGTCCGGTGTAATTGTCGGCGGCGGACCGGGATGCGTGAGCGATCCGGCAAACAAGAAGTCCCCTGCCGAACACCGCATCGAGGCCGCCATCCTCTCACTGATGCCCGCCATCACCGGGCGCGACCTGCCCTTCCTCGGCTGCTGCTATGGTATCGGCATCCTCGCCCACCACCTCGGCGCACCCGTCGGCAAGGAACGGTTCGCCGAACCGGTTGGCCCCAGCGCCTGTACGCTCACGCCCGAGGGCCATGCCGACCCGCTCCTCTCCGGCCTGCCGCAAGCCTTCGACGCCTTTGTCGGCCACAAGGAGGCGGTGCAGGTACTGCCTGAAGGGTGTGTGCACCTTGTCTCTTCCGGCCCCTGCCCCTACCAGATGATCCGGTTCGGACAGAACGTCTACGCCACGCAGTTTCACCCCGAGCTCGACAGTTACGGTCTGGAAGTGCGGATCAACATCTACAGGCACCGTGGGTACTTTGATCCGCAAGAGGCAGAAGCCCTCATCGCGCAAGGCCACGCTGCCGATGTCCGGGTACCGGCCGTGATCATGCAGCGCTTCGTGGAACGCTACCGCCGCCTGGACAGATGAAATTTTCGTACGCCACGATTCCGGCATAATTCCTCCGCCAATCCGCCGCGAGACTGGAGCAGCGTCACTGACAGGCCGCCCCTGCGACGGCGCCGGGCCTTGCGGCAAGTGGAGAAATGAATGGGCATCGGTCCGACCGAGTGGCTGTTGATTGCTGTGCTTGTAATCGTGTTGTTCGGCAGCGGAAAGATTTCCGGGCTCATGGAAGATGCCGCCAGGGGCATCAAGGCATTCAAGCGCGGCCTCGCCGATGATGCCGATACGCCCGCCGGGCCGGCAGCGGGCGCCTGAACCCAAGCCAGCCACCGGCAAAGCCCATGACCGCCCATGCCTATGATACGCCGGATCCGGCAACCACGGAGGCCCTGCGACCGCCGCCCGAGCCGCTGTCGGAAACACTGCGCAAGCTGCCCGAACTGCCGGCTGATCCCCTGACCGTGCGCGCCATAGCCGATACCGTCGCCGACCGGTCGCTGGGCGCCATCCTTGCCCTGTTTGCCATCGTAAACTGCATCCCCGGCCCGCCGGGCACCAGCTTCATTCTCGGGCTGCCGGTGGTCATCGTCGCTGCCCAGCTGCTTGCCGGCCAGCGGACCGTCTGGCTGCCCCGCCGCATCGCCGGGGCTGCCATACCCCGCGCCGGATTCAGCAACGGCCTTGCCCGGATACTGCCCTGGCTGACCTTCCTCGAAAAGTTCCTGAAGCCGCGCTTCTGGCCGTTCTCCCGGCTCGCCGGAGAGCGCATCGTCGGCATGCTCAGCCTGCTGCTCGGCATCATCATCGTGCTGCCCATTCCCCTTGGCAACGGGCCAACGGCGTTTGCGGTGGCGCTGCTCGGCCTTGCCCTGTCTGAACGCGACGGCCTCTGGCTACTGGCCGGTCTGGTCACCGCCGTCGCATCGGCCTTGCTGGCGGGGTCCATCGTGGCAGGCGCGGCCTGGGCGGCAACTGCCGCCATGGGCTCGGGCGGCTGATCGTCTTTTTCAACTTTCAAAACGTGCTTCGGTCCTGAAAGGAGAAGTTCAAATGGAAAATGGTTATCTCGGCGGGGCCATGCTGGCAGGCACCTTCCTCGCCATGGCTCTTGCCTACTGGCAGTTCCGACGCCAGGGCGCACCCCACATTCTCGACAACGAGACTGCGGCCACCATCGCCGGCCTTCTGCTCACCACGTCCCTTGCGTTTGCCATTACTGTGTTCACCAGCAACGCCTACCTGACCGACACATTCAGCACCATCGTGTCGAGTGTCGTCGCAGCCACAGCGTTCCTGGCGCTGGTTCTCACCGTTGCCCGCACCCGCACCACACCGGCAACTGCCGCCGTAGAGCCTTATACTCCCGCGCCGTTCACGCCGGAGACGCCCCCCGCCAACGCCAACAAGCCGGCTTCGGGCCGCAGCAGAACCCGCCGCAAGGCGGCCTGAGGTAAAACCGGTCCTGAACAGCGTCCGCAGGGCGGCAACAGCGCCGCCCTGCTCTTGCCTTTGGTGAAAACTGCGATTAGGCAAACGCCTTCGATTTCCATCATTGCGCAGGAAGGTTCCCGGCCCATGGCAACGTACAAGCTTTTCCTTCTCCCCGGCGACGGCATCGGCCCCGAAGTGATGGGCCAGGTGCGCCGCGTCATCCAGTGGTTCCAGGACAAGGGCGTTGCCTCCTTCGAACTCGACGAAGGCCTCGTCGGCGGCGCCGCCTATGACGCCCATGGCGAGTCGATCTCCGAAAGTGACATGCAGAAGGCCATGGCGGCGGATGCCATCATCTTTGGCGCCGTCGGCGGTCCGAAGTGGGACGGCATTCCCTATGACAAGCGTCCCGAGGCCGGCCTGCTGCGTCTGCGCAAGGACCTCGCGCTGTATGCCAACCTGCGCCCGGCCATTGTTTATCCCGCCCTTGCCGATGCCTCCTCGCTCAAGAAGGAACTGGTCGAAGGCCTTGACATCCTGATCCTGCGCGAACTGACCGGCGGCGTCTATTTCGGCGAACCGAAGGAGATCACCGACCTCGGCAATGGCCAGCAGCGTGCCGTCGACACCCAGGTCTACGAGACCTACGAGATCGACCGCATTGCCCGCGTTGCCTTCGAACTTGCCCGTACCCGCGACAACCGCGTCTGCTCCATGGAAAAGCGCAATGTCATGAAGTCCGGCCTGCTGTGGAACCAGGTGGTCACCGCCACCCACAAGGACGGCTACCAGGACGTCGAGCTGTCCCATATGCTGGCTGATGCCGGCGGCATGCAGCTGGTGCGCAACCCCAAGCAGTTCGACGTCATCGTCACCGACAACCTGTTCGGCGACATCCTGTCCGACGTGGCCGCCATGCTCACCGGCTCGCTCGGCATGCTGCCGTCGGCCTCGCTGGGTGCCGCAGACCAGAAGACCGGTGTACGCAAGGCGCTCTATGAACCTGTGCATGGCTCCGCGCCCGACATCGCCGGCAAGGGCCTCGCCAATCCGATCGCCATGATCGCCTCGTTCGCCATGTGCCTGCGCTATTCGTTCGGCATGGGCGATTGGGCCGGCAAGGTGGAAGCCGCCATCGCCAGCGCGCTGGACAAGGGTTACCGCACCGGCGACATCATGCAGCCGGGCATGAAGCAGGTCGGCACCGTCGAGATGGGCGACGCCATCCTTGCCGAACTGGAGGCCCTGGCCTGAGGCGAACGGTCGATTGACTGTTCATCGAAAGCTGCTACAAGCCTGAGCCCGTAAGACGAACCCGAGCGCGATCCATCGACCGATGCCGTTTGTGACCGACAGTGCCGCTTGCCAATCCGCTGCCTTCACCGGCCGCGCGGCAACTGTTGTCGCCACCACCAAACGCACCACGATGAAAACGGTGAAAACCACCGTCTGATCGCGCTTGCTCCCGGCCCTTGTCTCCCGCGGGAGACGCGCTGGCAGCAACAATGGCCGAAAGCCCTGGCCAGTCCAGGCGGGAACGGGCCCCAAGGAAAGAAGTGAGCCTCACAGATGAGCTACAAGATTGCGGTCGTCGGTGCTACCGGCAATGTCGGCATGGAAATGATGAACATCCTCGCCGAGCGCGAGTTCCCGGTGTCGAAGATGCACGCCATCGCCTCGCGCCGGTCAGTCGGGCGTGAGGTGTCGTTCGGCGACAGAAGGGTCAAGTGCGAGGATCTCGAACAGTTCGACTTCTCCCAGGTAGACTTCGTACTGATGTCGGCCGGGGGTGAAACATCGAAGGCCTGGTCGCCCAGGATCGGCAAGACCGGTGCCATCGTCATCGACAACTCGTCTGCCTGGCGCTACGACCAGGACGTGCCGCTGATCGTGCCGGAAGTGAACGCCCATGTGCTGGAAGAGTACATGGCCCGCCCCAACCGCAAGAACATCATCGCCAACCCCAATTGCTCCACTGCCCAACTCGTCGTGGCGCTGAAGCCGCTGCATGACGCCGCAAAGATCAAGCGCGTGGTTGTTGCCACCTACCAGTCCGTCTCGGGCGCCGGCAAGGACGCCATGGACGAGTTGTGGAACCAGACCAAGGGCATCTTCGTCACCGATGCGCCCACGCCGCAGAAGTTCACCAAGCAGATCGCCTTCAACGTCATCCCTCATATCGATGTGTTCATGGATTCCGGTGACACCAAGGAAGAGTGGAAGATGACGGCCGAAACCAAGAAGATCCTCGACCCGAAGATCAAGCTCACCGCAACCTGCGTACGCGTGCCGGTGTTCGTCGGCCACTCCGAAGCCGTGAATATCGAGTTCGAACGGCCGATCTCGGCTGACGAGGCCCGCGATATCCTGCGCGAAGCACCCGGCCTGATGGTCATCGACAAGCGCGAGGACGGCGGTTACGTGACGCCGGTCGAGTGCGTCGGCGACTATGCCACCTTCATCTCGCGCATCCGTGAGGACGCCACCATCGAGAACGGCCTGAACCTGTGGTGCGTGTCGGACAATCTCCGCAAGGGTGCAGCCCTGAACACGGTGCAGATTGCCGAAACGCTGATCAATCGCGGACTGGTCAAGCCGCGCGCCGAAGCTGCCTGATTTCCTTCGCTGACGGCCCTTTCCCTCGTGTGGGGGAAGGGCCCGTTCAGAGACTGTCGCGCCGCCCGCGCGCAGCGTCCCTTGCGCCGCCGATGCGGCTGGCCGCAAACGCCTTGCCCGCCCCGAATGGCGGCATGTTCACGTAGATCGTTTCCCAGTTGCCCGGCTTGATCTCGTAGGTCTCATGCCACACGCCCAGGTCGGTGGAGGCCGCCCTGAACTGGTTGAACTTTCTCCACGCCGGCAAGTGCAGGTGATCGTCCGCCCGGGCATAAGCCTCGAGGCTGTCGAAGTCCTTCCAGTATTGCACGCAGATGATGGTGCGACCCAGCCACACGTCGCCACCAAGAAAGCCGAGCTCCGGTTGCTGCGCCAGTTCACGGATCATCGCCGGCATGGTCGGCAGTACCGGCCCCCATGTCCACGGCTTCCACAGTGCATTGATCCGCATACCGATCAGGAAGAGCACGAAAGGTTCGCTTCTTTCAGCCGTCCATCGTCCCGGCCTGACGGTCTGCAACAGGTCAGGCCGGATACCGGATGCCGGCCTGGGCACATCCTCATCCATAGACCTGGCTCATCAGCCTGGACATCCGCTCGGCAAATCCCGCCACATCGTCCGGCGCCTCGCCTTCAACGATCATCGCCTGGTCGAGCAGCAGACGGGCAACCTCGGACACGTCATCGCCACGCGACGCTCGTTCTGCCAGCGCCACAATCAACGGGTGGGACGGGTTAACCTCAAGCACCGGCGCAGAGATGGCGCCGTGACCCTGCTGGCGGGCCAGATATTTTTCCAGCGTCCGGTCAAATCCCTGCATACCAGCCACGATGCACACCGGCGACGAGGTCAGCCGGGCAGACTTGGCCACGTCCTGGACCTTTTCGCCCAGTGCTGACTTGAGGGCTGCAAGCAACCCGGCCGTCTTGGCATCGTCCGCCTTCGACGCGTCCTTGCCGCCGTCCGCCAGCGGGATCAGTTCGAGGTCTGCCGCGCCTTGCGTCACCGACTTGAACGGCTTGCCGTCGAAGCCCAGCGACGTGCGCACCCAGAACGCGTCGATCGGATCGGTCAGCAGCAGCACTTCCACGCCGCGCGACTTGTAGCCTTCAAGCTGCGGGCTGACCCCGGCCTTGGCCGCGTCCTCACCGGTCAGGTAATAGATCGCCGTCTGGTTCTCCTTCAGCCGGCTGACATAATCAGCCAGCGTCACATCCTGGCGGCCTTCGCTCTGCGTCGAGCGGAACAGGCAGATTTCATAGAGAGCATCGCGCCGCTCCATGTCCTCATAGAGGCCTTCCTTGATCACCGGTCCGAACGCATCCCAGATCTTCGCATAGACATCCGGCTGCTTGTCGGCACACTTCTTCAGTTCCGACAGCACCCGCTTGGTCACCGCGGCGCGGATGGCGTGAACGGTCGGGTTGTCCTGCAGCATCTCCCGGCTGATGTTCAGCGGCATGTCTTCGCTGTCGATGACCCCGCGCACGAAGCGCAGGTAGGACGGCAGCATTTCGGCTTCATCGGTGATGTACACCCGGCGCACATACAGCTTCTGCCTGCCCTTGCGCTCCGGGTCGAACAGATCGAACGGCTTCTCGCCCGGCACGTACAGCAGCACCGAATATTCGTGCCGTCCTTCTGCCTTGTAGTGGATGGTCAGCGCCGGGTCCGCATAGACGCCCGACACATGCCCGAAGAACTCCCGGTGCTGCTCGTCGCTGACCTCGGACTTCGCCCGCGCCCAGATGGCGGAGCCGGAATTGATCTGCCGGCCTTCCAGGTAGATCGGATGGCTGACATGATCCGAGTAGGTCCGCACCACGTGCTCAAGCCGCACGTCCTCGAGAAACTCCTTGGCGTCCTTGCGCAGATGCAGGCGGATCGAGGTGCCGCGCACCGGCGCGTCGTCGCCCTCGTATGGCTCCACGGTAAAGGTGCCGCCACCGTCGGAAGTCCAGACATTGGCCTTCTTGGCGCCTGCCTTGCGCGAGACGACATCCACCTTCTCGGCAATCATGAAGGCGGAATAGAAGCCGACGCCGAACTGGCCGATCAGTTGAACGCCCTCGCCGTCCTTGTCTTTCTTCGGCTTGGCCCCCTCCATCTGCTCCATGAATGCCTGCGTGCCGGAGCGCGCAATGGTGCCGAGATTGTCGGTAAGCTCCTTGGCATCCATGCCGATGCCGGTATCGGCGATGGTCAGCGACTTCGCTTTCTTGTCGAGCGCGATGTCGATCCGCAGCTCGCCGCCCTCGGCCATCAGCTTGTCGTTCTTCAGCGACTCGTAGCGCAGCTTGTCACAGGCGTCCGATGCATTGGAGATGAGCTCGCGCAGGAACACTTCTCGTTCGGAGTAGACCGAATGCACCATAAGGTGCAGCAATTTCGCAACTTCGGCCTGGAACGCCTTCGGCTTGGCAGCGGACTGCGCGTCTGCTTTCGACATGGATGCTGAACTCCTCAACGGCCCGAAACAGGCAGGTTTGATTCGAGTTCACCGGATATTGGGAAATTACGCCGCCAGATCAAGTGGTAGGCCCGCATTCGATGCACTGGCGGCAAAAGAAAACGGCGGCCTCGCGAGGTCCGCCGGATACCAGGTTGACTAAGGTCTTGCCATCGACTGGATGCCGGCAAGTACACCGCAACTCACACACTCACTGACAGAAAAGAGGTCCGGCTCCAGATTCGCCACGGGGGGCTGGGGGGCTGAGATATCCGAAACGATTCAGAGCCGGACCTTGAGGCAACGATCAGATGATGCATCCGGTTCCGGACAATTCTTTGAACGAAACGTGGCTGAAAAGGGGCATCTTGGTTAATTCGGACACAACGTCATCAATCCTTGTTCGGACCGGACCGCAGGGTTGAACTCGCTTGAAAATGACGTCAAGATGACAGCCTTAGTCGAGCATGCAACCGGAAGCAGCGAGTGAGCGAAGAACCGGAGATTGTCGCCCTGCGCGCGCGTGCGGCACCGCACGAGAGCAGTGGGGCCCAACCAGATGCCTCCCGCCAGTCTGCTGCGGCCGCTCCCGTTCAGGTGGTCTTCAACCGCACCGAACTCGCCACCATCCTGCATCTCTATGGCACCAAGGTCGCCGCGGGGGAATGGCGCGACTACGCCATGGACTTCAACCGCGAGAGGGCGGTGTTCGCCGTCTACCGGCGCAGTTCGGAACTGCCGCTCTACCGCATCGAGAAGAACCCGAAGCTCGCCCGCAAGCAGGGCGCCTACACCGTTATCACCGCCGGCGGGCAGATCCTGCGCCGCGGCCACGACCTGGCGCAGGTGCTCAAGGTGCTGCTGAAAAAGCCCAAGCTGGTCGTTGCCTGAAATCGCTGCAGGCATGAAAAAAACCCTCGCGGAAGGATCATGTTCCGCGAGGGCTTCAGGCTGTGAGCCGCAGCGGAAAACGCTGCTGGAGAACTTACTCGGAGCGCATGATGCCGAGGATGTTCAGGATGTGGATGAACAGCGTGACGAAGCTGCCATACAGCATGAACGCGCCGAAGATCGACTTCGAGCGGGCCACGGCCGTGCCGTCGCCTTCCACGTACATTTCCTTGATCATCTGCGTTTCGTAGGCAGTGATGCCCGCGAACAGCAGGACCGTCACACACGAGACGATCAGGCTCATCATGCTCGACTGCACCAGGAACACATTCACCAGCATGGCAATGATGATGCCGATGGTGGCGATCATGAAGAAGGTGCCAAAAGCCGACAGGTTGCGCTTGGTCACGTAACCGGCCAGGCTGGTGGCGCCGAACGTTGCAGCCGCGATAAAGAAGGCACGTGCAACCATGCCGGGATCAACCGCCATGTAGGCGCCAACGATTGGCGCGATGCCGAAGCCCCAGAGCGCGCAGTAGCCCCAGAACGCGCCCTGCGCGGCCAGGGTGCTGTTCGAGAAGATCATTCGCGGGGCCAGGAAGCCCATGCCGAGGATGCCGATGAAGAACACCCACTTCAGCGAGAACGCCACTGCGAGCAGCGCCGGCATGGAGGCCACGAACAGGGTGATGATGGCCGTCGCGGCCACGCCAAGCGCCATGTAGTTATAAACGCCCAGCATGTACGAGCGCAGGCCCTGATCAATCTCCGCAGCGCGGGTGCTGGCCGGCGCAGAAGACTGGTAACGGAGGTCTGCCATTGAAAAACTCCCTAGTAGGATTGATGACGATGCGGAATATGGGGGTAAACGCCAAAGCTGACAAGGACACTCAAGATTACACTTCGGTTAGGTTAAGCGTCATCCGGCCGGAGCAGAAGCAAGGACCGGCAAGATGACGCTGTCAAGTCCCCGCGGCCTTGTCCATGAAGCGCGCAAGCTTGATGTCGAGATCGGTGACGCCGCCGGCATCGTGGGTCGACAGCGTTACCTCGACGGTCTTGTAGACGTTGAACCACTCCGGATGATGGTCGAGTTTCTCCACCTGCATCGCCACCCGCGACATGAAACCGAACGCCTGATTGAAGTTCCTGAAGGTGAAGGTCTTGTGGATGGCGTCTCGGCCGTCCACTTCCTGCCATCCATCGAGTTCGGACAGTTGCTGGACCCTTGCCGGGCCTTGAAGTTTTTCCGCCATTGCTGATGATCTCCCGTGTCTTGACCCGTCAACGTCCAACCTGCGCCCGGCGTTCCAACCGATGAAGTCTGTCCTGCTCGTCTGCCTCGGAAATATCTGCCGCTCGCCAATGGCCGAAGGTGCCGTACGAAAAGCGCTTGACGCTGCAGGGCTTGCCCACGTCGTCACGGACAGTGCCGGTACCAGTGGCTGGCACGCCGGTGGCCCGCCCGATCCGCGTGCGGTAAAGGCGGCGTTGATGCGCGACATCGACATCGCCGGTCAGCGCGCCCGGCAGGTGGAAGACGAAGACTTTCACCGCTTCGACATGCTGCTGGCCATGGACGGCCAGAACTTCGCCCGGCTGAAGGCCATGCAGCCGCACGGCGCGCCGGGCCGCGTCCACCTGTTCATGGATTTTGCCGGTGAAGTGCCGGTGCGCGAGGTGCCAGACCCCTATTACGGCGGCGAGGAGGGGTTCGAACACGCCCTCGACCTGATCGAACTGGCTGCGCGCGGCCTTGCCGCTCACATTGCCCGGGCCAGCGGATAGACCTCTTCGCGGCCATAGGGCCCGCCGCCGCGCGATGCCCGCGATGAAAACAGCACGAAGCTGCTCACCTCGAAGCTGCGCGAGCGGTACAGGTTGTGGCTGTGGGCAAAGCCCATTGCCTGGCGGCGGTCGGCCTGCCTCAACCGGGCCAGCGTCACGTGCGGGGTGAACTTGCGCGGTTCCGGCGGCAGACCCAGCGACTGGCACACCCGCTCGTGCATGGCCTGCAGCCGCCTCAGGTCAGGACATTCCTCGACCCTGACATAAAGCGAATGCGGCTTCTTCGAACCGAATATGCCCATGCCCGCCAGCGATATGGTGAACGGCGGCATGGCAATCACCCGGCCAAGTTCGTCGGACAGTTCATGCGCCATGCGGTCGGGAATGTCGCCCACGAACCGCAAGGTCACGTGATAGCTTTCGGGATCGATCCAGCGCGCGCCTTCAATGCCGCCGCGCATGATGGACAAGTCGAGCGCCACATCCGGTGGCAGTTCCACGCCGGTAAACAGTCGAGGCATCCTTATGGCCCTCCCGTCTGGTCAGCGAAGCAGCGAATCAGATCGCTTCATCAAGGCTAAACGCCGATGCATGACGATCACAAGACATGACGACAAAAAGACAATGTGACGCCGTTACGGCTCCATCGCGGACAACATCTGGCCCACCTGCGGCGCGATGCGCTCAACGATCACCCCGATGCCCTCGGCGTTGGGATGCATGCCGTCGGCCAGGTTGAGCCTGGCCTCGCCCGCCACGCCGTCGAGGAAGAACGGGTAAAGCGCCACCTCGTGCTTTTGCGCAAGTTCCGCGTAAATCGCGTTGAACTGGCGGCCATAGTCCTCGCCCATGTTGGGCGGCGCGATCATGCCGGCCAGCAGCACCGGAATGCTGCGCTCCTTGAGCCGGGCCAGCATCGCATCCAGGTTGGCGCGGGTCTCGGCGGGTGCAATGCCGCGCAACGCATCATTGGCGCCAAGTTCGAGGATCACCAGCGACGTGTCATCGGGCACCGACCAGTCGAGCCGTGCCAGGCCGCCCTTGGTGGTGTCACCCGATACCCCGGCATTGACCACGGTCACGTTGAAACCGTCAGCCTTCAACCGTGCTTCCAGCCGGTCGGTGAAACCGTCGCCTGAGCCCAGGCCATAGCCCGCGCTCAGGCTGTCGCCCAGCGCCACCACGGTGAATGGCTGACCGGCAGCCACCGGTGCGGCCAGCAGGCCGGCAAGGCTGGCGAGCACCACCAGCAATACGGAAAATCGTCTCATCGCGCCGGAAACCTTTGATTGACTGCGTCGTTCACCTACATAGAAAGCCCAACAGGCCACGGCAACCCGCCCGGCCCCTTCAACAAAGCCGCTCACAGGACCTCACCGATCATGGACGCCCGCGCCCCTGCCGCTGCCACTTCGAGCCAACCGCAAGCAGGCAGGAAAATCGTCATCAACCTGGAAGGGCTTGAAGTCACCCTGCCATCACGCGCCGGACCGGTGGACATTCTCAAGGGCGTGGACCTCTCCATCGATCAGGGCGAGGCGGTATCGATCGTCGGACCGTCCGGCTCGGGCAAGACCACGCTGCTGATGGTCATCTCGGGTCTGGAACGCGCCACGGGCGGCAAGGTTTCGGTGGCCGGTCATGACCTGGTCAAACTCGACGAGGACCGGCTGGCTGAATTCCGCCGCGACCAGATCGGCATCGTGTTCCAGTCATTCCACCTGATCCCGGCCATGACGGCACTGGAAAACGTCGCTGTTCCACTGGAGTTCCGCGGCTCGCGCAATGCCTTCGGCGAGGCCCGCGCCCAGCTTGAGCGCGTCGGTCTTGGCCACCGCCTCGACCATTATCCCGGCCAGTTGTCCGGCGGCGAGCAGCAGCGCGTCGCCATTGCCCGCGCGCTGGCCGCAGGGGCGAAAATCATCCTCGCCGACGAACCCACCGGCAACCTGGACCAGGAAACCGGCCAGACCATCATGGACCTGCTGTTCGAGCTGCAGCGCACCAGCGGCACCACGCTGGTCCTGGTCACCCATGACCCCGGCCTTGCCGCACGCTGCAATCGCATGGTGGAAATCCGCGATGGCCTGATTCACTCTGACTCGAGGGACGCGCAATGACCGCATCGCTGGCGCTTGCCTTCCGGCTTGCACGGCGCGAGCTGCGCTCCGGCCTGCAGGGTTTCCGCATCTTCCTCGCATGTCTGGTGCTCGGCGTCGGGGCCATTGCCATCGTCGGCGCGCTGTCGGCGGCGCTGGAGCGCGGCATCGCCAACGAGGGCCGGTCGCTGATGGGCGGCGACGTCGAATTCTCGGTGCTGCACAATCAGCCCACGCCGGAACAACGCGCCTTCATCGAGGCCGCCGGCCGGGTCAGCCGCGTGGCCACCTTGCGGGCGATGGCGGCGGCGCCGGACGGCGCTTCTGCGCTGGTCGAGGCCAAGGTCGCCGATGATGCCTACCCGCTCTACGGCACGCTGGAACTGTCCCCGCCCATAGCGCTGACCCAGGCGCTTGCCCGCGATGCGCAAGGCCGCCCCGGCACGGTGGTGGAGCAATCGCTGCTCGACCGGTTGGGGTTGAAAGTGGGTGATGCATTGCGCGTCGGCACCGAAGAATTCACCATCAACGCTGCCATCCTGAGAGAACCCGACCGCATTTCCGACGGCTTCGTGCTCGGGCCCCGGCTGATGATCTCGGACCGCGACCTGGAAGCCACTGGCCTTGCCCGGCCCGGCAGCCTGATCACCTGGCGCTACCGCGTCGCCCTGCCGCCACCCACCAGCGACGCGCAGGTCAAGACCCTGATCGAGCAAGCAAGACCCGTGCTGCAGGATGAAGGCTGGCGGGTGCGCTCGCGCGAAAACGCTGCGCCCAGCGTGCGCCGCTTCATCGACCGGTTGACCTTCTTCCTGTCGCTCGTCGGTCTCACCGCGCTGATCGTCGGCGGTGTCGGCGTGGCCAACGCGGTCAAGGCGTTCCTCGAACGCCGGACCAGGAACATCGCCACGCTGAAATGCCTCGGCGCGCCGGCAAGGCTCGTTTTCCAGACCTATTTCGTCGAGGTGCTGATCGTGGCAACGCTGGGCATCGGCATCGGCGCTGCCTTGGGTCTCGTTACCCCGCCGCTGGCCGGAGCGCTGTTGTCCAGCGTCCTGCCAGTGCCCGTCTCGGCCGGACCGGAATGGTGGCCGGTCCTGCGCGCCGCCCTGTATGGCTACCTGATCGTCGTGGCCTTTGCCGTGTGGCCGCTGGTG
Organism: uncultured Alphaproteobacteria bacterium; assembly: GCA_963700895.1. Taxonomy (GTDB): domain Bacteria; phylum Pseudomonadota; class Alphaproteobacteria; order Rhizobiales; family Aestuariivirgaceae; genus Anderseniella. Next base: position 88,408 of record CAVOZI010000004.1, on the reverse strand, counting down.
CGCGCCGGCCGCATTCCGCCCTCCGCCCTGTTCCGCGACCTCACCGCCCACGTCACCGCATGGCCGGGCGTGCGAACCCTCGCCGTCATCGCCGCGGCTCTTGGCGGCATCTTCGCGCTTACCTACTCCGCGTTCCCGGACCCGCGAGTCACCTGGGGCTATGCCGGTGGCATCATCACCAGCTTCATCATCCTGGCCGGCCTGGCCCGGCTGCTGATGTGGCTGGCCGCCAGGGCGAAGCACGCGCGCTCTGCGACTGCCCGGCTCGCCATCGCCAACCTGCACCGGCCCGGAACGCCAACGCCGTCCGTGGTCATGTCGCTTGGACTCGGCCTGACGCTGTTCGTCACATTGGCGCTGATCGACACCAACGTGTCCAAGGAACTGCGCGACAACCTGCCGGACCGTGCGCCTGCGTTCTTTTTCCTCGACGTGCACTCCTCCGAGGCTGACGGCTTCACCGACGCGCTGAGCACGGCAGGCGCCTCCAGCGTCGGCACGGCGCCAATGCTGCGCGGCCGCATCATCAAGGTGAACGGCGTGCCGTCTGCCGAAGTCAAGGTATCGCCCGACGCCGCCTGGGCCTTGCGCGGCGACCGCGGCATCACTTATTCGGCCACCATGCCCGACAATGCTGAACTGAGCCAGGGCAGCTGGTGGGCGCCCGACCATGCGGGCGAACCGCTGGTGTCGTTCTCCGCCGACATTGCCGAGGGTCTGGACATGAAGATCGGCGACACCGTCTCCGTCAACGTGCTGGGCCGCGAGATCACCGCCAAGGTCGCCAACTTCCGCGAGGTGGACTGGCGCTCGCTGCAGATCAACTTCGTCATGGTGTTCTCGCCCAACACCTTTGCAGGCGCACCGCACATGTACGTGGTCACGGCACAGGCAGCGCCGGAAGCAGAGCCGGCCATCCTGAAGGCAGTATCCGGCCCCTACCCGACCGTGACCTCGATCCGGGTGCGCGACGCGCTCGACGCCATCAACACGCTGATGAGCCAGCTCATCGCCGCCATTCGCGGCGCCAATGCCATGACCCTGCTGGTCGGCATACTGGTGCTGGGCGGAGCGCTGGCGACCGGCCTGTCAGGCCGCATTTACGATGCGGTCATCCTCAAGACCTATGGCGCCACCCGCTCGCAGCTGCTGCGCTCTCTGGTGCTTGAATACGCCGTCCTCGGGCTTGCCACTGCCGCCTTCGCCATCGTGGCCGGATCATTGAGCGCGTGGGCCATCATTACCTTCATCATGCAGCTGGAGTGGCAGTTCTCCCTCGCCACCGCCGCCGCCACGGCGCTGATCGCGCTGGTGGTGACCGTAGCCGCCGGGCTGATCACCACCTGGTCGGCGCTGAGGGCCAGCCCGGCCCGCGTTCTGCGGGTAGACTGATCGCCCGCGATTGCATACCGTCGCCCCTCAACGCACCAACCGGAAGACAGCAATGGTCGTACTCAACAGGATCTACACCAAGACCGGCGACGACGGCACCACTGCCCTGTCCACCGGCCAGCGGTTACCAAAGTTCCACGCCCGCATCGCCAGCTATGGCACTGTGGACGAGGCCAATTCGATCCTCGGCGTGGTGCGCCTGCATACCGTCGACGCGCACCTGGCCGTGCTCGACGCCATGCTGGCGCGCATCCAGAACGACATGTTCGACCTTGGCGCGGACCTGTGCACACCCGACACCGGTGAGAAGGTGGAATGGGAGCCGCTGCGCATCAAGCAGGCCCAGGTGTACCGGCTGGAGGCCGAGATCGACCAGCTCAACTCGGAGCTGGAGCCGTTGCGCTCCTTCGTGCTGCCCGGCGGCCATCCGGCCGCGGCCTTCCTGCACCAGGCCCGCACGGTGTGCCGGCGCGCCGAACGCCACATCGTCGAGCTTGCCACCATTCCCGGCGAGCACGTTACGCCGGAGGCCGCCACCTATCTGAACCGGCTATCGGATTTCCTGTTCGTCGCCAGCCGCTGGGTGAATGCCCGGCACGGCGGCGACGTGCTGTGGCGGCCCGGCGCCACGCAATCAGCCTGAGCAGCGCCGCAACGAGGGAATCCTGTTCATGTTCGTACCGCTGCATGATGACAACACGCTTCGCGTGATCCGCTTCCAGTTCGTGACCGGTGCGATCATCCTCCTCAACATTGCCGTGCATCTGCTGCTCACCTACGGCAACCTGGGGGTGAGCCACCTGGCGCTGGCCACCTCCTTCGGCCTGGTGCCGGCCGAGATCGGCCACATCGGCAATACGGCGAGCGCGGGTGCATCAGGCCTGCTGTCGGTGCCGGAGCCGCTGACATTGATCACCTACACCTTCATTCATGGCGGCTGGCTGCATCTCGCCGCCAACATGGCGTTCATGTGGGTGTTCGCTGATAACGTCGAGGACGCCTTCGGCCATGTCGGATTTCTGCTGCTGTACTTCCTGAGCGGCATCATCGCCGCCGGCGCCCATATCGTCGCCAGCCCGGATTCGACCGTGCCGCTGGTCGGCGCATCGGGCGCGGTATCGGGCATCCTCGGCGCCTACCTGGTACTCTTCCCAAAGGCGCGCGTCTGGGTGCTGTTCATGAAACTGCCGATCCCGTTCCGCATCTCCGCCTTGTGGGCGTTGGCCATGTGGATCGGCTTCCAGGTTCTGGCGCTTTACATCGATGACGGACAGAACGAGGTCCTGGTCGCCTGGTGGGCCCATATTGGCGGCTTTGCCGCAGGCTTCCTGATTGCCAGCCTGTTCCGCCGCACGCTGGGCGCACGCCTCGCCTGATCGCCACATTTGAGGTACCAACCGCGGTCAAAATGCGGACCAGAGGTCGCAATTGGCCGTGAATCGACGATATTCGCATTGACGCCAGCCGCGCCTGCCCCCTACGGTCCGCGCGCGAAATGCAAACAGCATGTCCGTGACGGCAAAGTAACCCCGGCGCCACGCCCTATTCTGCGGCGCCATCACGACTAACGAGAGAGATTGCTTGCGATGAAAGTTCTGGTCGCTGTCAAGCGGGTCGTCGACTACAACGTCAAGATCCGCGTCAAGGCCGACGGGTCAGGTGTCGAACTGGCCAACGTCAAGATGTCGATGAACCCGTTCGACGAGATTGCGGTGGAAGAGGCTATCCGCCTCAGGGAAGCAGGCACCGCCAGCGAGATCATTGCCGTGTCGGTTGGCCCGCAGCAGGCCCAGGAAACCATCCGTACCGCCCTTGCAATGGGCGCAGACCGCGGCATCCTGATCAAGCATGACGATTATGTCGAGCCGCTCGCCGTCGCCAAGCTGCTGAAGAAGGTGATCGACGAAGAACAGCCCGGTCTGGTCATCCTCGGCAAGCAGGCCATCGACGACGACTGCAACCAGACCGGCCAGATGTTGTCGGCGCTGCTCGGCTGGTCGCAAGCCGCGTTCGCCTCCAAGGTCGAGATTGCCGGTGACAGCGCCACCGTTACCCGCGAGATCGACGGCGGCCTGCAGACCATCAAGTGCAAGATGCCAATGATCGTCACCACGGACCTGCGCCTCAACCAGCCGCGCTACGCCTCGCTGCCAAACATCATGAAGGCCAAGAAGAAGCCGCTCGATGAGAAGGTGGCCGCCGACATGGGCGTCGACCTGGCGCCGAAGCTGAAGGTGGTATCCACCACCGAACCGCCGGCCCGGCAGGGCGGCAAGAAGGTCGCCTCGGTTGCCGAACTCGTCGACAAGCTGAAGAACGAAGCAGGAGTTATCTAAGTCATGGCCATTCTCCTCATTGCTGAACACGACAATGCCGGCCTCAAGGATGCCACCCACAAGGCGCTGACCGCCGCCACCCAGATGGGCGGCGACGTGCACGTGCTGGTCGCCGGCCACAAGGCTGACGGCGCCGCCAGGGAAGCCGCCGGCCTTGCCGGGGTGAAGAAGGTGCTCCATTGCGATCACGCCATGTTCGAGCGTCCGCTGGCCGAGCCGATGGCCGCGCTTATCGTGAACCTGATGGCCAGCCATGACGCCATGGTTGCCCCCGCCACCACCAGCGGCAAGAACATCAGCCCGCGCGTGGCCGCCCTGCTCGACGAGATGCAGGTCTCCGGCATCATTGCGGTGAAGTCTGCCGACACCTTCGAACGCCCGATCTATGCCGGTAACGCCATCCAGACCGTGCAGGCAACCGGCAAGAAGAAGGTCGTCACCGTCCTCACCGCTTCCTTCGAAGCGGCGGGCACCGGCGGTTCCGCCGCCATCGAGAAGGTCGATGCCCCGGCTGATCCGGGCCTGACCTCCTACCAGGGCGAGAACCTGTCCAAGTCGGACCGGCCCGAGCTGACCTCGGCCTCGATCATCGTATCCGGTGGCCGCGGCATGCAGAACGGTGAGAACTTCGCCATGCTGGAAAAGGTGGCCGACAAGCTCAACGCCGCCGTCGGCGCCTCGCGCGCTGCCGTGGACGCAGGCTACGTGCCGAACGATTACCAGGTCGGCCAGACCGGCAAGGTGGTCGCCCCCGACCTGTACATCGCAGTCGGCATTTCCGGCGCCATCCAGCACCTGGCCGGCATGAAGGACTCGAAGGTGATCGTCGCCATCAACAAGGACGAGGAAGCTCCGATCTTCCAGGTGGCCGACTATGGCCTCGTGGCCGACCTGTTCCAGGCGGTGCCCGAACTGGAAGCCGAACTGGCCAAGGCCGGCTACTGACAACGTTGCGGCAGGCCCGCCAAGGCCGCGAATTACCCAACCCGCCGTGCGGAAACGCCCGGCGGGTTGTTTGCTGCAGTGCGTTAAAGTTGCTTGCCGCAACCGGCCGTGCGCGATAGTCTCCCGCGTCCGACGAACGCAAGAGAACAATATCAAATGACCATCAGCAAAGTAGGCGTGATCGGCGCAGGCCAGATGGGCTCCGGCATCGCCCATGTGTGCGCCCTGGCCGGATACGACGTCGGCCTTTACGACATCTCCAGGGAAGCCATCGAGAAGGGCCTCGCGACCATCAACGGCAACATGGCCCGGCAGGTGCGCTCCGAAAAGATCACCGAGGACCAGCGCAAGACCGCGCTGGAACGGATCACCCCGGCAGCGAAGTTCGAGCAATTCGGCGACTGTGACCTCATCATCGAATCCGCCATCGAGGACGAGACAGTCAAGCGCAAGATTTTCACCGACCTGTGCCCCCACCTCAAGGAAAGCTGCCTGATCGGCTCCAACACGTCCTCGATCTCCATCACGCGCCTTGCGGCGGGTACGAACCGGCCGGAGAAGTTCATGGGCATCCATTTCATGAACCCGGTGCCGGTGATGGAACTGGTCGAGCTGATCCGCGGCATCGCCACCGGCGACGAGATCTTCCAGGAAGTTCGCGAATTCACCGGCACGCTGGGCAAGTCGGTTGCCGTGGCCGAGGACTTTCCGGCCTTCATCGTCAACCGCGTGCTGCTGCCGATGATCAACGAGGCGGTCTATACGCTGTATGAGGGCGTTGGCTCGGTCGAAGCCATCGACAAGGCCATGAAGCTGGGCGCCAACCACCCGATGGGTCCGCTCGAGCTTGCAGACTTCATCGGCCTCGATACCTGCCTGTCCATCATGCAGGTGCTGTACGACGGGTTGGCGGATTCCAAGTACCGGCCATGCCCGCTGCTGGTGAAGTATGTCGAGGCCGGCTGGCTGGGCCGCAAGACCCAGCGCGGCTTCTACGACTATCGCGGCGAGACGCCGGTGCCGACCCGGTAGCCTGCCGTATCCGCGTTTGCCGAACGCCCCGAATTGTGTTCAACTTGTCCTTGAGACAGGGACAGGTACGGGGGTACGCGCATGTCTGACGACTCCACTTCCGGCGGCGGCATCGTCAAGCTCGTTGCCGCTCTAGGCTGGGTTGCCGTGATCGGTGGCCTCGGGCTGATCGGGTATGGCATATACGCCCTGCTGCAAAGCGACTTCGGCATGGCGGCCGGTGCGCTGCTGATGGCCGGAGGCGCCACCACCGCCGCACTCGGGTTGCTCGCCATCGTCAATGCAACCATGGCCCGTGCCATGATTGATACAGCGAACAATACCGCACGGCTGCTGGAGCGCGGACTGGGCGTCGCGGCGCCGGCTGCCTCTGCCACGGCGGACATACCGGACTTCACGGCATCAAGGCCGCAAGGCGGCGAGGACAGGGAAGAGATGCTCGGCCTCGGGACGCCCGGCGGCGATATCCCGCAGCGCGCGGATGACGATGTGCCGGATCTGCCGCCTTACCAGACCGCACCCGCCACGCCAACGCGTGCCGAAATTGTACCCGACATGTCCGACCCGCGCCTGTGGCCGCTTGCCATGGACGAGTTCGACCTCGATGGTCACCTTGCCATGACGCTGGAAGATGGCTCCATTGCCGTGGAAACGCCGGAAGGTTGGGCGCGGCTGCCGAACCTCGACGACGCCCGCACGTGGCTGGCCGAGCGCTAACCGGCCGGCTTCTCCGCAATTGCGGTCTCGATCAGCTTGCGTGCCTCCGGAGCCGTCCAGTGGGCGGGACCGAGCAGCCTGCCGATCTCGCCGCCCTGGCGGTCGATCAGGATGGTCAGCGGCAGCCCGATGGCGCCCAACTGCTTCATGATCCGGGTGGTCGGCTCCACGTAAAGCGCCAGGTTGTCGGCGTTCACTTCCTTGAGAAAGGCGGACGATGCTTCGGCTCCCTTGAGGTCGACGCTGATCGCCACCACTTCGAAATCGTCGCCGCCATAATCCTTCTGCAACTGCGCCAGGTCCGGCATCTCCTTGCGGCAAGGCGCGCACCACGTTGCCCACAGGTTGACCAGCACAACACGGCCCTTCCAGTCCGCCAGTGTCAGCTCCTTGCCATTGCCATCCTTGAACGCGCCGGACTCGATGGCCGGCCGGTCCGGCTTGAACACGAACGCCGCAATGGCGCCGGTCGACAGCGACTTGTCGAGCGCTGTCTCGCCCGCCTGGGCCGGCGCGGAGCCCTCTGGCGCATTGCCATCAACCCCGAACATCGCGTAAACCCCGGCCAGCGCCGCAACGGCGACGGCAGTGACAATGCCGGCTACACGCTTGCGCGGACGTACAGTGCTGGTTGAAGGCTCTGGCTTTGGCATGGTCTCTCCATTGACGGCTGGCGGTTTCTTGAACTTGAGGCGGATCTCGATATGACAAACAAGATGTGGGGCGGCAGGTTCCAGTCCGGCCCCGGCGAAATCATGGAAAAGATCAACGCGTCGATCAGCTTCGACCAGCGCCTGCATGCCCAGGACATCGCCGGGTCCATAGCACACGCGACCATGCTGGGCGAATGCGGCATCATACCGAAGGCCGACGTTCGCGAGATTGTGAAGGGACTGAAGGCCATCGAGAAGGACATCGAGGCCGGCAACTTCACTTTCTCCACCGCGCTTGAAGACATTCACATGAACGTGGAATCCGCACTGAAGGACCGCATCGGCGCACCTGCCGGCCGGCTTCACACCGCACGCTCGCGCAATGACCAGGTTGCCACCGACTTCAAGCTCTATGTGCGCGATTGCCTCGACAGCTTTGATGCGCAACTGGCCGGCCTGCAGAAGGTGCTTGCAGAAAAGGCACTGAAGCACGCCGGCGACATCATGCCCGGCTTCACCCACCTGCAGACTGCCCAGCCGGTTACCTTTGGCCACCACCTTCTGGCCTATGTGGAAATGCTGGCGCGCGACCGCTCGCGCTTTGCTGATGCCCGCAAGCGGATGAACGAGTCGCCGCTGGGCGCAGCAGCGCTTGCCGGCACCTCGTTCCCCATCGACCGGGCCATGACGGCGAAAGCGCTCGGTTTCGACCGGCCCACCCGCAATTCACTCGACTCGGTCGCCGACCGGGACTTCGTGCTCGAAATGCTGGCGGCGGCGTCCATCTGCGCCATGCACCTGTCGCGCTTTGCCGAGGAACTGGTCATCTGGTCGACGCCGCAGTTCGGCTTCATCCGGCTGTCGGACCAGTTCACCACCGGTTCCTCGATCATGCCGCAAAAGAAAAACCCTGACGCGGCTGAACTCATCCGCGCCAAGCCGGGACGCATTCTTGGCGCCTTCACCAGCCTGATGCTGGTGATGAAGGGACTGCCGCTGACCTATTCCAAGGACATGCAGGAAGACAAGGAGCCCGCCTTCGACGCCATCGACAACCTGTCGCTCGCCATTGCCGCCATGACCGGCATGGCCGCCGACATGGAGCCGGTGACAAAGCGGATGGCGGCGGCCGCTGGTTCGGGCTATTCCACCGCGACAGACCTTGCCGACTGGCTGGTGCGCGTGCTGGCGATGCCGTTCCGCGATGCGCATCACGTCACCGGCGCCCTTGTCGCCATGGCCGAGAAGCAAGGCATTGGCCTTGATCAGCTGGCGCTTGAAGACATGCAGTCGGTGGAGCCACGCATCACCCGCGACGTCTTGTCCGTACTGACGCCAGAAGCCTCGGCCCGCTCGCGCAACAGCTTTGGCGGCACCGCGCCGGCCAATGTAAGGCGCGAAGCGAAGCGCTGGCTGAAACTTCTGGGGTAGATCCGCATTAACCCTCGGCACCCTGTGGCGGCACCGGACCCGTTGCCCCGGGCAGGGTAGATGACTATGTGTTGGAAGTGAGGGGGCCGTTCCGGCTCCCGGTCATGGCTGGAGGCAAGTCTTGGGTATGCGGTGGTTGATCATCTACCTGCTCGCCGTGGCCGTGATCTGGCTGTTCGTCCGCAACACCACCTGGCGGCGCGGACTGCTGGCAGCGGTCTCTGCCGTGTTCGCTGTCTTGATGATTGCTCTCACCCTGAGCGAGAAGCAGCCAGGTGAAGGGGCCCCGGCGCCGACCGCGCAACGCCTCGACCAGGTGCGTCAGTCCGAAGCCGTTCGTTACGGCGCACTGAAACCGTCGGATATCGCGATCAATTCCTCAAGCCTGACGAACACCGAAACCACCGTAACCGATACCAGCGGACGCGAGATCTCCCGCCCCAACCCACTGCAATGGCGCCTCGTCACCAGCATAGCCAACCGTTCCAGCACCTACACTGCGCGCGACGTCGGATTGCGCATCATGCTGTACGCCTGTCCGTCGTTCTTCTCGACGCCGCAATCCGACGTGTCGGCCAATGAGCTGCGCGGCGCCTGTTCACGGGTCGGCCAGCGCACCGTGGGGCTGGAAAAGATTGCTCTTGCCCCCGGCGAAACCCACAACGATGAGCGCATCATCGACTTCCCCAACCAGCTTGAGGCCACCAACTCGCGTTACTGGATCGAGGTGCAGACCGTCAGCGCCGAAACCGGCCAGTAACCGCCAGCTTCGGCCAGCTTCGCCGCGCTGCAGTTCGCACTTTGCCACTGCAGCCAGTTTGGGTTACAACTCGGGTCCATCTTGATGCCGCCACGACTGACCGGACCTGGAAACCGATGAACCTGCGCAGCCTACTCATTTTTGCCCTGCTGGCGGGCCTGCTTGCCGGCTGCGGCGTGCGCGGACCTCTGGAGCCGCCACCCGGCGCGGCTGCGCCCGATCCGGACGAGCCCGCTGCCATTGATCCGCTGATCAAACCGCAGTGACAAGGACGGCGCATGCGGTGCCCTGAAGATGCCCCAGCCCGTTGACGTTCATCGATTTTTTTCCGGATTTGCCGCCCCATGCACCACTTCAGCTACCGCGATGGCGTCCTGCACGCCGAAGACGTCTCCCTTGCCGAGCTCGCGCTTGACCTGGAAACCCCGTTCTACTGCTATTCGACCGCCACCCTGACCCGTCATTACGAGGTGCTGCGAAAGGCATTTGCAGGTCTCGACATGATGATCTGCTATGCCATGAAGGCCAACTCCAACCAGGCCGTCATCAAGACGCTGGCCGACCTCGGCGCCGGCATGGACGTGGTGTCGGAAGGTGAACTGCGCCGTGCGCTGGCGGCCGGCGTTCCAGGCCGCCGCATTGTGTTTTCCGGCGTCGGCAAGACAGCGGCCGAGATGTCGTTGGCGCTGCGCGAGGGCATTGCCTGTTTCAACGTCGAGAGCGAACCGGAACTGGAACTGCTCTCCGCCATCGCCCAGCGGCTGGGTGAAACCGCCAACATCTCGATCCGCGTCAACCCGGACGTGGATGCGAAGACCCACGCCAAGATCACCACCGGCAAGTCGGACAACAAGTTCGGCATCTCGATGACCCGTGCCCGCGAGGTCTATGCCCGCGCCGCAAGCCTCGACAACCTGCGCATCACCGGCGTGGACATGCACATCGGCTCGCAGATTACCACGCTGGAGCCATACGCCGAGGCCTACACCATTCTGGCCGGACTGGTGAAGGAACTGCGCGCCGACGGCCATCCGATCAGCCACGTCGATATAGGTGGCGGACTAGGCGTGCCTTATCGCGGCACCAATGACGTGCCGCCCCATCCGGACGAATACGCCGCTCTTGTGAAGGACACGCTCGGTCACCTGGACTGCAAGTTCGTCATGGAACCGGGCCGCATGATCGCCGGCAATGCCGGCATCCTGGTGTCGCGTGTCATCCACGTGAAGGAAACCGGTGACAAGCGCTTCGTCATTGTCGATGCCGCCATGAACGACCTGATCCGGCCGACGCTGTATGACGCCTACCACGAGATCATCCCGGTGAAAGAGGCTCGCAAGTCCACGCCGCACAGCCTGGCCGACATCGTTGGTCCGGTCTGCGAGTTCGGGCGACTATCTAGCCCAGAACCGCGACCTGCCGCAGCTGGAACCGGGCGACCTGATCTCGGTCATGACAGCCGGCGCCTATGGCGCGGTGCAGGCCTGCACATACAACACCAGGCCGCTGGTGCCGGAGGTGCTGGTCAATGGAGCAAGGTACGCCATCATCCGGCCGCGCCAGTCCTACGAGGACCTGATCGGTCTCGACCGGCTGGCATCCTGGCAGCACTGACGGTCGATACCCGGCGCCGTCAGGCGCGGGGGGGAACCGCTGCGATCACATTTTCGTTTACCGGTCTCGAAGACGGCTCAATGCTGTCCCTTGTTTTTGCCGCACTGTGCTAGGATCATCGGAGCATGAGCGCAAACCCGGAACACATCCTTGCCCGCAAGATCCGGCTGGCCCGTCTAGCCCTGGCCTGGGAGCGGCTGCTGGAAGCGCTGTTCCCGGCGATGATGATCACCGGGCTGGTGCTGCTCAGCCTCCTGTCAGGACTTGTCGCGCTGCTGCCCGCCTGGGCCAAACTGGCTGCGGCAGCCGTTACCGTCATAGTCTTTGCGTGGAGCGTGCGCCCCCTCGCCCGGCTGTCCTGGCCCACGGAGAACGAGGCCATCGCCCGCATCGAGAAACGCTCGGGCATCAGGCACCGGCCCGCCACAAGCTTCACCGATACGCTGGCTGACGAAGCATCGGCGACACCTGAGCAGAAAGCCCTGTGGCAGGCCCACCGCGAGCGCATGGCCCGCGAGATGGAGCACCTCAAGGCTGGCAGTCCACGCTCGCCATTGCCCCGCATCGACCAGAACGCGCTGCGCAATGCGCTGGCGCTGGCGCTCATCGCAGCTGGCGTGCTGACGGCGGGCAGCTGGCGCGAACGGGTAACCGAGGCGGTCGCGTTGACGGCGCCGGTGCCGGCTGCCTCGCTCACGCTAGATGCCTGGCTGAACCCGCCGGCCTACACGGCTCGCCCGCCAGTCCTGCTGACGCGGCCAGCCGCCGTCATGGCAGCAGATGGCGCAACTGCGCCCCTGCCGCCGGTGGCAGTGCCGCAAGGCTCGGAACTGGTGGCCCGTCTGGCCGGCTCGGACGACCTGACCATCACCCTGCTCGACCCGTCCGCCAGCGATGCCGAGGGCAAGCCGGCGATAATTGCCAGCATCGTGCCCGAGCCCGCCACCAAAGGCGCACCGCAGCCAGCGGCGCAGGAACTGCGCGCCACGCTGGATCGCACCGCCATCGTCAGCATCACCGCCGGCGACCGCGACATGGGCTCCTGGCCAGTGACCGTGATTGCCGATGAACCGCCCGTCGTCACTATCCCGTCAGCCATCGAGATCACGCCCTCCGGCGGATTTGCGCTGCCGTGGAAGGTTTCGGATGATTATGGCGTGACCTCGCTGGCTGCGCGGCTGAAACTGGCGGAAGGCCAGTTTGATGACCACAGCATTCCGCCGGAAGACAACGAGTTCCTGAAAGCCGCACCGGACTTCGCCTTGTCCCTGCAGAAGATCAATCCGCGCCAGGCCGAGGGCAAGGGCTTCCAGGACCTCACCGAACACCCCTGGGCGGGACTCGAGGTCGAGCTGGTGCTCGACGCCACCGACCAGGCCGGTCAAACCGGCTCCAGCGACGTGCTGAAGTTCAAGCTGCCGGAGCGCCCGTTCTCCAAGCCGCTGGCGCAAGCCTTGGTCGAGCAGCGCCGCAACCTGTTCCTGCATCCTGAAGGCGAGCGCGACGTGGTGCGCGCCCTGCTGGCCTTGATGGTCTGGCCTGAAGGACTGATCGAAAGCTCGGGCGTCTACCTCGGCATCCGTACTGCGGCAGCAAGCCTCTACCGTGCCAGCACCCATGAAGAGGTTCGCCAGGTGGCAGGCATGCTCTGGGAGATCGCCCTGTCGATCGAAAGCGGCAACCTGCCAGATGCCCTGAAGAAGCTTCAGGCCATCAAGAAGGAACTGGAGAAGGCACTGGCCGAAGGCGCGTCGGAAGAGCGCATTGCCGAACTGATGCAGCAGATGCGCGAGGCCATGAACGAATACCTGCAGGCCATGCAGCAGCAGATGCTGGAAGAGATGCGCAAGAACCCGGAAGCGTTCAACCAGCAGCAACAGCAGATGAACCAGCAGGCCGAGCAGACCATCCGCTCGCGCGACCTCCAGCAGATGATGGACATGATCGAGAAGCTGGCAAAGTCCGGTGCCCGCGATGCTGCCCAGCAAATGCTGTCGGAGCTTGAAAACATGCTGCAGAACCTGCGCCCCGGCCAACCGCAGCAGGCCAATCCGCAGCGCAACTCGCCGATGGCTCGAATGCTTGAGCAACTGTCGGAGATGATGCGCCGCCAGCAGCAGCTGATGGACCAGACCTTCCGCATGCCTCAGGACGGCCAGCCGCAGCCCGGCGATCAGAACCAGGGCCAGATGCAGCCCGGCCAGGAAGGTCAGGAGCCCGGCGGCCGCGGCCAGACGGAGCAGCAGACGCCCGGCAATGGCCAGCTGTCGCAGCAGCAGCAGGATCTTGCCCAGATGCTTGAACGGCTGATGGAACAGCTGCAGCAGCAGGGCATGCAGCCTGGAGACGGTCTCGGCCGCGCGCAGCAGGAAATGGGTGAAGCTGCCGGCGAACTCGGCGAAGGCCAGCGCAACGAGGCGCTCGGCAGCCAGGGCGAAGCCATGCGGGGCCTGCGCGAAGGCGCGCGCAACATGGCCCAGCAGATGATGCAGCAGGGCACCGGCAACGAAGGCAATATCGGCCGCCATGGAGAGGGCCGCGACGCCGACCAGCGCGACCCGCTGGGCCGCCCGCTTCCGTCGCAGGGTGAAGAGTATGGCCAGCGCGACAACATGCTGCCAGACGAAGCAGCGGTGGAGCGTGCTCGCCGCATCCTGGATGCGCTGCGTTCACGCGCCAATGAACCGGACCGCCCGCGCATCGAGCTCGACTATATCGACCGGCTGCTCAAGGGACTTTACTGAGACCGGCGCCAGCCGTTCCTCGCCCTGTCGCAATGTGACGAACTGCACATCGCCGGCGCGCTTGCAGACCTAATGTCATCAACAACAAGAGCGCGGGACCTACTCCCCTCCTCCCTGCAAACCGGGTTCCCCGCTTGTTGATCTGACCGGTGCTCCCTGACCGGAAGGATGCCGACAGCGGCAGGCCGCCCTCACCTGCCCATGTCACTCGCGGAGAAGGGCAGCCCCTGCACGGGCTGCCCTTTTTCTCTGCGTTGATCAGGATTTTTTCACGTGGCCGACGAACGGCAGCTCGCGGAAGGCATGGGCCATGTCCATGCCATAGCCCACCACGAACCGGTCGGGGCAATCGAAGCCCTTGAAGTCGGCATCCAGCTCGGCTGCCCGGTGGCCCGGCTTGTCCAGCAGCACAGCCGTCAACACGTTGCGGGCACCACGCGCCGCAAGCAAGTCCTTGGCATAGGCGAGAGTGCGTCCGGATTCCAGAATGTCATCGATCAGCAGCACGTCTCGGCCGCGTACGTCGGTCTCGATGTCGCGCAGCACCTCGATCTGGCCCGATGAGGAGGTCCGAGCCCGGTAGCTGGCCAGCATCATGAAGTCCACTTCCGGTGAAAGTCCCGCCCCGTGCATGGCACGCAGCAGGTCGGCGGCGAAGATGAAGCTGCCCTTGAGCACCGGCACCACCAGCAGCTTCTGCGGCTTGCGGGCAGCCACGCCGGCCGCAATATCGCGCACCCGCGAAGCGATCTCCGCCTCGCTGAACAGCACCTCTATAAGGTGGCCATCGATTTCCACTGCGCTCATGCTGGACGCAAGTTCAGCCCAATTCACCCGGCTTGGCAAAGCGGATTTCAACGCTTTCCACGCCTTCCGGCGGTGCCGCCAGGCGGGTGACGAAGCTTGACACTGCCCCCGCCCCGATCGGGCCCTTGCCGGTGCTGTGCAAGGTCCAGGCATGCAGTTCGGCGCCGTTCTCATCCTTGAGCACGAAGCGCAACGGCAGCACGCGCCGGTCCTCATCCGTGATGTTGGCGATCTGGCCACGCAGCGCCAGCACCGGCTGGCCGCTGACGATCATGTACTGCTGCTCGACGCCGGAGATGGACAAGCCGTAAATGTTTACCGTCTTTCCAGCGATTTCGTACAACTTGGAAACCGCGGGAGCAGCCTGAACGATGCGCTCGGGAAACGTTACCATGCCGCCAAGCACCAGGCAGATCCCGGCCGCCAGTCCGGCCCAGCCGCGCAGCTGCGCCATGCGCCGTTCACGTGCCGCCCTGGCCTTCTGTTCGGCCATCCGCGCCGCCCTGGCGATCTTGCGGGCTTCTGCCATCACCCGGGCGTCATTATCGTCTTCGCCTTGACCTGCCTGCTGCATCGCATCGCCGTTCACCGGCACCAGGTCACTCACCTCGGTCGCATGCGCCTCGATCCAGCCATGACCGCATGCCCCGCACCGCATCAGGGTGGCATCTGTTGCCGCTGACCTCGGCAGATCGTACTCGGTTGCACATGAGGGGCAGGAGACTATCATTTGCGTTATCCGGAACTGCTGATTCGGGTTGCTCCGGCTCATCGGCATCAGGAAGCATGAGAGATCTGCGACGACGCCAGAAACCAGATTAAATCGATTGCAAGAGTAAAGCCGGATTACGGTTAATTCGGCGTAAATACCTGAAACTCCGCTGAACCGGCTAACGGGAAATCCAGTTGTCCATTGTGCGTTTTGAAAATGTGGGGTTGCGCTACGGCACCGGACCGGAAGTGCTCAAGGACCTGAACCTGACCCTGGAAACAGGGTCTTTCAGCTTTCTCACCGGGGCGTCGGGCGCCGGCAAGACCTCGCTGATGCGCATGCTGTTCCTGGCGTTGAAGCCCACCCGCGGCATGATCACCCTGTTCGGAGAGAATGTCGGGGCACTGCCCCGCACCCGCCTGCCCGATCTGCGCCGCCGCATCGGCGTGGTATTCCAGGAGTTCCGCCTGCTCGATCATCTGACCACCTTCGAGAACGTCGCGCTGCCGCTGCGCATCCGCGGCCAGAAGCTCGGCGACTACCGCGACAACGTCATGGAACTGCTGGACTGGGTGGGCCTCGACCATCACGCCAATTCCTATCCGCCGGTCCTGTCCGGCGGCGAGAAACAGCGTGCCGCCATCGCCCGTGCCGTGGTGTCGAGCCCCGAACTGCTGCTGGCCGACGAGCCCACCGGCAACGTCGATCCCGCGCTGGCGCTGAGACTGATGAAACTGTTCCGCCAGCTCAACCAGTTCGGCACCACCGTGCTGATCGCCACCCATGACACGCACCTGCTGGAGACCTTTGACGTACCAGTATTGCTCCTTGCCAACGGACACACGGAGTGGGAGCCATGAAGCCACCAGTCATGAAGGCTGAAGGCAGCCCAGTTACGGGCAAGCCTGTGCTGGTGACCGGCATGGCGCCGGTCATCCCAGAGGCGACAGCGCCCCACATGACGCTGATGACCGCCATGGCGGCGATGTGTTACCTGGCCGTGCTGGCCATCGGCGCCCTGCTGATGACCTCGGCAGCAGTCAACAACTGGACGTCGCAGGTCGCCAGCGAGGTGACGGTCCAGATCTCTGCCGCCGACGGGGTCGACGTGGACGGGGACAGCGCGCGTGCTGCGCGCATCCTGCGCGACACTCCCGGCATCAGCTCCGTCACCGTGGTTACAGCTGCCGAGGCGCGCCGTTTGCTCGAACCCTGGCTTGGCCAGGCGGCCATCCTTGAGGACCTGCCGGTGCCGCAACTGATCAATGTCAGCATCGACAAGTCCAGTCCGCCCGACCTTGAAGGCCTGCGGGCGCGGCTGGCTGCAGAAGTACCGTCAGCCACCCTCGATACGCACCGGCGCTGGCAGGCCGAGCTCGTTTCCATGGCCGGAACGCTGACCTGGCTGGCCATTGCAGTGCTGAGCCTGATCGCAGCGGCAGCCGCGGTGCTGGTGGTCTATGCCACCCGCGCCGCCATGGAGGTGAACCGCGAGGTCATCGAGGTGCTGTATCTCGCCGGCGCGCGTGATGGCTTCATCTCGCGCGAGGTGTTGTGGCGGTTCTGTCTGACCGGTCTGAAAGCCGGATTGATCGGCGCGCTGCTGGGCTTCATTACCTTCGTCCTGCTGGGCTTCGGCAGCGGGCGGCTCGCCGGTCCGGTCAAGGCATTCCTGTACGATCCGCTGGGGACCAGCAGCACCAACTATGTCGCTTTCCTTGCCGTGCCGGTGGTCGCCACGGTCATTTCCCTCATCACCGCCCGGCTGTCCATTTCTCGCGTCTTGAAGGCCATGTTCTGAACAGGCATAAGGCTTTGGACAGGATACCGTGATCCGGCAAGGCCGGTCGCGGCTTGGCAAGGGGGAGGAAGGACGCTGCAGCAAGCGCGCTGCGGACGCAATCGGTGCATGACCACAGACCCGCTCAGCCCTGAACCCGTGGCAGAACCGCCACACGGCCCGCGGACCGGCATGCGCGCGATGCTGGTGCGCAGTAGCATCATTGCCGCATGTGCCGTGCTGGTGGTCCTCGGTGGCTTCTACAGCTTTTGGTATCAGTCAAGCGCACTGACCTGCCCGGACAGCCCAAAGGCAGACGGCATCGTGGTGCTGACCGGGGGCCCGGAACGCATCTCCGCTGCCATCCGGCTGCTTGAAGACAAGGCAGCCGGGCGCCTGCTCATTTCGGGCGTCCATCCGCAAACCACGGCCCGTGAATTGCGCCGCGTCACCGGCACCGGACGCGACCTGTTCCGCTGCTGCATCGACCTTGACAGGCGGGCCCCCGATACCAGGGGCAATGCCGAAGAAGCACGCCGCTGGGCCGAAGAACGGGGATATGGCCGGCTGCTGATCGTCACCAGCGACTACCACATCCTTCGGGCGGTCAAGGAGTTTTCCCGCGTCGTGCCGAAAGCCCAACTGGTTGCCTGCCCGGTGGCGGGCCGTGATGGTCGCGATCCCCTTCACAGCATCACAGCCCTCAGGCTGTGGTTCTCGGAGTATGTGAAATACCTGCTTGCGCTCATGCGCATCCAGATCGGAAACTGATCCAGACGATCCCTTCTTTGCCAGGCTCCCGTGACAACCTCATGCTCTTGCTGCGCTCCTTGCTGTTCAACACCGTGTTCTACCTGAACCTGATCATCTTTCTGGTGGCCGGTTTCTGGTTCATGTTCACGCCGCGCAAGTGGTCGATGTGGGCGCTGAAGCAGTGGGCCCGCGCCAGCCTTTGGTGGCTGAAGATTATCGCCGGCACCCGCATGGAAGTCCGCGGACGCGAGCACATACCCCATGGTCCCGCCCTGCTGGCCGGCAAGCACCAGTCGTTCTGGGACATCTTCGCGTTGCTGCCATTGCTTGATGATCCGGCGCTGGTTCTGAAAAAGGAGCTGACGCTGATCCCGCTGTTCGGCTGGTTCTGCCTGAAGTTCAAGATGATCGCAGTTGACCGTTCGGCTGGCACGTCCGCCCTCAAGAAGATGACGGCTGACGCCAGGCAGGCCGTTGCCGAGGGGCGGCAGGTCATGATTTTTCCCGAAGGCACCCGCGCCGCGCCGGGCGCCACCCCGGACTACAAGCCGGGCGCTGCCGCGCTGTACATGCACATGGGTGTTCCCTGCACCCCGTTCGCGCTGAATTCAGGCCTGTTCTGGCCACGGCGGAAGTTCATCCGGCGGCCCGGCACCATCGTGGTGGAGTTCCTGCCGGCGATCGAACCGGGGCTCGACCGCAAGACATTCTCGGCGCGGCTTGAGGACAGGATCGAGACGGCCACTGCCGGTCTGCTGCGCGAGGCGGGTCACACGCCCGGCTGACGCTTTGGCTTTTCTTCTGCACCGTGTTGTTGTACACTTTTTGTTCTGAAGTTCCGAGCCCTTGCGATGACCGACAAGACCGCACTTGATCCGATTGCCCATGAAATCTGGGACATGAAGTACCGCTTCAAGTCCGCAGACGGTACGCCCATCGACGAAACGGTGGACGATACGTGGCGCCGCGTGGCCAAGGCGCTGGCGCAGCCGGAAGCGCCGCACCGGCGCGGGCGCTGGGAACGGGCGTTTCACGAAGTGCTGTCCGGCAACAAGTTCCTGCCGGCAGGCCGCATCATTGCCGGCGCCGGCACCGGCCGGACCGTGACGCTGTTCAACTGCTTCGTCATGGGCAAGATCGAAGACAACATGAGCGCCATCTTCGACGGCCTGCGCGAGGCGGCGCTGACCATGCAGCAGGGCGGTGGGATCGGCCACGACTTCTCCACGCTGCGGCCCAAGGGCGCGCCGGTAAGGGGCGTCGGCGCCGATGCCTCGGGCCCGTTGAGCTTCATGGACGTCTGGAACGCCATGTGCCGCACCATCATGTCCGCGGGTTCCCGCCGTGGCGCCATGATGGCGACGATGCGCTGCGACCACCCCGACATCGAGGACTTCATTACCGCCAAGCAGGATGCCGGGCGGCTGCGCATGTTCAACCTGTCGGTTCTTGTGACCGATGCCTTCATGGCCGCGGTGAAGGACGATTCGGACTGGGATCTTGTCTTTGGCGGCAAGGTTTACCGTACCATCCGTGCCCGGGACCTGTGGGACCGCATCATGCGCTCCACCTATGATTATGCCGAACCGGGCGTGATCTTCATCGACCGCATCAATGCCCGCAACAATCTTGCCTATTGCGAAACCATTCACGCCACCAATCCCTGCGGCGAGCAACCCTTGCCGCCCTACGGCGCCTGCCTGCTGGGTTCGATCAACCTGGCGGCACTGACCGTCTCGCCGTTCAGCGCCGGAGCCCGGCTGGACGAGACCGAGCTTGACCGCATCACCCGCATTGCCGTTCGCATGCTGGACAACGTTATCGACGTGTCGCGCTACCCGCTGGAGGCGCAGGCCCACGAGGCGCGCGCCAAACGCCGCATCGGCCTTGGCGTCACCGGGCTGGCGGATGCGCTGGCCATGTGCGGACTGCGCTACGGGTCCGATGAGGCTGCCGCCACGGCCCGGCGCTGGATGCAGCAGATCGAACGCGCCGCCTACCTGGCCAGCACCGAACTGGCCGCCGAGAAAGGTGCCTTCCCGCTGTTCGATGGCGATGCCTATCTGGCCTCGGGCCACGTGAAGGAACTTGACGGGGACGTACGCAAGGCCATCGCCCAGCACGGCATCCGCAATGCGCTGCTGACCTCCATTGCGCCCACCGGCACCATCTCGCTGTTTGCGGGCAACGTGTCGTCGGGTGTCGAGCCGGTGTTTTCGCTGAAGTACAATCGCAAGGTCCTGCAACCCGACGGCAGCCACAGGATAGAGCCGGTGGAGGATTTTGCCCTGCGCCTGTTCCGTCAGCTGCACGGCGAGGACGCACCATTGCCGGACGCGTTGGTCACCGCCGCGGAGCTTGCCCCGCGTGATCACCTCGTGATGCAGGCCGCGCTGCAGGCCCATGTAGACAGTTCCATTTCAAAAACGGTGAACTGCCCGCAGGACATCACCTTCGAGGCGTTCCGCGATGTCTACATGCAGGCCTGGGACCTTGGGCTGAAGGGCTGCACCACCTACCGGCCAAATGCTGTAACCGGGTCGGTCCTGTCGGATACGGCCGCACCGGCGAGCGGTAGCGAAGAGACCCAGTCCGCGCTGCCGCTGGAAGCCCCGCCCGCGCCGGCCCCAGGAGACGGTGACGCGAGCGTGGTATACATGCGCCAGCCGCTGGGCCGTGACCCGGTGTTGCCCGGCTTCACCTACAAGCTGAAGTGGGGCGACAGCGACCACGCCATCTACATCACCATCAACGACATCATCGAAGACGGCCGGCGGCGCCCGTTCGAGATCTTCATCAACTCCAAGAACATGGAGCACTATGCCTGGACTGTCGCGCTCACCCGGATGATCTCGGCGGTGTTCCGGCGCGGTGGCGACGTGTCGTTCGTGGTCGAGGAACTCAAGGCCGTGTTCGACCCCCGCGGCGGCCACTGGATGGAGGGCCGCTACGTGCCGTCGCTGCTGGCGGCGATTGGCGGCGTCATCGAGAAGCACATGCTGGCAACCGGCTTTCTCAAGCGCGCCGCCGGAATTTCCAGTGAAGACGCCGGCGGGCATGACAAGGCCCGTCGCATGGCGGTGGGTGAAGCCGGGGCGCCCGGCGGACAGTGCCCGAAATGCGCCGAGGCCGCACTGGTCTATCAGGAAGGCTGCGCCACCTGCCTGTCGTGCGGTTACTCAAAGTGCAGCTGAGCACCCGCTTGCATCATTGACACGCGATATGTTTTGTTCTACTTTTGTTCTTATCAGAACAGGAGTGAACGCCCATGTCATGCAGCCCCGCCTTCGACCTTGAGAACGAGTTCGGTGACCGGTTCTGCTACTGGACGGGGGCGTCCGGCAAGCGCTACATCCACTCGGTTTACCGCCCGGACGACTGCCCGCCACTGCCCGGTGCGGTGTTCATCGAGGTCTGCCGCATGGCGGACGGTTCACGAAAGCCGTTGCGCGCCGGGCGGTTCGCCCCGTTCTGGGATCTTCCGGTCAACAGCCAGGGCAGTCTTGATGCGGCTTGCCGCGAGGTGCACGTTCACCTGCTGGCCGAGGATGACAGCAGCACCGCCCGCGTGCTGGACGACCTGACCACCGGGCTTGGCCTGCAGGTGCGGGTTGCCCCGCAACGCCCGGCAATCCGCCCTGCCCCCCGCAAACAGGCTGACAGCGGATTTGCCGAACAAGTCGCCCTGCCCCTATTCGCCGGGCTTGCCGCCTGAGTCTGCAAGTGCAGCTTCGGCCAGCGCCAGAACCTCTTCAAGGTGATGGTCGCTCATGCCCTGCTCGCGGATGTGATCTAGGGTCGAGGCAATGTACTCGATGCAGGGTCCACCCTTGCCGTGTCCCTGCAGCACATACGGCAGCAGCTCATCTGCCGTACGCTTTCCGGCATACTGGGCGTGACTCTGATCGACCTCGTACACCAGCGCCTGCACCCGTTCAGGTCCCGTCTCGCGCCTCACCAGCATCGGCCGCCAGCGCTCCCGGTAGACCATCGTCACCTGCTCGCGCGCCCTGAGATAGGCAATGGTGTCCTCGCGCAGTTGCGGCGCCACCCGGTAGCCGATGCCCCTGCACCTGCCGCCGCGATCCAGCCCCAGCACCATGCCGGGCTTGTCAGGCGTACCGCGGTGCACGTGGCTGTAGATGCACAGCCGCCGGTGAACACCATGCATCACCGCCTCGCAGCGTTCTTCGAACTCGAACCCGGGCCGCCACATCAGCGAGCCATAGCCGAACACCCAAAGCGGTTCATCCATCTGCAACAGGTCCCGTCCGCATTGTCCGTGATGGCCCCCTGCCTACAACATTCCGCGCCTTCGCAACAACATGGTACACTGCTGCAATCAACATCCGTATGGCGATTCGCCGGAGTTCATCGAACCCATGAACGACCCCCTGGCCGTCAAGCGCATCAGCCCGCTGCGCATGATGTCGCCCTTGATCGTCTTTCTGCTTGTCGCCGCCGGCTGGACCGCCTGGTGGTTCCATGCCCGTGGACAAGCGCAAGACCGGCTGGCCCAATTTCAAGCAGATACACTTGCCCTCAACTGCGCGTCGCTCGAATGGGGCGGCTATCCGTTCAGAATCCATGTCGACTGCCTGTCGCCCCGCATTGACCAGTATGGCGTCAAGGCCAGCGCCGACAAGCTGCGGTTGATCATCCAGGCGTGGAAGGCAAATCACGTGATCGGCGCCATCTTTGGCCCTGTCAACATGAACGGCATCTCAATGACCGGCGATGCCATCCGATTCAGCCACCGTACCTCCAACGGCCAACTGGCACTGGCGTCCCTGCTCGCCGAGAACCAGACACTGACGCTGCCCGGCGGAAAGCAAATCGACATCGCCAACCTGCAGGCGCATATGAAACCGGATGAAACCTCCAGCGATGCATTGATGGTCACCGCCACCGCCAGCCAGTTGGCCCTTCAGGAACTGCGCCTCGACAGCTTCACCATCGATGGCACCATCAAGCCGGATGGCAGCTTCGAGCTGATGTCGGAGCCCTCCGAATATCTGGATGCTATCTGGTTTGCCCAGCGCATCGCCGGGCTCGGCGACACCGAGATGAACGCGGCGCAGGAAATCATTTTCCCGCTGCTCAAGGCCAACAACAACAAGCTGCCCATACTGCTGAAGGACGGCACGTGGTATTGGGGTCCGTTCGAGATTACCCGAAACTGAGCCGGGGCAGCGCCAACCTCAGTCAGCCGCACCCTCGCTGCCGCCTCCGCGGCCGAAGTCCGGCTTGGCAGTGTCCTGACCTGCCTCGATGATGCCCTTGCGGATAGACCGGGTGCGGGTAAAGAACTCCTGCAACATCTCGCCATCCCCCCACCGGATGGCCCGCTGCAGCGCCGACAGGTCTTCCGAGAACCGCCCCAGCATCTCCAGCACTGCGTCCTTGTTGGTGAGGAACACATCCCGCCACATCACCGGATCAGAGGCCGCGATGCGCGTAAAATCACGAAAACCTCCGGCCGAATACTTGATCACTTCCGAATTGGTGACTTCCTCGAGGTCGGCAGCCGTACCGACGATATTGTAGGCAATCAGGTGCGGCAGGTGCGACGTGATCGCCAGCACGCGATCGTGGTGATCTGCATCCATCACGTCCACGCTGGACCCGCACACCTGCCAGAACGCCCGCAGCCGCTCCACTGCAGCTTCGTCCGCGCCCGGCAGCGGCGTCAGGATGCACCAGCAATTCTCGAACAGTGACGCGAAGCCCGAATCCGGTCCTGAATGCTCCGTCCCGGCAATCGGATGTCCGGGAATGAAGTGCACACCCTCGGGCACATGCGGACCGACGTCCCTGACCACCGCCTTCTTCACCGAGCCCACATCGGTGAGGATTGCGCCGGACTGCAGGTGCGAGCCGATCTCTGCCGCCAGCGCCCCGTAGGTGCCAACCGGCGAGCACAGGATGACAAGGTCGGCGCCCTCTACCGCCCCCGCCGCGGTGGCGTGCATCTCGTCGGCGAGGCCCAGTTCCATCGCCCGCGCGCGTGTCGCGGCAGACCGGGCGTGGCCCGAGATTGCCTTCGCCAGCTTGCCGCGGCGGATCGCCCGCGACAGCGAGGAGCCGATCAGACCCAACCCGATCAGGGCAACTTTGTTGAACGGTTCAAACGCCATCGGCACTCTCAGCCAGTCCCGGACATGAAGGCCGTCAACCCGGCGACCAGCGCCTTGCAGCCGGCCTCGTCGCCAATCGACAGGCGCAGCGCCTGCGGCAGGCCGTAGGCATCCATCCGGCGCACCACCACGTTACGCCCGGACAGAAACGCGTCTGCCGCCGCGGCCGTCTTGCCATGATCGCCGGAGAAATGCACCAGCACGAAGTTGCCGACGCTGGGCGTGACCGTGAGGCCGATGAACTCAAGCGCAGCCGCCACCTTCGGCAGCCACACATCGTTGTGTTCCACCGCCTTCGTCAGATGCGCCGTATCCCGCACCGCCGCCACACCGGCTGCGATGGAAGGCAGCGCCACGTTGAACGGCCCGCGAATGCGGTTGAGCACGTCCGCCACGTTGGGCGGACAATAGGCCCAGCCGAGCCGCAGACCCGCCAGCCCGTAGGCCTTCGAAAAAGTCCGGGTCATCACCACGTTGCGCGACTGCGACACCAGCTCTATGCCCGAACTCGTAGTCATTGCGGCGCACATACTCGGCATAGGCCGCATCCAGCACCAGCAGGCAATCCTTCGGCAAGCCGGCGTGCAACCGCTTTACCTCGTCGAACCGGACATAGGTCCCGGTCGGGTTGTTGGGATTGGCGAGGAACACGATGCGGGTGCGAGGGGTTACCGCAGCCAGGATCGCATCCACGTCTGCAACAAGGTTCTTCTCCGGCACCACCACCGGCGTCGCGCCGTTGGCCTTGATGACGATCGGGTACACCAGGAAACCGTGCTCGGTATAAATTGCCTCGTCGCCCGGCTGCAGGTAGCCCGAGGCCAGCAGGTTGAGCAATTCGTCCGAACCCGCCCCGCAGACGATATTGGCCGGATTGATGCCATGCAGTTCGGCCAGCGCCTCGCGCAGCGCTGTCGCCGCACCATCCGGATACAGGTGCAGATCGCCGGCACAGGCCGCATAGGCCTGCTGCGCCGCCGCGCTGGGCCCGAGAGGCGACTCGTTCGACGACAGCTTGTGGACCTTGCCGTTGCCCTTCGCACCGGACTTGCCCGGCACATAGGCCGCAATATCGAGCACGCCGTCACGCGGGCGCGGCACCTGTGCTTGCTCTGTCATTCTTCGCTCATCTCCATCGCGGCCGGATACCGCCCGGCGACCTTCAACGCAAGACCCGCATTGCCCTTGAGCCCCACCAGCGGCTGTTCGCTGATATTGAGATATCCCGGCACCGCCGTCAGGTGCAGGTCATCATTGATCTTCATCGTCCACACCGGCTTCGGCACGAAATCCCTTGGCAGCTTGCCCGCCGTCACCACCAGCGTCTCATCCTCGCCCGTCGGTTCGCTGATCGCATAACCAAGCACCACCAGCGCCCGCGACGGCTTGCCCGTATCCGACGGCACTACGGCAACGGCCCTGGGGCGCGTCAGTTCACTCATGCCCGCAATCTGGGCGTACCAGTCCGACTTCATCGGCAGCACAGCCATTACTGGTTCGTCCGCGCTGAGCATCTCGATGCAGGCCTTCAGCGAGCGCGCCTTCTCGACCGGCATCATCGAGGCGTACAGATCCACCGCCGCCCGGTGGCGGGCATCGTTGAGAACCTCCGCCGTGGTCACCAGGCGCACATCCGCCTGCAGACGGGTCGAGGCCGAAATGACGGTTCGCCAGACCCGGTCGATCACGCCCGCCGGCAGCCGCCCGGCGGTCCGCTCTCCCAGACGCCGCAGGATGATGGCCTCACGGCCGGGCCGGTAGGGAATGGCGCTCTTGGGCGCCGCCGCCTTGATCTCGCGCACCCGTCCGCTTGCCGCAAACCGCCTGCACAACAGGTCGACGATCTCGTCGTCGATCCCGTCGATCTCCTGCCTGATGCTGTCAAGCTCAGACGCCTGCCCGGCCTGTTTGTCCATGTTCGGCAAAAGCCCGTTCACCCTGGCCGCGACCCTGCGCCGCGTAAACACCGTCCGCTGGTTCTAGAGTCGCCGCCCGGAAAAATCAAAGGCAAACAGGAAGCCTCAATACCATCCGGCAGGAAGCCTCATGCGGACAGATCGAAACCCGTCCGCGCCGGCTGCGGCAGGATGTTGGGGCGCAGGGCCGGCACCAGCCGCCGGGCCTTTTCCTTGCTGCCACGCACCGCATAGACCTGCTTGACCGCTTCCACCATGATCAGGCCGGAAAACCCCGGACCGATCCATGATCCCGCCCGTTCCCACAAGGTGGCGCTGCGCACCATGAAGCCACGCTGCGATGGCGGCACGAACAGCAGCGACTGCCAGCCTGACGGAGAGAATTGCGCATTACGCAGCAGCGTCGTCAGCTGCCCGCGCGAGAAGGGGCGGCCATGCCCGAACGGTGTCGTATCGAACCGCGCCCACAGCCCGCGCCGGTTGGGCACGATGAACATTGCCCGCCCCTGTGGCGCCAGCACCCGCCATAGCTCGCGCAGCATGTCGGGCAACTGGTCAGTCAGTTCAAGGCCATGCACCACCAGTGCGAAATCGATGCTCGAGTCCGCCAGAGGCAGGCACGCCTCGTCAACCAGCACAGAGCGGATTCCTCCCTGTGGCGGCCAGTGAACAACACCCTGCCGCGCCGGCATCATGGCGATGGTCCTCGCCGCCTCTTCGCCGATCATCTCGAGATACGGCGTCGCATAGCCCACGCCGGCCACCTGCGCACCCCGCAGACCCTTCAGCCGTGCCCGCAGCCGGTGGACGATGATCCGGCGCGTTGCCTGGCCGAGCTTGCTGGCGTAGAACTCCCTGAGATCGACGACATCCATGACGGGCGAAATCCTGGTCCATTCCGCACCCCGGCGGCAATGCCGGCGTGCATTTCCGGACAATAAGCCCCCACGCAGACAAATACGAGGTAAACAGTGAGCAATCTTCAGTTCCATCTCTTCCCCTGCCTTTCCGACAATTACGGCGTGCTGGTCCACTGCCCGGATAGCGGCGCGACCGCCTCGATCGACGCCCCCGATGCTGCCGCCGTCGAAAAGGCCCTGGCTGACACCGGCTGGAAGCTCACCCATATCCTGATCACCCACCATCACCACGATCATGTGGGCGGTGTCGGGGAACTGAAGCGCAAGTGGAACTGCCAGGTCATCGGCAATGCAGACGAGCCGCACGGACTTCCCGGCCTGACTGGCACGGTGACGCCCGACGGCACCTATGACTTCGCCGGCCACGAGGCCCGCATCATTCCCACGCCGGGCCACACGCTTGGCCACATCACCTGGCATTTCCCCGGCGACGGCGTGGCGTTTGCAGGCGACACCCTGTTCACGCTGGGTTGCGGCCGGGTGTTCGAGGGCACCATGGAACAGATGTGGTCGTCCATGCAGAAACTGGCCGCCCTGCCTCCGGAAACCGTGGTCTATTGCGGTCATGAATACACCCTCTCGAACGGCAAGTTCGCCCTGACCATCGAGCCGGACAATGCGGCGCTCAAGGCGCGCATGAAAGACATCGAGGCGCTGCGCGCCGCCGCCAAGCCGACCGTTCCAACCACCATCGCACAGGAGCTTGAAACCAACCCGTTCCTGCGCGCGGGTTCGGGACAACACTTTGCCGAGGTGCGCAAGGCCAAGGACAATTTCTGATCGTGCCGACGGCCAGCGACATCATCCGCCAGCTCGGCCTCCAGCCGCACCCGGAAGGCGGGCATTACCGCGAGACCTGGCGTGCCCCTGCATCCGCGGGCGAAAGGCCGGCCGGCACGGCGATCTATTATCTGCTGCGCGAAGGCGAAGTCAGCCACTGGCACCGCGTCGATGCTGCCGAGATCTGGCACTGGTACGCGGGCGGGCCCCTGGAGCTCAGCCTGTCAGCCGGGGGCAAGACCGTCGAACGGCTGTTGCTGGGAAATGATCCGGGCGCCGGTCAGCGCCCGCAAATCATCGTGCCGGCGAACTGCTGGCAAAGCGCGCGCAGCCTCGGGGAATGGACGCTCACAGGCTGCACCGTGTCGCCCGGATTCGAGTTCGACGGATTCGAGATGGCGCCATCTGGATGGCAGCCGCCGGGCGCCTGAGGGATCACACGATCAGCACGTAAACATACACGGCATAGCCGGCAAGGAAGGCATACCCGACGCGTTTGCCGAACCGCCTCGTCAGCACCGCCAGCAGGAAGAGCGCCAACGACACCACAATCATCACGGGAATGTCGATGCTCACCATGTGGTTCGACACCGGAATTGGCTGGATCAGCGCGGTGATGCCGCCGATGCCGAGAATGTTGTAGATGTTGGAGCCCAGCACGTTGCCCAGCGCAATGTCGGAGTGCTTGCGCAGCGCCGCCATGATCGAGGTTGCAAGTTCGGGCAGCGACGTGCCGATTGCCACCAGCGTAAGCCCGATCACCTCGTCGCTGACATTGAACGCCTGCGCCGTGACGATGGCGCCGTCGACGAGCAGTTTGCCACCCGCCACCACCGCGAGAATGCCGCCAACAACCATGGCGATATCCAGCCACACCGTCTTGGACGGTTTGGGCAGTTCGTCGTCATCTTCGTCCCCGGCAGCCTCGCCGTTGGCCTTGCGGTCGCTGTAGATGAGGTAGACGAGGTAAGCCGCCAGCAGCAGCACGAAGAACAGCCCTGCGAGCGTGGACAACTGCCCGCCCCATACTGCGATCAGCAAAAGCGCGGCCACTGCCACCATGACGACGCCGTCGCGGTAGATCGCAGCACCCGACACGAACACCGGATAGATCACCGCCCCGACGCCAAGAATCAGCAGGATGTTGGCAATGTTGGAGCCGACCACGTTGCCCATTGCGATACCCGGCGCGCCAGCCAAAGCCGCCTGGATCGAGGCGACCAGTTCAGGCACCGAGGTGCCGAAGCCGACGATGATGATGCCGACCACCAGGTGCGAAAGGCCAAACCTCAGGGCCAGCGCACCCGCCCCGCGCACAAGATACTCGCCGCCGCCCAGCAGGAGCACGAAGCCCGCCAGCAAACTCAGAACGGTAATGATCACTGCCCCTGCACCTTCACGGAAATTCCGTTTCGAGGACTATGTAGTTGCACAACGCCGCAAATGAAAGGGCAAGCGGACCGGAAATCCGCTTGCCCTGAAGACATCGACAAACTGGTACGGCGTGAACCGTCAGATCATGTACTGGCCACCATTGGCGGAAATGGTCGAGCCGGTGATGAAGCCGGAGTCGTCGCCAACCAGGAACAGCACGCACTTGGCGATTTCTTCAGGTTCGCCGAGACGGCCAACCGGGATGTGCGGCAGGATCGCCTTGTCCAGCACTTCCGGCGCAATGGCGCGGACCATCTCGGTGCCGATATAGCCGGGGCAGATGGCATTGACCGTGATGCCCTTCTTCGCGCCTTCCTGGGCAAGCGCCTTGACGAAACCGATGTCGCCGGCCTTGGCGGCAGAGTAGTTGGCCTGGCCCATCTGGCCCTTCTGGCCATTGATCGAGGAAATGCAGACGATGCGCCCGAAGCCGCGATCCCGCATGCCTTCCCACACCGGCCGGGTCATGTTGAACAACGAGTTCAGGTTGGTGTTGATCACCGCGTTCCACTGTTCAGGCGTCATCTTGTGGAACATCGCATCACGGGTGATGCCGGCATTGTTGATCAGGATGTCCACCGGGCCGAAATCGTTCTCGATTTTCCTGATGGCAGCTTCGCAGGCATCATAGCTGCCCACGTCCCACTTCATCACCTCGATGCCGGTGTCGGCCTTGAACTTCGTGGCTGCCTCGTCATTGCCGGCATAGCTGGCGATGACCTTGTAGCCTGCGTTTTTCAGTGCGGTGGCGATGGCGGCGCCGATCCCTCTGGTGCCGCCGGTAACGATTGCAATGCGTGACATGGTGATGTGTCCTCCCAGTTACTCGTAGTGGCTCAGTCGCGCTCAACGCACATGGCAACGCCCATGCCGCCGCCGATGCACAGGGTTGCCAGGCCCTTCTTGGCGTCCCGCTTCTGCATTTCGTGCAGCAGCGTCACGAACACCCGGCAGCCCGACGCGCCGATCGGGTGACCGATGGCGATGGCGCCGCCATTGACGTTGACGATGTCGGGGTTCCAGCCCATGTCGGAATTGACCGCGCAGGCCTGGGCAGCGAACGCCTCGTTGGCTTCCACGAGATCGAGATCCTCAACCTTCCAGCCGGCTTTCTTGAGTGCCGCGCGTGAGGCCGGGATCGGGCCTGTGCCCATGATCGCAGGATCGACGCCTGCATTGGCCCACGACACGATACGTGCCAGCGGCTTGAGGCCGCGCTTCTTGGCCTCTGCCTCGCTCATCAGGATCACAACGGCGGCGCCGTCGTTGATGCCCGATGCATTGCCCGCCGTCACCGAACCTTCCTTGTCGAAAGCCGGACGCAGCTTGCCAACGGACTCCATCGTCACGCCGTGTTTGATGTACTCGTCCTGGTCGACGACGATGTCGCCCTTGCGGGTTTTAACCGTAACCGGCGCGATCTCGTCCTTGAACTTGCCGGCCTTCTGGGCGGCCTCCGCCTTGTTCTGCGAGGCAACGGCGAAGGTGTCCTGCTGTTCGCGGGTGATCTGCCACTGCTTGGCGACGTTCTCGGCCGTGTTGCCCATGTGGTAGCCATTGAAGGCATCCCACAGGCCGTCCTTGATCATCGTATCGATCATCTTGTAGTCGCCCATTTTCACGCCTTCGCGCATGTGGGCGCAGTGCGGCGCCTGGCTCATAGATTCCTGTCCACCGGCAGCCACGATATTGGCATCGCCATTGACGATCTGCTGCATTCCCAGCGCAACGGCGCGCAAGCCGGAACCGCACAGCTGATTCATGCCCCAGGCCGGGCTCTCGACCGGGATGCCGGCATTGATTGCAGCTTGCCGGGCCGGGTTCTGGCCAGCGCCTGTGGTCAGAATCTGGCCGAGGATGACCTCGTCGATATCCTTGCCTTCAAGGCCTGCCCGCTGCATCGCAGCCTGCAACGCAACTCTGCCCAGTTCAGAGGCAGGCAACGAGCTGAGCGCGCCGTTGAAGGAGCCTACGGGCGTGCGGACGGCGGACACGATTACGACGGCATTGGCGGAACTGGTCATGATGAAACCTCCTCGGCGAATTGTTTGAATGGAGACGGTGTAGCACAGTCCATCGCCTTGGTGCACTGCACAATTAGTCGTGCGATGCGGGCGCCCTCCCAGCTTGCCCATGGCCACAGTGCGAGACTGATCGCTAAGTTTGTCGGGGACGATGATGAGACCAATGGTTGCTCGACACAACCTTCAACTGGTGTGTATGCTGCATTGCATGATTGTCTCGCATCTGCGGGAAAGGTGAGCAAACGTGACAGACAAGACCTCCAGCGGCGATGACGCAGTCGTCATCAAGAAGTACGCCAACCGCCGCCTCTACAACACGTCGAGTTCGTCCTACGTGACGCTGGATGACCTGTCACTGATGGTTAAGGACGGCGTGGACTTCATCGTGCAGGACGCCAAGAACGGCGAGAACATCACCCGCCAGGTCCTGACGCAGATAATCTTCGAGGAAGAGGCCAAGGGCCAGAACCTGTTACCCGTGGATTTCCTGCGCCAACTGATCCGGTTCTATGGCGACAGCATGCAGGCCTTCGTGCCCAGCTACCTGCAGTTCTCGATGGAGAATCTCACGCGCGAGCATGAGCGCCTGCGCGAGCAGATGATGGGTCCGGCGGGCAACGAGATGCTCAAGACGATGGAAGACCAGGCGCGCAAGAACATGACGATGTTCCAGGACGCCATGCGCATGTTCAACCCGTTTCTCGCCGGCCAGATGCCGCCACCGTCAGGTCCGGGCAAACCGGAGGCTCAGACCGCTCAGCCTGCCAAGCCGGACAAAAGCGCGGCAAATGGCGACGCGGACCTTGAGGATCTGCGCGCCCAGATCAGGTCAATGCAGTCACAGATCGAGAAACTTGCCGGAAAGTCCTGACCGGCAACGCGGCTCAATGCCGGATTGAGTCAAGCTTGCCCAGCGCCTGCTTCAGCAGGTCAAGTTGGGGATCGGACAGGATGGCGGGGTCCGCCACCGGCTCTGGCAGGCCTTCAATACCTGCAAACACGGCGTCGATCTCGGCCAGTTCGGCCTGCGGGGCTGGCTCTGGCTGCAAGGCAGCAGGCTCGTCCCGCACCATTGTCAGGTCAACCTGCAAGGCTTGTTCGACTTCCGGCGCCAGGCATGTCTCGACAGGTTCAGAGGGTAACCCGGCTGCACGGTCCGGGCTGGCTTTCACCGGTTCTGCAGCGTGATCATGCTGCTCCAGGTCCAGCCGCGCGAGCGTCAGGTTGAAGTGATCGGGCGATGCCCTGCCGAAGAGATAACCCTGCAGATAGTCAACGCCTGCTTCCGAAAGTACGGCCGCATCCCGGTCGCTCTCAACGCGCTCGGCCACCACCTTGGCGCCAGCCCTGTGCGCAAATTCCACCGCCGCCCGCAGCAGGCCCACATCGCCGGGCCGGTCGGCGATACCGCCACACATGTCGCCGCTCA
The DNA here is from genome assembly GCA_963700895.1 of uncultured Alphaproteobacteria bacterium. GTDB lineage: Bacteria > Pseudomonadota > Alphaproteobacteria > Rhizobiales > Aestuariivirgaceae > Anderseniella. The sequence goes on along the minus strand of CAVOZI010000004.1, from coordinate 56,092 downwards.
GTTTCACCAGGTCGACCATGCCCAGCAATGAGATCGACATGCCCTCGGTCAGGTAGCCGCTCATGGCTATCTGGCAGCCCAGTTCGCGCAGACGCCGGAGTGCGTTGTTCTGCGGACTGCCGGTTGCCTGGCGAAGCAATGCCCCGTGGCTGACCTCGATGCATACCTGGTGCGCTACCGGACCGGCTTCGGCGACGATGCTCAACAGCCGCTCAACCGCATAGCTGTTGCGCAGCGTTGAGTCCGACAGGTTGAAGCTCACCCTGGTGTCCGGTCTGGAGGCAAGAAGATCGAGACTTGTCCGGCATACGATCGCATCGATCATCTGCATGAAACCGAGTTTCTCGGCGATTGGCACCAGGTGGCCTGCAGAAATGATCTCGCCGTTGGCCGCCTTCATCCGCAGCAGGCTTTCATACATGGCGGGTTGCTGATTGGCCGCATCCACGATCGGCTGGTGCCACAGCGTGAAGCGTTCCTCGTTCAGCGCAGCCACGATGTCCATCGCGTTCTGGCGATTGGACTTGTGCTGCTTCTTTCGATCCTGACTAGGCTCATAGACAAAGAATGAAGGCCCTACCCGGCCGGTTGCCTGGTCGAGAGCTTCTTCTGCCAGCCCGAAAGCTTCGTGGGGTTCAACTGTCACCCCTGGCAAGGTAACCGCACCCGCCGTCAGTTCGACCCAGACCGGACCTTGCGGGGTTTCGATGACCTCGTTGCGGATCGCCGCCACGAACCGGTCGCCAGCCGTCACGATCTGCTCGCTTGAACACTCGCGCAGGACTATGCCGAATTGCGCCGTTCCGGTGCGGCCAAGTACGTCAGCTCCGCGCATCACCGAGCGCAGACGCATGCCGGTTGCCCTGATGACATCAGTCACGATGCTGGAGCCATAGGTTTCGCTGATGTCGCGAATGTTGGAAATCGAGGCCAGAACCAACCCGCACGAACCATGTTGAGAAGCCTTTACCGCCTCTTCAAGCGCCTTCAGAACGGCTGCCCTTGAAGCTAATGCGGTATCGGGATCCGTCATGATTTCGACGGCAGCGGACCTGCCTGACGAAACCGCCCGCCTCACGATGCCGATGACATCGCGGACATCACCTTGCGGATTGCAGATGATGCGGCCCCGCTCCTCCAGAACGACCGGCGGCTCGCCATCGGCCGGCATCAACTCGTATGTAACATCGTACTCGATGCCGTCGCCGTCATCGACTTGGGTGGGCTCCAGCAACATCGCATGCCGCCGCTCCCTGTCGTCCTGCTCGATCAGCGAATCCAGTTCCTTTCCCCGCGAGGGCAGGCAGTCCTGCTCAATCCCGAGAACGGCTGCCGCTGCCTCGCTCCATGACAACAGGTCGCTGGACAGGTTCCAGTGGAATGCCACATGCCCGGTTTGCAAAGCCGCAAAGCGTTGCCGCTCGCTGTCCGACGCATCGCGCGCGCGGGTCAGGGAGTTGATAAGGGTGCTTGCCTCGGGGGAAAATTCCGAACCGGTTTGCGGGCCTGCGTGTTCGTTTCCGCTCTGGGCTGCCATTGCGAACACTACTCCATGGTTACGCTGGAACTCACTTGAACTCGGCGCAACTCTAGGAGGTAATGTTTAATGAAAGGCGAACCAGCGGCGGTGCACGTCGGTTCAGTAACCCAGCGCCAGACCGTCCTTTCTCGGTTCCGATCCACCGCACAACACGCCGGTATCCGGATCGATGGCAATGATCTGGCCGCCTCCATATGGATCCTCGTGCCGCTCGACCTTGTGGCCCAGCTTGCGAAGACCCTCCACCACCGCCTCCGGCACACCCTGCTCCACCTGCAACACGCCGTCCTCATGGAAGGCGCGGGCAAAGTCGAGTGCCTCCTGCGGGTCCATGGCATAGACAAACCGGTTGACCATGACAGCCACGTGGCCCATCGGCTGATACGCTCCGCCCATCACGCCGAATGACTGGATCACCTTGCCGTTCTCGCGCACCATTGCCGGGATGATCGTATGCAGCGGCCGCTTAGACGGACCGATGCAATTGGGGTGTCCCGGCTCGGCGACGAAGCCTGCGCCGCGGTTCTGGAAAATGATGCCGGTTTCCGGCGTCACCACGCCTGACCCGAAGCCGTGATAGATCGAGTTGATGAACGATACCGCCATGCGGTTTTCGTCGACCACGGTCAGGTAGACCGTGTCGGAACCCGGCATCGGCACGACCTGCTCAGGCTCAGGGATGGCCTTGTCCATCGAAATTTGGGCGGCCAGCTTGTCGGCCATGGCAGCCGACAGCAATTGCTCGACCGGTACCGGCACGGCATCCTGGTCGGCAATGTGGCGGTTGCGGATCACCCATGCCAGCCGGATTGCCTCGATCTCCAGGTGGCGGCGCTCGACGCTCTCCGGTGCGTACTTCTCGAGTTCGAAGCGCTCCAGGATGTTGAGAGCCACCAGTGCCGTCAACCCGGTGCCGTTCGGCGGAATCTCGAGAATCTCGCGGCCACGGAAGGTGGTCGAGATTGGCGTCACCCAACTCGACCTGGTCGCCGCCAGGTCTTCCATGTCGATCAGGCTGCCCTTGGCCTTGAGCGTCCTGACGATGTCTTCGGCCACCTCGCCCGTATAAAAGCCGTCGCGGCCCTTTTCAGCAATGATCTCGAGCGTACGGGCGAGGGCGGGATACTTCACGACCTGGCCCGGCACCGGCGCCTTGCCGCCAGGCAGGTAATGCAGGCGCCCGCCTTCGTCCTGGGCGATGAAATCGGCAAGGCCGGCCCAGTCGCGCGCCGTACGTGGTCCCGTCGGGCAACCATCCCTGGCCAGCCTGATGGCCGGCTGCAACACTTCGCCGAGCGTGAGCTTGCCGTGCTTGTGAAGCAATGCGGCCCAGCCATCCACTGCCCCCGGCACGGTAATCGCATGGATGCTGTCGGTGGCGATCTCAGCAAGACCCGACGACTTCAGCCACTCGGCCGTCGCATGACGGCTGGCACGGCCCGACGCATTCAGCCCGGTTACGGAACCATCCGCCTGCCCGATCAACGCAAAACAGTCTCCGCCGATGCCGGTCATCGGCGGCTCGGTGATGCACAACACCGCAGATGCGGCAACCGCAGCGTCGGCCGCCGAGCCTCCAGCCCGCAGGATATCCAGCGCGGCCATGGTCGCAGCCGGTGAGGAAGTGGCGGCGCAGGCGCTACCCGCATATACGGCGGAACGGCCGGGCAAATGAAAATTTCTCATGGCTGCTGCCTTTTCATCATCTATTGGCAAGGTGGGGCTTTTGGGCGTATCAGAAGGACCCCAAGCTATGCTTCTCCCTGACAAGGTCAAGGCCATTTATCAGGGTTTCACGCTTCGGAAAAGGACAAGAACCGTCGTAATCGGCACAAATATCCCGCAAAAATCGCGGTATAGAATGAAACTCAAGACAAGCTCGCCAGAGTCGTGGAGGATCGCAATATGGCAAAAGTGAAATCAGATATCGAAATCGCTCGCGAAGCGGACATGAAGCCGATCAAGGAGATTGCCGCCAAGGTTGGCATCAAGGAAGCTGATCTCATTCCTTATGGTCATACCAAGGCGAAAATTTCAGCCGACTTCATCAAGTCGGTGCAGGGCAACAAGGACGGCAACCTGATCCTGGTGACGGCGATCAACCCGACCCCGGCCGGCGAAGGCAAAACCACCACAACCGTCGGACTCGGCGATGGCCTGAACGCCATCGGCAAGAAGGCCATCATCTGCATCCGCGAAGCCTCGCTCGGGCCGAACTTCGGCATGAAGGGCGGCGCGGCTGGCGGCGGCATGGCCCAGATCGTGCCCATGGAGGACATGAACCTCCACTTCACCGGTGACTTCCACGCCATCACCTCGGCCCACAACCTGCTGTCGGCCATGATCGACAACCACATCTACTGGGGCAACGAGCTCGACATCGATGTGCGCCGGGTCGCCTGGCGCCGGGTGCTCGACATGAATGACCGCGCGCTGCGCCAGATCACCTGCTCGCTGGGCGGCGTCGCCAACGGCTTCCCGCGTGAGGCCGGCTTCGACATCACCGTGGCCTCCGAAGTGATGGCCATCCTGTGCCTGGCGAAGGATCTGGCTGACCTTGAGGAACGTCTCGGCAAGATGATCGTGGCTTACCGCCGCGACAAGACGCCGGTCTACTGTTCCGACATCAAGGCCGCCGGCGCCATGTCGGTGCTGCTCAAGGACGCCATCCAGCCGAACCTCGTGCAGACGCTGGAAAACAACCCGGCCTTCGTGCACGGCGGCCCTTTCGCCAACATCGCACACGGCTGCAACTCGGTCGTTGCCACCACCACCGCGCTGAAGCTTGCCGACTACGTGGTGACGGAAGCAGGCTTCGGGGCTGACCTCGGCGCCGAGAAGTTCATGAACATCAAGTGCCGCAAGGCCGGCCTGTCGCCCAAGGCCGTCGTCATCGTTGCCACCGTGCGCGCGTTGAAGATGGGCGGAGGGGTAGCCCGTGCCGACCTCGGTGCAGAGAACGTAAAGGCGGTCGCCGATGGCTGCGCCAATCTCGGCCGTCACATCGAGAACATGAAGAACTACGGTGTGCCGGCGGTTGTCGCCATCAACCACTTCATCACCGATACCGACGCCGAAATCCAGGCGGTCAAGGACTTCTGCGCTTCACAGGGTGCCACTGCCGTGCTGTGCAAGCACTGGGCAAAGGGCTCCGAAGGCATCAAGGACCTGGCCAATGAAGTGGTGAAGGTCGTCGAGAGCGGCAAGGCTGCGTACAAGCCGCTGTACGAAGACAGCCTTGGCCTGTTCGAGAAGGTGGAAAAGATCTGCAAGTCCATCTACCGCGCCGACGCGGTGGTGGCCGACGGCAAGATCAAGGAACAGCTGAAGCAGTGGGAAGAAGACGGTTACGGCAACCTGCCCGTTTGCATGGCAAAGACCCAGTACTCCTTCACCACCGACCCCAACAAGCGTGGCGCGCCAACCGGGTTCACAATCCCGGTGCGTGAAGTCCGCCTGTCGGCCGGCGCCGGCTTCGTGGTCGTCATCTGCGGCGAGATCATGACCATGCCGGGTCTGCCCAAGAAGCCTGCAGCGGAAACCATCTGCCTGAATGAGCAGGGCCAGATCGAAGGTCTGTTCTAGAACTTTCCCTGACAACCGGCACTATCCGGGCGTGGAAGCAAACCGCTTCCACGCCCTTTTCATTGGTCGTCAGACAACCCCGTGTTTCGCCCGCGCCTGCGCGTTGACCGCTGCCGAGCGCTGGCCCAGCAACACTGATATGATCACGGCAGCCACGATCACCGCTCCGCCGATAAAGTCCTGCGGCGCGGCCTTCTCGCCCGCCGTCAGATAGCTCCAGAACGGGTTGAGCACGGTATCAAGCAGCACGATCAGGCTGGCGATAACCGCCGGGACCGATCGCGCTGAGCGGGCAAACCACACGATCGGTATGGCCAGTTGCACCACGCCCATCACTGCCAGGATCGCCATCTCGCGGCTTGTGACGCTGAAGCCGCCGCCCCAGAAACCCGTCACGAGGAACACCCCTATGCCGCCCAGCACCATCGCCGGCACCATGTCGACATTGCGATACCGCCGCAGCGTGTTTACCTGCAACGCCCAGCACGCTGCACACGCAAGCGCCACCAGATTGCCGGCGAGATTGCCCGCCTGCATGCCGTCGCGCACGATGAAGGCAACGCCGCCAAGCGCCATGAACGAGGCAATCCACGTCGCTCTCGACGGACTCTCGCCGTTGAAGGCGCGGCTCAGCATGGCGGTGAAAATCGGCGCCGTGCCGGTGAGGCAGGCGACGTTCGCCGTCGACGCCATGGTGAGCGCCGTGACATACAAGGTGGAACCGAGCGCGAAAAACATTGCTGCAGCAACCAGCGCCACCTTTGGCACTTCCGCCCCCTTTCAGGCAGGCTGGACCGGTAACGGAAGGCCAGCCAGGCGCCGAGCGCCAGCGCCATGAACAGTCCGCGCCAGCAGTTGATCTGCCAGCCGGTCAGCCCGGGCAGATGACGCACGAAAACACCGGACAGACTCCAGCCGACCGTAGCCATGGCCGCAAGCATGACGCCTGTCGAATAAGACTGCTCCTGGGCCAAGCGCTACCTGCCGCCGATGATATGTCGATGACCGCACTATGCGTGCAGAACACAAAAGGCCGGAATGCAAAATCTGCACTCCGGCCCAGCGTTTTTGCTGGTATCGATGCCGTTCCGCTCAGGCCCTGAGCCGCTCGTTGTCCGCGTCGAACGGGCTTTCCGGAATGATCGTGGCCTCGAACAGTTCGCCGAGGATCTTCACCTTCAGCTTGCTGCCTTCTGCCGCCTGGTCCGGCTTGACCATGGCCAGCGCCAGCGACTTGCCGACGCGCCACCCGTATGAACCGGTGGTCACGCGGCCCACCAGCGTCTTGCCGTCGGCAGCGTAGATGGCTTCCGAACCGCGCGCATCGCAGTCCTTGATGCCATGCACTTCCATGGTCACGAAGGTCCAGTTGTCACCGGCCGCATGGCGCTTGACCAGTTCGTCACGGCCAATGAAGTCGCCCTTGTTCGGGTGCACGAACCGGTCGAGGCCAGATTCGTAGGCCGAGTATTCCACCGACAGTTCGCGCCCGATCAACCGGTAGGACTTTTCCACCGCCATGGTGCCAATGGCGCGGATGCCGAACGGCTTGATGCCGAAGTCCTTGCCCGCCTCCATCAGCATGTCGAAGATGATGTTCTGCATCTCGATCGGGTGATGCAGTTCCCAGCCCAGTTCGCCGACGAAGTTGACCCGCAGCGCGTGCGCCTGGGCGATGCCGACATTGATGAACTTGCCCGTCAGCCACTTGAAGTTGTCGTTCGACAGGTCGGTGTCGGTGAGCTTCTGCAGCACGTCACGCGACTTCGGACCTGCCAGCACCAGTACGCCCATCTGGGTGGTGATCTTGTTCAGGGTGACGCCGCTTTCAGGCTTAAGCTTGGTTAGGTAATCCCAGTCATGCCGTTCCCACGCACCGGGGCCAACGAGATAGAAGTCGTTCTCAGCGCGTTTGTAAACGGTGAACTCCGAGCGCACGCCACCGTTCTTGGTCAGCAGGTGGCACAGGCCGACACGGCCGATGCCCTTCGGCACCCGGTTGGCGAGGATCGAGTTGAGCCATTCGGCCGCCTTCGGCCCTATCACCTCGTACTTGGCGAAGGCAGTCATGTCGAGCACACCGCAGTTCTCGGTCACGTTCTTCACCTCGTTGCCGACGTGTTCGAAATAGTTCGACCGGCGGAACGACCACAGCTCCTTGACCTTCTCGCCCGGCTTGGGCTGCGGGAAGTTTTCCCTGGTGATGATGTCGGGACGTTCAATCTCTTCCGGGTCCCAGCCATAGTCGGCGGATGGGGCAAACCAGTTGGGCCGCTCCCAGCCGTAGACCGAGCCGAACACCGCGCCCAGCGCCTTCATCCGGTCATAGCAGGGCGACGTCTTGAGCGGGCGTGCATCCCAGCGTTCCTCGTCCGGATAATGCGGCGTGAACACGTTGCGATAGGCTTCCTCGTTCTTCACCTTGAGGTAGCCGCGCGAGGCATAAGGCCCGAACCGGCGCGGATCGACGCCCAGCATGTCGATGGAGCTTTCGCCCTCGACGATCCACTCGGCCAGCTGCCAGCCGGCGCCGCCTGCTGCCGTCACACCGAACGAGTGGCCTTCATTGAGCCACAGGTTGCGCTTGCCCCAGGCCGGACCGATGATCGGAGATCCGTCCGGCGTATAGCAGATGGCGCCGTTGTAGACCTTCTTGATGCCCACTTCACCGAACGCGGGCACACGGTGAAAGGCGCTTTCGATGTGCGGAGCAATGCGCTCCAGGTCTTCCTGGAACAGTTCGTACTCGGCATCTTCATCCGGTCCATCGACATAGCACACCGGTGCGCCGGGCTCGTAGGGGCCAAGGATCAGGCCACCGGCTTCCTCGCGCATGTACCAGGCCGAGTTGGCGTCGCGCAGCACGCCCATTTCCGGCAGGCCGTCCTTGTGGCGCTGCTGGATCTCCGGATGTGCCTCGGTGACGATGTACTGGTGCTCCACCGGGATGACGGGTATGTCGAGGCCCAGCATCTCGCCGGTCTGGCGCACGAAGTTGCCGGTCGCCGTGACGAGATGTTCGCATGTGATGTCGCCCTTGTCGGTCTTCACCAGCCACTCGTCGTTGGCCTTCTGCTCGATGGCGATGACGCGGGTCTGGCGGTAGATCTGCGCACCCTTGTCGCGCGCACCCTTGGCCATGGCTTGCGTCAGGTCGGCCGGCTGAACATAGCCGTCATTGGGGTGCTGAATGGCGCCGATAAGCCCTTCAGTGTTGCACAACGGCCAGATTTCCTTGACCTGCTTCGGCGTCAGCAGATTGACCTGCACGCCAATGGTCTCGGCAATGCCGGCATAGTACATGAACTCGTCCCAGCGGTCCTTCGTCTGGGCAAGGCGGATGTTCGACACCTGCCGCAGACCGACATGCTGGCCGGTTTCTTCCTCGAGCTTCGAATAAAGGTCCAGCGAGTACTGGTGCACCTTGCCGACCGAGTAGGACATGTTGAACAGCGGCAGCAGGCCCGCCGCATGCCAGGTGGAGCCCGAAGTCAGCTCGTTGCGCTCCAGCAGGACGACATCGGTCCAGCCCTTCTTCGTCAGTGCATACAGCGTTCCGACGCCGACCACACCGCCACCAATGACGACAACACGCGCATGCGATTTCATGACCCAATCCTCCGGGCTCGACAGCAAGGTACTGACCAGCACCATAGTGAATTGGGTTCAACACGTGTGAAGTCAAACGACTTGGCGCATCAGAATTGCGACATGTCAGGCGGTGGCGATGCCGAACTCGCCAAACGGGATGAAACCCAGCAGATCGCCTTCAGCAACTGAAGAGGCCTGTTCCGGCACCTCGATCAGCCCGGTTGCCTGCCTGAGGCCCGAGATCAGTCCCGATCCGTCGCGGTCGAACTTCCGCAAGCATGGGCCCGACGCCGTATTTTCTATCCAGCCCCGCCAGAACTCGCGCCGGTCTGTCTTTTTCTTCGGGATGGCAAACCCGGCAGGCAGCGGGTAGCGCTGCGGTTGCTGCCACTTTGCGCCTTGCAGCCGCGCAAACATCGGCTGCGCATAAAGCAGGAAGGTCACGAAAGCCGCCACCGGGTTGCCCGGCAGGCCGAAGAACACGCAGTCGCCCACCTGCCCTATTGCCAGGGGCCGGCCCGGTTTGACAGCCAGCTGCCAGGCATGCAGCGAGCCCAGCGTCTGGATGGTCTCGACGATGAAGTCCGCCTCGCCCCGGCTCGCCCCCCCGGTGGTCAGGATCACGTTGCACTCGCCGGCCGCCTTTGCGACAGCCGTCTCGACGTCACTGCGCCGGTCGGCGATGACGCCATAATCCCTTGCCTCGGCACGCACCGTCTGCAGCAGGCCCCGCAGCAGGTGATGATTGCTGTCATAGACCTGGCCGTCGCCCAGCAGGTTGCCGGGCCGGACGATCTCGTCGCCGGTCGATATCAGCGCCACTTTCAGCGGCTCGAAAACCTGAACCGTATTGGTGCCGGTCGAGGCAACGGCGGCAATGTCCTGCGGCCTCAGCCGCTCGCCAGGCTCCAGCATTGCTTCGCCCGCCTTCACGTCCTCGCCCGCCTTGCGGGTATTGGCGCCGGGTTTCAGACCCTTCGGTATGATGACCGCATCGCCATCCAGCGTGGTGTCCTCCTGCATCACGCAGGTGTCGGCGCCTTCAGGCATGACAGCACCTGTGAAGATTCGCGCCGCCTGCCCTCGCTCGAGCGAACCTTGCGGCGCATGGCCTGCCGCAACCCGCATCACCACAGCAAGTCTTGTATCGGCATCCGCCGCAAGATCGCCGCCGGCAAACGCATAGCCATCGACGGCGGCATTGTTGAAAGCCGGAATGTTGCGCGGCGAGGTTATGGTCTCAGCCAGTATCCGTCCATGTGCATGCTCAAGCGCAACTGTCCCGATGCCGGCGACCGGCGACAACCGCTCCAGGATCAGCGCCACTGCATCGTCGTGGCGCAACCGGTCCTTGTCGTGCAGAAAGCAATCATCGAGCAGCTTGCGTGTCATATGAGGCTCGGCACCTCCACCAGTCCGGTCCGCCCGCAGATGAAATCCGCCAGGGCCTGAATGTCGTCACGGCTATAGACCGGCACCGGACTGTCCTCCACCGGGCCATTTGCTGCAACGGCAACAATGGAGTGATCTTCATCGTACAGCCGCGGCTTGTCGTCAGCCACGTTGCGCACCTCGATCTTGTCATGACCATCGCGCTTGTAACCTTCGACAATGACGAGATCGCACGGCTCCAGCTTCGCCAGGATTTCGTCGAGCGAGGGTTCCGGGTCGCCACGCAGTTCACTGACGATCGCCCAGCGCGCGCCCGACACCACCGCCACCTGCGATGCGCCCGCCTTGCGGTGCCGGAAGCTATCGCGGCCTTCATGGTCGATATCGAACGAGTGGTGGGCATGCTTCACCGTCGATACCCGGTACCCACGCCCGGTCAACTCGGTGACGAGGCGTTCAACCAGCGTGGTCTTGCCGGCGTTCTTGAAACCGGCGACCCCTATCACCCGCTGCTTTGTCATGCCGCAATCTCCGCTGCGATGCGTTCTGCTTGCTGCACGTCTTCCGGCCGGTTGACGTTGAAGAACGGATCATGCGGATCGCAAGCAAACTCCACCGCCACCAGCCTGTGCCGCGCCGTCCAGACGTCCACCTTGCGGATGTCTTCATCGACCAGCGCATGGCGCAGATCATCCGCCAGCCGCACGGGCCACAGCCCAAATACCGGATGATGCCGGCCATGTGATGCTGCACACGCCATGTCCCCACCAGATGCCTCGATTGCCGCCAGCATTCGCGTGACGAAATCGACCGGGAAGAACGGCGTGTCGGTTGCCGCCGTCGCCATCCATTCCGCGCTGGTATTGCCCCGCGTCCATTCAAGCCCGGCCAGCACGCCCGCCAGCGGCCCGGCAAAACCTTCCACGCTGTCTGGCACCACCGGCAGGTCGTAAGCTTCAAAGCGTGCAGGATCGCCGTTTGCATTGAGCACAACCTGCCCCACCTGCGGCTTCAACCGGTCGAGCACATGGTCCAGCACAAGCCTGCCACCCAGCCGGATCAGTCCCTTGTCGCCGCCGCCCATGCGCCGGGCGAGACCGCCAGCGAGGATGCACCCCACCACCTCAGTCATCGCCACCGGCTCCCTTGCGGCGGTGCTTGCGGTCTTCCTCTTCCACCTGCGAAAGGTCGGCGTCGAACACGATGCGCTCTGCCCCGGACAGCGCCAGGAACCGCTTGCCGCGCGCGCGCCCAATCACCGTCATGCCCACCTGCCGGGCAAGGTCCACGCCCCACGCCGTAAACCCGGATCGCGACACCAGAATCGGTATGCGCATGGCCGCGCACTTGAGGATCATCTCCGACGTGAGCCGGCCGGTCGTGTAGAAGATCTTGTCGCCCGGCTTCACCTTGTTGAGGAACATCCAGCCAGCGATCTTGTCGACCGCGTTGTGGCGGCCCACGTCTTCCAGATAGACCAGCGGCCGGTCGCCCTGGCACAGCACGCAGCCGTGAATGGCGCCTGCCTTGAGATAGAGCGACGGCGCCATGTTGATCTTGCGGGTCAGCGCATAGAGCCAGCTGGTCCTGATCTGCGCATCCTTTGACAGTTCGATGGTCTCGAAATTCTCCATCATGTCGCCGAATACGGTGCCCTGCGCGCAACCCGACGTGCGCGTCTTCTTCTTCATCTTCTCCTCGAAGTTCGTCTCGCGCACCGTGCGCACCACGATCACCTCGAGGTCCTCGTCGTAGTCGATGGCGGTGATTTCATCGTCCGGCTTCAGCATGCCCTGGTTGAGCAGGTAACCCACCGCCAGCCAGTCCGGATGGTCGCCGATGGTCATCGAGGTGACGATTTCCTGGGCGTTCAGATAGATCGTGAGAGGCCGCTCGTGTACCACGTGCGCATCTACTTCGGCGCCGCTCTGGTCGATGCCGGTGACTGCGCGCGACAGCCGCTCGTCGTCCGGATCGGGCACGATGGCGAATTCGGATATGTCACGCGGCCGGTTCATGCGTGCGAGTATATCCGCTGCGGCGGAATGTGCAGCACGATCTCGTCGCCGACCGCAATTGCGCCTTCCTTTTCTACCCAGGCCACCAGCCCGCGCTTGTGCCGGGCAACCTTGGGAAACGGATCACCCTTGTCGGGGTAATGCGTGTTTATCACGTCCGACACGTAGCGGCAGGGCGCGTTCTCGCCATCGACGATCAGCGTTGCGCCGGAGGAAAACATCATGCGGGTCGAGGGCGGCAGGAAGGTGAGATCGGGAATGCCGGACGTCACCAGGTTGGCGCCCACCCATTCCGGTTCCAGCCTGGGGATATCCAGCAATGCTGCTATCTCTGCCAGCTGCTCCTCCGACAGGACCGACAGCTGGCGGGTGTTGGCGATCGGCTCACCGCGCTTGTATTGCTTCAGCAGCCGCGAGTCCGACGCATAAGTCCGCCCGGCATGGCAGTCGCCGGCGATCCCGTCGAAGGTGATGTCGACCCTGTCGCGCCTTGCCTTCTCGAGACCGGTCTTGCGGTCCGGGTTGCTCAACAGTGCAGCCACGGTTCCCGTCAACTTCGATTTCTCCAGGATGGCCATGCTTTGTCCTTTGCGAATTGCGCTTCGTGTATAACATCGCGGAGGGCTCGCCAAACCGCATTCCTGCTGACGGAACAAACAAGCCGATCAACCGCAACATGTCCAGATGACCATCACAGCGCCTCATCAGACTGAGACCGGAACCGCCATGCTCGGCACCACGCTGGTGGCCTTGTCGGCGGTGCTGTGGAGTGCGGCCGGGCTATTCACCAAGGGTGCCGCGGCAGACGCCTGGACCGTGATTTTCTGGCGCTCTGTGTTTTCCATCGTGCCGATCCTGCTTTATGTGCGGTGGAAGGACGGCCCCGGCCAGTGGCGCCAGCTGCGTGCCATGGGGCGCCCCGGCTGGGCAGTGGTTGTGGTCGGCGCCGCCGCGACCTACTGTTTCATCACCGCCTTCAAGCATACCTCCATTGCCAACGTGGCGACCTTCTATGCCTGCACGCCATTCCTGGCCGCCGCCATTGGCTGGCTGTTGTTTCGCGAGGCCACCTCGCGGCTCACCCTTGCTGCCGCGCTGGTGGCGCTGGGCGGTGTGCTGATCATGGTCTGGGGCTCGCTCGGCACCCCGAACATCGTTGGCGATGGTCTTGGCATTGCCATGGCGATCGGCATGGCCACGCTCATGGTGCTGATTCGCCGCTATCCCCGCGAACCGATGGTGCTGGCCGCCGTCATCTCGGGCTTCCTTACCGGCGCACTGTCCGCATTCATGACCGAGCCCTTGGCCGTATCCACCCGGGATATCTGGATACTGGCCGGTTTCGGCATCACTTTCGCCGCGGCTCACATCATGATGACCGAAGGTGCGCGGCTCATCCCCGCCGCCCGCACTGGCCTGGTCGGCACGCTGGAAACGCCGCTGGCCCCCGTCTGGGCCTGGATGATCCTCAGCGAACTCCCGCCGCTGACCACCTGGATCGGCGGCGCCATCGTGCTGGCTGCCGTAGTCTGGAACCTGCTGCGCGAGCGCTGAATTGCGACGTCAACGAGGTCGCTGCCTGCAAAGACACCTGGGTCATTTCGGCTTAGCTGGAACCCATTATGTTCGTGCACGTCATCAAGTCGCTGTTTTCCGAATCCGAGGCGGACAGCATCGTCAGCCTTGCCCATGATGCCGGCCTGTCCCAGGCGTCGCTGGTCGGCGGCGCCACGCACCACGACATCCGCCGCGCACAGATCGCCTGGCTGGACGACGAAAGCTCAGCCGGTTGGGTGATGCACAGGGTCATGACCGCCGTAGCTGAAGCCAACCGGGAGACGTTTCACTTCCAGCTCGACAGCTTCGAGGAGCGGCTACAGGTTGCCGCCTATGACGCCAACGAGAAGGGTCACTTCGACTGGCACTCGGACATGGGCGGCGGACCACTGGCGGCGCGGCGCAAGCTGACCATCGTGGCGCAATTGACCAAGCCGGAAGAGTATCAGGGCGGCGAACTTCAGCTCAACCCCGCTGGCCGCCCCTTTGCGGCAAGCAACAACATCGGCGACGCCATCCTGTTCGCCAGCTTCGTGCTGCATCGGGTCACACCGGTAACGGCTGGCCTGAGGCGTTCGCTGACGTGCTGGGTGCACGGGCCGGAATTTACCTGATCCGGCCCGGCTTGACTTGCAACCGGTCTACTCGGCCGCCTCCAAGCGGCCGCCGGCAGCGGGTTCGACCTTGACAGCGCAGAACTTGAACTCCGGAATCTTGCCGAATGGATCAAGCTTCGGATTGGTAAGCTCGTTGGCAGCTGCCTCGACGAAGGCAAACGGAATGAACACTGCACCTTGCGGCACCTGGTTGTCTTCGCGCACCATGATCTCGATCTCGCCGCGCCGGCTGGCGATGCGTACCATGTCGCCGGGCTTGATGCCGAGCTTGAGAATGTCGCGTGAGCTCATCTGCACCACCGGATCCGGATTGACCGCATCCAGCACATAGGAACGCCGCGTCATCGAACCGGTATGCCAGTGTTCAAGCTGGCGGCCGGTGGACAGGATGTAGGGATACTCCGCGTCCGGTTGCTCGTCGGGAGGCAGCACTTCTGCCGGCACCATCTTGCCCAGGCCGGTGGCGGTGGGGAAGCGGTCGGAGAACACGATGTCCATGCCTGGATGGTCGGGCGCCGGGCACGGATAGGCCACCACGTCTTCGGTGATCAACCGGTCCCAGCTGATATTGTCGAGCGATGGCATCGCGAGCTTCATTTCGGCGAACACGTCAGCCGGGCCGCTGTACTGCCAGTTCAGCCCCATGCCGCGGGCTATTTCCTGGGTGATCCACCAGTCGTCGCGCGCTTCGCCGGGCGGATTGATGGCCTTGCGGCCCATCTGCACCTGGCGGTTGGTGTTGGACACGGTGCCGTCCTTCTCCGCCCAGGCGGTTGCCGGCAGGATGACGTCGGCGAACATCGCCGTCTCGGTCAGGAAGATGTCCTGCACCACCAGGTGTTCAAGCTTGGCGAGTGCATCACGGGCATGATTGGCGTCCGGGTCGGACATCGCCGGGTTTTCACCCATGATGTACATGCCCTTGATCTTGTCGTTGTGAACCGCGTCCATGATCTCCACCACGGTCAGCCCGGGGTTGGGATCAAGCTTGGCGTCCCACAGTTTCTCGAACTTCTCGAGGTTCTTCGGGTCACCCACCTTCGAGTAGTCGGGGAACACCATCGGGATCAGGCCGGCGTCCGAAGCGCCCTGCACGTTGTTCTGGCCGCGCAACGGGTGAAGGCCGGTACCGGCGCGTCCGGTCTGTCCGCACATCAGCGCCAGCGAGATCAGGCAGCGGGCATTGTCGGTGCCATGGGTGTGCTGCGACACGCCCATGCCCCAGAAGATGATGGCCGCGTTGGCCGTCGCGTACTTGCGGGCAACGGTGCGGATTTCTTCAGCAGAGATGCCGCAGAGCTTTTCCATGTCCTCCGGCTTGAACTTCTTCAGGTGCTCCTTCAGCTTGTCGAAGCCTTCCGAGTGGGCCTGGATGTACTGCTCGTCGTAGAGCTTCTCTTCAACGATGACGTTCATCATCGCGTTGAGCAGCGACACGTCGGCGCCGTTCTTGAACTGCAGCATGTGGCTGGCATAGCGCTTCATCGCGGTGCCGCGCGGGTCCATGATGATCAGTTCCGCCCCGCGCTTGGCCGCTTGCTTGAAATAGGTCGCGGCCACCGGATGGTTCTCGGTCGGATTGGCGCCGATCACCACGATCACGTCGGAATCCCTTACCGCCGTGAACGGCGCCGTTACCGCGCCGGAGCCGATGGTTTCCATCAGCGCCGCCACGGAGGAGGCGTGGCACAGCCGTGTGCAGTGATCGACATTGTTGGTGCCGAAGCCGGTGCGGACCAGCTTCTGGAAGATGTAGGCTTCCTCGTTGGAACATTTGGCCGAACCGAAACCGGCCAGCGCATTGCCGCCATCGGCGTCCCGGATGTCACGTAGGCCCTTCGATGCAAACTCCAGCGCCTCTTCCCAGCTCGCTTCCCGGAAGTGGGTGAGCGGGTTGAGCGGGTCCATGTTGATGCCCTTCTCAAGCCCTGGCTTGCGGATCAACGGCTTGGTCAGTCGCTCCGGCGAGGCGACGTAGTCGAAGCCGAACCGGCCCTTGACACACAGTCGGTTCTCGTTGGCCGGCCCACCTTTGCCCTCGACATAGGCGATGTATTCGCTGCCGGTCGTTTCATCGGTGCGGATGTTGTAGGTGATCTGGCAACCCACCCCGCAATAGGGGCAAACGCTGTCCACCTGGCGCTCGGCGCCACGACTGCCGCGCCCATCCTCGTCGACGATCGACTTGGGCATCAGCGCGCCGGTCGGGCAGGCCTGCACGCACTCGCCGCAGGCAACGCAGGTGGAAGCGCCCATCGGATCGTCGAAGTCAAACACGATCTTCTCGTGCGGACCCCGGAAGGCCATGCCGATCACGTCGTTGACCTGCACCTCGCGGCAGGCGCGGACGCACAGGTTGCAGTGAATGCAGGCATCAAGGTTCACCGCCATTGCCGGGTGTGAGACGTCGACTTTCGGCGCATCGTCACGCGGGAAGCGCGAGACGTCCACTTCCATGGCGTCTGCCCACTTGAAGAACGACGACTGCTGGTCGTGAGCGTCCTCGCGCGCCGGCTGGTCGGCCATCAGCAGTTCGATCACCATCTTGCGGGCGGTGCTGGCGCGCTCGTTCTGCGAGTTCACCACCATGCCTTCCGCCGGTTTGCGGATGCACGAGGCCGCCAGCACGCGCTCTCCGTCGATCTCCACCATGCAGGCGCGGCAGTTGCCGTCCGCCCGGTAGCCGGGTTCGTCGCGCCAGCACAGGTGCGGAATGGATGTGCCTTCCCGCTTGGCGACCTGCCAGATGGTCTCGCCGTCCCGGGCTTCAACCTCGCGGCCGTCGAGCGTGAACTTGATGGTCTTGCCGGACATGTCCGTTCCTCCAGAAACAGTTAGTGAGCGTGGCCGGCGTGTTCGCCGCGTCCTGACGCAGTGCCTTGTGAACTCTTGCTGATGATCGCCCGCGTCACGATACGTCTTCCTTGAAGTGCGTCATGACGGTGCGGATCGGGTTCGGGGCCGCCTGGCCGAGACCGCAGATCGAGGCGTCGGCCATGGTGCGGGTCAACTCGGTCAGCAGCGCCTCGTCCCAGGGGCCGTCCTGCATCAGCTTGACCGCCTTCTCGCAGCCAACCCGGCACGGCGTGCACTGGCCGCAGGATTCATCCTCGAAGAATTTCAGCAGGTTGACCGCCGCATCCCGCATCGAGTCCTTGTCGCATAATACCACAACCGCATGCGAACCGACAAAACAGCCGAGCTTGGCAAGCTCGCCGCCGAAGTCGAGCGGGATGTCGCCCTTCGATGCCGGCAGGATGCCGCCCGAGGCGCCGCCCGGCAGGTAACCCTTGAAGCTGTGACCTTCGGCCATGCCCCCGCACATCTCGATCAGTTCGCTGACTGTCGAACCCGCGGGCGCAAGCACCACGCCCGGCTTCTTGACGCGGCCCGACACCGAGTAGGAGCGCGGCCCCTTGTGGGCCTCGCCCTTGCCTTGGCGCGCGAACCATTCCGGCCCCTCGGCAAGAATCTTCGGCATCCAGTAGACGGTCTCGATATTGTGGACGAGCGTCGGCCGGTCGAACAGGCCAACCTGTGCCACGTAGGGCGGGCGGTGACGGGGAAGGCCGCGCTTGCCTTCCAGCGACTCGATCATCGCGCTTTCCTCGCCGCAGATATAGGCGCCCGCGCCACGGCGCAGGTGGATGAAGCCCTTCGGCGCAATGCCCTCGGCCTCAAGCCTGGCGATCTCGTCGAGCAGCACCTGCCGCGCCGCCGGATACTCATCGCGAAGATAGATGTAGGCCGCCGACGCATCGACACCCCACGCCGCAATCAGCATGCCTTCGAGGAACTGGTGCGGGCGCGCATGCAGGTAATAGCGGTCCTTGAAGGTACCCGGCTCGCCCTCGTCGCCGTTGATGCAAAGATAGCGTGGCCCCTGTCCGGCGCGCACGAATTTCCACTTCTGGCCCGACGGGAAACCGGCGCCACCCAGACCCTTCAGGCCGGCGTCAAGCAATGTCTGGATCACGTCATCCGGGGTCTTCGCCCCGCCGCGCAACGACTCCAGCTGCTTGTACCCGCCCTCGGCCTTGTAGGCGGCCAGCGTCTGGTAATCCGGCATCTGCGGCTTCGTTTCGGAGTTGCGGGCCATGATCTGCAATTTCTCGACAGACACGTTGCCCACATAGTTGTGGCCTACGGCTGCAGCAGGGGCCACGTCGCACAAACCCATGCACGGCCCATGCACCACGCGCACATTGTCCGGCTTGTTGGCGCCCAGTGCCTTGATGATCTCTTGCGCACCGGCCATCTCGCACGACAGCGAGTCACACACCCGGATGGTGATTGCGGCGGGCTTCTCATCGCCTTCCTTCACCACGTCGAAATGATGGTAGAAGGTCGCCACCTCGAACACCTCGGCCTGCGGCAGCCGCATCTCCTCTGCCAGCCCGTGCAGATGACCTGCCGACAGGCAGCCCCACTTGTCCTGGATCAGGTGCAGGTACTCAATGAGCATGTCACGCTGCAAGGGCTGGTGCGGCGCAAGCAATGCAATGATCTCGTCATGGGCGGCAACATCAAGCACGCGCCCCTTGGGAAACGCCCGGCCCTTGCCCTTGCCGCCGCGGCCTGGCCTGATCGGCTTGAAGCCGTCGCTGCTTGCAAGTTTGTTCATGGCTCTTTCCTGCCCTTGCGCAAATCGGTTAAACGGCCTGGAACCGCCTGCCCTGCGCAGATGTTTTGGAACTGATACAATAATGGCTGTTGACGGGGCTTGAAGCAACACCCCTAATTCTCATCAGTCAGAATAAAAAGTTATACCGGTTGGAGCCCGCAATGATGCCTCAAAGCGACCATGAACTCGACGTTCGCGGCCTCCAGTGCCCGCTGCCGGTGCTTAAGGCGCGCAAGCGGCTTCAGACGGTTAAGCATGGAGAAACATTGAAGATTTTTGCAACAGATCCAGCTGCTGCTATTGATCTTCCGCACTACTGCAACGAAAGCGGAAACGAGCTCGCGTGGGCCGGCGAAGAGCACGGAACATTAATCTTTGTAATCAGAAAAACTCATGACAAGTGAGCTTTCAGAATATCCGGACAACTTGCCTCACTGCGCCAGACGCGCCTGAACGGCGGTATCAGACCCCACCAGCACATCGCCATCCAGCACGAACACCGGCCGCTTCATCAGCGCCGGATGGGCGGCCATCAGCCTGACGGCGCGCACCTCGTCCACCCCTTCTCGCTCCGCGTCCGGCAAGCCGCGCCAGGTGGTGCCGCGCCGGTTCAGCAAGCTCTCCCAGCCCGCCTTTGCAGCCCAGCCCGCAATGTCCGTTGCGCTCAGGCCAGCTTGCCTGATGTCATGAAAGCGGTAATCAATACCCTTGTCATCGAGCCATTTCAGCGCCTTGCGGCAGGTGTCGCAGTTCTTCAAGCCATACACGTCCATGACCTCACCCCCCGCGGCGCAGTGAAAGCGTGTCGTCGGTATAGGCTTCCGCGCCGCCAGTCACCGGATCGGTGAAGGCATTCAGCAGGTTTTCAAGCTCTGCTCGCTCGATGTCCCGGGTGATGAACACCAGCCGGGTACGGTGGTCATCGTCCGGCCAGCGCTCCAGCCGCACCGGCGGATGCAACACGTGCTGGACGCCGTGCAGCACCATCGGCCGGTCAGGATCGTCCTGCATCTTCACGATCCCCTTCATGCGCAGCAGGTTCGGCCCGTGATAGCTCTGCAGCAGCTCCAGGAACAGTTCCAGCTGCATCCTGCCGATGGCGTGATCGGTTGCCACCGAAAACGAGCTGATATGGTCGTCGTGCCGGTTTACATCATGGGCATGGTCAGGCACATGCCCCTTGTCCTGGCTATCGCCAGACCCGGCCCGGCGCGACCGCCGCCGGCCCGCCCGCAGCGGGGCATCGAATGCATCCGCAGCCAGCCAGCGCCTGACCCGCCCCGGATGATCCTGCGTGCCATCGAGATCGAACAGCCGCGCCGCCGTGGCCTCGCCGCGGTGCGTGCTGAGAATGCGGGCCGCCGGCGCCAGCTTGCGCACCCGCGCAATGATGGCGTGCAGCATGTCCTCGCCCTTGATGCCATGCAGAAGATCGGTCTTTGTCAGCACCACCCGGTCTGACATCGCCACCTGGTTGACAGCCTCCTTGTGGGCATCGAGCGTCGACAGCCCGTTGACGCTGTCCACCACGGTCACCACGTTCTCGAGCCGGTAGCGCGCCAGCAGGCTAGGATGACCAAGCAACGTCTGCAGTACCGGCGCAGGGTCCGCCAGGCCGGTAGTCTCGATGATCACCCGGTCAAACGCCTTGATGCTGCCGGCCTCGCGCCGCGCCGCCAGGTCTTCAAGCGTATCCACCAGGTCGCCGCGAATGGTGCAGCACAGGCAGCCCGACGACATTTCGAACACGTTACCATCGGTTGTTTCCACCAGCAGGTGATCGAGGCCGATCTCGCCAAATTCGTTGATGATCACCGCCGCGTTGGCGAGCGCGGTGTCTTTCAGCAGCGCGTTGAGCAACGTGGTCTTGCCGGCCCCGAGAAAACCGGTGAGCACTGAAACGGGAAGCGGTTGGGGCATTGGTCACTCGCTGATCTGTTCTCGGGTAGGTGGCAAGTTTTGCCCGGGCCGGGGGGTTCGGGCAAGCCCGGCGGCAATCAACGCTGCCAGCACCAGCGCGCCACCGGCCATTTCACGCGCCGTTGGCGGTTCGGCAAGGATCAGCGCCGCCACCGCCACCGAGGTCAACGGCTCGATGTTGAAATAGGGCGCCACCACCGATGCCGGCGCCGAGCGCAGCGCCAGCATCTGGAAGGAGAAACCGGCACAATAGGACATGGCGACGACAGAAAGCGCGGCCACGCCAGTCAGGGCAATGGTGGATGGATCCAGCAGGGTGCGGAACTCTCCACCCGCCAGCATGATCACCGCGGCCATGATTGGCATGACGGCCAGATGGGTCAACAGGCCGAGGTGCAGCATGTTCATCTGCGAGGTCAGCGGACGGGCCACGAAGGTCTGCATGACGGCGCCAGCCGCTGCCATCCCTGCAAGCCCGATCCCGCGCCAGTCCGCGCCGCCGCCACCCGGCCCGATGGCGATCAGCAAGCCGGCAAACGCCACGAACCCTATCAACACTTGCGAAATCGCCAGCCGGTGACCTTCGATGACGGGTGCCGTGAGCAGGATCAGGATCGGAAAGGTGTAGAATATGATGACCGTTAGCGGCACCGGGATGAACTGCACCGCGCCAAGGTAGCCTGCCGATATGGCCGAAGTAGACAGGATCATCAGCAAGAGCGGCAACCTCGCCGGTCGCGGAACCGATATCCGTCTGCCCATGATGACGGCAATGACTCCGGCAAGCAGCACCAGCGCGCAGATTCTCCAGAAGGCTGTTTCCATCGCCGGGACGCCGTTGACGAAGGCCAGCCGCGTGAACGGCGGCGCGAGCCCGTACACGAGCCCGGCGGCAAGCGCAAACAGGATACCCCTGGCCATGTCCGTCATGTGCACGCCATCCCCCCGGCAGCCAGGCTTGCAGCTGGCGCGCTATTTCTTGTCAGCGTTGGTTCTTCGTTGCTGCTTTGAAGTCGTTGCAGGTTGCGGCTGCGGTTGCGGTTGCGCGGCGCCTTTCGACTTTTCCCGTCCCGCCAGGTTGGCGAACGAGGCGAACGTTGCTGGCGATATCACGTCGCACGAACCGCCTGCCGCCTGCACCTGCTGACACAAGGATACACTTGCCGACTGGGACATGTTGAACGAAACCGGCACGAAGTCCTTGGTGAACGGCACCCTGACCACACCGGATGAAGCGTTTTGCATGGTCTGGCCGCGCACCGCCTCGATGCCGCTGATGACCGCTTCGGCTTCCGCTGCGCTTTCGAACTTCCCGAAGGTGGCGCCCCAGCCATTGAACTGACCGGCTTCGACCATGCGCAGGCCTTTTCCTCCGCAGACCTGCTGCCGCAGGTTTGGCGGCTTGCCGCTTTCGTTGTTCAACGCGGAAACGGTCATCGATCCGCCGAAACCGGCGGCGTTCTCCATTACCACCTTTGCCTTGTGCGCCCGCGCCTTGCCGCTGCGCGTGCCCAACAGTACCGACACCAGCCGCCGTCCGTTGACATTGGCCGTAGCCACCAGGTTGAACCCGGAAGGACAGATGAAGCCGGTCTTCAGGCCATCAGCCTTGTCCCATATCCTCAAAAGGTAGTTGCGGTTGCGCAGCTGCTTCTTGCCGACCCGCACGAACGGCGCAGAATAGTACTTTCGCGCCTGTGGAAACCGCTTGAGGAGGGCATAGGTCACAAGCCCCATGTCGCGCGCAGTGGTGATTTGCTGCGGGTCGTAAAGGCCGTGCGGATTGACGAAATGCGAACCGGTCATGCCCAGCTTGCGGGCAGTTGCGTTCATCAGCCGGGCAAAGTTTTCCTGTGACCCGCCCACGCCTTCGGCCAGCAGCGCCGCCATGTCATTGGCCGAATAGGCCAGCAACGCCTCCAGCGCGAAATCGACGCTGACCTGTGTGCCGGGCTTGAATCCGATCTTGCTCGGCGGCGGCGCGGAGGACGTCTTGCTCACGGTCAGCTTGGTGTTCAGCGAAAGCTTGCCCTGTTCGATGGCGTCGAACACTACATAAGCGGTGACGATCTTGGTCAGCGAAGCCGGGTACCAGGGCTTGCCGGCATCCTGCGCCACAATCACCTTGCCGTCGGCGGCGTCGAAAACGAGAACCGGATTGTCTGCACGTGCCACTGCACCACCAAGCGGCATCACCAACAACAGCACGGCCAGCATCAGCACAAGGCTGGAAGGGGCTTTGAGCAGGTTATCGCGTTGCAAGATCAACTCCAGTCTTCTGCCTGTTGCCCCCGGACAGAACGCCCATGCCTACCATTGCGGACACCTCCGGATCAATGCCAGCCTGCAGCGTCAACTTGCTTCACCGCGCATGCCATGGCTCCCGGCATGGCGCAAGATACGGCCACGCGCCGGATTCAAGCGGGTCTGTCAAAGGAAAACTGGTGCCCCTGGCCGGAATCGAACCAGCACGCCCTTGCGGGCAACAGATTTTGAGTCTGCCGCGTCTACCAGTTCCGCCACAGGGGCACTCAAAACGCGCCGGATCATAGGCCCCGCAACGCACCCGTCAACTGCAAACAGGCCGCACCTCAGGCCATCTTGCCGTGATGGACAAATCACCCGCGTGCGCGTATTGGCATTGCCCATGCTGAGATCCGTCTATGACTGGGTGATGAGATTGGCCGGCCACCGCCATGCGCAGTGGTACCTGGCATTCGTGTCTTTCATCGAAAGTTCAATCTTCCCGATTCCTCCTGACGCCATGCTGGTGCCGATGACGCTGGCCAGGCCGGAACGCGCCTGGCGCTACGCCACGATCTGCACCATCGCCTCGGTGCTGGGCGGCATCGCCGGATACGCAATCGGCATGTTCCTGTTCGACACGGTTGGCCAGTGGATCCTCGATGTTTACAATCTGGGAGCGAAGTTCGTCGACTTCCAGGACAAGTTCAACGAATGGGGACTTCCCATCGTGTTCTTTGCCGGTCTGACGCCGTTTCCCTACAAAGTGATAACGCTGATGAGCGGTGTGACCGAGATGTCGCTGGCCATCTTCATCGCAGCCTCCGTGGTGTCGCGCGGCATGCGATTCTACATGGTTTGTGGCCTGTTGTGGTGGCTGGGGGACCCGATGAGGCTCTTCATCGAGAAGTATCTGGGCTGGCTCACGCTGGCTGCCGGTCTCGCCTTGGTGGGCGGATTCGCCGCCGTGAAATACCTGTTCTGAGTACTAACGTAACAGCATGGTCTCTCGAGCATCCATAACCCGCATTGCCGCATTCACCTTTGCGCTGGCCGCAGCCACCATAACAGGCGCCTGGGGCTTTGAGTTGATCGGCGGGTACGATCCTTGCCCGCTTTGCCTGCAGCAACGCTGGGCCTATTACTTCTCGCTCCCCATCCTCGCCCTTATCTGTCTGCGCATGTGGAGCGGCATCGCCGATATCGACGTGGTGCGCTGGGGCTTCCTCGCGGTCATGGCGGCGATGCTGCTGAATGCCGGTCTGGGCGTCTATCACTCCGGCGTCGAATGGGCTTGGTGGGCAGGCCCTGACGCGTGCTCTTCCGGAGCCGGTCTGTCCGGCGGCCTGCCGGACCTGAGCAAGGCCCGCGTCATCAACTGTTCAGACGCGCAGTGGCGGTTCCTTGGCCTGTCGTTTGCCGGCTGGAACGTGGTGTTTTCGCTGTTGCTGGCCGGTCTTGCCCTGTCCGGCGCCCGGCGCACCTACGCTTACGGATCGAGCTCTGTATCCCAGTAAAGATAATCCTGCCAGCTTTCATGCAGGTAGTTGGGCGGAAAATGCCGCCCGTTGGCATGCAGTTCGTGCACCGTCGGCCGTTCGGGCAGGTGTGCAGGATGCATGCCGCAGTCTCTCGGCAGCTTGTTGGCCTTGCGCAGGTTGCAAGGGCTGCACGCCGTGACGACATTCTCCCACGTCGTTTGACCGCCCTTCGAGCGCGGAATCAGGTGATCAAACGTCAGCTCCTCGCCATGCCCGCAATACTGGCAGGTGAAGCGATCCCGCAGGAAAACATTGAAACGGGTGAACGCCGGGTGGCGCGCCGGCTTGACGTAGGTCTTCAGACTGACCACCGACGGCAGCCGGAACTCGAAGCTCGGTGAGCGCACCATCGTGTCGTATTCCGACACGATATCTACCCGGTCGAGAAAAACCGCCTTGACCACATCCTGCCAGCACCACAGGGACAGCGGGTAATAGCTGAGCGGCCGGTAGTCGGCATTCAGGACGAGGGCCGGACAACTCTCCGGCGCGACGTTTGCGTGCAGCACGTTCCTTCCTCTGATTCGGTTGGAGCGAATTCGAACGGCATTGGTCGTTTACTATATCTTGTGCGACGACCGTGTGAAGGCCCGAATTCATGACGCGGATTCATCTGGATTCAACCCGCTTCACCACTGCTTTTCAACCGTGTTTCAACGTAGTGATCCCAGAGGAACCGCGCCGCCACCGCACGCCATGGCCGCCAGGCTTCAGCCAGCCCGTCCATCGCAGCGATGGCCGGCAACGACGGCAGACCGAGAAACTCCTGTACGCCTACCCGCACCGCCAGATCACCGGCGGGCCATGCATCCGGGCGGCCAAGACAGGTCATCAGGTAGATGTCGGCACTCCACCGCCCGATGCCGCGCAGGCTGGTAAGCCTGCGCGCCGCCTGCACATCATCCATCGTTTCGAGCGCGGCAAAGCTGAACGCGCCGTCCCGCACCGCCACTGCCGCATCGATGACCGCTAGCGCCTTCGCCCGCGTCAGGCCAAGCGCTGCCACCTCATCAACATCAAGATCTGCAATCCGGCAGGCGTCGAACGGCGCCAGCGCCGCACTGACCCGCTGCCAGATCGCCTCTGCGGCACGCGCAGAGATCAACTGCCCCGTAACGATCCAGGCTAGCCCTTCGAGCCCACCAGGCCGGGTTCGCAACCGGGGCAGCCCGTTGCGCGCCTGCAACACGCCAAAGCGTTCATCCAGCCTGATCAGCGAGACTGCCGCCTGCTCCAGTTCATCCCGCGTGTTGATTGCAAATCCGTTTGCCTGCATGAAAGCCGACTATAACGGGCCATCCGGACCCGGCAACCGGCACAACGCATCCACACCATGGCAACACGCAAGTTCAGGTTTGCTCCCAGCCCCGACGGCAGGCTCCATCTTGGCCATGCCTACTCGGCGCTGTTCACCGAACGCGAGGCGCGCCGCCATGACGGCCTGTTCATGCTGCGCATCGAGGACATCGACACCTTCCGCTGCAAGCAGGAGTACGTCGATGGCATCTTCGGGGACCTCGCCTGGCTTGGCCTGTCCTGGCCCGAGCCAGTGCGCCGCCAGTCGAAGCACCTGCACGAATACATCACCTTCATCGACCGTCTGGAGCGGTTGCGCCTGCTCTATCCGTGTTTCTGCACCCGGGCGAAACTGAGCACGGCAGATGGCCCACATGACCCCGATGGTGCCCCCGTCTATCCGGGTTTCTGCCGGCTGATGACGTCATGGGAGCGCCAGCGCCGCATGACCGCGGGCGAGCCCTATGCGCTAAGGCTGGACATGGCGAAGGCCATTGTCGCGGCTGGCAGCAACCTGACCTTCCGCGAACAGGGCATCGGTCCTGGCGGCGAAACCGGCCTCGTTGCCTGCAATCCGAAAGCCTGGGGCGATGTGGTGCTGGCCCGCAAGGACATCGGCACCAGCTACCACATCGCCGTGGTGCACGATGATGCGCTGCAGGGCATCACCCATGTGACGCGCGGACAGGACCTCTTCTACGCCACGTCCGTGCACCGGGTGCTGCAGTCGATCCTCGACCTGCCACAACCCGTTTACATCCACCATGGACTGATCCCGGACGAGACCGGGCGCAAGCTGTCCAAGAGCGCAGGCGACCGTTCGCTTGCATCGTTGCGCGACGCCGGCGTGACCACAGAGGAAATCCGCCAGGAGTTCGGCTTCTAAAGCACCCCTAACCCAGCAGCGTCAACACCACCGAAAGACTGATCACGGACAGCGCCGTGCCTGCCGCAATGGCGCCCGAGACTGCCGCCTCGCCCACTCTCTGGCGCTCGGCAAAGATGAAGGCATTGGCCCCCGCCGGCAGCGCTGCAAACAGGATGACGATACCAGCCTCAACAGGCGGCAACGCAAACACCTGATGCGCCAGCACTGCCGCCACCGCTGGCATCACCGCCAGCTTCAGCATGAGCAGCACGGCCACCGCCTGCCGGTTGCCGCCGATGCCAAACTTCGAAACGGACAAACCCAGCGCAAACAGCGCCGCCGGCACTGCTGCATCACCCAGCAGCGAGATCACCTTCGCCGGTACTGGCGCAAGCCCCAGCCCGGTGAAGTTCCATGCCGTGCCCGCCAGCAGCGCCAGAACGATCGGATTGGCGGCGATGTCGCGCGCAAGGGCTTGCGCCAGTTGCACCGCGCCACCTGACTTGCCGGCCCCTGCCGCCTGCGCCAGCACTGTGGCCGCCAGCCACTGCAGCGGCAGGTGGATGGACAGGATGAGCGCCATGGGCAGCAACGCAGCTTCGCCGAAGTGGGCCACGCCAAGCGGCAATCCCAGCATCACCGTATTGCCGAACCCCGCCCCAAGTGCGGCGGACGCACCGCCCGCGCCGGACAGCCCGGGCACCTTGCGCGCCAGACCAATCGCCAGAACCCAGACGAAGATGACGGCTCCAAAGAAGGCCGCCCACAGTTTCCATGGCGGCGAAGGCGTCAAACCGAAAGACACCATGGCCTTGAACAGCAGCGCCGGCACGGCAAACGAGAACACGAACATCGACAGCCCCCGCGCCGACCCTTCGACGAACCAGCCCGCCTTGCCCGCCCCAAAGCCGAGCAGGATCAGCACGAACACCGGCGCAACCGTGTTGAAGACCTCGACCATTCCCGAACGCTTTCACCTCGTGCTGCCATTGCCAATGCCTGAGGTTGCGATACACTGCTGCCATGTCCGGTTCCAGCAGAATACCTCCCAGCGTCGATGGCAAGGCTGCCGAACTGCTCGAACGCGCCTATTTGCTCAGGACAGACGAAGATACCCACGCGCTCTACCGCGACTGGGCCGAGACCTACGACAAAACCATGCTGGACGGGCTTGGCTACGTTTCGCCCGCACTGGTGTCGCAACTGCTGGCGGACCATGCACCAGGCCGCGGCGGGGCCGTACTGGACGTGGGCTGTGGCACCGGACTGGCCGGTGTTGAACTTGCCCGGCATGGTTTCACCATCATCGACGGCCTCGATTATTCGGCGGACATGCTCTCGGTCGCCGGCAAGCGGGGCATCTATCGCCATCTCATCGAGGCGGACCTGACCAGGCCGCTTGGCCTGGACAGCGCCAGCTATGACGCCGCGATCTGTACCGGCACGTTCACCCATGGCCACGTTGGCCCGGGCTGCCTGCACGAGCTGTTCAGGCTGCTGAAACCCGGCGCCCTGTTTGCCTTCTCGGTCAATGCAGGCGTGTGGCAGGAAATGGGCTTTGAGGAGGCGCTGGATCGCATCGAGCAGGACGGGATTGCAAAGCGCGTCAACCGCATTGCCAGCGTCAACTACCGCACGTCCGGCGCGCCTGACAGCTGGCTCAACCTCTATGAACGGCGATAGGAACGAGGCCCTGGCCCGCATCAGGCGCGCCCGTTCCATTGCCGGGGCGGACGAAGCGCGGGAGCTGTATGCCGACTGGGCGGAGCATTACGAAAGCGATGTCTTTGGCACACTTCAGGTAACCGGTTCGGCGCGCGTAGCGGCACTGCTCGCGGCCTATGTGGCGCCAGACGAAAACCCATCCATTCTCGATGCCGGGTGCGGAACCGGCGCCGTTGGTGCGCTGTTGCATGACGCAGGATTCCGCCATGTCGACGGTCTCGACCTGTCGCCTCAGATGCTGGCGGTGGCCGCCCGAAAGCAGGTCTACCGCGCCCTGGCCGAGGCTGATCTCAACCTGCCGTTCGAGCCTCCACAGCCTCGCTATGATGCGGTGGTAAGCGCCGGCACCTTCGTGCATGGCCACGTCGGCGCACACGGGTTTACCTCGCTCGCCCGCCTGCTGGTGCCCGGCGGCATCATGGTTTGCGCTATCGCCGATCCGGTCTGGGTGCAGGACCGGTTTGACCGGCTGCTGCCGGGCCTGCGCCTGCAGACGCTTGACCACAGCCTTGAAGCCGTCCTCCCCGGCGGAGCAGCCGACGTTCACATGCTGGCGGCGAAGCGCGTCTAGCCGAAGCTAGAGCGCACGCTTGAAGCCGTCATGGCTGGCCACGAAACCGAGCCTGCCATAGAAACGATGCGCTTCAGCGCGGGTCTTGTCGCTGGTCAGCTGCACAAGGCTGCAACCCCTTGCCCGGCACAGTTCAACGGCGTGCTCCAGTATCTGCCGGCCAATCCCGAGCCCCCTCAGCCGTGAGGCTACGCGCACAGATTCGATCTGGCCCCGCCATGATCCCTTCCGGCTCAGGCCCGGGATGAAGGTGATCTGCAGATAGGCCACGACCTTGCCACCAAGCTCGCCCACCAGCATTGCCTGATTGCCGTCTGCCGCCATGGCATCGTAGGCATTCACATAGGCAGCATCGAGCGGCAGAGACGGATCGTCCCTGCCTCGACCCAACCCATCATCGGCAATCAGGGCGATGATCGCGGGAAGGTCTGCCGCCTGCGCGGCCCGGAGACTGACAGCTGGCGAAGTCGCGTCAGGCGGCGGCATCATCGAGCCGGCGCTCTACCAGCGACACGATCTCGCCCATCATCCCGGTCATCCGGAAATTCTTGGGCGTGTAGACCCTCGACACACCCATCTGCTTGAGCACCCGCGCATCGTCATCCGGAATGATGCCGCCGACCACCACGGGTACCTTGTCGAGCCCCGCCTCGCGCATCCGGCTCATCACCTCGCGCACCAGCGGCACGTGGCTGCCAGACAGGATCGACAGCCCCACGATGTGCACCTGCTGCTCGATGGCCGCAGAGACAATCTCTTCCGGCGTCAGCCGGATGCCTTCATAGATCACTTCCATGCCCACTTCGCCGGCACGCACGGCAATCTGTTCCGCCCCGTTGGAGTGACCGTCCAGCCCCGGCTTGCCAACCAGGAACTTCACCGGCACGCCAAGGCGCTTCGACAAGCCTTCGACCTGCAACCGGACAGCTTCGGTATCTTCTCCCGACAGTCGCACCACCGTACCAACGCCCGTCGGCGCCCGGTACTGGCCAAACACGGCGCGCAGCGTCTCACCCCACTCACCCGTGGTAACGCCAGCCTTTGCGCAGCTAATGGACGGTTCCATGATGTTGCGGCCTTCCATCGCCGCAGACTTCAGTTCCGCCAGAGCGGCTTCCACTGCCGCGTTGTCGCGCTGCTTTCGCCATGCCCGCAACCGTTCGACCTGCCCGGTCTCCACGTGCTCCGGCACCGTCAGGATCGACGGCCCATCACCGCCGGACAGTGGCGATGGCTCGGTGGTCTCATAGGCGTTGACGCCCACCACCGTCTCGCGGCCGTCCTCGATGGCCTTGATGCGGGCCGCATTGGACTTGACCAGTTCGCCCTTCATGTAACCGGTTTCCACCGCAACCACGGCGCCACCCATGCCATCGATCACCGCGAGTTCGGCGCGTGCGGCCTGCTTGAGCGCCTCGACCTTTGCATTTATCACGGCCGAACCTTCGAAGATGTCATCGTTTTCCAGAAGGTCAGTCTCGAATGCCATGATCTGCTGCATGCGCAGCGACCACTGCTGGTCCCACGCTCTCGGCAGGCCCAGCGCCTCGTTCCAGGCCGGAAGCTGCACCGCACGGGCACGGGCGTTCTTCGACAGCACCACCGCCAGCATCTCGATCAGGATGCGGTAGACGTTGTTCTCCGGCTGCTGTTCGGTGAGGCCCAGCGAGTTGACCTGCACGCCATAACGGAACCGCCGCAGCTTCTCGTCTTCGACGCCATAACGCTCCCGGCAGATCTCGTCCCACAACTCGGTAAAGGCGCGCATCTTGGAAAGTTCGGTGATGAACTTGATGCCGGCATTGACGAAGAAGCTGATGCGTCCGACCACTTGCGGGAAATCGGCATCGGAGACCTGCCCCGACGCCTTCACTCCGTCCAGCACCGCGATGGCGGTCGCCAGCGCATAGGCCAGTTCCTGCGCCGGCGTGGCGCCGGCTTCCTGCAGATGATAGGAGCACACGTTCATCGGATTCCATTTCGGACACTGGTCCCACGACCAGGTGATCGTGTCGGTGATCAGCCGCATCGAGGGGCCGGGCGGAAACACGTAGGTGCCGCGCGAAAGATACTCCTTGATGATGTCGTTCTGCGTCGTGCCGGTCAGAAGCCGGCGGTCTGCGCCCTGCTCTTCCGCCACCGCAACATAAAGCGCCAGCAGCCAAGCCGCCGTGGCGTTGATGGTCATCGAGGTATTCATCCGCTCCAGCGGAATGTCCCTGAACAGGGTGCGCATGTCGCCGATGTGGCTTACCGGCACGCCAACCTTGCCCACCTCGCCTCGAGCCAGTTCGTGATCGCTGTCATAGCCCGTCTGCGTCGGCAGGTCGAACGCCACCGACAGACCCGTCTGACCCTTGTCGAGGTTGCGGCGATAAAGCTCGTTACTGGCCTCGGCGGTCGAGTGACCCGCATAGGTCCTGAAGATCCAGGGACGGTCGCGCCTTGTTTGCTCGCTCATCTGTCACACTCCGGCAATGTCTATGCATGCATCCAAGCATGCAGCATGCTGCACTGCAACCAAACCTTGGGCGTATGGAAGGGGTTCGAAAACTGCCCCCTGGGCCTGCTTCAGTTTACGGAGGTGCGGTAGTACAACATCAACCCGAGTGCCGCGACCGCCATGCCCGCGTTCGCCGTGATGGCAACCATGACCGTGCTGTCGATGCCAGGCAGCTGGTAGGAATGAGCCAACACGTTGGCGAAATAGGCACCCGCGAACAGCGCGCAGAAGTTCACCATTGTGTTGAACAGCGAGTCGAATTTCAGCACACCATTGATGATGGTGGTGCCGATGAGGCACATCGCAAGCAGGATGAGGAGACCTGAACTGCCTTCACCTGAGCCGGTGAACGGCAGATACGAACCCCAGTGAATGTTGATCCCGATCAGCTGCAGAAAGCTGTTCATTTGCTCAACCCTCGAACAGTTGCATTCCGTTATTGATGCCACGGAGATCCCTACAATCGTTCATCAATCTTGATTTTTGGTAAATCCGGCAGCGTTGCGATGAAACGCTCCTGTTCAACCAAATGGCATGTTGCATTGCAGCATCAGATGCGCAAATCTTGGGCAGGATGAACAGGAGGAATGCCCATGGCCCAATCAGCAGCAAGTCTGGACCAGGCTGGTCCACCCGCGAACTCGAACGCGCCGCGCAAGGATCTCTACGAAATCGGTGAGATCCCGCCGCTCGGCCACGTTCCCGAGAAGATGTATGCATGGGCGATCCGCCGTGAACGCCATGGCGAACCCGACACCGCGATGCAGGTGGAAGTCGTTCCGACCTGGGAGATCGACAGCGACGAAGTGCTGGTTCTGGTGATGGCCGCGGGCGTCAACTATAACGGGGTCTGGGCATCATTGGGGATCCCCATCTCGCCCTTTGACGGACACAACAGCGACTTTCATATCGCCGGTTCCGATGCCTCCGGCATTGTCTGGGCAGTAGGCCGGAAGGTGACCCGCTGGAAGGTGGGCGACGAGGTCGTTATCCACTGCAACCAGGATGATGGCGACGATGAGGAATGCAATGGCGGGGACCCGATGTTCTCCACCTCCCAGCGCATCTGGGGCTACGAGACGCCGGATGGCTCGTTCGCCCAGTTCTGCCGGGTGCAGGCCCGTCAGTTGATGGCCCGGCCCAAGCACCTGACCTGGGAAGAGGCCGCCTGCTATACCCTCACCCTCGCCACCGCCTACCGCATGCTGTTCGGCCATCGCCCGCATACCTTGAAGCCCGGCCAGAACGTGCTGGTATGGGGTGCATCGGGTGGTCTCGGCTCCATGGCGGTACAGCTCATCGCCACCGCCGGCGGCAATGCCATCGGCGTCATTTCCGAGGACGACAAGGCGGACTTCGTGCTGGGCCTTGGCGCCAAGGGCGTGATCAACCGCAAGAAGTTCGACTGCTGGGGTCAGATGCCCAAGGTGGGCACGCCCGAGTACAACACCTGGCTCAAGTCCGCGCGCGAGTTCGGCAAGGCCATCTGGAACTTCACCGGCAAGGGCAACAATGTGGACATGGTGTTCGAACACCCCGGTGAAGCCACCTTCCCGGTCTCCGCGCTGGTGTGCAAGCGCGGCGGCATGGTGGTGTTCTGCGCCGGCACCACCGGCTTCAACCTCACCATGGACGCCCGCTATGTGTGGATGCACCAGAAGCGCATACAGGGCTCGCACTTCGCCCACCTGATGCAGGCCAGCCAGGCCAACAAGCTGGTCATCAACCGGCGCATCGACCCGTGCATGTCGGAAGTCTATGCGTGGAACGACATCCCCAAGGGCCACATGCAGATGCGCCACAACAAGCACCTGCCCGGCAACATGGCGGTGCTGGTGTGCGCCCCGCGCACCGGGCTGCGTACCTTCGAGGACGTACTCGAAGCCTGCGGCAGCTGACCTGCAGCATTGAGGCCGGCGGTCAGGCGCTGACCGCCGCCACCTCCCGTTCGATACCGGCCTTCAGCTCGGGCGCCAGCTTCAACCGCGCCGCCAGCATCGACAGGTAGGCCTGTTCCGCCGAATCATCCGGGCCGATCGCCAGGCAGGAAGCGGCATAGATTTCCACCGCCTCTTCCGTGTTGCCGGCAAGACTTACAATGGCGTCGATGTCGAGCGGCTTGCGCAGCTCATCCATCAGAAAGCCCTTCTCCTCCGCATCGAGGCCCGCCTCGTCCAGCTTGGCGAAAATGCGCTTCTGTTCCTCACCATCGATGTGACCGTCTGCCTTGGCGGCGGCAATCATCGCCTGCAGCAGCTTGATGCCCAGCGCATTGCGCTGCGCCTGCGGCGCCGGCAGGAATGGCGTGCCTTCGGCCTTCGGCGTGATGTTCTTCAGGTTTGCGGCTGCATCAGCTGCCTCGCCCTGGCTAACCGTGGAATTGCCGCCCTTGGTCGCCTGCCAGTCGTTGTAGGCCTTGTAGGCGAGCCCGCCGAGCACCGCGAGACCGCCCAGCTTCACCGCGTTCTTGGCCATCTTGCGCCCGCCCTTTGTGCCCAGCAGCACCGCCGCCAGCCCACCGGTGGCAACGCCGCCGCCGAAGCCCTTGAGGCTGTCCGGTATGGCATCGAGGGGACTGGAGCCCTTTTTCTGAACCTGGCCTGCCTGCCCGCCGGAACTGGAAGCGCCGCCGCCGAGGAATTGCTCGATGAGTTTTTGCGGATCGATCATGCTGCTGTTTCCTGTTTTCTGAAGCCGATCCGCTCATAAAGGAACTCGGCTGCGCCGTTGCAAGTGCATGACATCATATCGAAGTCATTTTCCTCGCATTCGACCTTTTGCCCCGCTACAAATGCGTTCAGTTCTTTGATTGATTTCCTACGGCCCCGCCCGATGACACCCCCTTCACAACCGGCTTCCGGTCACCTGGGTCCACCTGCATGGCTCGGCATCGCGCCGGTCATTTTCGTTCTGTTGTGGTCGACGGGCTTCATCGGCGCCCGGCTGACCGGACCCTATGCCGAGCCGCTGTCATTCCTGTCCATCAGGTTCGCCATTGTGGCAGCGCTCCTTGCCGCGGCCGGCCTCGTGATGGGCGCGCGCTGGCCGGACCGCCGCATGGCCCTTCATTGCATGATCACCGGCGCCCTGATGCACGGCGGTTACCTCGGCTTCGTGTTCTGGTCGATCTGGAAAGGCATGCCGGCAGGCGTATCCGCGCTTATCGTCGGTCTGCAGCCGCTGGTCACCGCCCTGCTGGCCGGCATGTTCCTCGGCGAGCGCATCAGCCCCCGCCACTGGCTCGGCCTCGCTATCGGCCTTGTTGGCATCGCGATGGTGGTGTGGCCGAAGTTCGCCCTGACGGATGCCGGCATCACGCCGGTCACGGTGGGCGCCAACATACTGGCCATGCTGTCGATCACCCTTGGCTCGCTCTACCAGAAGTCGTTCATGTCGTCGGTTGACCTGCGCACCGGCAACGCCTGGCAGTTCGCAGGGGCCACGATGGTCACCGGCATCGCGGCGCTGGCGGCGGAGAGCTTCGACATCACCTGGAACGGCCCCGTCATCTTCGCCATGACCTGGCTGGTCTTCGTGCTGTCCATCGGTGCCATCAGCCTGCTTTACCTGATGATCCGGCACGGCGAAATTTCCAGGGTCACCACGCTGTTCTATCTCGTCCCCGGCGTCACGGCGCTGATTGCCTGGGCGATGTTCGGGGAAGCTCTGCTGCCGCTGCAGATTGCCGGCATGGTGGTGTGTGCAGGCGCGGTCATGCTGGCCACCCGCAAGTCGTAACAGGCGCTGCGACTTTGTTATTGTTGCAGCGCAACAATCGCGCCCTATACTTCAGAGCTGAACAGTCAGGAACCAGCAGGAGGACATCGGAAATGAGCGTTGCGGAGAACATTCGCCCGGACACCTGTCTGCTGCCCGGCCTTGGCAACCTGATGCAGGAAGCGATTGCCACGGTCGACCGCCTGTTCGCCATGGCCCTCAGCAGGGTCAAAGCGCGGGTGAGTGAAGGCGGCAGGCTGTCATCTGCCGCCATGGAACGCGAACAGCACGCCGTGCACGGCCTCGCCTGGTTCGCCACTTATGCCGAGACGCTGCGATCATTGCACGGCTGGTGCACTGCCCTTGAAGCCGAAGGCCGGCTTGGCGAACTTGAACAGCTGATTGCCCAGATCGGCTTCGGCGAGTATCTGAACCACGTCGCTGGCGGCATTTCGATGTATGCCCAGGAACACATCCGCCTGCATGAAATGGGCGTTGCCGCACACGATGCAGCCGCGCTGCATGAGGGCGCCTGCGCCGAGCTGATCGAAGCAGGTTCCACGCCTGCCGCCCGCGCCCGGCTTGTCGAATTGATGGTCGAGACCCGCGCCAACCTCACTGTTGGCGACTGCGGCCTCGATCCGATGCTCGAGGAAATGCGCGCCCAGATGAACCGCTTCACCCAGGAGCACGTCGCGCCGTACGCCCACGGCTGGCACTGCAACAACGAGTACGTCCCCCTCGACATCATCCACAAGCTGGCCGAACTTGGCGTCTTCGCGCTGACCCTCCCGGAGCAGTATGGCGGCATGGAACTGGGCAAGGAGTCCATGTGCCTGGTGTCGGAAGAGCTGTCGCGCGGCTGGATTGCCATCGGCTCGCTGGGCACCCGGCCTGAAATCGCCGCCGAGCTCATTCTCGCTGGCGGCACACAAGAACAGAAGGAAAAGTGGCTGCCCAAGATCGCGTCGGGCGAAGTGCTGCCTACAGCCGTGTTCACCGAACCCAATACCGGATCCGACCTTGCTTCGCTTCGCACCCGCGCTGTCAGGGATGGCAACGTCTACAAGGTCACCGGCAACAAGACCTGGATCACCCATCCCGTCCGCGCCGACGTGATGACCCTTCTCGCCCGTACCAACCCCGACGAGCCGGGCTACAAGGGCCTCAGCATGTTCCTCGCCGAAAAGCCGCGTGGTACTGACGAAGACCCCTTCCCGGCTGAAGGCATGTCCGGCGGCGAGATCGAGGTGCTCGGCTATCGCGGCATGAAGGAATACGAGATCCGCTTCGAGGACTTCGAGGTGAAGGCGGAGAACCTGCTCGGCGGCGAGGAAGGCCAAGGCTTCAAGCAGCTCATGCAGACCTTCGAGTCTGCCCGCATCCAGACCGCCGCGCGCGCCATCGGCGTGGCCCAGAACGCGCTGGACCTCGGGCTTTCCTATGCGCTGGACCGCATCCAGTTCGGCAAGCCGATCATCTCGTTCCCGCGCATTGCCGACAAGCTTGCCCTCATGGCGGTGGAACTGATGGCGGCCCGCCAGCTCACCTATTTCTCCGCCCGCGAGAAGGACGCCGGCCGCCGCTGCGACCTGGAGGCCGGCATGGCCAAACTGCTGGGCGCGCGCGTGGCCTGGAACAATGCCGACAGCGCGCTACAGATCCACGGCGGCAACGGCTTTGCGCTGGAATACCAGGTGTCGCGCGTGCTGTGCGACGCGCGCATCCTCAACATCTTCGAGGGCGCCGGCGAAATCCAGGCGCAGGTCATCGCGCGGCGCCTGCTTGAGCAAGCCAACTAGCCCGGCATGCAACCCCGCTCCATCCTCATCACCGGCTGTTCGTCCGGTATCGGTTACACCTGCGCCGTGGGCATGAAGAGCCGCGGCTGGCGCGTCATCGCCACCGCCCGCAAGCCGCAAGACCTTGCCATGCTGCGCGAGCACGGGCTTGAGGCAGTTCATCTTGATTATGCAGACCCGGCCTCGGTGGCGGCTTGCGCGGACGACGTTCTCAAGCTGACGGGCGGCCGCCTGACCGCGCTGTTCAACAATGGCGCCTATGGCCAGCCCGGGCTGGTGGAGGACTTGCCGGTCGCTGCCCTGCGCGCCCAGTTCGAGGCAAACGTCTTCGGCTGGCACGACCTGACCACGCGGCTTCTGCCGGCCATGCGCGATGAGGGTTCGGGCCGCATCATCCAGTGTTCTTCGGTGCTGGGCATCGTGGCCGCGCCCTATCGCGGCGCTTACAACGCGTCGAAGTTTGCGCTGGAAGGACTGACGGACACGCTGCGCCTGGAACTGGCAGGTTCAGGCATTCACGTGAGCTCGATCCAGCCCGGCCCCATCCGCTCGCGGTTTACCGAGCACGCGCTGGCCGCGCTCCTTGCCAACATCGACCACCGCAATTCGCGCAACCGCGCCCTTTACGAAAGGCGCATCGCGGAACTGGAAGCGTTGGCAGGCAATGCACCCGCGCCACTTGAAAGTCCGGCTGAGTCCGCCCGGCTTACCGGCAAGGGGTGGAAGCCGGTCTACCGGCTTGGGCCCGATGCGGTGTTGTCCTGCCTGATCCATGCGACGGAAAGCGACAGGCCCCGGCCCTACTATCGTGTTACCTACACCACCAAGCTTGCCGCTCTGGCGCGGCGCGTGCTGCCAAGCCGGCTGCACGTGGCGCTGATGCAGCGGCAAACCTGACCCATCACGCCCGGACGCCACGGCGCCCGGGCAAGCCGAAGCGGAACCGCCTCATGAACACTCCCAACATCCTCGTTGCTGTTGCCGTAGGCGCCGTAGCCGTGGTGCTGGTGTTCGGGCTCATCAACATGATGCGCGGTGGCAATTCTAACACCTCCCAGAAGCTGATGCGCGCCCGCGTGCTGCTCCAGTTTCTCGCCATCATCGTGATCATGGGCGTCATCTGGTATACCGGCCGCTGACCTGTTGCCTTATCGCGGCGCCATCCTGAGCGCTCCGTCCAGCCGGATGCATTCACCGTTCAGCATGTCGTTGTCGACGACGTGCAGCGCCAGCTTTGCATACTCCGCCGGATCGCCCAGCCGTGCCGGAAACGGCACGTTGGCGGCAAGGGCTGCCCGCACCTCGTCCGGCAGGCCCGCCACCATCGGTGTGTGGAACAGTCCGGGCATGATGGTGCAGCAGCGGATGCCATCGCGCATCAGGTCTCGCGCCACCGGCAGCGTCAGTCCGATCACGCCGCCCTTGGATGCTGCATAAGCCACCTGACCGATCTGGCCTTCGACGCCGGCGATCGAGGCGGTGTTGATGATTACCCCGCGTCCGCCGTCAGCAGTGACTGGTTCAGCCTTGATCATGCCGGCGGCGCACTTCGAAATCATGTTGAACGTGCCGGTCAGGTTGACGGCGATGGTCTTCTGGAAGCTGGCCAGCGCATGGAATCGCGCCTCGCCCGTCTTCCTGTCGATGGAGGCCGTCTTCTCACCGATGGCGATGCCAGCGCAGTTCACCACGACCCGCTCCTGGCCGTGCGCATTGCGTGCCCTGGCCAGACCGTTCAAAACGCTGTCCTCATCGGCAACGTCTACCTTGCAGAACACGCCGCCGAGTTCAGCCGCCACGGCTTGCCCGCGCTGTTCGTTCATGTCGAACACCGCAACCTTCGCGCCTTCCGCCGCCAGCGCCCGCGCCGTCGCTTCACCCAGGCCGGATGCCCCACCCGTGACGATTGCCGCCATGCCTTCGGTAATGTTCATGTCCTTGCACCCGTGTCTTGTTTTCGAAGCCGGTGATTTCCATATCAGCCAGCAGTAACTTGTTTCAATCGGGGGAACCGCACCATGACAAGGCGCGAGAAGTATCCGGATTTCGACACTGAAGAGATCATCACGCCGGACATCGTTGCCCGCAACGAGAAAACCGTCAGAGGCGGTTTCTGGCAGAAGCTCAAGCGCAACCTTGCCCGCATCCCCAAGGCTGATGAAGTGGTGGCTGCATACTATGCCGCCTTCGACAGCAACACGCTGTTTCGCACCAAAGCCATGCTGCTGGCCGCGCTTGCCTATTTCGTACTGCCGCTCGACGTCGTCCCGGACTTCATTCTCGGTCTCGGCTTTACCGACGACATGACCGTCCTGCTGACCGCGTTCGCACTGATCCGCGGCAATGTCACCGAGGCCCACCGGGAACGCGCCCGCGCAACCGTGCAAGCGCTTCGCAACGGAGAGGAACCGCCGCCCGAGGCCACGGCTTGATCACGGTGTCACGATCACCTTGCCGAGCACCTCGCGCCGGGCGATTGCCTGCAGCGCCCGCGCCGTTTCACCAAGCGGGTAAACTTTGTGGACATGCGGCTTGATCTTGCCTTCGAGCACCCAGTCGAGCAGTTGCTTCATGTTGGCCCGGTGCAGCTCAGGCTCACGCTTCAGGTGATCGCCCCAGAACACCCCGACAATGTCGGCACCCTTGAGCAGCGCAAGATTGAGCGGCATTTTCGGGATTGAGCCGCCGGCAAAACCAATCACCAGGAAGCGGCCCTTCCAGCCAATGGCGCGGAAGGCGGCTTCCGCCAGATCCGCTCCGACCGGATCGTAGATAACGTCCACGCCCTTGCCGCCGGTCAGGTCCTTCAACCGGCTCTTCAGATCCTCGCTGGAATAGTTGACGGTCTCGTCCGCGCCCAGCGAACGGCAGAACTCCAGCTTGTCATCGGATGATGCACATGCGATCACCCGCGCGCCCATCGCCTTGCCGATTTCAACCGCCGCCTGCCCTACACCACCCGACGCACCCAGCACCGCAAGTGTTTCACCGGGCTGCAGTTTGGCCCGGTCTCGCAGCGCATGCAGTGACGTGCCATAGGTGACGATAAGCCCTGCCGCGATGGTGTAATCCAGACCATCCGGCATGGTGATGACCGAGGCTTCCGGCACCGCAACTTCCTCGCGCGCGCCGCCCCATACCGTGTACGCCATCACCCTGTCGCCCGGCTTGAAGGCGCTGACGCCTTCGCCGGCTTCGATCACTTCGCCAGCCACCTCCGCACCTGGAGAGAACGGCAGTTCAGGCTTGAACTGGTACTTGTTCTCGATGATCAGCGTGTCGAAGAAGTTCAGCCCCGCTGCCTTGACGCCAATCACCACTTCGCCCGCTTGCGCACGCGGACCGGCAATGTCGGCGATGACGAGTTCTTCCGGTCCGGCATAATGCGTACAAAGAACGGCTTTCATAGGCTGGTTTCCTGTGGGTTGGTGCAAGCTTCGGCAGATGGCGCAATCTCCACTCCGGAGCGCCTGCGCCAAATTGTTGTCTTAATTGCCAAGCACCTGTCATGGCAACATACTGCAAAGGTGGAAATGCCATTCTTTTGCATATAGTTTGATCGCGGAATCAGGCTGGGCCGGTCGCTATCCGTGCAAGCAAACGGCACGGCCAGCCCGGCATCACACGAAGTACAAGGGTAGTCATGGTACAGACACGATTTTTCTCGCGCGCTGGAGCATGGGCATTGGCGGCAGCTGTGATGTTTGCCGCCGCGGCCGCGGCAAGGGCAGAAGAACCGAAATTCGTCGAGGAGTTCAATGACTGGGCGGTCTATACCTACAAGGCCGGCGGCGGACAGGTCTGCTTCATCGTTTCCGAACCGAAGGAATCCGAACCGAAGGGCGCCAAACGCGACAAGATATTCTTCCTTGTCCAGCACCGGCCCAAGGACGGTGTGAAGTCCGAAGTATCGACGATTATCGGCTACCCGTTCAAGCAGGGCAGCACCTCGACCATCAACATCGACGGCAACGAATACCAGCTCTATACGAACGGCGATGGCGCATGGGCTGAATCAGGCGACCTTGACCGCACCATCGTCGCCGCCATGAAGAACGGCAAGGCGATGAGCGTCAGCGGAACGTCCTGGCGCGGCACCAGCACCCGCGACAGCTACTCGCTCTCCGGCGTGACCGCGGCCATGGACAAGATCGACAGCATGTGCAAGTAGCACGGCCTGCCTTGCGCAAACATCGCGCAGACGGGCAATCCTCGGCATTCTCTCGCGTTTGCGCGAGCGTCTGTGATATGGACCTGAGCAATGACCGTGACTCTCGACATTGACCGCCACCGGCCTGCCGCCAGCGGCCCCGGCGCTACCGCCCTCACCCGGCTGATCGGACTGACCAGGCCGCAGCTTCAGGCTGCGCTCGAGACCATCGGCATACCCGGCCACCAGAGCCGCATGCGCGCCAGCCAGCTGTGGCACTGGCTGTACCATCGCGGAGCGACGTCTTTCGACCAGATGACCAATGTCTCGAAGGACCTGCGCGCGCGTTTCGCGGACGCCTTTGACATTTCGCGGCTGGAAGTTGTCACCGAGCAGATTTCCAGCGACGGCACCCGCAAATGGCTGCTTCGCCTGCCGCCGGATGAACTTGGTCGCCGGCATGAAGTTGAAACCGTCTACATTCCCGAAGAAGACCGCGGCACCCTGTGCATTTCCAGCCAGGTCGGCTGCACGCTGACCTGCACCTTCTGCCATACCGGCACGCAGACCCTGGTTCGCAATCTCACTGCAGGCGAAATTGCCGGCCAGGTCATGGTGGCCCGTGACCGGCTCAATGAGTGGCCGCACCTCATTGGCCAGGCCATGAACGTACCGGCAGGCGGCCGTTTCATCACCAACGTAGTGCTGATGGGCATGGGCGAGCCGCTTTACAACTTCGACAATGTCCGCGATGCCGTCGAGATCATGTCCGATGGCGAGGGCCTGTCCCTGTCAAGACGGCGCATCACCCTGTCCACATCCGGCGTGGTGCCGGAGATTGTACGCGCCGGGGCCGAGATCGGCACCATGCTGGCAATTTCGCTGCACGGCACAACCGACGAGATCCGC
The DNA here is from genome assembly GCA_963700895.1 of uncultured Alphaproteobacteria bacterium. Lineage (GTDB taxonomy): Bacteria > Pseudomonadota > Alphaproteobacteria > Rhizobiales > Aestuariivirgaceae > Anderseniella. The sequence goes on along the minus strand of CAVOZI010000004.1, from coordinate 13,922 downwards.
AACCGGCTGGTGCCTCTCAACAAGAAGTATCCCATCGCAGAATTGCTTGATGCCTGCCGCAACTATCCGGGCCTGTCGAACGCCAGGCGCATCACCTTCGAATACGTGATGATCAAGGGCGTCAATGACAGCTTGGACGATGCCCGCCGTCTGGTCAAACTGCTGAAGGGCATTCCGGCCAAGGTGAATCTCATTCCTTTCAACCCGTGGCCGGGCACCGAATACGAGTGCTCGGACTGGGAGCAGATCGAACGGTTTTCCCAGGTCGTGCTGAAGGCGGGCTATGCCAGCCCGGTTCGGACCCCGCGCGGCCGCGACATTCTTGCCGCTTGTGGCCAGCTGAAGTCGGCGTCGGAGCGGATGAAGAAGACCGAGCGGGACGCATTGGCAGCCGGCTTGGCAGCCTCCGCGCCGGCATCGGCGCGTGCCGTCAACGGTGCTTGAGCATCCACTCGATTGACTGTTCAAGCCGGTCATCGCCCCAGAACAGTTCGCCATCTGGCGTGATGAAGGTTGGGGCTCCGAAGATTCCGCGCGCTTGCGCGTCAGTGACCCTTTCCCGCAATGCCTGCTTGACCTCCGGCGTCTGCGCCCGCGCGATCCAGGCCGCAGCATCAAGTCCGAGTTGCTCGAGCGCTGCGGCAACGGTTTCCGTGCCGGTGATGTCCAGCCCGCGACCGTACTCTGCATGGAAGAGCCAGTTGCTGAAGGATGACAGCCAGGGTTCACCGGCGCCGGCCACGCCCACTCTCGTTGCGAGCAACGCAAACTGCGGAAACACCTCTGGCCGCTTGAATGCAATTGCGTGCCGTGCGCACAGCCGTTCGACGTCCCGCCACATGTAGTTTCCCTTGGCCGGGTAGACGTTGAACGGGGAAGTCTCCCAACCTTGCGCAGCAAATACCGGGCCGAGCAGAAACGGCATCCATCTGATCCGGATGCCGGAGGGGGAAGCAAGACTGTCGATCCGCCGGGCTGAGACGTAGGAGTAGGTGCTGGCGAAATCGAACCAGAACTCCAGTTCACGGCCGGGCATCTTGGTCTCCCGAAAAACAGAGGCAGCCTCCGTAGAACACGGAAGCTGCCAGATTGTTCCCGGCAAAACCTGCCAGGGCAAGTCATCGGTGAGACAAACCGTTAGCTGACGATTACCTTGGCGCCGATCTTTACGCGGTCATGCAGATCGATCACTTCCTCGTTCAGCATGCGAATGCAACCCGAAGACTGCGCCGTACCGATAGTGTGCGGCGCATTCGTGCCGTGGATGCGGTACAGCGTGTCCTTGTTGCCCTGAAACAGATAAAGCGCCCTTGCACCCAGCGGGTTGTTGGGACCACCTTCCATGCGCGCCGGCAAGGTACGGCCGTACTGCTTCTTCTCGCGCTCGATCATTTCCTGCGGCGGATGCCAGGCCGGCCAGACCGCCTTGCGAGCCACATTTGCGGTACCCGACCAGGTGAAGCCCTGCCGGCCGACGCCCACACCATACTCGATGGCCTTGCCGTCACCCAGCACGTAGTACAGCTTCCGCTTGCGGGTGCTGATGATGATCGTGCCCGGCTTCTCGGTGGTCTGGTAAGACACCGTGCGCTTGCCCTTGTAGGAAGGACGGCTCACGGCGCTTCTTGCAGGGGTCGAGCCGCCGCCCGGAGGGGCGCTGTTGAAGTTGAAGCGCACGCGGTTTTCCGCCAGCACGCTTGTAGTAGAGGCCGCGAGCGCAGCCAGTGTTGTGATGAATGTACGGCGATCCATTGCCGGTCTCTCCTCGATTTCAATTTACAGAATGGTTTTTGCCGGGCGTTGACAGGCCGCATCGCGTTGCGCAGACGCTGCGCCTCGAGCCCGTTCACTAAGGCCGTCTCATAACAGCAGGCGGCTCAACATCGCCAGACGGTTGCGAACGTTGCCAGCCTCCCCCTCGTGTGGCGGCGTGTAGGCGAGATATGGCGGGAAACCGGCTTCAGCGCGGGAAACATCAGACGCCGGGGCGCCGGCAAGCTTTGCCTTCACCGGAATGACACTGGCGTGAACTTCCTCGATCCGCGCGCTCAGACACGCCCGGTTGCAGGGAACGTCTTGCTGGCCGAGCCCGGCAGCAATTGCGATCCGGTTGTGCGCAAGAAGATCATCGCCGGACGGCGAGCCTGCAAGCAACCCGAGACACGGCTTCGCCAATAGCGCAATCATCAGCGCCATCGCCAGAAGTCGCGATGTCAGGTTGCAGAACACTTTTGCCTCAGCCTTTGAATGACCCTGTCGAATATCCCTTTATTCGCCACCGATATCAACCGGACATTGGTCAACACCTTGTGAGTAAATGCAAAAGCCCGGCTGGGCCCCTGTCTGCCGGGGCCCGCCGGGCAATCAGCGCCAGTCTGTGCCGGATTACCTATTTCCGGTTTTGCCGGTTCTCCACCAGGTCATCGACAACTGCCGGGTCGGCAAGGGTAGATGTATCTCCCAGAGAGCCGTAATCGTCCTCGGCGATCTTGCGCAGGATGCGCCGCATGATCTTGCCCGAGCGGGTCTTGGGCAGACTCGGCGCGAACTGGATCTTGTCCGGCGATGCAATCGGCCCGATCTCGTTGCGCACGTGCGCCACCAGTTCCTTGCGCAATTCGTCCGACCCCTGCTCGCCTGCCATCAGAGTGACATAGCAATAGATGCCCTGCCCTTTGATGTCGTGCGGGTAGCCGACGACAGCGGCCTCGGACACTTTCGGGTGCGATACCAGAGCTGACTCGACTTCCGCCGTGCCCATGCGGTGGCCGGACACGTTGATCACGTCGTCCACGCGGCCGGTGATCCAGTAGTAGCCGTCTTCATCGCGGCGGCAGCCGTCACCGGTGAAGTACTTGCCCTTGTAGTTGGAGAAGTAGGTCTGGATGAACCGCTTGTGGTCACCATAGACCGTGCGCATCTGCCCGGGCCAGGAGTCGATGATACAGAGATTGCCCTCGGCTGCGCCTTCCAGCACCTTGCCCTCGTTGTCGACAAGTTGCGGCTGCACGCCGAAGAACGGCCGGGTTGCCGATCCTGCCTTCAGCTCGGTGGCGCCAGGCAATGGCGTGATCATGATGCCGCCGGTCTCGGTCTGCCACCATGTATCGACGATCGAACACTTCTTCTTGCCGACCACGCGATAATACCATTCCCAGGCTTCCGGGTTGATGGGCTCGCCAACTGACCCCAGCAGCCGGAGGGACTTCAGCGAGGACCTGGTGACGAAACCGTCGCCCGCACCCATCAGCGCCCGGATGGCGGTCGGGGCGGTATAGAAGATGTTGACCTTGTGCTTGTCGCAAACCTCCCAGAAGCGGCCCGCGTCCGGATAGGTCGGCACGCCTTCGAACATCAGCGTAATGGCGCCGTTGGCCAGCGGACCGTAGACGATATAACTGTGGCCAGTCACCCAGCCAACGTCGGCCGTGCACCAGTAGACATCACCTTCATGATAGTCGAACACGTACTCGTGGGTCATCGACGCCCATACGAGGTATCCGCCGGTGGTGTGCAGCACACCCTTCGGCTTGCCGGTAGAGCCAGACGTATAGAGGATGAAGAGCGGGTCTTCCGCGTTCATCTTCTCCGGCTTGCAGTCCGGCTTGGCCTCGGCCATCGCCTGATGATACCAGATGTCGCGGCCTTCGACCCAGTTGACCTTGCCGCCGGTACGGCGCACCACCAGCACATTCCTGACTTTCGCCCCGTCCCTCGCGGCGATTTCGATCGCCTTGTCGGTGTTGGCTTTCAGCGGGATCGGGCGGCCACCGCGAACGCCCTCATCGGCGGTGATCACGAAAGACGACTTGCAGTCCTCGATGCGGCCCGCAAGCGCATCCGGCGAGAACCCGCCGAACACGATGGAATGCACCGCGCCGATGCGTGCGCACGCCAGCATGGCATAAGCCGCTTCCGGAATCATCGGCATGTAGATGGTGACCCTGTCGCCCTTCCTGACGCCGTTGGCCTTCATCACGTTGGCCAGCCGGCAAACATGATCGTACAATTCCCTGTAGGTGATCTTCTTGTCGTCGTAGGGGTTGTCGCCTTCCCAGATGATGGCGGTCTGATCGCCACGCTTCTTAAGGTGCCGGTCGACGCAGTTATAGGAAACGTTGGTGACACCGTCCTCGAACCACTTGATCGGCACGTTGCCGGTGAAGCTGGTGTTCTTGACTTTCGTGTAGGGTTTGAACCAGTCGATGCGCTTGCCGTGCTTGGCCCAGAACTTGTCAGGGTCCTTTACCGACTGCTTGTACATCTTGAGATAACCCTCGTTGTCGATGAGGGCGTGCTTCTTCCAGGCAGCCTGGACCTTGTGAGTCTTGAATTCCATTGGCGCTTCTCTCCCGTGACCCGGCTCAACCCTTTGAACGAGGGCAAAGTCGCCGCACTGTAGCCAATGACCTGATCTCAGGGCAATGCGCCTTCCGTCCAACGGCTGACGATTCAGGCAAGCCGCCAGACGCTGGTGTTCTTGATCTCGGCGTCTTCCAGATCGCGGGTCACCGGAACCTGGTAGCTGGCGGCTGCGACCAGCTTTTCGCGCGGCAGGTAGCTGCGGCCCGGATCGCCAATCAGGACATCCGTTCCGTTTGCCCTCGCACTTTGCAGCCATGACAGAAGCCGTTCTGCGAGGTGGCGTTCATAGAACAGGTCACCGACCAGCACGACGCCTGCCACTGGCGCAGAAGCCTGCAACAGATCATCCGCTGTTGCTGCAATGGCAACCGCGTTGCTTTCGGCGTTCAGACGGATCGCTTCCATCGCAAAGTGGTCGATATCGGCGGCAAGAACGGAGTGTGCACCGGCCCTCATTGCCGCAATGCCAACGAGGCCTGATCCGGACGCGAGGTCGATCACGGTCTTGCCGCGCACCACGTGCGGATTGTCCAGCACATACCGGGCCAGCGCCTGACCGCCTGCCCAGGCAAATGCCCAGAACGGTGGCGGCAACCCCATCTCGCCGAGCTCCTCCTCGGTCTTCTGCCACAGTGGCACCGCTTCATGCGCAAGGTGGAGGTTCACTTCCGGCACCAGCGGCACCGGCATCAGCTTGGTATTGGCGACAATGAAATCGCGCCGCGCGGACCCGTTCATGATGCCTGCACGTCCTCTAGCCCGGACGCCACCAGCGCGCCTGCCACGCACATGAGCGCGAGCCCGATGAAAACAACGCCGAGCCCGGCAAGATCCGCCAGCACACCGAACAGACCGCCGCCCAGCAGCAGCAGACCAACCACTGTGTTGGAAACGGCTGCATAGGCGCTGTGTGCCTCTTCCGGCGCCATGTCGACGATGTGCGTGGAGCGTCCGCGCCGCACCCCCTGATAGGCCATCATGAGCAAGAACAGCGCTGCGGCAGTCCACATGACCGGCAGCGGCGCATCACCGCTGATCAGCAGGACTGCCGCCAGAACAGCCAGAACAATCGCGCCCAGCAGCGCCGACAGGATCAACACCTTGCGGCTGGAGGTGTCGGATGCGATCCCCCAGAAGCTGCTGCCCACGATGCTGGCGATGCTGCTTGCCAGCACGAAAGGTCCAAGCGAACCCAGCTGCTGGCCGCCGGATGCATTGTCATGTGCCGCCGAGAGGATGAATGGTGGCGCCAGCGCGGTCGCAGACAACAGGAACCGGCTCAGCGTGAATCGCAGCAACTGAGGATGGTCCCGCAAATGGCTCAAGATCTTTGCCACATCCAGCGCCGCGTCCTCCCCGTTGCTGGAGGATGCCTCCTCCCGCAACAGCGTGAACAACCCGCTGGCGATGAGCCACATGCCTGCCGCGATGCAGACGGCAACGATGATCGCCGGCAGCGACAACGGAATGAGACCCAAGCTCAGTCCTGCGCCAAACGCCAGCACCGCGATCGAGGCGATTGACCCGGCGATGCCGGTGACGCTTCCCCGGCTGCCCTGGTCAACCGTCTTGCCCAGCACATCCTTGTAGCTGACCGAGGCCAGCGAACGGCCGAGCGCAAACACCATTACAAGCCCCACAACAGTCCAGCCTGTCTGAGCGCCGCTCAGATACCACAAGGCCATGGCAATTCCTGCCACCGCCATCGCCTGCACCGCGCTGCCTGACGCCCACACGAACTTGCGCAGCCTGACAGTCCTGAGCCAGGCGGCCTCGAAAATCTGCGGCAGCATTGCCAGAGATTCGCGCAGCGGCACCAGCAATCCAATGGCCGCCTGCGGCGCACCCACCGCATTGAGGGCCCACGACAGCACCAGCTTCGGGTCGATCAATCCATCGCCCGTCTTGGTCAAGGTCAGCGAGGCGACATGGACTGCCTTGTTATGCAGTGTGCGCTCTGTCACGCCAAAAGCTTGCTCACTTGCTCAGCGGCGGCTTGTCCAGGCCACCCATCCGGCACACCTCAAGCCACTCGTGTTCGGTTACCGGCTGCACCGAAAGGCGCATGGACGTGACCAGCGACATGTTTTCCAGCTGCGGATTGGCCTTGACGTCGGCAAGCTTGACCGGCTTGGGCATGTCCATCACCGCCTTCACGTCGACGCACTCCCAGCGTTCGTCGTCCGTGGTCGAATCCGGATGCGCCAGCGCGCATACCTCGCAGATGCCGACAACTTCCAGCCCCTCGTTCGAGTGATAGAAAAAACCGAGGTCGCCCAGCTTCATGGCACGCATGTTGTTGCGCGCCTGGTAGTTGCGCACCCCGTCCCATTCCTCTCCCTTGTCGCCCTTGGCTTTCAGGTGATCCCAGGAAAACTTGAACGGCTCCGACTTGAACAACCAGTACGCCATGCTGCTTCTGCCCTTTGTGAAAGTTGAAATGACTGCTTCCCGGCTCAGTCTGTCTCGGCCTTCAGCGGGCGTGACAGGAGCTTGCTGATCTGTTCATCCACGCTGGCATTGCGGGTGACGATACCCGCCACGGCCTCGCACACCGGCATATCGACGCCGTGCCGTTCCGCCAGCCCGCTTACCACGCCAGCAGTGTGGACCCCCTCCGACACCGACTTGCGCGCGGAGAGTATCTCATCCAGCGCCCTGCCCTGTCCCAACTCGAAGCCAAGGGAGAAGTTCCTCGACTGCATGCTGGAGCAGGTCAGCATCAGGTCCCCAAGGCCGGACAGCCCGAACAATGTATCGGGCTTGGCGCCAAGCACCGCCGCAAGCCGCCGCAGCTCGGCAAACGACCGGGTCACCAGGGCGGCGTGAGCTGACGCGCCCAGCTGCTTGCCCGCGCAGATGCCGGCGGCAATGGCGAGGACGTTCTTCACCGCGCCGCCGATCTGGACGCCCGTCAGATCATCTGAAGCATAGATACGGAATGCCGGTCTGCTGATGGCGCCCGCCACGGCGGCAGTCAGGCGATGATCTGGCCCGGCGAGCGTGATCGCCGTAGGCAGGCCGGACACCACGTCCGATGCAAAGCTGGGTCCTGACAGCACCAGCGGAACGAGACCCGGCGCCACCTCGGCCAGCACCTCGCTGAGCATCATGTCACTGCCGCGCTCGAGCCCCTTGGCGGCAATCACCACCGGCGTTCCCCGACAGGCATGCGCCGAGAACGCCGCGCCAAGCTCCCGGGTGGATTGCGCCGGCGTTGCCAGGATGATCATGTCCGCCTGCGCAACGACGCCAAGATCGGATGAGACGTTCAGCGTCTGGGGCAGCTTGTACCCCGGCAGGTAGCTTTCGTTCTCCCGGAGCCGCACCATGTCGCGGGCCTGAACGGTTGACCGGCACCACAAGGTTGTCGACAGCCCCGCCCCGGCGCATACCGAAGCAAGAGCCGTGCCCCATGCTCCACCGCCTGCAACCACCACGCTTGAAAACCGCCTGTCGCCCGTCATGCCTTTACTCCGGCGAACGGTTGCGGCGCCGCATCTTCATCGAGCGGCCAGCGCGCTCGTGCAGATACCGATAGATCATCGCCGCTGCGAACCTGCATCTGTTCAGCCCCTGCCCAGGCAATCATCGCCGCATTGTCGGTGCACAGTGATACGGGCGGCACACTCAACCTGAAACCATGAGCCGTACACACGCCTTCCAGCGTTGCCCGCAATGCCTTGTTCGCCGCCACGCCACCGGCGGCAACCAGCACTCTGTCATCTGACTGCGCATGCGATGCTTCGAATTCGCTCATGGCGTTTGCCACCCGGTCTGCAACCGCCTGGCAAGCCGCGTGCTGGAACCCGGCGCAGATATCTGCCACGTCCCGCGCTGACAGCATGCCCGCAGCCACAGCCGACTGCCGCACCGCTGTCTTCAGACCCGAAAAGGAAAAATTGCATCCGGGCCGGCCCTTCATCGGCACCGGAAAATCAAACCGGGCGGCATTGCCAGCCTGCGCTGCTTTCTCTACTTCCGGACCTCCGGGATAACCAAGTCCCAGCAGCTTCGCGGTCTTGTCGAACGCTTCACCCAGCGCGTCATCGATCGTCGTTCCAAGCCGCGTATAGTCTCCAACGCCATTGACGCTGACGAGCTGGGTATGGCCGCCCGACACCAGCAGCATCAGGTATGGCGGGCGCAGTCCTTCCGTCAACCCGGGCGTCAGCGCATGGCCTTCAAGGTGGTTGATGGCATAGAGCGGCTTGCCTGTCGCCATTGCAATGGCCTTGGCCGTCATCAGCCCGGTGAGGACACCGCCAATCAGGCCGGGGCCGGCCGTGACGGCAATTGCGTCGAGATCGCCAAAGCGGGCGCCAGCCTCTGTCATGGCCCGTTCGATCAATCGGTCCAGGTGGGCAAGGTGAGCTCGCGCCGCGATTTCCGGCACAACCCCTCCATAGGGAGCATGTTCGGCCGTCTGTGACAGCACCACATTTGACACGATGCGGCCCCGCCCGTCCGCATCGCGCGTCACCACTGCAGCAGACGTCTCGTCGCACGACGTTTCTATGCCAAGCACCGTCGCCATGGATGAGTTGCCGGATTGTGTCACCTTTGACCTTTCCACCATGCAGTTCATTGGCCTATGTTCGCCGTGAACTTTCAGTGCTCTCTATAAGTCCAAGGTATAGCGCTTGCAAATGAACCCGATCCGAATTGGCACCCGCGGCTCGCCGCTTGCCCTTGCACAGGCTCACGAAACGCGGGACCGGCTGGTGGCAGCCCACGGTCTAGATCCTGCACTCATAGAAGTCGTCGTCATTTCCACGACCGGCGACCAGATCCAGGACCGGCCGCTGGCCGAGATAGGTGGCAAGGGGCTGTTCACCAAGGAATTGGAAGAACAACTGCATGATGGCCGCATCGACATGGCCGTGCATTCCATGAAGGACATGCCAGCCGTGCTGCCCGGGGGTCTGGAGATATGCTGCCTGCTGGAGCGCGAAGACCCGCGCGATGCCTTCCTGTCTCCGGTCGCCTCCTCGATCAGCGCGCTTGCACGAGGCGCCACCGTCGGCTCGTCCTCGGTGCGCCGCGTCGCCCAGCTCCGGCACATCCGGCCTGATCTCGACATTGTGCCGTTTCGCGGCAATGTCCAGACGAGGTTGCGCAAGCTGTCGGAGGGCGTGGCGGCTGCAACGTTCCTTGCCTGCGCTGGCTTGAACCGGCTGGGCATGAGCGAGCTGATGACTTGCCCCATCGATCCGGACGAGATGTTGCCAGCCGTGGCCCAGGGCGCCATTGGCATTGAAATCGCCTCCAGCAATGAAAATGCCCGCGCATTGCTCGAACCGCTCAACCATCAGCCGACCTGGCTGAGGGTGACTGCCGAGCGAGCCTTCCTCGCCGAGCTTGACGGTTCGTGCCGGACACCACTCGCAGGTCACGCCACGCTCGGCGATGGCGGCATTCATCTCAAGGTTCAGGCGCTCACGCTGGATGGGTCAAAGGTGTTCGAAACCGAGCGCCGGGGTCCCGCAGCCGACGGCCCGGCCATGGGTCTCGACGCAGCCCACGAGATCAGGGTCAAGGCCGGGCCGGACCTGGTGAGCTAGTGGCGGTCATCGTTACACGCCCTGAGCCGGATGCCGGCCGTTTGGCAGAGCGGCTCTCCGAAAAAGGCTATGAGCCACTGGTCTGTCCCTTGATGCAGATAGTGTTCGACGGCAAGGCGGAGATTCCTCAACGCGATTACCAGGCAATTCTCGTCACCAGTGCAAACGGTCTCAGGGCGCTGGAGTCCGGAGGTCTCGTCGAAAGCCTCAAGGGTGCCCAGGTGATCGCCGTCGGCCCGGCATCTGCCCGGTTTGCCGGCGAACTGGGCTTCGCCAAGGTCAGTGAAGCGGCCGGCAGTGTAGAGGCGCTGGCCGATCTGGTGCGTCAGACTCTGGCCCGTGACGGGGGTCCATTGCTCTACGTTACAGGCAAGTCTCGCGCCGGCGATCTCAAGGCGGACCTAGAGCGAGGCGGTTTCGATATAGACCGCGTCGAAGTGTATGAGGCTGCACCTGCCGGACAGCTTGACTCCTCAATCGTTGAGACCATTCGCAACGGCGAGGCTGACGCCGTACTGCTGTATTCGCCGCGCACGGCCCGCATCTGGGCGAAGCTGGTCAGGCAGGACGGGCTTGCCGCAGATATCGCGGGCGTGCGCCATGTTTGCCTCTCGCAAGCCGTTGCAGACGCCCTATATCAAGAACTCGGACGGAATTTGACGGTTGCTGTGGCCAGCAGGCCAGAAGATGATGCTATGCTTGAAGCTATGGCGCATGACAGCAAGAACAAGACCGGCGAAACTGACATGGCAAATCGCAAGACAACCTCCAGCTCGGACCGCAAGGTGAAGAAACCAACCGTAATCGATGCCACGGCCACCGAAGTGGATGAGTCATCAACCGGGTCGTCACCGGCTGAACAAGCGGCGCCGGGTGAAACCGCGGCACAGGATGCCGAGATTGACAGCGCCACCACCCCAGACAACGGTGATAATGCAGCCCTTCATGCGGACGACAGTGGGCATGAAACGTCGCCCCAGTCGCAGAAGCCGTCTGGCAAGGGCAAATGGGTTGCGGCTGGCATGGCAGCCGTGCTGCTGGCTGGCCTCGGCGGTGGAGGCTATCTGTACCACGCCTATGGCCAGCGGCTGTTTGGCGCACCGGCGGCTACTGCCGACATCGCCGCCATGGAAGGCCAGGTAATGGATGCTGCCGGCGCTGCCCAGTCAGCGCGCGAGGCTGCGAGCCAGGCAAGCGACGAGGTGACTGCGCTGGCAGGCCGTCTCGATGGAATCGCGAAGCAGGTTTCGGAACTTGCCAGCGGGACATCGGAAGACACATCTCAAATGATGTCCGGCATCCAGGAGCAGGCAGAGGCCGCAAGCAAGGCAGCAGCAGACCTTGAAGGCCGCACCACCTCTCTCGAACAGACCACGGCGGACCTGCGCCAATCTGTCGAGTCCGTAAAAACAGCACTCGACACCGCCGCTGCCAGTGGAGGAGGTGTCGATCAAACCGCATTGAACCTGAAACTCGACGAGCTTGCTTCGCGGATTGCCACAATGGAGAACCGGCCGGCATCGCCGCCCGAGGCTCTCGCAGGCGAAGTCGCTTCGCTGAAGGACCAGCTTTCTGCAAGCGAGGAAAAGGTTGCCGCGCTGACCGCCCAGCTTGAAGCCGTGAGCGCTCAGGTCGCCGCTCTTTCGGGAAAGCTTGAAGAAGCGGCTGCTACCGCTGAAGCGGATGTCTCCAGCGAGGCCGCCGCGATGGCCCGCATCGGCGAAGCCATCGCCTCGCTCGACGCTGCGGTCAAGTCAGGGTCGGCCTTCGAGGCCGCGCTCATCGCATTGCGGGAGGCAGCCCCCGGCGCGCCTTCCCTTCCAGCTCTGGAAACCAGCGCCGCTACCGGCATCCCCGGTCTGGCAGCGTTGCAACAGCAGTTGGAAGCCGTGACTGCCGCGCTTGCCAGTCAGAGTGCGGCATCCGGCGGCGCGCCTTCCGGATTCTTTGCAGCCCTTCAGAACAAACTCTCATCCGTCGTCAAGGTGCGCAGCCTCGACAAGTCGGACTGGCATGAAGCGGCAGGTAAGGCGCTGGACGCTCTGAAGACGGTGGGGCCGCATGCTGCCATCGCCGCCCTGCCGGCGGATGCAGACGGCATGCCTGACGGGTTGAAGCAATGGCTTATAGAGGCGCGCAAGCACGCCGCCGCGATGCAGGAGCTTGAGCGTCTTCCGCAACTGCTGCTTTCACCCACATCCGGCCAGCAGCAATAGCGTCCAGGAGGCACCACATGATCTCATTGCTAATCCGCTTCCTGATCATCGTCATGCTGGCCATTGTCTTTGCATGGCTTGCAGACCAGCCGGGTGATCTGACCCTGCGCTGGCTGGGTTACGAAATACAGACGTCGGTGATGGCCGCCGCGATCACGGTGGCGTTCATTGGCCTTGTCGTGTGGCTTGTCTGGTCTGTGCTGCTTTGGGTATTGGACCGCCCCGGCGCCATGGGAAGCTGGTTTCGCTCCCGCCGCCAGAAAAAGGGACATGATGCCGTTTCGGCCGGCCTTATCGCCGTAGCTGCAGGCGATCGCGAGGCTGCCCAGGCGCATGCCCGGACCGCAGTGGCCGTGCTGGGCGATGATCCGATGGCCAAGCTGCTTGACGCCCAGGCTGCCCAGTTGCGCGGCGACGGGGCCCGGGTCAGGCAACTTTTCGACGAAATGGCACAGCAGCCTGAAACCCGGCTGCTTGGCTTGCGTGGCCTGCACACCGAGGCGGTGCGCCAGCAGGACATGGCGCGCGCCCGCGAACTGGCCGAACAGGCTGCCCGTATCAATCCTAAGCTGCAGTGGGCGAGCCAGGCGGTGCTTACCTACCAGTCGGCAAGCCAGGACTGGCCGGCCATCCGCCAGACCATCGATGAACAAAAAAGCGCCAGACTGATCGACAAGTCCGAAGCAAATACGCGGCATGCGGTGGTGCTGACCGCACAGGCCCAGAAGCTGGAAGCCGGCGACCCGGCCAGGGCCGGAGAACTGGCGCTGCAGGCCCACAAGCTCGAGCCTTCGCTTGTGCCCGCTGCTGTCATGGCCGCACGCAGCCAGGCAAGCGCCGGCAACCTGCGGCGCGCCTCGAAGATCATCGAGAAAACCTGGGCACTGACCCCCCATCCGGATCTGGCGGACGCTTACGCCCATGTGCGCGCCGGGGATTCCGCGCAGGACCGGCTCACGCGGGTTGCTGGACTGGTAAAGAAATCCGGCGGCATCGAAGGGGCAGTTGCCCTGGCGCGTGCCGCCATTGAGGCCCATGAATGGAAGCAGGCGCGCAAGGCGCTGGAGCCCTATGCCCATGACCGGCCTCAGGCTCGCGTGTGCGGCTTGATGGCGGAAATTGAGGAAGGCGAGTTTGGCGACAAGGGCCGGGCGCGCGAGTGGTTGGCCCGTGCGGTTCGCGCCCCCCGCGACCCAGCCTGGACGGCCGACGGCTTCATCTCGCGCGTCTGGCTGCCCGTGTCGCCGGTGTCCGGCGAACTCGGCGGTTTCCGCTGGCGGGTGCCGGTAGAGGGCATTGCCCATGCGGAAGCCGAGCCAGACGAGACCATCGATGACGAGATGCTGCCGGGAGATGATGCGATACAGGTGACGCCTGAGACCGAAGCGGACACTGAAATCGTGCCTCAGGCAGAGGAAAGCGATGATACCGGTGCGGAATCTGCCGGGTCTGCCGGAGCGAAGTCTTCTGCTGATGCCCCCCCAGAGCAGGAAGCAGAACATGACCGTGATCGTTCTGAGCTACGGACAGGCACTGCCGGGCCCATCGAGCCAGTGGGTGCTGCGCGGAAGGGTGAAGCCTCGCCGGAAACCGGACAAGCTCGAGCCGTCGAGGCCGGGATGGAGACAGCGCGGCCGCGCCAGCCGGATGACCCCGGTCCGGAGACCAGCGAAAAGAAGCCGGAGAAGGCCTGGCTTTGAGTGTTGAAACCTTAAGGACTTCGCGCTATCAGTCGCGCACCTGACGCAGGCCGCAATAGCTCAGTTGGTAGAGCACA
>CAVOZI010000003.1:0-63078 GCA_963700895.1 uncultured Alphaproteobacteria bacterium | reverse complement strand
AGCTGGCGCGATCGCCGACCGGCTGGCCTATACCGGCATGGTGGCTCCGGCTGTTCCTGCAGCGGGCGACGCCTGCAGCCGCCAGTTTGATGCGGTCGTGTCGGCTGGCGGCGGCGCCGTGGGCGCGGCGTTGCTGGATGCGGCCATCGGCGCGCGTCCATTGACCCGGCTGGCCCATGACCGGTGGCTGGTGGTGACGGGACCCAACCTGCCGGATGACGCTTTCGCCCGGTTACAAGCTGCGCCATCGGACGGCCTCACCCTGACCCGGTTCGAGCCAGGGCTGGCAGGGCTCATCGGCTCGGCCAGGCTATCGGTGTCACAGGCCGGCTACAACACGGTCGCCGACATGCTGAGCGGGTGTGCGGCTGGCGTGCTGGTGCCGTTCGAGGGAGCAGGAGAGCGCGAGCAGCTGGTGCGTGCGCAGCGGCTTGCAGCGCTGGGCCGGGTTGCCGTGGTACGGGAAAGCCAGCTTGATGCGCCCAGCCTCGCGGCCGCCATCGAAGCCGCTTTCGACCTTGCGCACCGCGATGACTTGCCGGTTGATCTCAATGGTGCGCGCAACAGCGCACGACTGGTGGACGAACGACTTGCCTCGTTTCTGGCGGGACAGGCTTCCTGACGGTGGATCAACGGCAAATGTTGTAACAGCAGGCTGTGGCATGGTGGCCCGGAACGGTCTATGGTTGCCTTGTACTGAGGTTTTTGGCGGGGCGGTTGAACGATGACAGGTTCAGCAATGAACTTGCGCTTGCGCGGCCCGGGTGAGGCAGCAGGCTCCGTCCTGCTTGCGCTCGGGTAAGGCGTTATGGACGACAGCAATATCCTTCGCTTCACCTGGCGGCACTCCCGCAAGGCCCAGCTTTGGATATTGTGCATCGTGCTGCTGTCGATGCCGACTTACTTCATGTCGCTCGACCTGCCGAAGCAGATCGTCAACGGTCCGATCCTCGGCCAGGGGTTCGAACAGCCGGGCGCCGAGCAGAAGTTCCTGGTGCTCAAGTTCTCGCTTTTCGGGCAGGAACTGAACCTTTTTGACGGCTTCGACCTGGCGCGCCTGCAGATGCTGTTCGGGCTGTCGGGCATGTTCCTGACGCTGATCATTATCAACGGCCTGTTCAAGTACTACATCAATACCTACAAGGGCAGGCTTGGCGAGCGAATGTTGCGCCGCATCAGGTTCTCATTGGTCGACAGGCTGTTGCGCTTTCCGGTCCGGCATTTCCGCCGGGTGAAGTCGTCCGAAATCGCCAGCATGGTCAAGGACGAGGTGGAGCCGATCGGCGGCTTCATGGGCGATGCCTTCGTTCAGCCGCTCATGCTGGGTGGCCAGGCCATCACCGCCATGGCCTTCATCATGGTTCAGAACTTCTGGCTGGGCCTGATCGCCGTGTCGATGATCGGCATACAGTTCGTCATCATCCCGCGTATGCGCCGCCACCTGATACGCCTCGGCAAGGAACGCCAGATCACCGCCCGCCAGCTCGCGGGCCGGGTCGGCGAAATCGTGGACGGCATCAGCCACGTTCACGTCAACGATACCTCGCATTACGAGCGGGCTGACATCTCTACCCGGTTGGCCAGAATTTTCTACATCCGCTACGAACTCTACCAGCGCAAGTTCTTCACCAAGTTCCTGAACAACCTGCTCGCCCAGCTGACGCCGTTCCTGTTCTACGTGGTGGGCGGGTACTTTGCGCTGCAAGGCAAGATCGACGTTGGTCAGCTCGTGGCGGTCATTGCTGCCTACAAGGATCTTCCGTCACCCATCAAGGAACTCATCGACTGGGACCAGCAGCGCCTCGACGTTCAGGTGAAGTTCTCGCAGGTTGTCGAGCAGTTCGACGTTCAGGACATGCTGGACGAGCGCCAGCAGAAGCTGCCGGAAGGGGCGGTTCCGCCGCTTGCCTTCCCGCTGGAAGTGAATCAGGTGACGGTGTCCGACGATGCCGGCAACGTCCTGATCAACCGGGTGCGTCTGACAGTCGAAAAAGGCGACCGGCTTGCGGTTCTCGGCTCGTCCAACTCCGGCGCCGACGTGCTGGCGGAGACCCTGGTGCGGCTGCATGTGCCGGAGAACGGCCAGGTGACCTATGGCGGCACCGACATGTTCAAACTCAACGAAAGCTTCCTGGGGCGGCGGATCGGCTATGCATCGAGCGACGTATTCCTGCCGCAAGGCAGCTTGCGGGACTCCCTGCTGTATGCGCTCAAGCACCAGCCGATAGGCGACGCCGAGTATACCGGCCCGGACCAGCTGGCGCGGCAACGCTTTGTCGCCGAGGCTCGCCTGACGGAAAATTCGGACCTCGATTTCGGCGCCGACTGGTTGTGTTTCGCCGAAGGCGCCGATCCATCGCAACGCAGCTATGCGGTACACCGGCTGCTGGTCGGCGTCCTGGAGGTGTGCGGCCTGCGCGATGACGTGCTCAATTTCGGCTTGCGTGGCAAGGTCGATCCGCAAGCAAACCCAGGCTTTGTCGAGCAGACGCTTGCCGTGCGGGCCATGCTGAGGCAGCGCATGGACGAGTTCAAGCTGACCGGACTTGTCGAGTTGTTCGATCCCGATGCCTATGCGAACCAGGCCACCGTCGGTGAGAACCTGCTGTTCGGTACGCCGGTAGGAGACACCTTCCAGCCGCAGAACCTGGTCCGCAACGACTATCTTTACGGCATCCTGAAGTCGGCTGGACTGGAGCCGGTGCTTGTCGAGAAAGGCATCGAACTGGCTGAAACGACCATCGGCCTGTTCCAGGATCTGCCGCCGGATCACGAGCTGTTCAATCAGCTGACCTTCATGGAAGGTGATCGCCTGCCGCGCTACCAGGCGCTGCTGCGCAAGGTCAAGCAGGCTGGCGTCAACGGTCTCGACAGGGATGAACGCAACATGCTGGTGGAACTGATGTTCGATTACATCGAACCGCAGCACCGCATGGGCCTGGTGGACGACGAGTTGAAGGCGATGGTGCTGGAGGCGCGGCGGGCATTCAAGGAAGGCTTGCCGGTAGAGCTGGCCGGCGCAGTCAGCTTCTACGACCCGGCGACTTACAACGCGGCTGCCTCGGTGCAGGACAACCTGCTGATGGGCCGCGTCACTTATGGCATCGCCCGCGGGCCGGAGCGGGTGTCCGAGGCGATCGCCGGCTTGCTGCACGAGCAGGGCCTTATCGACGAGGTGCTCGGTATTGGCCTGGAATACGATGTCGGCTCGGGTGGCAAGCGGCTGAGTTCAGCACAGCGCCAGAAAGTCGGGCTGGGCCGGGCTGTCATCAAGCAGCCTGACCTGCTGGTGCTGAACCGGGTGCTGAGTGCGCTCGATGCCCGCCAGCAAGCGACGGTGATACGTGGTGTAATGCGCCTGATCAGCGCCCAGAGGGATCCGCCTGCCGTCATCTGGGTGCTTGCCAATGCCGACCATGCCGAGTTCTTCGACAAGGTCTGCGTCTTCACGGAGGGCAAGGTGGCGGAAGTGGGCTTGCGGCAGGAGCTTGACAAGACCAAAGGCGTTTACGCGCAACTGCTTGCAAGCTAGAATCCAGACTGTTGAGGGGGAAGGAGACCAAATGTTACTGAAGGACGAAGTTGAACTGCTTGGCCGGATATCGCTGTTCCAGGGCATGCAGCCAAGCCAGCTCAAGCTTCTTGCATTTACATCCAAGCGGCTGACCTTCGAACAGGGAGACATGCTGTTCAACCAGAATGATCCCGGCGATGCAGCCTATGTGGTGCTGTCGGGCAAGGCCGATGTCGTGATTCAGAGCTATGACCGCGAGGTGGTGCTGGCCACGCTGGAGAAAAACGACATCATCGGCGAGATCGCCATTCTGTGCGACGTGCCCCGGACCGCCAGCGTACGCGCGGCAACTCGGCTCGAGACGCTGTGCATCGAGAAGGAGCACATGCTGAAACTGATCAAGGAGTTTCCGAGCATGGCGACGGCGCTGATGCAGGTGCTGGCCGAACGCCTTGCCAATACGACGGCGGCCCTGTCCGACTGCCGGAGCGAGCTGGCTTCATTGCGCGGGGCGTGAGCGTTTGCCGTTCCGGGTTGCGATTGCCGGGGCCGGGCCTGCCGGCCTCTACGCGGCAATCCTGCTCAGGCGGTTGCGGCCTGACGCGATCATATCCGTTATCGAGCAGAACCTGCCGGACGCCACGTTCGGCTTCGGCGTGGTTTTCTCGGACCAGGCGTTGGGCTTCCTGCGAGAAGACGATCCGGAAACGGCCGCGCTGATCGAACCGCACATGCAGCGCTGGTCCGACATCGCCGTGGTGCACAAGGGCGAACGGATCGCCATCGACGGCGTCGGCTTTGCGACCATCGGCAGGTTGCAGCTGCTGAAACTGTTGCAACAGCGCGCCCGCGAGCTTGGTGTCGAACCTGTCTACGGCAGCCGGCTGGATGATGTGTCCGGGCTTGGCGATGCTGACCTGGTGATCGGGGCAGACGGTCTGAACTCGGTGGTGCGGTGCAGCGATCCGCAGGCGTTCGGCACACGGATGCAGATGCTCTCCAACCGGTTCATCTGGTACGGTGCGGCAACGCAGTTTGATGCGCTCACCCAGACGTTCATCGATACGGATCTTGGCCCGTTCAACGCGCATCATTACCGCTATGGGCCGGGCCTCAGCACCTTCATCGTCGAAACCACGGATGCCGTTTGGCAACTGGCGGGCTTCGAGGCGATGTCGGCGGAAGAGACGAGACAGGTGTGTGAGCGGCTGTTTGCCGATGCGCTGGGCGGCACTGAACTCATTTCCAACAACTCGCAGTGGCGGCAGTTTCCTGACCTTCATTGCGAGCGATTCTTTGCCGGCAACCGGGTGCTGGTGGGCGATGCGTTGCACACTGCCCATTTCTCTATTGGCTCCGGTACGCGGCTGGCGCTGGAAGATGTAATCGCGCTGGTCAAGGCGCTGGCCGCGCATGACTGGGATGTGGCGGCGGCCCTTCCTGCATGGCAGGCGGAGCGTCAACCGGTGCTGGACAAGATCGTCAGTGCAGCGCTGGCGTCGGCGCGCTGGTATGAGCAGTTTGACCGGCACATGCAACTGGACCCGTTGCCGTTCGCGCTCAGCTACATACGGCGGGCCGGACGGCTCGATCCGGACCGGCTGCGGCGGCTGGCGCCGCGCTTTACCGCTCAACTTGAAGCCCGCGGCATTTCACTGTCTATTTGAGGTTTGGACGTCAGCTGGAGTTCCTGTGCGATGAGCCATGCCGCCCCCGTCAATACCGAGGCCCGGGAAGCCTTCTACAAGGCAATCGAGCCGGAGAGCATGCGCGCGCTGTGGTCGGTGATGGGCGCGATCATCACGCCGGAACCGAAGAGCGGCTGCCAGCCGGTGATGTGGAAATACGATACCGTGCGCGCGCGGCTGATGGAGGCGGCGGACCTCATCACTGCCAAGGAAGCCGAGCGCCGGGTTCTGATCCTGGAGAACCCCGGCCTGAAGGGCACGTCCAAGTGCACCACGTCGCTGTATTGCGGGGTGCAGCTGGTCATGCCCGGCGAGGTGGCGCCGGCGCACCGGCACACGCAGTCGGCACTGCGTTTCGTGCTGGAAGCATCGGGCGGGCATACGGCGGTGGGCGGCGAGCGCACCACGATGCATTTTGGCGACTTCGTCATCACGCCGAACTGGCAATGGCACGACCACGGCAACACGTCCGATGATCCGGTACTGTGGCTGGACGGGCTGGACATTCCGCTGGTGCAATTTCTCGATGCCTCCTTTGCCGAAGGCCTTGGCGACGACGAGCAGCCGATCACGAAGCCTGAAGGCGACGCGCATGCCCGTTACGGTGCCAACATGCTGCCGCTGGGCTATGAGAAGGTTGCGGCTACGTCGCCGATCTTCAACTACCCCTATGGGCGTTCGCGCGAGGCGCTGGAGCAGATGCGCCGGATGGAAGAGTGGGACCCGTGCCACGGCCTGAAGATGCGCTACATCAACCCGGTCGATGGCGGCTGGGCCATGCCGACCATCGGTACGTGCCTGCAGCTTCTGCCCAAGGGCTTCAGCAGCGCGCCGTACCGGTCAACCGATGCGACGGTGTTCACTGGCGTGGAGGGCAGGGGCCGCTCCACCGTTGACGGACAAGTCTTCGAGTGGGGCCCGCGCGACGTGTTCGTGGTGCCGTCATGGAAGGAAGTCGTTCACGAGGTGGCTGATGACGCGGTGCTGTTCAGCTATTCCGACCGGCCGGTGCAGGAAAAGTGCGGCCTGTTCCGCGAGCGGCGGGGGAATGGCTAGACCAGCTTCCGCTTCAGCTTCTCCAGCATGCGCAGGCACTGGTCGAGCTGGTCGATCTCGACAAACTCGTCCGGCTTGTGGGCCTGCTCGATGGAGCCGGGGCCGCACACCACCGTCGGGATGCCGATTTCCTGGAACAGCCCGGCCTCGGTGCCGAAGCAGACGACGTCCGTGGTATTGGCGCCGGTAAGTTCGGCAACCAGCTTCAGCGCCTCGCTGTCCGGCATGGGTTCGAGCCCGACCACCTCGCCGATGATGTGGGTGATGATGTCGGCCTGCGGGTGCACGGCGCGCATGGCCGGCAGCAGTTCATCCTCCACATAGGTGCGCAAGTTGTCCTTCACGAAGGCGGCGTCGGAGTTCTGAACGGGGCGCATTTCCCAGTCCACCACGCAGGTGTCGGCAATGACGTTGTGGGCGATGCCGCCATTGATGCGGCCGATCTGCAGCGTCGTGTACGGCGGGTCGAACGGCGAGCCGTCCGGGCAGCGCTTCACCAGCTCAGGCCGCAGCGACATGAGGCGCGAGACGTAGCGCACCGCATATTCCACTGCGCTGACGCCGGCATCGGGCACCGAGCCGTGGCCGGCAAGGCCTGAGAACTCGGTGGTGTATTCATAGCAGCCCTTGTGGCCCTCGATGATGCGCATGAGCGTCGGTTCGCCGATGATGCACGCGGCGGGCTTCATGCCGATGTGCTTCAACTCCTCAATGAGCGCGCGCGCGCCGAGGCAGCCGGTTTCCTCGTCATGGGTGAAGCAGAAGTGCACCGGCTTCGCGAGGTCGAGGGCGGCATAGTCCTCCGCCATGGCGAGGGTTGCGGCAATGAAGCCCTTCATGTCGCAGCTGCCCCGTCCGAACAACCTGCCGTCGCGCTCCTGCATGACAAAAGGGTCGGACGTCCAGTCCTGGTTTTCCACCGGCACCACGTCGGAGTGGCCTGACAGCACGATACCACCGTCGCGCTTCGGCCCCAGCGTGGCGAACAGGTTGGCCTTGTGGCCCGTGCCGTCCAGGCTGACATGCACTTCCGCCCCCAGGGACTCCAGCCGGTCCGCCGCAAACTGTATCAGTTCGATGTTGCTGTCGGTCGAAATGGTCGGAAAGGCAATCAGCCGGTTGAGCAGGCTGGTGGTGGAGTCGAGCTGGTGGTGGGCCATGGGAAGCGCCTTAAGGTAAACAGTATTGTGTCCTTCTAGCGGACATGACAGCATCTGCACAACGCGTGTCAAACACGGAACCGAAGCGAGGGCAACAGATGAACAATATCGACTTGAAGTATCTCTTCACCACCGCCGAAGGCCGCATTGCCCGGCAGCAATGGTGGATAGGTGTCGGCATCCTGTTCGTGATCTCGCTGGTCAGCTCAATGCTCTTCGGCAGCGATGGCATGGTGTCCGCAATCATCGGCATCCTGATGCTGATCGCCGGCATCATGCTGCACATCAAGCGTTGCCACGACCGCGGCAAGTCCGGCTGGTGGTGCCTGCTGCTGCTCATCCCGGTTGTGGGTTTCATCTGGGCCGTCATTGATCTTGGCATCCTGCCGGGTACTGTTGGCCCCAACGAGTACGGCCCGGACCCGCTCGGGGCTTGACCCGGCAAACGACGGACAAGCTCAATTGACGGCAATCAGGTGAAGTGTTAATCTAACGAACGTTCATTTATTTAAAGAGACAGTTGAATGGCCCGCACGAGCGGCAGCGTTGGCGCAGAGACGGCGGACCGCGTCAGGGAAGCGGCGCTCAGGCTGTTTGCCGCAAAGGGCTATGCCGCCGTTTCCATGCGCGAGATCGCAGGGGCGGTCGGCCTGCAGGCGGCGGCACTTTACAATCATTTTCCCAACAAGCAGGCGTTGCTCACCGATCTTATGTTGTCGCACATGGATCGGCTCATCTCGGCCTGGGATGCGCAGGCTGTACCCGATGAAGCGCCGGCGCAGGCGCTGGAGCGGTTATGCCGGTTCCACATCCAATACCATGCCGGCAGGTCGGACGCGGTTTTCATTTCCTATATGGAACTGCGCAATCTCGAGCCGGACAATTTCAGCCAGGTGGAAAGGCTGCGCCAGACCTATGAGGGAATCGTGCGCAGCATTCTCGACAAGGGCACGGCGTCGGGCGACTTCCAGATAGCCGATACCCGCATTACGGCGATGGCCATCATCGCCATGCTGACCGGCGTCAATACCTGGTACCGTCAGCAAGGCCGGCTCAATCTCAGGGAAATCGAGGACATCTATACGGACATGGTGCTGCGCGTGGCGGGCGTTGGCCTTAAGGAGGATTTATGTTCAGCAGCGCAATAAATTTCGGGCTTGGCGAGGATATCGACGCCCTGCGCGAGACGGTCGCAAGGTGGGCGCAGGAGAAGCTCGCGCCGCTGGCGGCCGACATCGACCGCAACAACGACATGCCGCGCGATCTGTGGACGCAGATGGGCGAGCTCGGCCTGTTGGGCATCACGGCTGACCCGGACCATGGCGGTACCGGCATGGGCTATCTGGCCCACACGGTGGCCATGGAGGAAGTCAGCCGGGCGTCGGCCTCGGTGGGCCTCAGCTACGGGGCGCACTCCAACCTGTGCGTCAACCAGATCAACCGCTGGGGCAATGACGAGCAGAAGGCGCGTTACCTGCCGAAGCTGTGCTCGGGCGAGCACGTGGGGTCGCTGGCCATGTCGGAGCCGGGGTCGGGGTCGGACGTTGTGTCCATGAAGCTTCGCGCCGACAAGCGCAACGACAGCTATGTGCTGAACGGCAACAAGATGTGGATCACCAATGGCCCGGACGCCGACACGCTGGTGGTCTATGCCAAGACCGACATGGACGCCGGGCCAAAGGGCATCACCGCGTTCCTGATCGAGCGCGGCATGAAGGGCTTCTCCACCGCGCAGAAGCTGGACAAGCTGGGCATGCGCGGCTCCAACACCTGCGAGCTGGTGTTCGAGGATTGCGAGGTGCCCTACGAGAACGTGCTGGGCGAGGAAGGCCAGGGCGTCAATATCCTGATGTCCGGCCTCGACTATGAGCGCGTGGTGCTGTCGGGCGGGCCGCTCGGGATCATGGCGGCGTGCATGGACGTGGTGGTGCCTTACGTGCACGAGCGCAAGCAGTTCGGCCAGCCGATCGGCGAGTTCCAGCTGATGCAGGGCAAGCTCGCCGACATGTATACCACCATGAACGCCTGCCGCGCCTATGTGTACGCCGTGGCTGCCGCCTGCGACCGGGGCGAGACCACGCGCAAGGATGCGGCCGGGTGCATCCTCTATTCGGCCGAGAAGGCCACCTGGTGCGCGCTGGAAGCCATCCAGGCGCTGGGCGGCAACGGCTACATCAACGACTATCCGACGGGCCGGTTGCTGCGCGACGCCAAGCTCTACGAGATCGGCGCCGGCACCAGCGAAATCCGCCGCATGCTGATCGGGCGCGAGATGTTCAGGGAAACGGCATAATGACCATCCTCAAGCCGTCGGCCCCCACCCGTGGTGACCAGTTTGACGCCAACCGGAAGGCCATGCTGGAGGCGCTGGCGGTGGTGGACGAGGCGGTAAGGGCCGCGCTCGACGGCGGCGGCGCTGCAGCGCGCGAGCGGCACGTGTCGCGCGGCAAGATCCTGCCGCGTGAACGGGTGGCGCGGCTACTTGATCCCGGTTCGCCATTCCTTGAGGTTGGGGCGACGGCTGCCCATGGTCTCTACAACGGCGATGCGCCGTGCGCGGGGGTGATCGCAGGCGTGGGCCGCGTCGAGGGGCGAGAGGTGATGATCGTCGCCAATGACGCCACGGTGAAAGGCGGCACCTACTACCCGATGTCGGTCAAGAAGCACCTGCGCGCCCAGGAGATTGCCGGGGCGAACCGTTTGCCCTGCATTTACCTGGTGGACTCGGGCGGGGCCAACCTGCCCAACCAGGACGAGGTGTTTCCCGACCGCGGATCACTTCGGCCGCATCTTCTTCAACCAGGCCAACATGTCGGCCAGGGGCATCGCGCAGATCGCCGCCGTCATGGGCTCGTGCACGGCGGGTGGAGCCTACGTTCCGGCCATGTCGGACGAGGCCATCATCGTCAAGGAACAGGGCACCATCTTCCTCGCTGGCCCGCCGCTGGTGAAGGCCGCGACCGGCGAGGTGGTGACGGCGGAAGAACTTGGCGGCGCGGACGTGCACACGCGCCTGTCCGGCGTGGCGGACCATTTCGCCCACAACGACGCCCATGCGCTGGAGCTGGTTCGCCGGGCGGTGGCCAACCTTAACCATTGCAAGCGCATTGACGTGGCGCTGGCCACGCCGGAAGAGCCGGCGTACGACCCGGACGAGCTGATGGGCGTGGTGCCGGCAGACCTGCGCACGCCGTATGACGTGCGTGAAGTGCTGGCGCGGGTGGTGGACGGCTCGCGCTTTGACGAGTTCAAGGCGCGCTACGGCGCCACGCTGGTGTGCGGTTTCGCCCACATCCACGGCGTTCCGTGCGGCATCATCGCCAACAACGGCGTGCTGTTTTCCGAAAGTGCCGTAAAGGGCGCCCACTTCGTCGAGCTGTGCTCGCAGCGCAAGATTCCGCTGGTGTTCCTGCAGAACACTACCGGCTTCATGGTCGGTAAGGCGTACGAGTCCGGCGGCATCGCCAAGGACGGCGCCAAGCTGGTCACCGCGGTGGCGACGACGTCGGTGCCAAAAGTCACCATGCTGATCGGCGGGTCGTTCGGCGCCGGCAACTACGGCATGTGCGGCCGGGCCTATGCGCCGCGCTTCCTGTGGACCTGGCCGAACAGCCGCATCTCCGTGATGGGCGGCGAGCAGGCCGCCGGCGTGCTGGCGACGGTCCGGCGCGAAGGCATCGAGCGCAAGGGTGGCTCGTGGTCAGCGGAGGAAGAGGCCGCGTTCAAGCGCCCGACGCTCGAAATGTTCGCCGAGCAGTCGCACCCCCTTTATGCCTCGGCGCGGCTGTGGGACGACGGCATCATCGACCCGCGCAAGACCCGCGACGTGCTGGGCCTGTCATTGTCCGCCGCGCTCAACGCACCGATCGAGGACACCCGCTTCGGTGTGTTCAGGATGTGAGGCTGACATGTTCTCCAAACTCCTCATAGCCAACCGGGGCGAGATTGCGGTGCGGGTGATGCGTACGGCAAGGCGCATGGGTCTTGCCACCGTGGCGATCTACTCTGACGCAGATGCGGGCGCGATGCACGTAGCGGAGGCGGACGAGGCGGTGCGCGTCGGCCCGGCGGCAGCGGCGGAGAGTTATCTCAATGTTGACGCCATCATTGCCGCCGCGAAGCAAACCGGCGCGCAGGCCATCCACCCGGGCTACGGCTTCCTGTCGGAGAACCCAGGTTTCGTTGAAGCAGTCACGGCTGCCGGGCTGACGTTCGTTGGTCCGCCAGCGTCCGCCATCCGGGCAATGGGCCTGAAGGACGCGGCCAAGACGCTGATGGAGAAGGCGGGCGTGCCCGTCGTGCCCGGCTATCACGGCGAGGAGCAGGGGGCGGCATTTCTTGCGGGGGTGGCAGGCGACATCGGCTATCCGGTGCTGATCAAGGCGCGCGCCGGCGGCGGCGGCAAGGGCATGCGCAAGGTCGAGCGCGCGAAGGACTTTGCCGACGCATTGGCTGGCGCCCAGCGTGAAGCAAAGGCCAGTTTCGGCGATACCCATGTGTTGATCGAGAAGTATGTCGCCCAGCCGCGCCACATCGAGATCCAGGTGTTCGGCGACAATCATGGCAACGCGGTTCACCTGTTCGAGCGGGACTGCTCGTTGCAACGCCGGCACCAGAAGGTGATCGAGGAGGCGCCCGCACCCGGCATGCCGGAGGAGGTGCGCGCCGCCATGGGCGAGGCGGCGGTCAAGGCGGCCAAGGCCATCGGCTATTCCGGCGCGGGCACGGTGGAATTCATCGTCGACGGGTCGGAAGGGCTCAAGCCTGACCGGTTCTGGTTCATGGAGATGAACACGCGTCTGCAGGTGGAGCACCCTGTCACCGAAGCGATCACCGGGCTCGATCTGGTGGAGCTTCAGTTGCGCGTGGCGGCGGGCGAGCCCTTGCCGTTCACCCAGGACCAGCTTGCCATTGATGGCCATGCCTTTGAGGCGCGGCTTTACGCGGAAGACGTGCCGAAGGGTTTCCTGCCGGCAACCGGCACCCTGTCGTACCTGCGGTTCAGCAAGTCAGCGCGCAACGATACGGGCGTGCGGCAGGGCGACGAGATCACGCCCTACTACGACCCGATGATCGCCAAGGTGATCGTGCACGGGGCGAACCGCGAGCAGGCTCTGGCGCGGATGCGGGCCGCCCTTGCCGATACGCTGATCGCGGGAACCGTGACCAACAAGGCGTTCCTGTCAGCTCTATGCGCCCATGACGGCTTTGCGGCAGGCGAGGTCGATACGGGCCTGATCGAGCGCGATCTTGCCGGGCTTGCCGCAAGCGCCCCGCCGCCGCCGCTGGCCTGGGCTGTCGCTGCGCTTGGCGCGCTGGGCCTCGCCGGTCAGCGCGAGGGGACGGACCCGTGGGCGTCGCTCAGCGGTTTCCGGCTTTGGGGCGCAGCGCAGAACTTCCTGACGCTCTTGCATGGCGAAGACGTTGCCGACCTGCGGGTGACGATGCGCAGGCCGGGCGACTTCAAGGTGTCGCTGGCCGATGCCGCCGTGAACCTGCAATTGGTGTCGGGCGCGCCGGAGCGGATGATCGTGGATGGCCATGCCCAGCCGATGCTGTTCGCGCTGTCGCGTACCGGCGGGAGGGTGTCTGGCGTCACCGTTTTCCTGGGCGGCGAGACGTTCGAGTTCAGCGTGCCGGACAGCGTGGGCGATGTGGGTGATGCAGCTTCCGGAGACGACGTGCGCGCACCCATGCCGGGTTTGGTCAAACAGGTCCGGGTCGCCGCGGGCGCGACTGTCAGCAAGGGTGATGCGCTGGCGGTGCTGGAGGCGATGAAGATGGAGCACACGCTCACCGCGCCCCGCGACGGCGTGGTGGCAGCGGTCAATGTGGGCGAGGGCGAGCAGGTCAAGGACGGCGATTTGCTGGTATCGCTGACCCCGGAAAAGGGCTAGCGTTCTCCTCCTGCACAGAGGTGAACGGGCATGAACATCCAGCGGTCCAGACGGTCAGGGCGACGCGGGCACGCGGCCGATGCGCCGGCGCGCAATGTCAGCTATCTGCGGCTCTCCAATCCGTACCAGCCGCAACCGCTGTATTCCGACGACCAGATCGAGCGCCTTCACCAGGCGGCGCTGGAGGTGTTGGCCGACCCGGGCATCCGGGTGCTGCTGCCGCGGGCGCGCGCTGCCTACCGCAAGGCCGGCTGCATCGTCGATGACGACAGCATGATGGTGCGCATCGGGGCCGACGTGGTGGCTGCTGCCATTGAATTGGCGCCGCGTTCATTTGAATTGCAGGCAAATTCACCTGAAAAGATCATTCATCTGGGCGGCAGTTCGCTCAATTTTATGCCGGTTGGGGGCCCACCCGGCTTTTCCGACCTGGATCGCGGCAAGCAGACCGGCACCCGCGCGGCGGCGCAGGCATTCCTCAAGCTGTGTCAGCATTTCGACGTGATGCACGTGGCGGGTCCTTGCGTGGAGTTGCAGGACGTAGCCCTCAACCAGCGCCATCTGTGGGGCAAGTTCGACCACCTGACGCTGACCAACAAGCCGGTGTTCACCTGGGCGCGCGGCACGCCGCAGACCATGGACGGGTTCGAGATGATCCGCATGGCGCGGAAGGTCAGTCATGACGAGTTCCGGCAGAAGCATCACACCTACACGGTGATCAACACCAACTCGCCGCTGCAGCTCGACATTCCGATGCTGAACGGGCTGATGGACTTCGCCGAGTACAACCAGGTGGTGATCATCACGCCGTTCACGCTGGCCGGTGCCATGGCGCCTGTCACCATCGCGGGCGCGCTGGTGTTGCAGCATGCGGAGTTTCTGGCGGCGCTGATCATCAACCAGCTGGTGCGGCCCGGCGCACCGGTGGTCTATGGTGCGTTCACCTCGAACGTGGACATGAAGTCGGGCTCGCCCGCATTCGGCACGCCCGAATACGTCAAGGCGTCATGGGGCGCGGGCCAGCTTGCCCGCAAGCTCGGCTTCCCGTGGCGGTCGTCGGCGCCGACGGCGTCCAACGCACCGGATGCGCAAGGGGCGTATGAAACGCAGCTTTCGCTGTGGGGAGCCATCCAGGGCGGGGCCAACATCGTGGCGCACACGGCGGGCTGGCTGGAGGGCGGGCTG
This sequence comes from uncultured Alphaproteobacteria bacterium, assembly GCA_963700895.1. GTDB lineage: Bacteria > Pseudomonadota > Alphaproteobacteria > Rhizobiales > Aestuariivirgaceae > Anderseniella. The sequence goes on along the minus strand of CAVOZI010000003.1, from coordinate 48,578 downwards.
ACGGCGTCATACGAGAAGTTCATCCTCGACGTCGAGGTGGCGCAGATGATCGCCGAAATCTGCCAGCCGTCACCATTCGACGAGGCGGAACTGGCGCTCGACGCCATCCGTGAGGTGGGGCCGGGCGGACACTTCTTCGGCTGTCAGCATACGATGGAGCGGTACGCAACTGCCTTCTACAAGCCGCTGGTGTCGGACTGGAGCAATTTCGGGCAATGGACCGAGAACGGTTCGCTGACCGCCACCCAGCGCGCCAACAAGCTGTGGAAGAAGATCGTGGCCGAATACGAACCGCCGCGGCAGGACCCGGCCATCCGCGACGAACTTCAGGCTTATGTCGAGCGCCGCATTGCCGAGGGCGGTGCGCTGCCGGAGTCATGATGCGCCGGGTGGCGGACTTGCCATTGCCGGCGCAGCGCCATGTGCCCGGCAGCGGCAGCATGCCTGACATGGCACCGCTTGAAGCTGCAAAGGCGCTGGCGCCAGCCGTAACCCGGCGCGAAGAGTGGCAGGAGAATCCGGCCTATCTCTATGGCCATTACTTGCTGGCGGCGGGATTTTTCTGGGAAGCGCACGAGGTTTGGGAGGCGGTGTGGCTCAATTGCCCGCCCAACAGCGTGGAGAAGCTCTTGCTGCGCATGCTGATCCAGCAGGCAAACGCCCGGTTGAAGCTGGTGATGGGCAGGCCACGGGCGGCGGAGCGCCTCGCAGACGAGGCTGAAGCGCTTCGTACAGAGCTTGCAGGACGGCTTGGGGACCTCTCGACTGTGATGGGTGTCACCGTTTCCACGAAATTTGCATTATAATTCATTTTTTGGATTCATCTGGTGGCATTGTGCATGAAAGTGCTTGAAGCTTGTGCGATCCAGGCACAATAGTGCGACCACAAGAACACTGCGCACGGGGAAGCGCCTTTCATGAAACGCATCGATTTCCAGACGTCGCCTGACCGGTACCGGCACTGGCGCATCGAGCCGCAAGGCGAGGTGGCGCGGGTCATCATGGACGTGGACGAGACTGGCGGCCTGTTCGAGGGCTACGAACTCAAGCTCAATTCCTACGACCTCGGCGTGGATATCGAACTGGCTGACGTGATCCAGCGGCTGCGCTTCGAGCATCCAGAAGTGAAGACGGTGGTGATGGCGTCGGGCAAGGACCGGGTGTTCTGCGCGGGCGCCAACATCCGCATGCTGGGCGGGGCGAGCCATGCCCACAAGGTGAACTTCTGCAAATTCACCAACGAGACGCGCAACTCGATCGAGGACGCCACGGACAATTCTCATCAGACCTGGATCTGCGCGGTTTCGGGCGCGTGCGCGGGCGGCGGTTATGAACTGGCGCTGGCGTGCGACGAGATCATTCTCACCGACGATGGCACGTCCACCGTGGCACTGCCGGAGGTGCCGCTGCTGGCGGTGCTGCCGGGCACTGGCGGGCTGACCCGCGTGACCGACAAGCGCAAGGTGCGGCGTGACCGGGCCGACATCTTCTGTTCGCTTGAAGAAGGCATTCGCGGCAAGAAGGCGGTGGACTGGCGGCTGGTGGATCAGGTGGCGCCGGCGTCGAAGTTTGCCGAAGCCGTGGAACAGCGGGCGAAGGAAGTGGCGGCAAAGTCGGACCGGCCGTCGGAGGCAGAAGGCGTCAAGCTCAAACCGCTGGACAAGTCAGTCACTGACAACACCATCAGCTATACTGGTGTGTCGGTCGAGATCGACCGCGAGGCGCGCATTGCTACTGTCACCATCAAGGGTCCCGATGCCGCGCCGCCTTCCGATATGGCGGGCGCACAAGCGCAGGGCGACCAGTTCTGGCCGCTGAAGCTGGCGCGGGAGCTGGACGATGCGTTGCTGGAAATCCGCTTCAACGAGATGGAGCTGGCGGTGATCCAGTTCAAATCTGCAGGCGATCCGGCAGCCGTGCTGGCCTATGACGAGTTCATGCAGGCCAATACCGGCCACTGGCTGATGCGTGAAATCCTGCTCTACTGGCGGCGTGTGCTGAAGCGGGTGGACCTGACCTCGCGCACCATCGCCACCATGGCCGAGCCGGGCTCATGCTTTGCCGGCACGCTGGCGGAATTGCTATTCGCCGCCGACCGCTCCTACATGGCCGACGGCCAGTTCGAGGGCGACAACCGTCCGGAAGCGCGCATTGCCCTGTCGGGCCTGAACTTCGGCGCCTACCCGATGTCGAACGGCCTGACCCGGCTGGAGACCCGCTTCCTCGGTGAGCCGGAAGCAATCGAGGCGGCGAAGGCAACCATCGGTGACCAGCTTGATGCGCCGCAGGCTGAAGCGATGGGCCTGGTTACCTTCGCCTTCGACGACATCGACTGGGAAGACGAGGTGCGCATCTTCCTCGAAGAGCGCGCCAGCTTCTCGCCGGATGCGCTGACGGCGATGGAGGCGAACCTGCGTTTCGCCGGACCGGAGACGATGGAGACCCGCATTTTCGGCCGCCTGACCGCGTGGCAGAACTGGGTATTCCAGCGCCCCAACGCGGTGGGCGCCGATGGCGCGCTGAAGCGCTATGGCACCGGCAAGCGCGCCGATTTCAACATGGAACGTGTGTAACAGGGATAGGACAATGGCTGATCTCGTAAACGTCGATTACAACACTTCGATCCCCAACAACGTGAACCTGGCCGATGACCGGCGGGTGCTGAAGGCGCTGGAAAAGTGGCACCCCGGTTACCTCAACTGGTGGAACAACATGGGGCCGGACGGCTTCCAGGAGTCGCTGGTCTACCTGCGCACTGCCGTATCGGTGGACCCGAAGGGCTGGGCCAAGTTCGGCTACGTCAAGATGCCGGAATACCGCTGGGGCATCCTGCTGGCGCCACAGGAAGAAGGCCGGGTGATCCCGTGCGGCGAACATGCCGGCCAGCCGGCCTGGCAGGAAGTGCCGGGCGAGTACCGCGCCCTGTTGCGCCGCCTGATCGTGATACAGGGCGACACGGAACCCGCTTCGGTCGAACAGCAGCGCCACCTCGGCAAGACCGCGCCGTCGCTCTACGACATGCGCAACCTGTTCCAGGTGAACGTCGAGGAGGGCCGTCACCTATGGGCGATGGTGTACCTGCTGCAGAAATACTTCGGCGCAGACGGACGCGAGGAAGCCGACCAGTTGCTCTACCGCCAGTCGGGCAACGAAGACCATCCGCGCATGCTGGGCGCCTTCAACGAGGCGACGCCGGACTGGCTGTCGTTCTTCATGTTCACCTACTTCACCGACCGTGACGGCAAGATGCAGCTTGAGGCGCTGGCGCAGTCGGGCTTCGACCCGCTGTCCCGCACCTGCCGCTTCATGCTGACGGAGGAAGCCCACCACATGTTCGTGGGCGAGACCGGCGTGGGCCGCACCATCCAGCGCACCTGCGAGGTGATGAAGGAAAACGGCATCACTGACCCCTATGACATCAACCGCATCCGGGCGCTGGGCGTGATCGACCTGCCGACCATCCAGAAGAAGGCGAACATGCACTACTCGCTGTCGCTCGACCTGTTCGGTTCGGAAATCTCCACCAATGCGGCAAACGCCTTCCACGCCGGCATCAAGGGCCGCTACAAGGAAAGCAAGCTGGAGGATGACCACAAGCTTGACAACGCCACCTATCCGGTGCTGCGGCTGATTGACGGCAAGGTGGTGGTGTCCAACGAACCGGCGCTGTCGGCGATCAACATGCGGCTGCGTGACGACTATGTGAAGGATGCCGCCGGCGGGGTGAACCGCTGGAACAACATCCTGAAGAAGGAAGGCATCGACTTCGAGATCACCCTGCCGCACGTGGCGTTCCACCGCCATCAGGGCGAGTTCTCGTCCATCCATGCCGACCCGGAAGGCAAGCTGATTTCGGCTGATGAATGGAACAGGCGGCGTGACGAGTGGCTGCCGTCCAAGGCCGACGGCGACTTCATCGACAGCCTGATGAAGCCGCAGTGGGAGGCGGGCAAGTATGCGGGCTGGATTTCGCCGCCGAAGGTCGGGATCGACAACAAGCCGGGCGACTTCGAGTACGTGAAGATTGCAGGCGCCGCGCTCAACTCATGAACGCGCTCGTCAAGCAGCACCTGATCGATCCGGAAATCTGCATTCGCTGCTATACCTGCGAAGAGCACTGCCCGATCGACGCCATCACCCACGACGACAACAATGTCGTCGTAGATGTCACGAAGTGCAATTTCTGCATGGACTGCATCAGCCCGTGCCCGACCGGTTCCATCGACAACTGGCGCATTGTCGCCACGCCCTACACTTTGGAAGAGCAGTTCGGGTGGATGGAACTCCCCGGGCAGGAAGAGGGTCTGGAAGCCGAGACGGATGGCGGCGGCTCGCTTGAGGCGCTGGAGGACGAGGTCAATGCGCTGCTGGCGCAGGCCCATGAAGGCACCGGCGGCAAGCCGCTGGCGCCGGCGTCCGCCTCGAAACCATCGGTCAACCTGTTCAACCGGGCAAAGCCCGCAAAGGCGGTGGTGCAGGGCAATTTCCGGCTGACCGACGCGGCGGCGGAGAACGACGTGCGCCACATCATCCTGAGCATTGGCGACCAGGTGTTTCCGGTGCTGGAAGGCCAGTCCATCGGGGTGGTGGCGCCGGGCACGGATGAAGATGGCAAGCCGCACCAGCCACGGCTCTACTCCATCTCCAGCGCCCGTGACGGCGAGAAGCCGAACACCAACAACATCGCGCTGACGGTGAAGCGCGAACCCGGTGGCCTTGCCTCCAACTATCTGTGCGATCTCCAGAAAGGGGCGGAAGTCGAGATTACTGGCCCGTTCGGGGCGACTTTCCTGATGCCCAACGATCCGGCGGCGAACATCATCATGATCTGCACCGGCACGGGCTCGGCGCCGTTCCGGGCCTTTACCGAGCGCCGCCGCCGCACCAGCCCCAACGCCACAGGCCAGATGCAGCTGTATTTCGGGGCGCGCCGGCCGGAAGAGTTGCCGTACTTCGGACCGCTGAAGAAGGTGCCGGAGAGCCTGCTACACCAGGAACTTTGCTACAGCCGCGTCGAGGGCGCGCCGAAGGAGTACGTGCAGGACCGCATGCGCGAGCGCGCGGCACTGCTGGCGCCGCTTTTGAGCGATGGGAATACGCACATTTTCATCTGCGGCCTGAAGGGCATGGAAACCGGGGTGGACGAGGCGCTTGCCGACATCTGCCGCGGGGCTGGCCTCGACTGGCCTGCCATCAAGCCGCAAATGCGGCAGTCAGGGCGGTATCATGTTGAAACATACTGAACAGCATCACGAGGCAGACACGCCGCCGGCGGCCCAGCACACCCCGCGTACCCGGCCCGAAGGGCAGCGCGACTCGCTGGCTTTCCTGGCTCGGCTGGGCGACCGGGTGCGCGATGCGCGCAAGGCCCGGGGGCTGTCTCGCCGGGCGTTGTCCGACCTGTCCGGCGTGTCCGAGCGCTACCTCGCGCAGCTTGAGTCAGGGGCTGGCAACATATCCATCGTGCTGCTGCGCGACATTGCGCTGTCGCTGGGGCTGAGGCTTGAGCACTTCGTCTGCGAGCCGGACGCGCCGGGAGATGCGGTCAGCGACAAGGCCCAGCGCATTGCGCTGGTGGGCCTGCGCGGGGCCGGCAAGTCGACGCTGGGCAAGGGGCTGGCGCGGCGGCTGGGCTTCCGGTTCATCGAGTTGAACGACGTCATCCGCGAGCTGTCTGGCCTTCCCATCTCGGAAATCTTCAACCTGTATGGCGAGGCTGGCTACCGGCGGCTCGAGTGCGAGGCAGTCGACATGGTTGCCAGCCAGCGCACTCAGGTGGTGCTGGCGGTGGCGGGCGGCATCGTCGCCGATCTCGAAGCCTATGACGTACTGCTGGAGCGGTTCAACACGGTGTGGCTGAAGGCAACGCCGGAAGAGCACATGTCTCGCGTCAGGGCGCAAGGCGATCTGAGACCGATGCAGGGCAATCCGCAAGCCATGGCCCAGTTGAAGCAGATCCTGTCCGAGCGGATGAAGGATTATGCCCGGGCGCAACTGGCTTACGAAACGTCCTCGCTGGATCCTGAAGTTGCGCTGGACGGGCTGGTCGAACTGGTGAAGCCGCTAGTGGCCGGCCCCGCCGTGGCGCAATCGCACTGATTGCAATCGGCTTGAACCCGCTTCACATTGCGGGCTTTCAACTGCCTCGCAGCAGGAGCCAACTGCATGAACGCGCCCGATGCAATCCGACTTGATGAATCCGACAATGTGGCAACGGCGGTGCGGCCGCTGGAAGTGGGCGAGACCGCCTGCGGCGTGATGCTGGCCGAGCGCATTCCACGCGGCCACAAGTTTTCGCTGATGCCCATTGCGGCGGGCAGCGCCGCGATCAAGTACGGCCAGTTCATCGGCACGGCCAGCAAGCCCATAAAGCCGGGCTGTCATGTTCACACGCACAACCTGGGCTTCGCGCCAACGGCAACCGACTACGAGTTTTCCACCTCGCTCAAGCCGGTTGCCATGGTGCTGGAAGCAGTCCGGGCAACATTCCAGGGCTTCCGGCGCGCCAGCGGGCGGGTTGGCACGCGCAACTACATCGCCGTCATCACCTCGGTGAACTGCTCGGCGACGGCGGCGCGGATGATCGCCAGCCACTTCACCCCGGCGATGCTGGAGCCGTATCCCAATGTCGATGGCGTGGTGGCCTACGTTCACGGCACCGGTTGCGGCATGGCGGACTCGGGCGAGGGCTTCGATGCGCTGCAGCGGGTGATGTGGGGCTATGCGCGCCACCCCAATCATGCCGCCGTGCTGATGGTGGGGCTGGGCTGCGAGATGAACCAGATCGACTGGCTGCTCGAGGCCTATGGACTGGAGCGGGGGCCGCGCTTCCAGACCATGAATATCCAGGACGTGGCGGGACTGAAGCGCACCGTCGAGGCGGGCATCGCCAAGGTGATGGAGATGCTGCCCCAAGCCGACAAGGCGGTGCGCGAGACGTGCCAGGCATCGGAGCTGATGGTGGCGCTGCAGTGCGGCGGGTCGGACGCCTGGTCTGGCATTACCGCCAACCCGGCGCTGGGCGTGGCGGCAGACCTGATGGCGGCCCAAGGCGGCACCACGGTCTTGGCCGAGACGCCCGAGATTTACGGCGCCGAGCACCTGCTCACCCGGCGTGCGGCTACTCCCGCCATCGGCCGCAAGCTGATAGAGCGGATCGAATGGTGGCAGGACTATGTTGCCCGCAACCGCGGCACGCTCGACAACAATCCTACCCCCGGCAACAAGAAGGGCGGGCTGTCCACCATTCTCGAAAAGTCGCTGGGCGCGGCGGCCAAGGGCGGTACCTCGCCGCTCAACGGGGTTTACAAGTACGCCGAGCCGGTGACGGCGAAGGGTTTCACCTTCATGGATTCGCCCGGCTACGACCCGGTGTCGGTGACCGGCCAGATCGCCTCGGGCTGCAATCTCGTCACCTTTACCACAGGACGCGGCTCGGCGTTCGGTTCCAAGCCCGCGCCGACGCTGAAGATTGCCACCAATTCCGAACTTGCCACCCGCATGGCCGATGACATGGACATCGATGCGGGCCGCATCCTTTCCGGCGATGCCAGCGTTGAGCAGGTGGGCGAGGAGATTTTCCGGGCCTGGCTGAGGCTGGCCTCTGGCGAGCCGTCGTTCTCGGAGGTCCAGGGACTGGGCGAATACGAGTTCGTGCCTTGGCAGATCGGCGCCACGATGTGAGGACCTGAAGACGGCATGAAACTGCTGCCAGCCGCCATTGCCGCCGCCATTGCCTGCTGGAGCGCTCCGGCCGGTGCTGCTGACGATGCAGCAATGGACCTGCTGAGGCAGAGCTGGGCCAGTGCCGAGACCTCATCCGACGGGCTGGGGCCACTCTACAACGAAGCCTCTTGTCATTCCTGTCACTGGTTTGGCGGGGGCGCGCGCATCCGGGTGCGGCCGGGCGGCGAGGTTGCCGCTGCCGGCGTGCTGGTGCGCCTGACCGATGCGGCGGGGCGGGGCGACCCGCATTACGGTTTCCAGCTGCAGAACAAGGCGGTGGTGGGCGTCGAACCGGAAGGCGTGGCGTCGCTCCAGACCATCAAGGTGCTGGATGACCTGATGCAGTTCGTGGTGCTGTTGCGGCGGCGGCAGGCAGCAGAGTTGTCGGCCGGGCACGTACCCAGCCTGCGCGCCGCACCTGCGCTCGATTCCGCCGGGCTGATCGAGCGGCTTCCCGATGAAGCTATCCTCAAGCGGCACGACCCGGATGACGCCGATGGCGACGGCATCTCGGGCCGGGCACACATGGTGAGGCTGCCAAATGGCAGCGAAGCGGTGGGGCGGTTCAACTGGAAGGCCACGCAGACCTCGATCGCGGCCCAGGTGGCAACGGCGTTTCACGTCGACATGGGGTTATCGACGTCGCTGATCAGCTCCAGAACCGGCGACTGCACGGCCAGCCAGACAGATTGCATTGATGCCGCACGGGGCGACGGCGGGCCGGATGTCAACGATGAGCAGGTTGCGTCGTTGAGCGCACTGGTGCGCTCGTTCTCGACCGGCATCGATGAAGCAGCCTTGCCCTCGCCCACAGCATTCCTCGAGGCTGGTTGCGACAATTGCCACGTTCCGCGCATGGATGACGGGCCGGTGGCGTCCGTGCCGCTGTATTCAGACCTGCTGCTGCACGACATGGGTGACGGGCTGGGTTCCCACGGCGGGGAAGGCGATGCCGGCCCAAACGAATGGCGGACCACGCCGCTGATTGGCTGGCGCGGGCACATCGTTGGGCACCGATATCTGCATGACGGGCGGGCGGCGACTATCGACGAGGCGATACGCTGGCATGGGGGCGAGGCGCAGCGCGCCCGCGATGCCTACCTGGCGATGAGCGCGGTGGAAAGACTTGAACTGGCGAGCTTCGTGCAGGCGTTGCTGACCGCTATGCCGGTCCCTGCAGGCTTGCCGGTTGGCGAGTGATCCTTCAGGCCGACAAGGCGTGTGCAGACGGCTTGATCCGGGTCAGATGGTCCGCCGTTTCCGTCCAGTCGGCAACCGGCACGATGACATGGGCGGACGAATCCTTGCGCAGTGCTTCCGCCAGCGGTCAGTCGTTGCCGCCAGCGTGAATGCTGTCGCCCACGAACGTGATCGCTGCATCACCGTGGCGTTCCCTGACGGGAATGATGATGCGCGCCTTGTTCCAGCCGCGCGGAGAAATGTCGATGCTGATCTCGCCGCCCACATGGGCTTCGTAGTCGGGGAAGGCCTGTTCGATGCGGGCACACAGGCTGGCGCGCTCGCGATGGACCTGGTCCCAGGCGAGGTAGGCCTTGCGGGCGGGCTTGTCGGCGGCCCGACCGACGCTCGACACGTTTATGGCGCCAGTGCGATATTCGATGTGGCGGCCGCAGCGCACCGGGTAGCGGCTTTCGCCGAGGGCTGCGTCCAGACAGTCGATCAGGTCGTCGGGAAACTCATGGTCGTGCTGGTAGATGATCCGCCCGCCAACCTCGAATTCCGACCCGGCGCTGGTGAACACGCCGGCGCAGGCGCAGACGACTTCGTCGGGCACTTGCTGGGCAAGCTTGCCACGGTCGGAGCCGGTCACGAGATAGGTAACGTGCGAGCGGCAGAATTCGACGAACGGCGCGCGGAATTCCTCGCGCATCGCCTCGCGAGGCGGCGTCAAGGTGTTGTCCACGTCGAAGACGTAAATCATGCCCGGCTGTCTCCCTGGGTCATCACGGGCTGGCAATGCTGAAAAATATCGAATCCCCCCGGATGGATTTAGTGTCCCGCCAATTTGTTAACCACAGGTTAACGAAGTGGTTCAATTACTGACGATTGCGGGATTTTGCAAACGCTTCGCAATGATCCGTTATGTCGGCACGCGGCGTAAGCAAGGTAAAGTGGTGCGCGCTGGTGTCGATGTCCTCAATGGTCAGACCTTCTGCCGTTTCGGCAAACCCCACGGAGACCAGCTTGCCGGCGGCTGCGCGGTCCACCAGCAGGCCGGCGCCCCAATCCAGCCGGGCATGACCCGCTCCGCAGATCAGCACAGTGCCATCGGTGTTGGCGGCGTTCATCATGGCGTCGGCCATGACGTAATCGCGGGCCCGCTGGATGTCGCGCATCATCGGCAATACGGTGTCCGGCAGCATGTTGCAGTGGGAAGTGCGGATAACGTCCAGGAGGGCCGCGCCCGCGGCATCGGGCAAAGGCTGGTCCAGCCCAAGGGCTGCGCGTTCGTCATCAGACAAGGCCGCGCCCTCCCTGCCACCCAGCCGGCGGATGGTGCTTTTCTCGAGGTTGCCGGCCCGCAATTGCAGTTTGTGCTTCAGTCCGATCTCGAACAGCGGCCGGTACATGGCGAAGTCCGGCCAGCCGGAGTCGGCCCATTCGAGCAGATCCGCGACGATGCCTGCATCAGCGGGAGGGCTTGCCATCACGTGGTCAAGCACCGGCTGCTGCGCGCGGGTGACCATCTCGAACACCAGCGCGGGCTTGCGGCCGGTCGCTATCATGTGCTCGAGCACCTCCGCCTGCAGTACATGGTGATCGGGGTTTGGGTGGATTTCGCCCAGCATGACGTGGGGTGTTGCAGCGGTGCGCTGCTTGATGCCGTCCAGCGATGCTTCATTGCCATCCCGGTCGAGCACCTTGCCCACCAGCGGGTGATCTGCAAAGTGGATGGATTGCCAGCTGCGTGCCAACGCCGTACGGGCTGGAAACGCCATGGCGGCCCCCATCATCAGGGTGGTCAATCGTCTCCGGTTCAATCGCATGTCCTGCCTCTCGAAATTCCATATAATTTAGTACTTAACCGCGTTGAAAACATAGGCAACAGGTGACACGGTTGCGTGATAGTCAGTTGCTTGCAGGAGAGCCAGGGCGAAGATGCTGAAAACCAACCAGAAAACCAACCAGACGCGGCTCTGGGACAGTCTCATGGACATGGCGAGAATCGGTCCTGGCATTGCCGGCGGCAACAACCGCCAGACGCTGACGGACGAGGACAAGCAGGCCCGGGACCTGTTTTCCACCTGGTGCAAGGCCGCCGGCATGACGGTGTCGGTGGATGGCATGGGCAACATGTTCGCCCGCCGCGAGGGCACAGACGGCGCGCTGCCGCCGGTGATGATGGGGTCTCACCTCGATACCCAGCCCACGGGCGGCAAGTTCGACGGGGTGCTCGGCGTGCTGGCGGGGCTCGAAGTCATCCGCACGCTCAACGACATGGGGATCAAGACGAAGCACCCGATCGAGGTGGTCAACTGGACCAACGAGGAAGGCGCGCGGTTTGCCCCGGCCATGGTGTCTTCAAGCGTTTTCGCCGGTGTCATGAGCCCCGAGGCCGCCTATGCCATCAAGGATGGCGAGGGCAAGGCGTTCGGCGACGAGCTGGCGCGCATCGGCTACAAGGGTGACTTGCCGGTGGGCGGACGCGAGATCAAGGCGATGTTCGAGCTGCACATCGAGCAGGGGCCGATCCTGGAGGGGGAAGGCCTCGATATCGGTGTCGTGGCCCATGCGCAGGGATTGCGCTGGATCGAGTTCACCCTGACCGGCTTCGAGTGCCACACCGGCACCACGCCGATGCCGGTCAGGCGCAACGCGTTGCTCGGCGCGGCACGGGCAGTCGAATTCGTCAACCAGGTGGCGTTCGACTTTGCGCCCGGTGCGGTGGCGACCGTGGGCCTGCTCAACGTCAGCCCCAACTCGCGCAATATCGTGCCGGGCAAGGTGATGTTCTGCGTCGACATCCGCAACCCGTCGCTGGAAGACCTCAAGGACATGGAGACCACCGTCGTCGAGGGCATCGAGCGGATCGCAGCCGAGATCGGTCTTGACTGCGGGAGCGAGGTGGTGGGCTCTTATGACCCAGTGGCGTTCGATGCCGGTTGCGTTGACGCGGTACGCCGCGCCGCAGACCGGCTGGGCTACAGCCACAAGGACATGGTGTCGGGCGCGGGCCACGATGCCTGTCACATCGCTGCCATTGCGCCGACGGCGATGATCTTCTGCCCCTGCGTTGGCGGGGTGAGCCACAACGAGTCGGAAGAGATCAGCCCCGAGTGGGCATCAGCCGGCGCGGATGTGCTGTTCCATGCGGTCGCGGAGACCGCCGGCCTGATCGAGGAGTGATACACATGAAGGTTGTCCGCAGCGACGATCACCGCAAGCATTTTCCCAAGGGCGAGCTCTATGGCGGCGAGTTCGTGCGGCCGTTCGAGTGTCCGGAGCGGTGGGAGCACATCATGAACCGGCTGGGCCAGCGCGGCTTCAAGGAGATGCTCGACCCGGCGAAACTCGACATGGGGCCGGTCCGGCAGATCCACGATGAAGGCTTCCTGGAGTTTCTCGAAACCGCCTGGGAGCAGTGGCAGAAGGCGGGCTACAAGGGCGAGATTCTGGCGACCAGCTTTCCGGCGCGGCGCATGGTGGTGAAGAAGCCAACGCATATCGACGGGCTGGTGGGCTATTACACGCTGGCCATCGAGACAGCCATTACCTCCGGCACCTGGGAGGCGGCGCAGGCCAGTTGCGCCATTGCCCAGACGGCGCAGCGGCTTGTTGCGGGCGGCGACCGGGCGGCGTTCGCGCTGTGCCGCCCACCGGGTCATCATGCCGCCAAGGACATGTACGGCGGCTACTGCTTCATCAACAATGCGGCCGTTGCGGCGCAGATGTTCCTCAATGACGGTGCGAAGCGGGTAGCGATCCTCGATCCGGATTTCCACCACGGCAATGGCACGCAGGACATCTTCTATGACCGCGACGACGTGCTGTTCTGTTCGCTGCACGGCTCGCCGCAGCATGCGTTCCCGCATTTCCTCGGCTATCCGGACGAGACGGGCGCGGGCAAGGGCGAGGGCTTCAACGTCAACTACGCCATGAAGCCCGGCACCGGCTATGACGAGTGGAGTGCCGCGCTCGACGATGCCCTGAAGCGGATCGCCGACTATTCGCCGGATGCGCTGGTCGTGTCGCTCGGCGTCGATACGTTCGAAAGGGATCCGATCAGCTTCTTCAAGCTGAAATCGGAAGACTTCACCGATTATGGCGAACGCATCGGCAGGCTGAAACTGCCGACGCTGTTTTGCATGGAAGGCGGCTATGCGGTTGAAGAGATCGGCATCAACACGGTCAACGTGCTGGAAGGCTTTGAGAACGCATGAAGTGTGACAACTACATCGCTGGCGAGTGGTCCGGCGGGGCGGGCCGCATTGCCAACATCAACCCGTCCGACACCAGCGATGTGATTGGCGAGTTCGCGCAAGGCAGCCGCGCCGACGTTGACCGCGCCGTCGAGGCTGCCCGCAAGGCGCAGGCGCAGTGGGCCGCAAAGCCGCTCGAGGCCAAGCAGGCGGTGCTGATGGCCATTGGCAACGAACTGATGGCGCGGTCAGCCGAGCTTGGCGAACTGCTCAGCCGCGAGGAGGGCAAGACGCTGCCCGAGGGCAAGGGCGAAGTGTACCGGGCCGGGCAGTTCTTCACCTATTACGCTGCAGAAGTGCTGCGCCAGATCGGCGACAAGGCCCTGTCCGTCCGTCCCGGCATCGAGGTGGACGTGACGCGCGAGCCGGTTGGCGTGGTGGCGGTGGTATCGCCGTGGAACTTCCCGACCGCCACGGCAAGCTGGAAGATTGCGCCGGCGCTGGCTTTCGGCAATGCGGTGATCTGGAAGCCGGCCAACCTGACGCCTGCCAGCGCGGTGGTGCTGACCGAAATCATTTCGCGGCAGGACATGCCGGACGGACTGTTCAACCTGCTGATGGGGCCGGGCGGCGAGGTTGGCCAGGCGCTGGTCTCGCACCCGGGCGTGAACGCGGTGTCGTTCACCGGGTCGGTGCCGGTCGGCCGGGGCGTGGCGGCGGCAGCAGCGGCCAACTTCACCAAGGTGCAGCTGGAAATGGGCTCCAAGAACGCACTCGTCGTCATGGACGACGCCGACATGGCGACGGCGGTCAATTGTGCGCTGGGTGGCGCGTTTGGCGGGACCGGGCAGAAGTGTACGGCGTCTTCGCGGATGATCGTGCACGAGAAGGTGCACGACGAGTTCGCCGAGAAGCTGACCGCCGCGGCCAAGGCGTTCAGGGTCGGCCATGCGCTTGAGGAAGGCGCGCAGATGGGGCCGGTGGTGTCGCAGCAGCAGCTGGACGAGAACCTCGCCTATGTCGGGCTTGCCAGGCAGGAAGGCGGCGAACTGCTGTGCGGCGGCGAGCGGCTGGAGATGAAGACGGACGGCTTCTACATGGCGCCCACACTGTTCGCCGGCACGCGCAATGACTGGCGGGTCAACCGCGAGGAGATGTTCGCGCCCATCGCCTGCCTCATCAAGGCGGGCAGCTATGACGAGGCGCTGGCGATCACCAATGACTCCGCGTTCGGGCTGACGTCGGGCATCATCACCAAGTCACTGGCGCGGGCAGGGCACTTCCGCCAGAACGCCCGCACCGGCTGCGTCATGGTCAACCTGCCCACGGCAGGCACCGACTATCACGTGCCGTTCGGCGGGCGCGGCCAGTCGAGCTATGGCCCGCGCGAACAGGGCCGGTATGCAGAAGAGTTCTACACCACCGTTAAGACCTCCTATATCAGCCACGGACAGCCAGAGTAGACCCGAGATGGATCAGCTAACGGACAAGCACGCCGGTGACCGGCTCAACCTTCGGCCTGCAGAGCAGGTGATGAAGCTCGACCGCATGGGCGCGGCGCACCAGACGCGGCTGTCGTTCATGCGCGCCATCCTGCGCCGTGTGAAGCGCGAGGGCTGGCAGGTCGAACGCAGTCGCTGGGAGGTTGACGGCAAGGGCGTCGGCTTCGCGGTGTACGAGGCGAAGGGGCCTGAACGCACCTATTCGCTGATCTGCTACGCCAACGACCTGCCGCCGGAAAAGCGCTCCGACCGGGTGATCGCGACCGAATGGGACGCCACGTTTGCGCTGTTCGACGGAGTGCCGTCGGATGCCGACATCGAGCGGCTTTCGCACAACGTGCCGAAGCAGGAGGCGGGCCGGTGCTCTGACACGGAGCTGGTGCTGTCCCGCGCCAACCGCTCGGTGCGGCTGTTCGACTTCATGGTGGATTGCCTGGCGCGCGGCGAGCAGCCGGCCCGGGAAGAACTGGACAAGGTGGGCTACCTGATGCGCACCACCGCGGTCTATGGCAACGGCAAGTTCGGCCTGGCGGACCGCGGGCTATATGAAGCGCGTGCCGAAGCAGGCGGGCCGTTCCGGGTGGAGCTGCTGGCGGTGTGGCTGATCCGCGCCTTCACGGTGGACATCCTGGAGCACATGGCGCGGGTGAAGGGCGGCGCGAAGGCCGTGGCGCTCGACAAGGACTTGCGCCGCAGGCTGGGCGTGGGCAACTCGACAGGGCTCGGCATGGCGCCGTTCCTGGTCAACCATCCGGCCCTGCTCAACGCCTGGATGCAGGCGCGCGAGACGGCAATTGCGCGGGTTCGCGACCTGCCGGTGGCTGAACCGCAAGCACAGCAGCGCTTCCGCGACCTGCTGGTGCGCGCACGAGCCGGGCTTGAGCGCTGGCACACGCCGGATCAGCGGCAGGCGGAGCGGGTGTGCGAGCTTGCCGGTGACCTCGACCGGGCGGCAACGCATGTTGCCTCCGGAGCACTGGACGGGGCGCATCCCTGGGACGGGCTCTATCGCTGGGCCGAAGCCAACCTGACCCTGGAAGGCCAGGAGGCCATTGCCTCGCTGATGCTGGAGCCCTACGGCGAACTGGTGGACGAGTTGACCGGACAGATGGCGGCTGACGAGGCTGCCTCCTTCCGCATCGATGGGATGATGACCACGGGCCGGCTGATCGGGCTGGCGCGCAAGCACTTCGACTGGGCGTTGAGGCTCGACTTTGGCTCTGCGGCAGAAACGGCGCGTTTCTGGTATGTTTCGGAGGAGAAACTGGAGCCCCGGCTGGGCGAGCGGCACGAGGAAGAGGGCAGCGAACTTGAGCAGCGCCTCGGCATAGGCCGCGAGGTGGTCAACATGCTGGCCGCACTCGATGGCGAGGACCGGGACAGCCCGGTGGCCGAGTTCCTGCTGCGCCATCCCGAACACCGCCTGGCGGCGCGCCGGGTGCAGCTTGCCGAGCGGCTGCCGTACTCGGAAATCCACGACAACGTACTGTCGGCGTCGATGATGCCGATCGACATCCTGCGCTGCAAGCTGGCGTTCTTCGGCGCCTCGCGGTTTGACCCCAAGTCGGACAGGTGGGTGCGCATCACCATGTATGCCGATGCGCCGTTTCCGGACGAGATACACGGCATGGATGCCGACGACTGGGCCTGGCCGCCGCTGGAGGCGGCAAGCAAGGCAGCGCCGCCAGTTGACGTGAAGGCCTGACCCGCATGCACGTCTCGCTCAACGAGGTTGAGGTCATGGCCACCAAGGCGGCCAATGGCGCGGGCCGCCCGTGGGGGCTGGCGCAGGAGGCGGGTTTTGCCACGGCCCGGCTGGAGGCCATGGGGCTGCGTGGCGCGGGCGCACTGCTCAGCCTGCTGGAGGCTACCGATGGTGAGACTGGACTTGCCGGGCGTTGCCCCGTCCTGGAAGGAGCGCACCTGTGCGACCTTGGCGGCCGGGGGTTGCCGGTCTCGTTCGAGGCCATGCACCAGCCGTTGTTGCTGGCGCCGTTCCTGCTGCAGGCGGGGGCAGGTGCCTCGATCAGCTGGCCGGGGTGCGATGTGGACGTACAGGCGGACGGACTGACGGTGCGAGGCGGCAACAATTGCCCGGCCTCGCCGGTCGAGGTCCGGATCGAAGCAGGCGCTGCCAATGCACCGGCCGTCAGGCCGAAGCCGGGCGCTGTGGACATTGCCGGTGAAATATGGGAAGCGCTTGGCCGGTTCGCCCACCGCACCTATGTGCCGGCCACCGAAGCCTCGCGGCTGAAGGGGGCCGGGGCGGGCCTTACCGACAACGACTGAACCCAACGCTCCCGGACGTTTCTCATGGCTCCCCCGCCGCTGCTTGCGCTGCAGGACATCACACTGACTTTTGGCGGCCGGCCATTGCTGGCGGGCGCCTCCTTGAGCGCGGCCGCGGGCGAGCGCATCTGTCTGGTTGGGCGCAACGGGTCGGGCAAGTCGACGCTGCTGAAGATTGCTGCCGGTGACATCGAACCGGACAGCGGCATGCGCTTCCTGCAACCTGGCGCCACCCTGCGCTACCTGCAGCAAGAGCCTGATTTTACGGGATATTCGACGGTTCGTTCATATGTTGAATTAGGGCTTGCACCGGGCGACGATCCGCACCGGGCAGACTATCTCATGCGCGAGCTTTCGCTGACCGGGGATGAGGACACGGCGCGGCTTTCAGGCGGCGAGGCGCGACGCGCCGCCCTTGCGCGGGTGCTGGCGCCCGAACCCGACATCCTGCTGCTGGACGAGCCGACCAACCACCTCGACCTGCTGGCCATCGAATGGCTGGAAACGGAGCTCAAGTCGATGCGTTCGGCGCTGGTGCTGATCAGCCACGACCGGCGCTTTCTGGAAAACCTGTCGCAGGCAACCGTCTGGCTCGACCGGGGCGAGGCGCGGCGCATGGATCGGGGCTTTGCGCATTTCGAGGCCTGGCGCGACCAGGTGCTGGAAGAGGAAGAAAAAGAGCAGCACAAGCTCGACCGCAAGATAGTGCGTGAGGAGCACTGGCTGCGCTATGGCGTGACGGCACGGCGCAAGCGCAATGTGCGGCGGCTGGGCGACCTGCAGGCGCTGCGCGAAAAGCGCCGGACGACGGTGAAGGCGCAAGGCAACGTGAACCTGGCCACAGGCGATGCGGAGGCCTCGGGCAAACGGGTCATCGAGGTGAAGGACCTGTCGAAGTTCTTTGGCGACCGGGTGATCGTCAAGGACCTGGACCTGCGGGTGCTGCGCGGCGACCGGCTGGCCATCGTGGGTCCCAACGGCGCGGGCAAGACCACGCTGATCAGGCTGATCACCGGGGCGCTGGCGCCGGATGCCGGCGTGGTGCAATTGGGTACAAACCTCGAAATGGTGTCGCTGGAGCAGGACCGTACCTCGCTTGATCCTGACACCTCGTTGAAGGATGCGTTGACCGGCGGCGGCTCGGACCAGGTAATCGTCAATGGCGAGCCGCGCCATGTGATCGCCTGGATGAAGGACTTCCTGTTCCGGCCCGAGCAGGCCGGTACGCCGGTGGGCGTGCTGTCGGGCGGCGAGCGCGGCCGCATCATGCTGGCGCGGGCGCTGTCGCGTCCGTCCAACCTGATGATCCTCGACGAGCCTACCAACGATCTCGATCTCGAAACGCTCGATCTGCTGCAGGAACTGCTGGCGGCTTACGAGGGCACTGTGCTGCTGGTCAGCCACGACCGCGACTTCATCGATCGCGTGGCCACCTCGACGCTGGTATTCGAGGGCGGGGGGCAATGGCGCGAGTATCCCGGCGGTTATTCCGACATGGCGCGTCAGGCCGGCAGCGCGCGGGCGGAGGTGAAGCAGCAGGCGGCCGCCAAATCCGCTGCACGACCGGAGGCCGCGCCGCAGCCTGCCGAACCAGCAAAGCAGAAGCGCAAGCTCTCCTTCAAGGAGAAGCACGCGCTGGAAACGCTGCCCGGCGAGATGGACAAGCTGACTGCCGGTATCGCCCGGTTGCAGCAGCAAATGGCTGATCCCGGCTTTTATGGACGCGATCCTGCCGGTTTTGATAAAGCAGCCGGCGAACTTCAGGCTATGCAGGAGAGGCTGGCTGCGGCGGAAGTGCAGTGGCTGGAGCTTGAAATGCTGCGCGAAGAACTGGAAGGCTGACGGCAGGCAATGGCTGAACCCTCATATCTCATTGGCGTCGATACCGGCGGCACCTATACCGATGCTGCCGTGCTGGATGCGGCCAGCCACAAGGTGCTGGCCTCGGCCAAGGCGCTGACCACCCGCGGCGACCTCGCCATCGGCGTCACCGAGGCCATCGAGCGGGCGCTGGGCGAATTGCCGCCAGGCGCGGCTGCCAACGTCAAGCTCGTCTCGGTGTCCACCACGCTCGCCACCAACGCGGTGGTCGAAGGCCACGGCTCGCCTGTATGCGTGGTGCTTATCGGCTTCGATGAGACGATGGTGCAGCGCTCGGGCCTGACGACGGCGTTTCCGGGGCTGGTGGTGGAGCGCATTGCCGGTGGTCACGACCACAATGGCGGCGAGGCGGCCAGGCTCGACTCAGACGCGTTGGCGCTGCTGGCGGAGAAGCACAAGGGAGCGGTGGAAGCGTTCGCGGTGGCCTCTCAGTTTGCCGTGCGCAACCCGGCGCACGAACATGCCGCGCGTGATTTTCTCATCAAGCATACCGGCTTGCCGGTAACCTGTTCGACCGAACTGGCGTCGGCGCTCGATGCACCACGCCGGGCTTTGACGGCGGCGCTGAATGCCCGGCTGATCTCGCGAATCTCGCTGCTCATCGTGGCGGTGGAGAAGGCGATGAAGACCTTTGGCATCGATGCTCCACTGATGATCACCAAGGGCGACGGCTCGCTGGCGCGGGCGTCCACGGTGGCGCTCAGGCCCATCGAGACGGTGCTGTCCGGGCCTGCTGCAAGCCTTGTCGGGGCAGCCTCGCTGTCGGGCCTCAACGACTTCATCCTGTCCGACATGGGCGGCACCACGACCGATCTCGGGGTGTTCGAAAACGGCCGTCCGCAGGTCAACGAGCAGGGCGCCGACGTCGGTGGGTGGCGCACCATGGTGCAGGCCATCGACGTGCGCACGCTGGGCCTTGGCGGCGACAGTGAGGTGACCTTCGACGTCAAGGGCGTGCCAACCGTCGGCCCGCGCCGGGCGGTGCCGGTGTCTCTCATCGCAAGCCGCTTTCCCGAGATAATTGAATCACTTGAGGCAACTCTCTCGGAACCTGAATCAAGCTCCATGGCTGGCAGGTTCGTCATGCTGCCGATGGGCCGCTCCGGCGAAGGCGCTGACCCTGCGGGCCTGAACGCGCGCGAGCGGGATTTGCTGGCGTCGATCACCGACCGCCCTCTGCCGTTGTCGAAAGTGGCGGGTGGGTCGGGCAGCCAGCGGGCGCTCGAAGGGCTGGCCCGCAAGGGGCACGTGCAGCTTGCCGGCTTCACGCCGTCTGACGCCGCGCACGTGCTCAACATGCAGGCCAACTGGTCGCGCGAGGCGGCCGTGCTGGCGGCGAAACTGCTGGTGCGGTTCGTGCTGATGCAGGCGCCCCGAGATGAACTGGTTGAGCAGATCTGCCGGTCGGTGTGGGAAGAGACGGTGCGGCTGACGGGGCGTGCCGTTCTGGAGACCGCGCTCGGTCATCACGCCATCGAACCGGGCAGGGCGGGGGGTCTCATCGACGTTGTCTGCCGGGGCATCGGCAGACGGTCGCTGGCGCGGGTGCAGATTACCCCGATGGTGCCGGTGGTGGCGGTGGGCGGACCGGTCAAGGTGTACTATTCCGAAGTGGGCCAGCGGCTGGGCTGCGAGATGGTGTTTCCGCAGGCCTGCGAAGTGGCCAACGCGGTGGGGGCTGCGACCGGCATGATTGCGCGCACGGTCACGATCGAGGTGAACGGCAATGGCGCGGGCGTGTTCCGGGTGCACGGGCCTGACGGCGTTACCCAGCTTGGCATTGCCCAGGATGCCATCAACCTTGCCTCGTCGCTGGCGCGCGAGACGGCGGCTGCAGCGGTGGCCGAGATGGGTGGCGGCGAGGCCTCGTTCGAGGAAAGCGTCGAGCGGACCATGTTGCCGGACGCCATCAACGACAGCGGCATGCTGAGGGCGGTGGTGAAGGTCGAGGCGACGGCGCGTCCGGCCTATTGACCGCGCGGGTTGCCGGTCACACGTTAGCTTGATGGATCACAAGCAGCTGATTGCCGGCCTGAGCACGGCCGACCGCGAGGCGTTGACGGCGCGGGCCGACGGGCCTGGGCTGGTTCACCTTGCCGGGCACCTCGGTCTGATTGCCGTTTGCTGCTGGCTTATTGCTGCCGGCGTGCCAGGCTGGCAACTGGTGCTGCCGGTGCAAGGTATCTTGCTGGTGTTCCTGTTCACCCTGCTGCACGAGACGGTGCACCAGACGCCGTTCCGCTCGCACTGGCTCAATGTCGGCGCCGGCTGGCTGTGCGCCGTGGTGCTGGTGCTGCCGTACAACTGGTTCCGCTATTTTCATTTCGCCCATCACCGGTTCACGCAAGACCCTGACAACGACCCCGAGCTTGCCTCGCCCAAGCCCGAGACATGGTGGCAGTACGTGCGGCACGTGTCCGGCCTGCCGGTATGGAAGTCGCACGTCACCACGCTGCTGACCAATGCTGCGGGCCGCAATGCCGATGTGTATGTGCCGGAACGCGGGCAGAACAGGGTGCGGCTGGAAGCACAGGTCATGCTGGCGGTCTACGGGCTGCTGGCTCTTGGCTCATGGTTTGGAGGCTCTGCGCTGCTGCTGTGGGTGTGGATCGTGCCGCTGCTGCTGGGCCAGCCGTTCCTGCGGCTCTACCTGCTGGCCGAGCACGGCCGTTGCCCGCTGGTGGCCAACATGCTGGAGAACTCGCGCACCACCTTCACCAACCGTATCGTGCGGTACCTGGCCTGGAACATGCCTTACCATGCCGAGCATCACGCCTATCCGGCGGTGCCGTTTCACAAGTTGCCCGCGTTTCACGCAATCACGCAGGGACACCTTGCGGAAACCGAGCGTGGTTATGCGCGGTTCACGGCGAAATACGCTTCTAGCCTTCGGCGATGAGGCGGACGCCGATCAGCGCCAGGAACCCGGCCATTACACGGTCGATCCAGGTCTTGGCGCGCATGTAGGCGGCGCGGGGACGGGCGGAAGAGAACAACAATGCCACCACCGAGTACCAGCCGATCTCGTTGATGAACACGATGATGACGGCGGTAACGCAAACCCAGCCGGGTGCGTGCGCGGGCAGCAGCGCCACGAAGATCGAGCCGAAGAACACCACCACCTTGGGGTTGGCCAGCTGCGTTACGCTGCCCAGCGTGAAGGCGCGCCAGGGGGTGATCAGTTTCACCTTTGCGCCGTCAAGCTCGAGCGGTTCCGGCGCATGCCGCCACAGCATGACGGACAGCCAGACGAGATAAAGTCCGCCGGCGATCTTGAACGCGGTATAGGCCCACGCGGCGGTCTCCAGCAGGATGGCCACACCCAGTATGGCAGCTGACGACCAGATGATGGTGCCAAGCCCCAGCCCCATCACGGCGGACAGCGCCACCGGCCTCGGATTGGACAGGGCGAGCTTGGAGATCAGCACAAACGACTGGCCGGGGCTGATGGCGGCCAGCAGCTGCACGGCCCAGAGGGTGATGAGTGGGCTGAGAAATTCCATGGATGACATTCATATTCCCGCTGCATAGAACTGCAAGCCTGAACGAGACGAGGCCTGGGATGACTGGATTTGACGCTGCCGCCGCCACATACGATCGCTCGCGCCATGCGCTGATCCCTGACTATGACGACCTCTACGGCGCAGCCGTGACGGCGCTCGATCTGGCGGACGATGAGCCAGCGCGGGTGCTGGACCTCGGCGCCGGAACCGGCGGTTTCGCGCTTGAAGTGGTCAATGCCCACCCGCGCGTGCAGGTTGAACTGGCGGATATCTCGACAAAGATGCTCGATCAGGCGCGGACCAAGTTTGCCGGGGACGGGCGGTTTTCATTCCGCGAGCTCGACATCGTAGCCGGTGAGTTCGGCGAGGACTGGGACCGGATCGTGTCGTCGTTCGTGATCCACCACCTTGAACACGCGGACAAGCGCAAGGTGTTTGCCAAGGTCTGTGCGGCGCTGAAACCCGGCGGCATCTTCGTCAATATTGACCAGGTGCAAGCCTGTTCGCAGGCGGTGCAGGACATCCACATGCGGCTGTGGAAGAAGGACGTGCTGGCGGCGGGCGCGCTTCCGCAGGACCTTGAGGACGGCCTGAAGCGCATGGAAGCGATGGACATCAACGCCGAGCTTGACGACCAGGTATTGTGGCTAGAGCAAGCCGGATTCAGCGGAATTGAAGTGGTTTACCGCAATTATTTCTATGCGGTTTTCGTGGCGAAGAAGGGCGCTTGAAGCTTGGCGCGCATCACCATCAGGCAGGCCGTTGCGGTTGTTGCCGCGCTGCTGGCGGGGGCATTGGGATACCAGCAGCTGGCGGCAGGACCCGCAGAGTACGTGCTGGCGGTGAGCTGGCAGCCGGCATTCTGCGAGACGCGGCCACGGCTGCCCGAATGCCGGTCGCAGACGGAAGACCGCTTCGACGCCTCGAACTTTACATTGCATGGGCTGTGGCCGCAGCCGCGCTCGCGGGCCTATTGTGGGGTCAGCGAACGTCATGTGCGGCTGGACAAGGACAACCGCTGGCACGACCTGCCGTGGGGCCGGCTGGAAGAGGGGCTGTGGCGGCAATTGCAGGAAGCCATGCCCGGCACGCGCTCCGGCCTGCACAGGCACGAATGGATCAAGCACGGCACCTGTTATGGCGGGGCAGGAGTGGAGGAATATTTCGAGGATTCGCTGCTGGTGCTCGATGTCCTCAACCGGTCGGCGGTGCGCGAGCTGTTTGCGCGCAATGTTGGCCGGACCGTCAGCGGAGACGAGATCAGGGCGGCGTTCGACAGCAGTTTTGGCCCTGGCGCCGGAGACCGGGTGCGCATCTCGTGCAAGGACGACGGCGCCCGGCGGCTGATCGTGGAACTGACCATCGGCCTTGTCGGCAAGATCGGTCCGGGCTCTGACGTCGCGGCGCATATTGCCCAGGCCGACCCGACCGATCCGGGCTGTCCCGATGGCCTCATTGATCCGGTCGGCAACCAGTAGGCGAGGCGATGGCGATGCTCAGGACATTCGCGATCATCCTGGTTGTGGCCGGCAGTTGCCTGTTCTGCCTTGCACTGATCGGGACCGGATGGGCCGTTTGGTCGGCCCTCAGTGGGGCAGGCTGGCCTGCCGGTTTGCCCGCCTGGGGGTGGCTTGCCGCTGCCGTGCCGGGCGGGGTGATGCTGACGATTGCCGGGCGCGAGGCCATGAAGCGGGCTGAAAACAGGTGAAAAGGCCGCTTCTGGCGCGTAAATCCGCGTGTTGAAGCGTGACTCTCGGGTGCGAATCAACTTCTCCTTACGTCGCGCATCCAACTGCTGCGGGAGAAACGGCGATGTCAGACGTGAAGACCGAGTATTACCAGGACAAGAAGGGTGAGTGGCGTTGGCGCAAGACGCACAAGAACGGCGAGATCATCGGCGCGTCGTCGGAAGGGTACAAGGACAAGAAGGATTGCCAGTCGAACGCCAATCGCGGCAGCAAGGCCGGCGACAAGTGGGAGTTCTACAAGGACAAGAAGGGTGAACACCGCTGGCGCCAGTTCGCCTCCAACGGCAGGCAGGTGGGCCGCTCCACCGAAGGCTACAAGGCCAAGAAGTCGGCAGAGAACAACGCCATGGCCAACGGCTGGCCGGGCAAGGCCTGACGGGCCGAAATTCAGGCGAGTTCCGGATGCCCGGTGCGCACTGGCGCGCCGGGCTTCTTCATTGGGCTGGGCCAGCCCGGCCGGCAAGCCAGCGGGCGATCAGTTCATGCTGGGCCTGCGGGCAGGCTGAGTGCCTGTCGAGAAACAGGGCAAGCGCGGTGGTACTTTCCGGATCGGCGGGGGCAGACCGCCCGAACCATGCCCTCGCCAGTTCATCTGCCTCGTGACACCGGGCGCAGTAGGCTGCGTAGGCAGTGGCGGCTTCGACAGCCTGCGACGTGTCGAGGCAAGTTTCAGGTGTAACGGGCGCCGGGTCCTGGGCCGAGGCCGACGCGGCGGCCATCAGCGCAGCGGCAATCACGGCTGACAGCCGATATTGCATGGTCGAACCTTTCAACACCTTTGCAAGTCTCGCAGAAAGGTCCGTTCACCGCATTGACCGGCGTCAACGTCGCCCCCATCTGACGGTTCACATTGCGCCGCTTGCCGCCTTCGGCTAGAACGCGGCTCAACATTTCACCTTATTCAAGACACGAGAGGCACGGGGCCTTATGGCACGGCAATTCATCTATCACATGAGCGGGCTGTCTAAGTCCTATTCCGGCGGCAAGAAGGTGCTCGACAACGTTCACCTCAGCTTCTACCCGGACGCCAAGATCGGCGTGCTCGGCCCCAACGGCGCGGGCAAGTCGACGCTTTTGCGCATCATGGCGGGCATCGACAAGGAGTTCAACGGCGAGGCGTGGCTGGCAGAGGGCGCGACCTCCGGCTACCTGCCACAGGAGCCCAAGCTCGACGAGAGCAAGGACGTGATGGGCAACGTCATGGAGGGCGTTGCCGAAAAGCAGGCGATCCTCGACCGCTACAACGAGCTCGCCATGAACTACTCGGACGAAACCGCGGACGAGATGACCCGGCTGCAGGACATCATCGATGCGCAGAACCTGTGGGACCTGGAAAGCCAGGTTGAGCAGGCAATGGACGCGCTGCGCTGCCCGCCCGGCGATGCCGACGTTTCCAAGCTGTCGGGCGGTGAGCGCCGCCGCGTGGCGCTGACGCAGCTGCTGTTGAAGAAGCCCGACCTGCTGCTGCTCGACGAACCGACCAACCACCTTGACGCGGAAAGCGTCAACTGGCTGGAGCATCACCTGCGCGAGTATCCGGGCGCCATCCTGATCATCACCCACGATCGCTACTTCCTCGACAACGTGACGGGCTGGATTCTCGAACTCGACCGCGGCCGTGGCATTCCCTACGAAGGCAACTACTCGGCCTATCTCGGCCAGAAGGCCAAGCGGTTTGCCCAGGAGCAGCGCGAGGACCAGGCCCGCCAGAAGGCGCTGGAAGCCGAGCAGGAATGGATTGCCGCCAGCCCCAAGGCGCGGCAGGCCAAGTCCAAGGCGCGCATCAAGGCCTATGACGAACTGGTCAAGGCGAACGAGAACCGGCTCAAGTCCACCAACGCCCAGATCGTCATTCCGCCGGGTGAGCGGCTTGGCGACGTGGTGATCGAGGTGGAGAACCTGCGCAAGGGCTACGGCAACCGGCTGCTGATCGACGGCCTGTCGTTCAAGCTGCCACCGGGCGGCATTGTCGGCATCATCGGCCCCAACGGTGCGGGCAAGACCACGCTGTTCCGGATGATCACCGGCCAGGAACAGCCGGACGGCGGCTCGGTGCGGATTGGCGAGACGGTGCAGCTTGGTTATGTCGACCAGAGCCGCGACGCACTGGATCCCAACAAGACCGTGTGGGAGGAAATCTCTGAAGGCAACGACATCATCTATCTCGGCAAGCGCGAGCAGAACTCGCGCGCCTATTGCTCGGCGTTCAACTTCAAGGGTGGCGACCAGCAGCAGAAGGTGGGCTCGCTGTCGGGCGGCCAGCGCAACCGCGTGCACCTGGCCAAGATGCTGAAGAAGGGCTCAAACGTCCTGCTGCTCGACGAACCGACCAACGACCTCGACACCGAAACGCTGGCAGCCCTCGAAGAAGCACTGGAAAACTATGCCGGCTGCGCCGTGGTCATTTCGCACGATCGCATGTTCCTCGACCGTCTGGCCACGCACATCCTGGCGTTCGAGGGTGATAGCCACGTGGAGTGGTTCGAGGGCAACTTCCAGGACTACGAGGAAGACAAGAAGCGCCGGCTGGGCGCGGACTCGGTGATGCCCAAGCGGATCAAGTACAAGCAGTTCGCGCGGTGAACCGAGAGCATGGCGCCGATGTGATCATCGTCGGCGCCGGGTTGGCCGGGTTGACGGCTGCCAGCTTGCTGGTGCGGGCTGGCCGGCGCGTCATCGTGCTGGAGGCGGCGGCAAGGCCGGGCGGGCGCATACAGTCATTGATCGAGCCCGGCACGGGCCGGGTGCTTGGCGATCTCGGGCCCAGCTGGGTGTGGCCACCCTATCAGCAGGTTGCTGCGCACTGGCTGGAGGTGCTCGGCTCCAGGACGTTTGCCCAATACAATACCGGTAACGCGGTGCTGGATTACGGGCCGGAGCAGCCAGTTCAGTATCAGCCATTGCCCGGTCAGCATGGGATGGCGCGCATCGATGGCGGCCCGCAGGTGTTAATTGACGGGCTGCTGGAGCAGCTGCCGGCGGGCGTGCTGCACACCGGCCAAACGGTAACGTCAATATCGCAGGATGGCTCGGGCGTTCAGGTCGAGACTTCGGCAGGCGTGTTCCCGGCAAGCCATGCCATTGTCGCTGCGCCGCTCAGGGTGGCGTGCAGCACGATCAGGTTTTCGCCCGTCTTGCCGGGCAATCTGGTCCGGGAAATGCAGGCCACGCCAACCTGGATGGCGGTCCAGGCCAAGGCGCTGGTGGTCTACGAGACGGCGTTCTGGCGCGAGGCGGGATTGTCAGGCCGAATTGCCAGCAGGGCGGGGCCGCTGGTGGAGGCGCACGACCTGTGTGGCGTCGATGGTACGCCCGCCGCCATATTCGGTTTCGTGGGCTGGCCGCATGAGTTGCGCGAGCAGCACCGGCTGCACCTGCAGGACGCCATCATCGCCCAGCTGGTGCGTTGCTTCGGCAGCAAGGCGGCAAACCCGCTGCATCGTCATGTGGAGGACTGGGCGCTGAACCCGCACATCTGCACAGAGCAGGACAAGGCAGGAGCGATGCCGCATCCCGGCGTTGGCTCGCCGCTGCTGCGCCGGCCGCACGGCCACATCCAGTTTGCCGTATCCGAGACATCGGACGTCAGCCCCGGTCTGATCGAAGGTGCTTTTGCAGCCGGCATGCAGGCTGCTAGTGTTCTGGCCAACTGAACGGCCTGGAGGGATTCATGGCATTTGCAGTCAACGATGGTGTCCGCATCTTCTACGAAGACACTGGCGGGCCCGGGCCGGTCATCCTGTTCCTGCACGAATTCGCTGGCGGATCACCGCTCCTGGGGCGCGCAGGTGGCGGCACTGAAGGGCCAGTATCGCTGTCTTGCCGTGTCGGGACGCGGCTATCCGCCTTCCGATTGTCCGGATGATCCAAAGGCCTATTCGCAACAACTGATGAATGCTGATGCGCTTGCCGTGCTGGATGCAGCGGGCGTGGACAAGGCGCACGTGGTTGGCCTGTCGATGGGTGCGTTCACGGCGCTCCAACTGGCGCAGTTTCATGCTGACCGGGTGATCTCGGCCACGGCGGCGGCAGGCGGCTCGGGCTCGGCTGAAGGCAAGGCGGCGCGCGAGGGCTTCGTTACCGAGGCGCTGGGCCTTGCTGCCATGATGGAGAAGCAGGGCGCCATTCCGGCCGAAGCCATGTGCAAGGGGCCGACGCGCATTCAGCTCAAGGCCAAGGACGAAGCGGCGTGGCTCATGAGCGTGGACCACCTGTCATCGCATCCGGCGCAAGCGGCTGCGTACATGCTGCGCGGGGTGCAGGTGGGCCGGCCGTCGTTGCGCGACCAGCAAGAGACGCTCGCTGCGGTGACGGTGCCGGTGCTGCTGATGGTGGGTGACGAGGACACCTCCTGCCTGCACGTGAACGTATGGCTCAAGCAGGTCATGCCGGCCGCGCGGCTGATGGTGTTTCCGGCTTCGGGCCACGCGCTCAACCTCGAAGAACCTGGCCTGTTCAATCAGGCGCTGGCCGGCTTTCTTGACATGGTTGATGGCGCACGATGGCGTCCGCGCGACCCGGCCACCATGCCGCGCGGCGGCGTACACACCGCGCTGGGCCTGGGCAGCGACGGTGCCTGAAGTCAGGCCAAGCCTGCAAGGTGGCCGTCGGCCTCCAGCGAGGCGTGCGCCAGATGCTCGAGCAAGGGTGCCCAGTCGCCGGGCGTCAGCAACAGCACATCTGCCGACCGTGCCAGCCTTGCTGGCAGCGATGCCGGAGTGCGGCTGAGGCCAACGGCGTGGATATCATGCTCACCGGCGGCAGCTACCATGGCGGCGTCCTGTTCGCTGGCCGCGCTGTCCAGGTCGGCGATCAGGAAGCGGCAGTCTTGTCCGTCCATCGCCTTTGCGGCAGCGTCGTAGCTGCTGAAGCAAATGACTGAATAGCCGCGGGCGGAAAGCCGGTTGTTGATGTCCCGCGCCAGCTGACGGTCGGCAGTCACCAGCATGACACCCTGTGCTCCGGCATCGGCGGTGCTACCGACGGCATCAGCGGTTTCGATGTAGCGGAAGCAACCTTCAGCACTCAGCGTGATGGTGAAGGTGCTGCCTTCACCCGGACGGCTTTCGGCGGCGAGGTCGCCATCCATCAGGCGCATCAGTTCGCGGCTGATGGCAAGGCCAAGGCCGCTTCCTTCGCGCTGGCGCTTGTTCTCGCAGGTCTGTCCGAAATGCTCGAAGATCTTGCCAAGGTCGGCCTCGGCAATGCCGGTGCCGGTGTCGCTGACCTTGATAACGATGTCGTGAAAACCGGGCTTGCCGGCGCTGGGGCGGGCGCTGGCGTGCACGGCAACACAGCCGCTGTCGGTAAACTTGACGGCGTTCGACACGATGTTGCTCAGCACCTGGCGCAGGCGCACCGGATCTGCCTTTACGCAGGTCGGCAGGCTGTCGTCGATGGTCAGGTCGAGGTGGAGCTGCTTTTCGCCGGCGCGGGGCTTGAACAGGCTGACGGCTTCCCGCAGCATCAATGGCAAACTGAACTCTTCAGCCTGCAGCTTGAAACAACCGGCCTCGATCTTGGACAGGTCCAGGGTGTCGTTGAGCATGTGCAGCAGCGACTTGCCGGAGCTCGAGATCATCTGGGCATAGCCGCGGCGGGTGTCGTCCTCCAGTTCGTTCGAGAGCACGCCCGAAATGCCGATGATGCCGTTGAGGGTGGTGCGGATTTCGTGACTCATCGTTGTCAGGAAAGCGCCCTTGGCCCCGCTGGCGGCCTCGGCCCTGGCGGCAGCGCGCTCGGCGGCGGCATGTGCCTTGCGGGCTTCCAGTTCGGCCCGGCGGCGCATGTCCATTTCGTGGCGGATGAACAACTGGTGGGACAGACCGTTGAAGAGGATGGCCAGCGACAGCCCGCACAGCATCGCGACGAGCGTGATGCGCAGGAAGATCATGAACTGCTGGTCGAGATCGGCGGTGTCATAGAACAGCACGAGGCTGTTGCCGAAATCGGCAACCCGCACATGCTGGGCGTTCATGGCGGCCAGTCCCTGGCAGGTGGCCTCGTCGCCGGCGATGACGGTGCCGGCAGAGCCGGTTTCGAGAATGGCGCAGGTTACATCAGGGCGCAGCACCAGGCTGGCCAGCAGTGTATGCTGCAGCGTATGGGTGCTGGGGGTATGGGTCTCGACGCCGGTTACCGAGGTGAGTACGTGCTGGGACAGGGTGCGCAGTTGCTCGTGGCGGTCATGGCGCATGTTTTCCATGTGCTGAGCGGATATCCAGTTGAGCACGGCCGCGACGATGATCACGTCCAGCGGCACTGCCAGATGAATGTAGCGCAGCAAGCCGGCGGTCCCACGACGCGGTTCCGCGTCCGCCTGGCTGACGGTTTTCGAGTTCATTTCCCCAATATCCTTTTTGGTCTGCAACCAAAGGGACATTAGCCTGCCAAGCGTTTGCCTTGGCTTAGAATGGTTACTGCAATTCGTTAACGCCGTTCAACGAACCGTTAACCATTCAGCCGAACTCGGCCAGCAGCGCGATGCCGACAACCATCAGCATGGCCAGCGCCATCAGCATGTTGATGGTCCGCTGGGTGCGGGCTGGCAGGTCCATCTGCTTGATCTTGACGCCTGCGCCCAGCCACAGGAAGTGGATGGGTATCCAGAAGGCGTTGAGGATCACCACCTTGAGCAGTACTTCAGCCGGGTAGTTTCCGGGCAGGAAAGCAAAGCCGGTGAACAGTGCGGTGTTGACTGCATAGGCCTTCGGATTGATTGCCTGCAGCGCGATGCCATCGCGGAACCCGGGTGCATGGGAAGGTGCAGCAAAAGCCACCCGGCTGCCTGAAAAGGCAATCTTGGCGGCAAGCCAGGTCAGATAGGAGACCGAGGCGACAAGCAGCGCGACGCGCACGAACGGAATGGAGAGGATGATTGCGGCGAGACCGGTCGCCACTGCCATGCCGACCAGAAAGTTGCCGGCGCACAAGCCCCAGAGATAGCTGAAGCCGGCGCGATAGCCGAAGCCCGAGCCAACGCCAGCCACGCTCAACACACCGGGGCCGGGGGTAATCAGGAGAAAGAAGCACGCGGCTGCGAACTCAAGCATTCGCCGCCCCGTCAGCGCCAGGTTTGACAGCCTGCCATGACCGGCGTTCGGCATGCTTTGCGAACCACAGCCCGATTGCCGGAAACTGCTTAAGCACCTGATCGTGCCCGGCTGTGCTGCACAGGTTGTTCGCTGCCGGCATCAGCACCATGTCCGCCAGCGTGAACCCCCTGCCGACGAGCCATACCTTGTTGCCAATGCTGTTGTTGATGGCCCCCAGACACTTGGCGATGCCGGGTTGGTCCATCATCGAAGCACAAGCCGCGCCGTTCATCAGGCCCTCAAGGTGCTGCAGGATGGCCGCAGTCCACTGCTCCACTTCTGCGGCACGTATCGGGTCTGCCGGCAGCAGGTTGCGGCCCTTGAAGCGGCTATCGACATAGCTGGTGATGGCCCTGACGCCGAACAGACGCACCTTGCCATGGCGCAGCGCCGGCACGGCCGCGAGCGGGTTCTCGCGCGACAACCGGCGCGAGCTTGCCGCAATGACACGGTGACGATGCGGGATACCCTTCTCGATGCAGGCCATGCGGCATATCATGACCCCTGCATCATCGGCAGGTCCTATGATCTCCAGTTGCGCCATTCGTGCCCCTCAGCACTTTCTCAAGCCAACCGGTATGTCACACCCACCCGGCGGGTTCAAGCAAGTTGCCCTGGCGGCTTTTGCTCAACCCGGCGTGAGGTCAACGCCCGGCAGGTGCGGCTTGATGTCGATCAGCGGCGTGCGGTCAAGGGCGTCCGTTGCGTCAATGCCGACAATGCCGGCCTGGGCGTCGATGGCGGTAATGCGCACCAGCGCCAGCGCCACCGGATTGGGCCGTACCGGCGAGCGCAGCGAGAATACGCCGGTTGGTTCATCGCGATGTTTCGGGTGCTGGATGACCATATCGCGCCTGGCTTCGTGCATCCAGTAGAGAATGTGCACCCAGTCTCCTGGCTCCAGGCCCGTCAGGCCGGGCCGCCATGGCGTATCGAGCTCCAGCCGACAGCCGGCCGGCTCACGTTCGCGGGCCTGGCGCATGTTTTTCGGGCATTCGCTGCGACTGTGCCAGGGCGAGCGGATACAGCCAATGAACACCACATGTGCATCACCCGGCTGGCCGGCAGGATCGACCGTTGCTGCCTGTTCGCCCTCGCGGATAGTGCCGCTCACAGCGTTCCTCCGTTTTCCAGGTGGCTGAGAATGGCAGAGATATTGCCGCCATTGCCATCGATGATGCGATTGAACTCCTGGCGCAGCACGAAGGTGAGCCAGATGCCTTCGACGCGCACGTCGGCGATGCGGCCGTCAGCCATGCGCATGTCGACATCGGTGCGACCGCCGTCATGCTGCTGCACGTAACCTGAAACAATGCTGCCGCGCGAGCCAGTTACCACGAACGCTTTGCCGCTCACGTGCTTGCCGTGCCGGGTTACCGCACCAACCAGCATGGCGTTTACGAGGCTCACATATCTGGTCCGCTGCTGCGGCGGCAAACGGCGCCGGTGCTTGCCCAGTGCGAACATGGCAATCGACTGGATGGAGACGTAGCGGTCGAAAAGCCGGGCAAAGTCCTCCGCTCCGCCACCCCGGCGCACGGTGGCCAGGAACTCGTTTGCTGCCTCGCTGGCAAGTGCCTCTGCGGGCTTGACAGATGCCGATGCCGCCAGCACCGGCGTGACGGCGGATGCTGCCAGCGCGATGCTCACCATGATCAGCAAATTCCGGCGGCTTGACATTGGCGGTGGACGGTCTTTCGCTGGTGGATGTCGGGCAGTCTGCGGGCCGCTGCCGCCAATATGAACGAATTGGACCGTTGCAAACAAGGTGGAGCGGGCAATGAGCGGAAAGACGGCAAGCATAGAGCGCACTGGTGAGGGCATTGCGGTTGTCCGGTTTGACCGGGGCGGGCGGGCCAATGCGCTGTCTTTCGCGATCATGGACGAGCTGGCGGAGATCGCCCTGTCGTTCGTGGACGATACGGCACTGCGCGCGGTGGTGCTGACCGGGACGGACCGGATCTTCTCGGCGGGCATGGACCTGGGCGATCCGTTTTTTGACAGGCTGCCGGATGCGCCGTTTAAGGAGGTCCGTCATTACAGCGAGCGCGGCCCAAGGCTGGCGCGGGCGTGGACGTCGGTCGAGGTGCCGGTCATCTGTGCGGTAGAGGGCGCCTGCATGGGCGGCGGGCTGGCGCTGGCGGCGGCAGCAGACTTTCGCGTTGCCTCGCGTGCGGCAAGGTTTGCCGCGCCGGAGGTTCGGGTGGCGCACAACATGGGCTGGCATTCGGTGCCGAGGCTGGTGGCGCTGGTGGGCGTGCAGGCGGCGAGGCGGTTGCTGCTGTCGGGCGATGAATGGTCAGGCGAGGAGGCGCACCGGCTCGGCTTTGCCGACCAGGTATGCGAGCCGGGCAGCGCGCTTGACGAGGCCATGGTACTGGCCAGGCGCATTGCCTCGTTACCAGGGCTTGCGGTGCGGATGATCAAGCGGCAGATCGATGCGGCCGCACATGGGCAGGACGTGGCGCTCAGTGCCTATGACAAGGATCAGCAGATGGTCGCATGGTTGTCGGACGACTTCCGGCAGGCGCGTCAAAAGTTTGTGAAATGATGCAGGATCAGCGGTTGAGGGCCGCGATCAGCGCATTGACGTCGCCGCCCTTCTTGGCAAGAAAGCGCTGCACGTCACCGCGCATGCCATAGGTCAGTGACACGAAGCCCAGCACCGGCACGCCCACCTTGACGTCTACGACCTTCCAGCTGTTGCCGTCCGGGCGCAGCATGAACTGGACTCGGTACTTGTTGCCGTCTTCAAGGGTTGCCAGAGAGTTCACCACGACCTGATCGCCATCGCCCCTTGTGGCGTCGGTGATATCGGCCTGCAAGACCCGGTACTTGCGGGTCTGGTTGGCGAAATAGTGGGCGATGTAGGCGGTGATGCCCTTGTAGTACTGGTCAGTCTTGCCCTTGGGCAGCCTCGAACGGTAGTCGCCCAGCGTATACATCGAGATGCCGGGGATGTCGGCGTGGCGGCGGATCACCGTGGTGAAGCGGGGAACCGTGCCCACCATCTGGGCGCGGATCAGCTCATCGGCAAGCTGCCGGGTAAACGCGACGGCCGGGTGATCGGACGCCGCAGCAGCCGGGGCCGCCAGGACGGGAAGCAACAGGGCTGCAAGCGATGCAGTCAGGACAAACGAGCGGCGGTTCATGTGCAGGGCACCTTTGACAAGGAAGCGTAATACCGGACACGCCGGTCCTGGGTCCAACTGTGTGGAGCCAAATCAGTTCAGGTGCAAGCTAAAGACCTTTTGGGGCCCTCGTCAAGAATGACGGCGGCCCGGCCGGGCTTGCCGAGCGTCGCAGGCCGGGATATGCCGTTACGGTACACGAAGCCGGGAAACAGCGGGAAAACGCATGCCGATGGTGCTGGATGAATTGCTGGCGGGCCTGAGGGCGGCGGGTGAGGAAACCCGGCTGCGGCTGTTGTTCATCCTGTCGCGCGGTGAGTTCAACGTCTCGGAACTCACCACCATTCTCGGTCAAAGCCAGCCGCGGGTAAGCCGCCATCTGAAGCTGATGGTAGAGGCCGGGCTGGTCCAGCGATACCGCGAGGGTGCGTGGATGCTGTTCCGGCTGCAGTCGGGCGACGGCAATGCTGAACTTGCCCGGCTGCTCAGCGGCTATCTGGATGCGGGCGACCCGCGGCTGGTGCGCGATCTCGAGCGTATTGCCCAGGTGAAGGCGCAGCGCCAGGCGGAGGCGCAGGCCTATTTCGCCGAGAATGCCGCCAACTGGAGCGCCATCCGCGCCTATCACGTCGAAGAGGAAAAGGCCGAAGCGGTGATCCGCAAGCTGGCGGGGCAGCAGCGGGTGGGGCGCTTTGTCGACCTTGGCACGGGCACCGGGCGGATGCTGGAACTGCTGGCGCCGCAGGCGGACGAGGCCATCGGCATCGACCTGTCACGCGAAATGCTCAGCTTTGCCAGGGCTTCGCTCGGCAATGCCGATCTTGACCGGGTGCAGGTGCGCCAGGGCGACATCTGCAACCTCGCCATGGATGACGGCTCTGCCGACCTCGTCACCCTGCACCAGGTGCTGCACTTCCTCGATGAGCCCGAGCGGGCGGTGGCGGAGGCGCTGCGCATCCTGAAGCCGGGCGGGCGGCTGATCGTGGCGGACTTCGCCCCGCATGACCTGGAGTTCCTGCGCGAGCAGTTCCACCACCGCCGTCTGGGTATCGCCCACTACGACATGACGGCCTGGACCGAGGCCGCCGAGGGCAAGGTGATCCGCCACGAACAGCTCAGCCCGCCCGCACACCTGGTGCGCGAGGGGCTGTCGGTGGCGTTCTGGCTGGTCGAGAAGCAGTAGCCTCGTTATCACCAAAGCTTGTGAAAATCGTTGGAACGCTTGACGTACTCGTCCTGCCTGACCCGTTCGCACAGGCTGGCGAGGTTTGCGCAGCGGCCAAAAAGCTGCTCCGGGTCCGGGTGCCACAAGGCCACCATCAGCAGGTAGATGTCGGCAGCGGTCATGCTGTCGCCCGCCAGCCAGCGCCGTCCGGTCAGCGCCTTGTCGATGAGCGCGAAGCTATCGTTCATCTCTTCCAGCGCCCGCTTCTTCACGGCCTCAGTTCCGGCGGGGTCGGCGGTGTAGCGGTCGGCGTAGTAGATCCTGAGATCGGCCGGATAGACCGTGCTGGACATGTAGGCCAGCCAGCGCAGGAAGGCAGGCCGCGCCGGACTCGCCACCGGTGGTGCAAGGCAGGTTTCAGGATGCGCGTCGCCCAGGTAGATGCAAATGG
The DNA here is from genome assembly GCA_963700895.1 of uncultured Alphaproteobacteria bacterium. Classification (GTDB taxonomy): domain Bacteria; phylum Pseudomonadota; class Alphaproteobacteria; order Rhizobiales; family Aestuariivirgaceae; genus Anderseniella. The sequence goes on along the minus strand of CAVOZI010000003.1, from coordinate 12,708 downwards.
AAGCTGACTCCGTCATCACCTCTCCGCCAGGAAGCTGCAGCGCCGGGACCTGCCCGGCCGGGTTCACCTTGAGGTACTCGGCAGAGCGTTGCTGCTGGGTGGCGGTCGAGATGGTCTGGCGCTGCCAGGGTGCGCTGCCTGCTTCAAGCATGGCCTCAGCGGCGAAACCGCCTGAGCCGGGGCTGGTGTAGATGGTGTACATGGCTGGTGCAACTTCGTGAGGGTGGTTATGGGCCGTTAACCACGCTGGCCTATTTTGGCCATCGTTTCAACGGACACGTCGGGGGATGATCGTGGGCCATCTCTACATCAGGCGCGTTGCCGCCGCCATGCTTGCCTTGCCGCTTGCCGCCTGCTCTGGCGGGTCCGAGCTGACGCAGGATTTTGTGGCCAAGGGCGTCAAGACGCCAACCGGCCAGTGCAGCGTCGATCCGCGCTCGGTGGCCGAGGCCACGCCGCTGGGTGAGGTGGAGGGGCCGGGCGCGTGCGGCATCCGCAATGGCTGGCAGGTCACGGCGGTGTCGGGGGTCGGTTTCTCGCAGGCTGCCAAGCTTGAATGCCAGATGGTGGGCGCCACCCATGACTGGCTGAACAACGTGGTGCAGCCTGCCGCGCAATCGGCGTTCGGTGAGCGGGTCGTCTCGGTACGGGTGGCGGCGTCCTATGCCTGCCGGGCGCGCAACAACCAGCGCGGCGCCAAGATCTCGGAGCACAGTTTCGGCAATGCGCTGGACGTTGCAGCATTCACGCTGGCGTCGGGGCGCACCATCACCGTGGAAGACGGCTGGCGGTCCTGGGGCAGGGAGTCCGGCTTCCTCAAGCAGGTGCATGGGCAGGCCTGCGGCACCTTCACCACGGTGCTCGGGCCGGAAGCTGACCGGCACCACCAGAACCACCTGCATTTCGACCTTGGCCGCCATGGGCGTTCGGGTAGCGGCACCTACTGCAAGTAACCATGCATTGAACGACAGGAACCCATGTCGCAGATGCGCTAGACGGCAGGGCGTCAGCTACGCACTGTCCACCTATGGTTGAACGGGCATTACATCGCATTCCGGCGCCGGCGCGCGACACGGGCTACACGGCAGGCGTCATCATGGTGGCGATGGCGGGGGTATGCTGGTCGACCATTCCGCTGGGCATCCGGATGATCGAGAGTGGTACCGTCTGGCAGGTACTGTTCTACCGGTCGCTTGGCATGTTGCCGATGATCTTCATCCTCATGTCATGGCGCTCCGGCGGACGGCCGTTCAAGCTCATCCTGGATGCCGGCGTGCCCGGCGTGCTCGGGGGCGTGGCGCTGGTGCTGGCCTATGCCGGCGGCATCGGCGCAATCCAGATGACCTCGGTGGCCAATGCGGCGTTCCTGTTTGCCACGGCGCCGTTCATGGCGGCGCTGCTGAGCTTCCTGCTGCTGGGAGAGAGCGTGCGCAAGGCCACCTGGATTGCCATGCTGGTCGGCCTGGCGGCCATCGGTTTCATGGTGGCCGACAGCTTCACCACCGGCAACTGGACGGGCGATGCGATTGCGCTGATGTCGGCGTTCGGCTTCGCGCTGTTCACCGTCGCACTGAGGTGGGGCAAGGCGGGCGACATGCTGCCGGTGATCTTCCTCGGCGGGCTGTTTGCGCTGGAGCTGTCGGGCATCGTGCTGCTGGGTACCGGGCATGGCTTTGCGCTGCCGCTGCACGAGATCGCCATTGCGCTCACGCTCGGCTTCGTGTCGCTGGGTCTCGGCATGGTGCTCTACACGCTTGGCTCGCGCGTGGTGCCGGGGGCAGAGCTGGCGCTGCTGGCCATGACGGAAGTGGTTCTTGGGCCGATCTGGGTGTGGCTGATCCTCGGCGAAACCGCCAAGGCGGCAACGCTGATTGGCGGCGCTATCCTTATGGCGGCGCTGGTGTTCAATGCGCTGTCTGGCCTGAGACGCAAGCCGCCGCCGCTGACGTTCTAGGGTGGCGATTACCGGTTATTGCCGGCGCAGCACCGCGCCCATCTTGTCCATCAGAAACCCGTCGATGCCCAGTGGCTTCTCGTAAAAGTTCCTGCGCCACCACGATGACCGGGTTGACTCGATGGAAGTGGAGGGAATTGTGTGGGCCAGCACCGGGCCGAGCAGACTGTAGCCGATATTGGTCTGCTGCATGAGTTTGGACCAGCCTGTGTCGCGCCGGTATGCGTACACCGCAATTTGCGAGGGCCTGATCATGGTCTTGATGAAGAAGGCGCGCTCGGGGTAGTCGAGTGAGCTGCGGTCCTTGTGCACGATGGCCCGCAACGGGCCGGCCTCAGCCAGATCAACTTCCGTCGAGCGTATGCACATGCCCTGATCGGCGGCGGCCCGCAGCGCGTACGCCACGGTGCCGGGACGGTTTTCGTTGCTGGACTTGTTCTTCGGGATGACCATCTTGCTTTCACAGTCCGATCCCTGCTCGAGCCGGTGCAAGGTCGCCTTTGCGTCACTCTCGGGCTGGCCGCTGCCGCGTGGCAGGCTGGCAACCACATAGGCCGCGATCTGCTTGCTCAGCAACAGGTCGATACAGGTGTTGAAGCACTTCTGAGACGATCTGTGGCGCGTGAAAACCACCAGGGTTTCATCCGGTTTCAACGGTTCGAGGGCGGCTGCAAGGTCGTCTGAAGCAAGGCCGGCCACAGCACGGCTTACCTGGAAATTGTAAACCAACGGCACCGCCAGCATGATCAGGAATGCAATCAGGAAAGACCGGGCGATGCCGAGGGCGGTCTGGTCGGGCCATATCCGGAAGGCCACATAGGCCAGCACCACCAGCAGGCAAACGGTGGGGAAGATGACCGCCAGCAGGGCAAGGGGAATGCCGATGACCGAGATCATGCCGATGACATAGATGACCGGCGCCACGGCCACCGAGATCAGGCCAAGTATCGCTGCCGCGATTGCAATCATGCCGAACGGAAATCGCATGCCGGGTTTGTTCTCCACAGGGCCAAGGCCATAGCGCATGCCCTAGTTGCAGGGTCAGGCCCGCCGAGTCCCTGAAAACTGTGCTGGAGAATGGTAAAACTGACGTGAAGTTCGTGGTTTGGCAGCTGTGAGCCCAAGGCGGACACTTGTGCTCGCCGCTGCATGTGTACCAGCATGCAACAATCGCGAACTTGGCCAGCAGCTGGAGCCCTAGAAAGTTTGCTTGCTACGCCACCAGTTCTCGGCTTCCGAGGCCAGCTTCCATGGTCTTGCGGTCTGCATTCATGCCGTTGATCCTCAAGCTCCCGCGAACCATTCAGGCATTTCGGAACTTCCGTGTTTGAAAATCGTCACTGTGTCTTCTGGTTATCACCGGCATCTTCGTCTGGAAAGCGGTGGCAGCAAGGTTGCGTCACTCCTGAAAACGCAAGGGCCGAAGTCTAGCCCCTCTTCCACGGCAATCCTGTCTGCACCTCCGCATAACTCCACCGCGCGAGCTGCGGTGCTTTTGCGTGCTGGACGAACAATACGGCGTGAAGCGTCTGGTCTTTTGGCAGTGGACTTAACGGCGCGCCCAGACCTTCAAGAAGGTCATCCAGATGTTCGGGTGTAAACCGATCCTTGACGCGCTTGGCCTCGTAGCGGGACACGTCTTCGAACGTGTAAGGCTCGCCCGAGGATCCGAACTTCCAACCTCCCTCGCGCGCGGCGTAAATGGACCGCCGGGAGTTAATGGTATTCCCGCCGCGTTCCGGGCTTTCGTAGGCCTCGAATATGGTTGCCGTGGGTGATCTGACGACACGCAAGCCCGTACATCCGCGCGCTGCCGCCATCCGGGACACCGGCAGGAAGCCATCCGATCCGATCAGGCCATTGGCAAAATAGCTGGTCCAGTTGTCGCCGTTGGCAACAAGCAAGGTTCTGTCGAGCGCCATGCTAAGCGGTTCCAGATGTGCAAACAGGTCTTCCGGGCTGCCCTGAAGATCAGACCGGGTCATGGCGACCGGCTCGTTGGCCCAGAATGCGGCATAGGCGGCTGCGGCCTGTTCCAAGGGCAGCGCCAGCAGCCCGTAGTCGCTTGTGGTTGGTGCAAAACGGTCCATGCCCAACCTTATCCGGATGTTCATGCACAACACTAGCATTGTGGCAAGCCTGACCTGATATGCTTGGCCATCGCTGGCATGGATTGGCAGCTTCAGATGGACCCGGCCTCCTGAAAGGAAGTGTTGGCGAGTGGCAGCCGTCAGCGCGGCAGCCCCGAACGACCGCTTTGTCCGCATAGCTGCCGTTGGCCAGCCGCCTCCTCACGCCTTTCCATACCCGCCGCCGGTCGGCGTCTGGATGATGATGGCGTCGCCGGGGTGAACCACGGTCTGGTCACAGGCCTTCAGCTTTTCCATCGTGCCGTCCTTGCGTCGGCACCAGTTCTGGCCCACCTCGCCCGGCTCGCCGCCTTCCAGCCCGAACGGCGGCACGCGGCGGTGGCCGGTCAGCAGCGACACGTCCATCTGTTCGAGGAAGCGCACGGTGCGCCGGATGCCGCCGCCGCCGGACCACTTGCCATGCCCGCCGGCATTCCTGCGGATGTGGAAGTCTTCCAGCACCACCGGATAGCGGAACTCCAGGATTTCCGGGTCAGTGAGCCGCGTGTTGGTCATGTGGGTGTGCACGGCCGGCGTGCCGTCATAACCGGGGCCTGCGCCGGTGCCGGAGCAGATCGTTTCGTAATACTGGTACCTGGCGTTGCCGAAGTTGAAGTTATTCATGGTGGACTGGCTGGCCGCCACTGCCTTCAGCGCGCCGAACAGGCAGCTTGTGACGGCCTGAGACACTTCCACGTTGCCGGCCACGACGGCGGCCGGATATTCCGGCGACAGCATGGTGCGCGGCGGCGTGATGATGGTGATCGGCTTCAGGCAGCCGGCATTCATCGGGATGTTGTCGGCTACCATGCAGCGGAACACGTACAGCACGGCGGCGTTGGTGACGGGCCGGGGCGCGTTGAAGTTGTTCGGCTGCTGCTCGCTGGTGCCGGTGAAGTCTACGGTCGCCGAACGGCTGTCGCGGTCCACGGTGATCTTCACGCGGATGTGCTGGCCCGCATCCATCTCGTAGTCGTATTCGCAGTCGTGCAGGGCGCCGATCACCCGGCGCACGCTTTCCTCGGCATTGTCCTGCACGTGGTTCATGTAGGCCTGCACCACATCGAGGCCGAACTGCCTGACCATCTTGCGCAATTCCTGCACACCCTTTTCGTTGGCGGCGACCTGCGCCTTCAGGTCGGCGATGTTCTGGCCAGGGTTGCGGCAGGGATATTCGCCGGACGTGAGCAGTTCGAGGGTTTCGCTCTTCAGGAAGGTGCCCTTGTCGACCATCTTGAAGTTGTCGATGACAACGCCTTCCTCATGGATGGTGGTCGCCAGCGGTGTCATGGAACCCGGTGCCATGCCGCCCACGTCGGCGTGGTGGCCGCGGCTGGCGGTGTAGAACAGGATGGTCATGCCGTCCGCGTCGAACACCGGCGTCACCACGGTGATGTCGGGCAGGTGGGTGCCGCCATTGTAGGGCGCGTTCAGCATGAACACGTCGCCGGGTTGCATCACCGGGTTGTTGGCGATGATGGTCTCCACCGACTTGTCCATGGACCCCAGGTGCACCGGCATGTGGGGCGCGTTGGCGACCAGCTGGCCGTCGGCATTGAACACCGCACAGGAGAAGTCGAGCCGTTCCTTGATGTTGACCGAGTAGGCGGTCTTTTCCAGCGTCACGCCCATCTGCTCGGCGATCGACATGAACAGGTTGTTGAACACTTCGAGCATGACCGGGTCAGCAGTGGTGCCGATGGCGAACTCGCGCCTGGCGGCCACGGCGCGGGTCAGCACCATGTGGTCGAGCTTCGAGATGGTGGCCTGCCAGCCGGGCTCAACCACAGTGGTGTTGTGCGGCTCGATGATGAGGGCAGGGCCGGTCACCGTCATGCCGGGCTTCAAGCGGCTGCGATCATACAGCGGTGTCTCGTGCCACTCGCCGCCGGCATAAATGCGGGTGGTGTCCATGGGGCTGGCCTCGCCGCCTTGAAGCGTGTGCTCGGGCTCGGCGGAGTCCGAGCCGCCGCCGACGGATTCCACCGTTACCGCCTCGACGATGATATCGGTGCCGGGCGAGGTGAAGCCGAACTGCGCCTTGTGCGTAGCCTCGAAGTTCTCGCGCATGGTGGCGGCATCGGCGAGGTCGATGTCGAGGGCTGAATCAGTGCCCTTGTAGCGCAGCAGCGTGCGCGGATGGGTGGTGACATCGGTTGCGGCAATGCCCTGGTCCGCAAGCTCTTTTTCGGAGTCTTTTGAAAGGCTTGCAGCGATTTCCTTGAGGCGTGATTCAATTTCTGGCGTAAGGGTTTCTTCTACCGCCAGCTGCCGGTGGGCGCGAATGTCGGCCAGCCCCATGCCGTAGGCCGACAGCACGCCGGCGAACGGGTGGATGTAGACGGTCTTCATGCCCAGCGTGTCGGCGATCAGGCAGGCATGTTGCGCGCCCGCGCCGCCGAAGCAGTTGAGCGCATAGCCTTGCACGTCGTAGCCGCGCTGGACGGAAATCTTCTTGATGGCGTTGGCCATGTTTTCAACCGCAATGCGGATGAAGCCCTCGGCCACGTCTTCCGGAGACTTGCTGTCGCCGATCTCTTCTGCCAGTGCGGCGAACTTCTTGCGCACCGCTTCGGCGTCCAGCGGTTCATCGCCATTGGGGCCGAACACCTTGGGGAAGTAGGCCGGGTTCAGCTTGCCGAGCATTACGTTGGCATCCGACACGGCGAGCGGCCCGCCACGACGGTAACAGGCCGGGCCGGGGTTGGCGCCGGCCGAGTCCGGGCCCACCCGGAAGCGGGCGCCGTCAAAGTGCAGGATCGAGCCGCCGCCTGCCGCCACAGTGTGAATGCGCATCATCGGCGCGCGCATGCGCACGCCCGCGACCTCGGTTTCGAAGGCGCGTTCGAATTCGCCGTCATAGTGCGCCACGTCGGTCGAGGTGCCGCCCATGTCGAAGCCGATGAGTTTCTCAAAGCCGGCCATGCGGCCGGTCTCGACCATGCCGACCACGCCGCCCGCCGGACCTGAAAGTATGGCGTCCTTGCCCTGGAACAGTTCTGCCGCAGTGAGGCCGCCGGAGGACTGCATGAACATCAGCCGGCAATCGGTGCCTTCGGTGCCAAGCTCGCTTGCCACCTGGTCCACATAACGGCGCAGGATGGGGGAGAGGTAGGCATCGACCACGGTGGTGTCGCCGCGGCCCACCAGCTTCATCAGCGGCGATACCTCGTGGCTGATCGACACCTGCGTGAAGCCGATGTCGCGGGCGATCTCGCCGGCCCGCTTCTCGGGATCCGTATATCGGTAGCCGTGCATGAACACGATGGCCACGGCGCGGATGCCGGCATCGTAGGCGGCCTGCAACGCGGCGCGGGCGCCGTCCTCGTCCAGCGGCTGCTCTACTGTGCCGTCCGCCAGCACGCGTTCGTTCACTTCTTCCACGCGCTCGTAGAGCAGTTCCGGCTTGATGATGTTGAGCGCGAAAATGTCTGGCCGGGCCTGGTAGCCGATCTCCAGCGCGTCCCGGAAACCTTTCGTGGTGAGCAGCAGGGTGCGGTCGCCCTTGCGCTCCAGCAGCGCATTGGTGGCAACGGTGGTGCCCATCTTCACCGTGTTGATCTGCTCGGCCGGGATAGGTTCGCCTTTGCCAACGCCCATCAGGTCACGGATACCCTGGATGGCGGCATCCTTGTAGGCTTCGGGATTTTCCGACAGCAGCTTGTGCGCCTGTAGCGTGCCATCGGGCTTGCGCGCCACCAGGTCGGTGAACGTGCCGCCGCGATCGATCCAGAAGTCCCATCCAGGCATAACGCAATCTCCGGCTTTTGCATTGTCAGGCTTGCCAACATCAACGATTTATCGATAAATTGTCAACATGAGTGAAGTGGAAAGCCACAAGCATTCGCCCGTCGTGTCGTCCTCGCAACTGGCGCAGGGCGCGATGCCGTCGCTGTCGGAGTTCGAATTCGGACTGATCATGGCATCGCACGCCTTTCATCGCTGGATGGTGCGGTGCATGGCGGCAGCCGGCCATCCGGGCATGTCGGCGCTCGACGTGCTGGTGCTGTTCTCCATCCATCACCGGTCGCGACCGAAGCGGCTGGCCGACATCTGCCTTGTCCTCAATGTCGAGGACACCCACCTCGTCACCTATGCCATCCGCAAGCTGGAAGCGGCAGGGCTGGTCAAGTCCGGCAGGTCTGGCAAGGAAAAGACGGTGACGCTGACTGAAAAGGGCGAGGCGGCCTGCACTAAGTACCGCCAGGTGCGCGAGGATCTGCTGGTGGACACGATCCGCTCGCTGGGCCTGAGACCGGAGACGGCAAGTGAACTGGCGCGCGAGTTGCGCGTGCTGTCGGGCCACTACGACCAGGCCGCGCGGGCGGCTGCCTCACTTTAGTTCGCTGCGTTCATTGAATCTTAACAATTGGCTCCTACATCAAGGGTCAATAACAACGAGGCCGGATGTACGCCCGTTGTGCTGAAACCGATCTCGTTGCGGCAAACGCCGCCAACTTGATCGGTTTTTTGGTTTCCGGGGCGGTCAAGCGCGATTGACCTCACCGGCAGGGCGCGTACATAGTCAGCCCATGAAAAACCTGATCATGATGGCTGTAATCGTTGCCCTTGGCGCTGTAGCGGCAAAGGCGGACGGTATTGCGCTGGCCGGTTCCGAGTGGGGCTTCGGCGACGGCGACAAGCGATTCATCCAGTTCGGCGCGGACGGCCGGGTGTCCGGCCATGCCGGCTGCAACCGGTTTGGCGGTAGCTACAACGAGGATGGCGGCAAGCTGTCGTTCGGGCCGCTTGCCATGACCAGGATGATGTGTCCGCCACCTGACATGGAGCGCGAGCGGGAACTGACGGAGCTGCTGCAGAACACCAGGCAGTTCGAGGCCACCCACCGCAAGCTCACCCTAATTTCCGGCAGCGGCCAGGTGCTGGCGACGCTGCAGCGGCGCGATTTCGATTAACGGAGCATGCACATGGAATACGTGAAACTGGGCGCTTCCGGCGTCAAGGTGTCGAAGCTTTGCCTCGGCATGATGAGCTATGGCACGGCGGGTTGGCCGCACCATCCGTGGGTGCTGGGCGAGGCGGACGCACAGCCCTTCCTGAAAGGCGCACTCGATGCCGGCATCAATTTCTTCGACACGGCCGACTTCTATTCGGTGGGTGCGAGCGAGGAAATCCTCGGCAATTTCGTGAAGAAGAACATGAAGCGGTCCGACGCCGTGATCGCCACCAAGGTGTGCCTGACAATGGGCGACGGGCCGAACGACAGGGGCTTGTCGCGCAAGCATATCATGGAGGCCATCGACGCTTCGCTCAAGCGGCTCAAGACCGATTATGTGGACCTGCTGTACATCCACCGGCTCGACCACGACACGCCGATGGAGGAAATGGCCGAGGCGCTCAATGACGTGGTGCGCTCGGGCAGGGCGCTCTATCTCGGTGCCTCATCCATGTGGGCCTGGCAGTTCGCAACCTTGCGCGAGATGCAGCGGGCCAATGGCTGGGCGCGGTTCGCCGTCATGCAGAACTTCTACAATCTGTGCTACCGCGAGGAAGAGCGCGAGATGATACCCTACTGCAAGGCGGAAGGGGTGGCGCTGGTGCCGTGGTCGCCGATGGCGCGCGGCTTCCTGGCCGGCAACACGCCGAAGGACGGCAAGGGCAAGACCGCGCGCGGCGAGACCGACAAGCTCGCGCAAGGCTATTTCGGCACGAAGCAGGATTACGCCATCCTCGCCCGCGTCGAGAAGCTGGCGGACAAGCACGGCGTCAAGCCGGCGCAGGTTGCCCTTGCCTGGGTGCTGGCCAAGGGAGTCACGTCGCCGATCATCGGGGCCACCAAGCCGCACCATCTGGCGGACGCTGTGGCCGCGCTGGACATCAAGCTGACGGATGCCCAGATCGCCTCGCTGGAGGCGCCCTACGCGCCGCGTCCCGTTCAAGGCCACTCATGACGAAACGCCTGCTCATCGTCGCGCATGTGCCGTCGCCCAACACGGCGGCGCTTCGCGATGCGGCGGTGCGCGGGGCATCGTCGGATGATGTAAGCGGTGTCGAGGTGGTGTCGAAGACGCCATTCGAGGCCGGCGTGGAGGACGTGCTGGCCTGCGATGGCATCATTCTCGGCACGACCGAGAACCTCGGCTACATGGCGGGTGCGCTGAAGGATTTCTTCGACCGCACCTATTACGGCGTCATCGAGGAAAAACAGGGCCTGGCCCTTGGCGTCTACATCCGGGCCGGGCTCGACGGCACCGGCACCCGCCGCGCCATCGAGAGCATCACCGGCGGGCTTCGCTGGAAGCTGGTGCAGGAACCGATGATCCTGCACGGGCAATGGCAGGATGGATTCGTGGATCAGGTGGAGGAACTGGGCCTTGCCATGGCGGCGGGGCTGGAGGCGGGGGTGTTCTAGGCCTTCCGCCCCATCCACACGCAGAACATCACGATCAGGGCGAAGGCCCAGGTGACGGCGGTGAGAGGTTCACCCAGCAGCGCCCATGACCCCGCCAGCGTGACGAAGATCTGGAACAGCTGCATCTGTCCGGCGCGGGCAACCCCTGCCAGCGCAAGGCCATTGTTCCAGAAGAAGAAGCCGAAGAACTGCGAGAACACGGCGACATAGGCGAACGACCACCATGCCCACGCCGAGGCGCCCCAGTTCACCGCCGGCAGGGTGAGCATGACGGGGATGATGATGACCGGCAGCATGACGATCAGGCACCAGGAGATGACCTGCCAGCCGCCCAGCCGCCTGGTCATGTCGCCGGAGATGGCATAACCGATCGCGGCGGCCACGATGGCGGCCAGCAGCCACAGGTCGGCGGTGTAGACTTCCGTTGCGCCGGCATTCAAGACCGCGAAGGCAACCACCGCGGCGGAGCCAGCCATGGCCCACAGCCAGAACCTGCGCGAAGGGCGTTCGCCGGCAAACACGATTGCCGCGGCAGCCGTTGCCAGCGGCAGGATGCCGAGCACCACGCCGCCGTGGCTTGCCGGCGCGCTCTGCATGGCGATGGCGGAAAACACGGGAAAGCCGATAACAATGCCGAAGCCCGCCACCAGCAGTTTCAGCACGTCGCGACGGATCGGGCGGGGTGAACGCGTCATGGCGAGCATGAGTGCGGCGATGATAGCAGCCACCACAGCCCGGCCCAGTCCGACGAAGACCGGCGGCAGTTCGGCCACGGCGATGCGGGTAAACGGCAGCGTGAGGCCGAAGATGACCACGCCGGCAAGCGCCAGCAGAAGCCCACGGGTGGTGTCTGACATGAAAATCGCGTAACCGTTTGCAAAAGGCGTCGCGAAGGCTAGCGGCGGTAGGCTAATGTTACAAGTGATGACAATCTGGACGAGAATCACTGAAGTCCTGTCCGCGGTCGGCGATAGCGTGTCCGAGGCGCTGGCCCGCATTGTCGGTGCGCCCAGGGCAAAGCGCGATCCGCAGAAGTCGGTTGCCTTCACCATCGGGGTGATCGCGCTGTCGGCCAAGATGGCCAAGGCGGATGGCGTGGTGACGCCGGCCGAGATCAGCGCGTTCAAGGAAATCTTCGTGGTGCGCCCGGAAGAACTGACCAACGTGGCGCGGGTGTTCAACCTCGCCAAGCAGGAAGTGGCCGGTTACGATTCCTATGCCCGCAACATTCACCGGTTGTTCTCCGGCCAGCCCGAGGTTCTGGAAGACCTTATAGACGGACTGTTCCACATTGCCCGTGCCGACGGGACAGTGGGCACGGAAGAGCTGTCCTTCCTGGAAGACGTGGTCCGCATTTTCGGGCTGGAGAACAAGTTCGGCTGCATCCGGTCGCGCAACCTGCGTGGCCAGGATGACGACCCTTACGCAGTACTCGGCATCGATTGCGACGTGTCCGACAAGGAACTGAAGGCGCATTACCGCAAGCTGGTGAAGGAAAACCATCCGGACCGGCATATCGCTGCCGGCATGCCGGAGGAGGCGGTTGCCATTGCCACCCGGCGGCTGGCGCGCATCACCGAAGCCTGGGGGCAGGTGGAGCGCGAGCGCGGTCTATGACCTCCACCTCGCTGCCACATGACTGGCTGCCGGCGGTGAACTTCAACGAACGCCGGGGCGGGCAGACGCCGGATATCCTGCTGCTGCACTATACCGGCACGCCGACCGTGGAGTTCGCCCTTGAGCTGCTGACGTCTGGCGTGCGGGAAGTATCGTGCCATTACCTGGTGCATGAAGACGGGCGCATCGTGCACATGGTAGATGAGGACATGCGCGCCTGGCATGCGGGCGCATCGTCGTGGGAAGGCTGTGACGACGTCAATTCCCGCTCCATCGGCATAGAGATCGCCAATCCGGGGCACGGGCCGGACTATCGCGATTTTCCGGAAGCGCAGATCGAGGCGGTCATTGCGCTGTCGAAGGACATCATTGCCCGCCACCGGATTGCGCCGCGCCGGGTGCTGGCCCATTCCGATGTGGCGCCGGGGCGGAAGATCGATCCGGGAGAGCGGTTTCCGTGGGCAAGGCTGGCGGAGGCCGGCGTGGGCCTGTGGCCTGAGGGCGGCGGTCATGGCGGGGCAGGATGCCTGTGCGAAGGCGACGCCGGCCCCGAGGTGCTGGCGCTCACGCGGAACCTTGCCGCATATGGATACGGCATTGAGCCGGTTGAGGCATACGACTGCCGGGTGAGCACG
>CAVOZI010000002.1:0-145243 GCA_963700895.1 uncultured Alphaproteobacteria bacterium | reverse complement strand
GGCGTACCCTGATGGGGCGAGAGAACCGGGGACAAAGTACATGTCATTTTGCCCCTCGCCCTCAGCGTAGAGGACGATGTCACTAAAGCCTGTGCCATTCGGCGAACGATAAGAGAAATCATAGTTGTACGTAGCGGCACTAGCAGAAGTTACCGACAGTGCCAATACACCGACAGCAGCAAGTGCAGCAGAGACCATACGCTTCATAATTTCATACTCCCGAAAACGTACTTCAGTTTAGCCCAATCTGAACATTTAGGCTTCCCAGCGCCGCTTCCGGGATGTTGTGTGCCAAGCCGCAACACCAATAAGTCTGCGCTCCATTTGACACGGAGTCAAATCAAGCATTTGCTCATTGCTGGCAAAACCGCTGCTACGGTGCGCCGTTAGGCCTGTAGACGCCCGTTTCGCATTTTCTGGCCCGAAGGGACTCTGAAACCCGTTTCGCGACCCAGTGGAGTTCTGTGGGGCTTGTGGGCTATCTATCGCACCCCGTGGAGAAGTAAAAAGTTTACCCGGTCCCCGTAATGTTAGGGACGGGCGCATTTCGCGCCAGAGGGTGAGTTGATGGGCGTACAGTACAGACACAATCTTGAGCAGGAAATTGTCGGCTTGCTCAGGGACATTTCGGCAACCGAGGAAGCCATTCGTAGGGGCTTGCTTTGCGTATTGATGGGTGCGGTAGGTTTGGCGCTATACGCAGTGTGGCCGGTAACTTCGATGACTGGATAAGCTTCTGCTCTTGGCTTGGTGAAGGCTGGCCGCCCGACTTGGGCTTGGTTCAGATTTTGTGTAGCGCACCGCGGCAATGGTTCCATGCTCATGGCTGAGGGGCATGCGGTGGTTGCACCCCCCCACCACCAGAAAGCGGACATTGCCACCAGCTTCAAAACCATGCGGCTACACGGGCAATTTCGCATCGGACCTGTGCGGAAGGTACCAACCATCTGAAAGACAGCTTCGCTCTGAAATCCCCCGCGTACACGGGCGGTTCTGAGGCTGGCGGTCTAGCAAGGCCACTGTACGGGCGACAGAGACTTGCTGATGCGCGTTTTAAATTTTCTGGTGGGAGACCGACCTTTAAAACTGGTTTCGCGCGCTGGTGGAGTCCTGTGGGGCTTGTGGGCTAGTCTGAGGCCTCCAAATGCCTTCGGAGGGCAAAGTGTTGCGAAGAAGTTTCTTGATAATGGCAGTTTGCCTGATGCCCCTGACTGCGATGGCGCAGAACAACATAATCACTGCAAAGAACCTGCTAGAGGTTTGCACCACGCCAGACATGCACTGGGTGGATTTCTGTATGGCTTCTTTCAGGCAGCGCATGATAGCGGCGCTGTTGATGGAAAGGTTTGTACACCCGCCGGTGTCACCCGCACGCAGTTGGTTGAACTGTACCAGCAGCGCGCACTTAGGCTCTTTCAGATCAATCCGGTTATAGGGGATGCTCCAGGCGTGGAGGTGGTGCGGCGGCTTCTAGCCAAGGAATACCCCTGCAAATAGCCGCTCACCATCCGCATAGAACAGTCTACCTACCGCCTAGCTTCCCTTATCAGTGGTAATATATAGGCGTCCCGTCTCAGTACCGATGGGGCGTTTGTGAACCCCGCTGACGGGTACCGACACGGAACATAATTGTTGGCTTCGGTACTCAGGCGGCACCGTCACGCTGACGATATGTTTCGTTTGGGTACCGCGTTTTGTTTTTGCCACCGACAACAGTCAGCTTTTGCCAGTCACGACTTGGCGGGTATCCATCATAGTGCTGATCGGTGACCCGCCACCTCAGTGGCTTGCCGCCCGTACCATTGCCCATGCTTCGTCTTGACGATAAACCCTGCGCCCTCAGTTCGTTGAGCGCACGGGCCACAGTGCTTTTGGACATTCCCAGCAGTCCCGCACCTTCCTCCAAGCTGAGAGACAGCTTGCCGTTGTTGGCCCCGTTAAAGCGGCTGCGAAGTTCGATAAACACCTTGACCGCTGCCGATGAAAGACCCCTCCACGCTGGATGATGAACCATTGCGTATGGGAGCCTAATGTATTGCCCGTCTCCTTTGCTCCGGCCCTTATTGTCGTGACGCCGCTTGCCCATCTAGTGGCATCCCCGACGTCCGAGACCGTGCAGATCAGCGAAGACCTGTGCGATTGGGAGGGACACGCCGGTACGCTGAGCCAACTTGACGGCTGCACGGTTGAAACGCTTGCGGTATTCGCGGTCGCCCCAATCACCAAGCGGCGTACTGTTGAAAGGGCGGTCGGAACGGCGTACTTTCGTCATGCCGAAACACTCCTATGTTGGACACTTGGAAGTTGAGGTCTGCCCCGGGTGGTGTTCCAGCGCCGCGCCGGGGCTTCGGCTTTCAAAGCGATCATCGGCCCCCGCTGTCGAATTGCGCCCGTGTACGCGCGGGAATTTGCGAAGCCACGGCTTGGTGAAGGGTTGGGGTCCACACCGGCCCGGTACGGATGCAAAGCGCACGCAGACACAGGGCATAACTTGACCTCCTGTGGCTGGTAGCAGGAGCAATCCAGGCACTTTGTACGGATGGCGCGGAGGATTTCAGCCTTGGTGCCGTCACGACTCAAGCCTCCGACGTGTTGTTGCGCCGGTGGCTTTCAAGCCATGCTTCAAACGAAGCGGCGTCATAGAGGACGCGACGACCGCAGCGTATGTAGCTTGGTCCGCCGCCATAGACGCGGAGCTTGGTCAGCCAACTGGATGACAGGCCATAACGCTCAGCGGCCTGCCGTGTGTCGAAGTATTGTTGGTAGGTCATGTCTCGCACCGTATGTTTCACAGGCCAACCGCCTGCCGGTGAGAGCAATTTGTGGCTATATGACTACGCAATAAATGAGCAGAATGCGCAAAACTATCTAGGTGCTTTTGCGAAATTAATTGCTCGCGAAAGGGTATCTCTACTTATAGGTGTTCGACCATTCGCTTTAAGAAGTTCATTTACCTCCTGAAGAATGGACTCGTTAGTCGAGTTAGCTGGCAACGATTCATCCGTAAGACAATTGCCGCAAAGCCCACATTGCATTTTCTCGCGCCCATGGCGGTCGCCCCCCAGATCTTCGCTGCTCTCCACTTTCAGGCGATGTGAAGCGGCGGCTGTTTGGATCAATGTGAACAGCATAAAGCCGTTCATTAGTTTCGCGACAGACCAGCGTGCCAGCGTGAATGTTCTCCACTTCAAACGACAATAGAATTTCTGGCGGCACCTCCTTGAAGGCTGGGCTCAATGGACTCGAGACATGAGCATAGACATTATGGCCCCAAGAAATGGCTTTCCGCAGAAACTCCTGACCCCGCTCCTTCGCTCCAGCTTTCCAATCCCGCATGTATTGTTTGGTCTCATCGTCAGTAATGGCAAACGTGAGATCATCGTTCTTTTCGTCATCAAGCAAAGACCATTCCCAAATTGATTGTTGTACGTCTGGCAGTTCTTGATACTTCAAGCTCCAATTACCTGTTTCGAAATTGACCTCTAGATCAATAAATTCACCATACTTGAAGACATTTCCTCTTCGCCTAATGTGAGCTGCAATCCCCTCCAACTCCTTACTGAGGATTTGACGGTTGACAGTGTCCAGTGCCAAAAATGCACGCCAGTAGGGCAGCCAGTAGTCCCGCGGCTTTTCGAATTTCCTCGGCATCAGGAGCTATTTTGCTTATTCAATTTGACAACGTCGCCTTTTGAGCCTGCCTCACCAAGAGCCGATGCGATAGAATGACCGATAGCATTGGACGCGCGCCGCAACGGGTCGGCGTCGAGGTGTGCATAACGCTGTGTGGTTGTTGCTTGCGTATGGCCAAGTAGCTTGCCGATGATTGGTAGCCCCATGCCGCCCCCGGCACCAAAGGCAGCAAAGTTATGCCTTAAGTCATGCAGTCGAACTCCTTCTAGACCGGCTCGCCGAGATACAACGGCCCACGGTCGCTTGAGATCTGACCTCGGTCTTTCGTCTGGGGTTTCCGCCGTATTGCTCGCTATCACATATTTTCCAATGCGGCGAATACTCGTCAGAACGGACAGGGCCGGAGCGTTGAGCACCACTGCCTTCTTGCCCGTTTTGGAAGTTGGCAGAAACAAAAGCCCGCGCTCAAGATCAACGTCCTGCCATTTCAAATGCAGGATTTCTCTCAGCCGGCAGCCTGTGAACAAGAGCAACCTGATTGCGGCAGCCGCATGCTCACCGATCACTGTTCGACGGTTTTCTTTCGGCACATGTTTAAATTCTTTGTCGGGGTCAATGTTCCATTCGATGCCAATTGTTTCGGCCTCGCGGATAGCTGTACCGAGTTCGATCCAATTCATCGGTGGAGAGATAGCGTTCGCGGCCTTCTTCTTTGTACTTGTCCACACCACGCGCCGGGTTCATGCCTTCAGGCACGACGCCATGCTTTCCAGCATAGCTGTACATGGATCCGACAATCGCCAGTATCTGATTAGCTTGATACGGCCTTTCCCTCCAGGCTGAATGCAATCTGGCAACGTCGGCCCGAGACACATCCTTTGCCTTTGATCTTCCCAGCCTCGGCAACACGACCTTTTCCAGGACGTATCGATAGCGTTTCTGCGTTGTATGAGCCTTCTTACTGGCGTGTTCCTCTAAAAACTCATTCGCCAATTGGGTTACCGTCATAGCTGCTCGTTCTCGAGCCTTCTCTCCTTGCGGATCTTCTCCCAGCTTTGTACGAGCGCGCAGCTTCTCTGCCAGCTTGCGGGCCTGCTCAGGTGTAAAGTCAGTTGTCGAGCCAATAGTGACGCGCTTCTTTTGTACGCCCCTCCCTCCTTCGCCCGGACGGTACTCAAACACCCACGACTTCTTGCCCGATGGATAAATCCGCAGTCCGAAGCCCGTAATCTCGGCATCAAAGAGTATGTAGCGCGACGGGCGGGCCTCGGCAAAGTCCACGGTACGCTTGGTTATCTTGACTCTAGACAAGAGAGTTCGGCCTCTGAAATTTGAGCTGGGTCGCCACCGGGTCGCCACGACAAGAGAAAGTTCGAGGCAACCTCAGGAAACAGCGTACATGAAAAAGACTTAAAAACAAAGCACTAGGAAAACTGAGGGCAGCTACAGGAAACCTCATCAAACCAATGCCCTATCATTCGTAATGATGGGGTCGGGGGTTCGAATCCCTCTTGCGGCACCATTTCCCCTATTGTCTATCCGGTTGGGGCCGGCCTTGATCTCACGCCCCCGTCACGGCCACGAAACCGGCAGCCTCGATACCGGCCACCGCACAAATCTCGTCATTGTCAGACGTATCTCCGGTCACCCCTACAGCCCCGATGATCTCTCCCTTGCGGTCCTTGACCAGCACGCCGCCCGGCACCGGCAGAAGATCGCCCTGGGCAAGTGCATTGACCGCCTGCACAAAGTACGGCTGCTGCTGCGCGCGCTCGAAGATCGCCCGGGACCCGATGCCCAGCGCCAGCGAGCCATTGGCCTTGCCAAAGGCCATCTTGAACCGCAGCGTCGAACTGCCATCCTGGCTTTCGAACGCCTTGACGGCACCACGTGCGTCCAGCACCACAACGCTCATCGGTTTCGTCAGGCCAAGTTCCTGCGCCTTCTTCAGGGCAATGGAGATGATGCGGCGGCTCTTGGCGAGGCTCAGTGTCGTCATGATTTGGTTCTCCGGATCAGCATCGTTCAGGCTTGGCTCTCTGGCGGCTTCTTGCCCTTTTTTGTTATGCGCGGTCAATCCATCCTGCGGGATTGCCGCCATGGCCATCGGCCATATACAAAAGGTCTGTCCATCTGGGAGGCATTCGCATGAGACTTTCCGGCAAGAAAGCCCTGGTTACCGGCGGCGCCAGGGGCATCGGCCTTGGTTGCGCCCGCCTGATGGCGGCGCAGGGAGCCACCGTGGTGATTGCCGATATCGATGACGAAACCGCGCTGCGCGAAGCGTCTGCCATCAATGGCTGTTCGGCATTGAAGCTGGATGTCACCTCGCGCACAGGCTGGCACCAGGCCATCGCCGAGGCCGATGCCCGCCTTGGCGGATTGAATGTACTGGTCAACAATGCCGGCATCATCATTCCCGGCACCATCGACAACCTGGACGAAGCAAGTTGGGACCGCACCATGGAGGTCGACCTCAAGTCGGTCTTCCTCGGATGCCAGGCGGCCATGCCGGTACTCAGCCGTTGCCAGCCGGCTTCGATCATCAATATCGCCTCGATTGCCTCGATGATCGCCAGCCCCTATTTTGCGGCGTACAACGCAGCCAAGGCCGGCGTGCACCTGCTGACCAAATCGGTGGCGCTCAACGCCGCGCGCAAGCATCCCGGTGTCCGGTGCAACTCCATTCACCCGGCCTTTGTCGATACGGGCATGGTGGAGGACGTCGTCCGCAACACCGGGCCGGCAGAGGCGAGAGAGAAGCTCGCCAGCCAAATCCCGCTGGGTCGGATCGCCACAGTTGAAGACGTCGGCTGGGCTGTGGTCTACTTGGCAAGTGACGAGTCAGCCTTCATGACCGGAAGCGAAATCAAGCTTGATGGCGGCATTTCCGCCATGTAGCCAGCATCACGACAGGAAGTATCCCGAACCCCATCATGACCTCGAACAAGCGCATCGCCATCGTTCTGCACCAGGAGACTTCGACGCCGGGCCGCGTCGGGCTGAAGCTTCTGCAGAAGGGTTACACGCTGGACATCTTCCGGCCCGCGCTGGGATGCATCTTGCCGGAGAATGTCGATCACTATTCCGGCGCGATCATCTTCGGTGGCCCGATGAGCGCCAATGACGATGAGCAGCATGACTATATCCGCAAGGAGATCGACTGGATTGCCCGCCCGCTCAAGGCAGGCGTGCCGTATCTCGGCATCTGTCTCGGCGGCCAGATGCTGGCCCGGCAACTTGGCGGCAAAGTCTATGGATTTCCGGATGAACGCGCCGAGATCGGCTACTATGGCATCAGGGCCACCGAACCGGGCAATGCCTATGGCCCCTGGCCAGAGCGCGTCTACCAGTGGCACCGGGAAGGTTTCAAGCTGGTTCGCGGCGCAACCAGCCTTGCTGAAGGCGGCGAACACTTCCCGAACCAGGCGTTCCAATACGGCGATACAGCCTTCGCCATCCAGTTCCACCCGGAAGTGACCCAGAAGATGATGAACCGCTGGCTGGTCAAGGCAGAGCACCGGCTGGTGTTGCCCGGCGCACGGCCCAGGCACACCCATTTCGAAGACCGCTTCATCTATGACCGTCAGGTCGATACCTGGCTTGACCGTTTTCTTGACCAGTGGCTGGCCTCGCCAGCCGGCGCAAGGCAGGCCGCTCTGGCTGCCGAGTGACGCCGCTGACAGCGGGCGCATTTGCATTTTGCAAGGACCAGGTTTGGCGAACTGCAAACTGGTAGGCCTACATCGTGGGCCACTCGCGCTACATCTGGGGTAATTCAAGCTTGCAGGCTACCAGATCTGGAAAATTGCTGACTGGCATCGCTCTTGCTGGGTCGTCGGCAAGCTGAGATCATTGTACAGCGTACTCAGCCAGTTCTTGAGGAAGCGGGTCAGCCCTGTATCAGGCGGCCCGCTTCTTTCTTTTGTACTGTTGCCGGAATCACCGCGGGCTTCATGCCTTTTGGGCAATAGACGTCCAAAGGTTTGGCGAACCCTGCAAGCTCCAGCAAGCCAACGGCCTCGATCCCGTCTGCATGCCGCATTGCGAAGCCCGGTCCGAGCAGGACCGGACAATTCGTGATCTTGGTAGCGGCCTCAAACTGTGCGTCAAGTGAGGCGAATTACTTAGTTTTCCAACGCTTGACGCTTTCAGATTCCGCAGCGGCATGAAGCTGAATGGGCCTGACAAGCCCGGCAGGACTCCACCAGCGCGCAAAATTGTTTTCCGAGTCCCCTCGGGTAGCTGAAAATGTAGAACCCGTGTCAGCGAGTCTCTGAGGGCCGCGCAGACTCCATGCAATGCCGGCTGGCCCAAAAACATCCGTCCAGGAAGGGGTTTTCGAGGGAAGGCTTATTTCAGGTCGTGGGGTACCAGCCGGACTGCTTCGATGAAAAATCCACGTGCGGGAGCGTGATTTTGAAGCTGGCGGGTTGGCCGTCGATCTGTCAGCCCTGCACCGACGCGTCTCTCAGGTCTCAAGCTAGTACGCTGGTATCATCGAAGCTGAACATGTCGGCATGGTCGAGGTCGGCCAGCGTGGTGTAGGCGAAGGTGACGCTGTTGCCCTGGTCGGAGAACACCACGTCCACGCCAACCGGGTTCATGTGTGCAAGCACGTCCGCCTTGTCGGTATAGCCGAAGTTGTTGAACACCGGCGTGTCCCACCGCTCAACGTCGCCCACGAAGTCAGCGCCGTCCATGGTATTGTCGAACACAAAGCTGTCCGCCCCGAAGCCGCCGAACACCCGGTCATTGTCGGCGCCCCCGAACAGCACGTCGTTGGCCGTGCCCGGCGTGGTGCGCATCCACGTGTTCACTGCTTCTTCCGTATTGCCAATGAACTCCGGACTGTCAGAAAAGCCCAGCACAACCTCCGCCCGGGTGGCGCCATTGGAAATCTCGTTCAGCCAGTAGACCTCGCCCACCGGGTCGGCATCCCGGTTCAGCACGTTGTTGTAAAGCAGGTGGATGAAGTCGCTGTCGTTCAGGCCCCCGTAGGTGGTCTGAAACTCCGCGGAAGAGACAAAGCCCTCGGCCACCACCACCTTAGGCTGTCCGGTCCCCAAGAAGTTCAGCCAGCCCATCAGCCCGGGCATATCCGGATTACGGTCAAGCGTGGCCTGGTACAGCCGGAACACGTCATCGGTCAGCCCCAGCGGCATGCCAGACGACAGGTAGTACGCGTTGGTCGCCTCGGTCAGGTCAACGAACTCGTTGCTCTCCGAGAACCCTGCCGCCACCTCGGCCCGGGTGGCACCATTGGACAGCTCATTGAGCCAGTAGGCTTCGCCAGCACTCTCAGGATCACGGCCAAGCACGTTGTTGTACAGAAGCGTCACGAAGCCCGCATTATCCAGTCCGCCATAGGTGGTCTGGAACTCGGTCGAGCTTTCAAAGCCCGCTGCCATGGAGACCACGTCCAGGGTCTGGTCGAACAGTTGCGCGGCCCAGAACTCCTTGCCCCCTTCATCGGGCTGCCGTGCCAGCATGGTCTGGTACAGCCGGAACACCTGCGCGTCGTTGATGTCGCGGGCGTTGTCTGTATCGCCTTCGAGGAGGTCATTGCCGGTATCGCCTTGAACAACGTCATTACCTTGCCCGCCGTCGAGAAAATCGTTCTGCGCTCCGCCGAAAAGCCGAAGCGTTGATAGCGCAAATTGATGCCGTTGCTGCCCTGACCCGCGTCTTTGGCGCTGAGCAGTACGTCAAAGACGTGCAGTTGGGGCATTCAACACCAATGGAACGGTTGGCTGACGATGAATGGGCGGCCACTATGCGGCGCACTGACCCGTAGGGGCCTCCCATGTCAGGCAAGGGCATTGCCGGGCAGGAACCGCTGCAAATTTCATGGCGGCATGTCTACAGGACCACGGACACCAGAGGGCAGGCAGCGTATTGCTGAGGCACAACGGCGGCGGTGGGCAAAGTGGCGGGCAAGAGCAAAGGCGGACGGCTAGACTTCCGAAACTGACCTGTGGCGCGAATGTCACAATGCGCCAGAAAGCACACCTTGGGCCAATTCTGAAGTTCTCGTTCAGATCCGATCTATTATGATTTGAGAGAATCAAATTGCAGAAACCATCCCTCTGGCGATGGCTACTATCGGGTTCGTTACGACAAGTTCGGCGTTCAGATGATTACACTGGAGCAGTGGAACGCCAGACAGTTGTGAGTGAGTGACTTACCTCCCTGATAACTAACCCGGGCGTCACGCGGCGTCCGGGTTTTTCGCTCACCTGCCTGCCTGAACTAGCCAAATGCGCTTTATCGGTTAAGGTGTTTGACTTTCCGCTAACAGGAGCAAGCGTCTTTCCACACTTGTGGACACTTGGTGGCTAGGGTCGGCGGGAGAATTTCGACACTGGTCCGCGCGCACGCGTGATGGGGTCTTAGCCCACGATTGCTTTTTCGCCGCTAGCTAAGCCCATGGCTTTCGGGCCACGGGTTCAGCCAAGAAACAAAGTGTGCGTTTATCGCACAGCCCATGCAATCAGACAAAAGCAGCCGGCGGCGGGGGGAAGGGGCCACCGTATACAGCGCATCTAGCAACCCATAGGGAGACTATCTAACGAGGTAACCGGCGTCCAAATGATGGGAAAAATGATGGTACAATGACCGTTGATCCAAAGAAAATACAATTATTCCAATGTATTAACTTTGGAGTTTGGTGGAGCCGAGGGGAATCGAACCCCTGACCTCGTCATTGCGAACGACGCGCTCTCCCAACTGAGCTACGGCCCCGCACCACACCGCCAGCCGGTGTTTGACCGGCGCGGCTTGCGCAATCTATACGCCGCCGCTACATGTTGCGAAACAGGTTTTTTGGGGGTCCGTCAATGGAACCGTTCGTATGGCTGTTCGACCAGATCGTCTTCATCGTCTTCTGGCTGGTGATCATCATGGTCGTGATGGGTTGGCTGATGGCGTTCAACGTGCTCAACAATTCCAACAACGTCGTCCGCCAGATCAACTATGCCCTGCACCGGCTCACCGAGCCTATGCTGGGTCCGATCAGGCGGCTGTTGCCGGATCTTGGCGGCATCGACATTTCCCCGATCATCCTGTTGCTGGGGCTGATGTTCATCCAGCGGCTATTGCACCAGTATGCGCTTTAAACGGCCCGCCGCGTCGCAATCCTGCAACAGTGTGACGTACCGGCATTGGTGAACGCCGCGCGTCTTGATCAGTATCCACCCGACAAACAGGAAAGATGAGAGGTCAGTAAGCGCCATGTGTGCAGCGAAGTTGATTGACGGAAAGAAGTTTGCAGAGGGCCTGCGCGGCCGCATCGCCAGCGCGGTCGCGTCGCTGCAGCGCGACCACGGGCTGACCCCCGGCCTTGCCGTGGTGCTGGTGGGCGAGGACCCGGCAAGTCAGGTCTATGTGCGCAACAAGGCAAAACAGACTGTCGAGGTGGGCATGAAATCGGTTGAGCACAAGCTCGATGCATCGACGCCTGAAGCCGACGTGCTGGCCATGGTCGACCAGCTCAACAAGGACGATTCGATCCACGGCATCCTCGTGCAGCTGCCGCTGCCGGACCACATCGACGCCACCAAGGTGATCAACTCGATCAGTCCGGACAAGGACGTCGACGGCTTCCATGTGGTAAATGCCGGCCGCCTTGCCACCGGACAGGATTCGCTGGTGCCGTGCACGCCCGTCGGCTCGGTGATGCTGGCCAAGGATGCGCTTGGATCCCTGTCGGGTCTTGAGGCCGTCGTCATCGGCCGCTCCAACATTGTCGGCAAGCCGGTGGTGCAGCTGCTGCTGCAGGAAAGCTGCACAGTCACCATCGCCCACAGCCGCACCAAGGACCTGCCCGGCGTGGTGCGTCGCGCCGATCTGGTCATTGCAGCCGTTGGCCGGCCTGAAATGGTCAAGGGTGACTGGTTGAAGCCGGGAGCCTGCGTGATCGATGTCGGCATCAACCGCGTCGAGCGCGACGGCAAGGCCCGGATCGTTGGTGATTGCGACTACGACTCTTGTGCTGCCGTTGCAGGCTCCATCACCCCGGTTCCGGGCGGCGTTGGCCCCATGACCATCGCATGCCTGCTGCACAATACGGTCAAGGCGGCTTGCGCCATCAAGGGTGTGCCAACCCCTGAAATGTAACGCGCCTTGATGCGGGACCTGGGCTCAGGCGCCCTTGGCCCGCTTGATGGCCTCGACAATCAGCCGCTTTGCCTCGTCGGCATCGCCCCAACCGTCGGTCTTGGCCCATTTGCCTTCCTCGAGATCCTTGTAGTGCTCGAAGAAGTGTTCGATCTGCTTCACCTGAATTTCGGGGAGGTCGGTGTAGTTCCTGACCTTCTCGTAACGCCGGGAAATCCGGCTGATCGGCACGCCGATGATCTTTTCATCGCCACCGGCCTCGTCGATCATTTTCATCACACCAACCGGGCGAACGGCAATCACGGCACCGGGCACCAGCGTGCGCTGCGAGATGACCAGCAGGTCGCACGGGTCGCCGTCTTCGGACAGGGTGTGCGGAATGAAGCCATAGTTCCCCGGATATCTCATCGACGTATAAAGAAACCGGTCGACGACCATAGTGCCCGCCGCCTTGTCCATCTCGTACTTGATCGGCTCGCCGCCGATCGGCACCTCAATGATGACGTTCACCTCGTCAGGCGGATTGGCGCCAATCGATATCGCATCAAGTCTCATGGCTGTTCCTTCTTTCCTTAAAAATGAAGACGGTATCTGATACCGGACGTTCAATCATTGATCAGGTGCCAGATACCATGAGACGCATACTGCTGGCTGCATCAACTCTTGTCGCACTTGCAGCGACCGCCGACGCAGCGGACACCCATTCAAGCGTTTACACAAAACTCGACTTCAAGCACGGCTGCACAACCACCTCGGAAACAGAGGAAGGCGCCAGCATCACCTTGCGCTGCAAGGGATATCTCGACCATCCGGTCAACTATGCCGAGGGCGACCTGCGTGCCGCCGTCACCTTTGGCGAACAACCAGCCAGATACCAGGCGCCATGGCAGAGCTTTGGCCCATGGAACCGCATCAGCGAGACAATCGAATGGCGGTTGAAGGATGGCAAACCCGTTGCCACCATCCTGCGCTGGTTGATCGACAACATTGACCCCGCCACCGGCTCGGCCGATCCCAAGAGCGTGGGCAACGTCCTGGTCGTCTCAAGACTTGCTGGGCTGGACGGCAAACCGGGCTGCATGGCCGGCCTTGTCGATGCGCGCGCCAACTCCGACGCCAACGAAATTGCCCGCACCATCGCAGACACCATTGCACAAGACTTCGACTGTGGCGCGGACAGGCCGCAATATCACGGCAAACGTGGCCCCTACGCCGCCGACCCCTACTGAACCGGAGGGATCGTGGAAAGTCCCCGCTTGGCGATCATCGCGTCCGGACTGGGAAGCCGCTGCCGGAACGCCTTGTAGGCGTCTTCGGGCGGCATCGAATTGCCCGACGCATACACCGCCTTGCGCAGCCTCGCCGCCGTCGCCGGGTCGAACGGATCACCGGCCTCTTCGAACGCCGCAAACGCATCGGCGTCGAGCACTTCCGACCACATGTAGCTGTAGTAGCCAGCGGCATAGCCATCGCCGTAATAGACATGCAGGAAGTGCGGCGTGCGATGGCGCATGGCGATCGCGGCGGGCATTCCCAATTCGGCCAGCAGAGTTGCCTCATAAGCCAGTGGATCCGCAGCTGTGGCGGCTTCCGGCTGGCTATGAGTGCGGATATCGACCAGCGCCGAGGCGGTATACTCGATCGCATCAAACCCTGCATCGAAGGTGCGCGCCGCCAGCACCTTGTCCAGAAGCTCGGCGGGGATCGGCTGATCCGTTTCGGCATGCCGGGCGTGCTTGCGAAGCACATCGGGCACCGTCAGCCAGTGCTCGTAAAGCTGCGACGGCAATTCCACGAAATCGCGCGAAACGGATGTACCCGATACCGATGGATAGGAGACATCGGACAAAAGACCGTGCAGGGCGTGGCCAAACTCGTGGAACAGGGTGCGCGCGTCATCGAGCGACAGCAGCGCCGGCTTTCCCTCGGAAGGCTTGGCAAAGTTCATCACGTTGAACACCACCGGCAGTTCGCCACCGGCCAGCCTGTGCTGCTTGCGGAACAGGTTCATCCAGGCGCCAGACCGTTTGGTGACCCGGGCAAAATAGTCGGCGATAAAGATGCCTCGCAACGACCCGTCACTTTCCAGCACCTCGAATACCCGTGACTCCGGGTGCGGGCCGGAAACGTCCAGACGCTCCCGGAAGCTGATGCCAAACAGGCGGTTGGCCACGTCAAACGCTGCCTCGACCATCCTGTCGAGCTGGAAGTAGGGCTTCAGGGCGGCCTCATCGAGGGCATACTGCTTCTCGCGCAGCCGGGCTGAATAGTAGCGCCAGTCCCAGGGCCTCAGGCCGTCATTGACGCCATCATCGGCTGCCATCACCTCAAGCTGCGACTGATGGCTCGCTGCGCTACACAGGGCTGCCGACCACACCGCACCCAGCAGCTCTTCAACCGCGCCGGGCGTCTTTGCCATGGTGCCGTCCAGCCGCAATCCGGCAAAGCTGTCATAGCCAAGCAGGCGAGCCCTTTCCTGCCGCAGCTTCAGCGTTTCCAGGACTACCGGCCCGTTCAGCTTGCCGCCAGTCATCTCGCCGCGGGCGGACCAGGCCTTGAACACTTTTTCCCGCAGGTCGCGACGGGAAGACGAGGCAAGGAACGGAATGGCAATCGAGCGCCCGAGCGTCACCACATAGGGTGCATCCGCCTTGCGCTCGCGAGCCGCTACTGCCATCGCCGCCGTCAGGCTCTCAGGCAAGCCCGCCACGTCATCCCCCGTCAACGGCAGCGTCCAGCTCGCCTCGTCCGACAGCACATTCTGCCCGAACTCGGCAGCAAGCGCGGCCAGCCGTTGGTTGATATCTGCAAGCCGCCGCTTGCCTGCTTCGTCAAGCCGGGCGCCTTCTTTCACGAAGTGCTTGTAATGCAATTCCAGCACCCGCTGCTGTTCTGCGGTGAGTGCAAGTTCGTGGCGCCGTTCATGCAGGCTGGCGATACGGTCGAACAGCGTTGCGTTCATGTAAACCTGCGCCGAATGGCGCGCCAGTGACGGACCGATTTCACGCTCCAGCCCCTGGATTGCCGGCGTGCTGTCAGTGCCGGCGCGATGCCAGAATATTGCCGAAACCCGCCGCAACGACTGGCCGGCAAGTTCCAGTGCTTCGATGGTGTTCGAAAAATCTGGCCGTTCCGGGTTGCTCGCTATTGCTTCGATCTCGGCCAGGTGCTGCTCCATCGCCGCCGCAAAGGCAGGACTGAAATCACTGTCCGAAATCTTGCCGAATTCAGGCAATTCATACTCGCCGTTCCATTCGGTCAAAGCCGGATTCAACCTCGATTTCTCGGACATTCAAACGGTCTCCGGGTCATTCAGGCGCTGAGCGCTTCCTCGTTGCGGCGGCGCTCGTCACGCTTTCGCTCGTGCGGATCGAGGATCGCCTTGCGCAGCCGGATCGACTGCGGCGTCACCTCCACCAGTTCATCATCGGCAATGTAGGCAAGCGCCCGTTCCAGCGTCAGCCGGATCGGCGGCGTGAGCAGGATGGAGTCGTCCTTGCCAGCCGCACGGATGTTGGTGAGCTGCTTGGCCTTTAGAACGTTGATCTCCAGATCGTTGCCGCGCGTATGTTCGCCCACGATCATGCCAGCATAGACCTTTGCGCCTGGCTCGATGAACATCGGCCCGCGGTCTTCCAGCTTCCACAAGGCGTAGGCCACGGCCTCTCCTTCGCCATTGGACAACAGGACGCCGGTATGGCGCGACGGGATCGTTCCCATGTGCGGCGCATAGGCATGGAACAGCCGGTTCATGATCGCCGTGCCGCGCGTGTCCGTCAGCAGTTCGCCCTGGTAACCGATCAGGCCGCGCGTCGGCGCATGAAACACCAGCCGCTGCCGTCCGGCGCCCGAAGGCCGCATGTCTTTCAGTTCTGCCCGGCGCTCCGACAGCTTCTGCACAACCGCACCCGAAAACTCTTCATCGACGTCGATAATGACTTCCTCGACCGGTTCCAGCCGCTGGCCGGTCGCCTCATCGGTGCGCATCACCACGCGCGGACGGCCCACGGTCAGCTCAAACCCTTCCCGCCGCATCGTCTCGATCAGGATCGCCAGCTGCAGTTCGCCACGACCCGCCACCTCGAAAGCCTCGCCTTCGAGATCGCGCACCTTGAGCGCCACGTTGCCCTCGGCCTCCTTCATCAACCGGTCGCGAATGACCCGGCTTTGCACCTTGTCGCCTTCCTTGCCCGCCAGCGGTCCATCGTTGATCCGGAACGTCATCGACAGCGTTGGTGGATCTATGGGCTGTGCCTCAATGGACTGGTTCACTTCCACGGCGCACAGCGTATCGGCGACCGTTGCCTTGGTGAGACCGGCAATGGCCACGATGTCCCCCGCCGAGACTTCATCCACCGGCGTACGCTCCAGGCCACGGAACGCCAGAACCTTCGACACACGTCCCTGCTCGATCACCTTGCCGGTCCGGTCCATCGCCTTGATCGGCTGGTTGGGCTTGACCGAGCCCGACCGCACCCTCCCGGTAAGGATCCGGCCAAGATAGGGATTTGCCTCAATGGTCGTGGCCAGCATCCGGAATGGACCCTCCTCGACCACCGGCGCAGGCACGTGCTTCACCACCAGGTCGAACAACGCCGACATGTCGTCTTGCGGTCCTGCCGGGTCCAGCGCCATCCAGCCCTGCTTTGCCGAACCATAAAGGATCGGAAAGTCGAGCTGGTCATTGTCGGCATCGAGTGCCGCAAACAGGTCGAACACCTCGTTGATCACTTCCTCGTGGCGCTCTTCCGGCTTGTCGATCTTGTTGATCGCCACGATGGGCCTCAGACCGATCTTCAACGCCTTCTGGAGCACGAACTTCGTCTGCGGCATCGGGCCTTCAGCGGCATCCACCAGCAGGATGGCGCCATCCACCATGTTGAGAATGCGCTCCACTTCGCCGCCGAAGTCGGCATGCCCGGGGGTATCGACGATATTGATCCGGGCATCGCGCCATTCGACTGACGTCACCTTGGCAAGGATGGTGATGCCACGCTCGCGCTCGAGGTCGTTGGAGTCCATCGCCCGTTCGGCGATGCGCTGGTTTTCGCGCACGCTGCCGGATTGCGCCAGCAGGCGGTCAATGAGCGTGGTCTTGCCATGATCGACGTGCGCGATGATGGCTATGTTTCTGAGGGTCATGTGTCTGGTGCTTTCAAATGGCTCGAAAATGGTTGCGCGGCGTGTAGCACGCAACGGGCTGGCACGGAATGCGCATATTGAAGCGCATCGATAACAAGCGTTTCACGCTGGCACAGGGAACCCGGCCAATGTTCGAAAAGTCTCGCAGCTCCAACCTGACAAGCAGCAGCACCCTCATCCCTGCGACGATCACACTGACATCAGGAGACATCCTCGCCGGTTCGGTCGTTGCCGGGGGTTCAGGCCGCCTGCAGGAAGTGCTCAATGCGCCATCGGCGTTTGTCGAGTTTCACAGCCATGCCGGCGATGTGCGGTTTCTCAACAAGGCCGCTATCGCAAGCATCGCTCCGCTCGACGTTGCCGCAGCAGACCAGCTCGCAAGACGCAATGTTGAAGCCGCAGCCTTCGACCCCTATGCCGTGCTGGGGCTGACCGGCGCCGCCTCGCTGGAGCAACTGCACGTGGCTTACGTCAGCCTGGCCCGGAATTACCATCCGGACCGCTATGCCGCAGCCGGGTTGCCACGCGAGGTGACAGACTACATCGCTGCGATGGCAAAGCGCATCAACGCCGCCTGGGACATCATATCCCGCACCAATGCGCAAGCCCGGTCCGCTTAACCCTTCTGGTTGCGCTTGGCGAGCGTGCGCAGGCGCAATGCATTCAGCCTGATGAAGCCTGCCGCGTCCTTCTGGTCGTAGGCGCCGTGGTCGTCTTCGAACGTCACCAGTTCTTCGGAGTAAAGCGACTTGTCGCTCTTGCGCCCCGACACCATCACGTTACCCTTGTAGAGCTTTAGCCGCACCTTGCCCTCGACGTTCTCCTGGCTCTTGTCGATCAGCGCCTGCAGCATTTCGCGCTCGGGCGAGAACCAGAAGCCGTTATAGATGAGCTCCGAATACCGCGGCATCAGCTCGTCCTTCAGATGCGCCGCGCCACGATCCAGCGTGATTGATTCGATGGCCCGGTGCGCAGCCAGCAAAATGGTGCCACCAGGCGTTTCATAAACGCCACGGGACTTCATGCCGACGAAGCGGTTCTCAACCAGGTCGATGCGGCCAATGCCGTTGTCTCGGCCAAGGTCGTTGAGGGCGGCAAACAGCGTCGCCGGGCTCATCTTCTTGCCATCGAGTGCAATGGCGTCGCCTTTCGCAAACTCGATCTCGATCTCGGTCACCTTGTCCGGCGCGTCCATGGGCGACACTGTGCGCATGTGGACATATTCCGGTGCTTCCTGCCACGGGTCTTCCAGCACCTTGCCTTCGGAAGAAGAGTGCAACAGGTTGGCATCGACCGAGAACGGTGCTTCGCCCTGCTTGTCCTTCGGCACCGGAATCTGGTGATCCTCGGCAAACTTGATCAGGTCAGTCCGCGAATTGAAGCTCCAGTCCCGCCACGGCGCAATCACCTTGATATCCGGATTGAGCGCATAAGCCGACAGTTCGAAGCGCACCTGGTCATTGCCCTTGCCGGTGGCGCCATGAGCAATGGCGTCAGCGCCGGTCTTGCGCGCGATCTCGACAAGGTGCTTGGAAATCAGCGGGCGGGCAATCGACGTGCCCAACAGGTAAACGCCTTCATAAAGCGCATTGGCCCGGAACATCGGGAACACGAAATCCCGGATGAATTCCTCGCGCACATCCTCGATGTAGATTTCCTTGATGCCGAGCATCTCGGCCTTGCGCCGTGCCGGCTCCAGTTCGTCACCCTGCCCCAGGTCGGCGGTAAAGGTCACAACCTCCGCATCCAGCTCGGTCTGCAGCCACTTCAGTATGATCGAGGTGTCGAGCCCGCCCGAATAGGCAAGCACCACCTTCTTGACCGAACCCCTTGCAGCCATCTCACTGGTCTCCTGTCAGCTGGGATTGTTGGCGCGCTCCGGCGCGCGATTGCGCGCACCATTAAGACAGGCCGCACCGCACTGCAAGCCACCGAAGCTCCAGCGTGGCTAGAAGTCGCTGATAATGCCATCCTTCTCCCAGTCGCCGAACCGCGTCGGCTCAGGGCCGTCCCGTCCGTCGATTTCCGCGGGCAG
Source organism: uncultured Alphaproteobacteria bacterium (assembly GCA_963700895.1). GTDB lineage: Bacteria > Pseudomonadota > Alphaproteobacteria > Rhizobiales > Aestuariivirgaceae > Anderseniella. The sequence continues at coordinate 126,315 of CAVOZI010000002.1, read as the reverse complement.
GCCAGAAGGCTTCGCAGCCTTGTGGCGGGCCTCGGCTTCGGCCAACGCCCGGCGGGCGGCTTCGGTTAGAGGCTTTTTGAAATTGGTCGGCTGGTTCATGGCTCGCCTGGATTGAACTTGGGCATGGTCACATTCATATAGATCGCACGGATTGCGTGTTGCAACCTTACGCACTGGAGTTTCAGGCCCATGAATTACATGAAGACGGCGATTCTGCTGGCCGGCATGACGGCCCTGTTCCTTGCCATCGGCTATGCCATCGGCGGCGAGGGCGGCATGTTGCTGGCGCTTGTCTTTTCGGTAGGCACCAACCTGTTCGCCTACTGGAACTCGGACAAGATGGTGCTGCGCATGCACGGCGCCATGGAAGCGAACGAGAGCCAGTTTCCCGAACTCTTCGACATGGTCAGGCAGTTGTCGGACAATGCCGGGCTGCCGATGCCCAAAGTCTACGTGATGGACAACCCTCAACCCAACGCCTTTGCCACCGGCCGCAATCCGGAAAACGCCGCTGTCGCCGCCACGACCGGCTTGCTGCAGTCCCTCACCCATGAAGAAATCGAAGGCGTCATGGCGCATGAACTCGCTCACATTCAGAACCGCGACACGCTCATCATGACGGTGACCGCCACCATCGCAGGCGCGGTATCCATGCTGGCTCAGTTCGGCATGTTCTTCGGGGGACGCAGCCGAGACAATCCGTTTGGCGCTATCGGCACGATTGCCATGGTGATCCTTGCGCCCATCGCCGCCATGCTGGTGCAAATGGCCATCAGCCGGACCCGCGAGTATGCAGCCGACCGGCACGGCGCCGAGATCTGCGGCAAGCCGATGGCGCTGGCCTCGGCGCTCAACCGCATCGCCGGCGCGGCCCACCGCATCGAGAACGATACCGCAGAAGCAAATCCGGCAACGGCGCACATGTTCATCATCAACCCCCTCTCAGGTGCGCGCATGGACAACCTGTTTTCCACTCACCCCGATACCGGCAACCGCATTGCAGCGCTTGAGCAAATGGCGGCGGAGTTCACTTCGCCAACAGCCGGTGGAACCTTTGCCGGGCCATGGGGCGGCTCCGGTGCCGGCACGCGGAGGCCGTGGGGTTGAGTGACCCGGGCCATAGATCGGCGCCATCTGGCTTGGAAGCCCGTGCAGCCGCGGTCGCAGCGATTCAACTGGTGTTCAGCCGCGGCAGTTTCCTCGAGGTCGCGCTGGAGGAAACTTCAGCAGGCATAAGTGAATCCCGCGATCGCGCTTTTGCCCATGCCATTGCCGCAACGGTTTTCCGTCACAAGGGTCAGCTTGAACAGGTGATTGACGTATTTCTGGAGCGCCCGCTGGACAAGACGGGCATCCAGGCCCGGGATATCCTTCTTTGCGGCGCCGCCCAGCTTCTGTTCATGCGCACCGAAGCGCATGCCGCCATCAGCACCAGCGTTCAGCTTGCGGACAACAATGCCAAGGCGCGGCGCTACAAGGCGCTCGTCAATGCCGTACTGAGACGCATCGCGGACAATCAGGAGGCCATTTTGCGGGATCTTCCGCCCGCCATGTCGAGCCTCCCAGCATGGCTCCAGAAGAAACTGCGCGCTGATCTCGGCCCACACGCCGCAGACGCATGCGCCGAAGCGCTGCTCTCCCAGGCAGACCTCGACATCAGCCTGAAGGACGAAGCCTTCCGCCAGCCGCTCGAAGTAGCGGGCGGCATAACGCTACCGGCCGGCTCGATCCGGTTTGCTGCGCCCTATCCGGCAATCCCGTCCTTGCCCGGGTTCGACGAAGGTGGGTGGTGGGTGCAGGATGCCGCAGCCGCATTGCCGGCCAAGCTGCTGGGTGACGTGAATGGGCTGACCGTTCTCGACATGTGCGCCGCGCCCGGTGGCAAGACGCTGCAGCTTGCCGCCGCGGGCGCGCAAGTGACTGCAATCGACATATCCCCCAGCCGCCTCGAAGTGGTGCGAGCCAACCTTGACCGGACAGGACTGGCTGCCGAACTGATTGCCGTGGACGCGCTCGATTTCGATCCCGGCATGAAATTCAACGCTGTTCTGCTTGACGCGCCATGCTCGGCAACCGGCACCATCCGGCGCCACCCGGAACTGCCGTGGTTGCGTGAGGCACAAGATGTCAAGCATCAGGCCGCTGCACAGCGGGCGCTGCTGCGCAAGGCAGCAAGCTTGCTCAAACCGGGTGGCACGCTCGTTTATGCGGTGTGCTCACTGCTTGCCGAGGAAGGCGGCAAGCAGGTGCAATCCTTCCTCAATGAACATCGCAACTTTCAGCGCCGCCCCGTGCAAGCCGAATCGCTTGGGTTGACACCGGATTTCACCACCCGGCAGGGCGACCTGCGGACCTTGCCGCACTTCAGACTTGGCGACAGCACGGGCATGGATGGCTTCCATGCGGCGAGGCTGGTCAAGGTTGCGGACTGAGACAGAAAATTATCATTTCGTTAACGATCTCCGGGCTTCAATGCCGGTTGCACGGAATGCACGGCCGGGTGGCCATGCATCCTTGCCAATCACCGTCACTGAACCCCGGTCCCTCGTTCAACCATGCCGCTCGCCGCCTCCGACCTGACAACCATCGCCAGCCTGACCGGCCGCGAACTGACCAGCCGGCTCATGCGGCTGGCAGCGCCGCGCCTGCCCGGCTTGCAGATGGCAAAATGCACCGGCCTTGGACTGAACCTGCCGGCACTGGTCGACGGCGATGCCTCCAGGGCGCCTGAACTCTACCGGGGTTGCTTTGAACTGGCTGGTTGCCGTGTCGTACTACGTGGCGGGTCCGTGTTCGCCCTGCAGGAGGTCAGGCCCGCCAGTTTCGATGCAGCGCTGCATGGTTTCGCCTATCTGCACGACCTGAAGGCCGCGCAAGGCCAGCTGCACCGAGTATTCGCTCGCGGGCTGATTGCGGAATGGTTCGAGCATCGCGCCTGGCGTCAGCCATCGGCGCGCGGCACGCAAACTGCCTCATGGAGAATGATCAACTGGGTACAATGCGCACCATTCCTGTTGAACGGTGCGAGCAGAAGCTTCGAACTTGCCTTCTATGCCAGCGTGACGGCTCAAGTCCGCGCACTGCTTCGCAGGAGCTGTTCGGCAGCACTGCCACAAGACCGGTTGCTTGCCGCAATCGCACTGGCATATGGGGTTTTTGGCACCTCGGGCCTCGAAAGCCTTCAGAAGACGGCGCTGCAGCGGCTGGTCCTCGAACTGGACAACCAGATCCTTGCCGATGGCGGCCACATCTCGCGCAATGCCGAAGTGCTGTGTGTGCTGCTGGCATTGCTGGTGCCGCTGCGCGAAGCGATGCAAGCAGCCTACATGGAGGTGCCCGGACCGGTAAACGCAGCCACTGAACGCATGTTGCCGATGCTCCGCTTCATGTGCCACAGCGATGAGCGACTGGCGGTTTTCCAGGGCGTATCACGCACCCATGCAGGCCGCGTCAGAGCCATCCTGGCCACAGACAGGATTGGCGGCAAACCCCTGTCGCACGCGCAGATCTCGGATTTTGCAAGGCTCGCCCATGGTCAGACCAGCCTGATCATGGATACCGGCCAACCGGCCTTGCCGGCTGACAGCACGACATGTGCAGCGTCGCCGCTCGCGCTGGAATTCTGCGATGGACCCCATCGCATCGTCGTCAATTGCGGCAATCGCCCGGTCGAGGACAGCGAATGGCAGCTTGCCGCAAGGCTGACCTCGGCTCACTCAACCATTTGCCTGGGCGATAGCGACACCAGCCATGTGGCCGATGGTCCGCTACTGCGCAAACTTTTCGGAACCCCGGCGATGCTGCAACGAGGGAGCGTGGAAGCCGAGGTCAATACCGATGCTCCGGGCAGTGTCATCACGGCGCGGCACAGTTGCTATGAAGACCTGTTTGGCCTGGTTTGCCAGCGACGGTTGTTCCTCAGCGCCGACGGACACGACCTTCGCGGCGAGGACGTTTTCCTGCCGGTTGAAACAATGGACGCAAAGGCCCTGGATCCGCAGTTCCGCATCCGTTTTCACCTGCATCCCTCGGTCAAGGCGACCATGTCCCGAGATGGCGCCAGCATCATGATGGTGTTGCCCAACAAGACTGGCTGGAAATTCTCCGCACGCGGCGGCCAGCTTTGTCTCGAATCCAGCCTCTATCTGCCGGACGTGAGGGCTCCCCGTCCTACGCAGCAGATCGTCATCTCAGGGGTTGCCGGACGGCCGGACCGGGTGCAATGGGCATTCAAGCGCATTCACAAGGCAACGAATCGCTCCAGCATATCGAGCCGCGACGACGCTCCCGAGCTACCATTGGGCGCGGGATAAAGCGCAACGTCGATATTCAGATTACGGCACGTGCGTGTTAACGCTGACCGGACCTGTCCATCCAGTAGCGGAGACCCAAACAATGAGCGCTATTCGCCGTGCTCTCCTGTCCGTATCCGACAAGACCGGGCTGATCGGCTTCGCCCGCGCCCTTGCCGCCATGGGAGTGGAGATCATTTCCACCGGTGGTACTGCCCGGACCCTCTCGGACGCCGGTCTCACCATCATCGACATTCCGGACTGGACGGGATTTCCCGAGATCATGGATGGCCGGGTCAAGACCCTGCATCCAAAGGTCCATGGAGGACTTCTGGCGGTGCGCGCCAGCAAGGCTCACCAGCAGGCCATGCAAGATCACGGCATCGGCGCCATCGATCTGCTGGCGGTAAACCTTTATCCGTTCGAGCAGACATTGGCGGCAGGTGGCAGCTATGCAGACCTTGTCGAAAACATTGATATTGGCGGTCCGGCGATGACCCGTGCAGCAGCCAAGAACCACACCGATGTCACCACTGTGGTGGACCCGGACGACTATGCATTCGTTATCGCCGAGATGCAGGCAAATGACGGTGCCACCCTGGAGGCGACGCGGCGCAGGCTCGCTGCCAAGGCTTTCGCCCGCACCGCCGCCTACGATTCGGTGGTCAGCACGTGGCTGCTCAGTCAGACCGGAGAACCGGCACCTGCGTTCCGCGCAATTGGCGGCAGTTTGATCCAGCCACTGCGCTACGGCGAGAACCCGCACCAGCAGGCAGCCTTTTACCGCACCGGCGAAAGACGCGAAGGTGTTGCTACCGCAAAGCAGCTGCAGGGCAAGGAACTGTCCTACAACAACATCAACGACACCGATGCGGCATTCGAGTGCGTCAGTGAATTTGACCCGGCAGACGGCGCCGCCTGCGTAATCGTAAAGCATGCCAACCCGTGCGGCGTGGCGGTGGCGCAATCACCGCTCGAGGCATACCGGCTTGCCTTGCGCTGCGACCCGGTAAGCGCGTTCGGCGGCATCGTGGCGTTCAATCGTGCGATCGACGAAGCGACGGCAAAGGCCCTTGCCGACATCTTCACGGAGGTGATCATCGCACCGGGCATCGAGCAAGACGCCATTGCTGTCTTCGCGGCGAAGAAGAACCTGCGCATCCTCATCACAGCTGGCCTCGCGGACCCGGCGCAAGCAGGGCTGGCATTCAAGACCGTGGCAGGTGGCTTCCTGGTTCAGTCCCGCGACAATGGACGCGTCGGCCTGCAGGATCTCAAGGTGGTGACAACGCGCCATCCGGGCGACCAGGAATTGCGCGACATGCTGTTTGCCTTCCGCGTGGCCAAGCACGTCAAGTCCAACGCCATCATCTACGCCCGTGATGGCGCGACCGTGGGCATTGGCGCCGGCCAGATGTCACGCGTCGATTCAAGCCGCATCGCTGCCCGCAAGGCAGCGGACGCCGCGCAGGCAGCGGGACTGCCCGGCAGCCTTGCGGAAGGCAGCGTCGTTGCATCGGACGCCTTTTTCCCGTTCGCCGACGGCCTGCTGCAGGCGGCAGAGGCAGGCGCCACCGCGATCATACAACCTGGCGGCTCGATGCGCGATGACGAGGTGATTGCCGCAGCCAATGAAAGAGGTCTGGCCATGGTCTTCACCGGAATGAGACACTTCCGGCATTGAATCTGATAGAATCACTGTTACTGGTTTCAATCTTTACGGGAGCACTGTTCCATGCTTGTCACCACGACCAACAACATCGAGGGCCGCCGCATCGTCGCCTACAAGGGGCTGGTGGCAGGCGAGGCAATTCTGGGCGCCAACCTGTTCCGTGATCTGTTTGCCTCGATCCGGGACATCGTCGGCGGCCGTTCCGGCGCGTACGAACGAGTCTTGAACGATGCCCGTGAAACGGCCGTAGCCGAGATGACCGACAAGGCAGCAGCCCTGGGTGGGAATGCCGTCATTGGTGTCGACATCGATTACGAGACAGTTGGCCAGAACGGTTCCATGCTGATGGTCACCGCTGCCGGCACCGCCGTCGTCGTTGAGTAGGCAGGCAAGATCGGCAGGACGTGTTCAGGTCTTCACCAGACCATTGATGTGACTGGCGATAACGGCAAACTTGGCGAGCGTGAAATCAGGCTCCTCGGAAATGCGCCGGACTTCTTTGCCCGTCTGGGTAATGCGCTCGTTATCTGTCTTGCCCAAATGGCCGGACACCGCATCTACGGTAACGGACCGCATGGTCCTTTGCACCGTCTGGGTGATGCCATCGACGGCCTGCCGGTCGTAATCGCTGCCTGACGCCAGGCTTTCGGCACCGGCGAGGATCCGGTCGAGACCGAGAGTCGCTGCCAACGCGAAGTAGGCGTCAGCAACTTTCTGCGTCGATGCCCTGGTCGTGCGTGAAATGCGCACGACTTCGAGCCCCCGCACCAGGTGACGGACGCCGGCAATTCGCCTTCCAACCTTGTCATCCACACCCAGGCTCACCAGTTCCTTCTGCTCGCCGTCGAGGTCTGCAGCCTGTTGTTCGGGCAACAGCCCGGGCAACCGTACCGCGATTTCGTAAAGCCCATCGCCATAAGTGCGCACAAGGCCGGACAATCCGCCAGACAGGTCTTCGTTTGCAGCAAACCACGCAGCCGCATCACTCAGGCCAGCCTGCAGCTTTGCGTAAAGTGCAAGCTGCCGCATGCCGTCCATGCGGCAGTCCAGCCTGTCAATGGCTTCGTTCATGTCCACGAACCCGAAACTGTCGCGGGCGAGAGCATAACTCAAGGCAGCAGTTGCTGGCGAAACCCCGCTGTCTTGCACGAGGTCAAACAGAAACTGTGGTCCACAGCGATTGACGATGCTGTTGGCAAGTAGCGTGCAAACGATCTCGGCGCGCAGCTTGTGCCCCCGGATTTCCTCCGCATATGGCTTGGCCATGCGCGATGGAAAATAGCGGAACAGTTCGTGTTCCAGGTAGGCATCGTCAGCCACCTTGCCGTACAACAGTTCATTGAACAGCACGATCTTGGCATAAGCCATCAGCACAGCAAGTTCAGGCCGGGTCAGCGCCCCGCCTGCCGAAAGCCTGTCGTGCAACTGATCCTGCGAAGGCAGGAACTCTATCTGCCTGTCGAGGCCGCCACGCGTCTCGAGCACGCGGAACAGCCGTCCCAGTCCCGCCCTGTCCGCCGCGAACCCGCGCTGCGCGAGCGACAGGCACAGCGTCTGCAGATAGTTGTTGCGCAACACCAGCGAGGCGACCTCGTCTGTCATTGCTGCAAGCAGCTTGTTGCGGCGGTTTCTCGTCAGCTTTCCGGATGCCTCGGCGGCGCCAAGGGCAATCTTGAGGTTTACCTCGACGTCTGACGAGTTCACTCCGCCGGAATTGTCGATCGCATCAGTATTAATGCGGCCGCCTGCGAGGGCGTACTCGATTCGCGCCGGCTGGGTCATGCCCAGGTTGGCGCCCTCGCCAATCACTTTCACCCTCAGCTGGGAGGCCGTTATGCGAAGTGCATCATTGGCCTTGTCGCCTGCGTCGGCATTGCTCTCCGAACTGGCGCGAACATAGGTGCCGATACCGCCGAACCACAACAGGTCTGCCTCGCATTGCAGGATTGCGGTCATCAGTTCGGCCGGGGTTAGCTTGGCAGAAGACAACCCAAGCAAGACCCTGATCTCGGGTGTGACGGTGATCTGCTTGTCGGTACGCGAGAATACCGCTCCGCCGTTACTGATCAACTTGCGGTCATAGTCCTGCCAGCTGGAGCGGGGCATCTCGAAAAGCCGGCGCCGCTCCTTGTAGCTTGCCGCCGGATCCGGGTCAGGATCGATGAAGATGTCACGGTGATCGAACGCCGCAAGCAGTCTTGTCTTTTCTGACAACAGCATGCCGTTGCCGAACACGTCGCCCGACATGTCGCCTACGCCGACGACGGTAAAGGGTTGGGTCTGGATATCGCGGTTCATCTCGCGAAAGTGGCGCTTCACGGCCTCCCATCCGCCACGCGCCGTAATACCCATCTTCTTGTGGTCATACCCTGCCGAACCGCCCGACGCGAACGCATCGTCCAGCCAGAATCCAGCCTTCTGCGAGATGGCGTTGGCCACGTCGGAAAATGCCGCCGTACCCTTGTCGGCTGCCACCACGAGGTAAGGATCATCACCATCATGCCGGACGACGCCCTGGGGGGGTATGACCTTGCTGCCGTCCGCATTGTCGGTGACCGAAAGCAGGCTTGAGACGAAACTCTGGTATGCAAGCGTACCAGCCGCGTAGATCTGGTCGCGGTCACCCCCGGCGGGCAATCGCCGGGGAACGAAACCGCCTTTCGCGCCAACAGGCACGATGACGGAGTTCTTCACGTTCTGCGCCTTGGCAAGGCCTAGCACCTCAACCCTGAAATCATCTGCACGATCCGACCAGCGCAAACCGCCGCGCGCAATTTTTCCACCGCGCAGATGAACACCCTCCACCAGAGTGGAATGCACGAAGATCTCGGCAAACGGTACCGGAGACGGTATTCCGGGCACATCCCTGCTGCGAATCTTGAAGGCAAGGGCAATCGGAATCTCGCCTTGCAGCTCGTCGAGAATATAGAAGTTGGTTCGCGTGATGGCCATGATCATGCCTGCCAGCGACCGGATGATGCGATCATCATCAAGACTGGGCACGTCTTGCAGCGCAGCCTCGATCTTCTCCTGCAGCGCGCTGACGGCCTTGTCTCGCGCCGCCAAGGACCGGCCACCCGCCTGACCGGGCCTGAAGCGGACGTCGAAGAGTTCCACCAGGAGCTGCGCCAGCTCACGATGGCGGCAGAGCGAGTCGGCAATCCGGGTTAATGTGTAGGGAAAGCCGGTCTGGCGCAGATAACGCGCACAGGCCCTGATCGCCGCTGCCTGCCGCCAGTCGAGGCCTGCCGCCAGCACAAGCGCGTTGAGCCGGTCGTTGTCCGCCGTCTGGGTCCAGACTGCCATGAAGCAGTCTTCCAGACGGTCAAAGGCATCCGGCGCAACGCTGCCGCCATCACTCGCATCGAGCGACACTTCGTGGAGATAGACCAAAGGGTGGGCTTCGCCATTGCCGCCGTGGGGCCGCACCAGATGTGTGTTCTCGTCTAGCGCCTTCAGTCCCATGTTCTCCAGCAACGGCAGCCTGGCCGACAATGGTACGGAACTCTCCCGATGATAGAGCTTCAACCGCACCGCGCCGTGACTGTCGCGGGCTTCCATGAACTCGACTGCTGTCTCGGTTTCACCGCCGAGCCGCTCCATTTCAATGATGTCGTGCAGCGTTTCGTGGATCGGGGTTCCCGATTGGTAGGCCGGGGAAAAGGCGCGATCATAGACATGCACGAGGTGATGCAATGCTTCTTCGCCGCTGGCGGCCATTGCCTCGCGCAACTCGTCCTCCCATCGCCTGGTCGCCGCAATGATTTCACGTTCAACCGCCTGCGGGTCAGCCTTTTCACCATCCTCAAGTCCGTATCTGACGATGAAACGGACCCGGACCAGCGTCCCTTCACCGAAATCCGGCAGGAACTCGATGACCTTGCCGCAATAGCTGGCGGACAGGATGTTGCCTGCCTTCTCGCGCAGTTCGGAAGAGAACCTGTCGCGCGGAAAGTAGACATAGGCGATGACATATCTGCTGAACCGGTCGATGCGGACGAACAGCCGGGTTCGAGGCCGCTCCTGCAGGCGCCACATGCCCATTGCCAGCGGCAACAGTTGGTCGGCATCGATCTGGAAGAGATCGTCACGCGCCATCGTCTCCAGCACATTCAGCAGCCCCTTGCCCGAATGACCGGATGGCGAGAAGCCGCTGCGCATCATCACCAGATCGATTTTGCGCTTCAGGATCGGTATGTTGACGGCAGATTCATTGTAGGCAGTCGAGGTGAACAGACCGACGATCCGCAGCTCGCCGGCAATCTTGCCGGATGCGTCATAATCATGGATTCCGATGTAGTCCATCACCGCAGGACGATGCACGCGCGAGACGACGTCGGACTTCTCCACCAGCACAGCCTGGTCGGTTTGGTCACGCTTAATCTCGCGCCGGGACGCGTGGCGGAACACCTTTCGCGACTCCAGCCGCAAGATGCCAAGTGCCGACTTCTGCACTGCTTCCATCCTGCGCTGCTTGCCATCTCCGGTCACACGGTAATAGGCCATGCCTAGAAACGTGAACCGGTTGTTCAGAAGCCACGACAGGAAATCGACTGATTCGCTGACGATGGCCGTTGGCAGGGGAGATTCACCGCTACGCAACAGGTCGATCTGGTGCTGCACGGCCTGGCACATGGGCTGCCAGTCGACCACAGCTGCCCGCACCTCTGCCAGCACCGCCTCGACCTTGGCAACCAGCGCCTTGCGGGCAGCATCATTCTCGAGACAGTCGAGATGTATGTGGATATAGCTCTCGCGCGTGGCGCCGTCGGCTGGACTGGATGCAGGCATCAATGCCTTCAGTTTGCCCTCCCGGTCGCGCTGCACCGTCACCACCGGGTGCAGGACCGTGTGCACCGCATGACCTTCGATCGAGAGCAGGTTCACAACCGAATCGACCAGAAACGGCATGTCGTCGTTGAGGATCTCCAGAACAGCCCGATAAGCCAGCGGGCCAGTGTCGATCCCGGTATCCTCAAGCCTGACCTTAAGTTTGCCTGGCTGCTTGGAATCAAGAAACGCGTCAGCCCGTTGGGCAATCCAGTCAAGATCGGACCTGGCCAGGCCTTCCAGGTCCTCTTCCGCCGCTTCCTTCAGCAGCAGCCTGCGCACTTCCGCGCGCCTTGCTCCGGAACTTGCCGTTGAATCGCCAGCGCTGCGAGAAGCGCTCCTGCCCTTGCCCGCCATGATTCCAGCACCCTCTGTTTTCTTGCGATTGAAGTTTGATCTTATGCCCCTTTATTGTGCCACGTCATTACCGGACGGTCTCAACCCGAGGAATCCATGACCAATAGACAAGATAATCCGATCGCCTTGAGCCTCGAACCGGTTTCAGAGTTGACCGACAAGCAGCAGGCTTACTTCGCCAAGTGTGAGGAAAAACTGGGGTTCGTCCCCAATGTACTGCGCGCCTACGCCTTTGCACCGGCGAAGCTCCAGGCGTTCGCCGACATGTACAACGACCTGATGCTGGGCGACTCCGGTCTCAGCAAGCTGGACCGGGAGTTGATTGCCGTGGCGGTTTCTGGCGTGAACCATTGTTACTATTGTCTGACGGCCCATGGTGCTGCCGTCCGGCAACTGTCTGGCAACCCGGCGCTGGGCGAGCAGATGGTCATGAACTACCGGGCAGCGGAGGGGCTCACGCCAGGGCAGGTGGCGATGCTTGAGTTCGCCGACAAGCTGACCCGCTCGCCCCACGCCATCGTCGAGCAGGACCGACAGGCATTGCGTGATGCCGGTTATACCGACCGCGACATCTGGGACATTGCCTCGGTGGCCAGCTTCTTCAACATGTCCAACCGCATGGCGGCGGCTGTGGACATGCGGCCCAATGACGAGTATCACGCACAGGCCCGCTAGGCCGGTCGGCCGGCATTTTTCAAACCCTCATCATCCAGGTTTTCCCGATGGGATCCGATCACCTGACCCGCCGGACATTTGCGATCATCTCGCATCCGGACGCAGGCAAGACCACTCTTACCGAAAAGCTGCTGCTTGCCGGCGGCGCCATCCGGCTTGCCGGTGCGGTGCGGGCGCGCGGCGACCAGCGCCGCGCCCGGTCCGACTGGATGAAGATCGAGCAGGATAGGGGCATCTCGGTAACCAGTTCGGTGATGACCTTCGATTATGACGGCCACACCTGCAACCTGCTCGATACGCCCGGTCACGAGGACTTCAGCGAAGACACCTATCGCACGCTGACGGCCGTCGATTCAGCGATCATGGTGATCGACGCCGCCAAGGGCATCGAGAGCCAGACCCGGAAGCTGTTCGAGGTCTGCCGCCTGCGCGATATCCCGATCGTTACCTTCGTCAACAAAGTGGACCGTGAAGGCCGCGACGGTTTCGAGCTGCTGGACGAGATCCAGGAGATGCTGGCGCTGGATGTTTCGCCGCAGATCTGGCCTGTCGGCATGGGCTCGGATTTCTTCGGCTGTTTCGACCTTCGCGACGGCAGTTTCCAAAGGGCCGATCGCCGGGGAGGCGGCTACGGCGAAACGGTCCAACTGGCGGGACCAGGCGAACTCGCCGCGTCGGGCGTGCCCGGACACATCGCGGACGCAACTTCCGAGGCCATCGAGCTGGCGCAGGCCGGCTATGCGGCATTCGACAAGGTGTCCTATCTTGAGGGCCACCTGACCCCGGTCATCTTTGGCAGCGCTCTGAACGGGTTTTCGGTCTCCCAGCTGCTCGATTTCATCGTTAGCAATGCGCCGTCGCCACGGCCCAGCCCCGCCGAACCGCGCACCGTGTCACCTGATGAAGACCAGGTTTCAGGTTTCGTCTTCAAGGTGCAGGCGAACATGGACAAGAATCATCGCGACCGTGTTGCGTTCATGCGGATCTGTTCGGGCGATTTCCGCCGCGGCATGAAGCTCAGACAGGTGCGCACCGGCAAGGATCTGCTGGTACATTCACCGATCTTCTTCCTGGCCCAAGACCGTGAGATCGCCGAAGACGCGGTCGCTGGCGACGTGATCGGCATTCCCAACCACGGCACGGTGCGCGTCGGTGACACGTTCACCGAAGGCGAGGCCTTGCGCTTTACCGGCCTGCCCGCTTTTGCACCGGAAGTGCTGCGCCGGGTACGGCTGGGCGACATGACCAGGGTCAAGCAGATGCGGGCTGCCCTTGAAGACCTGGCCGAAGAGGGCCTCATCCAGGTGTTCCAGCCCGAGATTGGGTCACAGTGGATCGTCGGCGTGGTTGGCGTACTGCAGCTGGATGTCATGGCATCGCGTGCCGAACAGGAATATGGCGTCAGGCTCGACTTCGAGAACGCGCCATATGAAATGGCCCGCTGGATTACGTCAGACGATCCGACCGTTTTGAACCTGTTCCGTGAGAGAAACCGGCTGGCCATGGCAACAGACCGCGACGGCAGCCCGGTATTTCTCGCCAAGGGTCAGTGGGAACTGGACTACGCAGCGCGCACCAACGAACAGATCCGCTTCCTGAAGACCAAGGAACTGCAATAGCAGACCGCCGCTCCATTTTGTCGGTCAGCAACCTTGCTTTCGGGAGAAATTGGAGCGGGCGATGAGATTCGAACTCACGACCCCAACCTTGGCAAGGTTGTGCTCTACCCCTGAGCTACGCCCGCGTCCATTGGGTAAGGGACCTGCCAGACGGCAAGGACCCTGCTTTGCGCGCCGCTATATTGCGCAAGCCCGGACTAAATGCAATAGCTCTCGACCGACAAATTTTCCCGCCCATGAAACAGCCTCAACAGGAGACTGCATGCCCGCTACCAAGGAACAGCTGCTTGACCGCCTGCATGCACTGGGCATTGATGCCGCCACACGGGAGCACCCGCCGGTCTACACCGTGGAAGAGGCCCGCGCGCTGCGCGGAGACATACCTGGGGGGCACTGCAAGAACCTTTTCCTGAAGGACAAGAAGGACCAGCTGTGGCTTGTGGTTTGCCTGGAAGACGCGGTGATCGATCTGAAGTCCTTGCCTGAGAAGATCGGGGCTGCGCGGATTTCTTTTGGCAAGGCGGAGCTGTTGCAGGAGGTGCTTGGCGTGGAGCCCGGCTCGGTCACGCCGTTTGCCCTTATCAATGATGAATCCCGGCAGGTGAATGTGGTGCTTGATGCCAGAATGATGGCCTGTGAGCTGGTCAGCTATCATCCCTTGCAGAATACGGCGACGACCACGCTGACTCCCGGCGACCTGCTTCGTTTCATCGAATCGTGCGGTCATCATGCAAATATCGTCAAGCTTTACGACTGATAACCGGGTTGCATGGGGCCCGGGCGCGTCCCATGTTACAAGGCAATCCGGTCATCCGGGATCCCAAAGGAACAGGCAGTATGTCGGATAATTCATTCTCGATGGGCACCAGCTTCAATACGTCCGCAGGAACCGCGCCCGCCAACGGCACTGGCGCCGAGGTCATAAAGGAATCGGACACGGCTCACTTCATGGCAGACGTGATCGAGGCATCGCGTTCCGTGCCGGTGATTGTGGATTTCTGGGCGCCTTGGTGTGGCCCTTGCAAGCAGCTGGGCCCGGTTCTGGAGAAGATCGTTCGGGAAGCCCGCGGCAAGGTCCGCATGGTCAAGATCAATATCGACACCAATCAGCAGCTTGCCCAGCAGATGCGCATTCAGTCGATCCCGGCGGTCTATGCATTTGCCGAAGGACAGCCTGTGGACGGCTTCATGGGGGCATTGCCGGAATCGGAACTGCGGAAGTTTGTCGACAAGTTGGTCAAGGGCCACGGCGGCCTGGCAGATCAGCTGGATCAGCTTTTCGAGCAGGCCGGCCAAGCAATGGCCGCGGAAGCCTGGGAGCAGGCGTTTGCGATGTTTGACGCGGCGCTTCAGGCCGCTCCCGAGGAACCGCGCGCTCTCGCCGGCCAGATCAAGTGCCTGATTGGTATGGACGAGTTGGCGGAGGCGAGGCGGCTGGCTGATGCCCTCCCCGAGCAGTTGCGCTCGGATGCCTCGATCTCCGGAGCGCTCGCAGCGCTGGAGGTCGCTGAAACGCCAGTCGACAGTCAGGAGATTGGCCGTTTGCGTTCGGCGATCGAAGCCGATTCAGCAGATCATCAGTCACGCCTTGATCTGGCAATTGCATTGAATGCTGCCGGACAGCGCGAGGAAGCGCTTGACCACGTGCTGACGATTATCGAGAAGGACCGTGCCTGGAACGACGAGGCAGCCCGCAAGCAGCTTCTGACATTCTTCGAGGCGTGGGGTTCAACCAATTCGCTCACAATTGCGGGGCGCCGCCGGCTTTCGTCCATATTGTTCGCGTGAACTGTCAGATCGGACCGGAACAGAGCCCATGCCCTCAGTCGAGACATACAAGTCGGAGACGGATCTGCCTGTCCAGTTGCCGATCTTTCCGCTTCCGGGCGCGGTCCTGCTCCCCGGAGGTGACTTGCCGCTGAACATTTTCGAACCGCGCTACCTCCAGATGCTCGCCGACTCGCTCGCCAGCCACCGGTTGATTGGCATGATACAGCCGCGTCACATGGATAGCGAACAGGACCCATCGCTTTCCTCCGCCGCAGCACCGCCAGAGCTTTACAATGTGGGATGCGCGGGCCGGATCACGTCGTTTCACGAAAGTGGCGACGGACCAATCCAGATCGTGTTGTCCGGCATCTGCCGGTTCCATGTCTTTCAGGAGCTTGGCGGCTCAAAGCCTTACCGCACTGTAAAGGCGGATTACTCGGCATTTGCAACCGATTTGACCGAGGAATTTCTTGGCGAAAGCGACACGGAACGGCAGGACTTGCTGAACAGCCTTGATCAGTTCCTCAAGGCCAGGTCGATGCGGGCGGACTGGAACGAGATCGTCTCTGCGCCAACCCCGACACTGATCAACACGCTCGTCATGATTGGTTCTTTCAGTCCTCGCGAGAAGCAGGCCGTGCTCGAGGCGGCTGACCTGCGTGAACGCACCACGACGCTTGTGGCATTGACCAGGATGTCCATCGAACAACCGTTTGGCAGCAATGACAACGGTTCGGTCCAGTAGCCCGATGAGGCAGCAAGAATGACGGCTGAAGACGAGGTGCGGGAATCAGAACGCAAAGCCGATCCGTGGCTGCTGGAGGTGCTTGTTTGCCCCGTTACGCGGCGGCCGTTGCGGTACGACGAGACCCGGCAGGAACTGGTGTCTGACCAGGCGCGTCTGGCATACCCGATCAGGGATGGCATTCCCATCATGCTGGTCGAGGAAGCCAGGGAACTGGATGAGTGATTGCATGCTGACAAATGACGACATCTGGCCAGAAGAGCTCCGCCTGCAGGACAAGGGCCGGCGGCTGATCGTCAGTTTCAACAACGGCGAGAACCACAGCCTTGATGCCGAGTACCTGCGAGTTGAAAGCCCGAGTGCCGAAGTACAAGGGCATGGCGCTGACCAGAAGGTCTGCGTCGGCGGCAAGTCCGACGTGTCGATAATCAAGGTTGAACCGGTCGGCAACTATGCGGTCCGGCTGACTTTCGACGACATGCACTCGACCGGCATATACAGCTGGGACTACCTGCTCAAGCTCGGCAGGGAACGCGAAACCATATGGACAGCTTATCTGGATCGGTTGCAGAGCGAGGGTAAATCGCGCCAGCGCTAATGGTTAGATCCTGCCACCTGTCATGAGCGCAGGTTGGCGGCCAGCTGTTCCTGCGGCCCGGTCCAGAAAGAAACGTTTCAACGGCGGCAGGTTGTTCACGAGCCTGAGGCCCGCCTGCCGCGCCAGGGCCAGCGGGGTGATGTCATTGGAGAACACCCTGGCCAGCGCATCGCACATGCCGGCAACGATAAGCGTATCGGCGCGCCGCCAGCTTTCGTACTCACCAAGCGTTGCCTGACCTCCAATGTCCTGACCACGGCGCGCCTGGAGCAGGACGCACTCGGCGATGGCCGCAATGTCCTTGAGCCCCAGGTTGAATCCGAGTCCGGCAATCGGGTGGATGACATGGGCCGCGTCGCCAATCAGCGCCAGCCTGGTGGACGTGAAGTTTTTGGCGATCTGCAGACCAAGCGGCCAAGACGTCCTGCCGCTGGCGAGCGTGATGTCGCCCAGATGATGGCCGATCCGCTGTTTCAACTCGTCAAGGAAGCGGCTGTCGTCCAGCGCCATGATCCTGTCCGTTTCGGCAGTCGCCTCCACCCAGACCAGCGATGACCGGTTTCCGGTCAGCGGCAATATGGCCAGCGGCCCATTCTGCCTGAAGTGCTCTTCCGCACAGCCATGATGGGGTTCAGCATGATTGATGGTCAGCGTGATCGCGGATTGATCATAAGCCCAGCTGGCGGTCTCTATTCCAGCTTGACGCCGCGCCGCGGAATTCCGGCCATCGGCTGCGATAAGCAGCTTTGCATCGTATGACCGTCCCTCCGCCGTCTTGATTCGCGCCAGTTTGTTGCCATGCTCGAAGCTGGTCACGAGCGCACCGGTGGCAACATCGATGTTGGTGCATTTCAGTACCGCGCCCGTCAGGGCTTCCAGCAATTTGCCATTCTCCAGCATCCATGCGGATGAGGTGTCCGAGGCGTTGTCTGGCATGAAGTTGAGAAGCACAGGAGCGGTATCGGCATTTGAACGCGCATCGGTGACAATGATGCGCTTGAATGGCTGCGCGTCACTGGCGACAGTTTGCCAGATACCCAGCGCCTGCAGCAGGTTTCGTGATCCGAATGTTATGGCCGAGCCTCGCGTATCTGCAGAATGGTCACGCTGATCAAGCGGCGGGCCGGCATCCACGACAAGGGTGCGCAAGGGTATGGACAGATGCGGTCCGGACAGGGCAAGAGCGCAGGTCAGTCCGGCAAGCCCCGCACCGGTAATGATGACGTCATATGTCGTAGGATTTGTCATGCGGGGTTATCTGGTCGCTGTGCTGATGTGCAGGAGGGTGAATGGCCGTGTCGGAATATGATCAGGTTATCTCCAGTTTCCATCTTGAGCAGCTGGAGGACAACCTGTTTCGAAGCCGCAGCCCGGCAATCGGCTGGCGGCGGATCTACGGTGGCCTGCTCCTGGCGCATGCGGTGCGCGCCGCCGAGTTGACCGTCCCTAACGGCAAGAAGCTTCACGCGCTGCACGGCAATTTTCTGCGTCCTGGCAACACCACAGAGCCGATAACGATATCAGTTGAAAGGTTGCTGGATGGACGGTCCATCGCGCATCGCCGGCTCACGCTTGAACAACTCGGCAAGCCTGTGTTCGTTGCAGGCATTTCCTTCCGCAACGAGGCAGGAGGACTGTACTTCGCACCGGATATGCCAGTGGCGCCTGACCCCGAGTTGCTACCGGATGAACCTGCGATTTGCGCGCAATACACCGGGCGTCTGACAGAGAACACGCTGAAATACCTGTCGCGACCAAAGGTTTTCGAGTTGCGCCCCGTGCGCGCTGAACAGTTCCTGTTCGCAACGGACGAACCCGGCGAACCAATGCTGATGTGGTTCCGTTTGCGATCAGGACAAGCGCCCCATTCCGCGTGGAACACGGCACTACTTGCTTATCTGTCCGATATGCCGGTCCTCAATGCCAGCTTGCGGCCGCACGGACGCAACTTCTTCGACCCTGCCCTGAGTATGGCCAGTCTCGATCACGCGCTATGGCAGCATGCCGAACCCGACTGGTCAGACTGGCTTCTGGCAACCCACGACAGCCTCGCCACGGAAGCAGGTATGGGACTTGGTCATGTCAGGATCTACAACCGGTCAGGCAGCCTTTGCGCCACGGTGAGTCAGCAAGGCTTCATCCGCCTAGTTGGAGAACAATAATTAGGCAAAAATCTGTGTTTGCATAATTTTTAGACTAAATTGCAGTGCCAAGTATATCAACTGCTCTTAAAACACGTTTTGATTCAAGCGGTTGAAGATTCGCTGAGTCTGGCACACACCTTGAAATGGAAATCTCCCGACACTGCTGCCGCTCGGCAAAGTAGTGACAGGCAACATGGGAGATGCACATGAAATATATCATCTCGATCATCAAGCCGCACCGGCTGGAGGAAGTGCGCACCGCGCTGTCCGCCATCGGTGTCGAAGGCATGACGGTGAGCGAAGTGAAGGGGCATGGACGCCAGAAAGGCCATACGGAGATCTACCGTGGGGCTGAATACGAAGTCTCTTACCTGCCCAAGATCAAGGTTGAACTCGCGCTCAGCAACAAGCTGGCGGCCAAAGCAGTCGAAGCGATCGCCGAGGCTGGCAGAACAGGCCAGATAGGCGACGGAAAAATTTTCGTCATTGACCTGGAAAACGCCGTGCGCATCCGCACTGGCGAGTCCGGCGAAGAAGCATTGTGAGGGCTAACAAGATGAAGCTTTATCAGAAGATCACTCTTGCGGGCATGGCAGGCCTTGCAAGCATGACTGCAGCTGGCGCTGCCATGGCCCAGGACGCAGCACCTGCCGTTTCCCCCGAAACCGCCTACATCTTCAACAGCCTGCTGTTCCTTATCGGCGGCTTTCTGGTGATGTTCATGGCAGCCGGTTTCGCCATGCTTGAAGCAGGCCTCGTCCGCTCCAAGAACGTATCCATGCAGTGCCTCAAGAACATCGCACTCTACTCTGTCGCAGGCATCATGTTCTGGGTATGTGGATACTCGCTGATGTACACCGGCGTTGACGGTGGCTACATCGGCACCTTCTCAACTTATGGCTTCGATGAGGTTGGCAAGTTCGCCACCGGCGATGATGGTGCTGTCGGCAGCTACTCCACGGCATCTGACTGGTTCTTCCAGATGGTGTTCGTGGCCGCAACCGCGTCCATCGTGTCCGGCACCCTCGCCGAACGTATAAAGCTGTGGCCATTCCTGCTGTTCACCGCCGTACTGACCGGCATCATGTACCCCATCACCGGGTCGTGGAAGTGGGGCGGCGGCTGGCTGAACGAGATGGGCTTCCAGGACTTCGCTGGCTCCACCATCGTTCACTCGGTTGGCGGCTGGGCGGCCCTTGCTGGCGCGCTCATCCTTGGCGCACGCCTCGGCAAGTATGAAGGTGGAAAGGTCCACCCCCTGCCTGGCTCCAGCATTCCACTGGCAACGCTCGGTACATTCATCCTGTGGCTGGGCTGGTTCGGCTTCAACGGCGCCTCGCAGCTTGCAATGGGTACCGCCGCTGACGTGACCTCGGTGTCCAACATCTTCGCCAACACCAACCTCGCAGCAGCTGGCGGCGTGATTGCGGCAATGGCCCTGACCCAGATCATCTACAAGAAGGTCGACGTTACCATGGCCCTCAACGGCGCTCTGGCGGGCCTGGTATCGATCACCGCCGAGCCTCTCCAGCCGAGCCCTCTGCTGGCGATCATGATCGGCGCGGTTGGCGGCGTCATCGTGGTGCTGGCCGTGCCGCTGCTCGACAAGCTGAAGATCGACGACGTGGTAGGCGCAATCCCTGTGCACCTTTTCGCAGGCATATGGGGCACGCTGGCGGTTCCGCTGTCCAACTCGGACGCGAGCTTCGGCACCCAGATCGTGGGCATCGCGGCCTACGGCGCCTTCACTTTCGTGGTCTCGGCGATCGTCTGGTTTGCCCTAAAGATGACGATGGGCATCAGGGTCACCAAGGAAGAAGAAATGATGGGCCTCGACAAGGCAGAGGTTGGCGTCGAAGCCTACCCCGAGTTTTCTCGCGGCGGATCTTCCATCTGACCCACATCCGGCCTGATTGAACAGGCCAGATCATCGATTGCAGACCCCCGGAAGGATCATGTCCTTCCGGGGTTTTTTGTGCACAAAACTGGCAAAGCTTAACGAGGTCTTAACCATACGAGGCCCACAGTCTGACGCAGTTTTGAAAGGCCCGCCTCACTGGAGGGGGGAACTTTGCCAGTTCGCATTCCGGAGCAGCATACATGCCGCGCAGCCAGTCGACTGCCAACAAGCAGAACGCCATTCCCGACGGCCTCAGAACCTTCATTAGCCGACGGCTGATGGAGCTGAAGGGCTTGCTTCTGCTGGGTGCACTGGCATGCGTGACGGTGATGCTTGCAACCTGGTCGGTATCGGACCCTTCATGGAGCAATGCCGCTGATGGTACCGTCCAGAATGCGTTGGGGTATACGGGCGCCGTGGTGGCTGACAAGCTGGTGAGCTGGCTGGCACTTGCTTGCGCCGTCATGGTAGGCATCCCGGCCTTCTGGGCAATCGTGATAATGTTTCACAACCCGCTTGGCCGCTGGCGGATGCGCATTCCTGCCTATATGGCTTCGGTACTGTCCGCGGCGGGGTTCCTGTCGTACTTGCCGCTGCCGGAAAACTGGCCAATGGGGCCTGGGCTTGGAGGAACGGCCGGCGACTCCATCAGCCTCCTGCTCACCTCATTGCCGAAGCTTTTCATCTACGACTGGATGTCCGACCTGGCCGCTGCCACGATCTGCTTGATCGCCGCGACGTGGACTGCATGCATGGCCGCAGGCATTCCACCACGTTCGATCGGAGTTGCCATAGCAGGGCTCCGCAAGCCGACTTCGGTAATCGGAACAAAGGCCATGGTAGCCTCCAGCCGCATCGCACAATCCGTTGGCGCCCTGCGCGATCGCTATGCAAACGAACCGGGTCAGTCCGGCAGCTCCATCGTATCCCGTGAAGACGATCCGGCCTGGCAGCAGGCGGAACCCCAGCTGGATCAGCGCGGTTCAAGGCCTACCTTGCTCACTCGTCTGCGCGAAAGGCAATCGGCCCAACCGACATGGATCAAGCCCCAGGAAAACATGCCCGACGACATCCCGGCGTTTCTTGCGCGCCGGGCACCGCTTGGCGAGGACCGCATCGAACCACGGTTGGCCGGGGCTGAACTGGCTGCTGCCAGAGAACCGGAACTTGGCGCACCGGAATGGCAGGACGAGGCTGAACAAGACTGGTCCAACGCACAGGACACCATTGAAACGGGCTTTGCGCCCAACGCTGTAGAGCCTGTCGAGACCACGCCAGTGCGCGTCCAGGCACCGGCACAGCCAATAAGGCAAGGCAGGCGGCTGGCGCGTGACATGCAACCAGACCTCCTGCACGGCAAGGCCGGCGAATTCCAGTTGCCGCCCCTGAGCCTGCTCGCGGAACCTGACGTCACAAACGGCAAGACCCAGTTGTCCGCCGATGCCCTTGAGCAGAATGCCCGCTTGCTCGAAGGCGTACTTGAGGATTTCGGCATCCGCGGCGAAATCATCAACGTGCGTCCCGGCCCTGTCGTTACCCTTTATGAGCTTGAGCCGGCACCCGGAATCAAGTCGTCGCGAGTCATCGGTCTGGCAGACGACATCGCACGCTCCATGAGCGCGATCTCGGTTCGCGTTGCAGTAGTTCCCGGCCGCAACGTCATCGGCATCGAAATGCCAAATTCGAAACGTGAAACCGTGTTCCTGCGCGAACTGCTTGCCTCCGAGGACTTTGAAAAGACCAAGCACAAACTGTGCATGGCGCTGGGCAAGGATATTGGCGGCGAACCATCCTTTGCAGACCTTGCACGCATGCCGCACTTGCTGATCGCCGGCACGACCGGCTCGGGCAAGTCGGTCGGCATCAACACGATGATCCTGTCATTGCTGTTCCGGTTGCCGCCGGACAAGTGCAAGCTGATCATGATCGACCCCAAGATGCTGGAGCTTTCAGTCTATGAGGGCATTCCCCACCTTCTCGCACCGGTGGTAACCGATCCGCACAAGGCCGTGGTGGCGCTGAAATGGGCGGTACGGGAAATGGAAGAGCGCTACCGGAAGATGTCCAAGCTCGGCGTTCGCAACATTGACGGCTACAATACCCGCGCCGAGCAGGCACAGAAGAAGGGCGAGGTATTCACCCGTCAAATCCAGACTGGCTTCGATCCGGAAACCGGCTCTCCGATCTATGAAGAAGAGCAGATGGACATGTCTCCCATGCCATTCATCGTGGTCATCATCGACGAGATGGCCGACCTCATGATGGTGGCAGGCAAGGACATCGAAGGCGCCGTCCAGCGTCTGGCACAGATGGCGCGCGCCGCCGGTATCCATGTCATCATGGCAACTCAGCGTCCGTCGGTGGACGTCATCACCGGCACCATCAAGGCTAACTTCCCGACTCGCATTTCCTTCCAGGTCACGTCCAAAATCGACAGCCGCACCATTCTCGGCGAGCAGGGTGCCGAGCAACTGCTTGGCCAGGGCGACATGCTTTACATGGCCGGGGGTGGACGAATCTCCCGTCTGCATGGACCGTTCGTGTCTGACGGCGAGGTAGAGAACATTGTGGCATATCTCAAGTCCCAGGCTGCGCCTGAGTATGTAGAGGCAGTCACCGAGGACTCCGGCGAGCCAGACCCGGGCAGCTTCGGCTCGGACATCGGTGGCGGTTCCTCCGGTGATGAGCTGTATGATCAGGCGGTGGCAGTAGTGCTGCGCGACAAGAAGGTTTCAACCAGTTACATCCAGCGCCGGCTGTCGGTTGGCTACAACAAGGCTGCGAGCCTCATCGAACGGATGGAGCAGGAAGGCCTGATTTCTGCTGCCAATCACGCCGGCAAGCGTGAGATCCTGGTAGGTTCAGATGCTGGATAATCCGGGCGCCGCAATATCGCCGCGTTGACGGCAGACAAGATGTACGCGAAACATGGACCTGACAGCTGGTCCCGCAGGAGTGAATCGATGATCAGACGTACCGCCATCCTCGCCGCCCTTGCAGCCGCACTTCTGCTGGCTCCGGCGATGAATGTGCTACCGGGCACGACCGGGGGGAGTGCATTTGCGAATGCCCAGCTGACCGACGAGGACAAGGTCGCGCTGACGCAGCTGAATGACTATCTCAACCAGATCCGCAACCTGAGTGGCGAGTTCACCCAGATCAGCCCGCGTGGTCAGGTTGCCAATGGCATCTTCTACATCGCCAAGCCGGGCAAGATGCGCTTTGAATACGCGCCGCCCAGCCCCCTGCTCGTAGTGTCAGACGGAAACTGGGTGACCGTAAAGAATACCGAACGCAAAAGTGATGACCAGTACCCCTTGTCGACGACCCCGTTGAAGCTGGTGCTGGCTGACCAGGTCAACCTGTTTGAACAGGCCGTCATCCTGAACGTTGAGCACACGGAAACGCTATCCGCGATTACCATGCAAGAGAAGGATCAGCTCGTGGCAGGTCAATTGACCATGGTTTTCGATCGCGCCAACAACGAACTGGTGCAGTGGATCATTGTCGACGGCAAGGGCCAGCGCACCAGCGTTGAATTGTCAAACATCGACAAGACCGCCGAACCTAGCCCGAAACTGTTCATTGTCCAGCGTTCAAGAGCAGGCAGCGCCGGTTCCGATCGCTAGGCCGTCCGGTGCGGGTTGCTACCTGGAACATAAACTCGGTGCGATTGCGTATCGGACTGGTGACGAGATTTCTCGAAACATGGCGGCCCGATGTCCTTTGCCTTCAGGAAACCAAGTGTCCCCGTGGACAGTTTCCGGCCGCCGCGTTCCGGCAGGCTGGGTACGGCCACATAGCCGAGAACGGTTACACCGGTCATCATGGTGTGGCCATCGTGTCCCGCCACCCAATTGAAGGTCAGCAAGTTCATTCGTTCTGCAACCGTAATGATGGCCGTCATGTCAGTGTTCAACTCACCAATTCCGGACTCGTCATCCACAGCCTGTATGTGCCAGCCGGCGGAGATGAACCAGATCCATCGATAAACGTGAAGTTTGCCCACAAACTTCAATTCGTTGACGAAATGAAGCTGTGGGCCGCTGCCTTGACGGCTTCCGGCACAGGGCGGCACATTCTCGCCGGCGACTTCAATATTGCGCCACTCGAAACCGATGTCTGGTCTCACAAGCAGCTGCTCAAGGTCGTATCCCACACGCCTGTCGAAACGGAAAAGCTGACCGGCCTGATGACGTCGTGCGGATTGCATGATCCGGTGCGGGCAAAGTATCCCGAACCTGAGCGGCTCTATTCATGGTGGAGTTACCGGTCACGTGACTGGGACACGGCGGACAAGGGACGCAGGCTCGACCATATCTGGGTGCCCGAGGAGATGGCCCATCTATGCACCAACACCGAAATTGTTCGCGAAGCACGGGGCTGGGACCGTCCGTCGGACCACGTGCCGGTGTTGCTCGACATTGTTGTGCCCGGATAGCGTCAGGTTTCAGTCTTCGGCTTCAGTAATTCGTCTACGGGCTGGACCTGAAAGTGTTCCTGCACATCTGCAAGGGCATCTGAGCTCTCGCCCAACTGCCGGCTGAGCACGTCAAGTACCTGCATGCCAACCTCCGGAAACTCGGCGCACAGGCGCAGGAAGACCGCTTGCTCCACGACGACTGCCTCAACCTCGGTCTTGGCGTTTACTGTTACCTGCCGCGGCAGTCCGGCGATCATTGATTGTTCACCGAACATGGATCCGGGACCCGCCAGGGCCAGCACGCTGCCGGTCTGTCCATCATGCACGACAGCCTCTCCGCTGGTAATCACGATGGCGCTGGTTGCCGGATCCCCGGCTTCGAACATCGTGCGCCCTTGTGGCACAAGCAGTTCATCAGAAGAAAAAAGCAGCGTCTGCAAATGAGCCTCGTCGACGCCAGCAAACAGCGGAATCTGCTTGAGCAGGTCGACTGCGGCACGGATGTTCATGTCAAGCCCACATTGATGCAGCGGCCAATTACGGAACCAGCTTGTATCCGCCAGCTTCGGTAACCAGCAACTGGGTGTGCGAAGGATCGACTTCGATTTTCTGGCGGAGGCGATAGATATGTGTCTCGAGCGTGTGGGTTGTCACGCCGGCGTTGTAACCCCAAACTTCATGTAGCAAGACATCTCTGCCCACCACCTTGTCGCCGGCTCGGTAAAGAAACTTCAGTATGGCCGTTTCCTTTTCGGTCAGCCTGATCTTGCGGTTGTCTTCCTGCAGCAGCAGTTTGGCGCTTGGCTTGAAGGTGTAGGGTCCGATCTTGAAGACGGCGTCTTCACTTTGCTCGTGCTGGCGCAGCTGCGCGCGTATCCTGGCGAGCAATACGGCAAACTTGAACGGTTTTGTGACGTAGTCGTTGGCGCCTGCATCAAGCCCCAGAATGGTGTCGGCATCGGACGTCTCGGCCGTCAACATGATGACCGGACCACGGTAGCCGTTCTTCCGCATGATCTTGCACGCCTCGCGGCCATCAAGATCAGGCATGTTCACATCCAGAATGACCAGATCAACGAGCTCTGTCTTGAGATGGTTGACTGCGGCTAGTCCGCCTGCAAGTGCGGTGACGGCAAAATCATCATGCAGCGCGAACTGCTCGGCGATCGTTTCGCGAAGCGCATCGTCATCATCGACGATCAGTAATTTCTTTTTCTTGCTCATGTCCGCATGTTCGCATCAATTTCCGGTGGTCGGAGTTTAGTTGTCCGGCAGCGCTTTGCAAAGCCCAAGCCGGTTCACGGAAGAACACAATGATTCATGAGGTGGTGATCCGTCATATTCCCGTCAATGGTCATCAGGCGGCCGCTCAGTACGGCACTTTGATCTATCCATGCTGCCTTGGACCATCCGGAATCAAACTGAACAAGCGTGAAGGCGATGGCGCCACACCCGCCGGTGTGTGGTCACTGCACTATCTGCTTTATCGCGCGGACCGCATGGCAAGACCCCGCACCGGTTTGCCGGTATTTGTCATCAAACGAGATCATGGCTGGTGTGACGATGCCGGGTCTCGTCACTACAACAAACCGGTGCGTCTGCCCTTTGCCGGCAGCCATGAGCGGCTTTGGCGGGATGATTCGGTCTACGACCTGTTGGTCGTGTTGAGTCACAATCAGGACCCGGTAGTGGCGGGGCAGGGCAGCGCCGTCTTCATCCACCTGCAACATCCCGACGGCAGGGCCACCGCAGGCTGCATCGCGTTCCGTCGCAACCATCTGCTGCATCTGCTTCAGGGGTGGACTACGCAGACAAAATTGGTCGTGCCCTGGTTAGGCGCCCGCTAGGTTCTGGAGCCGAATATGGCGCTGCCGACTCGCACATGCGTTGCGCCCAGTTCGATGGCGGTTTCGAAGTCTCCGCTCATGCCCATGCTGAGTTTTGGAAGGCCGTTGCGCTTTGCCAACTTTGCAAGCAGGGCGAAGTGGAGCGACGGCTCCTCATCTGCCGGGGGAATGCACATCAGGCCTGAGACAGGCAGCTCATAGGTGCTGCGGCAGTTTTGCACGAATTGGTCGACGTCCTGTGGCAGGACGCCGGCTTTCTGTGGTTCCAGTCCCGTGTTGACCTGAATGAACAATTCAGGCGACTTGCCGGCCGCAGCAATTTCCTTGGCAAGGGTGCGCGCCAGTTTTTCGCGATCGAGAGTTTCTATGCAATCGAACAGTTCGACGGCCTCGCGCGTCTTGTTTGTCTGCAGCGGACCGATGAGGTGCAGCACCGTATCTGGATAACGGCTCTTCAGCTGTGGCCATTTGCCATGGGATTCCTGCACCCGGTTCTCGCCGAATACCCGGTGCGGTATGTCGAGAACCGGAACGATGTGATCAGCGTCGAATGTTTTGGATACGGCAACGAGCGTGATCCCGGCCGGATCGCGGCCAGCCCGCCTGGCGGCAGCTTCTATTCGTGCGGTTACTTCAAGGTATCGTTGCCTGCTGGAGTCGTCTGCGGTCATCATTCCTCGGTGGTCCGGCTTGCCCGTGCGAGTGCTTCCTGATACTGCATCGCGTCTGAAATTGTGAATATCAGCAGGCATATCACACTAATGTCCAGCGAGCGCTACAATCCGAAGATCGCCGAGCCCAAATGGCAGAAAGCCTGGGAAGGTTCCGGCAGCTTCGTCGCCAGCAACGAGTCCAGCAAGCCGAAGTACTACGTGCTGGAGATGTTCCCGTATCCCTCCGGGCGCATCCACATGGGTCACGTTCGCAACTACACGATGGGTGACGTGATAGCCCGCTACCGCAAGGCCTGCGGGTACAATGTGCTGCATCCCATGGGTTGGGATGCGTTTGGCATGCCCGCCGAGAATGCAGCCATGGAGCGCAACGTTCACCCAGGCAGGTGGACCTATGACAATATCGCCACCATGCGGGCTCAGCTGAAGTCCATGGGCCTCGCCATTGATTGGTCGCGTGAATTTGCCACCTGCGACCCCTCCTACTATGGCCATGAACAGCGCATGTTCATCGAGTTCTATCGGGCAGGTCTGGTGGAGCGGAAGGTGTCGGTCGTCAACTGGGACCCGGTAGACCAGACAGTACTGGCCAACGAGCAGGTGATCGACGGCAAGGGCTGGCGGTCCGGTGCGCCGGTCGAGAAGCGTGAGCTGGCACAGTGGTTCCTCAAGATCTCGGATTTTTCCGAGGAACTGCTGTCGGCATTGGACACATTGACCGACTGGCCTGAAAAAGTTCGCCTCATGCAGAGGAACTGGATCGGCAAGTCCGAGGGGCTTCGCTTTTCCTTCGCGCTGGAGGATGCGGAGGGCAACCTGCTGGATGATCGGTTGACCGTGTATACCACCCGGCACGACACCATCTTCGGCGCCAGCTTCTGCGCCATATCCGCTGATCATGAACTCACGCGCAAGGCGGCCGAAGTATCGTCGAAGATTGCAGCCTTTCGGAAGGAATGCGCCTCTCTGGGGACTAGCGAGGAAGCAATTGAACGGGCCGAGAAGAAGGGCATTCCACTTGGGCTGTTCGCCCGCCACCCGTTCGACCCTTCACGGAGATTGCCGGTCTATGCCGCCAATTTCGTGTTGATGGGTTATGGCGAAGGCGCTGTGTTCGGCTGTCCAGCCCATGACCAGCGCGACCTGGATTTTGCACGGAAGTACGGGCTCGGCGTCATCCCGGTCGTGGCGCGCAAGGGCGCAGAAGACGTCGAGATCGGCCGTGAGGCTCTGCTCGAAAAGGATCATGCGGCGGTCCACCTTATCAATTCGGACTTCCTTAACGGCATGTCGGTTGAACAGGCCAAGGAGGAAGTCGCCTCACGTTTCGAGGCGATGGGCATTGGGCAACGGACCACCAATTTCAGATTGAGGGACTGGGGGGTTTCGCGACAGCGGTACTGGGGTTGTCCAATCCCGTTCATTCATTGCGATGATTGTGGCGTTGTGGAAGTGCCGATGGAGGAATTGCCGGTAGTGTTGCCGGAGGATGTCACCTTCGACAAGCCGGGCAATCCGCTGGACCGGAATGACGCGTGGAAGTCCGTTTCGTGTCCGAAATGCCATCGGCCAGCGCGGCGCGAAACGGATACGTTCGACACGTTTATCGACTCGTCCTGGTACTACGCCCGATTCTGTTCACCGGATGCGAACGTCCCGGTCGACAGGGACGCAGCGAATTACTGGATGCCAGTGGATCAGTATATCGGTGGCATCGAGCACGCCATTCTGCACTTGCTGTACTCCCGGTTCTTTGCCCGCGCCATGAAGATCACCGGGCACCTCGATATTGAGGAGCCTTTCAAGTCGCTCTTTACTCAGGGCATGGTCATCCACGAGACATACAAGTCGTCGACTGGCGAGTGGCTGATGCCGACGCAGGTAACACGAGAGGGCGACAGCTGGGTCGAGATTGCCACTGGCCAGCCGGTTGTCGCTGCACCAGCAGAGAAGATGTCAAAGTCGAAGAAGAACGTTATCGACCCGGATGACATCATCGAGAAGTACGGTGCAGATACAGCTCGTTGGTTCATGCTGTCTGACACCCCGCCTGAACGCGATATCGAATGGACCGAGGCGGGTGTTCTCGGCGCCTGGCGGTTTGTTCAGCGCATCTGGCGCATGGTTGGCGAAGTATCGGCATTCGAAGTGTCCGCCGGTTCGGATGACTTGTCGAAGGCTGCGGCGGCTGGGCCTGCATTGGACCTTCGCCGGTCGACGCATATGGCGATTGCCGCAGTTGGCGACGACATTGGCGCCTTGCGCTTCAATCGGGCGATCGCCCGGTTGTATGAACTGGTCAATGCGATTGGTGCGTCGCTGTCCGCGCCCGGCGCGGAGAGCAAGGCCATCCGAGTTGCGCAGCTGGAGGCTGTAACAGCACTTGTTCAGCTGTTTGCACCGATGATGCCGCATCTTGCGGAAGAATGCTGGCAGGTACTGGGCCGTGAGGGGCTGGTTTGCGAGGCCCCGTGGCCGTTGCATGACCCTTCCCTGCTGGTGTCGGATCAGGTTACTGTTGTGGTGCAGGTGAACGGCAAGAAGCGGGCTGAACTCAGATTGGACAAGGGACTCACGCGCGAAGCGGTTGAAGTCGCATGCCTGCGGCACGAGAGTGTTGTGAGGAGCCTTGATGGTTTGGTGATTCGGAAAGTGATTGTCGTTCCGGACAAGCTGGTCAATATTGTTGCTGCATGAGGAAGATGAACTACACGAGAGCGGCCACCTGCGCAGTTTTGCTGGGCGCGGTCCTGTTGCAGGGCTGCGGCTACCAGCCCCTTTATGCAACGCGGGCTGATGGCTCTTCTGTTGTAGAGGAACTTGCGTCGGTTTCGGTGCAGCCGCAGTCGACTCGCGTCGGGCAGTTGGTCCGCAACGAGATCGTGCGGTCCATCCGTCCGGCTGGCACCACTGCAGAAGACAGGTACGTACTGCGTCTCGTGGCCAATGGCAGTTCACAGACGCTGATTGACGCCTCAGACACGGTGCACCGGCGGCTGGCCTACAATCTGTCGGCAGATTTCCAGCTGATAGACATGACATCGCAACAACCGGTTTTTTCCGGCAAGGCGTTCAGCCGCGTACCCTATGACCGGTTGAATGCGTCGTTCTCGAACGTCCAGGCGCGGGTGAACGCCGAGGAGCAGGCAGCTCAGCAGGTAGGACAGGAAGTTCGCACTCGTGTCGCTGCATTTCTGGCCGGCAACTGAGCATGGCTGGCATCAAGCCGGAAGCCCTGTTGCGGCTGTCGGCGGCGGACCTCATGAAGTACAAGGGTTTGTTGCTGTTCGGGCCCAACTGGGATCTGGTTCAGCGGCTCAGGACGGTGGTCATCCAGAATTTGCTGAATGGTATCGACGGTGCCGAGATTGTCCGTCTCGCGACATCTGATGTCGAAAGTGAACCAGGGCGGCTGCTTGAAGAGCTGCAGGGTATTTCGCTGTTCGCAGCTTTCAAGATTGTTTCACTGGAGGCGGTCAGTCAGGTCGCACAGCGTGAATGTGTTTCCGCTGCGTCGCTGGGCTGGCAGGATGCATTTCTGGTTCTCACCGCGGGCGATTTGAAGAAATCGGCATCGTTGCGCAAGGAGTATGAGGCATCGCCGGGCTTGTTGGCGGTGGTCTGCTATGAGCAGTCGGCGCAAGAGTTGGCTTTGGTTGTTCGCGATCGCCTCGCAGGGTTTGGGATCTCGTCATCCCCAGACGTATGTCTTGCCGTCGTCGATGGGGTGGCAGGCAACGCTGCTTTGCTCGAGTCGGAAGTAGACAAGCTGGTGAACTATGCCGGAAAGGACGGGCAACTGACCCTCGAACAGGTAGAAGCCGTTTGTACGGTAAGCCGCTCGTCAAGCGTGGATCGGGTGGTTGACCTGGCTTTCAGCGGTCAAGTCGATGGCGCACTTGCCGGGCTGAGGGAATTACACTCGGAAGGAACGAGTGCGAGCAGCAGCTTGATTGCCTTTTGCAATCATCTGGTGATGATCTGCGAGATGGCAAATGCATCAGGTGATCCGAGGCGGGCCGACGCGGTGGTGAAGGATTGGCGGCCTCCGGTCTTCTGGAAACGTCAACCGGTTATTGCCGACCATGTGCGCAGGCTCAACAGAGTTGACGTTGCCTCGTTGATTGAGGCCTTGGCCAGCGCCAGCGCCAGTGCGCGAAAGTCACATCAGATTGAATGGCCAGTGCTGGAGCGTGTCACGCTCGCCTTAGCTTCACGGCTGAGGTAGTGAGCTGTGAAGTTTGGAGCATTCAGATGGCTTACAGGTTAGCGCCGAGCTTGCTGCAGAGTTCTTCAAATTGATCTAAAGTTTTGAAACTAATGATTAATTTACCCTTCTCACCATCAGAAGTCTGAACGCTCACCCGGAGACCCAAAGCCTCTGATATGGCTTTCTCAACAGAGCGCAGATCGCTGTTCTTGTCTGACTGTGTCGGCGCAGAACCGTTAGTCTGACTCTTGTTGCGGGCAAGGGCTTCAGCCTGCCGGACCGATAACCCAAGTGCAACGATCTTCTGGGAGAGGCCGACAGGATCATCTGTGGCAATCAACGCACGTGCGTGTCCGGCGGTCAGGTCACCTTTTTGCAGCCGTTCGAGGACAGCCGGTGGCAACGTCATCAAACGCAAAGTGTTGGCAATGTGACTGCGGCTCTTGCCAATGGATTCGGCCAATTGCTGCTGGGTGTAGTCAAAACTGTCGATCAGTTGCTGATAGCCCATCGCTTCTTCGACCGGGTTGAGGTCTGCCCGCTGAACGTTCTCGATGATGGCAATCTCGAGAACTTCCTTGTCGGACAACTCGCGTACAAGAACCGGTATCGTATGCAGGCCGGCTCTCTGCGCCGCGCGCCAGCGCCGCTCACCTGCTACGATCTGGAAAGTTGCACCATCACCTGTTGGCCTCACGACGACCGGCTGCAGGATTCCCTTCTCAGAAATGGACTTGGCCAGGTCTTGCAGTTCGTCTTCATTGAAGTGCTTGCGTGGATTCAGGTTGTTGGTGCGCACCGTTTCGATGGGAACCTCGCGCAGCGCGCTGCGGATCTCCGGATCCTGGGTTACCGGCACGTCGTCGGTCAGATCGTCGCCAATGAGCGCGGCCAGTCCGCGGCCCAGTCTTTTTTTTGGTAGTGCCGTCATTGGATAGTGTCTCTGTAATCTTGGTTCAGGCTGCGCGCAATGAACGTTCGCGCCGGATTATTTCGGATGCGAGTCGAATATAGGCCTGCGAGCCCGCACAGGTGTTGTCATAAAGAAGGACCGGCTTGCCGTAGGATGGGGCTTCCGACACCCGGACATTGCGCGGTATGACCGTCTCATAGACCTTGGTGCCCAGAACGCTGCGCACATCTTGCGCGACCTGTTCGGACAGCGAATTGCGGCGGTCAAACATTGTCAGCACGATGCCCTGGATTTCCAGCGTGGGGTTGAGCGTTGTCTTGACCCGGTCAACCGTCTTCATCAATTGGCTGAGGCCTTCCAGGGCAAAGAACTCACACTGCAGCGGTACCAGCACGGCATTCGCTGCGGAGAGTGAATTGATGGTGAGCAGGTTCAGTGATGGCGGACAGTCCACCAGGATATAGGTGTATTGCTGTTCGATGGGTAGCGCATGCGACATGGCATTGATCGCATCACGAAGGCGAAAGGTCTTGCGGTCATACTCGGCGAGTTCAAGTTCCGCTCCCAGCAAATCCATCGAAGACGGCGCACAGTCGAGTCCCGGGATCTCGGAGTGGCGTATCACCGAGGTCAGGCTGGCTTCTCCGATGAGCACCTGGTAGGTCGAGCTTTGTCCGGGCAGACGATTGATGCCGAGTCCCGTGCTGGCATTGCCTTGCGGGTCGAGATCGATCACGAGAACACGCTCGCCCACCGCTGCCAGGGCAGTGCCCAGATTGATGGCGGTGGTTGTCTTTCCGACGCCTCCCTTCTGGTTGGCGATGGCAAGAATGCGTGGACTGGTGACATTAATCGGGTCGTGGGGCTGGGTTGACACGTTCGGCCTCATGTATCTCGAGAATGCATCCATCTGGAGCGGTCTTGCTCGGATGCTTGCTGAACGAAATATTCCAACATTTAGTAGCTTCGGTCAATTCTGCATCAACATGTTGTCCCTTGAGAAACAACATTCGCTGTGGACGAACCGGCATGCCGGTCACCAGATTCAGCAGTTCGGCTACCGGAGCAAGGGCCCGGGCGATAACGGCGTCTACCGGTTGTTTCACATCCGAATCTTTCAGGGATTCTATGCGCTTGTTGATGATTCGAACATCAATTCCGCAAAGTCGGCTGGCGGTGCGCAAGAAGGCTGCCTTCTTGGCGTTGCTCTCGATCATCGTGATGGTGGGCCCCTGGCGTTGGTCCTGAAGCTGGATGGCGAGCGGAATTGCAGGAATGCCGCCGCCGGAACCGATGTCGATGATGTTTCTTCGGGCATCTGAGAGGATAGGCGCAAGTTGCAGCGCATCTGCCAGGTGACGGTCCCAGAGACCGGCTTCGGCCGTCTTCGCAATCAGATTGTGGGTTTGTTGCCAACGCAATAATTCGCCTGCGTAGAGCTCCAGTTTTGCCAGTGATTCACGTGAAACATCCCATCTTTCAGCAAACCCTGCTGGCGGCGCTGAATGCGGCGGCTGACGTCTGAAGGACGGCACGATCAACCAGCCAGACGGTTTGCCGAAAGCTTCCGCAGGTGCGACAGCACAAGGGCAAGCGCCGAGGGCGTCATGCCGTCCACGCGACCTGCTTCTGCGAGGTTGGCAGGACGGGCACTGGCCAGCTTCTGCCGGGCCTCATTCGAAAGGCCCGGAACCTTGCTGTAGTCAAGATCAACGGGAAACAGGATGTCACGATCCTGCTCCATCGCCTTTATTTCGGCCTTTTGACGATCTGTATAGGCGGCGTAAAGCGCATCCGCCTCGACCTGGGCTTTCAGTGTTGCGGGAACCTGGCCCAGTTCTGGCTTGGCAGCTGCCACATGATCGAAGGTAACATCGGGATAAGACAGGTACTCGTAGGCTGATCGTATCCGTCCGTCCTTGCTGGAAGGCAGGCCTGCAGCGTGGGCTTGCTGAGGCGTAAACTGCATATCCCGCAGCCTCTCCCGCAAGAGTGACAGGGCCGCCAAGCTGGCATCAAAGGCTGCTTGACGCCGGGATGAGCACATTCCGAGCT
This sequence comes from uncultured Alphaproteobacteria bacterium, assembly GCA_963700895.1. Taxonomy (GTDB): domain Bacteria; phylum Pseudomonadota; class Alphaproteobacteria; order Rhizobiales; family Aestuariivirgaceae; genus Anderseniella. The sequence goes on along the minus strand of CAVOZI010000002.1, from coordinate 91,591 downwards.
TGGCAGCCAGTGGCGTGAGGCGCTCCTCGGCGTTATCAGCTCTCAGCATCAGCCTGTATTCCGCTCGTGATGTGAACATCCGGTACGGCTCCGAGACACCACGCCTTGTCAGGTCATCGATGAGCACCCCGATATAACCCTGCGAGCGGTCAACCTCGAGATAGTCAAGGCCGAGCGCCTCTGCAGCCGCATTGGCGCCGGCCACCACACCCTGTGCAGCCGCCTCCTCATATCCCGTTGTTCCGTTGATCTGGCCAGCCAGATAAAGCCCAGGCAGCGCGGTGACCTGCAATGCACGGCTCAATTCACGTGGATCAACGTAATCGTACTCAATTGCATATCCATGCCGGATGATATGCACGTTCTCCAGACCCTTGATCGACCGCACATAGGATTCCTGAACATCTTCGGGCAGTGATGTCGAGATACCGTTGGGGTAAACCGTGTGGTCGTCGAGGCCTTCAGGTTCGAGAAACACCTGGTGCGAGGACTTGTCGGCAAATTTCACGACCTTGTCCTCGATTGAGGGACAGTACCGGGGCCCCGTACCTTCGATATAGCCGGCATACATGGCCGATCTGGACAGGTTATCCTCGATGATCCGATGCGTCAGTTCATTGGTATAGGTGATGTGGCAGGCAACCTGGCGGGCATGGGTCCGGTCCGTCATCGTGGAGAAATAGAAGGGCTCGTCATCCGCCGGCTGCGCTTCCAGACTCGAATAGTCGATGGTGCGCCCGTCCAGCCGGGGCGGGGTGCCGGTCTTCAGCCGGGCGATGCGCAAGCCGCTGCTCCGCAGAACCCCGGCCAGTTGATTGCTTGGGGCTTCACCTGCCCGTCCTGCCGGCACCTTCTTGTCACCGATATGAATCAGGCCGCCCAGAAAGGTACCTGTCGTAAGGACGACGCACCTGGCGCGGATTTCATCCCCCTGTTCGGTTTTGACTCCTGAAATGCGGCCGTGCTCCTGCATCAAACCGGCAATCGCAGCTTCCACCACGCGAAGCTTCTCGATTGACGCAATCTCCTGCTGCATCGCCTGCCGGTACATGGCGCGGTCAATTTGCGCCCTCGGTCCTTGGACAGCGGGGCCCTTTGAGCGGTTCAGCAACCGGTACTGGATTGCTGCGCGGTCACTGACACGGGCAATCAAACCATCCAGGGCATCCACTTCGCGCATCAGGTGACCCTTGCCCAACCCACCCATGGCGGGGTTGCAGGACATCTCACCGATGGTTTGCCTGTTGTGGGTAACCAGTGCCGTATGGGCACCACGCCGCGCTGCTGCAGCCGCCGCCTCGCAACCAGCGTGGCCACCGCCAACAACGATCACGTCATAGATAGTGTCTGAGGAATTTGTCATGGTGCGAGTGCAATACACCAACTGTGGATAAACATCAAAAAGTGCTTTGTTTCACGTGAAACATTTACGCATCCGAAATGATCACTTTCCGACACAGAACCTCGCGAAAATCTCATCGAGAAGGTCATCGACATCGACCTTGCCAACCAGTCTGTCGATGGCGTTCGCTGCCGATCTCAGTTCCTCAGCAACAATCTCCAGCGGCAACCCACCGGCTGTCGCACGGTCGAGGCAAGCAAGACACTGACGAACGGCTTGAATCTGCCTGTCTCGCGCCAGCAGGGCAGGCTCAGTGTTGCCGGCAAGCCGGGCCACGCGGCGTTGAACCAGTTCCAGCAACTCCTCGACACCCTTTCCACTGAGCGCCGAAATCTCAACATCGCACCTATCGTGGGGCGAAGCAGCGGCGACATCCGCCTTGTTCCAGACTCGTATCGTATCCGAATCGATATCAACCGTCGGCCATGGTGCATCGGCCGAACCTATCAACAGTACAAGATCGGCTTCCTTCAGCCGTTGAAGCGTACGCCCAATACCTAATTGTTCCACCTCTGAATCAAATTCGGCCCGAATGCCCGCCGTATCTGCAAGTTCAACTGCGAACCCGCCAAGATCCAGACTGACCTCCACAACGTCCCGCGTTGTCCCGGCTTGCTTGCTCACAATTGCCACGTCCCGCCTGGCGATGGCATTCATCAAGCTCGACTTGCCTGCATTTGGAGCGCCCGCCAGAACCACCCGCACTCCCAGCCGGGTTCGCCTGCCGCGTTCAACACCGGCAAGCTCGACCGTCATCTCTGACCGGACCGTCTCTATCGCATCCAGAATCTGCGGCCTGGCAGCCATCTCGACGCCGTCTTCATCACTGAAATCGATACAGGCCTCTACCAAAGCCAACGCATTGATCAGGCTTCCCCGCCACGAAACGAACACTTGAGATGCGTGGCCGTCCACGTGAAACAGCGCTTGACGAACCTGCTGCCTACTCTCCGACTCCAGCATGTCGGCAAGGCCCTCGATCTCGACCAGGTCCATCTTCCCATGCTTGAAAGCCCGCCGCACAAACTCACCCGGTTCGGCGGGTCGCAATCCACCGACATGACCAAGCTCCTCCAGCAACCATCTGACGACCCCGACGCTGCCATGAACGTGGAACTCGGCAACATCCTCCCCAGTGAAACTGCCAGGAGCCGGAAACCATAACGCCAGGCACTGGTCAATCGCCTCACCGCTGGACAAAGAGCGCAGCGTGCGCAGCTCGGCCTTCCGCGGTTGTGGCAATCCATTACACATCCTGCCGACCACATCAGCCGTGTCAGGACCTGATAAGCGCACAACTGCCACCCCCGCCTTCCCTGCACCGGAGGAGAGAGCATAAATCGTGTCCAACCTGACCAAAGACGCCAAGACGACCTCATCGATAAAGTATTTTACAAATCCAGAGCCGCGTTGAGCTGACCACAAACCCTGTGCTACGCAACGCCCCGATTACGGCCAAACGAACTGTTCAGTATGGCTGAAGAGCCGCCGCAAATCAGCCGCTTCCAACCACCGGCAACATCTCGCAATTCCGGCCATACCATTAGATGGCCATACCGCCGACTGAGCCAAGTCACTCGACATGTCAGCTTTGTTCCAGTTCCGAATCAATCATCCAGGCCGCCAGACCGGTTGATGCGACACTCCACCCGCGCGAGCACCAAAAGCGATAAAGGCGGCGAACCATGGTCCACCGCCCCTATTGCAATCACACTGGTCTGACCCCTTAACACACAAAGTCGGAGCAGCGGACCAGCCTAGGCATTCATCGAATCGAAGAAATCATCATTCGACTTGGTCTGCCGGAGCTTGTCCAACAGGAACTCGATGGCATCGACCGTGCCCATTGGGTTGAGGATCCGCCGAAGTACATACGTCTTCTTCAGCTTCACCGGATCAACCAGCAACTCTTCCTTGCGCGTACCGGAACGAAGGATATCCATCGCCGGGAAGACGCGCTTGTCCGCGACCTTGCGATCCAGAACAATTTCGGAGTTACCCGTACCCTTGAACTCTTCGAAGATCACTTCGTCCATGCGGCTGCCCGTATCGATGAGAGCCGTGGCGATAATCGTCAAAGAGCCGCCCTCCTCGATATTGCGCGCCGCTCCGAAAAACCGCTTCGGCCGCTGCAGGGCATTTGCATCCACACCACCGGTCAGCACCTTACCAGACGAAGGAACGACCGTATTGTAGGCACGGCCAAGACGGGTAATCGAGTCAAGCAGGATGACCACGTCCCTGCCGTGCTCGACAAGACGCTTGGCCTTTTCGATCACCATCTCCGCAACCTGGACGTGACGGGTCGCGGGCTCATCAAATGTAGAGCTCACAACCTCCCCACGCACCGAACGGCGCATGTCAGTTACCTCTTCCGGACGCTCGTCAATCAACAAAACGATGAGGTAACACTCGGGATGGTTGGACGTGATGGACTGCGCAATATTCTGCAGGAGAACCGTTTTGCCTGTACGCGGCGGTGCCACGATCAGCCCACGTTGCCCTTTTCCCAAAGGCGCCACCAGATCAATCACCCTGCTCGAATAATCCTTCTTCGTCGGGTCCTGAACTTCCATCACCAACCGCTCGTCCGGGTACAGCGGGGTCAGGTTGTCAAAGTGGATCTTGTGACGAACCTTCTCAGGATCCTGGAAATTGATTGAATTGACCTTCAACAAGGCGAAATACCGCTCGCCTTCCTTCGGACTGCGGATATCACCCTCTACCGTGTCACCAGTCTTCAGCGCAAACTTCCTGATCTGGCTCGGACTCACATAGATATCGTCAGGACCCGCCAGATAGTTCGCATCGGGAGACCGAAGGAAGCCGAAGCCGTCCGGCATAACCTCAACCACGCCTTCACCAATGATATTGACATCCCTGGCAGCCAGACTCTTGAGGATAGCGAACATCAGCTCCTGCTTACGCAACGCACTGGCGTTCTCAACCTCCAGTTCTTCTGCGGCACTCAACAACTCTGCCGGAGATTTCTGTTTCAAATCAAACAACTTGATCTGTTCAAGTTCATCAAGATTGGTCATGTCACAAGACCTGTAACTGCTGCATGAAGGGGACAACGGTGCACGCCGGAGCGCAAACCGCTGCAAAAAGGAAGGAGGCGGCAAACCGGAGGACTCCAGCGAAACCCGCTTGATTCCTATACCAGCATTCTACGCACATCGAAATACGTAATCGTCTGCCGTATCATTGGAAAGGCTTGACGATTACCATGACCACGATCAACACCATCAACACCGTGGGCAACTCGTTTGCCACCCGGAATGATATGTGACCACGCTGGTTGCTGTCGGAAGCGAACACTTTCACCTGACCCGCCAACCACATATGAAAACCCGTCATCAGCACCAGGCAGACAACCTTGACGCTGAACCACACCGGCCAGTCATGTAAAAGCCCTACCTGCCACGCCAGCCAGACCCCGGCAATCCACGACACCAGCATGGCAGGATTCATGATTGCCTTCAGCAGCCGCCTCTCCATGACCTTGAGCGTTTCCGAAAACTCCTCACCCTTGGTGGCGCCACAGTGATAGACCATCAGGCGAGGCAGGTAGAGCAACCCAGCCATCCAGGATATGACTGCAAGTACATGAATGGCCTTGATCCACTCATACACCATCAACCACTCCGGGCATCGAAATCACGAATCGTGTTGATAAGCTGGGTAACGTGTTCAGGCGGCGTTTCCTTGCGAATACCGTGACCCAGGTTGAATATGTGCCGGCCCACCGGCAAATCGTTCAAAATCCTTCTTGTCGCCGACTTCATTCCCTCGCCGCCAGCCACAAGGGCCAAAGGATCAAGATTACCCTGAACAACACACTCCGGCACAAGGTGGTCTCTCGCCCAACCCGTCGCCACAGGCCACTCGATGCCGACTGCATCAACGGCGGTAGCAGCCACAAAATCCGCCTGCGACACTCCCACACCCCTGGCAAAGCCTATCACCGGAACGTCAGGCCACCGCCGCCCCAACTCCGCACGCATCCTCGCGATCGGTTCGAAGCAGAACCTGTTCAGCAAATCGCCACTCAGGTCGCCGGCCCAGGTGTCGAAGATCTGCACCACTTCAGCCCCGGCCCTGATCTGCCAATCAAGATATTCCACCGAACTCTCGACAAGCATCCCGATCAGGTCATCAAGCCACGCCTCACCCTTGAAAGCCGCAAGCCTGCTATTTGCACGCTCTGACGAAGTATCACCTTCGATCATGTAAGTCGCGACTGTCCACGGAGCACCGCAGAAACCTATCAGCGTCTTGTCACGGCCCAAACCAGCCTTGATCAGGGACACCGACTCGTAGACAGGCAACAGCGTCTCGTTCAGTTTGCCTATGTCGGCAGTCAATCGCCCAACATCTGCACTGTCGCGAACCTTGCCCAAAACCGGGCCTTCGTTCTCCCTGAATGACAGGCCACAGCCCATAGCCTGGGGTATGAGCAGAATATCCGCAAACAGGATCGCTGCATCCAGATCATATCGCCGTAAGGGCTGCAGCGTCACTTCACACGCCAGACTCGGCGTATAACACAGGTCCAGAAACCCGCCCGCCTGTTCACGGACCTGCCTGTACTCCGGCAGATACCTGCCAGCCTGTCTCATCAACCATATCGGACGCTTCTCAGGAGAACGCCCCTGCAGTGTATCAAGAAGTGGTTTGCTCACAATTCCCCGCTCAGTCCCCATATATGAATCTCTAGATGATGTTGATGCTGAACCGTTGATGAAAGCAATACCAGTTTGTCAACAAAAATGGACACGAACCAACGTCTCTCCACACATTCAGCTTTTCATCAACCCAGAAACGAATGTAATCTAACATATTGATTAAAAACAATCTTTTCGACCAATTCATGATCACCCCACAGAAAACCAACAATGCATCCACACGATCTTCCTCGAAATTCAAAACACCCACCCACCCGAAAACTCCGTCCCCTGCGCTGCTGACATCAAGACATTCGGCATGGCAGGTGAACAACTATATCCCTCAGCCGCGCAACACCAACTTTTCCACAAACCACAAACACGCTATGGACACGACATGAGGACAACTGCAAAACAGTACTTTCACATGCACCTGGTCTCCGACGCCACCGGAGAGACTCTCAACACCGTTGCTCGCGCAGCTACGGCGTACTACGCGGGATATCAGCCTATCGAGCACATCTACACGCTCGTGCGAACATCCAAACAGCTCGACAGGGTGATATCAGAAGTGGAAAAACAGCCGGGAATTGTCCTCTTCACCATTGCAGATGACGCATTGAAGCTAGAGATTGAACGCCGCTGCGAAGCCATGGGCACGCCTTGCATCTCAATTCTCGATCCGGTGATCGCAAGCCTGGCGACGTATCTCAACGCAAAGTCCAAGCCTCACATCGGTGGCCAGCACGTTCTCAATGCAGAGTACTTCAAGCGTATCGATGCCCTGAACTACACGATGGCCCACGATGATGGCCAACAAGTCGCTGACCTGGATGCAGCCGATGTCATCCTGCTGGGTATCAGCCGTTCATCAAAAACACCGACCAGCATCTACCTGGCTAATCGAGGCATAAAAACCGCCAACATCCCCTTGGTACCTGGCATCCAGCCTCCACCGGTGCTTTTCAAGCTGAAGAACCCCCTCGTCGTGGGCTTGGTGGCAAGTGCGGAGCGTATTTCCCAGATCCGGCGCCATCGACTGCTGACGTTGAACGAAGGACGCGATACGTCCTATACCGACCGCAACGCCATAACCCAGGAAATCCTGGACATGAGAAAACTCTGTACAGCCAATAGCTGGCCGGTAGTGGATGTCACACGCCGCTCCATCGAGGAGACCGCGGCAGCAATCATCAACTTGCTTTCCCAACGACCGGTAACAACCCGTGCCTGATACCACCAAGTTGATACTTGCCTCCGGCAGCCGATCCCGGCAAGCGATGCTTGAGAATGCCGGCATCGGCTTTACAGTTCACCCGGCATCTCTAGACGAAGCAGCCACAAAGGCATCTGGCCTCGCGCAAGGCTTGCCGCCAGACAGGATCGCACTGCTGCTCGCCAGAGAAAAAGCCCGCTCTGTATCGGTTCACCACCCGTCGTCACTGGTTATCGGATCCGATCAAATACTTGCACTTGATGGCGAACTGCTCAGCAAGACCCCAAACCGGCAGGACACTCATGGCAAGCTGCGCAAACTGCAAGGCAAAACCCACCAACTCCATTCAGCAGTGGCATGTTACATGGGTGGCCAGGTGACATTCGAACTGGTTGACACCGCCGAACTCACCATGAAAGTCATGAATGACCGCGAAATTGAGGCCTATCTGGATGATGCCGGACCCGAAATTCATGCGGCTGTTGGATGTTATCAGATAGAAGGCAAAGGCATCAGGCTGTTCAGGTCCATAGAAGGCAACCACTTCACCATCATGGGCATGCCCTTGCTGCCGCTGCTCACCTATCTCGACACAGCCCTATGTGACGCTATGGACATCTGACATGAAACACGCTTGCGTTGTAGGCCAGAACATATCCCATTCCCGCTCACCGCTCATACATGGCTACTGGATCCGCAAACATGGCCTTGATGCTGACTATACCATCCGCGATCTGGCGACTGCACAGTTGCCGGCGCTGATCAGCCAGGTTCGACAGGGTGAACTCGAGGGCTGTAATGTGACAGTGCCGCACAAGCAGGCCGTAATTCCATTGCTGGACCGAATCGATGAAGCTGCCCGACAGACAGGAAGCGTCAACACGATCTATCAGGACCGGGGGGTCATCTCCGGGACCTCCACCGATGGTGAAGGATTTCTGACGCATCTTCTGACTGTCTACCCGACGTTTACCCCGAAGCGGTCCCACGCCGTCATCCTTGGCGCCGGAGGTGCGGCCAGAAGCATCATCGGAGCGATGTCCACAGCTGGTGTATCTGCAATCACCGTCGCCAACCGTAACCGCAACCGTGCAGAAGAAGTCGCATCACTTGCACCAGCATTGACGACAGTTGTAGCAGCAGATGATCTGCACCTCGTCGCGCCAACGGCCGACATTGTCATCAATACCACTTCCCTGGGCACTGGCGGGAAGGGCGAGTTTCCCTTTCCGATGCAGGACACATCTGCCGATTGCATCTTTGCCGACATTGTCTATGTGCCATTGACGACGCCTTTTCTTGCTCGAGCCAACGCGATTGGCCGACCAACACTCGATGGGTTAGGGATGTTGCTTCACCAGGCAGTACGCGGCTTTGAACTGTGGTTCGGCATACGCCCGGAAGTCACGCCCGAACTACGCCATCTGATCGAACAGGACATTCTTGTCAGTGGCTGAAAAGCGTCCATTGCGGGTAGCTCTTACCGGTTCGATAGCCATGGGCAAATCCACGGTATCTGAAATGTTCCGGAATGCAGGCATTCCTGTATTCGATGCCGACGCGACGGTGCACGAATTGTACGCCAGAGGCAGCCGCGCGGTATCCAAGATCGCGGCGCACTTTCCCGACGCAATCGTTGATGGTGCGGTAGACCGTACGATACTTTCGAAACTGGTGCTGAATGACCCGGACGCGATCCGCATGCTTGAACAGATAGTTCATCCGCTCGTCCATGAAGAGCAACGCCGCTTCCTGGACTCAGCAAGACAGGCCGCAGTGGGCCTGGTCTTGTTTGACATCCCGCTGCTTTTCGAAGGCGACAGGACGGACGAATTCGATGCCGTGATTGTGGTTTCCGCCCCAGCCGCGGTACAGCGCGAGCGCGCCCTCGCGCGCCCCGGCATGACCAGCGAAAAGTTCGAGTCGATTCTCGCCCGCCAGGTACCCGATGAGGAAAAACGCCGCCGGGCGGATTACATAATATCCACAGGCGTCAGTCTTGATGATACACGTCTTGCCGTGAAACAGGTTATCAGCGAACTTCGCCAGCGGGCCGGACAACGCGCAGGCAGCTCATGATTCGCGAAATCGTACTCGATACCGAAACCACCGGACTTGACCCGGCAACCGGAGACAGGATTGTCGAGATCGGCGCTGTGGAGCTGGTCAACCACATCCCTACCGGAAACTTCTACCACCAGTACATCAACCCCGAACGGGATATGCCACAGGAGGCGTTCAACGTTCACGGCCTGTCGGCAGAGTTTCTTGCAAACCATCCCGTGTTCGAAGCTGTGGTGGACGCGTTTCTGGACTTCATCGGTGACGGGGTTCTCGTCATCCACAACGCGCAGTTCGACATGAAATTCATCAATGCTGAACTGTCATTGATAAGCCGGCCAATCCTGCCCATGGAACGGGTAATCGACAGCCTCGCACTGGCGCGCAAACGCCATCCCATGGGTCCCAACAGTCTGGATGCATTGTGCCGCCGTTATGGGATCGACAATTCCAAACGCGACAAGCACGGCGCACTGCTCGATTCGGAGTTGCTGGCTGACGTCTATATCGAGCTGATTGGCGGGCGCCAGACAGCATTCAGCCTGACAGAAGTCCGCGAAACCCGGACAGTCCGACAGGTGAGAACCCCCACACATGCCCGAAGCAGGCCAGACCCGTTGCCGTCCAGATTGAGCGATCAGGAAGTCCGGTCACATGCCGAGATGATCGCCCGCCTTGGAGACAAGGCCTTGTGGCGGGCAACCCGATCCTGATGTCAGGCTCAGTTCTTGACCTGGTTGGCACCGGCTGCAGCGCGTTGCTGATACATGGCGGCGAAATCGATCGGGTCGAGCATCAGTGGCGGGAAACCGCCATTGCGGGATACATCTGAAAGGATCTGGCGGGCAAACGGAAACAGCATGCGGGGGCATTCCACCAGCACGACGGGATGAAGCGCATCCTGGGGAATGTTCTCAAGCCGGAAAATGCCAGCATAAAGAAGCTCGGCGGCGAACACGATGCCTGACTTGCCTTGTGCCTTGGCATTGAGATGCAGCTCGACCTCGAAGTCGGTCTGTGACATCGGCTTTGCATTCACGTTTACGGCAATGTTGATTTCCGGTTGACCATCCTGGCCTGCGAGCGACTGCGGCGCATTCGGGTTCTCGAACGAAAGGTCTTTGATGTATTGGCCGAGGATCTTCATGGATGGAGGACCCGCACGTTCCGCTCGTGCACCATCAACTGCCTCGCCTCCAGCCGATTCCGTATTCGAAGCTGTCTTCTTTGCTGCTTTTGCCATTTGTGCAGAGTCCTTGTCTTGGGCGGTTGTTTCACCTGATTGCCGGCGTGGCTAGCATGGTGCCGGGAAAGGTTCAAGTTTACCTTTCGCGGTCATCATGGTCGGTCATGTTGCCACCCCTGCCAGTTTTGTCAGTCTTGTCTGGGATTTCGACGGCTTCACCTTCAATTATCGTGGTTTGAGTACCGTGTCTTGACGTGTTCTCCCGCCAACTGGTCTCGTGAACGGTCGTTGTCACCACATGTGGCTCGATGAGTTTCCAGATCCTGGATGTCATGAACGACCGCACCGGCGGGATCAGCAGGGAAAAACCCAACGCATCAGTTGCAAAGCCGGGGGTCAGCAGCAACAGCCCGGCGGCCAGCACGCAAGCGCCCTGTATGAGGGCATCGACGGGAGGATTTCCCTGCTGGATCGATTGCCGGATCTTCGACAGCACTTGCAATCCCTGGCTGCGAACAACGATCGCGCCCGTAATGGCGGTCAGCAAGATGAGTGAAATGGTCGCCGGTATGCCAATGAGCGAACCAACCTGAAGGAAAAGCGTTATCTCCAGTACCGGGACAACGACAAAGGCAATGAACAGAAAATATCGCATGCGCCTGGAAGATATATCGCTCAGTTAGGGGTTGTACGCCTTGCTGCCATTGCCCAGCTACAGCATCAATGCCTATATAACCCGAATGCACCATGAAAACACCCGGCTGAGTCACGCCGGCACCGTAAAAGACAAGGGTTGGTCCCGTCGATGAACCAGGTTTTCGATCCGTTCAACATCATCATTCTGGCCGTGGCCGTGATCATATTCTTCCGGCTGCGAAACGTGCTTGGCACCAGGACCGGAAACGAGAAACAGTTTGACCCCTTTGCCGGTCAGGACAAGACGGCAGAAGAACCCAAGACCGCCCGGTCCAACGACAATGTGGTGCCGCTGCCCGGGCGCAACAAGGCTCCGGAGCAGCCTGCAGCCATGCTGGACGACGACGAGGAAGAGCGCAAACCTGTCTGGGAGGGGTTTGCCAAGAAGGGTTCGGAAGTGGCCAAGGGCATCGAGACCTTGCATGACGAAGACCCGGCTTTCCAGCCTCGCGAGTTTCTTGCCGGCGCCAGGATGGCGTACGAGATGATCGTCACGGCGTTTGCGGAGGGCAACAAGCAGGATCTCAAGCCACTTCTGTCGCGCGAGGTTTACGACGGTTTCGTATCTGCAATAGACGAGCGCAAGAAGGAAGGGCACGTTCTCGAGTCCCGGTTCGTCGGGATCAACAAGGCCGACATCGTGCGCGTCGAAATCGTAGATGGCCGCAGCGCTCAGGTCAGCGTCAAGTTCGTCAGCGATCTGATCACGGCCACGCTCGACAGCGAAGGCCGGGTGATCGATGGTGATCCTGCTGAAATCCAGGAAATCACGGACGTTTGGACCTTTGAACGGCCGCTGAAGTCTCGCGATCCGAACTGGAAGCTGGTCGCCACGGAAGCGGACTGACCAGCATCATGGGCCTGTTGGGTGCGCGCAGTCTCGCCATTGCAACTGGCTGCGTGGCGGGCTTTATGTCGTGCGCAACCATTCTAGCAGACGGGGCACGCGCAAGCATGAAGTTGCAGGCTACGAGCTTCAGCGAAATCCGAGGCTGGCATGACGATGATCACGCCGCTGCCCTCGACGTTTTCGTCACAGCCTGCAGTGAACTGACAACCACAGGCACGGGTTTCAACCGGCCAGCGCGCCTGTCGGGCCGGCAGCAGGACTGGCTGGAGGCTTGCCGCCTTGCAGGCACTGTCCCGGGCAACACACAGGAAGCGGCCCGCACCTTCTTCGAAACCAATTTCATACCGGTCCGGCTTGCAACATCCGATGGTCACTTCACTGGCTATTTCGAGCCTGAGGTGTCTGGCGATATCAAACAGTCAGCACAGTTTCCGGTGCCAGTCCTTGCCCGGCCCGAAGACCTCGTTACGCTGGAAAAGGCGTCGGCAGACCGGCTTGGTCTTGCCTATGGCCGGGTGGTGAATGGCAAGCCTCAACCCTACTTCACGCGTCAGGAAATTGAGCAGGGCATACTCGCCGGGCGCGGCCTCGAGCTTGTCTGGCTGAAGTCATGGGCGGACCTGTTTTTCATGCAGGTTCAAGGCTCCGGCCGGGTCCGCCTGCCGGATGGTTCAGCCATCCGCCTTGCCTATGCCGCCAAGTCGGGCTTGCCCTACACATCGATAGGCAAGGTCCTGATCGACCGGGGTGAGATGACCCGCGAGGGAATGTCCATGCAGGCCTTGCGTGCCTGGCTGGATGCCCACCCGGAACAGGCCCGCCAGCTGATGTGGCAGAACAGGTCCTATGTATTCTTCCGGAAGCTGGAAGGTATTGACCCGTCACTCGGACCTGTCGGCGCGCAGAAACTGCCGCTGACGCCCTTCCGCTCACTGGCGGCGGACCGCGGCTTCTGGTCGCTGGGAGTGCCGGTATGGGTATCCACCCGAATACATCAGGGCGGCTCGCTGAAGCCGTTCAACCGGCTCATGGTCATCCAGGATACGGGTTCCGCCATTCGCGGACCGCAGCGTGGCGATATCTTCTTCGGTACCGGCGATGAAGCAGGCGCAGGCGCGGGCAAGCTGGACCAGACGGGTGAGATGATCGCCATTCTGCCGGTTTCCCTGGCCCGGCAGCTTGCAGGGCGCGGCAAGCCGTGAAAAAGCGCAGCGCAGAGCCGCCGCGCAAGGCACGCCTGCTTCGCAAGGACGAACTTGCCGTCTGGCATCAGGTAACCGAGACGGTTTCGCCGCTGCATCCGCAAAGACCATCGCGGCTGGAGGACCATCTCGCAGCGAGCGCCAGCCACAATGACTCGCCTGCGAACCTGCCCGTCAGTGCAGCTAGCCGGACAGCGGCAATGGCAATCCAGGCAGTGAAACCGGCACCGCCGCGCCCTCCGGCGATTGCCGGGCTGAACCGCCGGGAAACCCAGAAGTTGTCGCGTGGAAATGTCGAGATCGACGGTCGCATCGATCTGCACGGCATGAGCGTGGCCCGTGCTCGACCGGCGCTTTTGCATTTCATCGAGGCGTCCCGTGATCTTGGCCGCCGCACAGTTCTGGTGATCACCGGCAAGGGTGCCTCGCCCTTCGCCCGGCATACTCTCCATTCAGCCGAGGTTTATCACGCGCCGGAGCGCCAGGGCATACTGCGTGCCGAATTGTCACAATGGCTGCATGAGCGCGACTTCGCCCGTCATGTGATTGGCTTCCAGCCAGCTCATCCCCGCCACGGCGGCGGCGGTGCGTTTTACTTGCGCTTGCGCCGGAAGGAGGGCCGCACATGACGCCTTTCGGGCTGAAGATCCGCGAACTGCGAAAGCAACACCGGGTCAGCATGAAAGACATGGCAGCCGCCATTGGCGTGACGCCGGCCTATCTCTCAGCCCTCGAACATGGCCACCGTGGGCTGCCGAGCTGGTACCTGGTGCAAAGGATCATCGCCTATTTCAACGTGATCTGGGACGAGGCGGAAGAAATCACCCGGCTGGCACGCATATCCCACCCGCGTGTCGTGGTCGACACATCGGGTCTGTCGCCGAAAGCCACCGAATTGGCCAACCGGCTTGCCGAGCGGATATCTGACATGGATGACACGGAAATCGACCGGCATCTGGCGCTGCTTGGCGCATACGAACCCGAGGCTACAGAATGAATTTCGACAGGTCGGTGTTGCGTGCAAGGTCACCGATATTGTCTTCGACGAACTGGCGATCCAGCACGACAGTCTGACCAGCCCTGTCGGTGGCGTTGAAGCTGGCATCTTCAAGCACGCGTTCCATGATGGTGTGAAGCCGGCGCGCACCGATGTTCTCGACTGATGCGTTTACTTCAGCGGCAATGTTGGCCAACGCGTCGATGCCATCCTCGGTAACCTCGAGCTTGAGATTCTCGGTGGCCAGCAGGGCTACATACTGCTTTACCAGGCTGGCCTGCGGTTCGATGAGGATGCGCTTGAAGTCGTCCCGTGTCAGCGCCTTGAGCTCGACGCGGATGGGCAGCCGACCCTGCAGTTCGGGCAACAGGTCGGACGGCTTTGCAACATGGAATGCGCCCGACGCAATGAACAAGATATGGTCGGTTTTCACGGCGCCGTACTTGGTCGATACCGTGGTGCCTTCGATAAGCGGCAACAGGTCCCGCTGCACGCCTTCCCGGCTCACGTCTGCGCCTTGCCGTTCCGCGCGAGCTGTCACCTTGTCGATTTCGTCGAGGAAGACGATGCCGTTGTTCTCGACGCTGGCAATTGCCTCGGCGACGATCTGCTCCTGGTCGATCAGCTTGTCTGATTCTTCCGGAAGCAGCAGATTGTGACTTTCGCTGACCGTCATCCGGCGCGTCTTTGTGCGCTGGCCGAAAGCCTTGCCCAGCATGTCCGACAGATTGATCATTCCAACGGAGGATCCGTGCATGCCCGGTATGTCCATGGTTGGCATCCCGCCGCCGGTATCAACGACCTCGATCTCGATCTCCTTGTCGTCCAGTTCGCCGTTGCGAAGTTTTGAGCGGAACGAATCGCGTGTCGTCTTTGATGCGCCCGCACCCACCAAGGCATCGAGCACCCGGTTCTCCGCATTGGCCTGCGCCAGCGCCTTCACCTGCTCGCGACGGGCTTCGCGGGCAAGCCCGATGCCGATTTCCACCAGGTCCCGGATGATCTGCTCG
Organism: uncultured Alphaproteobacteria bacterium; assembly: GCA_963700895.1. Classification (GTDB taxonomy): domain Bacteria; phylum Pseudomonadota; class Alphaproteobacteria; order Rhizobiales; family Aestuariivirgaceae; genus Anderseniella. The sequence continues at coordinate 76,304 of CAVOZI010000002.1, read as the reverse complement.
ACGTCGCGCCCCACGTACCCCACTTCGGTGAACTTGGTGGCTTCAACCTTGATGAACGGAGCGTTGGCCAGCTTGGCGAGCCGGCGGGCGATCTCTGTCTTGCCTACCCCGGTCGGGCCGATCATCAGGATGTTTTTTGGCATCACTTCGTCACGCAAGTCGGGATCCAGCTGCTTGCGCCGCCAGCGGTTGCGCAGCGCAATGGCTACCATCCGCTTGGCATCCTTCTGGCCAACGATGTGGCGGTCGAGTTCCGAAACGATCTCGCGCGGGGAAAAATCGGTCATTGAATGGCTCACGTAATGCTGTCCGCGCGCTACTCGGCGTCCAGCTTCTCAAGGGTTACATTATCGTTGGTATAGACGCAGATTTCGGCGGCGATCTTCATTGCCTTGCGGGCAATGGCTTCAGCATCGAGGTCTGAATCAGCCAGGGCGCGGGCCGCAGCCAGTGCATAATTGCCGCCTGAACCAATGGCAATGATGCCGTTTTCAGGTTCCAGCACATCGCCGTTGCCGGTCAGCACGAGGCTGGTTGACCGGTCTGCAACGATCATCATCGCTTCCAGCCGGCGCAGGTAGCGATCCGTGCGCCAGTCCTTCGCCAGCTCGACGCAAGCCCGGGTAAGCTGGGCTGGATACTGTTCAAGCTTGGCTTCCAGCCGTTCGAACAGCGTCATGGCATCGGCAGTTGCCCCGGCAAAGCCGGCAATCACCTCGCCCTTGCCCAACGGCCGAACCTTGCGCGCATTACCCTTGATGACGGTGTTGGACAAGCTGACCTGCCCGTCGCCTGCCACCACGACGGTCTTGCCCTTGCGCACGGTCACGATGGTGGTGCCGTGCCAGATGAGCTCGCTGTTGTTTCCGGTCATTCATCCTCCGGTCGTGCGGTTGCGCAAAGTCAGTTGGGGTCTGAGGCTGGAGATTAAAAGACCCCATGGTTAATCAAGCAGGGGATCGGGCCTTGCACCAGCGCCGATGCCTGCTAAAAGTCACCCTTCACCAGGCGTGAATGGATGGAACCCAGCAGCATGAGAAAAGCTGTCGTCACTCGCAAGACCAATGAGACCGACATATCGGTTGAAGTGAAGCTGGACGGAACAGGTGCGCGCACCATCTCCACCGGCGTTGGTTTTCTCGACCATATGCTGGATCAGCTGGCGCGTCACTCGCTGATCGACATGCAAATCAGGACGGTGGGCGACCTGCATATCGACATGCATCACACCACTGAAGACACCGGTATTGCGCTTGGCCAGGCGATCTCCCAGGCGTTGGGTGACCGCAAGGGCATCCGCCGCTATGGCCATTGCTACCTGCCCATGGACGAAGCGCTGACGCGCGCCGCCATCGACGTCTCCGGCCGGCCTTTTCTCGTCTGGCGGACCGAATTCAGCGCGCCGAAGATCGGCGACATGGATACAGAGCTGTTTCGCGAGTTCTTCCAGGCGCTGGCGATGAATGCCGGCATCACCTTGCATGTGGAGACTCTTTACGGTGTCAACAATCACCACATCGCCGAAAGTTGCTTCAAGGCCGTGGCTCGCGCCTTGCGGGATTGCATCGAGATCGATCCGCGCATGCCTGATGCCATACCGTCCACCAAGGGAACGCTGAGCGGCAAGGACTGAACCCATGCTGATCTACACTGCGCACCGCAAGCCCGAGTTCCTGCGCGACGACGGTACCGGCAACGGGTTCGTGTTCGTCAAGGACGGGTTCAGCTGGCCTGCATTCCTCGTCCCCTTCTTCTGGCTGATCTGGCACAGGATGTGGTGGGCGCTGGCGGGATACGTGATCGCGGTGGCCGGTTTGGCGGGCGCCGGATATGCTGCCGGTTTTCCCGATGGCCTCGGCACGTGGCTTGGCTTGCTGGTCAACCTCTACATGGGGCTGGAAGGCAATAATCTCTGCCGCAAGGTACTGTCACGCCGCGGCTACCAGGAAGTCGCCGATATTGCGGCCAACGGTGGCGAGGAGGCCGCGTGGCGCCTGTTCGCAGACCGCGCTCATGGCGAGGCTGGCTGAGCCGCGCCATGCAAGTTGCAATCATTGACTATGGGTCCGGCAATCTCCGCTCTGCGCAGAAATCGTTTGAGCGCGCCGCTCGAACAGCCGGCCTTTCGGCGCGTATCGATCTTGTCTCCCGGCCTGAACAGGTTGCCTCGGCAGACCGTGTGGTGTTGCCGGGTGTCGGCGCCTATAGGGATTGCCACGACGGTCTTGTCGCCATTGATGGCATGTGGCAGGCGCTTGAAGAACATTGTCAGGCAAAGGCCAAACCTTTCCTCGGCATCTGTGTCGGCATGCAGTTGATGGCGACGCGCGGACTCGAACATGGGGAAACGGCCGGCTTTGGCTGGATCCACGGCGACGTGGTGCGCATCGAGGTTGACTCCTCCGATCTGAAGATCCCGCACATGGGCTGGAACACGCTGGACGTGGTGCGGCCGCATCCACTTCTTGCTGGCATCGACACAGGCCCCGACGGTCAGCATGCCTATTTCGTACACTCCTATCACCTCAAGGCTGAGAAGCGGGAGGATGTGGTGGCAACCGCCGCCTATGGTGAGGCGATTACGGCAATGGTTGCACGCGACAACATGGCAGGCACCCAGTTTCATCCGGAGAAAAGCCAGGCGCTTGGGCTGGCGCTGATTTCCAATTTTCTGAACTGGGCGCCGTGAAGGACTTGCAATCAATGATCCTGTTTCCGGCAATCGACCTGAAGGATGGCCAGTGCGTGCGCCTGAAGCTGGGCGACATGAACGAGGCAACCGTGTTCTCCGACAACCCGGCTGCCCAGGCGCTTGCCTTTGAAAAACAGGGCTTTGAATACCTCCATCTGGTTGATCTCAACGGCGCGTTCGCCGGCAAGCCTGTCAATGGCGAGGCCGTCGAAGCAATTCTGGAAGCCGTGTCCCTGCCAGTGCAGCTGGGCGGCGGCATCCGCGATCTCGCTGGCATCGAAAGCTGGCTTGGCAAGGGTATCGCACGGGTGATTCTCGGTACGTTGGCCGTTCGCGACCCTGCTCTCGTGCGGCAGGCCTGCAAGCTGTTTCCCGGGCGCATTGCCGTCGGTATCGACGCCAAGGCCGGCAAGGTGGCCGTCGAAGGTTGGGCGGAAAGTTCAACGCTTGGAGTGAAGGAACTGGCGTCACGATTCGAGGATGCTGGCGTGGCGGCAATCATCTACACCGACATCGACCGCGACGGCATACTGGCCGGGTTGAACATTGACTCGACGCTTGACCTGGCCCGTGCCACGTCCATCCCCGTGATCGCCAGCGGCGGACTTGCGTCGATGGCTGACATCGAGCGGCTGGGACAACCCGATTGCCGGATCCTCGAAGGAGCCATTTCGGGCCGAGCACTCTACGATGGCAGGATTGATACCGCTGCCGCACTCGCCATGCTCAAGGAAGCCTCCAATGCTTAAGGCCCGCATCATTCCGTGTCTCGACGTGAAAGACGGCCGGGTCGTCAAGGGAGTGAACTTTGTTGATCTGCGCGATGCTGGTGATCCGGTGCAGATTGCCAAGGCCTATGACGAGGCCGGTGCCGACGAGCTTTGTTTTCTTGATATCACAGCCAGCCACGAGAACCGGGCAATCATCCTTGATGTTGTTCGCCAGACGGCGGAACAATGCTTCATGCCGCTGACCGTAGGGGGCGGCGTTCGTACGCTTGAAGACATCCGCAAGCTGTTGCTGGCCGGAGCGGACAAGGTTTCCATCAACACCGCTGCAGTCAGGAACCCGGACTTTGTCCGCGAAGCGGCGACGAAGTTCGGCTCACAGTGCATTGTGGTTGCTGTTGATGCCAAGCGTGTCCACAGCGAAGATGGAGAGCCGCGCTGGGAGATCTTCACTCATGGCGGCAGGGAGCCCACCGGCATCGATGCAATAGAGTTTGCCCGCAAGGTTGTTGGGCTCGGCGCTGGCGAGATCCTGCTAACCTCGATGGATCGCGACGGAACGGGCGATGGTTTCGACATTGAGCTGACCCGGGCCATTTCCGAAGCAGTTGATGTTCCGGTGATCGCGTCAGGCGGCGTAGGCAACCTGCAGCACCTCGTTGACGGTATTCAAAAGGCAGGCGCGAGTGCTGTTCTGGCCGCTTCGATTTTTCACTTCGGAACCCATACCATTTCCGAAGCCAAGCATTTCATGGCACAACAAGGCGTACCGGTCAGGCTTTCCTGACCGGAATTTGCCAGGATACGGGCATGTCTGACGAGAAGACCACCGATGTTCTCTTGCGCCTTGAGGCGATCATTGCGGAGCGCGCAATGCAGGCCGATGAAAGCAAGTCCTACACAGCCAGGCTGCTGGCCGCCGGCACGGACAAGTGCGCGAAGAAATTCGGCGAAGAGGCAATCGAGCTGATTCTCGCCGCATCCGAGGGCGACCGCATTCATGTCACGGCTGAGGCCGCTGATGTACTTTACCACCTGCTTGTTGTGCTCAGGGATGGCGGTGTCCGGCTGGATGACGTAATGGCTGAGCTTGCCAACCGTTTTGAGCAGAGCGGACTTGAAGAGAAGGCCTCGCGCAATGCCGGTTGAACTGCGAACTGCCATGGATCAGACAACGGCACAGCTTTCGCCGTACCGCGTTTTCACCCGCTCCGAGTGGGCGAAGCTGCGGGCTGACACGCCATTGACGCTGTCTGCGGAAGAGGTTGAGGAACTGCGTGGGGTCAATGACCGGATCAACCTGGATGAGGTGATCGCCATCTACCTGCCAATGTCGCGGCTGCTGAACCTTTATGTTGCCGCCAGCCAGGACCTCTTCAAGGTGACGCAGAAGTTTCTTGGCGGAAACAACCACAAGGTGCCTTACATCATTGGCATCGCGGGCAGCGTGGCAGGCGGCAAGAGCACCACGGCGCGTATCCTGCGCGGCCTTCTGGCTCGATGGCCCAACCACCCGAAGGTGGCTTTGCTGCCAACCGACGGTTTCCTGCTGCCCAACGCAGTGCTTGAGCGCGAAGGCCTGATGAACCGCAAGGGTTTTCCGGAGAGTTATGATCTGCCGGTGCTGCTCAAGTTCCTGTCGGACATCAAGGCCGGCAAGCGCGATGTCGAGGCGCCAGTCTATTCCCACCTTACCTACGATATAGAACCGGGCAAGAAGATCACCATCGACCAGCCCGATATCCTGATTGTAGAGGGGCTCAATGTGCTGCAGACGGGCAGGCCGCCGCGTGACGGCAAGGCCATACCCTATGTGTCCGACTATTTCGACTTCTCGATATTCATCGATGCGGACGAGAATGATTTGCAGACCTGGTATGTGAACCGGTTCTTCTCGTTCCGCAAGACGGCGTTCGCTGATCCGAAATCATATTTCCATCGTTACTCGAAACTCAGCGACGTCGAGGCCCGTCAGACCGCCACGCGCATCTGGGAAACGGTCAACCTGGTGAACCTGCGCGAGAACGTGCTGCCAACACGGCAGCGGGCCGATCTCATATTGCGCAAGAGCACCGATCATCTCATCAGCACGGTCTATCTTCGCAAGATCTAAACCAGGGTGGAAAGCTTCGCCACCGGCCGGGCGCCCATGTGCGAAATGATTTCGGCGGCTGCCACGTGTCCGATGCGGGCGCATTCGGCAAGCGGTTTGCCCTGGGAGAGGCCGAACAGGAAGCCTGCGGCATACAGGTCGCCAGCGCCGGTCGTGTCCACCACCTCGTGGACCGGAACGGCATTCACCGCAATTGCATCATTGCCGTTGACGATGACGCTGCCCTTTTCTGACCGGGTGACTGCTGCGATTTGGCAGTCTGCCTTCACTTGCCGCACGGCGTCGTCAAAGTCACTGGTCTGGTAAAGGGACAACAACTCTGATTCGTTGGCGAACAGCACATCAATGCCATCGCGAATGAGTGTGAGAAAGCTGACACGGTGCCGGTCCACGCAGAACGAATCCGAAAGGGTCAATGCCACCTTCCGCCCATTGCGGGCCGCAAGCCCTGCGGCCTTGCGGAACGCCTCCTTGGCTTCCGGCCGGTCCCAGAGATAGCCCTCCAGATAAGTGATGCCTGCATTGGCAATCTCGTCCTCGAGGATGTCGTCCGGACCCAGCAGGGCGCTTGCGCCGAGGAACGTCGACATGGTGCGTTGACCGTCCGGTGTGACCACGACCATGCAGCGCGCCGTCTGCGGTCCGCCTGCAAGCGCCTCGGTGCCGTAGCTTACGCCGGCCGCCCGGATGTCATGGGTGAAAACGCCGCCAAGCTGGTCATTGGCAACCTTGCCGACATACCGCGCGGTGCCACCCAGCGAGGTGACACCGGCAATGGTGTTGGCGGCGGACCCGCCGGAAATCTCCATGGCTGGACCAAGCTTGTCATACAAGGACAGGGCGCCTGCTTCATCCACCAGCTGCATCGACCCTTTCTGCAGGCCATTGGCTGACAGGAAGCTGTCATCATGGCGGGCGATCACATCGACAATGGCGTTGCCGATGCCGATGACATCGTGTTCCGGTTCGGGCATGGGATATCCTGTAAGCTGATGGGTGAATCAGACAGGTGAATACACAACACTGTTGAGGCTATGCAAGCCAACCTTGTAACCAGCCCGACACGACCCCAAGTGCCGGTGGTCGCCAAATCGTATGGGACACGCACATGATTTCTTCTGCCTTTCGCGCTGCCAATGACGTTCTGTCTCCGGCAGTCAGGCCAGTGCTCTGGAAAGCCCTGGGACTGACAATGCTGCTGTTCACCGGTTTGCTGGTTGCAGTCTGGGTCGGCGCCACCGCCTTGCTGGTGTTGCCGTGGCCATGGCTGGACGAGGTAATTGCCACCGTGGCAAGCCTTGGCATCTTCGTCGGCTTCTTTTTCCTGATGGCGCCGGTGACGGCCATATTCGCCGGTCTGTTCCTCGATACCGTGGCGGACATTGTCGAGCGCAAGCATTATCCGTCAGATCGTGTCGGCCGTCCGCCCAGTGCGTTGTCGTCAGCACTCATGGGCGTGCAATTCGGCCTCCTCGTGTTGCTGGTCAACATCCTTGTGCTGCCCGTGGTGTTTCTCGGCATCGGCGCCTTGATCATGCTGGTTGTCAACGCCTACCTTCTCAGCCGTGAATTCTTCACCATGGCCGCCGTCCGGCACATGCCGGTTCGCGATGCGGTGGCGTTTCGCAAGGCCAATTCCAGCCGTATCTGGGCAGCCGGGCTGATACCGGCCGGTCTTGCGCTCATACCGTTCGTGAACATTCTCGTGCCGCTGTTCTCGACATCGTACTTCGTGCACATCTTCAAGCGGATCAGCGCAGACGCAGGCCTGCGCGTGGCCGCCTAGCTCAAGCGGGAATCGTTTTTGCCGGATACAGACACAGATCGCTGATCAGGCAACGCCGGCACTCCGGCTTGCGGGCCTTGCACACATAGCGTCCATGCAGGATGAGCCAGTGGTGTGCATGCAGCAGGTACTGGTCTGGTATCGCCTTCATTAGCCCCTGTTCGACCGCCAGCGGTGTCTTGCCCGGTGCCAGTCCTGTGCGGTTGGAGACGCGGAACAGGTGGGTATCGACCGCGATGGTGGGCTGGCCAAAGCAGATGTTCAGGACGACGTTGGCGGTCTTGCGCCCGACGCCCGGCAACGCTTCGAGCTCACTGCGCGTTGCCGGCACAAGACTGCCATGTTTATCTATCAATGCCCTGGACAGCAGGATGACGTTTTTTGCCTTGTTGCGGAACAAGCCGATGGTCTTGATCAAGTCCCGAACCCGGTCTTCGCCCAGCGCTACCATTTTTTCCGGAGTATCGGCTGCCTTGAACAGTGCGCGCGTGGCCTTGTTCACGCCCTCATCCGTGGCTTGTGCGGACAGCACGACGGCAACCAGGAAAGTGAACGTATTGACTGATTCGAGTTCGCCCTCGGGATGCGGATTGGCGTGCTGGAACCGCCGGAACACTTCTTCGATTTCGTCAGGCTTGAGCTTCTTGCGCCGGGCCATGGATCAGTGTTCTCCTGTATGCGCCAGTTCGGCATCTTTAAAACAATCAAGAGCCTCTAGTTTCGTTGCCGTGAAGTCTGAACCGACAATAATCCACTTGTATCCGCACCGATCGCTCAGCCGGCGGGGTTTTGCAGTGCTGATGGCTTGCATTGCGCTGGTAAGCTTTATCGCCGGAGCCGGGTTCCTGATGCTCGGCGCCTGGCCGGTGTTCGGCTTCTTCGGCCTCGACGTGCTGCTCATCTGGTGGGCGTTGGAGCGCAATTTCCGTGATGGCAAGGCGCGGGAGACCATCATCATCAAGGATGGTGAGATCGTGCTGGCGCGCCACAAGCCCGGAAAGCCGGATGCCAGCCAGAGTTTCGTCCGGCAGTGGACGAGGGTTGAGCTGGAAAATGACGCCGAGCGCGACTTGATCGGCCGCCTCTACCTCGTATCGCGCGGCGCCAGGACAGAGATCGGCAGCTTCCTCTCGCCGGATGATCGCAAGTCCCTTTCGAGCGCGCTGAATGGGCTGTTGCTCAGCCCCCGCATCTGACAGCGCGTTGTGCCCGTGAATCGGGTGGAAGACTGCAGGGCAGACGGCTACGGTCTGGGCAAATCAGGCTATCAGCCAAGGATTGTCGAATGCTTCAGATACCGGCTTCCGGCGACTACGAACTGGTCCGCCGCACCATCGAGTTTCTCTCCGGCCATTGGCAGGAGCAGCCATCGCTCGACGAGATCGCCTTCAATGTGGGGGCCAGCCCGGACACGGTACAGCGCAGCTTCAGCCGGTGGGCGGGGATCACACCCAAGTCATTCATGCAAGCCATCACGCTGGACCGGGCACGTAAACTGCTGAAGGATTCAGCCACCGTTCTCGATGCAACATATGAAGTAGGCTTGTCTGGCCCCGGCCGATTGCATGATTTGTTCGTTACGCATGAGGGCATGCCGCCGGGTGTTTACAGGGCGCGCGGCGAGGGATTGACCATAACCTGGGGGCTTCATCCATCGCCCTTTGGCATTGCGGTTGTACTTGTAACGCCGCATGGCCTTGCCGGCCTTGCTTTCGCCGACGAGGACGATCCGGTGGCTGCCTTTGAGGACATGCGGGGGCGCTGGCCCAGGGCAGAATATGTGCGCGACGACGCGGCCATTGCCCCAACGGCGCGCCGCATCTTTGACCAGAGCCAGTGGACGCCGGATCAGCCGCTTCGCATAACGCTGATCGGTACCGACTTTGAGGTGCGCACCTGGGAGACGCTGTTGCGCATTCCGATGGGCCGCGCAACGACCTATTCCGACGTCGCGCGTCATATCGGCAAACCCAAGGCTGTCCGGGCCGTCGGGACGGCGGTGGGCCGCAATCCGATCTCGTTCGTGGTGCCTTGCCATCGCGTGCTGGGCAAGTCAGGCGATCTGTGCGGTTATCATTGGGGATTGACCCGCAAGAAGGCGATCCTCGGCTGGGAAGCGGGAACAACAGGAAGCCTGTAAGCACGGTCAACTCCGTCCCGGACAGCGATCGCTTCAATGCTGCAGCACCTTGACCGATGCGACAGTGCTGTTGGGATTAAGCTTGTAGACTATCGGCACCCCGGTAGCGATTTCCCGCTTGAGAATTTCTTCTGGTGTCAGACCCTCGATCGCCATAACCAGCGAGCGCAGCGAGTTGCCATGTGCCGCAACGATGACGGTCTTGCCGTCGAGAACGTGTGGCTGAATCGCCTTCATGTAGTAGGGCAGGGAGCGGGCCAGCGTGTCACGCAGGCTTTCGCCGCCGGGCGGGGCAACATCGTAGGAGCGCCGCCAGACATGGACTTGCTCTTCGCCCCACTTTGCCCGTGCATCATCCTTGTTCAGCCCGGTGAGATCGCCATAGTCGCGCTCGTTCAGGGCCTGATCCCGGGTCACCGGCAGGTCTGCCTGGCCGAGTTCCTCGAGAATGATGTCGAGCGTTTTCTGGGCACGCGACAGGTCGCTGGTGAATGCCACGTCAAACTTCAGCCCCTCTGCCTTCAGGTTGCGGCCGGCAGCATGGGCTTCTTCGACACCCTTGTCCGTAAGACCAGGGTTTTCCCAGCCCGTGAACAGGTTCTTCAGGTTCCAGTCGCTTTGTCCATGCCGGACGAGCACGAGGGTTCCGCTCATTCGCATTCAGGCCTTCTTGCTTGTGCTTCTGAGATTAGCTGCCGATGCCTAGCACATCAGCCATGGAATACAGACCCGGCTTTTTGTCGAATGCCCACAGCGCCGCTCTGATGGCGCCATTGGCGAAAATCTCGCGGGACTCGGCATGATGCGAGACAGTAATCCGTTCGGACGGACCGGCGAAAACTACGCTGTGATCACCCACCACGCTGCCGCCACGCAAGGTTGCAAAACCGATGTCGCCTTCCGGACGCGCACCGGTGTGGCCATCGCGTGTGCGCACCGACCGCTTGGCGAGGTCTATGCCGCGTCCATCCGCTGCGGCCTGCCCCAGCAGCAAGGCGGTGCCAGATGGCGCATCGATCTTGTGCCGGTGGTGCATCTCCAGTACTTCGATGTCAAAACTTTCATCGAGCGCTGCAGCAACCTGTTTCACCAGCGAGGCCAACAGGTTGACACCAAGGCTCATGTTGCCGGACTTGACGATCCGCGCATGGCGCGAGGCTGCCCGGATGGCTTCTTCATCGGTTTCGCTGAAACCCGTCGTACCGATAACGTGCACGATACGGGCCTGGGCGGAGATCTCGCTCAACCGGACGCTGGCGGCAGGCACGGTGAAGTCGATCAACCCGTCCGCTTTTGCCAGAACCGTCAACGGGTCGTCGCTGATTGTGACGCCGATTTCGCCGATGCCGGCAGCAATACCCTGGTCCTTCCCCACATGCGGTGAGCCGGAAGGTTCAAGCCCGCCCGCCACCTCGCAGGCACCATGCGCATGTACGAGCCGCGTGAGCGTCTGGCCCATGCGGCCGCCGGCGCCTGCAATGACAAGCTTCAACATGTTGGGGCTCTCCGATCGCAGCTGGTTGATTGGATTTCTGATACCAGTCCCGGCTGTCAATGGCTAGATAGCGGACAAGTCCCATGCTGCGCGTCCAGCCTGTTGCGGGCAAACTTGAACGGGAGTGGAAAACACGGTTCATGCACCGCGTATCGGTCAGCAGTCGCCTGCAGGTATGGCCGCGTCAAGATTGACGCCTACACGCCCTCGACGATGACGATATCGACCTCACCGGCTCCATCCCGCTTGGCGCGCGCAGCCTGGTAGCCGGGCGAGTTCCAGCACTTCACCGCGTCTTCGAAGCTTGGAAACTCCGTCACAACATTACGCGTCTTGCCGGAACCTTCCATCAGCTGGAACTTGCCGGCACGGGCAAGGAATCGGCCACCGTGTGCAGCGATCACATCGGGCGCCAGTTCGGCGTATTGCCTGTACCGGTCAGGGTCCGTGACATTTACGTGGGCGATCCAGTATCCCTTGGCCATGGCGAATCTCCTGCTGGCGGCAACGTTGTCGAATCAGCCGCCGAAATTATCCCAGAATGAACGGGCCTTGGCGAAAAATCCGGCGGACTGGGGTGAGTTGTCCTTGGCCTCGGCCTCAAACTCCTGCAGGAGTTCCTTCTGTTTCCGGGTCAGGTTGACCGGCGTTTCCACGCTGACCTGGATATACATGTCGCCATGCTGCTGCGATCGCAGGACCGGCATGCCCTTGCCCTTCAGCCGGAACTGCTTGCCGCCTTGGGTACCTTCGGGAATGGTTACCCGCGCCTTCTTACCATCGATGGTCGGGACTTCGATTTCTCCGCCAAGCGCGGCCGCCGTCATCGAGATCGGCACCCGCGAAAACAGGTCGGCACCATCGCGCTGGAAGAACTCGTGCGGCTTGATGGAAAGAAAGATATAGAGATCGCCGGATGGTCCGCCCCGGACACCCGATTCGCCTTCGTTGGCAAGCCGGATGCGCGTGCCGTCTTCCACGCCGGCGGGTATGTTTACGGACAGCGTCCGTTCCTTCTTCACGCGGCCCTGCCCGCTGCAACTCTCGCACGGGTCAGAAATGACGTTGCCGCGCCCCTGACAACTGGGACATGTGCGCTCGACGGTGAAAAACCCCGACGATGACCGGACCGCGCCGACGCCATTACAGGTGGCGCAGGTCTTCGGGCTGGTGCCGGGCTTGGCGCCGCTGCCGGAGCAGGTTTCGCAGGCAACCGATGTCGGCACCCGTATTTGCGCAGTTTTTCCCGTATACGCCTCGGTAAGCGATATCTCCATGTCGTAGCGCAGGTCGGATCCTCGCGCCTGACCGCTGCTGCGGCCCTGCCCACCGCGCCGGCCGCCCATGAACTCTCCGAACAGGTCCTCGAAAATGTCCGACATCGAGGAGGAAAATTCCGGACCAAACCCGGCGCCACCGGGGCCACCACCGCCAAATGGTCCACGTCCATCCTCGAAGGCGGCATGCCCGAAACGGTCGTAGGCAGCCCGCTTCTGCGGATCCTTCAGGGCCTCGTAGGCCTCATTGACTTCCTTGAATTTTTGTTCGGCCGTGTTGTCCCCGGGGTTGGCATCCGGGTGATACTTCTTGGCCATTTTCCGGAAGGCGCCTTTCAGCTCCTTCTCGTCGGCGTTCCGGGAGACGCCTAGAACTTCATAGTAGTCACGCTTCGCCATGTCGGGTTGGTCCAGTCTATCGCGGCAAATCCGGCTGGTATGCCGGATTGGAGTTGCGCACTACAGTGCAACTTGCATGATCGCTCCGGGGACGGGCAAGCCCCGCCCCGGATCCGACCTTCATATGTTACGACGCTTTCTTGTTGTCGTCGTCCTGGACTTCCTCGAAATCGGCATCAACGACGTCGTCGTCGGTGCTGGAAGACTTGCTTCCCTCGCCATCGCTGCCGGCATCCGACTGCTGGTTCTGATACATGGCTTCGCCGAGTTTCATCGCAACCTGAGCCAGCGCGTTGGTCTTGGCCTCGATGTTGGCAGTATCCTCGCCTTCCACGGCCGTCTTGAGCTCTGCAATCGCCGCGGTGACGGCCGACTTGTCGGCTTCCGAGACCTTGTCGCCGTACTCCACCAGCGATTTCTCGGTGGAGTGAATCAGCGCTTCGGCATGGTTCTTGGCTTCGACAAGCTGCTTGCGCTTCTTGTCTTCCTCGGCATGAGCCTCGGCATCCTTGACCATGTTGTTGATCTCGTCGTCGGACAGACCGCCGGAGGCCTGGATGCGGATCTGCTGCTCCTTGCTCGTGGCCTTGTCCTTGGCAGAGACGTTGACAATACCGTTGGCGTCGATGTCGAAGGTAACCTCGATCTGCGGAACGCCGCGCGGTGCCGGGGGAATGCCCATCAGGTCGAACTGGCCGAGCATCTTGTTGTGCGCCGCCATTTCGCGCTCGCCCTGGAACACCCGGATGGTAACCGCCGTCTGGTTGTCGTCCGCGGTCGAGAACACCTGGCTCTTCTTGGTGGGGATCGTGGTGTTGCGGTCGATCAGGCGGGTGAACACGCCACCCAGCGTCTCGATGCCCAGCGACAGCGGCGTGACGTCGAGCAACAGTACGTCCTTCACTTCGCCCTGCAGCACGCCAGCCTGGATGGCAGCGCCGATGGCGACCACCTCATCCGGGTTTACGCCCTTGTGCGGCTCCTTGCCGAAGAACGACTTCACTGTTTCGATGACCTTGGGCATGCGGGTCATGCCACCGACGAGAACGACTTCGTCGATGTCTGCAGCAGACAGCCCGGCATCCTTGAGCGCCGCCTTGCAGGGTGCAACGGTGCGCTGGATCAGGTCATCGACAAGCGACTCCAGCTTGGCACGGCTCAGCTTCAGGGTCAGGTGCTTCGGACCTGACTGGTCAGCAGTGATGAACGGCAGGTTTACTTCCGTCTGGGTCGAGGATGACAACTCGATCTTGGCTTTTTCGGCAGCTTCCTTGAGACGCTGCAGGGCCAGCTTGTCGTTGCGCAGGTCGATGCTGCTTTCCTTTTTGAACTCGTCGGCAAGGTAGTCGACGATGCGCATGTCGAAGTCTTCACCGCCAAGAAAGGTGTCGCCATTGGTCGACTTCACCTCGAACACGCCGTCACCGATCTCGAGAATCGACACGTCGAAGGTACCGCCGCCAAGGTCGTACACGGCAATCGTGCCGGCCTCCTTCTTGTCGAGGCCATAGGCCAGGGCAGCAGCGGTCGGTTCGTTGATGATGCGCAGCACTTCCAGCCCGGCAATCTTGCCAGCGTCCTTCGTGGCCTGGCGCTGACTGTCGTTGAAGTAGGCAGGAACGGTGATGACGGCCTGCGTGACCGGCTCGCCAAGGTGGCGCTCGGCGGTTTCCTTCATCTTCTGGAGCGTCATGGCGGAGATCTGCGAAGGAGCATACTTCTTGCCGCTGGACTCGACCCACGCATCGCCGTTGTCGGCCTTGACGATGTTGTAGGGAACCAGCTTCTTGTCCTTCTCGACCATCGGGTCATCGTAGCGCCGTCCGATCAGGCGCTTGATGGCAAAGAACGTGTTTTCCGGGTTGGTGACCGCCTGGCGCTTGGCCGGCTGGCCTACAAGAGTTTCGCCGTCCCCGGTGAACGCAACGATCGACGGCGTGGTGCGCGCGCCCTCTGCATTTTCAACGACCTTGGGGCTTCCCCCTTCCATGACCGCAACGCACGAGTTCGTGGTGCCGAGGTCGATACCGATAACCTTACCCATTTAGCCCTCCATTAGCGGTCTGCCGCTCGCGCCCCTGTTCCTCAAGGCTCACAATTGGCCGGATGTTCCGGTGACAGACCCCGGTTGCTGTACTTAGACAAGCAAGGCAGATTTGCACGGTGAATCGGCCTTTGCCTTGCGTTCGAGGGCTATATAGGAGCCAGTTCACGCTCCATCAAGGGAGCTTGGTAATGAACATGCAGATTGCTGGGCTGACTTTTCTTCCCGGCTACTTCGATGCCGGTACACAGCAGGAGCTGGTAACGCTGCTACGAAGCGCGGTCTCGGATGCACCTTTGTTCCAGCCCGTCATGCCGCGCACCGGCAAGCCGTTCTCGGTCCGGATGACCAATCTTGGAGAGCTGGGCTGGGTCAGCGACCGGCAGGGTTACCGGTATCAGCCGCACCATCCGCTTACTGGCAGGCCCTGGCCCGCCATGCCAGCGATCCTGCTCGACCTGTGGCGCGCGGTTGCGGGGTACCCGCATCCGCCGCAGGCCTGCCTGGTGAATTTTTATGATGCAGTGGCGGGCATGGGCCTCCACCAGGACCGGGACGAAGAAGATTTCAATGCGCCCGTTATCTCCGTTTCGCTGGGCGATACCGCGGTGTTCCGTGTGGGCGGTCTGGAGCGCAAGTCGCCAACGTCTTCGGTGAAGCTGCGCTCGGGCGACGTTGTCATAATGAGCGGTGAAGCCCGGCTATGCTTTCACGGCATTGACCGGATCCTGCCCGGAACGTCAGCCCTGCTCCGGGAGGGCGGCAGGATCAATCTCACCCTGAGGCGGGTGGATTGTCCTTGATGCTGCTGTACCGCCTGATCAGGACCTGGATTCGCCTGAAGTCCTTGGCCACGCCCACCAAGGCCGGGCGAAGCAGCCGTTCACCAATCTTGTAGCCGGTCTGCACGACCTGCACGACAGTTCCGTTCGGCTTGCCTGTGCCCGGTACCTCGAACATCGCCTGATGGAAATTCGGATCGAACTTCTCATCCTGCGGGTTCACTTCGTGGATGCCGTGCTTCTGGAAGGAGTTCAGCAATTCGCGCCGCGTCAGTTCGATGCCCGCAACCAGATTGCGGGTGGCTTCGTCAGCCTTTTCCCGAGCCTCGTCGCCCATCATCTCCAGCGCCTTCGAAAGGCTGTCGCTGACCGACAACAGGTCACGGGCAAAATTGGTGGCCGCATACAGCGTGGCTTCAGCCTTTTCGCGCTCCGCCCGCTTGCGCAGGTTTTCGGTTTCCGCCATTGCCCGCAATATGCGGTCTTTCAGAATGGCGTTCTCCTCCCGTAATTCCTGGATTGGATCGCTTCCAGCTTCTGCTTGCGGCTCGCCGGCAAGACCTGCTGCATCGCTCCCCCCGGCCGATGCGTTTGCCGCCTGCTGGAGTTCTTCCACGGCTTCGGCGTGCTGGTTTTCAGAGTCGCGCTTGTTTTCGGTCATCAGTCCCGCGTCCGATTTATAGGGTCACAATAATGGATGGTGTCCCGGATATCATCGTTTCGCACCGAAATATCAAGAGATGAGGCGGCCGATGGCCTGCGCCGTATAGTCCACCATGGGTACGATGCGTGAATAGTTCAGCCGTGTTGGTCCGACCACTCCAAGCACTCCCACGACATTGTTCTTCGCATCGCTGTAAGGCGCAACCACAAGCGAGGAGCCGGACAGCGAAAAGAGTTTGGTCTCGGCGCCTATGAAGATGCGCACACCTTCGCCAGTCTCGGCAAGGCCCAGCAGGTTCATCACGTCTTTCTGGTTTTCCAGATCATCGAACAGCTTGCGGATGCGTACGATGTCATCGGCGTGGGCGTTGTCGTCGATCAGGTTGGATCGCCCGCGAACAATCAGGGATCGCTTCCCTTCCCCGTCATCGTCAGACCAGGCTGCAAGGCCGGCCTCGATGACGCGCGTGGCCAGCGAATCCAGTTCCCGTGTCATTTCGTCGACATGGCTGGAAAGCCGTTCGCGCAGTTCTGCAAGGGTCAGTCCCTGGCACCGGCTGTTCAGGAAATTGCTGACTTCTGTGAGCGTTGATGGCGGCAATCCGCGGGGAATCTCGAACGTCCGGTTTTCGACACTGCCATCCTCGCTGACCATGATCACCAGCGCCTTGGACGGATTGATGCTGACGAACTCTATGTGCCGGAGCCGGACATTGATCTTCGATGTCAGCACCAGCCCCGCACAACTCGACAGGCCTGACAGCAGGTTTGTTGCATCGGCAAGGATGTCGTCGGTGGTCTTCTCGCGGTTGAGACCGGCGATCTGCGCATCGATCTGCGCACGTTCTTCCGGCAACAGGCGGCCCACTTCCATCAGTGCATCGACAAAGAAGCGCAAGCCCGTTTCGGTTGGAAGGCGGCCGGCGCTCGTGTGCGGCGCATAGATCAGTCCCGCCTGCTCCAGGTCCGACATGATGTTGCGGATCGAAGCTGGTGACAGCCCGATTGGGAGGTTGCGCGAGATGGTGCGCGAGCCGACGGGCCCACCGGTTTCCAGGAATGTCTCGACAAGCCGGCGAAAAATGTCGCGCGAACGCTTGTCCAGGACGGACAATTCGGTAAGGCGATCATCAATCGCTTTCATGGGTCCTCATCGAAACGGTTGGATACAATGAATCTAGATGCGGCCATTGGCACCGTCAATTGTCTCGCGCGCTGATTGCGCTTCTGTGCCGTGGCAGCTACACCACGCTTCTTATCAGTTTAGCAGTTGTCGTTGTAATTGGAGCTGGATCACACATGAGACCTTCGGGCCGCAAGCCGGATGAAATGCGCCAGGTGACCCTGGAGCGCAATGTATCGATGCATGCCGAAGGCTCGTGCCTGGTGAAGTTCGGCCACACCCATGTACTGTGCACCGCCAGCCTGGAAGACCGGGTGCCGCCGTGGCTGCGTGGCGGTGGCAAGGGATGGGTTACGGCTGAGTACGGCATGCTGCCGCGTTCCACGGGCTCGCGCATGCGGCGTGAAGCCAGCGCGGGCAAGCAGTCTGGCCGGACCCTTGAAATCCAGCGGTTGATTGGCCGCAGCTTGCGCGCTGTCGTGGATATGGAGAAGTTGGGAGAACGCCAGATTACTGTCGATTGCGACGTCATCCAGGCGGACGGCGGCACCCGCACTGCTTCGATCACTGGCGCCTGGGTTGCCTTGCACGATTGCATCGCAAAGCTGCTGGCCGATGGCTCGCTGGCGGAGACCCCGCTCGTCGATCACGTGGCGGCCCTGTCCTGCGGTATCTACGAAGGGGTTGCCGTAGCCGATCTCGATTATGATGAAGACTCGGCCGCCGAGACGGACGCCAACTTCGTGATGACCGGATCAGGTGGGCTTGTGGAGGTACAGGGCACAGCCGAAGGCACACCGTTCAGCGAACAGGAACTGTTCCAGTTGCTGGGTCTTGCCAAGGCAGGCATTAGTGAACTCGTTGCCCTTCAGAAGGCCGCCGTCAGCTGATGACAATCGAGCTGCCAGACAACAAGCTTGTTGTTGCAAGCCACAACCCGGGCAAGGTCCGTGAGATCGGCGACCTGCTGCGTCCGCTTGGCATCGAGGCGATCTCGGCCGGAACGCTCGGCTTGCCCGAGCCGGAAGAGACCGAGGATACGTTTGAAGGCAATGCGCGGCTGAAAGCCGAAGCCGCCACTGCAGCGTCTGGTCTCGCTGCGCTTTCCGATGATTCAGGCCTTTGCGTTGATGCCCTTGGCGGCGCCCCCGGAATCTACTCAGCGCGTTGGGCCGGAGCGGACAAGGACTTCATGAAAGCCATGCAGAAGGTCGAGCACGAGTTGCGCGACCGCTACGCCCTATCGCCGGACCAGCGCAAGGCGCACTTCGTTTGTGCGCTGTGCCTTGCCATCCCCGGCCACCCGTCGCAAGTCTATCGCGGCGAGGTTCATGGCGTGCTTGTCTGGCCGCCTCGCGGCGACAAGGGTTTCGGCTACGATCCCGTGTTCCAGCCTGAAGGCCACGGCATCACGTTCGGCGAGATGGACCCGGCTGACAAGCACGCCATGTCGCATCGCGCCCGCGCCTTCGAGCAACTGGTGGCGGCGCTGAAAGGCCCTGCCAGCTAGGCAGTCAACATGCAGACCGGAGACAGAGAATTCGGTGTTTACGTGCATTGGCCGTTCTGCAAGGCCAAGTGCCCCTACTGCGATTTCAATTCCCATGTTCGCCACCACGGCATTGATGCCGCCAGCTTCGCAGACGGACTGGTGCGCGAACTCGAATGGTTTGCTGCGCACACGCCGGGCCGTCGTGTGACCAGCATCTTCTTTGGCGGCGGTACGCCGTCTCTGATGCCGCCGGCCGCCGTTGCTGCCGTGATCGACAAGGTGGCTGGATTATGGGCCTGTGAACCAGACATCGAAATCACGCTCGAAGCCAACCCGACCAGCGTCGAAGCATCGAATTTCCGCGGCTACCGTGCTGCGGGCGTCAACCGGGTATCGGTCGGGGTACAGGCATTGAACGACGCCGACCTCAAGGCGCTTGGGCGCCAGCATTCCGTGGAAGAAGCATTGGCGGCCTTTGCTCTGGCCCGCCAGGTGTTCGCGCGCACGTCTTTCGACCTGATCTATGCAAGGTCCGGCCAAACGCCGCAGGCGTGGCGAGAAGAGTTGCGCCATGCCCTTGCCGAACAGGACGGGCACATGTCGCTTTACCAGCTGACCATCGAGCCGGGGACCGCTTTTCATGACCTGCACTCCGCAGGGTCGTTGACGGTGCCGGATGAGGACACGGGTGCGGTTCTGTACGAGATCACCCAGGAGATGACTGCTGCCGCCGGTCTTCCGGCTTACGAAGTCTCAAACCACGCCGTGGCTGACAATGAATGCCGCCACAACCTGCTCTACTGGCGTTACGGCGAGTATGCCGGCGTTGGACCGGGTGCCCATGCCCGCCTTGTCGACGAAAACGGCGTGCGCCGGGCCGTCGTCACCGAACGGCATCCCGAAACATGGGCGTCGATGGTGCGCTCGCAAGGCAACGGCATCGTTGCCGACGAGGCGATCGCGCGTGGCGAGGCAGCCGTTGAATGCCTGTTGATGGGGATGCGCACCAACGAGGGCGTTTCCGTTGCAAAGCTGGAAAGGTTGGCGGGAGGCCGCCTCGACCTTGACGCGGTTGCAGACCTCGAGACGGGCGGGTTCCTCGTGCGCGGCGGGCAAAGTCGCGAACGGCTGGTTGCCACTGCCCGGGGCCGTCAGGTCCTCAACGCCGTTATCGAGCAAATCGCCTTGAAGGCATTGCCCCGTGTCTGAATGCTAGAACCGCTGCGGCGCCGGCGATACTTCGCGGGGACCTGTCGGCGTAACTTCCAGGATGGACAGTCCGCGTTCGATCAGGCCGGACTGGCGAAACCGGAACAGGCCGTTCACGCCCCGGTAGCCTTCAGGATTGGTGATCGCCGACGCACTGATGCGGCCGCCCGGTGCGTTACGTCCGGCGATGACCGCCAGGCTGACGGCGTCATAAGCCAGGCTTGCGATACGCGGCGGAGAATTGCCGTACGTCTGGCGGTAGCGTGCATCGAAGCGTTCGACCAGCGCCGGTGACACACCGGCATACCAGCCGCCGTTCATCAGCGCGATTGACGAGGTGGAGCGTTCATCCAATAGCCCTGTTCCGAGCATCCTGACGCGGCCGGCCACCAGCCCCGCGTTGGACAGGCCGTTCGCCACTGCAGCCAGCATCTCGCCGCCTTCCGGCAGGAACAGCCCCTGAATGCCGTTTGTCGGGTTGGAAACCTTGCCGGCCACGGCCTGGCTGATCGTTCGTTGCAGCGCCCGCATTGCGCGGATACCGGTCCATTGCGACGATCTGCACGCCGTTCCGGCCGGCCGCTTCACTCAAGGCCTGCTCGGCGGCGCTACCGTAGGCGTTCTGCGGCACCATCGCGGCAACGTTGCGGATGCCTTGCTGACTTGCGTAGCGGATCAGGTTGGACACCTCCTCGCTTGGCAGGAAGCTCATCAGGTAGACGCCGTTGCCCGCCACGCTGGCCACCGACGAAAAGGCGATGATGGGAACGCCGCGCTGGCGCGCGATGGGAGCGATGGCTTGCACTTCCGAAGACAACAGCGGGCCGAGAATGAGTGTTGCCCCGTCGTTCAGCGCAGCATTGGCAGCGGTCCGTGCACCGTCTGCATTACCGAATGTGTCCTTGGTAACCAGCTGGATGCCTTGGCTGCCGGCATCCAGCAGCGCAGCTTCGGCGGCGTTCTTCAAGGCCTTGCCGATAACCGCAGTTTGTCCCGGGGCCGACAGCGGAAGCAGCAGCGCGACCTTGACCGGACCGCTACTGGCCGGAGGCTGCCCTGGCTGTGGCTGTTGCTGGGCCTGGGTGCCAGCATCGGACTTGTCGTCGCTGAACAGGCTGCCCATGTTGACGCCGCCGGTCGAACAGGCTTGCAGCATCACAGCAAGACAGACCATCGCCAGACTCCGGCACACCAGTGCGACCAGGTTGCGCGGCATTTTTTTGACGTCCATGATGCCCCCGTCTTTACGTGACGCGGAATGCACCAGCTCCGCATCACGAGAGTTCCCTTGTGCCTCCTTTAACTGCATTCGCACCGTGTTTCAAACGCTCCGCAAAGTAAAATGCAATGACTAGCGACGCCGCCGGTCCGGCTTATACCGTGAACGGACACCTTTTCGAAGCCCGGGCTCTTGCGGCCGGCCTGCACGTGGTGGCTACCCCGCTGGGCAATCTCGCGGACATTTCATTGCGCGCCTTGTCGACCCTGGCAGCAGCCGGCACGGTGCTGTGTGAAGACACCCGCGTGACCAGCCGCCTGCTGCAGCGGTATTCAATTTCCACACGATTGCGGCCTTACCACGACCACAACGCTGCACAGGTGCGGCCGGCAATTCTTGAACGGCTGGAGGCGGGTGAAGCAATGGCTCTGGTGTCGGATGCGGGGATGCCGGCAGTCTCGGATCCGGGCTTCAAGCTTGTTCGCGCCTGCCTCGACCGGGGAATTGCGGTCGATGTCATCCCCGGCCCGACGGCACCGGTGACCGCGCTGGCGCTTTCTGGCTTGCCGACCGACCGCTTCCTGTTTGCAGGCTTTCTGCCGGCCAAACAGGGCCAGCGGATTGCAACTTTGAAGGAACTTGCCGCCGTCCGGGCAACCCTGATCTTTTTCGAGACCGGCCCGCGCCTTGCCGCCAGTCTTGGTGATGTCGCCCAGGTGTTGGCTGACAGGCAAGTGGCCGTGGCGCGTGAACTCACCAAGCTGCACCAGGAGGTGTTGCGCGGAACCGCGCAGGAGCTGCTTGGCAGCATTGCAGACCGTGACCGGGTGAAAGGCGAGATCACCTTGCTGATCGGCCCGCCTTCTTCGGTGGCTGCCGGGGTAACCGGGGGGGACGTGGAACAGATGTTGCGCCTTTTGCTTGAAACGCACCCGGCCAGCAAGGCAGCCACTATCGCGGCCCGCGAATCTGGCCATCCGCGATCTCAACTCTACGAGCTTGCCATCAAGCTGAAGGACACCGGCCGGTGACCAGACCACCGCCCGCACCTGAACGGCAGAAGGCAGAGCGTCGCGGTCATCTGGCCGAGGCCCGGGCCGCGATGATGCTGCGGCTGAAGGGCTATCGTATCCTTGAGCGCAGGTGGAAGTCGCCCTCGGGAGAAATCGACCTGGTGATCCGGCGGGGCAGCGCCATTGCCTTCGTCGAGGTCAAGACCCGGCCAACCGCCGAAGAAGCGCTTGCCTCCGTCTCGCCCCGGCAGCGCCGCCGCATCGTTGCTGCGGCGCACTACTGGCTCGCCGCCAATCCAGAAGCAGTTGACTGCTATTGCCGCTTTGACATCGTGCTGGTGACGCCCTACCAGTGGCCGCAGCACATCCCCAACGCCTTTGCCGCCGATGATCAGTAGCTAACCGGAGTTGCGCCCAAATGCCCCTCAAGGTCGCGGTCCAGATGGACCCAATTGAACGAATCGATATCCGCGGAGATTCGACATTCGCCCTGATGCTGGAAGCCCAGCGCAGGGGCCATTCGCTGTTCGTCTATCACCCCGACACCCTTGCCTTGCGCGACGGCAACCTGTCGGCCACCGGTCGCGACATGAAGGTTGCCGACGTGGCTGGGCGGCACTTCGAGGCGTCTGGTGAACGGGTTCAGGACCTTGCGTGGTGCGACGTTGTGCTGATGCGCCAGGACCCGCCGTTCGACATGAACTACATCACCTATACCCACCTGCTCGAAGCAGTGCATCCGAAGACGCTGGTGGTCAATGATCCGGCAGAGGTCCGCAATGCGCCGGAAAAGCTCTATGTGCTGCAATACACCGATTTCATGCCGCCCACGCTCATCTCGCGTGACCCGGTACGGCTGGCCCAGTTCCGCGCCGAGCATGGCGACATCATCCTCAAGCCTCTGTATGGCAATGGAGGAGCAGGTGTTTTCCGGCTTGCCCACGGCGACGAGAACTTTGCCTCGCTGATGGAGCTTTTCACCCAGTCGTTTCGAGAGCCGTTCATCGCGCAGAAATACCTGCCCGACGTGAAGAAGGGCGACAAGCGCATCATCCTTGTTGAAGGCGAAGCAGTTGGCGCCATCAACCGGGTGCCGGCCGTGGGAGAAACCCGCTCCAACATGCACGTGGGTGGCAAGCCCGAACCCACCGAGTTGACAGATCGCGAGCGGGAAATCTGCGCTGCAATTGGCCCAGACCTGAGGAGCCGCGGGTTGATCTTTGTCGGCATCGACGTGATTGGCGGTTACATGACCGAAATCAACGTCACCTCCCCGACCGGTATCCGCGAGGTGAAGCGGTTCGGCGGCGCGGACATCGCATCGCTCACCTGGGACGCGATAGAAGCCCGCCGGGGCTGATGAGGAGTACGCTCGTTCTCTTAATGTTCTTGACCTAATGAAAGTCTTTTGTATGATGACGCCGAGTCATGATCAGGAGGCGGGCACATGGTGTCGCGAGTGGCCACGGTGGCCTTCAAGGGCATGGAGGCGGTGCCGGTGGACGTCCAGGTTCACATGGCGTCCGGCGTCGTTGCATTCTCCATCGTCGGCCTTGGAGACAAGGCAGTAGCAGAGAGCAAGGAGCGCGTCAGGTCAGCATTGTCCGCCATCGGTCTGGCACTGCCGGCCCGGCGCATTACCGTCAACCTGGCTCCCGCGGACCTGCCAAAGGAAGGCAGCCACTATGATCTGCCGATTGCCATCGGCTTGATGGCGGCCATGGGGCTCCTGCCGATGGATTTTGTCAGCCGCTACGTCGTGCTGGGCGAACTGTCGCTTGACGGCAAGGTGGAACCGGTCAATGGCGTCCTGCCGGCCGCCATGGCGGCCAATGCCCGGGACCTTGGCCTCATCTGCCCGGAGGAATGCGGCCCGGAAGCTGCGTGGGCTGCGGACGACCTGGATATCCTCGCCGTTCGTTCGCTCGTCCAGGTTCTGAATCACATGAAGGGCACGCAGGTTTTGTCGCGCCCGCGGGCGAAGATCGCAGACCAGGCGCGCGACTTGCCGGATCTCAAGGACGTCAAGGGTCAGGAAACTGCCAAGCGGGCGTTGGAGGTTGCCGCCGCCGGTGGCCACCACCTGCTGATGGTCGGCCCGCCCGGAGCTGGCAAGTCAATGCTGGCCTCGCGGCTTCCATGGATCCTGCCGCCGATGGATGCAGCAAAGATGCTGGAGGTGTCGACCATCGCTTCGGTTGCGGGTGAGTTGCGCTCGTGCGGTTTGACCACGGTGCGTCCCTTCCGTGCGCCGCATCACTCCGCCTCGCAGGCCGCCCTGGTCGGCGGCGGTCATCGCGCTCTGCCCGGAGAGATGGTCCTGGCACATAACGGCGTCTTGTTCCTCGATGAACTGCCCGAATTCCAGCCGCGGGCGCTGGAGGCCTTGCGTCAACCCATGGAGAGCGGCGAGGCGGTCATAGCCAGAGCCAACCATCATGTGTCCTATCCCGCCCGCTTCCAGCTTGTGGCTGCCATGAACCCGTGCAAGTGCGGCATGGCGGGAGAACCGGGACATGTTTGCAGGCGCGGGCCACGGTGCTCGACCGACTACCAGGCCCGCATTTCCGGGCCGCTGCTTGACCGCATCGACATTCAGATCGAACTTGGCGCCGTCCGCGCCAGTGACCTGACATTGCCGCCGCCATCTGAAGGCTCCGCGGAAGTGGCTGCCAGGGTAGCGGCAGCCAGAAGCATCCAGCGTGAGCGTTTTGCCTCGCTTGGTCTTTCGGGCGTGCGCACAAATGCGCAGCTGGACGGAGCCTTGCTGGAAGAACTTGCGCGGCCCGACGAGCAAGGACTGGTGCTTCTCGGTAACGCGGCCGAGGCGCTGAACCTGTCGGCGCGCGGTTACCACCGCATCTTGCGCCTGGCCAGAACGCTGGCCGATCTGGATGGGCGGGAAACAGTTTCGCGCATCAATGTTGCCGAGGCGATCAGCTATCGCCAGAGGCTTGCCAGCTTTCTCGCAGCGGCGTGATCTGGATCGGAATCGATAAAGTTTTAGCAATCGCGATAGGCCGGCCCTAACGCTCCCTGGGCCATAAACAGGTTCGGAGGGACTTATACCGTCGAAGGGGAGCACGCGTGGACGACGCCCGGCCAGAAGTCGCCGTTGAACGGCGGCGCAGCAACCGCACCATGACTATGGTGAGGCTCCGGCGGCACGTCTTCATTATCGCGAGCATGGCAATGGCATTGGCTCTGCTCCTGCTCGCGAGTGGCATCGCGGGCATGGTTACCCATGAGCCCGGCTGGATTTACACCTCAGTCATGTTGCTGACGGTGCTTCTGGTTTTTCTGTGCGGAGGAATCCTGCACGTCTGGCGTCTGGCTCGACGCTATCTCCGCGAACTTGAGAATGCGCTGGTGCAGTTGCGAGACGCCCGTGCGGCCGCTGATGAGGCCAATCAGGCGAAGTCGCGGTTTCTTGCCACAGTCTCGCACGAACTGCGCACGCCGTTGAACGGTGTGCTCGGCATGACCGGACTGCTGCTGGATACCTCCCTTTCGGAGGCCCAGAAAAGCTATGCCGAAGTCGCGGATGTTTCAGCGCGCTCCCTGTTGTCGATCATCGACGAATTGCTGGACGCAGCCCGCAACGACGCGAGCAAGATGACCGTTTCAAATGCACCGGTGGATTTGGTTGACTGTGTCGAGTTGGTCATCGAGCTCATGTCACCGCGCGCCCATGCCAAGGGCATCGAACTTGGCGGCTTTGTTTCGCCGGCACTGCCACAGCAAGTCATGGCGGATGAAAAGCGGGTACGCCAGGTTCTGCTGAATCTCGTGGGCAACGCAATAAAGTTCACCGCCGAAGGCGGCGTCATCGTCAGGGTTGAGCCAGCCCAGGCGCCCGGCATGATCACCATCGAGGTCCGCGACACCGGGTTCGGCATACCGGACGATGAACTAGACAAGGTTTTCGACAATTTCGTTCAATCCTCTCTGCCGCAGGCTATGGCAGGCCGCGGCACAGGTCTTGGACTGTCGATTACCCGCCAGCTTGCAGAACTGATGGGCGGCAGTATCAGGGTCGAAAGCATTGTGGGGCGGGGATCGTCTTTCGTGGTCGAGTTGCCGTTGCCCTGCGCAGACAACGGGTCTGCGGCTGAGCCATCAGGCCGGGCTGGTCCCATGGCGGGAACACACGCCGTAGTGGCCATGTCCGAAGGCGTGAACCGGGAAGTGTTCAACCTCTATCTTGAGGCTTACGGCGCCGAAGTCCATCATGCAGACGCAACAGCAGGCATTGCATCCGCCGTGGAAGCTGCCACCGCTTCGAGTGAAGGGTTGAAACCCCTCCTGCTGATTGATTCAGGTCTCTGCGAAACGCCACAGGAGCTTGCCAGGCTTGCCAGCGGACATGCGGCGCATGCTGCCGGTGTGTGGATACTGCTGAAGCCGGAACAGCGCCGGCAGTACCGGGAGTTGCTCGAGGACGCGCGCTTTGGTTACCTGCTCAAGCCTGCCCGCCGGGCCACGCTGGTCCAGCAGTTGGGCCGGCCGGATGAAGTAGTTCAGAAATCCTGGCCAGGTTTGCGCGAGACGTCCGGATGGCAGCGCCGGACCGGCAGCGCCGGCAGCAAGAGTGTTCTGCTCGTCGAGGACAACAACATCAACATGCTGCTTGCCACCAAGATACTGACGTCGGCAGGTCACCGGGTGCATCACCTGGCAAATGGTGAAGCAGCGGTCAGCAAAACCGGACGCAACATCGCCGAAACCGGTTGCGCCGGCTATGACGTGATACTTATGGACATCCAGATGCCCGGCATTGATGGTCTTGAGGCAACGCGCCAGATTCGTGCCATCGAGCGCGGGGCGGGCGTCAAGCAACCGGTGCCGATACTTGCCTTGTCGGCCAATGCCAGCAGTGATGACCATGCAGCAGGCGCCCGCGCCGGCATGGACGGATATCTCGCAAAACCATTTGATCGCACGGACCTTGAGGCAGCGATTGCAGGCCTCACCCGAGTCACCGACGCGGCCTGATCCCGAGGTGGACCTTGCATAGCCGGCCGCCTTGCGGTTGTGGATGATCTAGACAAGCTGCACGACGCACATGCCAGTGTTCGTCTAGTCTGTCCCGTCATGAATGAGCACGGCACATCAGCAGGAGACGGTCCCGGGGCGCTTGCCGCCGAGCAGGCACGAATCACCCCGATGATGGCGCAGTACCTGGAAATCAAGCAGGCCAATCCCGACAGCCTGCTGTTTTATAGGATGGGCGACTTCTACGAATTGTTCTTCACGGATGCGGAGGTGGCGTCAGCGGCGCTCGGCATCGCGCTGACCAAACGCGGCAAGCACCTCGGTGATGATATTCCGATGTGCGGCGTACCGGTGCACGCAGCTGATGACTACCTGCAGAAATTGATCCGGCTCGGCCACAAGGTCGCGGTGTGCGAGCAGACCGAGGACCCGGCTGAGGCCCGCAAGAGGGGGTCGAAATCTGTTGTCCGGCGCGATGTCGTAAGGCTTGTCACGCCCGGCACGCTGACCGAAGACAACCTGCTCCACTCAGGCCGCAACAACTACCTGGCAGCGCTTGCCCGGGTAAGGTCGAGTCGCGACATGGGGTTGGCCTGGCTGGACATGTCGACCGGCGAATTCGAGGTGACGGCAGTGACGCAGGTATCGCTGATGGCGGAACTTGCGCGGCTAGACCCGTCTGAATTGCTGGTGCCCGACACACTTCTGGGAGACGAGGAGGCCGGTCCGGTTCTGGCTGGCTACCGGGCGGTGCTGACGCCAATGCCGGCATCCCGGTTTGACTCAGCCGCTGCCGGCGACCGGCTTCGCAACTACTACAAGGTGGCGGCACTGGATGCGTTCGGCAATTTTGACAGGGCAGTCACAGCCGCCTGTGGCGCGCTGCTCGATTATGTCGAGCTTACCCAGGTGGGCAGGTTGCCGGCCCTGCGTCCGCCGGTACTGCGCGAACCCGGGCACAGCGTGCTCATAGACGCAGCGACCCGCGCCAATCTGGAGTTGGTAAAGACCTTGTCCGGCAGCAGGTCCGGCAGCCTGCTGGACGCCATCGACACGACCGTGACGGGTTCAGGCAGCCGTCTGCTTGCAGACTGGCTGGCTGCCCCGCTGACGGGCGTTGCGGCAATCTCCGCGCGTCATGATGCGGTAGAGGCCTTCACTGATGCTCATGGCCAGCAGATTTGCCAGGACGTTCGCGCCATCCTGCGCCAGGTACCGGATGTCACCCGGGCCCTGTCGCGGCTGTCGCTTGGCCGCGGCTCGCCGCGTGACCTTGCCACCATTGGCGGCGGTATCCGCACTGCAGCGATGCTGGTCGAACGCTTCGGCCACCGCCACGGACTTGATCCCTGGCCAACCCGTCTCGCCAACATCTTTGCAAGTCTTGATGCGGCGGATACGGACTTTACAGCTCACCTGGATGCGATTCTGGCGGACGAACTGCCGGCCGTTGTCCGCGATGGTGGCTTCATCCGCGCCGGAGCCAACGCTGAACTCGACGAGTGCCGGGCGCTACGTGACGAAAGCCGCAAGGTGATCGCCGGTCTGCAGGCCAGCTATGCTGATGAAACCGGCATCAGAACGCTGAAGATCAAGCACAACAACATGCTTGGCTACTTTATCGAACTAAACCAGCAGGCTGGCGAGCAATTGCTGGACGCGTCTCATGCGGGCCGCTTCATCCATCGCCAGACAATGGCCAATGCCATGCGTTTCACCACGACGGAACTGGCCGGTTTGGAGCAGAAGATTCTTGCAGCTGCTGATCGGGCCCGGGCAATCGAGCTGGAACTGTTCGAGCAATTAGCGGCCATGGTGCGTGAACGCGCAGGCATGGTTCATTCGATCGCCGGGGCAATGGCTGAGCTGGATGTGCTTGCTGCGCTGGCCGAACTGGCCATGCGCCATAACTATGTCCGTCCTGTCGTGGATGCCTCCTGCCGGTTCGAAATCGAGGCAGGCCGCCATCCGGTGGTCGAGGCTGCCCTGCGCAAGCAGGGCGGGACGGCCTTTGTCCCCAATGACTGCAGCCTCTCCGCCGGTGAGCTGGATGAGGAGGACAATCCTACCCGCCACATCAAGCTCATTACCGGCCCCAACATGGCGGGCAAGTCGACCTATTTGCGCCAGAACGCGCTTATTGCGCTGATGGCACAGGCTGGCAGCTTCGTACCGGCGAGCGCGGCTCACATCGGCGTGGTCGATCGCATCTTTTCACGCGTCGGTGCCGCCGATGATCTGGCGCGCGGCCGGTCCACCTTCATGGTCGAGATGGTGGAGACGGCGACCATTCTGAACCTCGCGACTGATCGGTCTTTGGTCATACTGGATGAAATAGGCCGTGGAACCGCCACCTATGATGGCCTGTCCATCGCCTGGGCGTGCGTCGAGCACTTGCACCAGGTGAACCGGTGCCGGGCCTTGTTCGCAACCCACTTCCACGAGCTGACCGCCTTGGCGTCTCGGCTCGATACGGTTGCAAACGCGACGGTCAAGGTTCGCGAATGGCAGGGTGATGTGATCTTTCTGCATCAGGTTGTGCCGGGGGCCGCGGACCGCTCCTACGGCATTCAGGTTGCCCGTCTTGCAGGCCTGCCGTCTGCGGTCATAGACCGTGCCACCGAGGTCTTGCACCTGCTGGAGGAATCCGAGCGGACACAGGTCCATCAGCGCATCGTTGATGACTTGCCCCTGTTTTCTGCCACACTCCGGCGGGCCCCGGACAAACTTCAGCCGGCACCACCGGGCGTGGCAGAGCTGACTGGAAAGCTCCAGGCAGTCTTGCCGGATGAACTCAGCCCGCGCGAGGCGCTCGAGCTGGTTTACGAACTGAAAAGGCTGGCAGCGGAATGCGGCTCAGGCTAGGGTCGAGGCAACTACCTTTTTCGTCATAACCTGTTGCCATGAGCAAAATTTCCAGACGACCTTCCGCCCTGCAGCCTGAACCGGTTTATTGTGCTGCCGCCATTGTCGAGCACCTGAAGCGGCTCGGCGATGAACACGGTCTCGACAGTGCTGCCTTCAGGCCTGCTGCATTGTCGTATCTGAAAACGCTGGTAGCGCAGTCACGACGGGCAGAAGAGGCCCGGCTGACCAGCACAGGCAAGGGCCGAGAATGTGCCGCCCGGCTTTCAATACTGCAGGATGAACTGATTTCCGCCCTCTACGAGTTCGCCTCGCAAACCGTCTATGCGGCGAGCAATCCATCGACCTCGGAACATATCGCCGTCGTGGCAGTGGGCGGCTATGGCCGCGGCACGCTGGCACCGGGGTCTGACATCGACCTGTTGTTCCTGCTGCCTTACAAGCAGACCGCATGGGGAGAAAGCGTGGTCGAGTACCTGCTGTATTTTCTGTGGGATCTCGGATTCAAGGTCGGTCATTCGACCCGCTCGGTGGATGATTGTATCAGGCTGGTGCGCACCGACACGACAATCATGACCTCGGTCCTGGAAGCCCGCTTCATCTGCGGTCAACACAATCTGTTCGACGAGTTGCAGGCGCGCTACGGCAGCGAGATCATGACCCGTGATCAGCGCCAGTTCATCGCACAGAAACTTGCCGAGCGAGACGAGCGCCACCGCCGCGCCGGTGAATCCCGTTACCTCGTTGAACCCGACGTGAAGGATGGCAAGGGCGGCATGCGCGATCTGCACACGCTGTTCTGGATTGCCAAGTTCGTTTACGGCACCCGTTCGGTGAGCGAGCTGTACAAGTCGGGCCTGTTCACGAGGCGCGAGCAGAACCGCTTCATCAAGTGCGAGGATTTCCTCTGGGCCGTGCGCTGTCATCTGCATTTCATGACCGGCAGGGGCGATGACCGCCTCGGCTTCGACAAGCAGGCGGAAATGGCCGGACGGCTGGGCTATGCGTCTCATGGCGGATTGAAGTCGGTCGAACGTTTCATGAAGCACTACTTTCTGATCGCCAAGGACGTCGGTGATCTGACACGCATCATGTCTTCAGTGCTGGAGGCGCAGCAGTTCAAGAAAGCGCCCAGCATGAGCGAACTGTTCGGCAAGTTCCGCCGCAGGACGATCAAGCTGGACGATGAAGGCGCCTATACAGTCGATGCCGGCCGCCTTCGCGCCATTCGCGACGATATCTTCGACACAAACCCCTTGCACCTCGTCAAGCTGTTCAGGGTTGCCGAACAGAACAACCTGGCGATCCATCCCCATACGCTGAGACTCGTCCGCCGCAGCCGCCGCCTTATCGACAAGTCGCTGCGCAACGACCCGCGGGCGAACGAGGTTTTCATGCAGATCCTCAGCGAGTCCCGTGACCCGGAAGCCATCCTGCGGCGCATGAGCGAGGCCGGTGTGCTTGGCCGCTTCATACCGGAGTTCGGCCGCATCATCGCGCTGATGCAGTTCAACATGTACCACCACTACACGGTGGACGAACACCTGCTGCGCGCTGTTGGTATCCTGTCGAAGATCGAGCAGGGTCTGTTGAAGGAAGATCACCCGCTTGCAACCGGCCTCATCGAAGGCGTGGTATCGCGGCGCGTTCTCTATGTTGCAGTCCTGCTGCACGACATCGCCAAGGGCCGCAAGGAAGATCATTCGATTGCCGGCGCCCGGGTGGCCGCTTCATTGTGCCCGCGCTTTGGCCTGACGGCGGCGGAAACCGAGACAGTTGTCTGGCTGGTCAGACATCATCTGTTGATGAGCGAGACCGCACAAATGCGCGATCTCTCCGACTACAAGACCATCATCGATTTCGCAGCCGAAGTACAAAGCCCCGAACGCTTGCGTCTGCTGCTGATCCTGACCGTGGTGGACATCCGTGCAGTCGGGCCCGGCGTGTGGAATGGCTGGAAAGGTCAGCTTCTGCGCACACTGTTTGCCGAAACCGAGCCGCATCTCACCGGCGGTCACACCTCGATTTCCCGTAGTGGCCGGATCGAAGCCGCCAAACAGGCCTTTGCGGATGCCATGAGCGACTGGGACAGTCAGAAAACCGGCGAATATCTCAAGCGGCACTACGATGCTTACTGGTACACGGTGGATCTGGAACATCAGGTGCAGGACGCTCGTCTGCTCGACAAGGCCGACCAGTCCGGCGAACGCATTGCCTTCGACATCCGCATGGACAAGTTTGCCTCGATCACTGAATTGACTGTCTACGTGCCGGATCATCCCAGGCTGCTGGCGCTGTTGACCGGTGCATGTGCGGCCGGCGGGGCCAGCATTGCCGGCGCCAAGATTTTCACCACTACCGATGGCATGGCTCTGGATACATTGCTCATTCCGCGCGAGTTCGAGGAAACTGCCGACGAAGAGCGCCGGCTTCAACGGATCATATCCCTGATGCGGCAAGCCTTTGCCGGCGAAATAAAGCTGCGCGAGATGGTGGCCAGCGCATCGCGGCCGAAGGGGCGCATCAAGGCGTTCACGGTCGAACCGCAGGTCATCGTGTCAAACGAGACCTCCAACCGGTTCACGGTCATCGAGATTGCCGGTCTGGACAGGATCGGCCTGCTGTTCAAGCTGACCGACAGCCTGTTCCGTTTGAACCTGAACATCGCTTCTGCACAAGTGACCACGTTTGGCGAGCGTGCTGTCGATGTGTTCTATGTAACTGACCTGCTGGGTCAGAAGATCACCAGCAAGCCTCGGCTCCAGGCCATCCGGGAGAGCCTGCTTGGTGTACTTGAGTCAAGACTGCCAGCCGACGAGGCGGCATGAACGGCCTGGGCTAGCGCCGCGCCTTGCTGCTGCTGCCCGGGTTGGTCTAGACAATCCCTGTTACCGGCAGGGGTTGATTCGTCCTTGCCGAACCTTGCCGGGAGCAGCAATGGGACTCTTGCGTTCAGCTACCACCGTTGCCGCAATGACCATGATCAGCCGGCTGCTCGGTTTCGTCCGGGACATGCTGATGGCAGGCGTTGTTGGCACGGGCATGGTGGCAGATGCTTTCGTGGTCGCCTTCCGGTTTCCAAACCTGTTTCGCCGGCTTTTCGCCGAGGGCGCGTTCAATGCGGCCTTCGTGCCGTTGTTCGCCCGGCGCCTGGAAGGAGAAGGCCAGACCGAAGCCGTCCGCTTTGCCGAGGAGGTCCTCGCTGCGCTGCTGACCTTCCTGCTGCTCCTTTCCGCACTTGCAATGCTTGCGATGCCCTGGATCGTCTATGGTCTTGCCCCGGGCTTTGCCGACGATCCGGAGAAGATTGACCTCACCGCCGAACTCACCCGCATTGCGTTTCCGTACCTGACGTTCATGTCGCTGGTTGCCCTGCTCGGCGGCATTCTCAACTCACTTCACCGGTTTACTGCAGCGGCCGCTGCGCCGATCCTTCTCAATGTCGTGATGATAAGCGTTCTTGCAGCAGTGATTGTCCTCGGCTGGGGGAACACTCCTGCCACCGGCCGCGCCCTGGTCTGGGGTGTGAGCGCCGCCGGATTGTTGCAATTCCTGATGTTGTGGGTTGCCATGTCACGGGCGGGGATCAATCTCAGGCTGCGCCGGCCAACCATCACGCCTGGGGTAAGGCGGCTGGTCAGCCTCGGCATTCCCGGCCTGATAGCTGGCGGCATCACGCAGATCAATCTGCTCGTCTCCACCATGATCGCCTCGCTGCAGGATGGCGCTGCGTCGTGGCTCTACTATGCTGATCGCATCTATCAGCTGCCGCTTGGGGTAATCGGCATTGCCATTGGCGTGGTGTTGCTGCCGGAGCTGTCGCGGCGGCTTCGGGCTGGTGATGCAACCGGGGTGCATTCAAGCCAGAACCGCGCCCTTGAGGTTTCGCTCTTGCTCACTGTCCCTGCCGCCATCGCACTGATGGCCCTGCCGTTCCCGATAATCAATGTCCTTTTCGAGCGTGGCGCATTCGGACAGGCCGATACGGTGGCCACCTCAAATGCGCTCATGGCTTTCGCTGCCGGTCTGCCGGCCTTCGTGATGATAAAGGTGTTCTCGCCGGCATACTTTGCGCGCGAGGACACCAGAACACCGATGTGGTTCGCCATGATTTCGGTGGCGGTCAATATCGCCGGGGCACTGGCACTGTTTCCGGTGCTCTCTTATATCGGCGTCGCGCTTGCGACCACGGCCGCAGGCTGGATCAACGCAGCGCTGCTGGCGGCAGTGTTGTCGAAGCGGGGAGACTTCACCCTTGATGCCCGCATGCGCTCAGCGCTGCCTCGCATCATATTTGCAAGCATTGCCATGGGACTGGCGCTTGTCGGCCTGATGCAAGTCTGCGCGCCGATATTCGATGCCTCTGTTGCGTTTGCTCTGCGCCTGCTCATACTGGCGTGCCTGGTGGCAGCAGGTGCTGCGATCTACTTCCTGATTGCGTGGTGGTCGGGTGCGCTTGACATTGCCGCCCTGAAGGCTTCGTTCCGCCGCAAGTGACTGCTCGCGGGCTTGGCAGACCGCGCCGCTTGCGGCATATAGCCAGCCACTGACAACCACCTCCCAGGCAGACCTTCCGATGTCCAGTTTTATCCCGCGTGTCTTCTCCGGTGTCCAGCCCACCGGCAACCTGCACCTCGGCAACTATCTTGGCGCCATCAAGCGCTTTGTCGAAATGCAGGAGTCCCACGAATGCATCTATTGTGTGGTGGATCTGCACGCGATTACCCAGGACCGCTCGGTATGGGGTGGACCGGCGGCACTGGCCCGTTCAACCCGTGAAGTGACAGCGGCCTATCTGGCGGCCGGTATCGATGCAACGAAGCACATTGTCTTCAACCAGAGTCAGGTTGCAGCGCACGGCGAACTGGCCTGGATCTTTAATTGCGTCGCCCGCATTGGCTGGCTCAATCGCATGACGCAGTTCAAGGAGAAGGCGGGCAAGAACCGGGAGAATGCTTCCGTGGGCCTGTTCGCCTATCCGAACCTGATGGCCGCCGACATTCTCGCCTACAAGGCCACTCACGTGCCGGTTGGCGAAGACCAGAAGCAGCATCTGGAGCTGACCCGGGACATTGCCCAGAAATTCAACATCGATTTTGCCGACAGCATTGCCGAAGCCGGATTCGGCGATGCCTTCTTCCCCTTGCCCGAACCGTTGATCGTTGGTCCCGCGACCCGGGTCATGTCGCTGCGCGACGGTCAGTCGAAGATGTCAAAGTCTGACCCATCCGATCTGTCGCGGATCAATCTGACCGACGATGCCGACACCATCGCCAAGAAGATACGCAAGGCCAAGACCGATCCAGACGCGTTGCCGGACAGCAAGGACGGACTTGCCGGCCGCCCTGAAGCGGCAAACCTGCTCGGCATTTATGCGGCCTTGTCGGAAGTTGCCATCGAGGACGTGATCGCTCAGTTTGCCGGTCAGCAGTTTTCGAGACTCAAGCAGGACCTCGCCGATCTTGCCGTCGACAGGCTTTCGCCGATTGCCGGCGAGATGCAGCGGTTGATGGCTGACCCCGGCCACATCGACGCCGTTTTGAAGGACGGATCTGATCAGGCGCGTGCCATTGCGGCCCCGATCATGGATGATGTGCGCCGGATTATCGGCTTCGTGGGCTGATAAATGAAAAGTTGACTGCCAAAGTCTGGAATTATTCCAGAAAACACTATATGTAGACCTCAAGAGATTGGCGGCGCGCACAGACCGCACAAGGAGGCCTTTGACGATGTTCATTCAGACCGAAGCTACGCCGAACCCAAGCACGCTAAAGTTCATTCCCGGCAAGTCCGTCATCGACGGTGATCCGCGCGACTTCCGTTCCGCAGGCGAGGCGACCATTTCGCCGCTCGCTGAACGGCTGTTCGCGATCGACGGAGTGGAAGGTGTTTTCCTTGGCGCCGACTTTATTACGGTGACCAAGGCTGCTGGAGAATGGCAGCACCTCAAGCCGGCCATTCTTGGCGCCATCATGGAACACTACATGTCGGGTGCTCCGGTTATCCGCGCCGACGAGGGCGAAGCAATCGATGGCGGCGGTGACTATGCCGAAGCAGACGAGCAGATCGTTACCACCATCAAGGAGCTGCTGGACACCCGGGTACGCCCGGCTGTGGCCCAAGATGGCGGCGACATTACCTTCCATGGCTTCCGTGAAGGTATCGTATATCTCCACATGAAGGGCGCATGCGCTGGCTGCCCCAGTTCCACCGCCACGCTCAAGCACGGCATCGAGAACCTTCTGCGGCATTTCATTCCCGAAGTCAGTGAAGTGCGCCCAGTCTGACTGGGCAAGCCCTGTCTGATCGCGGCACCCAGACCGGATCTGCAAGGGAACGCCGGAATTACCGATGATCATCCTTGCCCTTGATACAGCGCACTCTGCCTGTTCCGTGTGCGTGTACGATGGCGGGGCAGAGAAGGTGCTGGCCTCTATCAGCGAGCCCATGCGTCAGGGCCACGCCGAACGTCTGCCGTCAATGGTGACCGAGGCGCTGGCAACTGCAGGCATCCCAATTGTGCAGGTAGAGCGCGTGGCTGCCTGCTCCGGTCCTGGAACCTTTACCGGGGTTCGCATCGGGCTGGCATTTGTTCGTGGCCTTGCACTGGTGCTTGGAGTCCCTGCGGTATCCATAACGACTTTCCAGACGCTTTCAGCCAGCGCCCGTGCAACCGGGGCAAAAGGTGATGTCTGGGTGATCCAGGACGCGCGGCGCGGCGAGGTTTATCTGCAAGGTTCTGACGCACTGGGCGCGCCGCTGGGCGAGGCAAGCGTTCTTGGCATCGCTGCAGCCGAAAACGCTCTTGCGGGAGCAAAGGGCGTTGCTGTTGGCTCAGGTGTCAGCCTGTTGCAGCTGCCCGATGGCCTTGAGACAGGAAGCGCGACGGCCAATCCCGATATCTCACAGCTCGCAAGGCTCGCAGCGGAGGCTGATCCTGCATTGGCAGTACCTGCGCCATTCTATCTGCGGGAGCCGGACGCCAAGTCTCAGGCACCACTTGTGCGCCACCAGGCGGCGGCTGTTTCCATACATCATGTTGGGGTTGAACATGCGGCCATGCTGGCTGCAATCCATGCTGCAGGTTTTGATGATCCATGGGACGAGAAAGCCATGGCGGCGCTACTTTCAATGCCGGGCTGTATCGGATTTCTGGCAACATCAGGTGCTGATGGCCAAGGCGAACCCTGTGGCTTCGCGCTGGCGCGCCAGGCCGCCGACGAAATGGAGATACTGACCATCGCTGTGCTGCCGCCGATGCGCAGGCGCGGTGTTGGCAAGGCGCTGCTGGACCATCTTTCACGCATGGCCCGTTCTTCCGGGGCTGCCTGGATGTTCATCGAGTATGCCGCAGACAATGCAGCCGCAGCGCAGCTTTATGCGCGGCACGGGTTTCGCTCAACGGGGCGGCGCAAGAACTATTATCGCCGTTCCGGTGGCTCTGCCTGTGACGCCGTAACGGCACGACTGGACCTGTGACAGGTTGTCTGGGACGTGCAATATGATTATAGCCTCGGCAAACCCCGAATGGAGCCGCAGCATGAGCGAAGCATCTGCCGCCACGGTCGGCAGCAACCAGCGCAAGGTCTTTATCAAGACCTATGGCTGCCAGATGAACGTGTACGACAGTCAGCGCATGGGTGAAGTGCTGGGTGAGCGCGGCTATGCCGTCACCGAAACAGCAGATGATGCAGATCTCGTCATTCTGAACACCTGTCACATCCGCGAAAAAGCCGCCGAGAAGGTCTATTCCGAACTTGGCCGTTTGCGCCGCCTGAAGGAAAGCACCGGCGGTGCCCTCAAGATCGCGGTGGCCGGTTGCGTCGCGCAGGCCGAGGGCGAGGAAATCGTGCGTCGCGCCCCCGTCGTCGATCTGGTGTTCGGCCCGCAGACCTATCACCGGCTGCCAGCCCTGCTGGACCAGCACGCCAGGACCGGTGCTGCGGTGATTGAAACCGAGTTTCCCGCCAACGAGAAGTTCGATGCGCTCGATGCTCCATCCACTGCCACGCCGCTGAAGCGGGGGGTCGCCGCATTTCTCACCGTACAGGAGGGTTGTGACAAGTTCTGCACGTTCTGCGTCGTCCCGTACACAAGGGGCGCGGAGTTCTCCCGGCCTGCCGCCCGCATTGTCGCCGAGGCGCGCCAGCTGGTGGAGGCGGGTGTCCGTGAAATCACGCTGCTCGGCCAGAACGTCAACGCCTGGCATGGCGAGGGCCTGGGCGGCAATGCCTGGTCGCTGGGTCATCTGCTGGATGAACTGTCGGCTATCGAGGGTCTGCTGCGGTTGCGCTACACCACCAGCCACCCGCGTGACATGGACGCGGCGCTGATTGCGGCCCACGGCCAGAATCCGAAGGTCATGCCGTACCTGCACCTGCCGGTCCAGTCCGGCTCTGACCGGATGCTGAAAGCGATGAACCGCAAGCATACGGCGGCAAGCTATGTGGAACTGGTGGCCCGTATCCGTCAGGCCCGGCCCGACATCGCTATGTCTTCCGACTTCATCGTCGGCTTCCCGGGTGAGACGGACGCGGATTTCGAGGAGACGATGCAGCTGGTGCGCGAGGTGACCTTCGCACAGGCGTTCTCGTTCAAGTACTCGCCGCGCCCGGGCACACCAGCGGCGGGGCACGATGCTCAGCTGCCTGAAGATGTGAAGTCTGAGCGCCTTGCCCGCTTGCAGGCATTGCTCCTTGAGCAACAGGCGGCCTTCAACGCGGCCTGCGTTGGCCGGACGCTGGACGTGCTTCTGGAGAAGCCGGGCCGCAAGCCGGGCCAGCTCG
This sequence comes from uncultured Alphaproteobacteria bacterium, assembly GCA_963700895.1. Taxonomy (GTDB): domain Bacteria; phylum Pseudomonadota; class Alphaproteobacteria; order Rhizobiales; family Aestuariivirgaceae; genus Anderseniella. Next base: position 37,483 of record CAVOZI010000002.1, on the reverse strand, counting down.
TTGGCCGCTCGCCCTATCTCCAGTCGGTGTTCCTCGACGCGGGCAATCGCAATGTTGGTGACAACGTCAGGGTTGAAATTACCGCAACAGGCCCCAATTCATTGACCGGTCACATGGTTGATGCACGAACCGCTTTATGATGTGATTCGAATGCGCGCTATCAGCGAATCAGGAGTCCCGGCCCTTTGAGCCCACGCACCCTTCAGTCAAAGTCCGCTGCACAACGGCAACCCCGTCCCGCACCCGCCCTCGGCACCACCACCTTGAGCTTCGATGACAACCGCATGCTGATGCTGGTCTTTGGCGAGCATGATGAGCATCTGTTGCTTGTCGAGGACAGGCTCGGAGTGGACATTACTCCGCGTGGCAACAAGGTTGCCATCCAGGGTACCGAAGGCGGCAGGGAAATGGCCCGCCAGGTTCTGGTGGACCTGTACGAACGCGCTCTTGAAGGGATCGAGGTGGGGCGCGGCGATGTCGAAGGCGCCATACGCATGGCCATGGTGCCGATGCCGGTGTCCAGTTCCGGCAAGCCCGAAGTGGCCGCGATTCGTACCCGCCGCAAGGTGGTTACGGCACGTTCGCCCGGTCAGAAGATCTATCTCGAAGCCATTGCCGCAAACGAACTGGTGTTCGGCGTCGGTCCGGCGGGGACTGGCAAGACCTACCTTGCCGTCGTCTGCGCGGCTGCCGAACTGATGGCCGGAAAGGTCGATCGCATCATCCTGTCGCGGCCTGCTGTCGAGGCAGGCGAGCGTCTCGGCTTCCTGCCGGGCGACATGAAGGAAAAGGTCGATCCCTACCTGCGCCCGCTTTACGATGCGCTTTACGACGTGATGCCGGCGGAAGCCGTGGTCAAGGGCCTCGCCGACAACACCATAGAAATAGCGCCTCTGGCGTTCATGCGCGGACGTACGCTGTCGCGCGCATTCATCATTCTGGATGAAGCCCAGAACACGACGCAGCAACAGATGAAGATGTTTCTGACCCGGCTGGGCGAGGGCTCGCGAATGGTGATCACCGGCGATCCGACGCAGGTCGATCTGCCTGCTGGCATCACCTCCGGACTGACCCAGGCGCTTGACTACCTGAAGGGTGTCGAGGGTATTTCCCAGGTGAAATTCTCCAATGCCGACATCGTGCGTCATCCGTTGGTCACCAAGATCGTCGATGCCTATGACCGGGCCGGCTGGGAACTTGCGGACAGGCCGCGCAAGCCGTGATCATCAATGTGGATGCCGACGAGGAAGTTTGGGCAGCGGTTTTGCCTGACGCCAGCAAACTTGCAGTCAGTGCTGCAAATGCGGCCGCCAGGTTTCTGGGCAAGGAACTCGGCGGCAGTGCGCTCGACATCGTGCTGGCAACGGATGAAGAGGTTGCCGAACTGAACGGGCAATGGCGTGGCAAGCCAAATCCTACCAATGTGCTGTCATTCCCGGCAGCTTCAGGTATCATTGTACCCCCCGGCGAGCCGCAACCGCTTGGAGAAATCATCCTTGCCGCGGGTGTCGTGGCCCGCGAGGCTGCCGATCAGTCAAGGTCGCCGGCTGATCACTTCACCCATCTTGTCGTTCATGGTTTCTTGCACATAATGGGCTACGACCACGAAGTTGAGGCCGAGGCAGACCGCATGGAGCGGCTTGAAACAGAAATACTTGCGAAAATGGGTATTGCTAACCCATATGACTGAGCCTTGAGGTTCTGGCCTCCGGGTAATTTTTACAGAGAGGAGAGTACCGGATCAGGATCCGGCAGCCCTGATGGACGAAGACCAATCTAGCCAGCCCCGGAACGGGGCCAGCACCCCCACCCTTGAACCGCAACGCCAGGACGGCGCCGGTCTATTCACCCGCCTCAAGCGCGCGTTTGGCTTTGGCAAGAGCGACGAGACGTTGCGCGAAAGCCTTGAAGGCGTTCTCGACCGTCACGCCGAGGAGGAAGGCTCATCGACCTTCCGCGCCGACGCCAAGTCGATGATGCTCAATCTCATCGAGTTTTCCGATCTGCGCGTCGATGATGTGATGGTGGCGCGCGCCGAGATCATTGCCGTTGAAGCTTCGAGCACAGTGGCGGATCTGCTGGAGTACTTTCTCGATGCCGGTCATTCGCGCCTGCCGATTTACAGGGAAACGCTGGATGAGCCGGTCGGCATGGTGCACATCAAGGACTTCCTCGGCTGGCTGAATTCGAAGGGCAAGCGCGGGGGTACGCCCAAGGCGGGAAGCAAGCAGCCAGGCGGCTGGTCGCTGTCGGCATCAAACCTCAAGACCCAGGTCGGTGAGCTCGGCATCATGCGTGAACTGCTGTATGTGCCACCATCGATGCCGGCCCCTGACCTGCTGGTCAAGATGCAGTCCACTCACTGCCACATGGCAGTCGTGGTCGATGAGTATGGTGGTACTGACGGGCTCGTGACCATCGAAGATCTCGTGGAGGAAATTGTTGGCGACATTGCCGACGAGCATGACGAGAAGGACGAACTGATCAGCCAGGTATCCGAAACCTCGTGGGTCGCCGACGCCCGCTACGAGATCGAGGATGCAGAAGAGCTGCTCGGTCTCGAACTGCTGTCGGAGGAAGAAGAGGAAGAAGCAGATACGCTGGGCGGCCTCATCTTCCACATGCTTGGCCGGGTGCCGGTTCGGGGCGAACTGATCCGTCATCCTGCAGGTATCGAGTTCGAGGTCGTGGCGGCAGACCCGAGGCGGGTTCGCCGCATTGCCATTCACAAGGGCCCGCGCCAGCCGGCGTCAGGCCGTCCAGCTCATCAGGCGCCTGCCCGCACTGCATCTGCGGGTGACCGGCAGACCACACACTGACCGGACGCGATCCCTGGGGCGTTGCAACCAGGGCCGGGCAAGGGCGGGGGAGGCTCAGTTGAACGCAAGCGCCAGACCTCTGCTGCATCGCTCCACCGCCGCAGCCAGCCTGGCTGCTGCCCTGACCGGCGCCGTTGCAAGCCTTTCCCTTCCGCCATTCAATATTTGGCCCTTGCTGCTGGTATGCATGCCGGTGCTGGTCTGGCTGGTTGATGGTGCAGGCACACGCAAGTCGTTCGTCCGCGGGTTTGCCGTCGGCTGGAGTTTTGGCTTCGGTTACTTCGTGCCATCGCTCTGGTGGATTTCCGAGGCCTTTCGTGTGGAGCCGGAAAAGTTCGCGGCGCTCATTCCCTTCGCGGTGGCGGGTTTGCCTGCCTATCTTGCCCTTTACTGGGGACTTGCATGTGGCGTCGCAGCCAGGTTCTGGGACAAAGGTTGGCGCCGGGTGGTGCTGCTGGCCTGCCTCCTCGCCCTTGCAGAGTGGCTGCGTGGCAACCTGCTAACCGGATTTCCCTGGAACCTGCCCGGCTATGCGGTCAGTTCACTGGAAGGGCTGTCGCAGTCAGCCAGCCTTGGCGGCATTTACGCGCTGACCCTGCTTGTGTTGCTGGTTGCGGCTGCTCCGACAGCGTTTTGGCAGCCAGGCGAGAATTCGCCAATACGGGGGATGCCCGCAGCAGTCTATGCAGCCATCGTCCTGTCTGTGACGCTGGGACTTCACGCGTGGGGAGTAAACCGCATTGCCGGTTACGAAGAACTCGACCAGCTGCAGCAATCGGGCAGCAGCCAGCAGGTTGTACGGATCGTCCAGCCCAGCATTCCGCAGAACATCAAGTGGGACCGCGAACGCCGGCAGCAGATCGTTGACGCCTACCTGGAAATGACCGCCCGGCCCTGGCCTGGGCAACAGCCGGTGCCACCCCTGGTGGTATGGCCGGAAAGCGCATTGCCTCTGCTGCTCGGTGAGGAGGATGCCCTGCGCGAGCAGATTGCCGGCCTGTTGCCGGAAGGCAGTCTTCTCCTCACCGGAGGGTTGCATCGCGTCGTTGAACCGGGCGGAGCAACACGAATCTACAACAGCCTGCTGGTTCTTGGCCAAGCTGGCCGGATACTGGGCCGTCATGACAAGGTGCGACTGGTGCCGTTCGGTGAGTTCCTGCCCTTCCCCGTCGTGCTCGAACCGCTGGGCATCCGGCAGCTTGCCCGCCTTCCGCAAGGCTTTTCCGAAGGTGAAGCCGACAGGCTGGTGGCGGTGCCGGGACTCCCGCCTTTTGCAGGTTCCATCTGCTACGAAGCTGTTTTCCCGCGCAGTTTTCCCAGAAAGCAAAGGCCGGAACTGTTGGTAAACGTTACCAATGATGCCTGGTTTGGCACTTCCGGGGGTCCACATCAACACCTCACCCAAGCCAGGTTTCGCGCCATTGAGCAGGGTGTGCCGATGATACGCGCTGCGAATACCGGAATATCGGCCATGATTGATGCGACAGGCCGCATCCGCGCCAGCTTGCCGCTGTTCGAGTCGGCGGTCCTTGATGCCAGGCTTCCCGCGCTGCTTGACGGCACGCTCTACGCTCGCATCGGGGATGGCCTGTTCGTTCTCCTTGCGGTGGTTCTTACTGCAGGTATTTTAATTTGTAGACTGAACAACCTGTAATGGTGTACCTGTTATTGACAGGGGAGTGAGATGGCCAAGATCAAGGCGATTCAGGGCTATTGTCAGCCCAGATTGCAGCAGATTGGCCGGTTCGCGCATGTGGCGAGAATTTCACCTCTCAATGAAACCATTGATTGCGGGTCCTAAAACTCGTATCTGCTTTGGGAGTATTGGTGACAATGACAGCAAAAATGCCAAATCCTATAGACGTTCATGTTGGAAGCCGCTTGCGGATGCGCCGCATGCTCGTTGGCATGAGCCAGGAAAAGCTGGGTGAACATCTCGATCTGACTTTCCAGCAAGTTCAGAAATACGAGAAAGGCTCCAACCGCATCAGCGCAAGCCGCCTCTTCGAGATGGCGCGCATTCTTGATGTTCCGGTCCAGTTTTTCTTTGACGACATGCCCGGCCAGGTTGCCGGCAAGACAGCTGCAGGTTTTTCGGAGAGCTCCGATTCATTCCAGATGACAGACTTCCTGTCGAGCTCGGATGGAGCGCACCTGATCCGTGCATTTGCCGAGATCAAGAGCCCGGACGTACGCCGCAAGATAATTGACCTGGTCAAGGCGGTGTCTTCGGCCGGCGATAACTGACATCGGTTCTGGCGGATCTACCGCCTGTGCCGCCGCTGGCAGGTGATCAACCTTTCTACGTCCGGCAATGTCGGCTTGACGCCACGCGCTTGGCCTGACAAAAGGACGCCACCCGGCACCAGACGCATATAAAGAAATCTGTATATGGTGTCGCCCGGCCCCTTATGCGGAGTTTGCAAGTCATGGCGCGACAGAATTATCTCTTCACCAGCGAATCGGTATCGGAAGGCCATCCCGACAAGGTGTGTGACCGGATCTCGGACGAGATCGTTGATCTGGTCTACAAGGAGGCCCGCAAGACCGGTATCGACCCCTGGACGGTTCGGGTGGCTTGCGAGGTGCTGACGACAACCAACCGCGTGGTGATCGCCGGTGAGGTTCGCGTGCCAGACTCGCTGCTCAAGACAGACAAGAAGGGCGACAAGGTGATCAACCCTTCGCGGTTCCGGACAGCGGCACGTCGCGCCATCCGGTCCATCGGGTATGAACAGACCGGCTTCCACTGGAAGACCTGCAAGATCGACGTGCTGCTCCACTCGCAGTCGGCTGATATCGCGCAAGGCGTGGACAATGCTGCTGACCGTCAGGGCGAGGAAGGCGCGGGCGACCAGGGCATCATGTTCGGTTACGCCTGTCGCGAAACGCCCGATCTTATGCCGGCTCCCATCTACTATGCGCACAAGATCCTCGAACTGCTTGCCGAAGCCCGCCACAAGGGCGTGGGCGACGCTGGCAAGCTTGGTCCTGACGCCAAGAGCCAGGTCACCATTCGTTACGTGGATGGCGTACCTTCGGAAGTCATGTCCATTGTGGTCTCTACCCAGCACCTTGATCCCAATTGGGACTCGAAGAAGGTTCGGTCCGTAGTTGAGCCCTATGTGCGCCAGGCATTGGGCGACCTGCCCATTGCCAAGGACTGTTCGTGGTATATCAACCCGACCGGCAAGTTCGTGATCGGTGGACCCGACGGAGATGCCGGTCTGACCGGCCGAAAGATCATTGTCGACACTTATGGCGGCGCTGCGCCCCATGGCGGCGGAGCCTTTTCCGGCAAGGACACCACCAAGGTGGACCGGTCGGCTGCCTATGCCGCACGCTACCTTGCCAAGAACATCGTTGCAGCAAAGCTCGCAGATCGCTGCACCATCCAGTTGTCCTACGCAATCGGCGTGGCACAGCCGCTGTCGGTTTATGTGGACACTCACGGCACTGGCAAGGTGCATGAGACGGTGCTGGAACAGGCTATCCGCAAGGCCATGGACCTCTCGCCGTCCGGCATCCGCCGGCATCTCGATCTGAACAAGCCGATCTACGCCAAGACTGCCGCTTATGGTCACTTTGGCCGCAAGCCGGGCCGTGATGGCTCCTTCTCCTGGGAGAAGACCGATCTGATCGCGGCACTGAAGGCTGCGGTCAAGGACCTTGCCTGACCTTGCCGGGCCGGGCCATTGGCAGATGACGGGGCCGGACACGCCAGACTTCGGGGACAAGTTCTTCGGGCGGCGTGCCGGCCAGTCGTTGCGCCGCAATCACGCCCGGCTTGTTGCAGACTTGTTGCCCGCGCTTCGCCTGGGCAATGAACCGGAGATCCTTCGCAATCCTGTTTCGCTGTTCGGCAAACCGGTGCGCGAGGTCTGGCTCGAGATCGGCTTTGGCGGCGGCGAGCATCTTGCCTGGCAGGCCGGGCAAAACCCGGACGTCGGCTTGATCGGCGCCGAGCCCTTCATCAACGGTGTTGCCAAGCTGCTGGCGCAAGTCGAGGAACGCCAACTCGACAACATCCGTATCCTGGACGACGACATCCGCCCGCGCCTGCCACAGATTGGCGAGGCAACCGTTGCGCGCGCCTTCCTGCTGTTTCCCGATCCGTGGCCGAAGGCCCGGCATCACAAGCGCCGCTTCGTCAACCAGTCCAACCTTGCGCAACTGCATCGGATCCTGAAGCCGGGCGCCGAGTTCCGCGTTGCCAGCGACATCGATGACTACCTTCGCTGGACCTTGCGCGAGGTCTACCAGCATGGCGGTTTCCAATGGCAGGCCGAAACGCCTGATGACTGGCGCCAGCGCCCGGCGGACTGGCCACAGACCCGCTATGAGGCCAAGGCCGTGCGCGAAGGCCGCACGTCGGCCTACCTGACATTTAAGCGCATATGAAACTGGATCGGCTTGATATTTGCGTCTTCCCGGCGTATATGTCCGGTCAAGAAGTTCATTCTCATAGGTCTTCAATGCAAATTGAAGATTGCGGTTCATGAGAGTGGGTCCTGCGGGGCCCGCTTTTTTTGTTGCCTGAAGCCGGTTGCCGGTTGAGGGCCAGGGACGGGAAGATGACGGCCGACATGGCCACACGACTGAAGCGCGAGACCGGCGTGGCTGCAAGGGTAGCCGCGATCGTCGAGCCTGTCGTCGAGGACCTGGGCTTTCGTTTGGTCCGCGTCAAGTTGACAGGCAACACCTTGCAGATCATGGCTGAACGGCCGGACGGGTCCATGACAGTTGGTGGATGCGAGGAAATTTCGCGCGCGGTATCACCGTTGCTTGATGTCGAGGATCCGATATCGAGCCGGTACAGTCTCGAGGTGTCCTCGCCCGGCATCGACAGGCCGCTGGTGCGTCCGGAAGACTTTGAACGCTGGGCCGGGTTTGAGGCGAAGGTCGAACTGGCCACGCCGCTCGCAGGGCGCAAGCGGTTCCGCGGCCGGCTGGAAGGGTTCGACGATGGCGAGGTGCGCCTGTTCATCGAACCGCAGGAAAAAGGCGGGGACGAAGTGCTCATCGGCCTTTCATTTGACGCCATCGGCGAAGCGAAGCTGGTCATGACGGACGAACTGCTGGCCGCGGCCAGCCAGCGCGCAAGATCGGGCGAGGTCGGCGATGGCGCCGGCTGGGACCATGACGTGAACGAAACCAACGACATTGAAGCGGAGTGAAGAGATGTCTGATGTCGCTGTAAGTGCAAACCGGCTGGAACTGCTGCAGATCGCTGACGCGGTGGCGCGTGAGAAGTCGATCGACAAGATGGTCGTCATTGAAGCCATGCAGGACGCCATCCAGCGTGCGGCCAAGTCGCGCTATGGAGCCGAGAACGACATTCGCGCCGAAATCGATCCGCAGACCGGCGAGACGAAACTCTACCGCCTGCTCGAAGTGGTCGAGCATGTCGAGAACGATGCGACGCAGCTTACCTTGCCGGAGGCTCTGGAGCGCAATCCCGGCGCCCGGCTTGGGGACTTTCTGTCGGAACCGCTTCCACCCGTTGATTTCGGCCGTATTGCAGCCCAGAACGCCAAGCAGGTGATTGTCCAGAAGGTGCGCGACGCCGAGCGTGAGCGCCAGTTCGAGGAATACAAGGACCGGGTCGGCGAAATCGTGTCCGGCGTGGTCAAGCGTGCCGAGTATGGCAACATCATCGTCGACCTTGGCCGGGGCGAAGGTATCGTCCGCCGCGACGAGGGCCTGCCGCGCGAACAGTTCCGCAATGGCGACCGCATCCGCGCCTACATCTTCGATGTCCGCCGTGAGCCGCGTGGACCGCAGATATTCCTGTCACGGTCGCGCCCTGAATTCATGGCCAAGCTGTTCCAGCAGGAAGTGCCGGAAATCTATGACGGCATCGTCGAGGTTGTGGCCGTAGCCCGCGACCCCGGTTCGCGCGCCAAGATTGCGGTCCGCTCGAAGGATAGCTCGATTGATCCGGTCGGCGCATGTGTCGGCATGCGCGGCAGCCGCGTACAGGCGGTGGTGAACGAACTGCAGGGAGAGAAGATCGACATCATTCCCTGGACCTCGGATGCAGCCAGTTTCATCGTCAATGCCCTTGCCCCGGCCGAAGTGGCCAAGGTGGTGCTTGACGAAGACGCTCAGCGCATCGAGGTGGTGGTGCCGGATGAGCAGCTGTCGCTGGCCATTGGCCGGCGCGGACAAAACGTGCGCCTGGCGTCGCAGCTTTCAGGCTGGGACATCGACATCATGACCGAGGCGGAAGAATCCGAGCGCCGCCAGAAGGAATTTGCTGATCGCACCCAGCGCTTCGTGGAAGCACTGGACGTCGACGAGATGCTCGCCCAGCTGCTGGCATCTGAGGGCTTCGACACGATCGAGGAAATCGCCTACGTGGCGCCCGAGGAAATCGCCATGATCGATGGCCTCGACGACGACACCGCCTCTGAAATCCAGGCACGCGCGTCGGAATACCTCGAAAAGCAGGCAGCTCAGCTTGAAGCCAAGCGCAAGGAACTTGGCGTCAAGGATGATCTTGCCGGATTTGAGGGACTGACCCCCGCCATGCTGGTGATGCTGGGAGAGGAAGGCATCTACTCGCTGGAGGATTTTGCCGGCTGCATTCCGGATGATCTGGTGGGCTGGAACGAGCGCAAGGACGGCGAAACCATTCGCCATGCCGGAGCACTGTCCGGCACGGACATGAACGCTGCAGAGGCCGAAGCCCTGATCATGCAGGCACGCCTGCAACTTGGCTGGATCGAGCCCGAACCGGAGGCGGCTGAAGAAGCCGAGGCCGGCGAGGAGATCGAAATTGCCGCTGGTGATGCGTGAGGTGACTGGCAGGCATGACAGACGCCGAACAGCAGACCGGGAGGCCGACCGAGGCGCGCGAGCGCATGTGTGCGCTCACGCGCGCACCCGCAGCGCGCGAGGATCTGGTCCGGTTTGTCGAGTCGCCTGACGGCGAAGTCGTGCCTGACCTGAAGGAGTGCCTGCCGGGCCGCGGTATGTGGCTTGGCTTGTCGCGCGACGTGATCGCTCAGGCGATCAGGAAAAGACTGTTTGGCCGGGCGCTGCGGGCAGACGTCAAGGTCCCGGATGATCTGGCCGGACGCATCGGTCAATTGCTCAAGCGTGATTGTCTGGCAACGCTGTCGTTGGCGGCGAAGGCGGGACAGGCGGTAGCGGGTTTCGACAAGGTTGCGGCACTTCTGGACCGTGGTCAGGTGCGGGTGCTGATTGCTGCATCGGATGGTGCTGAGGACGGGCGGCGCAAGCTGGCGGCAAGACTGCGGCATGGCAGCCAGTCCGGGCAGCTGGTCGAATGCCTTGCCTCTGCCGATTTGGATTTGGCATTGGGCCGTACAAATGTGATACATGCAGCCATCATGCCCGGTGGCCTTGCAGATAAATTCGTCGCCTGTGCGGCGAGGTTGGAAAAATTCGGGCTTAATGGAGCCGCTGAAGAAGCGGGAAGCTGATACGCAATGAATGATACGAGCGACAACGGAAACAACAATGATCGCCCCGGCGGCCGCACCCTCGGGTTGCGCACCGGTGGCCAGGGCCGCGTGCGCCAGAACTTCCCGCACGGCCGGTCCAAGACGGTTGTCGTTGAAACCAAACGCAAGCGCATGATTGGAGGCCCCGGCGCCAAGCCGGCAGCCCCGGCCGAACCGGTTGCTCCGCCCAAGCCCTTGATTGCGGCGCCGGAAAAGCCTGCGGCGCCGGCAGCGCGCGCCGAAGCGCCCGCTGCAACTGGACGTGCGGGTTCTCCGAAAGTGTTGCGCACCCTGACCGCCGAAGAGGCTGAAGCCCGCGAACGCGCGCTGATCGAAGCCCGTCAGCGGGATGTCGAGGACAAGAAGCGGGCTGAAGTCGAAGCCCGGGAGCGCATCGAGCGTGAGGCGCGCGAGGCAGCTGAAGCAGCAGAGAGAGACGCCGAGGAAGTCCGCCGTGCCGCCAAGCGCGCCGCCGAGGAAGAGGCCAAGCGGAAGTCTGAAGAGGTCAAGGTCGCCAAGACGGCGGGACCCGACGAGGACGAAGGCGAAGGCCGGGCCAAGTCGCGCCGTCCTGGTGGCGGCGTGGAGAAGCCGGCCGCTCCTCCAAAGCCGCGCAGTGATGCGGATCGGCGCCGCGGCAAGCTGACGATTGCAAATGCGCTGAATGATGACGGTGAGCGTGCCCGCTCGCTGGCAGCGTTCCGCCGCCGGCAGGAGCGCCAGAAGAAGCAGGCCATGGGCGGAAGCGCCGTGCGCGAGAAGGTGTCGCGCGAAGTGACGATCCCTGAGGTGATCACCATTCAGGAACTGGCCAACCGCATGAGCGAACGCGCCGTGGATGTCATCAAGTTCCTGATGAAGCAGGGCGAGATGCACACCATCAACGACGTGATCGATACCGATACGGCCCAGCTGATTGCCGAGGATTTCGGCCACACGGTCAAGCGCGTGTCCGAGTCCGACGTGGAAGAAGGCCTGATGGGCGACGAAGATGCGCCGGAAAGCCTGTTGCCGCGCGCCCCGATCGTTACCGTCATGGGTCACGTCGACCACGGCAAGACGTCGTTGCTCGATGCATTGCGCAATGCGTCGGTTGTCTCGGGAGAGGCCGGCGGCATCACCCAGCACATCGGCGCTTACCAGGTCGAGACGCCGGGTGGCATGGTTACCTTCATCGACACCCCGGGCCACGCCGCCTTTACGGCAATGCGGGCACGCGGCGCCAAGGCGACCGATATCGTGATCCTCGTGGTGGCGGCCGATGACGGCGTCATGCCGCAGACGGTCGAGGCCATCAACCATGCCCGTGACGCGGGCGTGCCGATGGTTGTGGCCATCAACAAGATGGACAAGCCTGACGCCAATCCGAACCGGGTCCGCACCGACCTGCTGCAACACGAAGTGGTTGTGGAGAGCATGAGCGGTGATGTGCTTGAAGTCGAGATCTCTGCGCTCAAGGGCACCAACCTGGACAAGCTGCTGGAAGCAGTGCTGCTGCAGGCGGAACTGCTCAACCTGCGCGCCAACCCTGACCGGCCTGCCGATGGCATCGTGGTCGAAGCCCAGCTGGACAAGGGCCGCGGACCAGTGGCAACCGTGCTGGTACGGCGTGGCACGCTAAAGGTTGGGGACATTGTGGTCGCGGGCGCTGCCTGGGGCAAGGTGCGTGCGCTGATCAACGACAAGGGTGACAATGTTGCCGAGGCCGGCCCGTCAGAGCCGGTCGAAGTGCTCGGCATGAGTTCTGCGCCGGAAGCTGGTGACCAGATCGTGGTGGTTGAGAACGAGGCCCGCGCCCGCGAGATCGCCGACTACCGTGAGCGCAAGCTGCGCGAAACGCGGGGGGCGCCGACTGCCCGTTCGTCGCTCGAACAGATGATGAGCCAGCTCAAGGAAAGCGGCAAGAAGGAGTTTCCGATCCTTATCAAGGCCGACGTGCAGGGTTCGGGAGAGGCCATCGTGCAGGCGCTCGACAAGCTCGGCACCGACGAGGTTGCGGCGCGCGTCGTGCACTATGGGGTGGGCGGTATTTCCGAGTCCGACGTGCAGCTCGCGCAAGCCTCCAAGGCCGTTATCATCGGCTTCAACGTTCGCGCCAACAAGCAGGCCCGTGACGCCGCCGAGCAGAACGGTATCGAGATCCGCTACTACAACATCATCTACGATCTCGTGGATGATGTTAAGGCAGCCATGTCCGGCCTGTTGTCGCCTGACCTGCGTGAAACCTTCCTCGGCAATGCCGAGATCCTTGAGGTGTTCAACATCACCAAAGTTGGCAAGGTGGCCGGTTGCCGCGTTACCGAAGGATCGGTTCAGCGTGGCGCCAAGGTTCGCCTTATCCGCGACAACGTCGTGGTGCACGAGGGCACGCTCTCAACGCTGAAGCGGTTCAAGGATGAGGTGAAGGAAGTTCAGGTCGGTCAGGAATGCGGCATGGCCTTCGAGAACTACCAGGACATGCGCGCAGGCGACGTGATCGAGTGCTTCACGGTTGAGTCCGTCAAGCGCACACTGTAACCGCGGTGCGAAGTTTGGGATCGTAGCCATGGCCAAGTCCAGGGGCCCGTCGCAGCGCCAGCTGCGCGTTGGTGAACTTGTCCGGCATGAACTGTCGGCGCTGTTCATGCGTGGTGATGTCATGGATCCGGTGATCGAGAAGCAGGGCGTGACCGTTCTTGAGGTCACCACTTCGCCGGATCTGAAGATCGCCACCGCCTATGTCCGGCCTTTCCAGCCCGGTGGCGATCCAAAGGCCCTGATCGAGGCCTTGAACCGGAACCGCAAGTTTATCCGAGGCGAGCTTGCGCCCAGGCTCGAGCTGAAGTTCATGCCGGAGTTCAGGTTCAAGATCGATACCGCGTCTGACTATGCCTCCCGTATCGAGAGCTTGATGGCAGACCCAAGGGTTGCCCGCGATCTCGACGCCGACGATTGAGCGCAAAGCAATCCCAGGAAAAGTGGCACCCGGTTTTCCGTCCGGGATTGCGGTGGAATAACAAGTCAATGGCGAGACGCAGGAAGGGCGACCCGGTTCATGGCTGGGTCTTTCTGGACAAACCACTGGGGCTTGGCTCGACACAGGCCGTGGCCCTGGTGAAGCGTGTCTTCAATGCACAAAAGGCAGGCCACGCCGGCACGCTGGATCCGCTGGCAACCGGTCTTCTTGCGGTGGCGTTGGGCGAGGCCACCAAGACCGTTCCCTACATGATGGATGCGGACAAGACCTACACCTTCACCATCAAGTGGGGGGAAGCCACCTCCACCGGCGATGCGGACGAGCGCGGCGAAATTGTCGCCAGCAGTGATGTCCGCCCCTCCATTGAACAGATCGAAGCCGTGCTGCCGGACTTTCTCGGCGAGATCGCGCAGGTGCCGCCCTCCTTCTCGGCCATCAAGGTTGATGGGAAGCGGGCCTATGATCTGGCGCGCGCCGGAGCGGAGTTGGAGATGCAGCCCCGTCAGGTCCGGATTGAGCGGCTGAGCTTGACCGGTTGTCCCGACAAGGATCACGCCAGCTTTGAGGTTGTCTGCTCCAAGGGCACGTACGTGCGCTCGCTGGGCCGCGACATTGCGGTGGCGCTGGATACGCAAGGCCACCTGAGCGCTTTGCGCCGCACCGCGTCTGGCGGCATCGATATCACGCAAGCAGTTACTCCTGCTGTGTTGGAAGCAGCCTCGCCCGATCAGGTTTCAGCCTTTCTGCATCCCCTCGATGCGGTTCTGGCTCACCTGCCCCGTGTCGAGGTGGGGCCGGACCGTGCCTCGCGTCTGGCTCATGGAAATCCGGTCATGCTGCTGCCGTCGGAGACCCCGCCCGGCCAGACGGGTGAAGTCTTGCTGCTCAGCGCCGGCAGACCGCTTTCCATGGCGCTGGTGCGCGATGGCCAGGCGCAGCCTGTCCGGGTCTTCAACCTGTAGCAGGTGTGTCCCGCGCCGCATTGCCGCTGGCATTTTTGCTGCATCTGCGCTATAGGCACGCGCAACGCTGGCTGCGGCCGGTGTTTTTCATGGCCTGTGCTGGACGGCATCCCGGCACCAGGCGTCCTCTTCCTCCAGATTGAAAGGAGCACATACGATGTCGATTACGCCTGAACGCAAGCAGGAGCTTGTGAAGGAATACGCCACGGCCAATGGCGACACCGGTTCTCCCGAGGTGCAGGTTGCAATCCTCACCGAGCGGATCAAGAACCTCACCGGACACTTCCAGACCCACAAGAAGGACAACCACTCCCGCCGTGGTCTGCTGAAGCTCGTGTCGCAGCGCCGCAAGCTGCTTGACTATGTCAAGGTGCGCGACGAAGCCCGCTACAAGAGCCTGATCGAACGGCTCGGCATCCGCAGGTAAGTTGGCACAAGGTACCGCGGGCGGTTCCGGCGACCGGGACCGCCCGCATCCCCTTTTTGGCGTGGAGGCAATGGGGCTTCCCGCCGTGACGGCCCATACGGGGACCAGCCGCCCGGATGATGATTGTTTCGTGTGAACGCGGCAAAGGGCCAAATGAAGGAATGATGTAGATGTTTGATATCCACGTGGAAGAACTTGAATGGGCCGGCCGCACGCTGCGGCTTGAAACCGGCCGTATTGCCCGCCAGGCCGATGGCGCCGTGCTGGCCACCTACGGCGAGACCACCGTGCTCGCAACTGTTGTCGCCGAAAAGTCGCCGAAGCCCGGCCTCGATTTCTTCCCGCTCACCGTGAACTACCAGGAAAAGGCTTATGCCGCCGGCAAGATTCCAGGCGGGTATTTCAAGCGCGAAGGCCGTCCGTCCGAAAAGGAAACGCTGGTTTCCCGCCTCATCGACCGCCCGATCCGTCCGCTCTTCGCCAAGGGCTTCAAGTGCGAGACGCAAGTGATTGTGACCGTGCTCAGCCACGATCTCGAGAATGATCCCGACATTGTCGCCATGATCGGTGCCTCCGCTGCCCTTTGCCTGTCCGGCGCTCCTTTCATGGGGCCGATTGGTGCAGCCCGCGTCGGTTACATCGATGGCGACTTATGTGGTCAACCCCACCCTCGACCAGATGGCCGAGTCCAGCCTGGATCTGGTGGTCGCCGGCACCACCGATGCCGTGCTGATGGTTGAATCCGAAGCCCAGGAACTGACCGAGGAGATCATGCTCGGCGCTGTCGTGAAGGGCCACGAGGAATTCCAGCCGGTCATCGACGCCATCATCCGCCTCGCCGAACGTGCCGCGCGCGAACCGCGTGACCACCAGCCGGAAGACAATTCCGCGCTGACCGCCAAGGCGAAGGAAATCGCCGGCGACGACCTCGTGAAGGCTTATGCCATTGCCGGCAAGGAAGAGCGCCGCGACGCAATTTCCGCCGCCAAGAAGAAGGTCGTCGAGGCCCTCTGCAACCCCGACGACGAGAACGCTCCTGCCGAGAACAAGGTGGGTGAAGTGTTCAAGTCTCTGGAAGCAGACATTGTGCGTGGCCAGATCATCGAGACCAGCAAGCGGATCGATGGCCGCGGCCTGTCGGATGTCCGGCAGATCAAGTGTGAAGTCGGCGTGCTGCCGCGCACCCACGGTTCGGCGCTGTTCACCCGCGGCGAAACCCAGGCGCTGGTGGTCACCACGCTGGGCACCGGCGACGATGAGCAGTTCGTCGATGCGCTGGAAGGCACCTACAAGCAGAACTTCCTGCTGCACTACAACTTCCCGCCGTTCTCGGTGGGTGAGACCGGCCGCACCGGCTTCACCGGCCGCCGCGAAATCGGCCACGGCAAGCTGGCATGGCGCGCTGTACACCCGATGCTGCCGGCCAAGGAAGAGTTCCCCTACACCATCCGCATCGTGTCCGAGATCACCGAATCCAACGGCTCGTCGTCAATGGCGTCGGTGTGCGGCGCCTCGCTGGCCATGATGGATGCAGGCGTGCCGCTGAAGCGGCCGATCGCCGGCATCGCCATGGGCCTGATCCTTGAAGGTGAGAAATTCGCTGTTCTGTCGGACATCCTGGGTGACGAAGACCACCTTGGCGACATGGACTTCAAGGTGGCCGGCACCGAGCAGGGCGTTACCTCGCTGCAGATGGACATCAAGATCACCGGCATCACCAAGGAAATCATGGAGACCGCGCTCTTCCAGGCGAAGGACGGCCGCATGCACATCCTCGGCAAGATGGCCGAGGCGATCACCGAGGGCCGTGCCTCGCTGGGCGAACATGCTCCGCGCATCGAGGTGATGACCATACCGGTCGACAAGATCCGGGAAGTCATCGGCACCGGCGGCAAGGTGATCCGCGAGATCGTCGAGAAGACCGGCGCCAAGATCAACATCAACGACGACGGCGTGATCAACATCGCCTCCGCCGATGGTGCCTCGATCAAGGCCGCCAGAGACTGGATCCACTCCATCGTGGCCGAACCGGAAGAAGGCGCCATCTACGAAGGTACCGTGGTCAAGGTCGTGGACTTCGGCGCGTTCGTGAATTTCTTTGGTGCCAAGGACGGTCTGGTTCACATTTCCGAACTGGCGCCGAAGCGGGTCGAGAAGGTGTCCGACATTGTCAGCGAAGGCGACAAGGTCAAGGTCAAGCTGCTCGGCTTCGATCAGCGCGGCAAGGTGCGTCTGTCGATGAAGCAGGTCGACCAGGAAACCGGTGAAGACATCTCCGGCAAGGGCAAGGACAAGGACGGCGACGAATAAAACCGCTGCTCAACGTTGCATGAACGCAAAGCGCCGGACTGCAAGGTCCGGCGCTTTCTTGTTTCCCACGGGCAATCCGGAAAGTGTGCAGCGGTTCCCGGTCAAACTGCGCGCAATGCTCAAAGCATTGCCGGCACGACCCGGTCCGGCGGCTTGTGCCCGTCAGTGAAGGTCTTGATGTTGATGATCACCTTCTCGCCCATGTCGACGCGACCTTCGATGGTGGCCGAGCCCATGTGCGGCATGAGCACCGCCTTCGGCGTTTTCAGCAGCCGCGGGTTCACGGCAGGTTCGTGCTCGAACACGTCGAGACCGACGCCGCCGAGCTCATCCTTCTCCAGCATGCGCGCCAGGGCGTTCTCATCGATCACTTCGCCGCGCGCCGTGTTGACGATGATGGCATCGTGCTTGAGCAGCTGCAGCCGCCGGGCTGACAGCAGGTGATAGGTGCCGGGCGTGTGCGGGCAGTTGACCGATATGATGTCCATCCGCGCCAGCATCTGGTCGAGGCTCTCCCAATAGGTGGCCTCCAGCGATTCCTCGACGCTGGCGTGCACCGGCTTGCGGTTATGATAGTGGATCTGCAGACCGAACGCCTTGGCGCGCTTCGCCACGGCCTGGCCGATGCGGCCCATGCCGATGATGCCCAGCCGCTTGCCATAGATACGCCGGCCGAGCATCCAGGTGGGCGACCAGCCCTGCCAGACGTTTTCCTCGCCGATCACCCGTGCACCCTCGATCAGCCGGCGCGAGACGGCGAGGATGAGCGCCATGGTCATGTCGGCAGTGTCTTCGGTCAGCACGCCGGGCGTGTTGGTGACCGTGATGCCCCGGTTGGTGGCGGTCTCGACGTCGATATTGTCGACGCCGGTGCCGAAGTTGGCGATCAGTTTCAACTGGTCGCCGGCCTGCATGATGACCGACTTGTCGATCCGGTCGGTGACGGTCGGCACCAGCACCTCGGCCGTCTTCACGGCCTCGACCAGCTGCGCCTGGCTCATCGGCTCGTCGGTGTCGTTCAGGGTGGTTGAAAACAGTTCGCGCATCCGGGTCTCGACCACATCCGGCAGCTTGCGGGTAACGATTACGATTGGCTTGCGGGTAGGCATCTGCAGGACTCCGGACAGTGTTTGCCGGGGCGCTTGCCGGACAGATCAGACGCGAGCCCCTTGCAAATCATTTCTCCATTCCTGTTTATGTTGCGCAAGCGCGCATGTAAACTGTGCTGGTGGACAGGAGCTGCAACAAGATATTGCCGCGGCAATGTCCGGCAGGCTAAGGGCGATGGAACGCCTATACATGGGTTGGGACTGGTTTTGGCAAGGTTGAGCTTCGGCAAGGCACTGTTCGCCGTACTGGCGCTCGCTGTGGCGGGCGGTGTCGTTTATGCCATGACCGATGCACAGGAACCATCCACCCTGGCCAGGGCGGAGGCCTCCTCGCAGACTGCCGTCCAGGCGGGCGCAGCCCAGCCCGGCACGGAAACCGGCCTGCCGTTGCCAAGGTTCGTCAGCCTCAAGTCCGAGCGGGTCAACGTGCGCCGGGGCCCCTCGAACGAACATGGCGTTGCCTGGGTATTCACCCGCAAGAGCCTGCCGGTTGAGATTATCGCCGAGTTCGATCATTGGCGCCGCATTCGCGACAGCGATGGTGCGGAAGGCTGGGTGTATCATTCGCTGCTGTCCGGCCGGCGAACGGTGGTTGCCGCTCCATGGGCCAAGGGCCAAACAATTGGCCTTCGCCGGGAAGCCTCGCAGTCGGCTGCCCTCGTTGCAAATGTTGCCTCTGGCGCTGTCGGCGTGCTGGTGTCATGCGACGGCAAATGGTGTGAGGCACAGTTCGGCAATTATGACGGATTTGTTGCTCAGGATCGCCTGTTTGGCGTCTATCCCGGCGAGGTCTACAAGGACTGATCTGCTCGCCAACCGCTCCCCGCCATGCAAATCGTCACCGCGGGGCAGCGGTGCGCACTTGTGGAGGTCAGTCGTCCTTCTCGAGGCGGACGATGATGTCGATGCGGCTAATGCGCATGCCTTGCGGCGGGGTCGGCAGACCATCGACCGAGAGGTCGTCGCTGTCGATGTCCATCAGCCTGCCTTCGTCTTCGAGATAATAGTGATAGTGGTTCGACGTATTGGTGTCGAAATAGGACTTGTGCCCTTCCACTGCCACTTCTCTCAACAGGCCGGCTTCGGTGAACTGGTTCAGCGTATTGTAGATGGTTGCCAGCGAAACCTCGACACCGGCGCGCACAGCCTCGGCATGCAGCTGTTCCGCGCTGACGTGGCGGTCGCCATGGTTGAACAGGATTTCCCCAAGCGACATGCGCTGCCGTGTCGGGCGCAGCCCGGCCTGCCTGAGGCGATGTTCCATCTCGTGCGGTGTAATGACGTGCTGGGTTGACATGCAAAGCTCTGTAGGTCCGGATTTCAAGCCGGATTAAACAACTATTCCCGTGTATATAGCCCCAAAAAGGCTTCTGTGCAAATGCGCAACAAACTGCATGGTTACGCCAGTTGCCGCAGGACCGCTTATTGCTTTCACACTATGTTTCGATATGTTACGAAGCCTGAAATCGACGGGGCAATAACGGGTGCGGCTCGCGGCCAATCCCGCGGGCTTATCAGGATACCTACGGCATGAGCGAGCGACAGGGCCATTTCAGCTACGAGGAACTGCTGGCGTGCGGCAGGGGCGAGCTGTTTGGACCCGGCAATGCGCAGCTTCCGTTGCCGCCAATGCTGATGTTCGACCGCATCAGTTCGATTACCGCCGACGGCGGTTCGGCTGGCAAGGGGCAGATTGTCGCCGAATTCGACATCAAGCCGGACCTGTGGTTCTTCCCTTGCCATTTTCAGGGCGATCCGGTGATGCCGGGATGTCTCGGACTTGATGCGCTGTGGCAGCTGACCGGGTTTTTCCTCGGCTGGATGGGCGCGCCGGGCCGTGGCCGCGCGCTCGGGGTGGGCGAGGTGAAGTTTACCGGCATGGTCACGCCCGAGGTCAGGAAGGTAGAGTACGTCGTCGACATTCAGCGGCTGATCATGCGCAAGCTCAACATGGCCATCGCCGACGGCGTCATGAAGGCCGACGGTGTGGTTATCTACACGACTAATGACATGCGGGTGGGTACCTTCACGCCCGAGCAGTCTGCCGCCGGCTGAGGCGGTTTGAATTGACGGAGGCCAGGGACAAATCATGAGACGTGTCGTAGTCACCGGACTCGGAATCGTGTCGAGTATCGGCTCCAACGCACAGGAAGTGACAGCCTCCCTGCGCGAGGCGAAGGCCGGCACCGTCCGGGCCGATGACTATGTGCGGCTGGGGTTCCGTTGCCAGGTGCACGGCGCGCCGACGATCAATCTTGACGAGGCCGTTGACCGCCGGGTTCGCCGGTTCATGGGCGATGGCGCAGCCTGGAACTGGGTAGCCATGCAGCAGGCCATCATGGATGCTGGCCTTGAAGAGTCCGACGTCAAGAACGAGCGGACCGGTATCATCATGGGTTCCGGCGGTCCGTCCACGAAAACCATTGTGCAGGCTGCCGACACGACCCGCGAGAAGGGGCCGAAGCGCGTCGGACCGTTCGCCGTGCCCGCATCCATGTCATCCACCAACTCCGCAACCCTGGCGGTGCCGTTCGGTATCAAGGGCGTGAACTATTCCATCTCGTCGGCCTGCGCCACCTCGACCCATTGCATCGGCAATGCGGCTGAACTGATCCAGTGGGGCAAGCAGGACATCATGTTCGCCGGCGGCGGCGAGGAGCTCGACTGGACCCTGTCCGTCCTGTTCGACGCCATGGGTGCCATGTCGTCTGGCTACAATGACACGCCGGCAAGGGCCTCGCGCGCCTATGACAGGAACCGTGACGGCTTCATCATCGCTGGCGGTGGTGGCACGCTGGTGCTGGAAGAGCTCGAGCACGCCAAGGCGCGTGGCGCCAAGATCTATTGCGAACTTGTCGGCTATGGCGCCACATCGGACGGCTATGACATGGTGCAGCCGTCAGGCGAAGGCGCTGCCCGCTGCATGCGCCTGGCCCTGTCGACGGTGAAGGAGAACCGATCGACTACATCAACCCGCATGCCACCTCGACCCCGATTGGCGACCTCAAGGAAATCGAGGCGATCCGTGAGGTGTTCGGCAACAACATTCCGGCGATCTCGGCCACCAAATCGCTGACCGGTCACTCGCTGGGCGCTGCCGGCGTGCAGGAAGCAATCTACTCCATCCTGATGATGAAGAATGGCTTCATCTGCGAAAGCGCCAACATCGAGGAACTGGACCCCGCCTTCGCCGATATTCCCATCGTGCGGGAGCGTCAGGACAACTGGCAGCTCAACGTGGTCCTGTCCAACAGCTTCGGATTCGGCGGCACCAACGGAACACTGGTATTCCAGCGCTATAACGGGTAAGCAACCGGCTCAAGAGGGGTTTGCGCGGCCCGGTCTGCAAGGCCCGCTGCGCCCAGTGGGATGCCGTTGGAATCTGACATGATTGAAATCAAAAGCGATCTGATGAAGGGCCGCCGCGGCCTCGTCATGGGCGTGGCCAATGATCACTCCATTGCCTGGGGCATCGCCACGGCGCTGCGCCAACATGGGGCGGAGCTTGCCTTCACCTATCAGGGCGAGGCGTTCGGCAAGCGTGTCGCTCCACTGGCCGAAAGCGCCGGTTCGAAGCTGGTCATGCCGTGTGACGTGGAAGACATTGCCACGGTGGACGCAGTGTTCGACCGCCTGAAGCAGGAATGGGGCACGCTCGACTTCGTCGTTCACGCCATTGCCTATTCGGACAAGAACGAGCTCAAGGGCCTGTATGCCGACACCACCCGGGAAAATTTCTCGCGCACCATGATCATCTCCTGCTTCTCGTTCACCGAGATTGCCAAACGTGCCGCCGCGATGATGAACGAAGGCGGTTCCATGGTCACGCTGACCTATGGCGGCGCCACCCGCGTCATGCCCAACTACAACGTCATGGGCGTGGCCAAGGCCGCACTTGAGGCGTCGGTGCGGTATCTCGCTGCCGACTACGGGCCGCGCGGTATCCGCGTCAATGCCATCTCTGCCGGGCCGATGCGCACGCTGGCCGGCGCCGGCATTGCCGATGCCCGCGCCATGTTTGCGTTCCAGCGCCAGCACTCGCCATTGCGCCGTCCCGTCGCGCTCGAAGAAGTTGGCGGGGCGGGTCTCTACCTGCTGTCGCCGCTGTCCGGCGGGGTGACCGGCGAGGTGCACTTTGTTGATAGCGGCTACAACATCATTTCCACGCCGCGGCCTGAAGACCTCAACTGGCAAGCCGGAATAGCAGCCTCAGCTGAAATGAGACAGGTCGCGGATGGTGGCATTGCGGCCGTTCAGCGGATTGTCCGGATTCCACCTGAGCCTTGTGGTCATGAACCGCGCCGACAAGGCATCGTACATCACCATTCGCCCGGCCAGGCTGTCGCCGATCCCGGCGATCTCCTTGATCACTTCCATCGCCTGCATCGATCCGATGACGCCGGTCAGCGCGCCGAGAATGCCGGCCTCCTCGCACGACGGGATCATGCCGTCCGGCGGGATGTCGGGATGCAGGCAGCGATAGGTCGGGTAAGGCGTGCCATCATCCTGTTTGAGGTGCGGCTTGAAGGTCGACAGCTGCCCGTCGAACTGCCCTACCGCAGCCGAGACCAGCGTCTTGCCTGAACAGGTAGCAAGCGTCCGATACGAGGAAGCGGGTGCGGAAATTGTCACAGCCATCGGCCACGATGTCGTAGCCGGCGATGATGTCCATCGCATTGGAGGCGTCGATGCGCGTGCGGTGCTGCACGACCCCGACATTCGGATTGAGCTCGTGCATTCGCGCGGCGGCGCTTTCGGTCTTTGCCGTGCGGGCACGGGCGCCGGGAGTCGAGTGAATGATCTGGCGCTGCAGGTTCGACAGGCTCACCGTGTCATCGTCCACCACGCCGATGGTGCCGACGCCGGCGGCTGCGAGATAGAGCAACAACGGCGCACCGAGCCCGCCCGCGCCGATCACCAGCACCTTCGCCGCCTTCAGCTTCTGCTGGCCTGGCCCGCCCAGTTCCCTGCAGCACGATGTGGCGGGCATAGCGTTCCAGCTCTTCGTCGGACAATGCCATCGGTCTAGTTCCGTCCGGTGGAACCGAAGCCGCCGCTGCCGCGTGACGTATCATCCAGCGTTGCGGCAATGGCCACGGCAGCGCGCGTCACCGGAGCGATCACCATCTGGGCGATGCGATCGCCCCGCGAGATGATAAACGGCTCGGACCCCAGATTGATCAGGATCACCTTCACCTCGCCGCGATAGTCTGCATCGATGGTGCCGGGCGTATTGAGGCAGGTGACGCCATGCCTGATGGCAAGGCCGGAACGCGGCCTGATCTGCGCCTCGTAGCCTGCAGGCAGCGCCATGCAGAAACCGGTATCGATCAGCGCCCGTTCACCGGGCTTGAGACGACCGGCGCATCGGCCGGCACGGCGGCGCGAATGTCCATGCCCGCTGCATCGGCGGTCGCATAGGCCGGCGGCTTCAAGCCCCAGCGCCGTGTTCCAGCCACATGATCTGAACCGTCACGCCGGTCATCTGCGTTCGTTGAACATGGCGGCAAAGCGGTCCATCAGCTTCTCCGCCACGGCTTGTTTCGACATCTTCTCCCAGCTTTCGACGCCGCTCTTGCCGACGAGGTGAACAGTGTTCTGGCTGCCGCCCATGACGCCGCCCTCATGGCTCACGTCATTGGCGACGATCAGGTCCGCGGCCTTGGCCTGCAGTTTCTTCCGGGCATTGGCGATGACATCCTGCGTCTCGGCCGCAAAGCCGATCACCAGCGGCGGGCGGTGTTTCTTCAGGTGCCCGACCGTCTTGAGGATGTCCGGATTTTCGGTCAGTTCCAGTGACGGCACCTTGCCGGAGCCGTCCTTCTTCATCTTCTGGCTGGCATCCGCCTTGACGCGCCAGTCGGCCACGGCGGCGCAGAAAATGGCGATGTCGCAGGGAAGCTCGCCTTCGACCGCCTTCAGCATCTGCCGCGCCGTCTCGACCCGGATCAGTTCCACGCCGGGCGGCACTGGCAGATGAACCGGGCCGGACACCAGCGCCACTTCGGCGCCCAGCGCAATGGCTGCCTCGGCCAGCGCATAGCCCTGCTTGCCGGATGACCGGTTGGCGATATAGCGCACCGGATCGATGGGTTCATGCGTCGGCCCGGCCGTGATGACGATCTTCCGTCCCTTGAGCGGACCTTTCGCGCACGGGCCTGGCAGATCGCTGCCATAAAAGCGCTCGATGGCGGCAAGGATATCGGCCGGCTCGCTCATTCGCCCGGGGCCGTACTCGCCGCAGGCCATGTCGCCCTCTTCCGGTCCGGTGAACAGCACCCCGTCCTGCTTCAGCGTGGCGATGTTGCGCTGCGTTGCAGGGTGCTGCCACATGCGCACGTTCATGGCCGGCGCGATCAGCACCGGCTTGTCGGTGGCCATCAATGCGGTGGAGGCGAGGTCATTGGCAAGGCCTGCCGCCATCTTCGCCATCAGGTCGGCGGTGGCCGGCGCCACCACCACCAGGTCGGCAATCCGCGACAGCTGGATGTGGCCCATCTCGGCTTCATCGGTCAGGTCGAACAGGTCGGTGTAGACCTTCTCACCCGCCAGCCCTGACACTGACAGCGGCGTGACGAACTCTGCCCCCGCCCTGGTCAGGATCGGCGTTACGGCAATGCCGGCCTTGCGGCACAGCCGGATCAGTTCAAGCGACTTGTAGGCGGCAATGCCGCCGCCGATGATCAGCAGGATGCGCTTGGGTTCGGTGTTCATGGGAGCCACCTTACAATGCTTGCGACAGCGCGAGAACCACCAGCGCGATGGCGCCAACCCACAGTGCACCACGAGTGGAAGCTGAATGTCTGCACTGCGCCTGGGCGATCTGTTCGGTGGTCTCCCGGTCCAGGCGGACGCCACCCGAGCGCGCCATCGAGGACAGCAGCGCCGTTGCCTGGCTCATTTCGCTCATCGCCTCGGGAAAGGCAGCCGCCAGGCGGCCCAGCGTGGCGGCGCCGTCTGCGGCTTCTTCGAGCCGGGCGCGAGGGCCGAGGTTCTTCTCCATCCACTCGGCCACGACCGGTTCGGCCGTCACCCACATGTTGAGGTTGGGGTTGAAGCTGCGGGCCACGCCCTCCACCACCACCATGGTCTTTTGCAGCAGGATCAGCTGTGGCTGTGTTTCCATTGCGAACTGGCCGGTCACCTCGAACAGCTGGGTCAGCAGCCGCGCCATCGGGATGTCGGAAGACGACCGGCCGAGGATCGGTTCGCCGATGGCCCTGAGCGCCTGCGCGAACAGGTCCACGTCCTGTGTTGCGGGCACGTATCCCGCCTCGAAGTGAACTTCCGCGATGCGCCGGTAGTCGCGCCTGATGAAGCCCCACAGGATCTCGGCCAGAAAACGGCGCTCCTTGGCGCCCAGCCGTCCCATGATCCCGTAATCCACCGCCACAAGATTGTTGTCGCGGTCGATGAACAGGTTGCCCTGGTGCATGTCCGCATGGAAAAAGCCGTCGCGCATGGCGTGGCGCAGGAACGACTGGATGACCGTGTCGCCCAGCCGCGGCAGGTCCAGTCCGGAAGCTTGCAACGCTGCCGTGTCGGTCAGCGCAATGCCATCGATCCACTCGCTGGTGAGCACCCGGCGCGAGGTTTCCTGCCAGAACACCTGCGGCACCTTGAAGCCCGGATCGTTGCGGGTATTCTCGGCAATCTCCGACATGGCGGCCGCTTCCAGCCGCAAATCCATTTCAAGCTCGACCGAGCGCTCCAGCGTCTCCACTGCCTTGACCATTCTCAGGCGGCGGGCTTCGGCGGAAAACCGCTCGGCCAGACGGGCAGCCGTAAAGAAGGTATCCAGATCGTCGCGGAAGCGCGCTTCCACGCCGGGGCGCAGCACCTTCACGGCCACCTGCTGGCGCTTGCCGTCATGATCGGTGATTTCGGCCTTGTGCACCTGCGCGATCGAGGCTGCGGCAATGGGGTCGGAAAGCGTGTGGAACACCTCACCGGCAGGCCGGCCCAGACCCTTCTGGATGATTTCGCGCGCCTCGTTCATGGAGAATGGCGCCATCCTGTCCTGCAGTTGCCGCAAGCCCCTGGACCGCTCCGCCCCGATCATGTCCGGCCGCGTGGCCAGGAACTGGCCTAGCTTGATATAGCTGGGGCCGAGTTCCTCCAGCGCCTTGGCAAGACCGGTTTCCTCGCCCCGTGCACGCGGGCGGCCTGCACCGATGAAACGCAGGGCGGTTTTCGCCATGGCTGGCAGCTGCGGATCATCAAGGGCGGCATCGAACCCGCCATGGCGCGCGATCACGCGGGCTGAGCGGGCGAGTTTCGCCATATGCCTGATTTGCCGGAACATGGCCTTTGACTGAGCCTCAGACTTTCCAGCCGGAATGAATGGCGACGATGCCGCCTGTCAGCATGCGATGGCTGGCGCGGACAAATCCCGCTTGGGCGATCATGTTCTCGAACGCCTGCGGCGGCGGAAACTTGCGGATGCTCTCCACCAGATAGCGGTACGGATCGCCGTCGCCAGTGACGATCTTGCCTACCGCCGGGATCACGGTCATCGAGTAGGCCTCATAGACCTGTTCCATGCCCGGCACATCCACGTGGGAGAACTCAAGACACAGGAACCGGCCACCGGGTTTCAGCACCCGGTATGCTTCGGCAAGGGCGCGATCGATATGGGTAACGTTGCGGATGCCGAACGAGATCGTATAGGCGTCGAATGAGTTGTCCTCGAAGGCCAGCGTCTCGGCATTGCCGACGGTGAAACGGCACTTCGAACCAGCCTTCTCGAAGGCTGCCCGGCGCGCGCCTTCGCGCACCATGTTCTGTGAGATGTCCGCCACGGTGACCTGGGTGCCCGCCCCGCCTGCTTCGGCGATCCGGAAGGCAATGTCGCCAGTGCCGCCGGCGACATCCAGAACCTTGAAGGGCCTGTCCGACTTCGGCGGGTTGAGCAGCGCGATGAAGTCGTCCTTCCACAGCCGGTGCAGTCCAGCCGACATCAGGTCGTTCATCTGGTCATAGCGTGCCGCAACCTTGGCGAACACCTCGTTCACCAGGCCCTGGTGGTCGCCTTCTGCCACGGTCCGGTACCCGAACGAGGCCTCACCGCTGTTTCTGCTGTTGGTTGTCTGTCCCATCTTGCGGCGCACCATAGACCACAGCGCCGATCATGGCTATCAGTTGAGCGCCGAAGGGTGAACGTGCCGCACACCCGAAAACGGCAGGGGAACGCGATGCCTGAGCTGCCAGAAGTCGAAACGGTTTGCCGGGGGCTTGAGCCGGCCCTGGCTGGCCGCCGCATCGTTTCGGTCAGGCTCAACCGGCCTGACCTGCGGTTTCCGTTTCCGGACGGCCTGATGGTGCGGCTGCAGGGTCGAAAGGTCTCGCATGTCGAGCGGCGGGCAAAGTACATCCTGATCCACCTCGACAATGGGGACATCGTCCTGTCCCATCTCGGCATGACGGGCCGCTTTACCATCTGGCGGCCGGATGGGCAGGCACAGAACCTCGGCGAGTTCTACTATGCCGAGGAAGCGGGCCGGCAGGGCGAGGGTCCTCACGATCACCTGGTGTTCGATCTCGATGACGGCACCCGTATCGTCTATGCCGATCCGCGCCGCTTCGGCTTCGTGGACCTGATCCTTGCAGGACAGCTGGAGACCAACCGCTTCCTCGCTGGCCTTGGCGTTGAGCCGCTGGGCAACAGCTTCAATGCCGGCTATCTCGCTGCCGCCATTGCGGGGCGCAAGGCGCCGCTCAAGGCCGCCCTGCTCGACCAGCACGTGATCGCGGGCCTTGGCAACATATATGTGTGCGAGGCGTTGTACCGCTCGCGCCTGTCGCCGCGGCGCATGGCAGGCAGCATAGTACGCCAACGCGGTGTCAGCCCGCGGGTGGAGGCGCTGGTAGCGGCGGTGCGCTCGGTATTGACCGAAGCCATTGCCGCGGGCGGGTCCACATTGCGCGACTATGCCCATACCGATGGCACCAGCGGCGAATTCCAGCAGCGCTTTGATGTTTATGACCGCGAGGCAGAGCCGTGCCGCTCGCCGGGCTGCACCTCGCTCATCAGCCGCATCGTCCAGTCCGGCCGGTCCACCTTCTATTGCCCCACTTGCCAGCGTTAGCGGCTTTGCTGTCTATTGCGGCGCGAACCCTACAGGTCACTCAGCCGGGAGCACCGCCCATGAGCTACAAGAACATCATTGTCGAAACCCGTGACGCCGTTGGCCTGATCCGGCTCAACCGGCCCGATGCGCTCAATGCGCTGAACTCCGAACTGATCGGCGAACTGAACCAGTCGCTCGACGCCTTCGAGCAGGACAACGGCATTGGCTGCATCGTGCTGACAGGCTCGGAGAAGGCTTTCGCTGCCGGCGCCGACATCAAGGAAATGCAGAGCAAGTCCTACATGGACACCTACATGGGTGACTTCATCGGCAAGTGGGAACGGCTGGCGGACGTGCGCAAGCCCGTCATCGCCGCCGTTGCCGGCTATGCGCTGGGTGGCGGATGCGAGATTGCCATGATGTGTGACTTCATCATTGCCGCTGACACGGCAAGGTTCGGCCAGCCCGAGATCAATCTTGGCGTCATGCCGGGGGCAGGCGGCACCCAGCGCCTGACCCGCTTCGTCGGCAAGTCCAAGGCCATGGAAATGTGCCTGACCGGCCGCATGATGGATGCTGCCGAGGCAGAGCGCGCAGGGCTGGTTTCACGCATTGTCCCGGCGGACCAGCTGGTTGACGAGGCAATCAAGGTGGCTGGCGTCATTGCGGCCAAGTCGCGGCCCATCGCGATGATGACCAAGGAGTCGGTCAACCGCGCCTACGAGACCACGCTCGCCGAGGGCGTGCGCTTTGAGCGCCGGCTGTTTCATTCGATGTTCGCCACCAACGACCAGAAGGAAGGCATGTCGGCGTTTGCCGAAAAGCGCAAGGCCAGCTTTTCCAACTCGTGAGGACAAGGTGGGGCGCGGCAATCAGGCGGTGCCCGGTGCGGATGTGTTTGTTGACGGCATATGCAAGTTGCGTTATGAACCCGGCATCTCAGGGCATTTGCTGTTCTGAAGTCCGGCATGTATTTGCGTGTCGGTCTCCGGTAAGCGGCTGTCCTACAGGTTTTTCGCAAGGGTCCGTCTGACAGAGGCCGTTGCGCGTTCAGGAAAAGACACACATGGCCAATACTCGTTCGGCAAAGAAAGCCGTCCGGCGCAATGCCCGGCGCACCGAGATCAACATGAACCGCCGTTCGCGCGTTCGCACCTTCGTCCGCAAGGTCGAGGAAGCCATCGCCAGCGGCGATCAGGCTGCTGCCCAGGCCGCCTTGCAGGCCGCCCAGCCCGAGATGATGCGGGGCGCCCAGAAGGGGATCCTGCACAAGAACACCGCCTCCCGGAAGGTCTCGCGGCTGGCCAAGCGCATCAAGGGCCTGTCGGCCTGATCGCCAAATCATTGCCCTTCAAGGGATTTTGCAGAAGGGTCGCGCGAGCGGCCCTTTTTCGTTTGCGCCGCAATCCGCTCGGGCCTGCGCACGCGCGTTCAGCAAATGTTCAAAAGCTGCAGTTGTCAGAAATTCCCCCGCTATTTTAATGCCTTATTAAGGACAATCGCTACTGCAACGAAATTTGCGGCAAATTTGCACGTGCTTCAGGGGGCGGTTCAAAATATTTTTTCGCAGTTTTCCGCCGCTTTGAGAATGCTGAACGGGTCAAGAATTGCCTATCAGAGTCAACCGCTTGGGGCACCTGCGGGTTGACTCTCGCGTCACTCGTTGCGCGCCTCCGGTGCCCTTCTGTCTGCCGCTTCAACCATCGTGGGCTTGCATCGCTCAATGCTGGAATTGTAATCTTCTTTCACTGGCGGCGGCTCCCGTTGCCAGCAACAACAACAAGCAAAAAGCGTGAGGCTCGGGCTGTTCTTGGCGGGATGGTTCGAACGGATTTTCTCGGCTGTAAGTGAGTAGGGTTAAACGGGGCAGCTGACCTTGTTGGGTCAGCATGAGGCGGCGGTTTTTCGTCGGATATGACAGGTGCGGCGCGGATTGATGTGCAATCCGTGAACCCTTTCTGCTGTCCGGTGGCAAGCCAAACTGATCGTCAGGCAAGAACAATGGAATATCAATCAGGGACTTTGAGGGGATCATGGCAGTGACAAACAGATCGGGTGATGAACCAGATGGAAGGCCGGTTCGCGGACCCGCTGACGAATAGTGCATCGACGGCGCCTGAGACCGGACGTGGGCGCTCGTCGCTCTCGACGGTCTGGACCCGTGTTGCCGCGCGGTTGCGCGGTGAACTGGGCGAGGACCTCTACTCGAGCTGGTTCGCCCGGATGGAGCCGGAGAGCATTGCGGACGGCATTTTGAATGTGTCGGTTCCGACGCGGTTTCTGCGTAGCTGGATCAAGTCTCATTATGTGGACCAGCTGACCGCCTGTTGCGCTGCCGAATACCCGGGCATTTCACTGGTCGACATCCAGGTCCGTACCCGCGGTCTTCCCACTGCGGCACAGGCTGTCACGCCCGTAGCCGGGTTTGAAGATGGTCGGTCAGACCCCGTTGAGCCGGTCGCCAAGACGCTTCGCACCAGCGCCCCTGAGCGTGAACGCGGCTCGCAGCTTGACCACAACCTGACCTTTGAAACCTTTGTCCAGGGTGGCTCGAACGCGCTTGCACATGCCGCTGCCATGCGGGTGGCGGAAGCCCGTCCAGGTGCCCCTGTGAGCTTCAATCCTCTGTTCGTTCATTCTGCCGCGGGCCTGGGCAAGACCCACCTGATCAATGCCATCGCCTGGCGCATCCGCGATCTCAACCCGGACCGCAAGGTGCTGTACATTACCGCCGAGCGCTTCATGTACCACTTCATGGCGGCGCTGAAGGTGCGTGACACCTTGTCGTTCAAGGACTACTTCCAGTCCATCGACGTGCTGCTGATCGACGACCTTCAATTCCTGCAGGGCAAGACCATGCAGCAGGAGTTCTGCCATACCTTCAATTCGCTCGTGGACGCCAAGCGGCAGGTGGTCATTGCCGCCGACGTACCGCCGTCGCAGCTTGAAAGCATCGACCAGCGCATGCGCTCGCGCCTTGCCGGCGGTCTTGTGGTGGACATCGAGGCGCCGGATCTCGGTCTTCGCCGCTCCATCCTGCAGTCCAAGCTGGCTGCCGTTCAGCGCAAGGACCCGAGCCTCATCGTGGCCGAAGACGTGCTGGAATTCGTGGCCAACCGCATAACCGGTGGTGGCCGCGAACTGGAGGGTGCGTTGAACCGCATTATTGCCAGCCAGCACCTTACCCGCCAGCCGATGACCGTGGACATGGCGGCCTTTGCCCTGCGGGACCTGTCGCAGACCGCTGAACTCACGCGGGTGAGGGTCGAGGATATCCTGAGAATTGTTGGCCGCCATTACAACGTCACCCGGGCTGACCTGCTCAGCCCGCGCCGTGCCCGCGCCGTGGTCCGTCCGCGCCAGATCGGCATGTACCTGGCCAAGAAGCTTACGTCGCGCTCGCTGCCGGAAATCGGCAGGCGCTTCGGCAACCGCGATCACAGTACGGTGCTCCATGCTGTTCGCAAGATCGAGGAGCTGATGCAGGCCGACGAGAAGCTCGCCCGCGAGGTGACGCTGCTGTCACGTCTGATCGAGCAGGGCTGAGCCGACGGCATCTTCCCGGCCGGTTTTCCACACTGTCCAGCGTTCTGCAGCGGGGTTTTCAAGCCTTTGACTTGATAACCCTGCCGCAAACCGCTTAAGTCACGGCATCTCGCTGCCTCGCTGGCGGCGGTTTCCGTCTTATGACCGTTTCAAGGGCATTGTAGGCACATGCGGGTTACCATCGAACGCGGATCGTTTCTCAAGTCGCTCAACCATGTCCAGTCGGTGGTCGAGCGCCGCAATACCATTCCGATCCTGTCCAACGTGCTGCTGCAGGCAGCAGATGGCGGGTTGAGACTGACCGCCACCGACCTCGATATCGAGATCGTCGAGCAGACCAGCGCCGATATAGGTCAACCCGGCTCCACCACCGTTCCGGCCCACATGCTCTACGACATCGTGCGCAAGCTGCCCGATGGCGCCCAGCTGCAGCTCGAGCAGGGTCCGGACGAAGGCCGCCTCGCCGTCATTGCCGGCCGCTCGCGCTTTTCGCTCCAGGCGCTGCCGCCGCAGGACTTTCCGGATCTCGCCAGCGGCGAAGCCACGCATTCCTTCACGATCCCGGCGGCCGACCTGAAGCTGATGATCGACAAGACCCGCTTTGCCATCTCCACCGAGGAGACCCGCTACTATCTAAACGGCATCTACATGCATGCGCTGGATTCCGGCGTCATGCGGGCTGTCGCGACCGATGGCCACCGGCTGGCGCGGGTCGAACTGCAGGCCCCGGCAGGAGCCGCCGGCATGCCCGGAGTCATCGTGCCGCGCAAGACGGTACTGGAGCTTGCCAAGCTGATCGAGGACGAGGATGGCGAGATTGCAGTATCCCTGTCTGCCTCGAAGATCCGCTTCGAGATGGACCGGCTGGTGCTGACCTCGAAGCTCATCGACGGCACCTTTCCCGACTACGAGCGGGTCATCCCGACCGGCAACGACAAGCGGCTGGAGGTTGACACCCGCCTGTTCGCGCAGGCTGTCGACCGCGTTTCGACCATCTCCAGCGAGAAAGGCCGGGCAGTGAAGCTCAATATCGCCGCCGACCGGTTGACGCTGACCGTCAACAACCCGGACTCCGGCTCGGCCGAGGAAGAGATCGCCGCCAGCTATGCCGACGAGCCGATCGATGTGGGCTTCAACTCGCGTTACCTGCTCGACATTGCCGGCCAGTTCAAGGGCGATACCGCTACCTTCCTGTTGTCGGATTCGGGTTCACCCACCATATTGCAGGATGCAGCCGACGACCGGGTTCTGTACGTGCTCATGCCGATGCGTGTCTGAACGGCCGCTTGCCGGTTGATTGCACGTGCGTCATCGCTTGCGGCTTCTGCGCAAGGGCTGACGCCCGGGGAGACGTTTCGATTGGCGTTCACGCCCAAACTCCAGTTGACCAGCCTGACGCTGACCGGGTTTCGCAATCATGCGGCAACTCGCGTCGAGCCGTCGTCGGGCCTGGTTGCCCTGTGCGGTCACAATGGCGCCGGCAAGACCAACGTGCTGGAGGCAATCTCGCTGCTGATGCCGGGCCGGGGCCTGCGCGGCGCGCCCTATGAAGACCTGATCCCGGCTGGCCGGGCGCAGCCCGCCTGGGCGGTTTCGGCCACGGTGGAGAACGACGGCCTCGAGACCCGTCTCGGCACCGCCTGGCAATTGCGTGAGCCGGCAGCCGATCTTGCCATGCCGGCCAGCGCGCGCGAGGTTCGCATTGACGGCCAGGTGCAGCGCAGCGCCGGTGCCCTTGCAGGCCATCTGCGGATGTTGTGGCTGACCCCGGCCATGGATCGCCTCTTCGCCGGTCCGGCCAGCGACCGGCGCCGTTATCTGGACCGGCTGACGGCAGTGTTCGACGCAGGCCACGGCACCCGGGTCAATGCGCTCGAACGGCTGCTGCGCGAGCGCAACCGGCTGCTGGCGGAAGACCGGCTGCAAGCCCGCTGGCTGGACAGTGTCGAGGCCCAGCTTGCCGAGGCTGCAGTGGCGGTGGCTGCGGCTCGCAACAATGCCATGGCCATTGTCGCAGGTTTCGTCGAGCAAGCCCGCCATGGCCGACGTGAGAGCGCTTTTCCATGGGCCGAAGTGACGGTGAGCGGCGAACTGGAGCAGCAATTAAATGAGCGTCCAGCCGTGCAGATCGAGGACGAATATCGTACACTGCTGGCTGATTCGCGTGGGCTTGACCGGGCTGCGGGCAGAACCCTCCGGGGACCGCACCGGTCAGACCTCCTGGTGGTACACGGGCCGCGCGCCATGGAAGCCAGGCTTTGCTCGACAGGCGAGCAGAAAGCCTTGCTGCTCGGCCTTGTGCTGGCGCAGGCGCGCGCCGTACGTGACACCTTCGAAGGCGCAGCGCCGCTGCTGTTGCTGGACGAGGTGGCGGCACACCTGGACGCCGCGCGCCGCGCGGCACTGATGGACGAGCTGCTGGAACTGGGCAGCCAGACCTGGATGACCGGTACCGACCGGCACCTGTTCGAGGCTGCGTCCGGCGGCATTGAGGTTTTTGAAGTTGCCGACGGGCAGGTCACCCTGTCCGTCCGGCCGGAACGGGAAACGGCATGAGCGAAGAAACAGGTCAACCCCAACCCGAGGAATACGGCGCCGGCAGCATCAAGGTGCTGAAGGGCCTCGATGCCGTTCGCAAGCGGCCGGGCATGTATATCGGCGATACCGACGATGGCTCGGGCTTGCATCACATGATCTATGAAGTCGTGGACAACGCCATCGATGAGGCGCTGGCAGGCCACTGCGACCGGGTCGAGGTGCGCCTCAACGCCGATGGTTCCTGCTCGGTGTCCGACAATGGCCGCGGTATCCCCACCGACCTGCACCCGGAAGAGGGCGTCTCGGCGGCCGAGGTCATCATGACCCAGCTGCACGCCGGCGGAAAGTTTGACCAGAATTCCTACAAGGTGTCCGGCGGCCTGCATGGCGTAGGCGTGTCCGTGGTCAACGCGCTGTCCTCGTGGCTGAAGCTTGATGTCTGGCGCGGCGGCAAGCACTGGCACATGAGTTTCACCCATGGCGTGGCCGATGCGCCGCTCGCCGCCGTTGGCGAGCAGGGCAGCCGCAAGGGTACCGAGATCACCTTCCTGCCCAGTTCCGATACCTTCACCATGACCGAGTTCGACTACAACACCGTCGAACACCGGCTGCGCGAACTGGCCTTCCTGAACTCCGGTGTGTTCATCACCGTCGCCGACAACCGGCACGCCGAACCGAAGTCGGTGGACCTTCATTACGAAGGCGGCATCGCGGCCTTCGTCAGGTATCTGGACCGCGCCAAGCAGCCCATGCTGCCGGAGCCGATTTCCGTCGTCACGGAAAAGGACGGCGTCACCGTCGAGTGCGCGCTTTGGTGGAATGACAGCTACCACGAAAACGTGCTGTGCTTCACCAACAACATCCCGCAACGCGATGGCGGCACGCACCTGGCAGGGTTTCGCGGCGCGCTCACCCGCGTCATCAACAACTATGCCAGCGAAAGCGGTATCGCCCGGAAGGAAAAGGTGACGCTGTCCGGCGACGATGCCCGCGAAGGGCTTACCTGCGTGCTGTCGGTCAAGGTGCCTGACCCCAAGTTCTCTTCCCAGACGAAGGACAAGCTGGTGTCGTCGGAGGTCCGGCCAATCGTCGAGAGCGCAGTGAGCGAAGGTCTCGGCACCTGGTTCGAGGAACACCCTGCCGAAGCCCGCGCCATCGTCACCAAGGTGGCCGAGGCCGCGGCTGCCCGTGAGGCCGCCCGCAAGGCGCGCGAGCTGACACGCCGCAAGGGCGCGCTTGATGTCGCTTCGCTGCCGGGCAAGCTGGCAGACTGCCAGGAGCGCGATCCCGCCAAGTCCGAACTGTTCATCGTCGAGGGCGACTCGGCCGGTGGTTCCGCCAAGCAGGCGCGCAACCGCGAGAACCAGGCCGTGCTGCCGTTGCGCGGCAAAATTCTCAATGTCGAGCGCGCCCGCTTCGACAAGATGCTGTCGAGCCAGGAAATCGGCACGCTGATCACCGCCCTGGGAACCGGCATCGGCCGCGATGACTTCAATATCGGAAAGCTGCGCTACCACAAGATCATCATCATGACCGACGCCGACGTGGACGGCGCCCACATCCGCACACTGCTGCTGACCTTCTTCTACCGGCAGATGCCGGAGATCATCGAGCGCGGCCACCTGTTCATCGCCCAGCCGCCCTTGTACAAGGTGAAGCGTGGACAGTCCGAGCAGTATCTCAAGGATGACGCTGCACTGGAGGAGTTCCTTATCGGCCAGGGGATGGAGGATTCCGTGCTGGTCACGGCTGATGGCGCCGAGCGCGCCGGCGCCGACCTGCGGGACATTATCGACAAGGCGCTGCAGGTCCGCTCGGCCCTTGAAGCCATGCATTCGCGCTATGCCCGCAATATCGTCGAGCAGGCAGCCATTGCCGGCGCCTTCAATCCGGAAGTCATCGGCAATGCCGCCAACGCCGACGAAGCAGCTGCCTACATCGCACGCCGGCTGGACAATATCTCCGAGGAGACCGAGCGGGGCTGGCACGGCGCAGCCGACGCGGACGGCGGCTTCACCTTCACCCGGGAGTTGCGCGGTGTGAAAGAAGCCCATGTGCTCGACCCACGCATGCTTGGCTCGGCTGAAGCCATGCGCCTTGATCGTCTGGCGCCGCACCTTCAGGAGATCTATGCCAAGGCGGCGAAGCTTCGCCGCAAGGACACCGAAATCATGGTGCATTCACCAATGGACTTGCTCAACGCGGTCTTTGCGCAAGGCCGCAAGGGCATCTCGATGCAGCGCTACAAGGGGCTGGGCGAGATGAACCCCGAGCAACTTTGGGAAACCACGCTGGACAAGAACGTCCGCTCGCTGCTTCGCGTCAAGGTCTCCGAACTGGACGAGGCCGACGATCTGTTCACCAAGCTGATGGGCGACGTGGTGGAGCCGCGCCGCGATTTCATCCGCGAGAATGCCTTGTCAGTGGCCAATCTCGACGTCTGACGCAGACCGTGAGACTGGCCGTTGCCGCCATTGTAGTGACATTATTCCGCTGCAAGCCGGTGGTTGCTGCCAATTGCGTCCCCACAGGCCAGCAGCGTTAACAGGCGGTTAACGGGCCGGCGGTAGGCTGCAATCCGGATTGTAACCATTGGCCGGCATGTACCAGGCGTTGCAGCGCACGCTTGCAGCCTTGCGCAAGGGCCCTGAAGGAAAACTCTCACGGTGTTCGGTTTCGGCAACAGGAAGAAGCTGCCTCAGCGCCGCGACCCGGTGTTTGCCGGGCCTGGCCCACGGCGTAAGGCGGACATTGCCAAATCGTCAAAGCCGTCCCGCCGCAAACGCCGCCCGCTGGTCTTCCGGCTCATGTCATGGGGCATGATGCTCGGGCTCTGGGCGCTCGTCGCGGTGTTCGCCACGACTGGCTATCTGTTCGTGAACCTCGACAAGCAGGGCCTGTTCAACATCCCGGAACGCGAGCCCGGCATCATGCTGCTGGCTGCTGACGGCTCGGTGCTGGCGGAACGGGGATCGTTCTTCGGCGATGCGGTCCGCATCGACGAATTGCCGCCCTACGTGCCGCAGGCCATCATTGCCATCGAGGACCGCCGGTTCTACTCGCACTTCGGTGTCGATCCGCTTGGCATTGCCCGCGCGCTGTACACCAACTGGCGCGCCGGCGCGACGGTGCAAGGTGGTTCGACCATCACCCAGCAACTTGCCAAGAACCTGTTCCTCAAGCCCGAGCGCACCATCGAGCGCAAGCTGCAGGAAGTGGTGTTGGCCGTGTGGCTGGAGAGCAAGTTCTCCAAGGACGAGATCCTGCAGCTTTA
>CAVOZI010000001.1:0-169575 GCA_963700895.1 uncultured Alphaproteobacteria bacterium | reverse complement strand
TACATGAACCGCGTCTATTTCGGCGCCGGCGCGACCGGCATCGACAAGGCCGCACAGCGGTTTTTCGGCAAGTCGGCGCGTGACGTGAACCTGTCGGAGGCTGCCGTCCTGGCGGCGGTGCTCAAAGCGCCAAGCCGCTTCAACCCGATTGCTTCCACCGAGCGCGCCAACCAGCGCGCCCGCGAGGTGCTGAACGACATGGTCAGGGCAGGGTTCATCACCCAGGCCGAAGCCGATGCGACCAGCGGTGTCCAGGCCAGGGCGCCCGGCTCAACCTATATCCCTGCAAAGCGCTACGTCGTTGATTGGGTCAGCGAGTCGCTGCCCGACCTGATCGGCGAACTTGAGGACTCGGTGGTGGTCGAGACCACAATCGATCCCAACCTGCAGGACCTCGCCGAAAAGGCAGTGCGCGACGAACTCGCCGCCAACGGCAAGAAGCTGAACGCCACCCAGGCAGCGATGGTGGTCATGGACACCACCGGCGCCGTGCGCGCCTTGATTGGCGGCCGATCCTATGTACAGAGCCAGTTCAACCGGGCCGTCAAGGCGCGCCGGCAGCCGGGTTCCTCGTTCAAGTCATTTGTCTATCTGGCAGCCATAGATGCCGGCATGACGCCAAGGACGGTCAAGGTCGATGAACCCATCACCATCGGCAACTGGTCTCCGGAGAACTACAGGAACGAGCATCTGGGGCCAGTGACGTTGACCACCGCACTGGAGAAATCGATCAACACCGTCGCTGCACGGCTCGCCATCGAAGTCGGACCGGACAACGTGGCAGCGACAGCGAGGCGGCTTGGCATTGTATCGCCTATGGTCGACAACGCATCGATTGCGCTGGGCACGTCGGAGGTCAGCCTGCTGGAACTGACGGGTGCCTATGTCCCGTTTGCAAATGGCGGCAGCGGGGTATTGCCGCACACCATCACCCGCATCACCACGCGCGAAGGCAAGGTGCTGTACGAACGTGCCGGCGGCGGGCCAGGCCAGGTAATCTCGTTCGAGTCGCTTGGCGCCATGAATTTCATGCTGCGCAAAGTCGTGGAGGAAGGCACCGGCCGGTCCGCCATCATCGAGGGACACGAGACCGGCGGCAAGACCGGAACATCGCAGGATTATCGCGATGCCTGGTTCATCGGCTACACCTCGCACCTGGTCGCGGGTGTGTGGGTCGGCAACGACAACAACTCGCCGACCAGGGACGTAACCGGGGGGTCGATGCCGGCCAGGATCTTCGCCTCGGTGATGCGGCCGGTCCATGCCCAGCTCGATTCCGTGCCGCTGCCCGGCTATTACCAGCCTGACGAACCAGCCATCGCCTACGCGCCAGCTCAGAACGATGCGACCCAGACCGACGGCGGCGGCTTTGTCGACAGCCTTCGCAACATCTTCGGCAACCAGGAACCGGCGCCACCAGTACAGCAGCCATCTCCGGTTACGCGCGCCGAGCGCAGCAGGCAAACCCAGGAAGATCGCCGGTATCTGGAGGCCCGCTGATCCCTGCGTTGGCTTGATGATCTTCGCCAGATCAGGCGCGGGTTCTTCTAGAACGGCAGCTTGTGCAGCGTGTGTCCATGCCTCCGCAGCCACTTGCGCGACCAGTCAGCATGCGGGCAGTGCCGATAGACGTGGCCCCAGAAATCTGGCCCGTGGTTCATCTCCAGCAGGTGCGCAACCTCGTGCGCGGCGACATAATCCAGCACCCGGGGCGGCGCCATGATCAGCCGCCAGGAGAAAGACAGCGTGCCGTTGCTGGAGCATGATCCCCAGCGGGACGTGGTGTCGCGCACGGTAAGCTGGCTGAAGCGGGCCTCCATGACCCGGGCGTAGGCGATCGATGCCCGCTCAAGATCAGTTCTTGCCTCCCGCTTGAGGAAGTCAATGATCCGCCTTGGCAGGTGCCGGGCTTCGCCCCGCACCATCAGCGCCGGGGTTGGCAAGTCGCGGATGTGCACCGGCACACCTCGTCCGGTTGCTTGCTCGACGGTATGGGGAAGGCCTCGAACGGTAATCTTCAGGCCTTCGAGCGAGGTTGCTTCAGGCGGTGTTTCCGGCTCCAGCCGCTGCCATATCCAGCCTGTTTGTGAGCGCGCGAAATCATAGGCGCGGAGCAGACTTGTTCCTTCAGGCACCGTGAGCACGATGCCATGGCCGCGCTTGTTCATGCGCATGATGATCCGGCGGGCTCGGGCATTGCGCCGGTAGCCGACGGCCACGTCGCGGCCATCGATCTCCAGCGTGGCTGGACCTTCGTCCGGTTCGCTGATGCCGCCGATCAGGCGCCTGAGGGGTTTCAGGGACATCGGGTATCGAACTTCCAACAACCTTGCTGCCGCCGGCGAGGGCGCTGCGGCTTGATTCGCCGCCCGCCTCATGCGACCGAGATTGTCAGACAAGCCGCTGGCGATCAATCATGGAGGCGGCCGCAAGCCGGCAATTGCCGGACCGGTTCAGTCCCGCTTGCTCATGAAGCTCACGATGCGCGGCACGACGTGCGCACGGAACCGCGATCCATTGAACACGCCGTAGTGGCCGACTTTTTCCTGCAGGTAATGGTCACGCATCTCCTGCGGAATGTTTGGACAAAGCTCGTGAGCTGCTTCCGACTGGCCGATCCCCGAGATGTCGTCTTTTTCGCCTTCGACGGTCATCAAGGCGGTGGACGTGATCGATGCCGGCTCGATCAACGTGTCGCGATAGTAGAACTCCCCCTTGGGCAGCGCCTGCTTGACGAACACCCTGTCGATCGTCTGCAGGTAGAACTCAGCAGTCAGGTCCATGACCGAAAGATACTCGTCATAGAATTCCTGGTGCTTTTCCGCAGAATCGCCGTCACCTTCAACAAGGTGCCAGAACAGTTCGCGATGTGCGTCCATGTGCCGGTCCAGGTTCATTGTCATGAAACCGGTCAGCTGCATGAAGCCCGGATAGACCCGGCGCATGAAGCCGGCGTTTGGCGCGGGCACCCGTACGATCACATGACGCTTGAACCAGTCAGTGCCGCGCTGGGTGGCCAGTTCGTTGACCACGGTAGGGTTGCGGCGGGTATCGATCGGTCCGCCCATCAGGATCATCGAAGCCGGTACCAGCTGATCCTTGCGCTGGTGCATCAGCGACACCGCGGCAACCACTGGCACGGTCGGCTGGCAAACCGCCATGACATGCACGTTCTCGCCAAGATGATGGATCATGCTGATCACGTAATCGATGTAGTCGTCCAGGCCGAAGGAGCCGAGCGACAGCGGCACGTCCCGCGCGTCCGTCCAGTCGGTTATGTACACTTCGCCGTGCGGCAGCATGGCCTCGACGGTGCCCCGCAAAAGTGTTGCGTAGTGGCCGGACATCGGCGCCACGATGAGTATCTTGCGTGTCGGAGCCTTGCTTTTCCGGCTCTGCTTGGCGAAGTGCACAAGCCTGCAGAACGGCTTGTCCCACACCACCCGTGGATCAATCGCCACATCGACGCCGTTAACTGGAACTGACTTGATGCCGAATTCAGGCTTGCCATAGCGCCGGGTCAATCGCTCGAACATTTCCAGCGAGGCAGCCATCGAGCGGCCAAGCTCCGTACCGGCAAGCGGGTTCGCACTGCTCGTCCAGTAGGCATGGCCGTAGTGCGCTGCCAGCCGCCATGGACCAACAGCGGCATGGTTCATCTCGTAGATCGTGTACAGCATGGTGAAATATCGCCCCCAGCGCCCTGCAACGGCCGCTTTCCGGAATTATGTTGCGGTGCAACATAGCAGATCGGCGGAGATGCGGCAATCGCCCTGTCACAAATCATGCAATTGGGAAAAAAACAGGCTGGCTTGCTGACGTGTCAGCCCTGAACCGCAGTATTCAGCGCTTTTGCCATCTCGTCGGCCGGCGTGCCAAAGGCGAAATGCTTGATGAATTTGCCGTCGGGTCCCATCAGGTAGACGATCGAGGAGTGATCCATGAGATAATCATCCTTGCCCTCGCCGTCCTTGCCGGCCGCCCTGCCATAATAGACCCGGAACTTCCCGGCAATGTTCCGGACGTCCTCGGCCGAGCCCGTGAGCCCGACAGTTCCAGGCCAGAAATTGGCGACATACTGCTTCATGATTTCAGGCGTATCGCGCTCGGGGTCGATGCTGACGAACACCACCTGGAATTTGTCTTCCGCCCCGGGCACCTGGGCAAGGGCCGCAGATATGACCTGCAATTCTGCCGGACACACATCGGGACAGAACGTGAATCCGAAATAGTACAGCGTATACTTGCCCAGGAAGTCCTTGTCGCTCACCCGCCTGCCGTTGTGATCGGTGGCCTCAAACTGGCCGCCCACCAGCGCCTCTCCGGAACTGATGACTTCGCCCATGCGGCTGCCTGGCGCGAAGACAAGCGAGGCGCCCAGCGCACCGAGGGCCACAAGCAGGGCGGCCAGCGCCATGATGATCGAGGACTTCTTCATGATGGCGTCGAATATGGTTGACCGGCACCGCTGTGGAAAGTGACAGCAGGTCGCGGGTGCAAAGGGCTGCTGCAACTTTAACCGTTCATTCCCGGCGGCTGTTGCTCTAGGGTCGCCGGTGATTGGCTTTCAGGGACACCTGCCGATGCTGCGCGCAACAGACAAGCCGTTTGCCGGGGTGACGCCGGTTCCAGGCACGGGAACCGGCAATCCGGCGCACGGGTTCTTCACCTACGAGGGCCTGCGGCTGCGCACCTCGGTCAGGTTGCGCTGGCTGGCTGTCAGCGGACAGCTGATTGCGGTCTTGCTGGTCCATTTCGCACTTGGCTTTCCGCTGCCGCTGGGCGCCTGCCTGACCATCATTGCCCTGTCGGCCTGGCTGAACATTGCCTTGTCGCTCAGCTGGAGCTTCACGGCTCGACTGCATGAGCGCTTTTCATCGCTGATGCTGGCCTATGACATCCTGCAGCTTGCCATCCTGATCTATCTGACCGGTGGGCTGGCCAATCCGTTTTCGTTCCTGTTCGTGGTGCCTGTCACTGTTTCAGCGGCAACCTTGCCATTGTCACGCACGGTATTGCTGGGTGGACTGGCCACGGCCTGCATCTCGTTCATTGCGGTCCACCACTGGCCATTGCCATGGTACCCCGGCGAGACGGTGGAGCTGCCTGATCTGTACAAGGCCGGCATATGGGCGGCACTGGTCTGCGGCATCGTCTTTTCGTGTCTCTACGTGAACTCGGTGGCCAGCGAGGCGCGCGACATGGCGAACGCGCTGGCTGCAACCGAAGTGGCGCTCGCCCACGAACAGCAGCTGTCAGCGCTGGACGGGCTGGCGGCGGCGGCGGCGCACGAGCTGGGCACGCCGCTCGCCACCATTTCCCTGGTGGCAAAGGAGCTCAAGCGCGAGCTGGACCTTGCTGGACCCCAGGCCGAGGATCTCGACCTGCTGGTGTCCCAGTCGCAACGCTGCCGCGAAATCCTGTCGCGGCTTTCCAGGCGGGACAACCAGTCGGACGCCATGCTGCAGACGGTGCGCATGACCGCGCTTGCCGAGGAAATTGCCGAACCGCTCAACAATGCCCAGGTCGCCATCCTGTTCGACGTCGAGCCGAAAACCGATCGAACCGGCAATGCATTGCCTGAGCCCGTCCTGCAGCGCAACACGGCAATAAAGTACGCTCTTGTGAACCTGATGGAGAATGCCGTCGACTTTGCCCGAACCCGGGTTACCGTCCGCATCTCCTGGTCGCAGGAGCAGCTCAGCCTGACCATCAGCGACGACGGCCATGGCTTCCCTGCAGATATCATGGAACGATTGGGTGATCCGTTTGTTACCTCGAGGAGCCGCTATGCGGCCACTGAAAGTACCCGGCGCGATGGCACCGGCGGCATGGGTCTGGGCTTTTTCATTGCCAAGACCCTGCTTGAACGCTCCGGTGCGCAGGTAACCCTGGCCAACCGGGCGGCACCGGAAACTGGCGCCGTCGTCCGCATCGTGTGGCCCCGCGAGAGCATTGAGGTGAGCACAGGTGGTTCAGGTGGGTTGTGATTTTGCGATGACTGGGCAACATTAGAGGGCTTTTCGACGTTCAGGGACCGGCGCGTCCGCTTCTCGCGTCCAGATATCAACGGCACTGGAAACGACACCGATGAATGACAGCCTCTTCGAGGGACCGAAATCCTTGCTGCTGGTCGATGATGACCGGCCTTTCCTGCAGCGCCTTGCCCGCGCCATGGAAACCCGTGGCTTCGAGGTCCGCATGGCGCAAAGCGTCGCCGAGGCGATGGTCGAAGTCCGTCGCGACCCGCCCGCCTATGCAGTGGTCGACCTGCGGCTCGAGGACGGCAATGGCCTCGATGTCGTCGAGGCTATTCACACTCTCCGCCCGGAAGCCCGGGCCGTGGTGCTGACCGGCTATGGCAATATTGCAACCGCAGTCTCGGCGGTGAAGATCGGCGCGGCGGACTATCTGTCCAAGCCTGCAGACGCCGATGCGGTTTATGGCGCCTTGATGGCCGAGACCGATACCCGCGCTGCCTTGCCGGAAAACCCGATGTCGGCCGACCGTGTCCGTTGGGAACATATCCAGCGGGTGTACGAGCTGTGCAACCGCAATGTCTCGGAAACCGCCCGCCGTCTGAACATGCACCGGCGCACCCTGCAGCGCATTCTCGCCAAAAGAGCTCCGCGCTGAGCCGTAATTGCGGCTTAAAAGAGGTTGTCGGCATTGGGGTCTGAAGCCGATTGCAACCGCATTGCCGCGGCTCTCGCCATTTGCAGCGTTACCGCCTTGCGCC
Organism: uncultured Alphaproteobacteria bacterium; assembly: GCA_963700895.1. Classification (GTDB taxonomy): domain Bacteria; phylum Pseudomonadota; class Alphaproteobacteria; order Rhizobiales; family Aestuariivirgaceae; genus Anderseniella. The sequence goes on along the minus strand of CAVOZI010000001.1, from coordinate 162,836 downwards.
GCGCCGCCGCCAGCGGCGATTCGGCCGCCTCGCGCACGATCTCCGCTCCCCATGCATCGGCGACGATCAGCCCTGCCTCCGGATCGATCAGCCCGGCGTCCATCGTTGGCGGAATGGCGAAATAGAACCGGTCACAGTAGTCCATGTAGTCGCGCCACTTGCAGTCGCTGAGATAATCTGCCGGCGATGACTTTATCTCGATGATCCAGATCTCGCCCTTGCGCCCGAGCGCCATGACATCGGCGCGACGGCCATTGGCCAGCGTCAGTTCGCACACGCTGGCAAAACCGGCGCCACGCAGCATGCGCCCGGCGCCGCGCTGGATTGCCGCGGCGGTTTCGGATTGCCGTCCGTCGTTGCTGATGACGGGATCATCATGGTTGCTGAAGCTGTTCATGGCGCCTGCCCGATGTCTCGCCGGTGCGTTGCCCGGGTGTCAGCTGGCCCGCGTATCCCAGTTGAAGAAGCGTGCCGCAATGATGGCGGCGCCAACGCCCCACAGCGCCATCACGCCCAGGTGCGGCAGGATAGAGAACACGATGCCTTCTGTGTCGGGCAAGGCAAAGCCGGTGCCCTCGTAGGCGTGGTCGAAGGCATGCTGGAATGCCACCGAAAAGTGCCGCAAAGGGAACATGTTGCCGATGACAGGAATCCATTCGGAGGTTTCGGTATTGGGCCGCACGAAGATGTCGGAGATGAAGGCAAGCGGCATGATGGTTGCGCTGGTTGCCGCCTGGACCGTCTCGGACGAGCGGAACAGCGCGGTCACCATCATGCCCAGCGCGGCAAAGCACAATGCACCCGCAATGGCCACGATGATGGCGGCCGGCACCCGGTCCCAGATGATCTCGACGCCGAACACCAGCGCGCCGGTGGCGATCACCAGCACCAGCGACGTGAACGCAATGACGGAAACCGCCAGAATCCGCGCGCAGATATACACCCAAGGCGGCATTGGCGTACCGCGAATGCGCTTGAGGATGCCGAGGTCCCGCGCCGTTGCGGTCGAGACTGCGAGGTAGGTATAGCAGGCCATCACCACCCCGAAGACAGCCAGCGCTGGTGTATAGAACTGCGCGGTATTGAGCCCCAGTCCCTCGATGCGCTCATTGCCGAAAAGCTGTGTGAGGACCAGCAGCAGCATAAGCGGCATGGCGATGACGAAGAACATCGCCACCGGCCGGCGCGCGAACAGCTTCAGCTGGTGCATCGCTTCCTGGAACAGCATGGTCATTCGGCGGCCTCCTTGACTGGCGCGGCGTCGCGCCTGCCGGCCAGCTTCAGGTAGATGTCTTCAAGGCTTTGCCGGGTCACTGAAAGAGAGGCCAGATCGACCTTGTGCTGAATGGCCCAGCTGGTCAGTTCGTTCAACACCGGAACCGGGTCGGGCGTATCGATAAGTGCCACGCCATGCTCGACCCGCATTTTTCCGGCAAGGGTGGCAGGCAGGCCAGGTAGCGGCCGTCCAAACGTATCGAAGCGGATCGTGGCATGGGTGGCATGCAGCGTCTGCAGCTCTTCGGGCCGGCCTTCTGCAGCAATGCTGCCGTCAACCATGATGGCCATCCGGTCTGCCAGGGCCTTGACCTCGTCCATGTAATGCGAAGACAGCAGGATGGTGCAGCCCTCGTCGTTGAGCCGCCGGATCAGCGTCCAGATCTTCCGCCGTGCCTCGGGATCGAGTCCTGTCGTCGGCTCGTCAAGGAACAGCAGTTCGGGCCCGCCGATAATGCCGAGGGCGATTTCAAGCCTTCGTTTCTGGCCGCCAGACAGGTTGCCAACCCGGTTTCCCGTGAGGTGGGCGAGGTTGACGGCCTCGAGGATCTTGCCTGCAGGCTCCGGCTTGACGTAGAGACGGGCAAACGCAGAGATGGTTTCGCCGACCGTCAGTTCCGGCTCAAGGGCGGTCGTTTGCAGCACCAGGCCGGTGCGCTGCTTCAGTTCCATGCGATCGGACTGCGGGTCCAGGCCGAGCACCCTGACAGTTCCGCTATCCGCCAGCCGGTAGCCCTCGAGTATCTCGATGGTGGTGGTCTTTCCGGCGCCGTTCGGCCCCAGCAGGGCAAAGGTTTCGCCCTTCAGCACCTCGAACGAGATGCCATTGACTGCCTTTCGGCCCGAATAGGATTTGGTGAGCTCTGATACCGAGATGACCGGCATGTGGCGCGGGGCCTCTGGCTGGTTTCGCAACGGGTGCTTGAATTGTCTTTGACCGGACTTGTAACTAGCCGTTTTGGCTGCAAAAGGAAACCCGCCATGCAAATGTTGCGGAGGCGGGAACCAAAACCGTTGGGGATAATTTACAAGCGGCAAATGGTCGTAGGCTGACAGGGGTTCTAAATTAGCCGCCAGGCAGTATAAGAACCGATCGGTTTTCCAGGCACGTTGGGCGGGCCTGCATGGACCAGCCATTACCGGCTTCCCTTTCTTGAACTGCTGAAGAAACAAGAACACATGTCTTCCTCTACACCGCGTATCGTTATCGTCGGCGCCGGACCGGGCGGCCTTGCTTCGGCCATGATCCTCAAGCGCCGCGGCTATGACGTCACCCTGATCGAGCGTCAATCCCGGGTTGGCGGCCGCACCGGGGCCATCAAGGCCGAAGGCTACACCTTCGATGTAGGCCCCACGTTTTTCCTCTATCCGCGCATCCTGTCCGAGATCTTCACCTATTGCGGCTATGATCTTTGGCGCGAGGTGCCGATCAAGCGGGTCGAGCCCATGTACCGGGTCGTACACGAACAAGGCGGGCACCTGGACGTGGTGAGCGGCGAAGAGGCCATGAAGGCAGAGATTGCCAAGCTCTCGCCCGCCGATGCAGAAAACCTCGAACGCTACATGCGCGACAACCGCAAGAAGCTGGAGAAATTCCGGACCGTGCTGGAAAAGCCGTTTGCCAGCATGGCCGACTTCCTGCGGCCTGACGTGCTCAAGGCGCTGCCCTGGATCAATCCGCAGCGATCGCTCGAGCAGGACCTGGAGCGCTACTTCAAGGATCCGCGCGTGCGCCGCGCCTTCTCGTTCCAGGCCAAGTATCTCGGCATGTCGCCGTTCAAGTGCCCGTCACTGTTCACCATCTTGGCCTTCCTCGAGCATGAATACGGCATCTGGCATCCGGTTGGCGGCTGCACCGCAGTCATGCAGCGCATGGGCGAGATCGCCGTCGAGATGGGCGTACACCTCAAGCTTGAAGAAGAGGTCAAGTCGATCGGGTTTGACGGCAAGCGCGCCAAGTCAATCACCACCGACAAGGAAACCTACGAGCTTGATGGCCTGGTGATGAACGCTGACTTCGCCCACGTGCTGCCCAAGCTGGTGCCGAACGAGATGCGCAAGACCTGGAACGACCGCAAGATCGCCAAGCGGGAATTCTCGTGTTCGACTTTCATGCTGTACCTGGGTCTTGAGGGCAAGCTGGACAACGTACCCCACCACACCATCGTGCTGTCGGAAGACTTCGACGGCAATATCGACGAAATCCAGACGAAGAAGGTGGTGCCGAGATCGCCGTCCTTCTATGTGCAGAATGGCTGCATCACCGATGAGACGCTGGCACCCAAGGGACATTCGACGCTGTATGTTCTGGTGCCCGTGCCGCACCGGACGCCGAACGTCGACTGGAAAAAGGAGGCCGCCGGCTTCCGCGAGAAGACGCTGGACCGCTTGTCGCTGATGGGCATCCCCGATATCCGCAACCGCATCCGCTACGAGAAGATGGTGACGCCGGACGACTGGGAAGCCGACATGCACATCTACAAGGGCGCCACCTTCAACATGAGCCATACGCTGGACCAGATGCTGTGCTTCCGTCCGCACAACCGGTACGAGGACCTGGAGCGGGTTTACCTCGTTGGCGGCGGCACTCACCCCGGGTCCGGCTTGCCAGTGATCTTCGAGTCGGCACGCATCACCAGCGAACTTCTCAACCAGGACATTGCCGTCTGACGGCTGCGGGGCAAGGCTGACCTTGAGCGGACGCGACACCAAAGCTGCAGACGAGGTCATTGCCCGCCATTCAGCGCGCGTCAGCCGCGTCTTTGACCTGTACTGCCAGCGCCTGATCGCCAAGCGGTTCACGGCGTTCCGGATTCTGGGTGAGGTGCCGTCCGGCATACCGCGCGAGCGCGGGATGATCGTGTTTGCCAATCACTCCAGCTGGTACGATCCGCTCATCTTCTTCGTTACGTCGAGAGCGAAGTTCCCTTCCCATACGGCGTTCGGACCGATGGACGCCGATGCCCTGAAGAAATACGCCTTCATGCAGAAGATCGGCATATTCGGCGTCGAGCAGGATTCCGTGCGCGGTGCAGCACGTTTCCTGCAGGTGTCGCGCGGCCTGCTGGCGAGGCCTGGCAACGGCATCTGGATGACCCCGCAGGGCGAGTTCGCTGATGTGCGCGCCCGTCCGGTCCGGTTCCAGGGGGGGCTTGCCCGCCTGGCGCGGGACAGCGGCGCCATTGCCATCCCGATGGCAATCGAGCTTGTGTTCTGGAACGAGGCCCGTCCCGAGCTTCTGGTTCATTTCGGTGATCCGGTTGATACCGCCACCGTCAGCCGCGACGTTGATGAATGGAACCGCCACCTTGAACAGGCGTTGACGACCGCCCAGGATGAACTGGCGGAAGCTGCAATGTCTCGCGATCCTGCCCGCTTCACCACCTTCATCGACGGCACGACGGGTGTGAACTACATCTACGACGGATGGCGATACGCAAAGGCGATGCTGCGGGGGGAACGCTTCTCGGCCGCTCACGGCGCGGCCAGACGCGGCAGAAACAGGGATTGAGACAAGCATGGCCGAACTGCTGGTTCAGATCGTATTCGTGATTGCCATGGTGACGCCCGTGATGGGCGTCGTGAACCTGGCGCTGTACTGGCCGCTGAGCCGCAAACAGGAGCCGGACATGCCGGCCGTGTCGGTGCTGATCCCTGCCCGCAACGAGGAGGCCCGCATCACCCCGGTGCTCACGTCGGTGCTGGCCAGCCGTGGCGTGGACTTCGAGGTCATTGTCGCCGACGACAGCTCCACCGACCGCACCGCCGAAATCGTTCAGGCCTTCGCGGCAAAGAACAACCGTCTGCGACTGGTCACCACCCCGGCCCTTCCTGCAGGATGGATGGGCAAGAACCACGCCTGTTTCTTTCTCGCCAAGCAGGCCCGCCATGAACACGCGGTGTTTCTTGATGCCGATGTGACGCTGGAGCCTGATGCTCTGGCTCGCATCGCCTCCGAATTTGCCCGCCGGCCCGAACTCAAGCTGTTGTCCGGTTTTCCGCGCCAGATCACCGGCAGTTTCTGGGAGAAGCTGCTCATTCCGCTCATTCACACGGTGCTGCTGGGCTACCTGCCGTTCATCGGCGTCAAGTTCACCAACTCGCCGGCCTTCGCTACGGCCTGCGGCCAGCTCATTGCGGTGCAACTGCCGGCCTATTTCGACGTAGGCGGCCATGAGCGCATCAGGCACTCGGTGCACGATGGCGTCATGCTGCCGCGGTTCTTTCGCGCTGCTGGTCACCGCACCGATCTTGCCGACATCACCGGCATATCGGCGACCCGCATGTACGAGACCGGTCCGCAAGTATTCAATGGCCTGATGAAGAACGCCCATGAAGGCATGGCCACGCCGGTTGGCCTGCCGGTGTGGACCGTGCTGCTGCTTGGCGGTCATGTCATTCCGCCCTTGCTGGCTCTGTGGGCGTGGAGCGCCGGCATCACCGGAACCACGCTGCACCTAGCTGTTGCCGCCGCGGTCCTGCCGTGGTTCACCCGCTTTGTCATGGCGCTGCGCTTCCGGTTGTCCTGGCTCGGCGCGCTTCTGCATCCGCTGGGCGTCGCGGTGCTGGTCGGCCTGCAGTGGGTGGCGTTCGTGCGCTGGCGCTCGGGGCACCGGGTGCAGTGGAAGGACCGCCCTGTCGGCTAGGGCCGGCCCTGCGGACTAGCGATGCCGTTTCCGGTTGACCACCAGTTCGACAATGTCCGCCACCCGTCCGGCGATTTCGCTCCACGTGAAGGTGCTCAGGGTATGGGCCCGGGCGCTGACGCTCAGCGCATCAAGCCGTGACCGCTTGGCAGCAAACCGGCTGATCGTCTCGATGAACCCGTCCGCATCAAGCGGTTCCATGCCGAAGCCGTTCTTGCCGTCGCTGATCACGTCGGCAATGCCTTCGATCCGCGTGCCGATCGACGGCATGCCGCACAAGCCGGCCTCCAGCATCACCACGCCGAAGCCCTCCATGTCGCCGGCCAGCGGGATGTTGGGCATCACGAAAAGGTCGCAGGATGAGTACAACGGCGCCAGCTTTTCCTCCGCCACCACGCCAAGCGCATGAACCCGACCGGTCAACCCGGCCTGCCGCGTGGCTTCGGCAATGCTGGCTGCTTCAGGTCCCGTACCGCCCAGCACCAGGTGCACGTTCGCAGGCGTACCCGGCATGACCTCGCGTATGAACCATTCGTGCCCCTTGCGCTTCACCTGCCGCCCGACGGAACACAGCAACAGGTCTCCTTCGTCCGTCACTGCCGCCAGTTGGGGAAAATGCTGCTCCAGCAGCTTGCGTCTTGCCGCCCGCCGGGTGAGCACACCGGGAAACGTGGTCCCGAACCGGTTCGGATCAATACCGTTGGGCGTCACGAACAGCCGCTGCGGATCAAGCCCCCTGTCGATGCACTGCTGGCCAGTGGCGCGGCTCACCGGCAGCATTGCGTCCAGCCGCGCCATGACCCGGCGCACCAGCCACTGGTAGGGGACAAAATCCGCGATCACGTCATGTCCGTGGCTGATCGCCATCAGCGCCACCCCCGCGCGCCGGGCGGGACCGGAGAGAACGCTGACCAGCACCGCCGACGGCATGGCCGAGAACAGCACCGCGTCAACCTCACCCGCCGCCATCCGCCGGCGAATTTCAAGATAGCCCCGCATCAAGAACGGGACCAGGTACCACGCCTCCTTGCCGCTGGGCGTGCGCAACAGCAGCTCGCTGACCTCAAGGCCGCCGCGTTCCTTGAGGTGTTGAAGCATGTCGATGCCGACACGCTGCATGCCGCCGATCTTGCTCATCGGTTCACCGGAAAGGGGAAAGCAATGGGATACGAAAAGCAGGCGCACGGAAATCAGGCCTGTACCCGCCAGAACACCTGGAAGCCTGGATCGAATACAGTCACCGGACCTGCGCCCGTTTCAATGTGGTCCGGAAACCTGACCGGATCATCCTGCTTGACGAGTGTCATCTTTTCCGTGTTCGCCGGCAGCCCGTAGAATGCCGGCCCGTTGAGCGAAGCGAACCCTTCCAGCTTGTCGAGCGCGCCTTCCTCCTCGAACACGTGCGCCAGCAAGCTCATGGTGTTCGGTGCAGTGAAGCAGCCGGCGCACCCACAGGGCAGCAGCTTGGCTGCATCCGTGTGCGGCGCTGAATTGGTGCCCAGGAAGAAGCGCTTGTCGCCGCCGGTCGCGGCTGCGCGCAGCGCCAGCCGGTGCTTCTCGCGCTTGGCCACCGGCAGGCAATAATAGTGTGGCCGGATACCGCCGGCCAGAATGTGGTTGCGGTTGATGATGAGGTGGTGCGTGGTGATGGTGGCGCCCAGACGGCCCGATGTATCCGCGCTCACATAGTTCACCGCGTCCTGGGTCGTGACATGCTCCATCACCACCTTGAGGCCGGGAACGTGGCGGCGCACCGGGTCGAGTACCCGGTCGATGAAGACTGCCTCGCGGTCGAAGATGTCGATGTCCGCGTCGGTCACCTCGCCGTGGACGCAAAGCGGCAAGCCGATCTCCGCCATCCGCTCCAGCACGCCTTGAACCTTGCTGAAATCGCGCACGCCCGATTGCGAATTGGTGGTCGCGCCTGCCGGATAGAGCTTCACCGCCTTGACCAGTCCCGAAGCATGCGCCGCGGCCACGTCGTCCGGGTCGGTCGCCTCCGTCAGATACAGCGTCATCAGCGGTTCGAACGTCATGCCTTCGGGCATGGCGGCAAGGATGCGCCCGCGATAGGCGGTGGCCTGTTCGCCGGTGACCACCGGCGGCACCAGGTTCGGCATCACGATGGCGCGCGCGAAATGGGCGGCCGAATGGGGCAGCACCGCTTCCAGCATGGCGCCATCGCGCAGGTGCAGGTGCCAGTCGTCGGGGCGGACAATGATGAGGGATCGGGTCTGTGTCATGGGGGACCAGATAGCAGAAAAGCCGGCCCTGAAACAGTCATCTTGCCGGTTGGGGAGTCGTTGCCGCAGCGTACTGCCGCCCACGCTGAATTGGCAGATGATTGGCAAGCAAACGACTTTAACCTGTATGAAATTTAGGTTTCGGGGGGGAGGTGACTCCGGCAATCAATAGTGCTTTGATGCCTGCCATCGAAACCAGCTTCCAAGGGAGGTTTGTATGAAGAAGCTTGTTATCGCACTGGCCGCATCGACGGTATTGTCGACGGCCGCACTGGCGGAAGACATTAAGGTCGGTGTGTTCCTCGGCCTGACCGGCCCCATTGAATCGATCGTGGCCAACATGGCGCCTGCTGCCGAGATGGCGATCAAGGAAGTCTCCGACAGCGGCGCGCTGCTGGATGGCGTCAAGGTCGCGGCGGTTCGCGGCGACACTACCTGCGTCGATGCAGCTGCTGCAACGGCAACTGCAGAACGCCTCGTCACCACCGACAAGGTCAAGGCGATGGTTGGCGGCGACTGCTCCGGCGTGACCGGCGCAACGCTGCAGAACGTTGCCCGCCCGAACGGCATCGTGATGATTTCTCCGTCGGCCACCTCGCCCGGTCTGTCGACTGCCGAGGATGACGGCCTGTTCTTCCGCACCGCCCCGTCCGACGCCCGCCAGGGTGAAATCGTGCGCGACATCCTGATGGAGAAGGGCGTCAAGACCATCGCCCTGACCTACACCAACAACGACTACGGCAAGGGTCTGGCTGAATCGATCCAGAAAAACTTCGAGGCCGCTGGCGGCACGGTGACCATCTCCGCGGCCCACGAAGACGGCAAGGGTGACTACTCGGCCGAAGTCGGTGCGCTGGCCCAGGCTGGCGGCGAAGTGCTGGTCGTGGCCGGCTATCTCGACCAGGGCGGCAAGGGCATCATCCAGGGTGCACTCGACACCGGCGCTTTCAGCACCTTCTACCTGCCGGACGGCATGGTCGGCGATGCGCTGCCGGCGGCAATCGGTGCGGGCCTGAACGGCTCCTATGGCGCCAACCCCGGCACCGACAGCCCTGGTGCGACCACCTTCCAGGAAATGGCCAAGGCTGCCGGCTTTGATGGATCGTCCGCCTTCGCGGCTGAATCCTACGATGCCGCCGCGCTGATCCTGCTCGCCATGCAGGCTGCCGGTTCCACCGACAGCGCCAAGCTCAAGGACAAGGTGATGGACGTGGCCAATGCGCCGGGCGAGAAGATCTTCCCCGGCGAACTGGCCAAGGCGCTCAAGATCCTCAAGGATGGCGGCGAAATCGACTATGTCGGCGCATCCGCGGTTGAGCTGGTAGGCCCTGGCGAAAGCGCCGGCAACTACCGCGAGATCGAGATCAAGGACGGCGCGATTTCGGTCGTGAAGTTCCGCTGATCGCTTGAACACGGCAAGGAACCCGGGCAATCGGCATTGGCCCGGGTTCTTTTTTGATTTTGGGTGGAACTGGGGATGGGGCCTTGCCCATGGGCAACACTGCCAAGATCACCGTCGAGAACGTGCACAAGCACTTCGGCGGGCTGAGGGCTGTTGACGGCGCCTCGCTGACCATAGAAACCGGCAGCATTACCGGCCTCATCGGGCCGAATGGTGCGGGCAAGACCACGTTGTTCAATGTCATCGCCGGTCTGTACAAGCCGACATCCGGCCGGGTGCTTCTGGACGGCGAGGACATCACCGGCCTCACCCCGCACGAACTGTTTGCAAAGGGCGTGCTGCGCACCTTCCAGATCGCCCACGAGTTCTCGACGCTCACTGTCCGTGACAACCTGATGATGGTGCCGGCGGGCCAGGCCGGCGAGAGCCTCATTCACGCCTGGCTGCATCCGGCCCGCGTCCGCCAGCAGGAAGCGGAAATTCGCGCCAGGGCGGATGAAGTGCTGGAATTCCTGCAGATTGCCCATGTGGCGGACGAGCTTGCCGGCAATCTTTCCGGCGGCCAGAAGAAACTGCTGGAACTTGGCCGCACCATGATGGTCGATGCGAAGATCGTGTTCCTCGATGAAGTTGGCGCCGGCGTGAACCGCACCCTGCTAAACACAATCGGCGATGCCATCATCCGCCTCAACAAGGAGCGCGGCTACACCTTCTGCATGATCGAGCACGACATGGATTTCATCGGCCGGCTCTGCAATCCGGTTATTTGCATGGCCGAGGGCAAGGTGCTGGCGCAAGGAACCGCTGAAGAGGTGAAGAACAACGAGGACGTCATCGAGGCCTATCTGGGTACCGGCCTCAAGAACAAGCCGGTCAAGGAGATCGCCTGACCATGGCTTTCCTGACCGGCGAACACATGACAGGGGGATATGGCGGGGCGGACATCCTGAATGACTGCACCATCGGCGTCGAGAAGGGTGAGATCGCAGTGGTCGTCGGCCCCAACGGCGCGGGCAAGTCGACCGCCATGAAGGCCATTTTCGGCATGCTGAACCTGCGCCAGGGCCGCGTCATGATGGATGGCGAGGACATTACCGGCCTTGCCCCCCAGGCGCGTGTGCACAAGGGCATGGGCTTCGTGCCGCAGACCAGCAACGTCTTCACCTCCATGTCGGTGGAGGAAAACCTGGAGATGGGGGCGTTCATCCGCGATGGCGACATCTCCGGCACCATGGCGCAGGTGTTCGACCTGTTTCCGGTGCTCAAGGAAAAGCGCCGTCAGCCCGCCGGCGAGCTGTCGGGCGGTCAGCGCCAGCAGGTGGCCGTGGGCCGCGCCCTGATGACCAGGCCGAAGGTGCTGATGCTCGACGAGCCCACGGCCGGGGTGTCTCCCATCGTGATGGACGAACTGTTCGACCGGATCATCGAGATCGCCCGGACCGGCATCGCCATCCTGATGGTCGAGCAGAACGCCCGCCACGCGCTTGAGATCGCCGACAAGGGCTACGTGCTGGTGCAGGGCGCCAACCGCTATACCGACACAGGCCAGGCCTTGCTGGCGGACCCGGAAGTGCGCCGGGCATTCCTGGGGGGCTGATGTGACAGACTTTTTCAACGCCATGGCCCTGCTGGGCAACTTCGTTCTCGTACCGGGAACGGCATATGGCTGTCAGCTGGCGCTCGGCGCCCTTGGCGTCACGCTGATCTACGGCATCCTGCGGTTCTCGAACTTCGCCCACGGCGAGACCATGGCCATCGGCACCATGTCGTGCATCCTGTTCACGTGGTTGTTGCAAAGCTGGGGTGTATCGTTCGGCCCGCTGCCAACCGCGCTGCTGGCCTTGCCGGTGGGCATCGCTGTGGCCATCGTGCTGCTGCTGGCCACCGACCGGCTGGTCTACAGGTTCCACCGCACCAAGAAGTCGACCCCGGTCATTTTCCTGATCGCCTCGCTGGGTGTGATGTTCTTCTACAACGGCATCGTCCGCTTCGTGATCGGCCCGGATGACCGCATCTTCACCGATGGTGAGCGGTTTCTGCTCAGCGCCGCCCAGTTCCGGGATGCCACCGGCCTGCAGCAAGTCATGGTCATCAAGATGACCCAGGCCATCACCATTGTGGTGACGGTGGCGTGTGTCGCGGCGCTTTTCTGGTTTCTCAACAAGACGCGCACCGGCAAGTCGATGCGCGCCTATTCCGACAATCGCGATCTGGCGCTGCTGTCCGGCATCAACCCGGACCGGGTGGTGATGGTGGCCTGGGTGCTGACCGCCGCGCTCGCCACCATCGCCGGTACGTTGTATGGCCTCGACAAGAGCTTCAAGCCGTTCACCTACCTGCAGCTGCTGTTGCCGATCTTCGCAGCAGCCATTGTCGGCGGCCTCGGCAATCCGCTCGGCGCCATCGCCGGCGGTTTCATCGTCGCCTATTCGGAAGTGTTCCTGACCTTCGCCTACAAGCAGTTTCTGTCCTACCTGCTGCCCGAGGCGCTGGCGCCGGAAGGCCTCGTCCAGTTCCTGTCGACCGAGTACAAGTTTGCCATCTCGTTCGCCATTCTGGTCATCGTGCTGCTGGTCAGGCCGACCGGCATTTTCAGGGGGCAGTCGGTATGACCATCAACATCCGCAACGTTTCCCTGTTTGCAATCATGGCGGCGCTGCTGCTGTTCGTCGGTTTCTTCCAGAGCTGGACACTGTCGCTGACCATCATCAACCTGTGCCTCATCTCGGCGATCATGGCGCTGGGCGTCAACATCCAGTGGGGCTACGGTGGCCTGCTGAATGTGGGCGTCATGGGATTTGCGGCATTGGGTGGAGCGGCTGCGGTGCTGGTTTCGGCCCCACCGGTCACCAGGGCCTGGGAGGCCGGCGGCACGGGGATCGCCCTGTCGGCTCTATGTTTGCTGGTGACCATCGCGCTGGTAACCTTCGCCTACTTCCGCACCCGCGGCACCACCCGCATCGTGCTCGTCACGCTGATCAGCATCGCCGGTTACTTCGTGACACGCATCTTCTACAGCCCTGCCGTATCGGCCATCGAGAAGGTCGACTCGGCGCTGACCGGCTATCTTGGCGGGCTCGGCCTGCCGATCGTCATTGCCTGGGTGGTAGGCGGCCTGTTTGCCGCCGGCGCTGCCTGGGTCGTCGGCAAGGTGACGCTTGGCTTGCGTTCGGACTATCTGGCGATTGCCACGCTGGGTATCTCCGAAATCATCGTTGCCATCCTCAAGAATGAGGACTGGCTCACCCGCGGCGTCAAGAACGTCACCGGCCTGCCGCGCCCCGTGCCTTACGAGGTTGACCTGCAGCAGTCGGCGGCGGTGCAGGCCTGGGCCGACAGCCTCGGCATGTCCATCGTCGACCTGTCGTCGGTGATCGTGAAGCTGTCTTATGCCGGCCTGTTCGCCGTTGTGCTGCTGGTCATCCTGTTCCTGTCCGAGCGCGCACTCAACTCGCCCTGGGGCCGGATGATGCGGGCCATCCGCGACAACGAGGTGTCTGCCGAGGCCATGGGCAAGGACGTCAAGGGCCGCCACTTGCAGGTGTTTGTCCTGGGCTCTGCCGTGATCGGCATTGCCGGCGCCATGCTGGTCACCCTCGACAGCCAGTTCACCCCGGCCTCCTACCAACCCCTGCGCTTCACCTTCCTGATCTGGGTGATGGTCATCGTTGGCGGCTCCGGCAACAACTGGGGTGCGGTGCTGGGTGGCTTCCTGATCTGGTTCCTGTGGGTCGAGGCCGAACCGCTGGGCACCTGGCTCATGGATCTGATCACCGCCGGCATGGCTCAGGACAGTCCGCTGCGGGCGCACCTGATCGATTCGGCCGCGCACATGCGCCTGATGGTCATGGGGTTGATTCTGATTCTTGTACTGAGGTTTGCGCCGCAAGGACTGATTCCCGAACGCCGCCAGCGTTGAGCGGGTGCGTTTCGAAGCACCCCTTGCGCTGGTTGCCGGTTTACGTATCCTCGGCGGCGATTGCCCACAGTTGACGGAGCACGGCTATTGGAAAACGCAGAAGACCTGTATCCGGAACCGGTAATCGGATTTCTCGAGTTGCTGTGGGGGCGAGGCTGGCTGTCGCCCGGCGGCCCGGATGAACTGGCCCGTCTGCTCGAGGGGGAAGACCTCAAGGACAAGCACGTTCTCGATATCGGGTGCGGTGCCGGTGGTATCGATTGCCTGCTGGTGACAGAGTACGGCGCGGCGAAGGTAACAGGGATTGATGTCGAGGCACCGGTGCTGGAGACGGCTCGTGCCCGTGCCGAGGAAGCCGGTGTCGCTGACCGCATAGAGCTCGTCAAGGTGGACCCGGGCCCGCTGCCGTTCGGCAACGCCAGTTTCGACGTGGTGTTCTCGAAGGACTCCATCGTCCACATTCCGGACAAGCACGCGCTAGCCAGGGAAGTGTACCGCGTGCTGAAGCCCGGCGGTGTTTTTGTGGCATCCGATTGGTTGATCTCGCACGACAGCGAGCCCTCGGCCGACATGAAGGCGTACATCGCCTCCGAGGCGCTCGACTTCGGCATGGCTTCGCCGGTCACGTACGACGACGCGCTGCGTTCTGCAGGCTTCACCAACGTGCGCCTGACCAACCGCAACCCCTGGTACCGGGAACAGGCGCGGCGTGAACTGGCCCAGCTGCAGGGACCGCTCTACCAGAGAGCGGTGGCCGACATGGGCCAGGATCTCGTCGACCACAATATCCAGACCTGGACGCTGATGATCAAGGCGCTGGATCTTGGCGAGCATTGTCCGCACCACGTGCGCGGCCGCAAACCCTGACAGGAGGGCCAGTCAGCAATTGCCGGAAAGTGCCAGGCAAGGACCACGCAAGGCTTCGCGCGATGTGCGCCGCCGCCAGCTCATCGAGGCCACCATCGACGTGCTGGCAGCCCGCGGCTATGCCAGCCTGACCATCGGTGACGTCGCCCGCCAGGCCGGGCTGTCGATGGGCATCGTCAATTTCCACTTCTCTTCCAAGGAAACCCTGCTGGCCGAAACGCTGCGCTATCTTGCCGGCCAGTATCTCGACAACTGGACCTCTGCCGTGGCCGGGGCAGGCGATGACCCTGCCGCCCGGCTCTACGCGATGACCGCGGCCGACTTCGCGCCCTCGATCTGTACCCCGCGCATCCTGCAGGCCTGGGTCAGTTTCTGGGCGGAGGCCCAGTCACGGCCCGCTTACGATGCGCTTTATGGCGAACAGGAAGCGGAATATCTTGCCTCGCTCGAAGCCATGTGCGCGCAGATGTGCGAGTACAGCGGCTATGAACGCCCGGCGCCGTCGCGGGTGGATGCCCGCGTCATCAACGCCCTTACTGACGGACTCTGGATCGCGCTTGGCCACACGCCCCCGGCAATCACCCGGGAGCAGGCGCTGAGGGCGCTTCACGTCTGCCTTGCATCGTTCTATCCGAAGCATTTTGACGCGGACGGGCCGATCAATTGACCGTTTACCCGATTGGTTTATAAGACGCGGGCATAACTCATACCCAACCTGAAAGGGGCGCAAAGGCGCCCCGCGTCAATCTGGAGAACGAACGTCATGGCCGTACGTGTGGCAATCAATGGTTTCGGTCGCATCGGGCGCAACATCCTGCGCGCCATTGCAGAGTCTGGCCGCAAGGATATCAAGGTCGTCGCCATCAACGACCTGGGGCCCGTCGAGACCAATGCCCACCTGCTGCGCTATGACAGCGTGCACGGCAAGTTCCCCGGCGAAGTGAAAGTCAAGGGCGACATGATCAATTGCGGCACCGGCTGGATCAAGGTGACCGCGGAGCGCGATCCGTCGAAGCTGCCATGGGGTGCTGAAGGCGTCGACATTGCCATGGAATGCACCGGCATCTTCACCGAGAAGGACAAGGCATCCGCCCACCTGACGGCCGGCGCGAAGAAGGTGCTGGTGTCCGCTCCTGCCGGCGGCGCCGACCTGACGGTTGTGTACGGCGTCAACCACGACAAGCTGACCCGGGACCACAAGGTCGTTTCCAACGCCTCGTGCACCACCAACTGCCTGGCTCCGGTGGTCAAGGTGCTGAATGACGCGTTCGGCATCGAGCACGGCTTCATGACCACCATCCACGCCTACACCGGCGACCAGCCGACGCTGGATACCATGCACAAGGACCTGTATCGCGCCCGCGCCGCAGCCATGTCGATGATCCCGACCTCCACCGGGGCCGCCAAGGCCGTTGGCCTCGTGCTGCCGGAACTGAACGGCAAGCTGGACGGCGTCGCCATCCGCGTGCCGACCCCCAATGTCTCGGTGGTCGACCTGAAGTGCGTGATGTCCAGGTCCGTCACCGTTGAACAGGTCAACAAGGCAATGATCAAGGCCGCAAAGGGCGACCTGAAGGGCATAGTCAATGTCACCGACCAGCCGAACGTGTCGATCGACTTCAACCACGATCCACACTCCTCCACCTTCCACCTCGACCAGACCAAGGTGATGGACGGCACGCTGCTGCGGGTGATGAGCTGGTACGACAACGAGTGGGGCTTCTCCAACCGCATGTCCGATACCGCCATCGCCATGCACAAGGCGAAGTAAGGCAGGCACATCTCATGGCGCGTCCCGTCCTCATCGCCCCGTCGATCCTGTCGGCCGATTTTTCCCGGCTGGGCGACGAGGTGCGCGCCATCGACGAGCAGGGGTGCGACTGGGTGCACGTCGACGTGATGGACGGTCACTTTGTGCCCAACATCACCATCGGTCCGATGATCGTGAAGGCCATCCGGCCGGTGACGAAGAAGGTGCTCGACGTACACCTGATGATCGCGCCGGCCGATCCTTTCATCGAGGCCTTCGCCGAGGCCGGTTCCGACATCATCACTGTCCACGCCGAGGCTGGACCGCATCTTGACCGTACACTGCAGCTGATCCGGTCTCTGGGGAAGAAGGCCGGCGTGTCGCTCAATCCGTCCACGCCGGAAACGGTGCTTGAGTACGTGCTCGACAAGCTCGATCTGGTTCTCGTCATGTCGGTGAACCCGGGCTTTGGCGGCCAGGCGTTCATTCCGGAGATGGCCGCCAAGATCGCCCGGATCAGGTCGATGATCGGTGACCGCGATATCCATATCGAGGTCGATGGCGGCATAAGCCCCAGGACGGCGGGTATCGTTGCTGCTGCAGGAGCAGATGTGCTGGTGGCGGGTTCGGCAGTCTACCAGAACAAGGATCCGGCGAAGTACGGACCCAACATGAAGGCCATCCGTGAGGCGGCGGAAGCTGCGCGCTGAACGGCCTGGCACCCGTGGAATGCAAAAGGGCCGCCCCGAGGGGCGGCCCTTCGCCATCTGCAGTGATCCCGGCCATAGGTCGCGGCCAAAAGTCATCGGAACCGGGGGAAGCCCGACAACAAGCCGCGCTCATCAGGTCATGACCACCGCGACAGCTCTGTATAGCGCGATTTTGGATAAGGTCGTTTGACCGGCAAAACCCCCCTTTGCTCGACCATTCGTCAATGTGCGGCCCGATCAGCTCTGTACGGGGGACGCCTTTTCAGACCGAAACTATAACGGGGGCTTGCCGTTTTTGCCATAGCAATAAATCAGTAAGCTGCAAATTTACAAAGACGGGCCCAAATGTTTCCTTGAGGCAAGGCTGTGCAGGCTGGTTGCCAGCTAGATCGCCAGTTCCAGCCGCTGACGCAAATTGCCGACGACGGGCTTGGACAGTGCCTCGCGCCGGGCCGCCAGTACCGCTTCGGAGCGCAGGATCAACCCGTCCTCGAGCACCTTCAGCCGGTTTGCCCTGAGCGTCGAACCGGACGTGGTGATGTCGACGATGATCTCGGCCGAGCCCGCCGCCGGCGCGCCCTCGGTAGCGCCAAGGCTTTCAACGATCCGGTACCCGGTCAGCCCGTGTCCGGCAAAGAACCGGCGGGTCAGTTCGAGGTACTTTGTCGCCACCCGCAGCCGGTGGCCATGGGTGGCGTAGATCTCGCCAGCCACCTGGTCGAGGTCCGCCACCGCCGCCACGTCGAGCCAGCATTCCGGCACCGCCACCACCACGTCCGCCGGCCCGAAGCCCAGCCGCAGCACCACATCGGCCACCGGGTTGTCCGGCGCGATGGTCTCGCGCAGCAGGTCTTCGCCCGTCACCCCTAGGTCAACCGTGCCGTCCTTGAGCGCCCTGGCGATTTCGGACGCCGACAGGAACGCCACGTCGATGCCGTTCAATCCCTTGATCTCGCCCTGGTAGCCGCGCGCCGATCCGGTCTTGACGATCTCGAAGCCGGCGCGGGCGAACATTGCTTCCGCCGCTTCCCGCAACCGCCCCTTGGACGGCAGCGCCAGGGTCATGTTGGAGGAGCCGTTCATGCCACACCTCTGGCGAGATCCAGCAACCGGCTGGCCTGGATGGCGAGGCCAACGGCGGGGATCTGCGCGCCTGCGCCGATGTCGGCCAGCATGGTGTCGTAGCGCCCGCCCCCGGCGACGTTGAGCGATGCGCCGTCCGGGCCGTCCTGCTCGATCTGGAACACGAAGCCGGTATAGTATTCGAGGCTGCGGCCAAACACGGCGGCAAACTCCGTCGCGTTCACGTCCAGCCCCGCCGACATCATCTCGTCGATCCGCGCCTCGAACAGGTCCACGGCCCCGGCGAAGCCGGCGCCGGTGCGCGCTTCGATGGCGTGCAACCGCTCGACAGCCTCGGGCGGCAAACAGCGAATCGCCAGGTAATCGTCGATCAGCCCGGCCTGCTCCGCCGTCAGCGGCGGTTCGGACCGGTCCATCAGCTTCTCCTGCAACCGGCCCGCCACCTGCTCAACCGAGCGGCCCGCAATCATCTGCAGGTCCAGCGCATCAAGGTGATGCTCCACGAAGGCAACCGGATCGAGCGGGCTTTCCTCCATCTCGTCCAGCAGGCCCGAAATGGCGGTGCGCGTCTTGCGCTTGCCGGCAGACAGTTGCCGCAGCAGGTCGCGGAAGGCGCGCGGCCGCCAGAACTGCCGTTTCAGCCGGTTGCGCCAGCGCTCCGGCATATCGATGGAGTGCAGCAGTGCGTCGAACAGGCCAAGATCGCCAATCTCGATCCGGTAGCCGCTGATGCCTGCGGCCTTCAGCGCCGCCAACGTGAGCGCCAGCACTTCGGCATCGTCGCGCGCCGTGTTGCCGGCGCCGAAGATTTCGAGTCCCACCTGGTCGAACTCGCGCACCGGAGCGCCGCCGGTTTCGCCCGCGGTGTGACGGAATGCCTTGCCCGCATAGCAATAGCGCGCAGGCTGCGCCGGGTCGGGCGCGCTTTCCAGGTGATAGCGGCAGGCCGGAACGGTCAGGTCGGGCCTGAGGCACAGTTCCTCGCCATCGGGGCTCGTAAACAGGTAGGTACGCGAGCGGATGTGCTCGCCCGAGCGCTCCAGGAACACGTCCGCCGGCTGGATGATGTCCGGGTCGATGAACTCCGCGCCTGCGGCCTCCAGCACCGGCAGCATGGCGGCGTTGAGCGCATCAAGCGCGCGGCGCTGCTGGTTGGACTTGCCGGGCATCGCTCGGGTCAGCCTTCGTACTGGGCGAGGATCTTGCGGACTTCCGCCACCAGTCTCGCCTCCGGCACCGATACTTGCGCCGGGCGCTGCTCCACCCAGTCGGCGCGGTCGGTAATGTCCTTCGCCGCCTCGCGGCCCGCGATCAGGTCTTTCAGCGTCACTTCACCGGCGGCGCGCTCGTCGCCACCCTGGATCACGGCGACCGCCGAGCCGCGCCGGTCGGCATATTGCAGTTGCTTGCCGAACTGCTTCGGGTTGCCCTGGAACAGTTCCGCCCGGATGCCGGCACTGCGCAACTCCTGCACCATGCGCTGGTAGCGCCCGAGGCTGTCGGCATCGCGGTCCATCACGCACACCACGACGGGAGCCTGCACGGACTGCGTATCCAGCTTGCCGAGGTTCTTCAGCGCCGTCATCAGCCGCGACACGCCGATGGAAAAGCCGGTTGCCGGCACCGTCTGGCCGGTGAACCGTTCAACCAGGCCGTCATAGCGCCCGCCACCGGCAACCGAGCCGAACTGCACCGTCTCGCCCTTCTCGTTGGTCACGTCGAACAACAACTCGCATTCATAGACCGGGCCGGTGTAGTACTCGAGGCCACGGACGACGGACGGGTCGATCTTGATCTGGTCAGGACCGTAGCCGCAGCTTTTGAAAATTCCTTGCAGTGTATCCAGTTCCTCAAAACCTTCATTGAAGCCCTTTGTTTTGATATTGGCTTCATTCAAAGCAATTTGGGCTTCGCCACTCGCAAACTGCTCATTCGTTACGACATTCAGAACGAAGACGGCTGCTTCTTGATCCAGCCCCGCACCCTTGGTGAAGTCGCCGGACTCGTCCTTGCGGCCGTCGCCCAGCAGCAGCGCCACGCCTTCCGGCCCGAACTTGTCGAGCTTGTCGATGGCTCGCAGCACGGCGAGCTTCTGGCCCGCATCCTCGACGCCGATGGCTTCCATCACCCCGTCGAGCACCTTGCGGTTGTTCACCCGCACCACATAGTCGCCGCGCGCAATGCCCAGCGCTTCCATCGTGTCGGCCATCATCATGCACATCTCGGCGTCCGCCGTGACGTTGGGCGCGCCCACCGTGTCGGCGTCGAACTGCATGAACTGGCGGAACCTGCCCGGGCCCGGCTTCTCGTTGCGGAACACGTAGCCCGCCCGGTAGGTGCGATAGGGCAGCTGGATGTCGTTGATGTTCTGGGCGACATGCCGGGCCAGCGGCGCGGTCAGGTCATAGCGCAGGCTCAACCACTGCTCGTCGTCGTCGGTAAGCGAGAACACGCCCTCGTTGGGCCGGTCCGAGTTCGGGCAGGAACTTGCCCAGCGCATCGGTATATTCGAACAGCGGCGTTTCCACAGGGTCGAAGCCATAGAGCTCGTACACCTGCTTGATCTTCGCGCACATGGCTTCCACGGCGCGGATGTCGCCCGCCTCGCGGTCAACGAAGCCGCGCGGCAGCCGGGCCTTGGGCCGGTTGGGTTTCTGCTTGTTTGCCATGGGCATCCAGACGCTTGGTCGTCGCGTTCAGTCAGATGGATCAAAAGGATGAGCGCCTTCTAGATGAATGCCGCCACCGCTTCAAGGCTCATGGGCGCGAGCACCTTGCCTTGCGAGACTTGGCAACCGGCCTGCCATCGGGCAAACTTGGCCTCGTGATGAACGACCTGCTCGAAGATGCCGTGATCCTGGAGGCCAACGACGCCTTCTATTCCGCTTTCCGGCGGCGGGATTACCTTGCCATGGAAGACCTGTGGTCGAAGCAGGCCAAAGTCTGCTGCTACCATCCCGGCTGGCCCGGCATCATGGGCCGCGAGGAGGTGCTGGACAGCTGGTACTCGCTGCTGGTGCTGGGCGACACGCCCGACATCAACGTGACCCAGCCCACCATCATCCGCAACGGCTCCACCGCCGTGGTGTTCTGCACCGAGCACCTGGGCGAGGTCTCGCTGATCGCCACCAATACCTTCGTCATCGAGGACGGCAGCTGGCGCATGGTCCACCATCAGGCTGCGCAACTGCCGTCCTGACGCCTCGCCTTGTGCACTATTCCGCGCTTGGCAGGCACAATAGTGCGCATTAAACCGGTTTCAGGCCAAGTTCAAAGCTGTCCGGCAGAGATGGCAGGCCGTCTGTTGCCCGGGAGGAAATCATGAGCGACCCGAAGCTCTACAATGCCGCGCTCGACCTGGCCGACCGTCACCTGGCCGAGGGACGCGGCAGCAAGCTTGCCTATGTCGACGATGAGCGTGAGATGACCTATGCCGGTCTTGTCTCCGGCACGAAGAAGGTGGCCACCCTTCTCGAAGGCCTTGGCATTGCCCGCGAGGCCCGCGTGGCGGTGCTGATGCACGATACGGTGGACTGGCCCTGCGTGTTTCTTGGCGCCATTAGGGCGGGCATCGTGCCGGTGGCGCTCAACACGCTGCTCACCACCGACCAGTACCGCTACATGCTGTCCGACAGCCGGGCGCAGGTGCTGTTCGTCTCCGCCGCCCTGCTGCCGGTGGTCGAACCCGTCCTCGGTGAATTGCCGTTTCTGAGGCACGTCATCGTGGCGGGCGGCGAGACCTGTGCGCACCGCTCGCTTGCTGCGCTGATGGACGCCGCCCCCGCAGAGCACCAGGCGGCAGACACCTCCTCCGACGAGGTAGCCTTCTGGCTCTACTCGTCCGGTTCCACCGGGCAACCCAAGGGCGTCATGCACGTGCATTCCAGCCTGATGGACACCGCCCGCACCTATGGCGCCAGCATCCTTGGCATCACCGAAGATGACGTGGTGTTCTCCGCCGCCAAGCTGTTCTTCGCCTACGGGCTCGGCAATGCGCTCACCTTTCCCCTGTCGGTGGGGGCAACCACTGTCCTGTTCGCCGGGCGTCCCACGCCGCAGGCAGTGCAGGAGCGGCTCAACAGCCATCAGTGCACCATGTTCTTCGGCGTTCCGACGCTTTATGCAGCCATGCTCGCCGACAAGTCCATCACCCCGGACAGCGGCTCGCCGCGGCTCGCCAAATGCCTTTCCGCCGGAGAGGCCTTGCCGGCCGAGGTTTCCGCTGCCTGGCAGAAGCGTTTCGGTGTCGAGATCTGGGATGGCATTGGCTCGACCGAGATGCTGCACATCTTCCTGTCGAACGGTCCGCACGGGCACAAGCGCGGCACCACCGGCAAGGCGGTACCCGGCTACACCTTGCGCGTGGTGGGCGAGAACGGCGAGGACGTCGCCGACGGTGAAATCGGCGAATTGCTGGTGTCCGGCGGCAGCTGCTGCAACGGCTACTGGAACAAGCGCGACAAGACCCGTTCGACCTTCGAGGGCAAGTGGGCCCGCACCGGCGACAAGTACATCCGCGACGGCGAAGGCTTCTACCAGTACTGCGGGCGCACCGACGACATGTTCAAGGTGTCCGGCATCTGGGTGTCGCCGTTCGAGGTCGAGTCGGCGCTGGTCAGCCACGCAGCCGTGCTGGAGTGCGCGGTGGTGGCCCACGAGGACGGCGAGGGGCTGGTGAAGCCAAAGGCCTTCGTGGTGCTCAAAGAGGGTTTTGAGGCGGATGGCCTGTTCGAGGTGCTGAAGGAGCACGTCAAGGCGCAGGCCGGTCCGTGGAAATATCCACGCTGGATCGAGTTCGTGCCCGACCTGCCCAAGACCGCCACCGGCAAGATCCAGCGCTTCAAGCTGCGCGCATGATCTCACCGGACGGCTTCCTGCAGGCCGCCGGGCAGCGGCTCGAGGCGCGCTGGATTGACGGGGCGGCGGACAAGCCGGTCATCCTGATGCTGCACGAAGGTCTGGGTTCGGTGAGCCCGTGGCGCGACTTTCCGGACCAGGTGGCGGCCCGCACCGGCTCAGCCGTACTCGTCTGGTCGCGGGCGGGTTACGGCAAGTCCGATCCCGTCAGCCTGCCGCGCCTGCTCACCTACATGCACGACGAGGCTATCGAGGTGCTGCCGCACATCGTGGCGCAGCTTGAGGGCCGCCCGCATGTGCTGCTGGGCCATTCCGACGGTGCCTCCATCGCCCTCATTCATGCAGGCCATTGCCCGCAACCGGGCCTCAAGGGGCTGGTGCTGATGGCGCCGCACGTGTTCGTCGAGGACATCTCCATCGCCGGTATAGAGGCCGCCCGCGAGGCGTGGCAAAAGACTGACCTTCGCGACCGGCTTGAACGGCATCACGGCGGCAACGCTGATTGCGCCTTCCTCGGCTGGAACCGTGCCTGGCTCGATCCCGGGTTCCGATCATGGAACATCGAGCAGTACCTCCCTTCCATCACCTCGCCCTGCCTGCTGATCCAGGGCCGCAACGACGAGTACGGCACACTCGCCCAGCTCGACGCCATCGCCCGGCAGGTCAACGCACCGGTCGCCACCCTCGTTCTGGACGCGTGCGGCCACGCGCCACAAAAGGACCAAACAGCGGCCGTACTGGACGCCATCGCCACGTTCATGACGGAGCTTTGAAACATGACGGCAATCGACCGGCGCCTGTTTGTGGGCGGCCTCGTTGTATCCACCCTCGTTCTGCCCGCCCGTGCCGCCAACGGTTATCGCCCCTATGCCGAGGCCATGCTGGCCAATCCGCCGCGCGGCGCCATCATCCGGCCGGACCTGGAGCAATATCTCGACCTGCTGGCGGCTGAGGCGCGCGTCCAGGCCCGCCGCTCGCCGGTACAGGCCTCCGACCTGCTGCGCGACATGGCCCGCGCCCAGGCGCTGGAAATGATCAAGGGCAACTTCGTCGGGCACCAGTCGGAGTCCGGCTACAGTTTCCGCAAGCGCTTCGAGGCGTTCGCCAACCCGGACGAGCGTGGCGACTTCGGCGAGAACGCCGCCCGCGACCGGCAGAACGGCGAGGTAGACAAGGAAAAGGCCCGCCGCCTGTTCCTGCAATGGATGGACTCGGCCGGCCACAAGAAGAACATGATGAACCGCTGGTACGCCTTCGTCTCCACCGGTGCGGCCCAAGTCAACCATCACCTCTACGCTGTACAGGTGTTCTGGGAGCGGTAATGCTCATCCGCAATGACGGATGATTCTGCGAAATCGCGCGACGCTGCGCTTCAGCACTACAAGGCAGGCCGCTTCGCAGAGGCGATCAGGCTGCAGGTCGAGGTTGTCAACGAGACCAGCGGGCTGAACCCTGCAAGCCTGGATGACCAGAAGCGCCTTGCCGCCTTCCTGTTTGCCGCCGGGGACCATGCCTCGACCGCTGCCGTGATGGAACAGGTGGTCAAGCTGGCGCCGGACGATGCCGAGTCGCTGACCAATTACGGCGTGGCGCTGTCGCGCACTGGCCGCTTTGCCGAAGCCGCGAAGGCGCTGGAGCGGGCTGTCGAACTTGCGCCTGAAGCCCTCAACACCCGCGATGCGCTGGCAGCGGCCTGCTACCGGCTGAACCGGTTCGACGAGGCGCGCAAGCATGGCGAGCAGTCACTGGAACTGAAGGATGCCGGTGCTGCAAGCCTGAAGGTATTTGCGGTGCCGGAGCGCTTGCCGGTCTTCTCCACGGACGATCCCGCCCGGAACATCATCGCGTTTTCGCTGTGGGGCGACGGCCGGAAATACACCGAAGGGGCAATCGCCAATGCGCAGGCGCAAGCTGCCATCTATCCCGGCTGGACGTGCCGGTTCTACGTGGACGAAACCGTGCCGGCGCCGGTGCGCCAGAAGCTCGCAAGCCTCGGGGCAGAGGTTCAGGTGATGACCCGCAAGAACCCGTTCGACGGCCTGTTCTGGCGCTTCCTGCCCATCAACGACGGTCACACCCGGCGCTTCCTTGTGCGCGATGCGGACTCGGTCATCAATGTCCGCGAGAAGGCAGCCGTTGACGAGTGGCTGGCGTCCGGCAAGGCCTTTCACGTGATGCGCGACTGGTGGACCCACACGGAAGTGATGCTGGCCGGTCTGTGGGGCGGCGCTGGCGGCGTGTTGCCGCCGCTCACCAGCCTGCTCAAGGAGTTCAGGCCGCCGTCGCTGGCCAACTGGCATGTCGATCAGTGGTTCTTGCGCCAGATGGTCTGGCCCACCGCAAGGACCTCGTGCCTGATCCACGACAGCAAGTTCCGCTGTTTGGGGGCGAGGGACTTTCCGGACGGCAGCGAGTTGCCGTCCGGCCGGCATGTCGGCCAGGACGCATCAGTGCACAAACAGTGAGTCATGGCCATTGTGTCCCGGACTTCGTTCCGGGACCCAGACTGGACCCCGGCACGGGGCCGGGGCACGCCAAAAATCAGGCGCTCTGGTAGCGGGCGATGGCCGCATGCTCCAGCGCGGCAGTGGCCAGCTTCGACAGCTTGAGCGTGTCGCGCAGCATCGCCAGGAAGCGGATTTCCTCGCGCGCTATGTTGCGGTCCGCAATGGCCACTTCCACGGCCAGCGCATAGGCGGTCTCGCGCAGCACCGGCGGCAGCCCCTCGCGGATCAGCGCCAGCACCGTCTGCAGACCGGTCTCTTCCTGCAGGATCTCGCCGCACTCCTGCGCCACGTGGGTCAGCCGCTCCGGATCGAAACCGGAGAAGGCGGGCAGCGTCTGCACCAGCCGCCCGATGCGCGCCAGCTCTGCATTGCCGATCTTGGCGTCCACGGCGATCATCGTGACCATGGTATAGATCAGCGCCTGGTGGTGATTGATTGTCTGGGTCATCCAGTCATGCTCCTCTGATGCAGGAATATATGGAGCACAATCCGAAAAGTGGGAACCGGTTTTCGGACAAATTGTGCGACGGGCTTCGTGAGCGTTAGCGAGCCAGGAAGCCCTTTACAATATCTATCGCATCTACCAGCCCGACCCGCTCGATGGGAAGCCCCGGCGGAAACGCCGTGGCGAACCGGCTCGCCAGGCGTCCGTCCAGCATGACGAAACAGCCCCGGTCACTGGCTGAGCGGATCAGCCGCCCGAACGCCTGCCGCAGCCTCAGCCGCACCTGCATGTCCTGCCATTGCGCACCGCCGAAGGCTTGCCGCCGGGCCCGTTCGAGGATGGTCGGCTGGCCCCAAGGCACCCGGTCCATAACAATCAGCCGCAAGCTGTCTCCGGGCACGTCCACCCCGTCGCGCACCGCGTCCGTACCGAGCAGGCAGGCATTGGCCTCGGCACGGAACAT
The DNA here is from genome assembly GCA_963700895.1 of uncultured Alphaproteobacteria bacterium. Lineage (GTDB taxonomy): Bacteria > Pseudomonadota > Alphaproteobacteria > Rhizobiales > Aestuariivirgaceae > Anderseniella. Next base: position 136,669 of record CAVOZI010000001.1, on the reverse strand, counting down.
GTCGACCAGCGTGCCGGTGTCGATCGGGTCGGCGTGCTGTGCATAAAGCGGCAGCCCCGCTTCCGCCATGGGTCGCACCAGCCTGCGGTGCACCTGGCGCAGCCGCGAGATCGCCGTGAACAGGCCCAGCGCCCCACCGCCCGAGGCGAGGAACAGTTCCCGATAGGCGGCGGCGAGATGGTCCATGTTTTCCCGGCCAAGATCGTCCACCACCACCAGCCTTGCATTGCGCATGTAGTCGAACGGCGACTCCCATGAGTGCCGGATGACCGGGTAGGGCAGGTGCACCGAACCGGTGCGGGTTTCGGCATTGCGCCAGTCGTCGGGCATTTCCGGCGGCCGGTCGCGCAGCGTGGCCGAGGTGATGATGATGCCGTCGGCGGGCTTGAGCACGGCTGCCGCCAGCGGAATGGTCGGGTCCACCCAGTGCGAGTGAAGCCCGGCGTCCACCTCCCGGTCCCACGACTGGTCCACCGAGAACCACTCGACGAACTGTTCGTCCGGCTTGTCCACGAGCCGGCCCAGCATATCGACGAACCCGGTCAGCGTCAGTTCGGACCGCCGTGTCAGCGACCGGGCCAGCGCCTCGATGCGCGCCCGCTCGGTGCTGTTGAGTTCGGCCGCCTCGTCGTCAAGCCGCTTCATCAGCCGCTTGGCCAGGGCCGACATCGGCCGTTTCAGGTCGATCATGGCGGCAGCCAGCGTGCCGGCTGCGGCGCGCATACCGTCGATGAAAGGCCGGCAATCGGTTTCCAGCGTCACGCCCTGGTCATTGTCGGCCCGCGCGATCACCTGCTGGCGCACCAGCGCCAGGAAGGCCTCTGTCTCGCCCTCCGGCTGGCCGGCCTGGATACGCCGCATCCACCCCGGTCCCGGCAGGCACAGGGCCCCCTTGAGCACTTCGTGCAGCAACGTCTCGGCCTGGTCGTCGTCGCCTGCAAGATCGCCCAGCCGGTCCACCAGCCCGCGCCCGCGCCGCCGTTGTGTTTCCGGCCCGCGTATCCAGCGCCTCAGCTCCGTCGTCTCCAGTCCGGTCAGGTGTCCGGAAAAAGCCGAGTTGGCGGCATCGAACAGGTGATGGCCTTCGTCGAACACCAGCCGCGTCAGGCCGCCGGCGCGCTCCTGGTCCTCGTCCATCTTCGCCTCGCCCAGCGCCTGGTCGACGGCGATCTGGTGCAGCACCAGCGCATGGTTGGCGATGACGAGGTCGGCCTTGCGGCCCGCCCGCACCGCCTTCTCGATGAAGCACTTGCGGTAGTGTGTGCAGGCTGAATAGATGCATTCGCCGCGCCGGTCGGTCAGCCCCAGCCCCATCGGTGTCATCGCCCGGTCGCCCGTCGCGGCGTCATAGAAGAGGCTCATCAGCCAGGCCGGAAAATCCCCGCCCACCATGTCGCCGTCTTTCGAATGCCGCGCCCATCGGGCAATCAGCCCGGCCATCAGTGCCGAGCGCGGGCTGGACGTGGTCATCCGTCCGAACGCCTCCTGCAGGTTGAGCAGGCAGACATAATTCTCCCGCCCCTTGCGGATCACGATGCGGTGGCGGCGCTCTTCCGGGTCCGGCACCAGCCGGATGGTTTCCTGTTCCAGTTGCCGTTGCAGGTTCTTGGTGTAGGTGGAAATCCATACTGGCGCCTTGTTTCGCGTCGCCCACAGCCAGGAGGGCGCGAGATAGCCCAGCGTCTTGCCCAGCCCCGTGCCGGCTTCGGCCAGCACGATCTGGTTGCGGGCTGGGCTTTCGCGCGGCTCGAACGCGGCAGTGACGGCACCGGCATACTCCACCTGCTGAGGCCGTGCCTCGGCGCTGCCTTTCAGCAGGCCGGCGAGGAACTGTTGTGCTTCCTCGGGCTTGACCCGCTCATGGCTGCCGGGCGGGCGCGGGCCTTCGTCTTCCCATTCCTCAAGCCGGTCCCAGACATTCAACCCGGTCGCAAAGACCGACGACGCATCGCCGCCGCGCGCGTCGCCAAGGGCGGCGATCACCCGGCTGGCCCACGGCCATTTGCCCCGGTCGAGGAAGTGCGCGACCTGCAGGGCTTCGCGCGAGTTGGTATAGCCGGGTGACGACAGCCGCCGGATCAGTTCGGCGGCCACCAGCCTGACCGTGGCTGCATCGTCAGGCTCCACCGTCAGCCCCAGCGCCCGGGCAAGACCGGCCGGCGTCGGCACCGCCATCACGGCAGGCGCGGCGAAGGCGAACAGCTCGCAAATGTCCAGGTGCGCCTGTTCGCGCGCCTCGCGCACCACCGGCTGCGGCACCTGCGCCACTAGGGCAAGCCGGCCCACCAGATAGCCCGCATGGCATACCAGGTGAGGGGCCGCCGCCAGCGCCTTCAGCGCCTTGTCCGCGGCAATGACATCGCCCCCGCCATGGCGCGCAGATACGCCGTCAAGCACCATCACCGGCGGGAGTGCGATGGCGGCGTCTGCCTGTGCTGTGGCGTTATGGCCGGGTGGCTCGTTCATCCTGAAAGTGATTCTGCCCTTTAAGTTGAGGTCACAATCTGGCACATGCTACCGGCTTCAAGTAACCCAGTTTGAAACCGATTGCCGTATTGCCATGTCAACATCCCCTGTCGATCCTGCCCTCCGTGCCGCCGGCCTTGAAAGCAAGGCCTGGCCCTTCGAGGAAGCCCGCAAGCTGCTGAAGCGCATGGAGCAGAAGAAGGCCCGGCACGGCTACATCCTGTTCGAGACCGGCTACGGGCCATCGGGCCTGCCGCACATCGGCACCTTCGGCGAGGTGGCGCGCACCACCATGATCCGCCGCGCCTTCGAGATCATCTCCGACGTGCCCACCCGGCTGATCTGTTTCTCCGACGACATGGACGGCATGCGCAAGGTACCCGAGAACGTGCCCAACCAGGATCTGCTGAAGGCCAACCTGCACAAGCCGCTGACCGTAGTGCCGGATCCGTTTGGGGAGTTCGAAAGCTTCGGCCATCACAACAACGCCATGCTGCGCCGCTTCCTCGACACGTTCGGGTTCGAGTACGAGTTCGCCTCTGCTACCGAATATTACAAGTCGGGCAAGTTCGACGACATCCTGCTGCGCTGCGCCGAGCGCTACAGCAAGATCATGGATATCATGCTGCCCACCCTGGGCGAGGAACGTCAGGCGACCTATTCCTGCTTCCTGCCAATCTCGCCTGCGTCGGGCCGTGTGCTCTATGTGCCGACGAAGAACGTCGATGGCAAGAACGGCACCATCACCTTTGAGGACGAGGATGGCACCGACGTGACCTTGCCGGTCACCGGCGGCAACGTGAAGCTGCAGTGGAAGCCGGACTTTGGCGCCCGCTGGGCTGCACTCGGCGTCGACTTCGAGATGTTCGGCAAGGACCACGGCCCCAATGCTTCGCTGTACGACAAGATCTGCGTGGCGCTCGGCGGCGTTGCTCCCGAGCACTACATCTACGAGCTGTTCCTCGACCAGAACGGCGAGAAGATTTCCAAGTCCAAGGGCAATGGCCTCACCATCGACGAATGGCTCACCTACGCGCCCACCGAGAGCCTGTCATTGTTCATGTACAACAAGCCGCGCACGGCCAAGCGCATGTACTTCGACGTTATCCCGCGCGCCGTGGACGAGTACTTCCAGTATCTTGCCGCCTATGAGCGCCAGGAAGACCCCAGGGACCGCCTCAACAATCCGGTCTGGCACATTCACAAGGGCGACCCGCCGAAGGTGGACATGCCGGTGTCGTTTGCGCTGCTGCTGAACCTTGCAGCCGTCGCCAATGCCGAGACCAGGGACGGTCTGTGGGCGTTCATCCGCCGCTACCGGCCCGACTGCTCGCCGGCCAATCACCCCGAGCTCGATCAGCTTGCAGGCTATGCACTGAAGTATTTCGAGGACTTCGTGAAGCCGGCCAAGCAATATCGCGAAGCCACGCCGGAAGAGGCGCAGGCGCTGCGCGAGCTGGCCGCCCGGCTGTCGGACCTGGCTGCGGACACCACGCCTGAAGATATCCAGAACGTCGTTTATGATGTCGGCCGGCGCGAGCCCTACACCAAGGAAAACAAGGATGGCTCCATCGGCGTGTCGCTGGCCTGGTTCAATACGTTGTATGAAATCCTGCTGGGCGAGCCGCAGGGCCCGCGCTTCGGCTCGTTCGTGGCACTCTACGGCATCGAAAACACACGCCAGCTCATCGAGCGGGCGCTGAACGGGGAACTGGTTGCAAAGGCAGCATGATGGACAGAGGATTTGACCGCGCCGAGCACGAGGCCCGCATGGGCCGCGCGCAGGCTGAAATGACCACCCGCCAGCTGGATGCCATTGTTGTCACCGCACCGCCCAACTGGCGCTACTTCGCAGGCTTTGCCACCCAGTTCTGGGAAAGTCCGACAAGGCCGTGGTTCCTGGTGCTGCCGCGCCAGGGCGAACCCGTTGCCGTCATCCCCACCATCGGCGAGCCGGGCGTGAGCCGGACCTGGGTCAGCGACATCCGCACCTGGCCGGCGCCGCGCGCCGAAGACGATGGCGTGTCGCTGATGGCACAGGTGCTTGGCGATTTGCCGCGCAAGTTTGGCCGCATCGGCTGGGAGATGGGCCGCGAGAGCATCATCCGCATGCCGATCGCTGACTTCGACCGTATCCGCGGCGCTTGTGCCGGCATGGAGTTCACCGATGCTTCGCCGCTCATCTGGCGGCTGCGCATGGTCAAGTCGCCGGCCGAAGTCGCCAGGATAGAGCGGGCCTGCCAGATCGGATCCCGCGCTTACGCGGCGCTTCCCGGCCAGCTTTCGATCGGCATGGACGAGCACGAGGTGGCGCGCCTGTTCCGCGCCGAACTGACCCGGCAGGGCGCTGACGCCATACCGTTCATGGCGGTCACGTCAGGCGCGGGCGGCTATGACCAGATCATCGTCGGGCCGGTGGCGCGCATAATGGCGGCGGGCGACGTGCTGTTCATCGACCTCGGCTGCACCTTTGATGGCTATTTCTGCGATTTCGACCGCAACTTCGCCGTAGGCCCGATCGACGACGAGACGAAACGCGTTCAGGACATCGTCTGGCGCGCAACTGAAGCCGGCATCGCCGCCGCACGGCCCGGTGCAACCCCGGCAGACCTTGCCGCAGCCATGGTATCGGTCATGTCGGATGCCGGCGCCACGGGCGGCAATGTGGGCCGTCTCGGCCACGGCCTCGGACTGCAGCTCACCGAGCCGCCTTCCAACATGCCGGGCGAGACCGTGGTGCTGGAACCCGGCATGGTGATGACCATCGAACCGGGCATGGACTATGGCGATGGCAAGATGCTGGTACACGAGGAAAACGTCGTCATCACCGAAGACGGTTGCCGGCTGCTGACGGCCCGCGCGCCCCGCGAGATGTGGCAGGTGGACTAGACCACGCCTGCCTTCAACCCTCTTTCCGTCCACCACATTGCCGCCAGTGACAGCAATGCCAGCACCGCAAAGCCTGTTACCAGCGGCAGCACCGTGCCGTCGAACGCGTGGCCCACGGCCCAGCCCAGCGGCAGCGAGATGAACGTGGTGATCGAGCCCACCATCGCCGCGCCAAGACCGGCCATGTGGCCCACCGGCTCCATCGCCATGGCGTTGAAATTGCCGAACAGGATGCCGACGCAGAAGAAGGCGAGAAGCAGCCAGCCGGTGAACATCCACAGCGGCGGCAGTCCGTTCCACCCCATCGCCACCGGCAGGAATGCCGCAGACAGCGCCGCCAGCGCAATCAGTGCCCGCCACGCCATGTAGCGCATGCCCAGCCGCATGACGACCTTCGAATTGAAGATGCTGGCCGCCCCCAGTGAGAGGGCGGCGCCGCCGAAATACAGCACGAATGCCTCGCCCGTGCCGTAGGCGTCCTGGAAGATCTGCTGCGCCGAGTTGAGGTAGCCCAGGAACGCTCCGAAGATGATGCCGGCGGCTATGGTGTATCCGGTCATGGCGCGGTAGCGCACCGCTTCCATGATGCCGCCCGCGATGTTGCGCAAGCTGAACCGGCGGCGCTCGGCAGCGGCCAGGGTTTCCGGTTGCTGGGCCGCAAACCACACGAACGCGATCAGCGCCATGACCAGCAGCAGGCCGAAGATCGCCCGCCAGTCCGCCACCAGCAGCACAGCTTGCCCCGCCGCCGGCGCCAGTGCCGGCACCAGGATGAAGATCGCCATCACGATGGACTGGATGCGCGCCATGGCACGGCCCTCGTAGCCGTCGCGCACCAGCGCCATCGACACGATGCGCGGCGCTGCCGCGCCGAGGCCTTGCAGCACCCGTCCCGCCAGCATGAGGGCGAAGCTCGACGCGAACATCGACAACAGGCAGCCCGCGATGAAGATCACATAGCCGCCATAGATGACCGGCTTGCGGCCAAAGCTGTCGGACAGCGGGCCCGCCACCAGCTGCCCGGCGGCAAAGCCAAGGAACATCGCCGAGATCACCAGCTGCACATCGTTGGCCTGCGTTACGCCCAGATCACGGCCAATCTGGCCAAGCGCCGGCAGCATGGCATCGATCGACAGCGCGAGGATCGACACCATCATGGCCAGCAGCGTGACGAACTCCGGCAGCGGGAGAGTTTTGGTTGGAGCCTTCATGGCAGCGCCAATAGGCTAGTGCCGGCGCGCCCGCAAGCAGCACAGTTGCATGGCTGCTATGGCGCCAGCGAAACGGACCGGTCCCAGATGCGGTCCCAAACCAGTGGCAGCCGCTCCGCTCCGCGGCTGGTGCGCACCCGTTCGTTGGCCGGCATCACTGTGCCGCCGGGCACGATGTCGCCGACCTTGAAGTTGAACACGTAGCTGCCTTCAACGCCCATCCGCAGGTCGGTGATGACGATGGCGGGAGAGTTCTGCGCCACCTTGTAGAAACCGTGCGTGAACCACTTCAGCCGCTCCACCGGCCACTGCCCGCGCACCTGATCGAGCAGGGCCACCTGGCTCTCATAGCGGTCGAAGCGCACTTCGCGGCTGCCGTCGAACAGCGAGTAGTAGCCTTCCGAGTAGCTGCCGTCCGGATGCATCGCCACGAATCGCCACAGCAGCGTGTTGAAAGGTGCGGGCGTAGACAGCAGCTGCGTGTAGCCGATGCCCTGCGCCTCAAGCGAGCGCGCTGCGATGTCGGTCACGTGCGCCTTGGCCGTGAACGCCCAGCCCATGTAGGCGGTGGACAACGCCAGCCCTGCCGCGTTCAGCCGGTGGCCGGTATTCGCCGTGCGGCTCATCAGCAAGACGGCAAGCAGACCCAGCGCCAGCCAGATCGTGTAGGCGGGATCAATGATGAAGAGCGCCGATCCCGAAACCGGATGTTCGGTGATTGGCCAGAACAGTTGCGTGCCGTAAACCGTTGCCGCGTCCAACAGCGCATGGGTGACCAGCGCCAGCCACACCACCACCATCCATTGCCTCAGGCTGGCCAGCCCCTGCAGCTTCCACAGCGCCCAGCCGATCACCGGCGCGATCGCCGTCATGACGATAAGGGAATGCGAAAAGCCGCGATGATAGGTGAAGTCCTCCACCGCCCCGCCAAAGCGGATCAGCACGTCGAGATCCGGCAGGGTGCCGAGCGCTGCGCCATACAGAGCCGCCCGCCGGCCGACGGCGCGGCCGATGGCCAGTTCGGCCACCGAGGCGCCGAGCAGGATCTGGGTCAGTGAGTCCATCGGCTGTCAGAATACCTGCGGCCACGAATGGTTGCTTGCTACAGCCACTTACGGAACCTGAAATAGGCGATCATCGCCACCGCCACGCCGCCCATGAACGTCAGCGCCAGTGGATAACCCAGATACCAGCCAAGCTCGGGCATGTTGAACGGGCTCGCCTCCCGGTCGAAATTCATCCCCCACAGGCTGGCCAGAAAACTCAGCGGAATGAAGATGGTGGCAATGATGGTCAGGAACTTCATCACCTCGTTGAGCCGGGTCGACTGGCTCGACAGGTAGACATCGACCAGTCCGGAGGCGATCTCCCGGTAGGTTTCCACCACGTCCATCAGTTGCACCGTGTGATCATAGACATCGCGCAGAAACACCAGCGTCTGCTCGCCGATGAACTTCGATTCTCCGCGCAGCAGGGAGTTGATCATTTCACGCGCCGGCCAGATGGCGCGGCGCATCAGCAGCAGTTCGCGCTTCACCGCGTGCAATTCGCTGACCTGGGCAGGCGACGGCAACATCATTACCTCACCTTCCAGTTGTTCGAGCCGTTCGCCCAGTTGTTCAAGCCTCGGGAAATAGGCATCGATGCAGGCATCGATCAGCGCATAGGCCAGATAGTCCGGTCTGCGAGCGCGCACACGTGCACCCGATGCTATTCGTGCCCGAACCGGATCGAAGCAGTCGCCCTCGCGCTCCTGGAACGAGATGATGAAATCGCGGCCAACGAACAGCGATACCTGTTCTCCCGCCGTGTCGCCACTGTCGGGCGGCAGCCGCAACACGATGAACACGTGATCGGCATAGTCCTCGGCCTTCGGCCTCTGGTGCACGTTCACCACGTCCTCGAGCGAAAGTTCGTGCAGACCGAACAGCGTGCCGATTTCCGAGATCACGCCGGTATTGGCGAGGCCGCGCACATCCACCCACAGGACGGGCCAGGCCTTGCGGATGGCCTTGATATCTGCAGGCGTGCAGCCTGTCTTGTGATCGAACCCGTCCGGCCCGTAGCCAAACACCTCGATGCTGGTGCTGCTTGCAGCTGCCTCGGCAATCAGCATGCCAGGCGGGGCGCCGACGGGTGCCCGTCTCGATACTCCCACGCGCCGGCGCCGGTGGCCGCTCATGGCCGCGTCTCCCCGTTACTGGCTGGCCCAGACGATGCGGGCCATCCAGTCAATCTCGTTCCGCTCGAGCGTGCGCAGCGGGTGCGCCGGGTTGAACGAGGCAAGCTCTACCGTTCTGGCGGTTTCGCGCTCCAGCAGTTTGGCCAGCACCTCGCCGTCGCGCGTCTTCACCACCACCCGGTCGCCGCGGCGCAGCGTCGCGTTGGGCGACACGATGATGGTGTCACCCTTGCGGTAGACGGGCTCCATGCTGTCGCCGGAGATTTCCAGCGCATAGGCGTTGGGATCGTCCACGCTGGGCAGGTGAATTTCATCCCAGCCGCCGCCCGCCGGAAACCCGGCGTCGTCGAAAAAGCCGCCCGAGCCGGCTTGCGCCAGGCCGATCAGCGGGATGGTGCGGTGTGCGGCCGGCATGCCCTGGATCATTGCGGTGAACTCGTCCAGCGTCGCCCCGGTGGCGTTCAGGCACTTGGCCACGCTTTCCGTGGTCGGCCAGCGCTGGCGGCCTTCTGGCGTGACCCGTTTCGACTTGTTGAACGAGGTCGCATCAAGACCCGCCGCCTTGGCCAGACCAGAGGCGGACAGCCCCTTGCTCTCCGCCAGCTTGTCGATGGCCCCCCAGATCTGGGTGTGGGTAAACATGTGCCTTGCCTCCATCCCGACGCCTGTGGGCCGCCGCGCCCTGGCTGTCTTGCATCTGAATGAATTAATATTATAGGAAATTAAACCGCAATTCATGCGTATTTGCAAGTGCTGCGCAAAACCGCGGTCTGGTGGCTTGTGCCGCATGCCGCCGGACCCTAGTTTCAGTGCTCATGATGAGCAGTCACATCTACAAGATCATCGAGAAGGACGAGTGGGACGCCGCGCGCGCCTGCGGCCGCTATACCGGTTCGGCCGATGACCGCCGCGACGGTTTCATCCATTTCTCCACTGCTGCCCAGATGAAGGTGACCGCGGCGAAGCATTTCGCCGGGCAGCAGAACCTGATGCTGCTGGCGCTGGACGCGAACCGCCTCGGGTCTGCGCTGAAGTGGGAGCCGTCGCGTGGTGGCGACCTGTTCCCGCATCTCTATGGCCCGCTGCCAACCTCTGCCGTAATCAAGGCCTGGCCGCTGCCGCTGGGCCCGGACGGCGCACACCTTTTTCCGGAGGAGGCGGCATGAGCGGCCTGTTTTCGCTGGCTCGGCCTTTGCTGCATGCGCTCGATGCTGAGACCGCCCACGGTCTCACCATCGCGGCGTTGAAGTCGGGCATGGCCCCACGGGTGACGGTGCCCCACGACAAGCGGCTCCACGTATCGTGCTTCGGGCTCGACTTTCCCAACCCGCTTGGCCTGGCGGCCGGGTTCGACAAGAACGCCGAGGTGCCCGACGCCATGCTGGCGCAAGGCTTTGGCTTCGTCGAGATCGGCTCGGTCACCCCGCGCCCGCAGGCCGGCAACGACAAGCCGCGGCTGTTCCGGCTGGCCGAGGACAAGGCGGTCATCAACCGCATGGGCTTCAACAATGACGGCCACGCCAGGGTGTTCGCCCGGTTGACGGACCGGGCCGGCCGCGGCGGCATCGTCGGCGTGAACCTCGGCGCCAACAAGGACTCAGCCGACCGCATCGCCGACTATGCAACAGGCGCGGCAGCCTTCAACAAGCTGGCAAGCTACATTACTGTCAACGTGTCCTCACCGAACACCCCGGGCCTGCGCGGCTTGCAGTCGAAGGATGAACTGGAGACCCTCATCGGCCGGGTCCGCGAGGCGCTCGACGGCGCAGCGAAGGCAGACGGCCGGCGTGCGCCCATGCTGCTCAAGATCGCGCCGGATCTCGTCGAGGAGGAACTTGAGGACATTGCTTCGGTGTGCCTGTCGCTCGAGGTGGACGGCATCATTGTTTCCAACACCACCATTTCGCGCCCACCGCTCAAGTCTGCCCTAAAGGCCGAGACCGGCGGGCTGTCGGGTGCGCCGCTGTTCCGTTTGTCGACGGTGCAGCTGGCCCGCATGCGCTCCATGACCGGCGGCAGGATCCCGCTGGTGGGGGCGGGTGGCATCGCCAACGCCGAGGACGCCTGGCAGAAGATCCGCGCCGGCGCCACGCTGCTGCAGCTCTATTCGGCGCTGGTCTACCAGGGACCGCAGCTGGTGGCGGACATCCTCACCGGCCTGATGGAGCGGCTTGACCGGCGCGGCCTGTCATCGGTTGCCGAGGCCACCGGTTCGGGCCATGATCAGTGGCTGAAGGGAGGGCCGCGGATATGACGATGGTCACCATCTGGCACAATCCGCGTTGTTCGAAGTCGCGCCAGGCGCTGGCGCTGATCGAGGCCAGGGGCATCAGGCCCGAGGTCGTGGAGTATCTCAAGACCCCGCCGTCGCGCGAGGAAGTTGCCCGCGTGGTGCAGCTGCTGGGCATCAGTCCGATGGAGCTGATGCGCAAGGGCGAGACCGTCTACAAGGAACTCGAAATTGCCGTGCGCCCGCTGGGCGACGATGAGCTGATCGCCGCCATGGCCACCAATCCGGTCCTCATCGAGCGGCCCGTGGTGCTGGCAAATGGCAAGGCGGCGCTCGGCCGCCCGCCCGAAAAAGTGCTCGAAATCCTCTGAATTTCAGTCGCTTTGAACGGTTGAATCCGGTTCAATCGCGCCAAAACTCCATTACTTTCCCTGCACGACCTTCTGCCGCTGGGTGCCAAGGCCCTCGATGCCCAGTTCCATCACGTCGCCGGGCTTGACGAACTTCGGCGGCTTCATGCCAAGGCCGACGCCGGCGGGCGTTCCGGTGATGACGATGTCGCCGGGCTTCAGCGTCATGAACTGCGACACGTAGGCGACAATCTCGCGGATCGGAAAGATCATGTTCTTGGTGGTGCCGTCCTGCATCCGTTCTCCGTTCAGGTCGAGCCAGATCTTGAGCTTCTGCGGGTTGGGGATCTCGTCCTTGGTCACCAGCCACGGGCCGATGGGTCCGTAGGTGTCATGGCTCTTGCCTTTCACCCACTGGCCACCACGCTCGATCTGGTTCTGCCGCTCCGACACGTCGTTGGCGAGGAAATACCCCGCCACGTGGTCAAGCGCGCGCGCCTTGGACACGTTCTTTGCTTCGGTGCCGATGACGAAGCCGATCTCCACTTCCCAGTCGGTCTTCACCGAGCCCTTGGGCAACACCACGTCGTCGTTGGGTCCGCAGATGCTGCTGGTGTGCTTGGAGAAGATCACCGGTTCGGCCGGAATCGCCAGGCCGACTTCCTCGGCGTGGTCGGTATAGTTGAGGCCGATGCAGACGAAGTTACCCACGCCGGCGACCGGCGGACCCAGCCGCGGCTTGCCCTTGACCAGCGGCAGCCGGGCCGGGTTGATCTTTGCCAGCCTGTCCAGTGGCTTTGGCGAAAGCTGGTCCCGCGTGATGTCTGCGATCCTGTCCGACAGGTCGCGGATATTGCCGTCTGCATCGAGCATGCCCGGCTTTTCCTTGCCTGGCCGGCCATAGCGAACGAGTTTCATGAGAGTGCCCCTGCTGAAGGTTTGAGTATCTGCCCGCGCGCAACATGCGCCACGCCACGGCTGGCTGTAAAGCCGCTTGCTGGCCGGTTCAGCCCGGTTCGCGCCCGGACACCGGACTCCGTGCCGACTTGAACCGGTTCAACCGCTTGGCGGCGGTTAGTTCACGCTGCGCCTCGGCATCGCTATCGCGCCAGGCCCGGCCGACATGATCGAGGTGCGCCCGCACCGCCGTTTCCGCGGCATCCGGATCCCGGGCCATGACGGCATCGTAGATGGCGCGATGCTGCGCCAGCAACTCGTCTCGCCCGTTCCGGAAGCCGTACAGCAGGTGGCGGTTGTAGAAGACGCCATGCTGGAGCAGGTTGTAGATCGAGCGCAGCGACTGGATCAGCACGATGTTGTGTGAGGCGTCGCTGACGGCGATGTGCAGCTCCACGTCCAGCCTGGCTTCTTCGCCCGGGTCCTCGAGTTCATGCGCCTGTTCCATCCGGCGCATGATGGCGGTGAGAATTTCCCGGTCGGCGGGCGTCGCCCGCTCCGCCGCCCAGCGAACCGCCATGGCCTCGATCCCGGCGCGAAACTCGAGATAGTCGGCGGTCGCCTTTTCGTGCTTGCCGAACAGGCCGATGATCGGCTCGGCGAACACCGAGCGCATCACGTCGGCGACATAGGTCCCGCCGCCCTGCCGCGCCACCAGCAGCCCGGATGATTCAAGCTCCGCCAGCGCCTGGCGCAAGGTCGGTCGCGAGACGCCGAACTGGCCAGCCAGCTCGCGCTCGGCCGGCAACTGGTCGCCGGGCCGCAGCACCCCTTCCAGCACCAGTTGCTCGATCTGGTGAACGATTTCGTCCGACACCTTGTCCTGGCCAACCGGGTGAAACATCTGCATACCTCACTGCACGGGCCATGTCCGGCCGGCGCGCAGCAATCAAACAAGCGGGGTCATAACTGGTCAAGCAAGTTGTCCAATTTCTGCGCTGACTTGTGTCTGCTGCACATGGCAATGAAAAAGCCGGCAGGTTGAGCCTGCCGGCTTCGAAGTCCAGATCTTGAAGGCGGGCTTACTGGGCCAGCGACTTCAGATAGGCGACGACGTCCATGCGCTCGTCTTCCTTGGTCAGCTTGAAGGCCATCTTGGACGGACCGCCAACGTAACCCTTTGGATCGGCAAGGTATTCGATCAGTTCAGCCTCATCCCACTCGCCGATCTTCTCGGCGGCATCGGTCAGGCCCTTGCCGTACTTGTAGCCTTCCACCGAACCAGCCTTGCGGCCGATGATGCCGACGAGGTGCGGACCCACCTTGTTCTTTTCTTCGGTTGCATTGTGGCAGGCCTGGCACTTCTTGAAGACGGCCTCGCCCTTGGCGGCGTCGCCTTCGGCGAAGGCTGGGCCGGCAGCAAGGGTGATCGCAGCAGCGGCTGCAAGGGCAATTGAATTCAGTTTACGCATTCTTTCCTCCGGTTACTCAGGCGATCCTTGGTGAGGTATCAGCGCCCCTCGCGCTATCAACGGGGAAAATGGCGATAAGTTGCTCCGGTTGCAAGTCCAAGGATGTCGCGCCTTGCCCGGATGTTTAATGGTACGTCGATCCGGCAGGTGGAATAAATTGTTGAATTGACCCGCGCGCTGTGATCAGAAACGCCGCAAATCACAAAAACCAAGCTTGATCTGGAGATTGAACAACATGGCGAAGACCGTGACGCGAGGCGGCTTGACTGTCGCAGAGAACCTGGCCCGGTTCATCGAGGCCGAGGCGTTGCCGGGGACCGGCCTTTCCGCCGATGCCTTCTGGAAGGCGGCCGACGACGTCATGCACAAGTTCTCGCCCAAGGTTGCCAGCCTGCTGCGCAAGCGCAAGAGCCTGCAGAACCGGATCAACCGCTGGCACAAGCAGAATGCCGGCGGCGCCATCGATCCGAAGGCCTACCGCAAGTTCCTCGAAGAGATCGGCTACCTGGTGCCGGAGGGGGCTGCCTTCTCCGCCACCACGCGCAATGTCGACGAGGAAATCTCCGCCGTCGCCGGACCGCAACTGGTGGTGCCGGTGATGAACGCGCGCTACGCGCTCAACGCCGCCAATGCCCGCTTCGGCTCGCTCTACGATGCGCTTTACGGGACAGACGCCATTTCCGAAGATGGCGGCGCCACCCGCGTCGGTGGTTACAACCCGGCCCGCGGGGCCAAGGTCATCGCCTGGGCCCGGCAGTTCCTCGACGATGCCGCGCCCATCTTCGGGGGCTCGCACGCCGAGGTGACCCGTTATTTCATCAAGGGCCGCAAGCTTGCCGTCTCGCTTGAATCCGGCTCCGTCACCGGTCTGGTCGACAATGCCCAGTTCAAGGGCTACCGGGGTGACAAGGACAACCCGTCCGCCATCCTGCTGGTGAACAACGGCCTGCACATCGAGATCGTCATTGACAAGAACCACCCGATCGGCTCGACCGACGAAGCAGGCGTTGCCGACGTGATCATCGAAAGCGCCATGTCCACCATCATGGACTGCGAGGACTCGGTTGCCACCGTTGACGCCGATGACAAGGTGGTGGTCTACCGCAACTGGCTCGGCCTGATGAAGGGCGACCTTGCAGACACCTTCGACAAGGCTGGAAAGACCGTCACCCGCAAGCTGGTGCCGCACCGCGAGTATACCGGCGCAAACGGCAAGCCGCTGGCACTGCATTCGCACTCCCTGATGCTGGTGCGCAATGTCGGCCTGTTGATGACCATCGGTGCCATGCAGGACAGGAACGGCAACGACGTGCCGGAAACCCTGATGGATGCGCTGGTCAACACGTTGATCGCCATGCACGATGTCGGCCCCAACGGCCGCTTCGCCAACTCCCGCAAGGGTTCGGTCTACGTGGTCGTGCCGAAGCTGCACGGGCCGAAGGAAGTAGCGCTGGTGAACCAGGTCTACACGGCCATCGAGGCTGCCTACGGCCTCAAGCGCAACACCGTGAAGATGGGCATCATGGACGAGGAGCGCCGGACCACGGTGAACCTGAAGGAGTGCATCCGCGCGGCGAAGGCACGGGTGTTCTTCATCAACACCGGCTTCCTCGACCGCACCGGCGACGAGATTCACACCTCCATGGAAGCCGGTCCGATGATCAGGAAGACCGACATGAAGGCTTCCACCTGGATCGACGCCTACGAGCGCTGGAACGTTGACGTGGGCCTTGAGTGTGGTCTGCCCGGCCATGCCCAGATCGGCAAGGGCATGTGGGCCATGCCGGACATGATGGCCTCAATGCTGGAGCAGAAGATCGGCCACCCGAAGGCCGGCGCCAACACGGCCTGGGTGCCGTCGCCCACTGCCGCCACGCTGCACGCCACACACTATCACCGGGTGAACGTGGCTGACGTCCAGAAAAAGCTGAAATCGCGCCAGAAGGCGAAGCTGGAAGACATCCTGTCGATCCCGCTGGCGCCCAACCCCAACTGGACCCGCAAGGAAATCCAGAACGAGATCGAGAACAATGCCCAGGGCATTCTCGGCTACGTGGTGCGCTGGATCGACCAGGGCGTGGGCTGTTCCAAGGTGCCGGACATCAACAATGTCGGCCTGATGGAAGACCGCGCCACGCTGCGCATTTCCTCGCAGCACCTTGCCAACTGGATCCGCCACAAGGTGGTGACCCGCGGGCGGGTGATGAAGGCGATGAAGAAGATGGCCGCTGTGGTGGACAGGCAGAATGCGGGCGACCCCAATTACAGGCCGATGGCGGACGACTTCGACAACTCCATCGCCTTCAAGGCCGCCTGCGACCTGGTGTTCGAGGGCCGCAAGCAGCCCTCCGGCTACACCGAGCCGATACTGCACGCCCGCCGGCTGGAGCTGAAGAAGGCCAGTTGAGCATAAAGGCGCGATTTCGATTGTATGGCCCGGCCCTTGCGTGATGCATTGGCCGGGCTTTCTTTTCCCGGCAATTCAGGAGTTTCAGTTATGAAGATCGGCTTTGTGGGTCTTGGCGCCATGGGCCTGCCGATGGCCGTCAACCTGGTGAAGGCGGGGTTCGACGTTTCAGGCTTCGACTTCAATCCGGCTGCACTTGAGAAGTTGACTGCTGCCGGAGGCCACGCCGCTGCCAGCGCCGCTGATGCCGCGGCCGGCGCGGACTTTTACGTGTTGATGGTGGTCAATGGCGACCAGGCCCACGACGTCCTGTTCGGGGCCGGACAGGCCGCTGAAGCCTTGCCGTCCGGCGCCTGCGTCATTGCCTCGTGTACCCAGCCGCCGGCCCAGGCGGAAGCCTTGGGCGAGGCGCTGTCAGAGCGCCAGATCGCGCTGGTGGACGCGCCTGTCTCCGGCGGCGTGCCCGGGGCCGAAGCCGGTACGCTTACCATCATGGCGTCCGCCCCTGCTCACATCTTTGACAAGGCACGCGCCGTGTTCGATGTGGTCGGCAAGAATGTCTTCCACGTTGGCGAGGAGCATGGCGCCGGCTCCACCGCCAAGCTGATCAACCAGCTGTTGTGCGGGGTACATATCGCAGCCGCTGCCGAAGCCCTGCAACTGGCCGAGGCCGCCGGGGTGAACCCGAAGTCGGTGTTCGACATCGTCTCGGTATCGGCTGCCTCGAGCTGGATGCTCAATGATCGCGGCCCCCACATGCTGCAGGACTCGCCCGACGTGCGCTCCGCCGTCGACATCTTCGTCAAGGATCTCGGCATCGTTCTCGATCATGGCCGCGCTGCGCGCCACGGCCTGCCGTTGTCGGCAGCCGCCCACCAGATGTTCCTGGCGGCGTCGGGCGCCGGCCATGGCAAGGCCGATGACAGCCAGGTGATCCGCGCCTATCGTTCGCTCAATTCAAAACCCTCCAGCGCCGGAGACTGATCTAATGACATCGTCCTTCAACCAGCCGCTTGGTGGCAACGACATGCCCCGCTTTGCCGGCCCCACCACCATGATGCGCCTGCCGATGGCGAAGAGTGCGCGCGGGCTGGATGCCTGCTTCGTCGGCATTCCGCTCGACATCGGCACGTCCAACCGCTCCGGCACGCGGCATGGACCGCGCCAGATCCGCGCCGAAAGCTGCATGCTCAGGCCCTACAACATGGCGACAGGTGCCGCGCCTTTCGATTCGCTTCAGGTGGCCGACATCGGCGATGTGGCCATCAACACCTTCGACCTCAAAAAGTCGGTAAAGCTGATCGAGAAGGCCTACGACCGCATCCTCGCCCAGGACTGCATCCCGCTGACGCTGGGTGGCGACCACACGCTGGTGCTGCCCATCCTGCGGGCCATGGCGAAGAAGCACGGCCCGGTGGCGCTGGTGCACGTTGATGCCCACGCCGACATCAACGACGAGATGTTCGGCGAGAAGATCGCCCATGGCACGCCCTTCCGCCGCGCGGTGGAGGAGGGTCTGCTGGCGCAAGACAAGGTGTTCCAGATCGGTCTGCGCGGCACCGGCTATTCGCCGGAAGATTTCAACTGGCCGCGCAAGCAGGGCTTCACCGTGGTGACGGCGGAAGAATGCTGGCACAAGTCCATGACGCCGCTGATGGCCGAGGTGCGCAAGAAGATCGGCAACCACCCCTGCTACCTGACCTACGACATCGACAGCCTCGACCCGGCCTTCGCGCCGGGCACCGGCACGGTGGAGATCGGCGGGCTGACCACCTGGCAGGCGCTCGAGATCGTGCGCGGCTGCAAGGGCCTCAACCTCGTCGGTGGCGATCTTGTCGAGGTTTCGCCGCCCTATGATCCCTCAGGCAATACCGCGCTGATCGGCGCCAACCTGCTGTACGAGATGCTGTGCGTGCTGCCGGGCGTGAAGTACGCCTGAGCTGCTGCGTTCCCGCTGGCCGGCACAGCCTGTCCAATTCATGCCACCGTGTACTTGCACCATGCTGTCGTGCGCTCATTCGGGGCGCGTTAACGGAGGTTTGTCACATGAAGAAGCTACTTTCGGCACTCGCGTTGAGTGCATTGCTCTGTTCGCCTGCGCTCGCCGGCCAGTGCCCTGCCGACATGTCCAAGATCGATGCCGCCATGCAGACGGCGCAGCTGTCGGATGAAGACAAGGCCAAGGTCATGGAACTTCGCACCAAGGGTGAAGAGCTCCATGCCGCAGGCAACCATGACGAGTTGGTCGCGACGCTCGCCGAAGCCAAGAAGATGCTCGGCATCGAGTAGATTGCCATCGTGTGCTCCCGCCTTTCATGGCAGGCGCAAGAGGGCTCGCCTCCACAAGGGGCGGGTCCTTTTATCGATTGTGCCGCCCCCGGTTCCCATCGTCGCACCTCACCTGTTTGCCCCTGTGCAACCAGCCCCCGTCTGAATATGTTGTCGGCCAACAGCAAATCACCTGAAGAGATACCAGTTTGCGTTCCATCAGAGTCAGTGCGGCGGCCGACTACGCCGCCACCACCGCGCCGGGCTGGCAGCAGGTTCCGGCCGAAACGGTTGAACTGGTGCCGGCGCCCATGGAAATGCAGCCAAACGGCTTCATCCAGGCGCAGTTCGGCGGCCGTGAGTATGGCAAGACGCCGCTGATCGAGGCCCAGTCGGTGCATGATGGCACGACGCTTGCCGTGCGGTTGCGCTGGCCCTCCGAACGGCCCTTCAACGGCGGGCGCGAGGGTTTTCCCGACGGCGCGGCCATTGCCTTTCCCATTCGCGGCGAACCGGCGCTGTGGACCATGGGTACTGACGACGAGCCGGTCCAGTTCATCCAGTGGCGGGCACTCAAGAACGAAGTCCGCTCCGTCGTGGCCTGGGGCATCGGTTCGTCGGTGCCCGGCACTGCCGTCAACGAAGCCGTCACGGCCGGCTGGTCGCAAGGGTTCTGGACAATTGTAATGTTGCGCACCCTTGCGGGCGGCCCGGAAGCCGCTACCCTTGTCACCGGAGCGAACACCCTGATCGGCTTTGCGGTCTGGAACGGCACCAACGAGGAGCGCGCCGGCCTCAAGGCGGTCTCGGTCGACTGGACACCGCTCGAGATCGACGCCTGAAACACATACGACCAACGGAGCATTCATGAGCAAGCGCCAGGTGGCGATGATCATCGACCTGAACAAGTGCATCGGTTGCCAGACCTGCACGGTCGCCTGCAAGACCAACTGGACCTCCGGCGAAGGCCAGGAGGGCATGTGGTTCAATCAGGTTTATACCGCGCCCGGTTACGGTACGCCGAAGAACTGGGAGAAGATGGGCGGCGGCTACAAGGACGGCGAGCCGCAACCAGGCGTTCGCCCCGCCCAGGGAGATTTCGGCGAGGGCTTCGAGTTCAACTACAAGGAAGCGCTGTTTTCAGGCGCCGGCAACGAGGCGCTCAAGCCCATCGGCGACGAGCCCACCTGGGGCATGAACTGGGACGAGGACGTGGGCGCGGGCAATTATCCCAATTCCTACTTCTTCTACATCCCGCGTATCTGCAACCACTGCACCAAGCCCGCCTGCATGGAAGCCTGCCCGCGCGGCGCCATCTTCAAGCGCGATGAGGACGGCATCGTCATCATCAACGAGGAACACTGCCGGGGCTTGCGCTTCTGCCAGTCGGCGTGCCCTTACAAGGAAATCTACTACAACCACGTAACGGGACATGCCCAGAAGTGCATCTTCTGCCTGCCGCGCATCGAGCAGGGCGTGGCGACTGCCTGCTCGCGCCAGTGCCCTGGCCGGGTGCGTTTCCTTGGCTTCCTCGAAGATGAGGATGGCCCGATCCACAAGCTGGTGAATGTCTACAAGGTGGCGCTGCCGCTGCACCCCGAGTACGAGACGCAGCCCAACGTGTTCTACATCCCGCCGCTGTCGCCGGAAAAGTTCGACGACGAGGGCAACCCCACCGGCGAAGACCGCATTCCGCTCGCCTATCTCGAAAGCCTGTTCGGCCCCGAGGTTGGCCCCGCGCTTGAGAAGATCAAGGCGGAACGGGCGAAGAAGCAGGCCGGTGAAGGCAGCGACCTGATGGACACGCTGATCTCCAAGAACTTCCTGGACCTGTTCGGCCCGTTCAACAAGCACCCCAAGGAGATCGAACAGATCGCCGTGGCGCTGGAGCGCGAACCGGTCTACACGCCGCCGGAAATCGAGATCAGCCACCGCAATGGCAGTGGAGGGTCCAGCCAGTGAGCGTGAAGGTCTCCCGCCGCAGTTTTCTACGGGCTGGCGCCGCCATGACCGCAACGCTGGCGCTGCCGGATTTCGTGACGCGCTCCGGCCAGCCGCTGGCCGCGCTCGCCGCCCGCCGGCCGCCCGACTACGGCAAGATCGTCGATATCTACCGCAACAAGTGGACCTGGGACAAAACCGTCCGCGGCACCCACATGATCAATTGCTGGTACCAGGCCCACTGCGCCTTTGACGTCTATGTGCGCGACGGCATCGTCTTCCGCGAGGAACAGGCCGCCGACTATCCGCAGCTCAACCCCGACGTGCCCGACATGAACCCGCGCGGCTGCCAGAAGGGCTGCTCGTTCTCCAAGCGCATGTACGAGGAAAGCCGCATCCGCTACCCGCTCAAACAGATGGGCGAGCGCGGCTCCGGCGAATGGGCGCGGGTATCGTGGGACGAAGCGCTCGACGATATCGCCGACAAGTTTCTCGATGTGATCATCGAGGAAGGCACCGACCGGATCATCTGGGACATGGGACCGGATATCAATGTCGGCGCGGCCAATGCTGCACAGGCGCGGCTTGCCCAATTGACCCACTCGATCTCGCTCGACTCGAATTCCTCCAATGGCGACGGCCACCGTGGCGCCTTCGAGACGTTCGGCAACATCTACATGGACCGCTCGATCGAGGACTACTTCTATTCCGACGTGATCCTGTTCTGGGGCTGCAACCCGATTGTCACCTCGATCCCCAATGCGCACTTCTTCACCGAGGCGAAATACAACGGCTCGCAGATCGTCTGCATCGCGCCCGACTATTCTCCCTCCGCCATCAAGGCCGACCTGTGGGTGCCGCTCAACCCCGGCACCGACGCGGCGCTGGCGCTGGCGGTGGCGCGCGAGATCGTCGAGGGCGGTCACGTGAACGAAGACTTCATCGCCGAGCAGACCGACCTGCCGCTGCTGGTGCGCATGGATACCGGCAAGCTGCTGAGCGAGGCCGACGCCAAGGGCGGGCGCTCTGACCGTTTCATCCTGATGGACGGGGTGCGCGGCCCGATGACGGCGCCGGCCAAGTCCCTGAACCTTGGCAGCCTGCAGCCGGTGCTTGACGTTGATACGGAAATCACCCTTCCGGATCGCACTGCGGTGCGGGTGCGCTCGGTCTATTCGCTGCTCAAAGACCGGCTCAAGCCCTATACCTTCGAAGCTGTGTCGGAGATGACAGGCACGCCGGTCAAGGTCATCGAGAAGTTCGCGAAGCTGTGCATCGGCGCGAAGGCGCTGTCCAACGTGTCGGGCAGCTCCATGAACAAGTACTTCCACGGCAACCTGACCGAGCGTGCCATGATCCTGATCTGGGTGCTGCGCGGCCAGATGGGCAAGCCCGGCTCGGGCTACTCGGCCTTCTCCTTCCTCGCCAATGACGGCTGGGAGGATTACGTATCCGGCTTCCGCAACGCCGACCGGGCCAAGTTCGGCTGGGACATCGGCACCGGCCTGCTCGGCAAGCTGGCGGCCGGCGACACGGCTGAGATGTTCTTCAAGGACCTCGGCAACAACTCCTTCAAGGACATCGGAGGCAACCTGCCGATCTGGACCTCCTCGGCGATGTTCTGGCACATCCACGGTGGGGTGATGGAGCTGGCCGAGGAAGCCGCCCAATGGGTGCCGGGGCTGAACAAGCCGGTGAAGGAATCGGTGATCGAGGCGCTCGACAATCACTGGGTGCCGGTGCAGCCGCCGCGCGGCGCCGACCCGCGCATCATGTTCCACTATTGCTCAAACCCGCTGCGCTCGGTGCGTGGCTCGCAGAAGCTGCTCGAGGTGCTGTGGCCCAAGCTGAAGCTGTCGGTCACCATCGACTTCCGCATGAGCTCGACCGCCATGTGGTCGGACTATATCCTGCCCGCCGCCGCCTGGTACGAGACCACCGACCACAAGTGGGTGACGCCGCTGGTGCCGTTCAACCATGTGACCAACAAGGCGGTCGAGCCGCTGGGTGAGTCCAAGCCCGACTTCTGGATCTTCACCAGGCTGGCCAAACACATGGAGAAGCGCGCCAAGGAACGCGGCCTCACCTCGATCACCTCGCATCTGGGCAAGACCATCAAGCTCGACAATCTCTATGACGACATGACCATGTCGGGCCGCTTTCTCGAGGACGATACGGATAAGGCGGCAGGCGCCATCATCGAGGCATCCGCCAACCTGAGCCATGTCTCGTGGGAGGAGCAGAAGGAAAAGGGTTACGCCCGCTACAACGACATCGGCATTTCGCCATTGGCCATCGGCAATGCCGGCAAGCTGGAAGAGGGCAAGGCTTTCATCCCGCTCACCTACCACCTGCACGACAAGTATCCGTACCCGACGCAGACCCGGCGCATCCAGTTCTACATTGACCATGACCTCTACCTGGAGCACGACGAGCACCTGCCCACCTACAAGGCCCCGCCCAAGATCGGCGGCGACTACCCGCTGATGATGACCGGCGGCCACACCCGCTGGTCGATCCACGGCGTATGGCGCGACAACCGGTTGATGAACCGGCTCAATCGCGGCCAGCCCTACATCATGGTCGGGGTGCAGGACGCAAAGGCGCGCGGCATCTCCGATGGTGATTGGGTGCGCTGCTACAATGACGTTGGCTCGTTCGAACTGCGGGTGAAGGTGACCCACGGCATGCGCCCCGGTCAGGCTTTCATGTATCACGCCTGGGAGAACTACCAGTTCGAGGGCAAGGGCGAGCCGCGCCACGTGTCGCCGTCGCCGATCAACCCGGTGGAACTGGCTGGCGACCATGCCCACCTGCGCGTCGGCATGCTGGAAGGCCAGCCCAACTGTTTCGACCGCGACACCCGTATCGAGATGGAGCGCATCTCCGGCCCCCGCAAGCAAACCGCCGCCCTGCCAGGAAAGAGCCAGTCCCCGGCTCGAACGGGGATCGATGCCGGTTTTACTTCCGGCAGTTCGGCCACTTGACCATGGATGCGCTTGAGCGCAGCGCCGTCTACGGCGCGTTTGCAGCGGCTTTCCGCTCAGGCAATGGTGGAGCGGACATACTGGACGAGGCCGCCGTGCCGCTGCCACCGCAGGATCATGGCAAGGCCTTCATGGATGCCTTCGAGCCATCGATCTCGAAACGGGCCGTGTCGTTGCACGCCTCCACCCATGTAAACCGCGAGCAGACCGATCTCTACCAGGAGTTGATCCGCTGGTATGATCACTTCGGCCTGAAGCGCCGCGACGGTGGCGAGCTGCCGGACCATCTCTCGGTCATGCTGGAGTTCCTGCAGTTCCTGACCTGGCAGGAGCAGGCCAACGCTGCGGACGACAAGTCCGTTGTCACCCTTCATGCGGCCCAGCGCGACTTCATGTCCCGCCACCTCGTGCCCGTGGTGCAGGAGATCATCGCCAAGACCGAGGTGGACACCCCGCGCTACCGCGAGCTGCCGCGCGCCTTGCTGGCATTTCTCGACGACGAGCTGGCGGCGTTGGCGTAAGTCTTCCGAGCCGCTTCGCGAAGCGAAGCTGGCGTGAGCGCGAAAATGCCTACCTGACCTCGTAACCCCACTCCAGCGACAGCTCGAGAAGCCCTTCCCAGAAGCCTGCGGCAAACGTCGACAGGGTGATCAGGTCGAAACTGTCCGCGCCGGTGCACGCGATGGTGACGCCCACGTGGCCGATCTGGGTGGCTGCCGCCATGCCCGGCTTGAACGCCGCCGGATGCAGGTCCACCGCCGTGCCCTTGGACAGCACCTCCCGGGCGCGCGGCCCGGCGATGCGCATCAGGGTACGCCCGTGCGACAGCGAGGTCACCATCGCAAGCTTGCCCAGCTTTGCGTCCAGCCGGCTGGCCAACCCTTGGCCACCCGGCTGCACCGCCAGCCAGCTGTCCGGC
The DNA here is from genome assembly GCA_963700895.1 of uncultured Alphaproteobacteria bacterium. GTDB lineage: Bacteria > Pseudomonadota > Alphaproteobacteria > Rhizobiales > Aestuariivirgaceae > Anderseniella. The sequence continues at coordinate 112,450 of CAVOZI010000001.1, read as the reverse complement.
TGCACACCCACTATTGTGAGCCCGCGCGCCGAAGCGCTTTGGCCCATGCCGGGCAGGGCAATGCCGAAGTCCTTTTTCAGGGCGGCTGCCAGTGCTGTGGTCTTGCCCTTGGCGGCGATGACCGAGACGATCTCGCACGGATGCACGGTGGACAGGGTCACGCCCGGGCCTTCCGGCAGTGCCCGGCCATAGCGGCCAGGGCTCAGCACGTGCGCCAGCGGCGAAACGGGAAGGGCGATGTCAGGCATGGGTCTTCTCCCATTGCGGATCGACGAACACGGGGTTGCAGGCTTCAGCCTCGATATAGACGTCGCGCAAGCCATCCCACACGATCAGCCGCTCGCCGTGCCGTTCACGGCCCCGTTTCAGCATGGCCAGTCCGATCCAGCTGCCAAGCGTCGGCGACCAGGCGACTGACGACACATAGCCCTGATCGGTGGCGGTCGACGGCTTGTCGCCGGGCCGGACGAGATGTGATCCGGCGCGGAAACGGGCCGACGGGTCCAGCGGCCTGATGCCGACAAGCTGCTCGCGGTTCGGGTCGTTGAGGCCTTCGCGCTCGCTCATCATCCGGCCGATGTGATCCTTGGTGCGGGAGTTCATCCGGCCCAGGCCCACATCGTCCGCCGTATGCCGGCCGTTGATCTCGTTGTGGGTGATGAAGCCCTTCTCCACCCGCATGGAACTCAAGGCTTCGAGACCATAGGGGAGGATGCCATGCGGGCGTCCGGCATGCATGATGGCGCTCGCCACCGCCTCGCCATAGCCTGCCGGCACCGCCAGTTCGTAGGCCAGTTCGCCCGAGAACGAGATGCGGAACAGCCGCCCCGGCAGGGAGCCCATGACCGTCACCTCGCGCGCCGCCAGGAACGGGAACGCCTCGTTGGACAGGTCAGCATCCACCAGCTTCGACAGCACGTCGCGGGCCTTCGGCCCTGCCACCGCCATTTGCGCCCATTCGTCCGTCACCGAAACATATTGCACGTCCAGCTCCGGCCACAGCGCGTGGTGGGCGAACTCCAGGTCCCGCATCGACTGGGCCGCATGGCCCGTCGTGGTGGTCATGAAGAAGTGGTTCTCCCCCAGCCTCGACGTGGTGCCGTCGTCGCCGACGAACCCGTCCTCGCGCAGCATCAGGCCGTAGCGCGCCTTGCCCACCGGCAGCTTCAGGAACGGGTTGGAATAGAGCCGGTTGATGAATTCGGCTGCGTCCCTGCCCTTGATCTCGATCTTGCCGAGCGTCGACACGTCGCACAGGCCCACATTGCGCCGGGTGTTGATCACTTCGCGGCTCATCGCTGCCAGCCAGTCCTCGCCATTGCGCGGGAACCAACTGGAGCGATACCACTGGCCGGTTTCGACGAACGCCGCCCCCAGCTTTTCCGCCCAGCCGTGCAAGGGTGACCGGCGCACCGGCTGGAAGTGCTGGCCGACATGCTGGCCGCCCAGCGCCCCGAACGACACCGGCGTATAGAATGGCCGGAACGTGGTGGTGCCGATTTCCGGGATCGGCTTGCCGGTGGCTTCGGCCAGAATGCCGATGGCGTTGACATTGCCAAGCTTGCCCTGGTCGGTGGCCATGCCCGAGGTGGTATAGCGCTTGGCCAGTTCGATGTGGTCATAACCCTCACGCGCCGCCAGTGGCAGGTCCCCGGCGGTCACGTCGTTCTGGTAATCGACGAACGCCTTGCCCGTCGAAGACTTCACCCACCACAACGGCGACACGGCGAAGCCTGCCTCGTCGCGCGCTTTCGGAACCGCAACCTTCGACGCCTTGAAGCCCGCGTCCGCTGCAGCCGTGCTGCCGGCCGCAGCGCCATCGGCGAGGCAGGCGCTCAACGCCCACTTGCCGTTGGCCGAACCGGCGGCAACCGTCCACGGGTCGTTCGCCGGCGGCATGAAACATGTCAGCTCCTCGTTCCACACCGGCCTCGCACCGCGCTGGCAGGCCAGATGCACCACCGGGCTCCAGCCGCCCGACATCGCCAGCGCCTGGCACGGGATCGAAGTCGTGGCCGTTCACTTCCACGGCGCTCATGCCGTGCTTGCCGCCCTTCACGTCGGTCACCACGGCGCCGCGTATGACCGGTACCCCGCCCGAGTCCAGCTTGGGCGCATCTGCGCGGGCGTCGATGATGACCTCGACGTGCACCCCGTGCGCCTTCAGGTCGAGCGCCGTGCGGTACCCGGAGTCGGTCGAGGTGAACACCGCTGCCGACCGGCCCGGGGCAACGGCGTACTGGTTTGCATAGGCGCGCATGGCCGAGGCCATCATGACGCCCGGCCGGTCGTTGCCACCGAACACGATCGGCCGCTCCTCCGCGCCTGCCGCCAGCACGCATCGCTTCGTGATGATGCGCCACAGCTTCTCGACGGGCGCGTTGTGGTCCGGTTCGGCCACGTGCTTCTGCACCCGCTCCAGCGCGCCGAACACCGCGTCGTCATAGGCGCCGAAAACGGTAGTGCGCGGCATCAGCCGCACGTTCTTCATGGCGGCCAGTTCGGCGATGATGCCGTCTGCCCAGGTCACGCCGGCCGTGCCTGCGATCTCCTCGCGCTCCTTGAGCAGTGTCCCGCCGAGCCGTGCGTGTTCGTCCGCCAGGATGACTCGCGCACCCGTCCGCGCCGCCGCCAGTGCCGCCATCAGCCCGGCCGGGCCGGAGCCCACCACCAGCACGTCGCAGTGCGCGTAGACTTTTTCATAGCGGTCCGGATCAGCCTCGTGGCTCAGGTTGCCAAGACCGGCGGCCTTGCGGATAATCGGTTCGTAGATCGCTTCCCAGAACTTCTTCGGCCACATGAAGGTCTTGTAGTAGAAGCCCGCCACGAACAGCGAAGAGGCCAGCGAGTTGATGGCGCCAAAGTCGCGTTCCAGCGTCGGCCAGCGGTTCTGGCTCTTCGATACCAGCCCGTCGTAAAGCTCCTGCATGGTGGCGCGGGTATTGGGCTCAAGCCGCCCGCCTTCGCCGATCTCCATCAGCGCATTGGGTTCTGCCGCGCCGCAGGTGACGGCGGAACGCGGCCGGTGATACTTGAACGACCGGCCCATCAGCAGCTGCCCGTTGGCAAGCAGCGCCGAGGCCAGGGTATCACCCGCATGACCGCTCATGCGCTGGCCGTCGAAGCTGAAGTTGAGTGCGGTTGAGCGGTCGATAAGCCCGCCCTTGCTGAAACGGTAAGAGGTCATCAGCGCTTGCCTCCAGCCTTCTTTGCCGGCGCCTGGCGGGCCGCGGCTTTCCTTGCCGGCGCCGCAGCTTTTGACGCTGCCGGCTTCCAGTCGCGCGCCGCGGTGACGGCATAAACCTCGTGGGTCATCGAATCGCGCTCCACCACCAGCCACTGGCGGCAGCCGCCGGTGTGGTGCCAATGCTCGGCAATGCGGCCGCGGACATTGTCGCGGATGTGGACGTAGTCATGCCACAGGTCCATGGTGCCCTCGCCGACGGTGGCGGGCCGGACTTTCGAGGCATCGCCCTTGATGTAGAACTCGTCCGTCGTGCGGCGCCCGCAATGGGGGCAGTTGATCAGGTAAGCCATGGTCTTCCAGTTCCTAACAAGCAATTCCAGGAAAAGTGGATGCCGGTTTTCCGTCCGGAATTGCGTAAACTCATCAATGCAGGTTTGCCTGCGCGCCGTGCCCGGTCTCGTCGATCACGTACCCGGTGCGGAAACGGTCCAGCCGCATCTTCGAATTGAGTTCGTGCGGCTCGTCCCTCGCGATGGTGTGGGCAAAGCACCAGCCGGACGCCGGCGTTGCCTTGAAGCCGCCATAGCACCAGCCGGCGTTGATGTAGAGGTTGTCGATCGGCGTCTTGTCGATGATCGGCGAGCCGTCCATCGACATGTCCATCACGCCGCCCCAGGCGCGCAGTACGCGCGCCCGGCTCAGCGACGGGATCATCGCCAGGCCGCACTCGATCACGTGCTCCACCATCGGCAGGTTGCCGCGCTGGGCATAGGAATTGTAGCCGTCGATGTCGCCGCCGAAGACGAGGCCGCCCTTGTCCGACTGCGAGATGTAGAAGTGCCCGACGCCGAACGTCACCACGTTGTCGATCCACGGCTTGATGCCTTCCGATACGAAAGCCTGCAGCACATGGCTGTCGATCGGCAGGTCGAGGCCCGCCATCTGCGCCACCCGCGACGAGTTGCCGGCGGCGGCGAGGCCCAGCTTGTTGCAGCCGATGAAGCCCTTGCTGGTGTCGACGCCGGTGACCTTGCCTGACGCGTCGCGGCGGATGCCCGTCACTTCGCAATGCTGGATGATGTCGACGCCGCGTGAATCCGCGCCGCGCGCATAACCCCAGGCAACCGCGTCGTGACGCACCGTGCCGCCGCGCCGCTGCATCAGCCCGCCCATGATCGGGAACCGGCCGTTCTCGAAATTGAGGAACGGCAGCATGTCGCGCAGCGACTTCTGGTCCAGCAGTTCCGCATCGACGCCATGAATGCGCATGGCGTTGCCGCGCCGCGTATAGGCGTCGCGCTGGCTGTCCGAGTGATACAGGTTGATCACCCCGCGCTGCGAGACCATGGCGTTGAAGTTGAAGTCCTGTTCCAGCCCTTCCCAGAGCTGCAGCGACTTTTCGTAGAACGGCTCGTTGCCGGGCAGCAGGTAGTTGGAGCGGATGATGGTGGTGTTGCGCCCGATATTGCCCGAACCGAGATAGCCCTTCTCCAGCACGGCGACATTGGTGATCCCGTGCACCTTGGCCAGGTAGTAGGCGGTGGACAGGCCGTGCCCGCCGCCGCCGCCGATGATCACGTCATAATGTGGCTTCGGGTCGGGCGAACGCCATGCCGGCTGCCAGTTCTGGTGGCCGGTCAGTGCGTTGCGGGCGAGCGAGAAAATCGAGTACTTCATGAAGCCGGCTCCAGGGTCCGGTGGAATGTCGGTTTCAGGCGATCACGCCCTGAAACGGGGGGAGTATAGGTGGCCTGGTTTCGAAACCCGTTGTCCCTGTGAGCCATTCATTTTACCATCTGCGCCATGTCGAACGCCCGGGCGGACCGCCCCTTTACCTTTGCCTTCCTGCTGATCGACGGTTTTGCGCTGATGTCGTTTGCCTCGGCCATCGAGCCGTTGCGCGCTGCCAACACCATTGCCGAGCGCGAGCTGTACCGGTTCATCTGCGTGTCGCTGGATGGTGGGCCGGCAACGTCATCGGTTGGTGCGCAGATGCCGTGCCAGGCGCGGGTGGGCGACATGATCGATGCCGACATCCTGCTGGTGTGCGTCGGTGGGCGGCCCTGGGACTTCCAGGACAGGAAGACGCTTGGCTGGATCCGGCAGCTGTCGCGCCGCGGTGTGCGCATCGGCGGCGTGTCCGGCGGCCCTTACGTGCTGGCCCGCGCCGGCATCATGGAAGGCCGCCACATGACCATCCACTGGGAACATGCGCCGGCCCTTTCCGAGGAGTATCCGGACCTGCTGCTGACCCGGTCCCGCTACATCATCGACCGCGACCGGCTGACCTGCGCCGGCGGCATTGCCGCGCTCGACATGATTCACGCGCTGATTGCCGAAGAGCATGGCAAGGTGTTCGCCACCCAGGTGTCCGACTGGTTCCTGCACCGTGACGTGGCGCTGTCGACCGCGCCGCAGCGCGCCTCGCTTACCCAGCGCTACGGCATTCACCGGCAGGACATCGTGTATGCGCTGGAACTCATGGAAAGCAACATCGCCAGCCCGCTCGACCGCTCGGCCGTTGCTGCGCGCGTCGGGCTGTCGACGCGGCAGATCGACCGGCTGTTTTCCAGCCTGCTGGGCACCAGCTTCGCCGATCACTACCGCGCCATCCGGCTGGAGCGAGCGCGCAACCTGCTGCTGCAGTCCACCTTGCCGATCACCGAGGTGGCATTGGCCTGCGGCTTTGCCAACGCCAGCCACTTCTCGCGAGCCTATTCAGCGGTGTTCGGCATTCCGCCGCGTCGCGACAGGGTGCAGGCGGGCCGCCAGGTCAAGCCTCGCCAGCCTGGAGGCAAGGTCTGACCGGGCCGGCGCAGTTCAGGGCTCAATCCCTGCCGTCACGCCGGTAGAAACCGCCGGGATTGTAGATCTGGCTGGAGTCGACATAGCAGCGGGCCTTGCGGGGGCCGGCGCCGCGTACCCTGAAGACATCGCGGCCATAGACCCGCCGGCAGGCTTCCCACAATTCCTCGTCCGGCGCCTTGCGTATGAACATCCAGATGCCGACCCGGCGCTCGTTGTCGCGCCAGTATCCGGCCTCGGCCGGGGGTGGCGCCGCGGTCATCGCGGCCACGCCAAGCATGACGGCTGCGGCTGCAGCGGCAGCGCCGGAGGCCAGCAGCGTCTTGAACAGTCTCATGATTGTCTCCCTTGCTCCACGGTGGTCCGGGTTGGTGCAGATGTGCTGGCAGGCAGATTATCCCGGAATCGCTTGACCCGATCATAAAAGCAGGAAGAGCCGCACACCACTCACAACACGGTGTGCGGGCTACGCCGCTTGAGTTCTGCCATTCCATCATGCTCCCGCACATCCGTCACTTTTAAGAGTGCGCGCGCTTGATCTTCAACCACTCTTGTGTATGTTGCGCCCGTTCCAATGCGGAGAGGTGGCCGAGTGGTTGAAGGCGCACGCCTGGAACGCGTGTGTGCGGGAAACCGTACCGAGGGTTCGAATCCCTCTCTCTCCGCCACCTATCATATTGATTTAAATAGATAATTTGTTTTTTCAAGCTTGCCGGCAATAGCGCCGCAAGTACGGGGAGTTAGCTGCGCTGCCTCCAACGTGACCGCATGGGAGAGCAGACCAGAGAGCGCTGGTCAGCGCATTCGTGCCCGCATTCTCTCCAATTCAGATTTTGGCGGTTCGCTTGCTGGCGGGCTTCAGGTGCCAGCCTGGTCGAGTACTCGACGGTAACCGACGGCCAGATGCCCTCTGACCCGAGTTTTCAGGATTTGCAAACCTCAGCAGCGGTAGGCAGCGGACCCGAGCCGCTTGTGCTGAAGGTCCCACCGGACAGGCAGGTCGTTCATCCTGCGCAGTTTTTCCAGGGTCAGATCGACGGGCTGCTCGCCGGAGGCGATCTGTTCGATGAGGTCAGGATCAAGGAATGCCAGCTTGAGAACCTGCGAGACGTAGCGTTCGTTGCGGCCTTCGGCGCGGGCCAGATCCCTCAGCGTCTGGTATTCCCCGGACAGGAGTTTTTCGAACCAGTCTCTCGCATGGGCGACCGCAGCGATCAGCGTGTGGTCCGGAGCATTGGTCAATGTTGCAGCCCCGCTCTTGATGACCAGCTTCTTCTCGATGCCACGCCGACGGATGAAGATCGGCACGATGATCTCTGCGCTTGTCTGCGCGTCCGGATCTTGTCGACATGCTCTCCCCCGGCTACGGCAAAACACGCGGGGCAACCCATCGCACATGGCGGAAAGGTTTATCCGTCCCTAGCGAGGTTGGCCGCAGATCTAGGGGTTGAACGCGAGCTGTTGAGGCGTCGACTAAAGAGCGGGTTCTCAATCGAGGAAGCTGCGAAGCAATTGCTGCAGAAAAAGTCGAAAACGCAGTGGATCTGAATTTTTCCAGGCCGTTGACGCGATGACGGCCTGCTGTGGAGGCGGTCAGTTGGATCTCGATGATGAAACTTCGAGGGGCCGACTCTCAGTTCATATCAGGTGATCAGGTTGCAAGACAAAGCAGGACACTCATCAAATGCGAAAGGTTGACGATCAAGTTCTGCTCTCGGCGTCCGACCTCATGAGATTCATGGAGTGCCGGCACGCCACCGCTTTGGATCTGCGATACCTCAACGGAGAAGATCTTGAACCTGTAGCCGACAGCGACGAAGCCGAAATTCTCCAGCGATATGGTGATGCTCACGAGGCCGCCTATCTTGAACAACTGAAGAGCACGCAACGAAGCTTGTTTGAAGTTGACCGGAGCGAGGGATCACTAAGCGCTGCAGCAGAGCAAACCAAGGCCGCACTCGCAGCGGGACATGACTTCATCTTCCAGGGCGCATTACTGCAAGCTCCGTGGGGTGGATGGTCAGACTTTCTGGAGCGCGTGGACCGTCCGTCGCGGCTCGGCGGCTTTTCCTATGAGGTCGTCGATACAAAGCTGAAACGACGTCCCGAGCCCAAGCACGTTCTTCAACTGGTCCTGTATTCGGATCTGCTAACAAAGCTTCAGGGCGTGGAGCCGGAGCATGCTCATCTCCAGCTGGGCAATGGTGAGCGCTGGACAATGCGACTTGTCGAGTACGCTGCCTATGCTCGACGTGTGCGTGACCGGCTGGAGGCTTTCGTTGGTCAGCCAGACCCCACACGACCTGAACCGGTAAAGGCGTGTGATCTGTGCCGATGGAGAGAGCTATGCTCCGACCACTGGGAGCAGACAGATAGTCTGACCCTGGTAGCTAACATTTCGCGCAGCCAGCGCAATAAACTGGAAGCGGCTGGCATTTCAACGCTGACAGACCTAGCAAACAGCAAAGGCCAGGTGCCGAAGCTGGCCGCGGCTTCTCTTGAGAAAATTAGATCGCAGGCAAGGTTGCAGGCTGTCCGGCGGGCTGGTGGCGATCCAGCTTTCGAGCTCAGGCCTGCAGAGCAAGGCAAGGGGTTTTGCCTGTTACCTGAACCGGCGCCTGGGGACATGTTCTACGATATCGAGGGTGATCCCTATTATGAAGGGGGCCTGGAGTATCTCCATGGGGTCTGGTTCGAACAAGATGGAAAATGGGTCTTCAAGGACTTCTGGGCGCATGACCGCGAAGAGGAAGGCAAGGCACTTCGCGAGTTGATCGAGTTCTTCGTCGCCAGGCTGGCCAAATATCCGAAAGCTCACATCTATCATTATGCCGCCTATGAAATCACGGCGTTGCGCAGGCTGGTCAGCTTGCACCGAACTGGAGAAGCAGCTCTCGACCAGATGCTTCGCGAGGAACGTTTTGTGGACCTCTATCGTGTTGTCAGTGGCGGCATGTACGTCTCGGAACCGGCTTACTCACTCAAGAATCTCGAGGTCTTCTACGCTGAAGCGCGCAAGGGAGACGTGAAGACTGCCGGTGGCAGTGTGGTTGCCTATGAAAGGTGGCGTGAAACGCAATCACCTGATCTCCTCAACGAAATTCGTGAGTACAACGAATTCGACTGCCAATCGACGCAACTGTTGCGAGACTGGCTGGTCAGTGAAGTGCGGCCGGCGGATTTGCCATGGCGAAAGCCGGGTGGCCGTGATGCCGAAGAGTTTAATGCTGACAAGGTTCGGGAGCTTGATGCAGCAGATCAGGCCCTTCGCACACAACTTCAACCGGTCGGACGGCAGCATGGCGAGGCTTTCGCAGATCTGCTTTTTGATCTGAGCCACTTTCATGGGCGCGAGAAGAAGCCGGCGTGGTGGTCGATTTTTGACAAGGCCGGGCAAGAAACTGAGGACTTGATCGATGACCTCGATTGTCTTGGTGGCCTTCAGGCAAATGGACCATCAGTTGATGAAGGAAGATCGCGCAAGCGGTCATATACTTTTCCCGAACAGGAAACAAAGATCTCCGAGGGCTCCTTCAACGTTGCGACCGCAGAAGGACCAAAGACCGTCACTTTGAAGAAGTTGGACGTCAACGCCCGTGTGGCGGAGATTGTTTTCCCGATCCAGAGCTTTGGAGATGCGCCAGCATCAGTGTCCCTACTACCCGCCAGCCCCTTGAACACTCAGCCGATCGAGGCTGCCATTCGCCGGATCATCGGTTCGATCATTGATGTCTCGCATCGCTACCGCGCTGTCGAGGGTTTCCTGCACCGCGACCTGCCAGCCTTCAAAGGCAAGAAGCCAGGCGATCGCATTATTGACGCAAGCAGAGATCTCGTCAGCGAAACCGTTTCGGCAATCAACGACCTCGATTGCAGTGTTCTGCCAATCCAGGGGCCGCCGGGGACGGGCAAGACCTATGTCAGCTCGTGCGCGATTCTGCATCTGATCCGAGCTGGCAAGCGCATCGCCGTAGCTTCCAACAGCCATAAGGCTATCGACAATCTCCTGTTCGCCGTTCTCGATCGAGCGAAGGAAAACGGTCTGGCACCGAAAATCGCAAAGAAGATCGGAGATGAAATCCACGGTCCCTACGGCGACCTGATTTACCAGACCCGCAAGAACGACGACTCCAGCTTGTTCAGCTCCGACCTGGTTGGAGGGACCGCATGGCTATTCTCACGTGACGATTTCGATCAGCACTTTGACTATCTGTTTGTCGATGAGGCTGGTCAGGTTTCGGTCGCCAATATCGTGGCCATGGGCACATGCACTCGAAATCTCGTGCTCGTTGGCGACCCGATGCAGTTGCCCCAACCCATCCAGGGGGCGCATCCGGGCGACAGCGGCAAGTCTGCTCTGGAGTACCTGCTTGCTGACCACAATACCGTTCCACCTGAACGCGGTATCTTCTTGCCGACGTCGCGCCGGATGCATCCGGACGTCTGCGAGTTCATTTCAGAGATTGTCTATGAGGGACGGTTGACCAGCGACGATGGTGCAGCCCGGCAGTCGCTTGAGATGGTACCGGGTTTGCCTCAATCAGGGGCGCATCTCGTAGCGGTGTGGCACGAGGGCAACAGTCAAACTTCTATGGAAGAGGTCGAGGCGATAAGACAGACGATCAATCTACTGCTGGGCAAGGCTTTTACTGATCGGGACGGCAATCAGCGTTCATTGTCGCTGGAGGATATCTTGGTGGTTGCGCCGTACAACGCGCAGGTAAATGCTCTGAAGAGAAAGCTTCCGGACAACGCGAGGGTCGGAACAATTGACAAGTTTCAGGGACAGGAGGCTCCAGTCTGTCTGCTGTCGATGACTACGTCGTCAGCCAACGAATTGCCGCGAGATATCGAGTTCCTTTTCAGCTTGAACCGTATCAATGTCGCGCTTTCCAGAGCTCAGGTGCTGTCGTTGGTCTTTGCCAGTCCACAGCTGCTCGAAGTACCGTGTAACACCGTTGAGGAGATGCGATTGGTGAACACCGTTTGTGCTTTGGCGCAGGTGGACATCTGACAGTATTAACCCCGCGGATGGACACCGCTGTAGGCACTAACATTTCATCCAGACCACTCGTTCGGGAGGTTCAGTGAACCATTTGATGGTTGCGGCTTGCAGCGCCGTGCAGCCGGAGTAGAGAATGATTTCAAGAAGATAGGTTGTGCGAAGCAAATTGACTGGCGGAACTATCGATCCCCCGGACCATCGATATCCAATCTTCGAATTCGTCTAAGCCATATTTGTTCTTGGCGAAGTTGCACGCAAGGTGCGTGATCCAGACATTGGCATCATCATATGCACCGTTGTCACTGTCGATCCTGTCAGCAGACGGTTGCAGCATCGAATGTGTGCTGCCTATGGCAAGTCGGCCTCCGCATAGCGCGCAGCGCCCATCTTGTTGCCCCATCTTTCTAATCAACAGTGCATTGAGATCTGATAGGTTTGGTGCCGATCTTATCGGATTGATTTTGACCGAACTTTCGCCACCTCGTTTCACTCTATCGATGATGAGCTGCGCCATTCGAAATGCTTCCTGACGAACGGCAGGTTCAACCTCGCGAGACACGCTCATCCTGAGCTGCATGTAAGCTTTTACATCGTCGCGCAAATTGAGCGTGATTGGTTCGACTCGTAGAGCCAGTACTGCATCCCTTTCAGACCCGAGCGCTTCGACGATTCCTCCGCGATTGGCGATCTTGGCAAACGAGGCGTAAGCAGTCGGGATTACCTCTCTTGCTTCAGGAAATGGCGGGCCGATGAAATTGGCGGCTTTCAGCACGGCCATGGAATGAGGCCATCTATCTCCCCATGAGGCGTACGAATTGGACCATGACTCTGGGGGAACCATCTTACGTGTTTCTAGAACCTGATTGGGTTCAATCACAACTGCAGAGATTAGGCGACTGCGATGCTCCGGCAACTCCGTCATCTCCGGGCTGGTCGTCCCAACGTAGATGAGAACATCACGGCCTGGTACGAACTCTGCCCTCAGGCGTTGCCCTACAGACGGTTTAGTGAACGATACACAAGGCCATTCATCGCTGATTTGTGCCCACTCACTTTTCAAGAAGATCTTGCCGTTGGGCTTCATCATATCAGCTACGAGCATCGTATCCCTTTCGATTGTATTGGAGAACTCCAGTTCGATATCAGCGACTTACGCAGCGTGGACTTGCGAGCAATGGAGGCCGGTTACGCCCGTCAAGATTTGAATCTTAGCTGGACACCCGCATTAACCGGTAATTTTCGACGCGGCGGCGTCACAAGTTCGGTTGATTGATGCCTTTCTGCGGTCTTGATGGTCTTTGTGGCCCCGGGAGCGATGCTCCGGGGTGGTTTTAGCGTCGTTTCTGTCACTTCCGGACGGACTCATCCTGTGGCGCTGGTCCGCTCATGGAAGATCAGGCGGTCGAAGTTGTAGGCGATGTTGGCCAGGATCAGTTTCGCCTCGGCGCGGGCGATCCCGATGGTGCGGATAAACAACCCGAAGCGGTTCTTCTGGTGCGCAAAGACATGCTCGACCGCCGCACGGATCGATGACTTGCCGGCATTGGCCCGTGCGATGTGCTTCGGCATCGGGCGTCCTGCCGGCTTGCGGCGATGGATCCGGCTGACCAGCATCTTCGACACCAGCCACTTCTCGTTCTTCTGCGAGCGGTAGGCGCTGTCGGCCCAGACCTCAGACGAGGTGTTCTTTGTCGTCACCAGTTTCGGCAACATGCGACCGTCGGCATGCGAGGCCGAGGTGACAGCACATGCCCGGATGAATCCGAACCGCCGGTCGATCACAATATGCGACTTGTAGCCGAACACCGGCAGGGCGATCTGCGGCAGGGCTGTTCCATCCGGTCGATAACGGACCTTGCCGCCGATCTTCAGCGTCCAGCGTGCATCGGTGTCCTTCTGTGCCGCCTTGTTCGGCTCATCCGGCCAGATCTCAGACGCTGCCTTTCCGTCCTTGATCGCCGCCTTTTCGGCATCGCTGTTGCGCTGCTTCGGCGCCGGCACCAGCGAGGCATCGACGATCTGGCCCGACATCGGGATGTAGCCCTTCTTCTGCAATTGCCAGTCGAAGGCTTTCATCACCCGCTTCAGCGTGCCGGTCTCGGTGAGCTTGTTGCGGAACAGCCGGATGGTGTTTTCGTCCGGCGTCGGACCGCCAAGATCAAGGCGCAGGAACCGCATCCAGGACAGCCGGTCGCGGATCATGAACTCCATCTTCGCGTCGCTCAGATTGTGTTGCGCCTGCAGGATCAGCGCCTTGAACATCGAAACCGGGTCGAACGGAGGCCGACCACCCCTGGCGCCATCGCAATATCCCAGGCCTTCGACAAGCCAGCCCCGGAAATGTTCGAAATCCACCGTCTTCTCCAGAACCTCCAGCGGATCGCCGTTCTGACTCAGCCGCTCAAGGTGTTCCGAAAGTCCGAAAAACGACCGATGTTCCATCGCCCTGCCTCCACATCACGACAGGACAAGTGAATCATAAAATCCAGAATCCGAACAGGTTTTTGCGGGTGTCCAGCTGGGCAAAGCTACCTGGTTGAGCAGATGGCGGCGTCGATTGTTCCCTCTCCCAATCGACTCCGTCCTTAATCAGTTCTCTTTGGAAGTCTCGCTCCGTCCCCACATGCCAAGCCCAGTTGCCAAAGAAACCTGTCGGGCCAGCCTCGTCTTCCGTGGTTAAACGACTGGCGCGATATGCTTTCAGGCGCTTCTCGTACTCCGCCCTGATCAGCTTCCTCATTTCTTCACCTGCTCCTCGTTCTTGAACTTTCCGGGCATTTGAAGTGAATGCTGCTCGTAAAACTCCGCATATTCCTGCGCGGTACAGTCTGTTTTACGGCCGCCAATTTCGCACACAAAATCTCCGTTGATCGTAATTGTTTTGTATACGGGAGGCTCAGGGTCGCGGATGTGCTTGGTAGAAGTATCTGCCTCTACGATCGAGGGGTGCAAGACTGACAACAGCATGATAGCCGAGAGCTTAGCGGAGTACATTTTCTGATCCTGCTGGGATTACTTGTGGCTGAAACATAGCTGATCAATACGGCAGGAATTGTGCTTACTTCATCACCCGATCGCTCCGCCCAAAACCCGGACTGCAGCAAGGGGTAGAAGCAAGTTTGACTTTGAACCGCGCATTGGTGCTTTCATTCTGGCAGCAATCAGCTCTTAGGTCGGGCGCAAAGATGCACTCGTCGCCAGCGGGGAACTCGACCGGCTCGCAGCCTCCATCGCGCGGCATGCTGAGCGCTGCGTTATCCTTTCCGACATCGACGCGGGCAAAATCCAGGCTCTGCGCATTGGAGGCCCGCTGCTGTTCGCCCGGCTGTGGGAGTGGCTCGGGATCGATGCCGTACTGGCTGAGGTGCTGGAGGGGCGTGCATTTGGCTTTGATGTCGAACGCGCCATATTCGTTGCCACCCTGCACCGGCTGTTCGTCTCGGGCTCGGATCGATCCTGCACCGACTGGATGAAGAGCTACGCCATCGAGGGGGCAGGGGAACTGGCGCTTCATCACTTCTACCGCGCCATGGCCTGGCTGGGCGAGGAGATAGCGGAGAAGGCCGAAGGCGCTTTGGCGCCGCGCTGTGTGAAGGATGTGATCGAGGAGAAGCTGTTCGAACGGCGTCGTGACCTGTTCACGGATCTGAGCCTGGTGTTCATGGATACCACTTCGCTGTCGTTCTACGGCGCAGGGGGCGAGACGCTGGGACGCAGAGGCCATTCCAAGGACCACCGGCCCGAGCTTGCGCAGATGATCCTTGCCGTGGTGATCGATGCGCAGGGCCGGCCGATCTGCACCGAGATGGTGCCGGGCAACACGGCGGATGTGAAGGTCCTCCTGCCGATCGTCAACCGCCTGCGCACGCGCTTTGGCATTACCCGCTCATGCGTTGTGGCCGATCGCGGGATGATCAGCGCCGGGACCATTGCTGCGCTGGAAGAGCTGGGCATGGAATACATCCTCGGTGCCCGCGAGCGCTCGAGCAGCATCGTCCGCGACATCGTACTCAGGGATGATGCCCCGATGGTTCCGCTGGTGCTCGAGCGGCAGGCGGGTGACACCCAGCTCTGGGTCAAGGAGGTCTGCGTTGGCAAAGGCCGCGATGCCCAGCGCTATATCACCACGCTGAACGAGGCCGAGGCTGCAAAGGACAGGGCCGACCGGCAGGCGATTATCGATGGTCTTCAGACCCAGCTCAAGAAGGGCGACAAGGCGCTCATCGGCAACTCGGCCTGGCGCCGCTATCTCAAGGCCAGCGGCAAGGGCTTCGAGGTTGATCTGGGCAAGCTGGCTGACGAGGCGCGCTTCGACGGGATCAGCGTGCTGCGCACCAATGCGAGGATCACCCCCTTGCAGGCCGTCATCCGTTACCGCGATCTCTTGCAGGTCGAGGCGCTGTTCCGCGTTGCCAAGGCGAGCTTTGATACCCGGCCGATCTTCCATCAATCCGACGCTGCCATCCGCGGCCATGTGTTCGTCTCGTTCCTGGCCCTGACGCTCGCCAAGGAACTGATGCGCCTATGCCAGGAGAAGGGGTTGCGCCCCGAGTGGCAGCCGCTGCTCAACGATCTCGACCGGCTCCAGCAGGCAACAATCGAAAAAGACGGCAAGGTCGTCACGACGCGCACACATGTGACAGGCGAGGTTGGAAACGTCTTCAAGGCCGCCGGTATCGCGCTCCCGGTAAACCTGAGCGAACAGCCACAGGCATAGCCGACGCACGTCAGAAAGGGCGGATGCACGTGTGGACACAGTTCGAGACCAGACAGAACGGAGGAGACACCAAGTGTTAGCATTCAAGCCGAGCCGAAGAACTTAGGCTACCTTGACCGACGTCGCCTGTTTCTGCCTCTTGCCAAACGGCGAGTGAACCAAATTCGGTGGGACACTCTTGGCAGAAAGCCTAACAACTCTATGGGAAAACTCGATGTCCCAATTTTCCATAAGATATTGATTTTGCAGGATATGCGAACTGCGGCCTTAGGCACCACTTCCTTCAAATACGTCCCTCCTAACTGTCTGGACGCGCTCTCCGCGGCAGCATCGATGCCGGTCAATGCGTCGGCCCGCCGTGATAGGGGTTTGAATCTGGCTGGACCCGCCGCTATCGTCGCTGCCTGACATTTACCGTCGCGGTGGACGGCCGGCGTTGGGCAAACCGGCCCGCAAGCCCTCGCATCGCGCCCCAAGGGGGACTGATCAATGAGTGGCCTGATTGCCCTGCTGGACGATGTCGCTGCAATCGCCAAGGTGGCGGCAGCGTCGGTGGACGACATTGCGGGCCAGGCTGCCAAGGCGGGCGCGAAGGCGGCTGGCGCCGTGATCGATGACGCAGCTGTGACGCCGAAATATCTGCACGGCTTCGACGCCTCGCGCGAACTGCCCATCGTGTGGCGCATTGCCAAGGGCTCGCTCAAGAACAAGCTGCTGTACCTTCTGCCCGCCGGCCTGCTGCTGACGTCGTTCGCGCCCTGGGCTATCACGCCGCTGCTGATGGCCGGCGGCGGGTATCTGTGTTTCGAGGGCGCAGAGAAGGTGGTCCATTCGCTTGCCGCCAGCAAGGCGCACGCCGAGGGAAAGCCGGTGCCGATCGACCCCGGCGGAGATCCACTGCACCTCGAGGAGCAGAAGGCAATGGGCGCGATCAAGACAGACTTCATCCTGTCTGCGGAAATCATGACCATTGCGCTGGCCAACATTCCGAAAAGCAACATCTGGACGGAGGCCGCCACCCTGGCCGCCGTGGGCATCGGCATCACCGTGCTGGTCTATGGCAGCGTGGCGCTGATCGTGAAGGCCGACGATGCCGGGCTTCACCTGGCTGAACGGGGCAGGCTGTCGCTGACGCGGAACATCGGCCTCGGTATCGTGAAGACCATGCCCGGCTTCCTGAAACTGCTGACCACCGTGGGCACGGCGGCCATGTTGTGGGTGGGAGGCTCGATCATCATCCACGGGCTGGAAGTGCTGGGATACGGCTGGCTTGGCCACCACATCCATGACCTCGCCAAGACCATGGCCGGCATGATGCCGCAAGTGAGCGGTGTGATCGAATGGCTCACCAAGGCCACGCTGGACGGGATATTCGGCCTTGCGGCGGGAGCGGCGCTGATGCCGCTGACCAGTTACGTCTTCCAGCCCGTCTGGTCACGCATCGCCGGCAAGTCCGGCCCGGCCTGACGGCCCGCCGTCATCATCTTCAGCAGCGATTGGCAATGCAGCGCGGGTGGCCTATCATCCTCGGTGTGGCACCACATGGCGGAATGCAATGTTGTGCCATTGAACGGCGTCACTAAGTTCACCGGCCTGCACTCAAGAATGCAGCCAAGGGAGGATTGTAATGAAATCATCATCTGAAGTTTCGAAGTCCGGCGCATCCCGCCGCAAGTTTCTGACCGGCGCCGGCGTCGCAACCGTTGCCGGCCTGGCAGCACCGAGCATCGCCCGGTCGCAGGCCAAGACCATCAAGATGCAGGCCGCCTGGGGCGGCGGCATTTTCCTTGAAAACGCCCAGTCGTACGTCAACCGCGTCAACGCCATGTCCAGCGACATGAAGATCGAGCTTCTGCCGGTCAACTCCGTCGTCAAGACCTCGCAGATGCAGGATGCTGTTCACCGCGGCGTTCTCGACGCGGCGCACTACGTGCCGGCCTACTGGTACTCCAAGTCCAAGACTGCCTCGCTGTTCGGCACCGGCCCCTGCTTCGGCTGGTCGTCCAACGAAGTGCTGGGCTGGATCTATTATGGCGGCGGCCAGGAACTGTTCGACGAACTGATGGGTTCGCTGGGTCTCAACGTCGTGTCGTTCTTCAACTCTCCGATGCCGGCCCAGCCGCTCGGCTGGTTCAACAAGCCGATCACCGACGTCGCCCAGATCAGCGGTCTCAAGTACCGTACGGTGGGTCTTGCCGCGGACGTGATGCTGGAAATGGGCATGTCGGTGGTGCAGTTGCCGGGTGGTGAAATCCAGCCGGCCATGAAGTCCGGCCTGATCGATGCGGCCGAGTTCAACAACCCGACAGCAGACCGTGACTTCGGCATGCAGGACGTATCCAAGGACTACATGCTGGCATCGTTCCACCAGTCGCAGGAGTTCTTCGAGTGCACCTTCAACAAGAAGATGTATGACGCGCTCTCGCCTGAACAGCAGTCCATCCTGCGGTATGCGTCGGAAGCTGAAAGTTCCAACTTCTACTGGAACAACACCAAGCGCTATGCCGACGACCTGGTGAAGCTGACAACCGAACAGGGTGTCACTGCTCACCGCACGCCGGATTCCATAATGGCGGCCCAGCTTGCTGCATGGGACAAGGTGGTCGAGCGCATCTCGGGTGAAGATCCGTTCTTCGCCAAGGTGATCGAATCCCAGAAGGCATACGCCAAGAACGTGATGGGTTACCTCAACCTGAACCAGCCTGACTACAAGCTGGCCTACAAGCACTACTTCGGCTAAATCCGAACAGGCCCGCAGGCGAAATCCTGCGGGCCTCGTTGCTTCCTGCGATTGCGACGACTACTGAGCCTCACGCCCGCAGCGCCCGTGCTGCGGGCTCAATACACATGACCGGGAGGGGATCTTGGTTCCGTTCATTCATTCAATCGAAAGCTTGAGCATCTGGGTCGGCCGCGCCTTTGGATGGTGCATCCTGATCCTGACGTTCGGGGTCTCCTACGAAGTGTTCGTGCGCTACGTGCTGAACGCACCGACGGTGTGGTCATTCGACATGATGATCCAGATGTACGGCGCGTTGTTCCTGATGGCCGGTCCGTACACGCTGGCGCAGGACGCCCATGTGCGCGGCGACGTGGTCTACCGCCTGCTTTCGATCAGGACGCAAGCCAAAATCGACTTCACCCTTTATGTGCTCTTCTTCTTCCCCGGCATGCTGGCGCTGTTCTGGTATGGCGCGGAGATCGCCAAGGACAGCTGGCGTTACGCAGAGGTGAGCTGGAACTCGCCCGCCCGCATCCAGATCTACTTCTTCAAGACGCTCATTCCGCTGGCCGGCTTCCTGATGCTCATCCAGGGCATCGCCGAAATCCTGCGTTGCTGGAAGGCCATGCGCGAAGGCGTCTGGATGGAGCGGCTCGAGGACGTGCGCGAGACGGAGGACATCCTGATCGCCACTGATGCAGCGAAAGACAAATCCTGATTTCACCGATACATGCTCGCGCTCGAAGCCGCTGGAGTTCATGAAAAATGACGAATCCTGAAGTCGCCATCCTGATGCTGTGCCTGTTCATCGTACTGGTGCTGCTGGGCTTTCCAATTGCGTTCACCCTGCTGGCGATGGGCGTGGCCTTTGGCTACTACGCGTATTTCAACTACAACTCCATCACCTCGATCAACGACCTGTTCCAGAACCAGATCTTCTATCTGCTGAACCAGAACACCTACTCGGTGATGTCCAACGATACGCTGGTCGCGATCCCGCTGTTCCTGTTCATGGGCTACATCGTCGAACGTGCAAACATCGTCAACCGGCTGTTCAATTCGCTGCAGATGGCAGCCCGCAACCTGCCGGGCTCGATGGCAATCGCAGCGCTGATTACCTGTGCCGTGTTCTCGACCGCATCCGGCATCGTCGGCGCGGTGGTGACGCTGATGGGTCTGCTGGCCTTCCCGGCCATGGCCAATGCCCGCTACAACAAGGAATTCGCATCCGGCGTGATCTGTGCCGGCGGCACGCTCGGCATCCTGATCCCGCCGTCGATCATGCTGATCGTCTATGCTGCCATTGCCGAGCTTTCGCCGCTGCGCCTTTATGCAGCGGCGGTCTTCCCCGGCCTGTTGCTGGCCAGCTTCTATATCGTCTACGTGATTATCCGCGTGATGTTAAATCCTTCGCTGGCGCCGAAGCCGGACATGAAGGACGTGCCGCCAACCGCCAAGATCTACGCGGACCTGCTGGTCAATTTCATCCCGCTGACAGTGCTCATCGGGCTGGTGCTGGGTTCAATTCTCGGCGGCCTTGCTACTCCGGCTGAAGCAGCCGCCATGGGGTCTCTGGGCGGTATCGTGCTGGCGGCCGTCTACCTGAGCCCAAACCAGGTCCTGATAAACTGCCTCACCGGCCGCAACCCGCTGATGTACGGCGCGGCGATTGCAAGCCTTGCGCTCTACATGCTGCTCGCCAAGGCCCCGACCACCAAGGCCATGATCGAGATACCGCTCGTCGCCGGCGTGTTCGGGCTGATGGTTGCCTGCCTGCGCCACAGTGCTTCCACCCTGTGGAGCAAGCTGCGCGAAAGCGTCTACCTTACCGCCAAGGCCACCGCGATGGTGTGCTGGCTGTTCGTCGGTTCGTGGACGTTCGCTTCGGTCTTCTCTTATCTCGGCGGTCACGACCTCATCTCCGAGTGGGTCAAGTCCATGGACATGGCACCCTGGCAGTTCCTGCTGCTGGCCCAGGCGATCATCTTCGTTCTTGGCTGGCCGCTGGAATGGTCGGAAATCGTGATCATCTTCGTGCCGATCTTCCTGCCGCTGCTCGACCACTTCAACGTCAACCCCTACTTCTTCGCAATGCTGATTGCGCTGAACCTCCAGACCTCGTTCCTGACGCCGCCCATGGCGATGTCGGCCTACTACCTGAAGGGGGTGTTGCGAGGCGAGATCGAGCTGATGCAGATCTTCAGGGGCATCATGCCGTATCTGGGCATCGTGATCTTCACCATGTTCCTGCTCTACCAGTTCCCCGGCATTGCGCTGTGGCTACCCGATTACCTGTTCGGTCCGTACGTGCAGTAACTGAACAGAAAACCAAGCAGCATGTTGTGCCAACTAACAGCGGCCGAGGCGCGCAGCCAGATTGCCGAAGGTCGCCTGACCTCGGTCGATCTAGTCAAGGCGTGCCTCAACCGCATCATGGAGACGGACCGGGACATCGGTGCGTGGGCGCATGTCGACGCGATGGGCGCACTGGAGCAGGCAGAACAGCTCGACACCATCCGCCGCAAGGGCAATGCGCTGGGAGCGCTGCACGGCGTGCCGGTGGGCCTGAAGGACATATTCGACGTGAAGGGCCTGCCGACCGAGTGCGGCACGCCTGCCCGCAAGGGCACCGTTGCGGCGGCGGACTGCGCCGTGGCTGCACGGTTGCGCGATGCAGGCGCAGTCATTCTCGGCAAGACGGTAACAACCGAGTTTGCCTTCCTGAACCCGGCGCACACGTCCAATCCGCGCAACCTCGCCCACACGCCGGGCGGCTCTTCCAGTGGTTCCGCCGCTGCCGTCGCCGCCGGCCAGGTGCCGCTGGCCATCGGCACGCAGACCAACGGATCAGTCATCCGGCCGGCGTCGTTCTGCGGCATCTTCGGATACAAGCCGACGCGTGGCACGATCTCGCGCTCGGGCGTGCTGCAAACATCAGTCACGCTTGATCAGGTTGGCGTGTTCGCCCGCTCGCTCGAAGACGCCGGCCTGCTTGCCGATGCGCTGGCAGGGTACGATCCGCGTGACCCCACCAGTTTTGCCCGCCCCCGCCCGTCCGCTGCCGCCGGCGTGCGCACCGAACCACCGGTCGAGCCGGACTTCGCCTGGATCGACATGCCGTATCACGACCGGCTTTCGGCTGACGCACGCGCCGGTTTCGAGGAAATCATCGAAGCCCTGGACGGGCACATCGAGCGGATACCGGCACCGAAGTCGGTGGCCGACCTCGTGCGCCACCAGCAAGTGGTGCACGAATACGAGATTGCCCGGCACCTGGCGGACGACTTCGAGAAGCATTGGGAAGTGATCAGTGCGAAACTTCAGGCCGTGGTCCAGCGCGGCAGAAGCTATTCGAACCAGCAATATGCCGAGTCGCTGGCGATGGTCGGCGGTGCAGAGAACTTCTTCGCCTCGTTCTTCCACGATTACGACGCCGTTCTCGCACCGTCATCGGCAGGCGAAGCGCCGCTCAAGTCTGAAGGTACCGGCGACCCGGTGTTCTGCACCGTGTGGACAGTTGCGGGGTTGCCCTGCGTGAACCTGCCGCTGCTGTCCGGCACGGCAGGCCTGCCCGTCGGCGTGCAACTGATCGGGCCGGCCGAACGCGACGACCGCCTGATGCGGACGGCGAACTGGATGATCAAGACGCTGGCAACCGGCGGCGAGGCCGGGCTATAGTATTCACCAAGGGAGTTCGGACAACCATGAATGACAAGTCTCTCAGAAAGATCAATGGCTTGATCGGTATTGCGCTGGTCGGTACGTTCACCATCGGGCTGGCCCACAGCATCGCGACGGGGTTTGCAGGTTGGCTTGGCGGGCTGCCGGTCATCCTCATCGTACTGCTGGTACTTGCCATGGCATGCTATGATTACTGGAACGACTGCTGGCGCACAAAAGACTGACCCGGCATGACCAAGCCCATCCTGTGGATCACCCGCAAGCTGTCCGCCAACACCGTGGCGCGGGCCGTGCGCGACTATGACGTCATCCTCAACTCCGAGGACCGGACCTTCAGCGCCGACGAGATCGTCGAGATGAGTGCGAAGGTTGACGCCATCCTGCCCTGCCATAGCGAGCGCTTCGACGCTGCCACAGTGGCGCGCCTTTCGGACCGGGTGAAGATCATCGCCAACCATTCGGTCGGCGTCGACCACTGCGACCTCGCCGCTCTCAAGGCCAGGGGGATCGCCGTCACCAACACGCCGGACGTTCTTTCCGATGCGACCGCCGAGATCGCCATGCTGCTGCTGCTGGGTGCAGCGCGACGGGCGGCTGAGGGCGACATGCTGGTGCGGTCCGGCAGCTGGACGTCATGGAGCCCATCGTTCATGGTCGGCACGCAGGTGACGGGAAAGCGCGTTGGCATCATCGGCATGGGCCGCGTCGGCCAGGTGATGGCGGACCGCTGCCGGGGCTTCGGCATGCAGGTGCATTATCACAACCGCACGCGCCTTCCGGCGGAACTTGAAAAAGGGGCCATCTTCCACGAGAGCCTCGACACGCTGCTGCCGGTTTCAGACTTCCTGTCGCTGCACTGTCCGGCAACGCCCGAAACAACCGGCCTGGTCAATGCGGCGCGGCTTGGCCAGTTGCCGCAAGGCGCCATCCTCGTCAACACGGCGCGCGGCGCGCTGGTCGTCGAGGACGACCTGCTGGCGGCGATCGACAGCGGCCATGTGGCGGCAGCAGGGCTCGATTGTTTCGTTACAGAGCCCGGCGGCAATCCGAAATTCGCCAGCCACAGCAACATCTTCATGCTGCCGCATATCGGCAGCGCAACGCGGGAAACCCGTGACGCCATGGGCTTCCGGGCGCTCGACAATCTGGACGCGTTCTTTGCCGGCAAGCAGCCGCGCGACCGGCTGGTCTAGAGGCCTACACTTCCAGGCAAGGACAACCACCACGGCAAAGAAGCCGTGGCGTCGGGGCTCTCCAGACAGTCAAGCGCTCATATTCCGTCACAACCGCGCTGGACATACTTATGGAAAACCCAGCCTTCAACGGAATCGCTGTAAACATAAATCCAGTTGCCCTTGCGCCGGTCGACCTCAACAAGGTCGCCGTTGAACAATTGACCAATCATTTTTGATTTCGAAGACGAATTGGCGCGAACAGCGAGAAAGCCAGTCCCTCTGGCCAGGTTGTAGTTGCTGGAAAGACCCGCAACGACGCCTTGGCAGCTTCCTGCGATTGCTGGCATTCCAGCCATAGCGAAAAAACAGATCAACAGCGTCCGTATACATACATGTTGCACCACTCGCACTCCCACTCAGGCATCAGTTACCATCAAAGTTGTATCGGTCGGGGGCCAGCTGTTTCAATCTGCTCAGATATTGGTTCTTCGCCGCAAGATGAGCGGAGGAAGATGACTGTCTGAACCTGAATTCCCAACAAGATGAGCAGCAAGACTGTGGCTTCCAAATCTCTGGCTGAATCTGTTTTACAGAACCTTAAATCTGCGCGAACCTGCCTTCATCGCAAAAGGGCAAGTCCATGGATTTCAACCACTTCATTTCCGCCTACTATCCGGACACCAGCTATGGCGGCGACCGGCTGTTCGCCGACATGATCGCGCAGGCGAAGCTGGCCGATGATCTTGGCTACGCGTCGGTGTCGATCCCGGAACATCACCTGATCAACATCCTGCTGACGCCGGCGCCGCTGATGCTGGCGGTGCGGCTGGCCAGCGAGACGCGCCACGTCAAGCTGATGACGTCGGTCGCCGTGCTGCCGCTGCACGACATGCGCACCTATGCGGGCGAGGTGGTGATGGCCGACATCCTCACCAATGGGCGCCTGGTGCTGGGCGTGGGACGCGGCGCGTTTGCGGTGGAAATGTCACGTCTTGGCAGCCCGATCGAGACAAGCCGCGAAAAGTTCGATGAATCCCTCGACGTGCTGCACAAGCTGCTGACCGAAGAGGACGTAAGCTTCAAGGGCAGGTACTATGACTTCGAACCGCTCACCATCATGCCGCGGCCGGTCCGGCCCATCCAGATGATGATGGCGGTGATGGTGCCCGAGGGCATCTACGCCTGCACGAAACGCGGCTTCCACATCCAGACCACGCCGCTGTCTGGCTCGAAGGAGATGATGCTGGAGCAGGTCAACGCCTTCCACCGGGCCAAGGCCGAGATGGGCGAGGCAGGCGCACACCTGACGCTGTCGCTGTCTCGGGTCACCTGGCTGGCCAAGGACGATGCCGAGAAGAAGCGCATGACCGAAGCCGCGCACGACTATTATTCGCGCTTCGACAATGTCTATACCGGGCCGGGGCTGGTGACGGGCGGGGCCATCCATCCGCTTCCCCGCAAGCAGACCATCGAGGAACTGGCGGACAACCTGATGATCTGCACGAAGCAGGAGCTGATCGACAAGCTGGCCATCTATGACGAGGCCGGTGTCGACGAGATCATCCTGAGCCAGAATCTCGGATCGCCCAATGAGGAGACGATGGACAACATGCGCGCCATCGCCGAAGACATCATGCTGCTGTTCTCCGCCCGCAGGCGGCAGGTCATGGCGGCTGAGTAGCAAGCAGGGAAACAGAAGCGAAATGCCGATCATCAGGGTTGAAATGTTCAAGGGCCGGTCGCGCGAGCAGAAGCGCGAACTGGTCAAGGCGCTGACCGAAGCCATGGTCAAGACCACCGGCGCGAAGCCGGAAGCATGCTGGGTCGTTATCTCGGACGTCGAGAAGGAAGACTGGGGCTTCGGCGGCGAACTGGGCTGCGACAAGTATCCATGAGTGCCAGGCCCATCGACTGCGAGATGACGGTGGAGGGCTCAGGCCCGCCGCTCGTGCTGGTGCATGGCATAGGGGCAGCGCGCGATGCCTGGCGCTTCATGGTGCCGAAGCTGAAGGACCATTTCACCGTCATCAGCTATGACCTGCGCGGGCATGGCGTGTCGCCCATGCCGGACGGTGAGTTTGGCATCGACGAACTGGTCGTCGACCTCGAGCGGGTGCGGGAGCGCTCCGGCTTCGACAAGGTGAACATTGCCGGTCATTCGCTGGGCGGGCAGATCGGGCCTGCCTATGCGCGGACCTATCCTGGGCGGGTGCTGAAGCTGGGGCTGCTGTCCACCGCAGCGTTCAGGACGGAAGACAACTCGTCGAAGGTGTGGGGCGTGGTCAAGGCGATGGAGGACAAGGGCATCCCGCAGGTGCTGCAGACGCTGACTGCGCGCTGGTTCACCGACGAATTCATCGCCGCCAATCCGGACCTGGTGGAGCGCCGGTTGAAGCAGGTCGTCGATACGAACCCGGACGTGTTCATGAACGTGTTCCGCATCTATGCCGGCACCGAGATGGGGCCGTGGCTGCACGAGGTGACGGCGCCGTCGCTGGTGCTGACCGGCGAGAATGACGGCGGCTGCAACCCGCGCCTCAACACGCTGATCCACGAGGCGCTGCCCCATTCGGAGCTGGTGATCCTGCCCCACGTCAAGCACTCGATCCTGGTCGAGGCGGCGGATGCCGTATCGGATCACCTGATCCGGTTCATGAGCCGTTGAGGATGTAGCCTGACGCCTTCTCGGCGATCATCAGCGTGGCGGCGTTGGTATTGGCCGACGGCATGGTGGGCATGACCGAGGCATCGACCACGCGCAGGCCCTCTAGCCCGTGCACCCGCAGCCGGTCGTCCACCACAGCCAGCCTGTCGGTTGCCGGGCCCATCCTGCAGGTGCCCATCATGTGGAAGACCGTAGTGCCGCGGGCCCGCGCCGTATCGAGCAGCTCGTCATCGGTGGTCACCTTGTCGCCGGGATAAACCTCGCCGTCAAAATAGGGCTGCATCGGCTCGGTCCGCAGCAGCCGGCGGGCGAGCTTCAGCCCGGCCAGCAAGACGCGCCGGTCCGTTTCCTCGCCGAGGTAATTGGCGTCGATCAGCGGCTTGTCGAACGGGTCAGCCGACTTGATCTTCACCGAGCCCTTGCTCTCGGGGCGCTGCTGCCAGGCGGCAACGGTCATGCAGGGCCGGTCGTCCAGCACCCCCTGGTAGCCTTCCTTGTAGCTGGCCGGCATGAAGGTGATCTGCAGGTCGTTCACGTCCAGCGCCGGGTCGGAGCGGGTGAACAGGTAGCAGATGGTAGACGGGATGCCGAGCACGGAGGGCCGCTTCAACGCCCACTTGACCGCCTCTGCGAACAGCCTGATCCCCTGGACCTTCTCGTTGAAGGTATCGGTGTTCTTCACCCAGGCGGTGAAGCGCGGGGTGAAGTGATCGCGCAGGTTCTCGCCGGCGCCCGGCAATGCGTGTCGCACCTCGATGCCGAGCGGCTTCAGGTTGTCCGGATTTCCGACACCGGACAATTGCAGCAGTTGCGGCGAGTTGATGACCCCGCCGGACAGGATCACCTCGCGGGCGGCCGTGACCGTGACTTCCGGACCGCCGCGCCCGCCTTTTACGTAGCGCACGCCGGTACAACGCTTGCCGTCGAAGACGAGGCAGGTGGCGTGGGCGCCAGTGCGCACATCGAGGTTGGGCCGTGACTTGATTGGCGTTAGGAATGCCTTGGCCGCGCTCTGGCGGCGGCCGTTGACGATGGTGCGCTGGGTATAGGAGGAGCCTTCCTGGGTGGCGCTGTTATAATCCGGGTTCTTCGGGATGCCGAGGGCCTCCGCGCCGTCCATGAACGCATCGACCAATGGATGGCGCCAGTCGGTCGGCGTTACCTTGAGCGGGCCGTCCTTGCCGCGATAGCCGCCGGGGTCTTCGCCCATGAACGTTTCGAGACTGCGGAAGGCCGGCAGCACGTCGGCATAGCCCCAGCCGCGATTGCCCAGTTGCGCCCAGTGGTCGAAGTCGCTCGCCGTGCCGCGATTGAAGATGCAGCCATTGATCGACGACGAACCGCCCAGCGTCTTGCCGCGCGGGATCGGCACGCGCCGCCCGCCTGTCCAGTCGGAGGCTTCGGTTTCGTAGAGCCAGTTGTAGGTAGGGCTCTTCAGCAGCTTCATCCAGCCCACCGGCATGTGGATGAGCGGGTTCCAGTCCGGCGGGCCCGCCTCAAGCAGGCAGACCCGGTTTGCAGGATTTGCGGACAGCCGGTTTGCCAGCACGCAGCCGGCAGAGCCTGCGCCCACGATGATGTAGTCGAACTGGTCACTCATGCG
Source organism: uncultured Alphaproteobacteria bacterium (assembly GCA_963700895.1). GTDB lineage: Bacteria > Pseudomonadota > Alphaproteobacteria > Rhizobiales > Aestuariivirgaceae > Anderseniella. The sequence goes on along the minus strand of CAVOZI010000001.1, from coordinate 84,890 downwards.
GCGCTGCATCCCCCGGACATTGGCCAAAGTGACCGGCACCATAGCCAGCCTGACCTGCCGAATGCAACGAGGCCAGTTAAGGTCCTAGCTGCCGGGAGTCAGCTTGAGCAGGCGGCCGCCGGGCCCGTCTTCCAGCACCCACAGGGCGCCGTCAGGCCCCTGCTCGGTCTCGCGCACGCGCACCATCCATTCGTAGCGGGCGGCTTCCTTCGCTTGCGTGCCATCGATGTCGACGTGCACCAGCGCCCGCGACGACAGCCCGCCGATCAGCGCGTCGCCCTTCCATGACGGGAACAGGTCACCGGAGTAGATGGTGAGGCCGGCGGGCGAGATGGCCGGCACCCACCAGGCCTTTGGGTGCTCGAACTCAGGCCTCGTGTCGTGATCGGGTATGGCGGCGCCGGAATAATGGTCGCCGTAGGACACCACCGGCCAGCCATAGTTCTTGCCCGGCTCGACCAGGTTCAGCTCATCGCCGTGGCGCGGTCCCATCTCATGGTTCCACAGCCGGCCTTCGGCGTCGAACGCCAGGCCGAGCAGGTTGCGGTGGCCCATCGACCAGAAGGTCTTCGCCAGCTCGCCCTTGTCTTGCCACGGGTTGTCCGGCGGCATGGTGCCATCGTCATTGAGGCGGATGACCTTGCCCAGCGCGCTGTCGAAGTCCTGCGCAGGCGTCAGCTTCTGCCGGTCACCGGAACTGATGAACATCTTGCCGTCCGGACCGAACGCGATGCGGTGCGAACAGTGACCTCGCCCCGAGACCTTGGGCTTCTGCTCCCAGATGCGCTCGACGTCACGCAAGGCCGGTGCGCCGCCGCTGGTGTCAAGCCGGGCACGGACAACCACGGCGCCAATGTTGCCGCCATCGGCTTCGGCATAAGAGATGTAAACGAGGTTGTTGCTGGCGAAGTCCGGGTGCAGCACCACGTCGCCAAGACCGCCCTGGCCGCCATAGGCAACGTCCCACGTGCCCGCAACTTCGGTGGACTTGCCGTCCTCCGTGACGTGAAACACCTTGCCCGGCTTGGTGGTAACCAGCATGCTTCCATCAGGCAGGAAGGTCATCGCCCAGGGCTGGTCAAAGCTGGCGACGGCTTGGGCCGTGAGCGTCGTGCCGTTACTGCCTTCAATGGTGAAGCGGTCCTGGGCGGCCGCACCAGTTACATTCAAGGCGGCGGTTGCGAGAAGGGCGATGGCAAGTGCGGTACGTGTCATGTGATACGGTCTCCCGTATAACGATTGGCAGTAATTCTTCCCAACAAAGACGGCGGACGACGGGCGTTGGTTCCGCATTCCGCGTCAACATGTTGTGAAACGTCCTGCTCTGGCCAATCAGGCCAAGGCGGACTAAATCATCGCATAGACACATCAACCGGAGAACAGCGCCATGTCCAATACGCCCGCCTACGTGCCCCCCAAGGTATGGACCTGGGACAAGGAAAGCGGCGGCAAGTTCGCCAGCATCAACCGGCCGATTGCCGGCCCCACCCACGACAAGACGCTGCCGGTGGGCAAACACCCGTTCCAGCTTTACTCGCTGGCCACGCCCAATGGCGTGAAGGTGACGGTGATGTTCGAGGAACTGCTGGCTGCTGGACACAAGGGCGCGGAATACGACGCCTGGTTGATCGAGATCGGCGACGGCGACCAGTTTTCCTCCGGCTTCGTCGAGGTGAACCCGAACTCCAAGATCCCCGCCCTGATGGACCGCAGCGGCGACAAGCCGGTGCGAGTGTTCGAATCCGCCTCGATCCTGCTGCACCTGGCCGAGAAGTTCGGCGCCTTCATTCCAGAAGATCCGGCCAAGCGCACCGAATGCCTCAACTGGCTGTTCTGGCAGATGGGTTCGGCGCCCTATCTGGGCGGCGGCTTCGGCCACTTCTACGCCTATGCGCCGGAGAAGTGGGAATACCCGATCAACCGGTTCGCCATGGAGACGAAGCGCCAGCTCGACGTGCTGGACCGGCACCTTGCAGACAACCGCTTCATGGCGGGCGATGAGTACACCATTGCCGACATGGCGATCTGGCCGTGGTATGGCGGGCTGGTGCTGGGCCGGCTTTACAATGCGGCCGAGTTCCTCGACGTGGCGTCGTACAAGCACGTCAACCGCTGGGCGAAAGAGATCGACGCGCGCGAGCCGGTGAAGCGCGGACGGATGGTCAACAAGACCTGGGGCGAGCCGTCGGAACAGCTTCGCGAGCGTCACGACGCCAGCGACTTCGACCTGAAGACGCAGGACAAGCTCGACGCTGCCGAGTGAGCCAACGGCGGTTCAGTCAAGGCGGGCGGCGCCAAAGTCATCGAGGATGGTATAGACCGCCGGCACGATGAACAGCACCAGCACGGTGGTGGCCAACAGGCCGAAAGCCAGGCTTGTCACCAGCGGAATCAGCACCTGCGCCTGCAGCGACGTTTCAAGCAGCAGCGGCATCAGGCCAACGATGGTGGTCAGCGAAGTCAACAGGATCGCCCGGAAACGTGCACCCGATGCAAGGGGTGCCGCTTCGGCAACCGAGTTGGTATCGCCATGGTAGTGCTTGATGAAGTTGACCAGCAGGATCGAGTCGTTGACAACGATGCCGGCCAGGGCCACGAACCCCAGCATCGACGGCATGGTGAAGTCGATCCCCAGCAGCATGTGCCCGCCGATGGCGCCGATGAAGGCGAACGGTATGATGATCATCACGATGAACGGCTCGATGTAGCTGCGGAACTGGAACGACAACAGCAGATAAACGCCGATCAGTCCGAGCACGAAGCCTGACAGCATGGAGCGCTGGGTGCGGCCGGCGTCGGCGTTGGCGCCTTCGAAACTGGTGGCGACCTCGGGATACTTCTCCTTGAGCTGCGGCAGGAAGCGGGCGCGCGTGTCGTTCAGCACCTCGGTCGAATTGGCGAGGCGCTTGTCGAGCTCGCCCTGGATGGTGACGGTCCGGCGGCCATCGACGCGGCGGATGCGGGAGTATCCACGGCCCTCCTCGACCTCGGCCACCACCGACAGCGGGATCTGGCTGCCGTCGGCGGCGGTGACGGTGAAATTGTCCAGGTCGGCAAGCGAATTGGAACTCTCCTGGTCGAGCCGCACGTTGATTTCGTAGCTCTCGGCGCCGAGCTGCACCTCGTCCACCTTGGAGCCGTAGAAGCTGGCGCGGATCTGGTCGGCGATGGTGCGCCCGTCGATGCCGAGGGTGGCCGCGCCATCGCGCAAGGTGACGCGCAGCTCGGGCTTGCCGGGCCGCAGGTCGTCGGTGACGTTGTAGACGCCGCTATACTGCTTCAGCCAGTCGCCCAATTCGCGCGCTGCCTGCGACAGCTGGTCGAGGTTGCGGCCCGTCAGGCGGATATCGATGGCGCGCCCGCCGGGGCCGAAAATGCCCTCGGTGAAGTTGAGGGTGACGGCGTCGGGCACGTCGCCGGTTTCCTCGCGCCACATTGTGATCACGTCATCGATGCGGGAGGTACGGGTTTCGCTGTCGAGCAGGTCGGCAATGACGGTGGCGACGTGCGGGCCCGTCTCGCCGGCATCGGCATTGAAGTTGAAGCGGTGGGTGATGTTGCGCACCAGCGGCTGGCCGCCGGGCTGGTCCGGGCTCAGCCGGGCGTTGACGGCTTCAAGGGCGGCATCGATGCGGGCCACCACCTCTTCGGTGCGCTCGAGCGGCGTTCCCTGCGGCAGCATGATGCGCACTTCCATGACGTTGCCGTCGAGATCGGGAAACGGCGAGAACTTGACCAACCCGCCGGCAACGGCTGCGACGGCCAGCATCAGGATGCCGATGGCGCCGCCGAAGGTGAGATAGCGCCAGGCGACGGCCAGCCGGGCGGCAGGCACCACCACCCGGTCGCGCGCCCAGCCGATGAACCGGTCCACCGCCTGCTGCACCCGGCCTTCGCTTGCACCCGCCTTCTGCAGCGAGTGGTACAGGTGGTGCGGCAGAATGAAGAAGGCCTCGACCAGCGAGACGATCAGTACGAACAGCATCACCACCGGCACGACGCGCAGGATCTGGCCGATGTCGCCCTTGAGAAAAGCGAGCGAACCGAAGATGCAGGCGGTGGTGGCGAAGGAGGCGAATACCGAGGGCAACACCTGCTGTGCGCCGTCGATGGCGGCGTCCACCGGACTCTTGCCGGCGGCGCGCTGGGTGGCGACGTTCTCGGCGATGACGATGGCATCATCCATCAGCAGGCCGATGACGATCAGCAGGCCCACCATGGTCAGCATGTTGACCGAGTAACCCACTGCCACCATCAGGAAGAAGGCCCCGGCAAAGGCAACCGGCAGGCCGGCAGCGACCCAGAACGAGTAACGCAGGCCGAAGAACAGCCACAGCACCAGGAATACCAGCGCCAGGCCCTGCACGGCGTTGGTGATCAGCAGCCTGAGCCGGTCCTGCACGATCGAGGACACGTCGTTGGTCACCGCCATGGTGATGCCGGGCGGCGCCTTGGCGCGGGCATCATCAAGGAACGAATTGACCCGGCCGATCACCGTCAGGGTGTCCTGCTGCGAGGTCTTGGTGATCGACAGTACGGCGGCTGGCTTGCCGTTGAACTCGATGCGCGCCTCGTCCAGCTTGAAGCGGTCGGTGATGCGGGCGATGTCTCCAAGCAGGATCTGGCCGCCATTGGTTGACGACACCACCACCAGGTCGCGGAAGTCCTCGACCCGGCGGCGCTCACCGGCATAGCGGATCAGGAAGTTGCGCTCTGCGGTCTTGAGCTCGCCAGACGGCAGATCCAGCGACTGGCGCTGCACCGCCCTTGCCACATCAGCCGTGGAGACGCCGAAACTGCGCAGAATTTCGCGGTTGAGCTCGATGCGGATCTCGTGATCGGCAAAGCCCAGCACCTCGACCTTCGGGATGCCGCCCCACAGGCCCATGCGGTCCTTGATCTGCTCGGCATAGGCCTTCAGCTGCACCCGGTCTTCAGGCCCGGTGATGGCGACGGAGGCGACGAAGTCGGTGCGGCCAAGCTGAGTGACGATGGGCTTCTCGACGTTCTCGGGAAAGCCGGTGATGCCATCGACGGCGTTCGTGACGTCGGCGGTGAAGCGGTCCAGCGTGACACCGGTTTCGGTCTTCTCGACGGTCACGGTGGCCACGCCTTCCAGCGCCTCGCAGATGACCTCCTCGACATTGTTCACGGTGTCGATGGCGTCTTCGACGCGCTGGCAGACGGCCTGCTCGACCTCTTCGGGCCGGCTGCCGGGCCAGGCCACGGTGACCTGCACCTTGCTGGGCGCGATCTGCGGAAAGGTCTCGCGCCGCAGTTCCGGGAACGAGAAGATGCCGATCACCAGCAAGGCCAGCATCAGCAGGTTGGCGGCAGTGGGATGGCGGGTAAAATAGGCGATCATCTGGCCGGTTCCGGCGCAAGCCTTGCAGCAATGTCCGCCGCCAGCGCCTCGTCCGGGGTGAGGCGCAGCTTCATGCCGGGGATGGCCGGCAACAGATCGGTGACGACGACGCGCTCGCCGGCCTCAAGGCCTTCATCAACCACCACGAGGCCCGCCTGCGACAGGCCGGTGCGCACGGGGCGGATTTCCAGCCGGTCTTCCGCACCCGCTACGTAGACCTTGCCGTCATGCACTGCGGCGCGGGGAATGACGATCTGGCCGGATAGCGGGTTGGCGCGGATTTCAACCTCGACGAACAGCCCCTTCGAGAGTGGCGGGCGCTCGCCCGGAACGGCGGCAGCCCATGAGCCGTCGGAGGTGACGATGATGCCGACCGAGCGGGTCTTCAGGTCGATGGTGTCGGACACCCGTGCGAAACGGGCGGGCCAGCTGATGGTGCGGCCGCCGGTGTTGAGCCGGATGGTGGCGGTAAAGCCCAGCTCATCGATGATGCGGTTGACGGTTTCCGGCGAAACGCCGGCCGCGATGTCGCCACCGGTTCCGGCGGCGGCGCGCGCCAGCGCCGAGAACTGGGCCAACGGCACCTGCGCTTCCACTTCCGCTGTCTCGATGCCGTCGGCGATGGCCAGCGTCGAGCCGGCCTGGGCATACTGCGCCACTTCAGCCGACACCTCGGCGATGCGCGCGTCGAACGGCAAGGTGATGCGGGTGCGCTCCAGGTTCAGCCTGGCCTGGGCGAGTTCCAGCTCGTTGAGCTTCTTCTGCTGCTCCAACGCGGCGCGCTGGGTTGGAATGAGTTTCAGGTTGTTTTCAAGGTCGAGCACCTTCTTGCGCTGGGCAAGGGTGTCGCGGGTTTCCTGGTCGAGGGCGGTTGGCGAGGCGGCGCCGGTTGCCTGCAGCTTGCGGCGGCGCTCAAGTTCGCGTTCGCGGATCTCGAGCACCTCGCGTTCAAGGTCGAGCGTTGCTTCGAGGTTCTGGCCCGAGACTTCCAGTTCAGCCAGCTGCGCCTGGGTGCGCTCGATGTTTGCCTGGGCCTGGGCCAGCGCCAGCTCGTAGTCACGCGGCGAAATGCGGACGATCCCGGTGCCCGCCGGCAGGATGGCGCCGCGCTTCAGGTCCGGGTGAACGTACTCGATCTCGCCTGCAGCCTGCACCACCGCCTTCCATGTCTTGCCGGGCTGAACTGTGCCAAACCCGGAAACGGCTGGAACAAGGTCATGGGCCACGGCCTCGATGATGCGGACATTGCGCACCTCCTCCGCCGGCGGCAGCGTCTGCGGCAGCTGGCGCTGGCTGACGAACCACCACACGACGAAGATGCCGGCCATCACCGGCGGCAGAATAAGCAATCGACGCCACATGCAAGAGGCCCCCTTGGTTGCCTTCGGAGAAAGACTACAGGTGTTTGACGATGCTCTCCATCCGTTCCCGGCGCGGCGAATGGTGGCGGACAATGCGAACTGTTGCGGGTTGAGGGGCGCTCTCACCCCGCGGAATGAGATCGCACACAGGTTGATTCCTGCAGCTTATACCTTTAGCTTGCCTGCTTCGTAGTAAAATACATTAATCAACATAAAATGCAGGATTTTGCAGAAGCGTTTCGACTGGCGTTCCAGCTGGTTTGGCAGATGGACGGTGAGCTTGCCGCCATTATCGGGCTGTCGTTGCGCGTCAGCCTCACGGCGGTGGCCATTTCGGCTGTCATCGGCCTGCCGCTGGGCGCGGCACTGGCCACCACGCGGTTTCGCGGGCGCGGCGCGGTGCTGGTGCTGGTGAACGCGCTGATGGGCCTGCCGCCCGTGGTCGTCGGCCTGCTCGTCTACATGATGCTGTCGAATGCCGGCCCGCTCGGCTTTCTGCAGTTCCTGTACACGCCCACGGCGATGATCATTGCCCAGGCCATCCTGATCACGCCCATCGTCACGGCGCTCAGCCGGCAGGTGATGGAGGACCTCAACACCGAGTATGCCGAGCAGTTCGCCTCGCTGTCGGTGCCATGGCCCACCCGGATCATGGCGCTGGTGGTGGACGGCCGCTACGGCCTGCTGACGGTGCTGCTGGCGGGCTTCGGCCGGGCGGTGGCCGAGGTTGGCGCGGTCATCATCGTCGGCGGCAACATTGCCCACCTGACCCGGGTGATGACCACGGCGATCGCGCTGGAGACCTCCAAGGGGGACCTGGCGCTGGCGCTGGCGCTGGGCATCGTGCTGCTGGCCATCGCGCTTGGCGTGAACGCGGCGGTGATGAGCCTCCGGCTGACCGCAGAACGGACCGCCCATGCCTGACATCCTTTCTGCAACCGCTGCCGGCCAACAGACGGACACGCGGACGGCATCGAGTCTGCTACCGCTTGCCGTCACCGACCTCGCCTGGAGTGCAGGCGGCCAGCGGCTGGTTGACGGCATCGACCTCTCGCTGAGCGGCGGTGGCGTCACGGTGATCATGGGGCCGAACGGGGCGGGCAAGAGCCTGCTGATCCGGCTGCTGCACGGGCTGCTGGAGCCCCAGGCCGGGCAGATCACGTGGAATGGACAACGGGCCGGGGAAGCCACACGGGCGCGACAGGCCATGGTGTTCCAGAAGCCCGTTCTGCTGCGCCGGTCGGTGGCGGCGAACGTCGATTTCGTGCTGCGACTCAAGGGCCGGGTGAATGCCGCCGTGCGCGATGGTCTGCTGGACAAGGCCGGCCTTCTCGACAAGGCCCGGCAACCGGCGCGGGCGCTGTCCGGCGGCGAGCAGCAGCGGCTTGCCATGGTGCGGGCGCTGGCCTGCCGGCCGGAAGTGCTGTTCCTCGACGAACCCACCGCGAGCCTCGACCCCGCTTCAACGCAAGCCATCGAGGACATGGTGCGCGATGCCCGCAAGGACGGCGTGAAGGTCCTGCTGGTCACCCATGACGTGGGCCAGGCCCGGCGACTGGCGCATGACGTGGTTTTCATTCATCGCGGCCGGGTGGCCGAGCACACACCGGCGGCAAGCTTTTTCGACAACCCCGCTTCCACCCCGGCGCAGGACTACCTGGCTGGCAAAATCGTGTTCTAGAAAGAAAGGAACCGAGCCATGAAGAATATCATCAAGCTGCTCGCAACCGCCCTTACGCTTGGCGTGGCGCTGGCCGCCACGGCCCCGGCGCAGGCCGAGGACAAGTCGATCCTTGTGCAATCGACGACCTCAACCCAGAATTCCGGCCTGTTCGACCACATCCTGCCACTGTTCGAGAAGGCTAGCGGCATCAAGGTCAACGTGGTTGCCGTGGGCACGGGCCAGGCCATCAAGAACGCCCAGAACTGCGACGGCGACGTGCTGTTCGTGCATGCCAAGGCAGCCGAGGAAAAGTTCGTGGCCGAGGGTTACGGCGCGCAGCGGTATGACGTGATGTACAACGACTTCGTCATCGTCGGCCCGCCGGCAGATGCGGCTGGCGTTGCCGGCAGCAACGACGCAACCGATTCGCTGAAGAAGATCGCCGACGCCAAGGCTCTGTTCGCCTCGCGCGGCGACGACAGCGGCACTCACAAGAAGGAAGTCAGCCTGTGGAAGGCAGCCGGCGTGGACGTCAAGGCGGCCTCGGGCGACTGGTACCGCGAGACCGGCTCCGGCATGGGCGCCACGCTCAACACCGGCGTCGGCATGGGCGCCTACGTGCTGACCGACCGCGCCACCTGGATCTCGTTCAAGAACAAGGGCGACTTCAAGATCGCCGTTGAGGGTGACAAGGCGCTGTTCAACCAGTACGGCATCATGCAGGTGAACCCGGAGAAATGCCCGAACGTGAAGGCGGCAGAAGCCAGGTCGTTCGTGGACTGGATCGTCGGACCTGAAGGCCAGAATGCCATTGCCACCTATCAGATCGACGGCCAGCAGCTGTTCTTCCCCAATGCAGAGGAGCCTGGCGCATCCTGACGGGTCATCGCACCTTCAGAGATTGAGATGCACCCTGAACTGGCCGGTTACGTCGTAGCCGGCCATTTCCGTTGCACGGGCGCGGAACGCCGATGACTGGCAGAAGCCAAGCAGGGCCTGGAAAGGCGGCTCGAACCAGGCTTTGCGGTCGATGAGCAAGTCATAGCGCTCGCTTGCCAGCGGCACGAAACCGAGCCGGAACTGCGCGGCGATCGAGGCCAGGCCGAAACAGGCGTCCGCCTTGCCCTCCTGCACCATGAGCACCGCGTCTGTTTCACTGCGGGCAGGTGACGTAAGGCTGAGCGAAGCGGCGTGAAGGCCCGCCTCGCCGGCAAGCCGGGTGAACAGGATCTGGCTCCCAGCCTCGGGCTGGCGTGGCGCAAACCGCTTGCCGGCCAGACCGGCGATGCTGCTGACTGCTGAACCCGGCGCTATGACCAGCCCACGTTCACGGCTTGCCCATTCCACGAGGACGGCATTGGCGCCGCTTGCCCGCGCCATTACATCATCGACGTTCCACTCATCGCCAGCGCGTCCCAGCAGGTGCAGTCCAGCGGCAATGCATCCGCCTCCGGCAAACCGGGACAAGCCATCGAGCGAGCTGTCGAACGCGGTGGCGAGACCGCAGCGGCTTTCCCGAACGGCCCAGTCGAGCAGAGGATCGTGGCTGCCCATCACCACCGGGGGCCGCGCCGGCGCCGTTATCCTGGGCCCCGAAGCGCTGGCCGCCAGCCAGGCCTCGACCTCGGCGCGCGGGAACAGCAACTTGCCCATGGCGCGCGAGCAAGGCACCTCGCCGGCAGCCGCCATGTCGTAGACCTTGCGCTCCTTGATGCGCAAAAGGTCTGCCAGTTCCCTGGTGGTGAGATAAACGGGTGCCTCGCCGGACATGGCTGCCTCTTGTGTCTGCTTCTGCAGAAACCTGCAATCTTTTCATCAATGCTGCAAGCTTGCGGGCGCGCCGGGCCTTGTGCTGGCATGCCGCCGGGTGGATCAGGCAAGTTGTACTGTCTTCGCGGGCAACCGTGATGGCCTGACCCTGCGTTCATCCGTGATTAACCATAACAGACGGAAACGCGGCATTTCATTTTGAATCAAGTCTGCATTTACCCGTTGGCAAAGGATTAACCGCACTGTTGACGCACATGAGTTCAAGCTGTTGCCGAGGCGTACCGGGGTCCCCGCACGTCCGGTGGGGAGAAAAGACAGCATGTCAGTTGTTGCGTATCAGGGTTGCCGTGCAGACCGGGCAACTCGGGCAGGTGCTGCATGAGCGCCAGGGCCGCCACCATCGCAGACGATGAATGGGAATTTCCGCCCGAGTTGAAGCGTGATGCCAAGGCCGAGGCAAAGGTCAAGGCGCTGCTGCGCAATCCGGATGAACTGCCGCCCGAGCCGGAACCCGGGGCCATGCAGTCAAAGCGGGCGAAGCAGTCCAGACCGCTCAAGCCATTCAAGCCGGCACAGCCGTCCAGAAGCGCAGACATGGAAGTGATCTTTGTCGGCGGCGCGCTGTCCGACGCCAGGCATGCCCTGGATGAGCATTCCGCACCGGTACGGGCGCGCCACATGCGCTCGATCGACGACCTGCTGGCGCACGTCGAGGACCACGATGTCGACTGCGCCGTGGTGGACCAGTCGCGGCCGACCGAAAGCCGCGGCCTTAAACTGGCGCTGCTGGCTGCGGCCAACCGGGTGAAGCACCTGGTGGTGCTGGCAGAACCGAAGAGCTGCGCCGAGATCGAGGCGATACACGGTGTCCACCAGGTGCTGCGGGCGCCGGTCCCCCACGCCGAGCTCATTGACGTGGTGGTGACCCATGTGGCTGCGGCCACGGCGCCGAAAGTGCCGGCGCAGGTCACACGGCTGGCGCGGCGCAATGCCCGCAACGCACCGGACCAGATGCCAGGCAAGACAGACCCGGCAGACCGTAACGGCAGGTTCGCCCACCTGAGACAGAAGGCCGGCGCTGCCGCCTCGCGTGTGACGGCATCCGCAGCAGGCGGGGTAAAGCTGCCCACGCTGAAGGCGTTGCGAATTCCGCGTCAGAACCGCTGGCTGGCCCTGGGGCTGGCGCCGCTGCTGGCAGCCTGTATCTGCTTTGCCGCGCTGGTGGCGTTCTTCCTGTTCTCCGGCAACTGGTCGATGCCGGTCGTGCTGAGCCAGCAGCACGAACTGGTAAAGGCGGCGACGGCCCGGCTTGACGAACTTGATGCGCGCCAGCGCGATATTGAATCATCGCTTGAGGCCGCGCGCGCCGCACTGGCAGATGCAGCGGCGAGCAAGCAGTCAGCCGAACAGCAGATCACGTTTGCCCGGCAGACCATCGATTCCGAGCTGCTGCAGCAACGCAAGCTGCTGCGCGAAACGCGCGCCCATATTGGCCGGCTCGAGAACATTCTCGCCGGCGCCGGCGCCGGCAGGCAGCAGCCGGACAGTCTTGTAACCATGGCCGCGCTGCAATCGATGCACCAGCTTGCCGTGGTCACCAACGAACAGGCCGTCAAGCAGATCGAGGCAGACCGCCTGCGCGCGCGGATATCCTATCTCGAGTCCCTGCGGACCGGACCTGCTCAGCTTGCCATGCATGCGGCGCCGTCAGCAGGCGCGGACCTGGCTTATCTTGCTCAGGAGATCGTCTCTGGTCACTCGCGCCTCAGCGAAGCAGGGCGGATCATCGCCGGCAAGACGGCCGAGGCAGCAGAATTGCGGACCAGCTTGTCAGCGGTTGCCACCGAGGCAGCCGGCCTGCGCGCCAGCCCTGCAGGTCGCGCCCTGAATGGTCCCGTAACGGTGCTGTTCGTGCCGGAGGCGAATGCAGGCTCGTTCACCAGCGGGTCGACCCTGTACAGCTGCAGCTTGCTGATCTTAATGTGCCGGCAGACCGGGACGGCGGGCAAAGCCTTCGGCGGGCAGGTCCGGGCGGAACATCCGCTGTTCGGCCAGCCAGTTACCGGACACTATGTCGAGCTTGATCGCAATGGCGGGGCCATGGATGCAGGCAGCCTCATTCACGCCGGCCGGCCGCCGCTGCTGTTCTGACCGTGCCTGGCCAGTCAGGCCGGATCCCACAGCATTTCCTCGGGATTTTTTCTCAGGTCTAAACGGGCGCGTAACCAAACAGAGCTAATGGGCTGACCGGGTGTTGGCCGTTAACTTTTGCAGCACCAGTCCCGGCTAAGGTCGAAGGCGACAAACAGATCAGGTTGCTGCGGGACGGCGAACGCCTCTTCCAAAAGAGGTCTTGGAGCCCGCAGAACGTCTTGCCCTTCTGCTACACGGCAAGATGATCTCGAAGAGGCGGCACCGGTGCAAGGGTGCCGCCTTTTCACTTTGCGGGATGTCTCAGGAACCGAAACCGGTCCGCGTCAGCCGCGCGCGCAACTGCTTCCGGGGCGGGACCGGCGAGGCGAAATCACGGCTTCACTGCCGTGACAGGTGATGACGACCTCGCCGTTGGCCGCACAGATGCGCGACTGGAACATCACCGGCTGGTCAGCCATGATCCGCGTGCGCGCCGGTGTCACGTGGAATGCCTTGACGATGGTGTCGTGCTGTTCGCGGCACGCCTTGCGGCCGATCGGATCACGGCGCGTCCCGAAGCCGGTGATCTGCACCACCCCCGATGTTTCGTCGAAGGACAGCCAGTCCGAGAATGCAGCCCTTTCGGCCTCGGCCTCGATCGGGTCGGCAGAACCTTCCTCAAGATTGGCGGCAAGACCGTCATCCTGGTCCGGATCCATGGCGGCCAGTTCGATCAGCTCGACAACGGTCCCGGGTTGACCGTGCGGGGCGACCTCGCCGGCCTCCAGCAGGGCAGCGGCTGGCGATACCGCCCGGTCAGCCTTGGCATGGCTCCAGGTGATGCCCTGCTTGCCAATGATGGTGGCCTGCCCGGCCACGGCAGCGGCTTGAGTGGCCGCCTGCATGACAGGTGCGGCTGCGGCGGGGCGTTGCGCCTCGCCTGCCTGCCAGCCCAGCGCCGGCAGCAGCGCCGTGGCGCCGACCGCAAGTGCGGTACGCAGACAGGCACTGCCGCCTTCATTGCGAAACAGCTCGCGGAACATGGCGATGATCCTCAAGCCTTCTGACGGACAATGCGCTTGCCGCTCTCGTTCAGCAGTTCGAGATTGTTGCGGATGAACGGGTTGTCCGGCTCGGCCTCGTAAGCGGCGAGGAAATACTGGCGCGCCTTGTGCAGGTCGCCGCGCAGCATCTGCGAATACCCGAGGTTGTTCAGCATCACTGGCGTCTTGCCGACCAGCTTGACAGCCTGTTCATAGGCCCGGTCGGCCAGGTCGAAACGGCGCAGCCGGTCATAGGAAGCCGCCAGTCCGACCCAGGCTTCCGCATCGCGCGGCGAGACTTCAACAGCCTTGCGATAGCTTTCCTGGGCAAGTCCGAAACGGCCTTCACGGAAATGCTCCTTGGCCGTCACCAGCAGGTTGTCGGAGGCGTGGAATGGCGCCTGCCCGGCGTGGTGCCGGGTGCCGGTTTCACCCTGCTGATGATCAGAAGTAGCCGGAGCGAAAGTAAGCGACTGGGCCTGCGGCTGCGCGACGACGCTGGCGCCGGCATCGGTGAGGCCTGACGCAGGACCTTGCGCGCACCCCGCAAGACCGAGACCTGCAAGCATGAAGAAAGATATTGTAAATCGGGTCATTGTGCGCCCTCCCTGACACAACATTGAGGACACCGTACCCAACATGCGTAAAACAAAAATAATTCCTCTATGGCAAATTTTAAACAAAGCCCATTCGATAAAATTTTAATCAATACTGGCATTTCAATATTTAATTCACATGAGTCTATTTGGGAGAACGAATACTTAACCGTCACCGCAGAGCTTTCTCCTAAATCCCCATAAAATCAGGGAATTTGCACGCTGGACATTTTCGGCGATGGGGAAAAAGCAGAATGTCGGAGAATACGGCACGCCGCCAATGGCGCGAGAAGCACAAGACGCGGAACAGCGGCTTTCGCGAGGGTCTCGGTCCGCTGCGTTTGGATTCGGCCCGCAGCCGGGGGCTGGCGCTGGCCGCCATTGCGCTGACGTCGGCCGTCCTCGGGGCGACCGTGACGGGCCAGGTGTTCGCCTACACGATCAGCAAGATGGAGACTGCCTCGCTGGCAGCCCTTCCCACCCAGCCCGAAAAGCCGGCCATCGAGACGAGCACGGTCGTGGTGGCTACGCAGCCGCTGCGCTTTGGCGACAAGCTGGACAGCTCGAACCTGCGCGAGATGAAGTGGATTGCCGGGTCCGAGCCGCAGGGGTCGTTCCGCACCATTGCCGAGATCACCGCCGAGGGCGAAGGCCGCAATGTGCTGGGCGCGATAGAGCCGGACGAGCCGATCCTTGCCGCCAAGATCACCGGCCCCGGACAGCGCGCCACGCTGGCCGCCGTGGTCACCGACGAGATGCGCGCGATCACCGTTTCCGTTGACGAGATCCTGGGTGTGGCCGGGTTCGTGCTGCCGGGTGACCGGGTGGACGTGGTGCTGACACGCAACTCGAAGGCAGGCGATCCGATGTCCGCCCGCACCGACATCCTGCTGCAGAGCATCAAGGTGCTGGCGATCGACCAGTCTGCCGATGACCGGCAGGACAAGCCGGCGGTATCGCGGGCGGTCACGCTGGAGGTTGATCCGGCGATGGCGCAAAAGCTGGTGCTCGGCCAGAGCATCGGACGGCTGTCGCTGCTGCTGCGCCCGGCCGGCTCTGCCCATCAGGCCAAGGGCGCCCCCGTCATGGTCGGCGACCTGGCTGGCGCCACCCGCAACGGCGAGCCGGTCATCAACATCATTCGCGGTACGTCCGCGGTAGCCGCGCGCAGCAACGTTTCTGACGGGGTAGAAACCGATCTGGCGCCGCCGTCGGGCACCGCTATCCCGAACGCAGCCGCCGCCGCCGATGCCGCCGCCTCGGCAGCGCAGTCAGCCCGGGCCGCAGGCGCGCCGAGAGAATAGTACAGAGACAGGGAAAAGGGGACCTCGAAGCGTCAAGACGGGCCGAGCCGCCAGACGGCAGCCAGGATCGCGCCAGAGGGTCAGAGGGAGAAAGTAGCATGTCAACGATAACCGCGTTCGCCACAGCGGACCAGTGGCGGGAACAGGCCATCAGGATTGCCCTGGCGCTTGCCTGCGTCATGTGCCTGTGGGCCACGGGCAGCCAGGATGCCCGGGCCCGCCCAGACCTTCAAGCCGGGGCTTGAGCGCATCATGCAGGTCAAGGTGCCGGCAGGCCAGTCGGAGACGATCCGGGCAACCAGCCCGATCACCAACCTGGTGGTGGGTGATCCCGAGATTGCCGACGCCTCGCCGCTGGGCGCCAAGTCGTTCTACGTGCTGGGTCGCAAGATCGGCCGCACCAACCTGTCACTCTACAATGCAGACGACGAGCTGATGGGCGTCATCAACATCGAGGTGACCTACGACACCTCCGGCCTGTCGGACGCGTTGCGGGCGGTGCTGCCACACGAGAACATCAAGGTGCGCTCGGTCAATGGCCGTATCCTGCTGCAGGGTACGGTGCGCAGCGCCACCGCCGTTGCGCGGGCAATGCAACTGGCCAAGGACTTTGCCGGCGACAACGTCACCAACGCATTGTCCGTCGGCTCGAGCCAGCAGGTGCAGCTCGAAGTCCGGTTCATCGAAGCCAGCCGCAATGCCAGCCGCGACCTCGGCGTCAACTACCGGGTCAGCGCCGGCGGCATCACCTTTCAGCCGTTCGGCCCGAACGTCGCCTCGAATGCCGATGCCTCACCGTTCGGCCGGCTGATCGCCGACATGCTGACCGGCGGCGCCTTTGCCGACATCATCATCCAGGCGCTGGAGAAGAAGGGGGCAGCGCGCCGGCTTGCCGAACCCAACCTCACCGCCCTGTCGGGCGAGACCGCCAGCTTCCTCGCCGGCGGCGAGTTTCCGATCCCGGTGGCGCAGGACAATGGCAGCATTTCCGTGGAGTTCAAGAAGTTCGGCGTCAGCCTGTCGTTCACGCCGACCGTTCTCGACAACGGCCTGATCAACCTGACCATCGAGCCGGAAGTCAGCGAGGCAGACTACTCGCGCACCATCTCGACGGGCACCATTGTCATCCCGAGCCTGGTGGTGCGGCGCACCAAGACCACCGTGGAACTGCGCAACGGCCAGAGCATCTCGATTGCAGGCCTCCTGCAGAGCTTCAACTCGCGCAATGCTGACCAGCTGCCATCGCTAGGCGACGTGCCGGTGCTGGGCACCCTGTTCCGCTCGACCGGCTTCCAGAAGCAGGAGACCGACCTGCTGGTGATCATCACACCGCGGCTGGCGCAGCCGGTCGATCCGTCAATGCGCATTCCGACGCCGCTGGACCAGACCGCCAGCTCCACCGACGCCGAGCTGTTTCTCGACGGCAAGGTGGAAGTCAGCCGCAACTACCAGTCGTTCGTCGAGAACGGCGGGCACGTCCAGGGCCCCTATGGCCACATCATCGAACTGCCGGGAGGATCAAATGCAGCCGTCTACAAGTAACCGGAGCAACACGGTCCGCAGCTGGGTTGTGGCAGGGCTCTGCCTGTTGCTGGCCGGGTGCAACAGCTACAGCCACATGACCCGCGAGGACAAGGTCTCGCCGGCTGCCGGAGATGCCGTACGCGCCGCCATGGCCATGCAGACCGTCGATCCATGGCCGGAATACGTCCTCGACAAGGATCTCGTCATGGATGGCGAACTGGCCCAGAAGCGGATCAACGACTACAAGGCCGGCAACACCAAGCCGCTCGACGGGGCCCGCTCGGCAGGCGGCAGCACGGCGATGCCCTAGAGCATCCGCCGATCATGATGGATCATATCCTGCGGCATTGAAGTACTTCCGGCATTCCTCCGGCTTGAAGAGATCGAGAAGGTTGCCGATGGTGTCCCATAGGCCGCCGATGGTTCGCTCGGCCGCTTTGCGCAGCAATGCCTTCAGCTTCGAGAAGGCCATCTCGATGGGGTTGAAGTCGGGGCTGTAGGGCGGGAGGTAGCGCAACTCGGCGCCGGCTGCTTCAATCATCGCCCGCACTGCCGACCCTTTGTGGCTGGAGAGATTGTCCATGATCACGACGTCGCCAGGGCGCAGTTCCGGGATCAGCACCTTTGCGATGTAGGTCTCGAATGCGTCACGGTTGATCGGCCCGTCGAGTACCCACGGTGCGATGAAGCCGCGCGTGGTGAGGGCGCCGACGAAGGTTGTGGTCTTCCAGTGCCCATGCGGGATGCCGGCCCTGAGCCGCTCGCCGCGCCGGCAGCGCCCGTAGCGGCGCGCCATGTTGGTCGAGGCCCAGGTCTCGTCGATAAAGACCAGCCGCTCCGGGTCGAGGTCGAGCTGATCCTCGAACCACTGCTCGCGTCGCTTCAGAATGTCGGGCCGGTCTTGTTCGGTGGCGTGCGCGGTCTTTTTTTGCGCGTGATCTTGTGGCGCTTGAGGAAGCGGCGGACCGTGCCGTCGCCGAAGACCAGACCCTTGTCGGCCAACTGGCGACGCAGTTCCTCCAGCGTGATGTCCGAGGTCTCCTCCAGCAGGGCCAGGATCGTCGCGCCATTCGCCTCGATCCGTCCCGAACGCCGGTCTCCGCCCAGCGCCTTCGGCTTCGGATTGCCCTGCTCGCGTTCCAGTTTGCCCCAACGGCTGACGCTGGCGGCGCCGACACCGAACCGCTCCGCCGCCTGGCGATGCGTCAGACCTGCGGCAACTGCCGCCAGAACCCGAACCCGAAGATCAACCGAAAGCGCTTTCGACATGCCTGCCGCCTCCATCCGGCAGACAGTCTGAATCAGATCAGAGCTGATTTGGGAACCCTCAGCGATTCATTCAGATGGGCGAACGCTCTAGATCTCAGACGCAAGACGGGGCTTTGAGCTTTTGCCCCGTCTGGCCTAGAAGGTGATGGTGCCCGGTCCCGCTGCAAGGCGGACCGGCACCTCAGCTTTCTGAAGGGCCGGGAATGATGAAACCCTCCGCTTACTGGACAGACATGGCAGCCGAGACGATCGCGGCGGCGGACAGCAGCAGCTGGATCGCGGTTCTGCCGGTCGCGGCCACCGAGCAACACGGTCCGCACCTGCCCGCCTCGACGGATGCAGACATCGCGCGCGCCATGGTGGGCACATGCGTCGAGCGGTTGCCTTCGGAGCTTCCGGCGACATTCCTGCCAGTGGAAGAAGTCGGGTGGTCGGCCGAGCATGGAGATATGCCGGGAACGGTTTCGGCAGAACCCGGCGAACTGGCCGCCAAGTGGCTCTCCATCGCCGCCGGCCTGAAACAGCACGGGCTTCGCAAGCTGGTGATCGTCAGTTCGCACGGCGGCAACACGCCGGTGGTCGACACGGTGATCATGCGGGCACGCGCCGAGCTCGGGATGTTGTGCGTCGCCACCGCCTGGTCACGCTTCGGCACCCCGCCCGGGCTGTTCGGCGAAGAAGAGGTTCGCCTCGGCATTCATGGCGGCGACATCGAAACCTCGATCATGCTTGCCCACTGCCCCGCTTCGGTAAACATGGACAAGGCACGGGATTTCGGTTCGCTGCAACGGGAACTGGCCGGCAGCATGAAGCACCTTCGCGCCTACGGACCGCACCGGTTCGGCTGGATGATGCACGACCTCAACCGCCACGGCGTTGCCGGCAATGCGGCAGCCGCCACGGCGGACAAGGGCCGGGCAGTGATTGCCCACCAGTCGGCAGGCTTCATCGAGCTCATCGAAGACGTACACCGCTTTGAGCCCGGATGGTTTTCCGGTAGCTAGACACTCAGGTACTGGTCGCGGATTTCCGGCTGGTTCTCCAGTTCCGCAAACGACCCGTCGAACACCGCCTTGCCGCCTTCGATGATCACGGCCCGGTCGGCGACGATGCGGGCGAAATGCAGGTTCTGCTCGGACAGCAGCACGGTCAGTCCCTTCGCCTTGATCTCCAGCAGCGTCTCGGCCATCTGTTCAACGATGACCGGCGCGATTCCTTCGGACGGCTCGTCCAGCAGCAGCAGCTTGGGGTTGCCCATCAGCGTTCGGGCAATGGTGAGCATCTGCTGTTCGCCACCCGACAGCTGCTTGCCGCGATTGCTGCGGCGCTCCGCCAGATTGGGGAACAGTTCGAACAGATGCTCGACAGGCCAGTCCGGATAGCCTTCGCGGTGCGGCTGGCGGCCCACCTCTAGATTCTCCATCACCGTAAGGTCGGCGAAGATGCGGCGTTCCTCCGGCACATAACCGATACCGGCGCGGGCCACCCTGTGGGTCGGCCAGCGGATAATGTTCACTCCCTGGAAGCTGACCGTGCCCGAGGCGGGGCGCACCAGCTGCATGATAGAGCGCATGGTGGTGGTCTTGCCTGCCCCGTTGCGGCCCAGCAGCGCCACCACCTCGCCCGCGTCAATCCCGAACGACATCCCGTGCAGAATGTGGGCCTTGCCGTAGAAGGTGTTGACCTGGTCGAGGACGAGCAGCTGATCAGCCATGGCCTTGCGCCTTCTCCTCGAACAGCCGGCCGCCACCCAGGTATACCTCCTGCACGCGGGCATCGTTGCGGATGTCATCGACGCTGCCGTTGGCGATCAATTCGCCCCGGTTGAGCACCATGATGCGGTGGGCATGGGCGAATACCACGTCCATGTCATGTTCGGTGAAAAGCACCGAAATGCCCTGCTCGCTGACGATGTCGGCCGTCAGCTGCATCAGCCGCACCCGCTCCCTGGGCGCCATGCCGGCGGTAGGTTCGTCCATCAGCAGCAGCTTTGGCCGATGCGCCAGCGCGATCGCCAGTTCCAGCCGCTTGAGATCGCCATAGGCCAGAATGGCGGCAGCGCGATCGGCCTGGCCTTCCATGCCTACAAGTTCAAGCAGCTGCGTTGCCCGCTGGACGTGCAGGCTGGCGGCGCGGCTCCACAGGTTCCAGGTCTGGCGGGCGCTGGAAATCAGCGCCATCTGCACATTCTCGCGCACCGTCATGGACGGGTAGGTGGCGGTGATCTGGAAGGTGCGGCCAACGCCCTTGCGCCAGATGCGGCGTGGGGGAAGGCCCAGAATGCTCTCGCCGTTCAGCCTGACCTCGCCAGCATCGGCCTTGAGCTGGCCGTTGAGCATGTTGAAGCAGGTGGTCTTGCCCGCACCATTGGGGCCGATGAGCGCCAGCAGTTCTCCCGGTGCCAGATCGAAGGACACATCCGACACCGCCTTCAAGCCGCCGAACGACTT
This sequence comes from uncultured Alphaproteobacteria bacterium, assembly GCA_963700895.1. Classification (GTDB taxonomy): domain Bacteria; phylum Pseudomonadota; class Alphaproteobacteria; order Rhizobiales; family Aestuariivirgaceae; genus Anderseniella. The sequence goes on along the minus strand of CAVOZI010000001.1, from coordinate 64,412 downwards.
GGACAGATTGCGAACGGACAGGACGGGTGTGCTCATCGCGCCGCCTCCCCGTCACGCTCCAGCCCGGCCTTGATGGCCATGCGCCTGATGAAGCCGGCGATGCCTTCCGGTGCAATGATGACGATGGCCACGATGATGCCGCCGAGGATGGCGCGCCAGTAGTCGAGCCGCGAGATCTCGTCCTCCAGCAGCCGGAACACGCCGGCGCCCACGATCGGGCCGGACAGGGTCTGCACCCCGCCCAGCAACACCATGACGAGTGCATCCACCGAGCGCGGGATCGCGGCCTCGTCGGGAAAGATCGAGCCCTTGGAGAACACGTATACGCCGCCTGCGATGCCGGCGAACACGCCAGCGGTGACGAACGCGGCCCATTGGTGGGCGCGCAAGTCGATGCCGATGGATTCGGTGCGGCCCGGGTTGTCTCGCCCGCCGCGCAGGGCATAGCCGAACGGCGAGAAGATCATCCGCCGCAGCAGCAGGATGCCGCCGCCGCACAGCATCAGCGACAGGTAATAGAAGGCGGTCTTCGACCGCGCCCAGTCGGAAGGCCAGATTCCCAGCAGGCCGTCATCCCCGCCGGTGAGGTCCTGCCACTGGAAGGCGGTGGACCAGACGATCTGGGCGGCGGCCAGCGTCAGCATGGCCATGTAGACGCCCGACAGGCGCACGCAGAACCAGCCGAACACAAGCGCACCGAGGCCAGCGAACAGCGGGCCGGCCACCAGCGCCAGCTCCATCGAGCCACCGGAATATTTCACCAGAAATGCCGCGCCGTAGCAGCCGAGCGCAAAATAGGCCGCATGGCCGAACGACACCATGCCGCCATTGCCCATGATAAAATGCAGGCTGGCGGCGAACAGGGCGAAGATCAGGATGTCGGTGGCCAGCACCATGGCAAACTCGCCCATGACGAACGGCAGCACCAGCATGAAGGCCAGCAGCGCCAGCGCGATCGCGCGCTGCAACCGGCTGGCCGGGCGGATCGGGGCTTCCACCTGGCCCGCCGCGTGGGCGGCTGCCTCCTGCTTGCCAAACAGGCCGTAGGGGCGGATCACCAGCACCACGGCCATCACCACGAAGGCCAGCACGATGGTGGCCTGTGGCAGCACCAGCACACCGAAGGCATTGAGTTCGCCGATCAGCAGGGCGGCAACGAAGGCGCCGGGGATGGAGCCCATGCCGCCGATCACCACGACCACGAAGGCTTCGGCGATGATGGACAGGTCCATCAGCAGGTTGATCGAGACGCGCGGCACCTGCAGGGCGCCGCCAAGGCCAGCCAGAAACGAGCCGAGGAAGAAGACGCTGGTGAACAGCCACGACTGGTTGACGCCGAGGCTTGCCACCATCTCGCGGTCCAGCGTGGCGGCGCGCACCAGCACGCCCCAGCGGGTGCGGTTCAACAGCAGCCACATCAGGGCGAGTACCGCAGGCCCGAGGGCAATGAGCACCAGGTCGTATTGCGGGATCGGCTCGCCAAAGATGCGCACCACCCCGTCCAGGCCGGGCGCGCGAGGGCCCAGCCTGTCCTCGCTGCCGAAGATCCACAACACGGCGTCCTGCACAATGAGCACGATGCCGAACGTGGCGACCAGCTGGTACAGCTCAGGCGCGTTGTAGATGCGGCGCAGCACGAGCATTTCGATGACCACGCCGACCAGCGCCACGATCAGCGCGGCTGCCAGCACCGATCCCCAGAAGCCCAGGATGGACCCCGGCACGTACTGAACCAGCGTGTACGCCATATACGCGCCCAGCATGTAGAACGAGCCGTGAGCGAAGTTGACGATGCGGGTGACGCCGAAAATGAGCGACAGGCCACAGGCCACCAGGAACAGCGACGATGCGCTCGACAGCCCGGTGAGGAACTGGGCGAAATAGAAGCTCATGGAGGCCCCTCGCAAGCCGTTCACGTCAGTGCCGCAGTCGCAAGCCCGGTGCAGCAGCGGGCTTGCAGCGCGGACGGGTGCGGTTGTCCCCGCACCTCGTCCGCCGTCTTGTGTCAAGTCCGGCTGGCTTACTCGGCCGGGCGCATCTTGGCGACTTCCTCATCGCTCGGCTGGAAGTCGGCGCCATCAGCGTAGTACCAGTCAACCATCACGCCCTTGCCGTCCTGGACGTCGGTCTTGCCGACCCAGGCGCCCATGGTGGCCTGGTGATCCTGCGCCCGGTAGATGAACGGGCCGGACGGCGATGACGGCACCTCAAGCCCCTTCATGGCATCGACAAGGCTCTCGGCGTCGTAGTTCTCGGCCTTGTTGAGCAGCGCCTCGATGGACTTGACCATGTTGTAGCCGACGATGGAGCCGAGCTTCGGCGCCTCGCCCCACTTGGCGTTGTAGGCGTCGTAGAACGCCTTGTGTTCGGGCGTGTCGATAGCGCCTTGCGGATAGCCGGTGACGATCCAGCCCTTTGGCGCCTCGTCCTTCAGCGGCTCCAGATATTCCGGCTCGCCCGACAGCAGAGACACCACGGTGCGGCCTTCGAACAGCCCGCGCAGGTTGCCCTCGCGCACGAACTGGGCCAGATCGCCGCCGAAGGTGACATTGTAGATGGCCTCGGGCTTGGCGGCCTCAACCGCGCGCACCACCGGGCCAGCGTCGATCTTGAATACCGGCGGCCACTGTTCCTCGACGAACTCGGCGTCCGGCACCAGCTTGGTCAGTTCCTTCTTGAAGGCGGCCACGGCTTCCTTGCCATAGGCATAGTTGGGGGCAACGGTTGCCCATTTCTTGGCGCCAGTCTTGGCGGCTTCCTTTGCCAGCATGGCGGCCTGCATGGTGGTCGAGGGGCGCAGGCGGAAGGTATAGCGGTTGCCCGACTCCCAGACGATGGCGTCGGCCAGCGGCTCGGCAGCGAGGAACATCACCTTGTTCTGCTTGGCAAAGTCAGCCACCGCCAGACCGATATTGGACAGGAAGGTGCCCGCCAGCATGGTGACGTTTTCCTTCGACACCATTTCCTCGGCGATCTTGACCGCGTCACCGGGCTTGCCGGCATCGTCGCGGTCGATGATCTGGAGCGGGCGGCCCTTGATGCCGCCTGCCGCGTTGATCTCGTCCACGGCAAGCTGCCAGCCCTTCTTGTAGGGGTCGGTGAAGGCCGGCAGGCGGGTGTATGAATTGATCTCGCCGATCTTGATCGGCTCGGCCGCCTGGGCGGCAATGGCCGCCAGACCGGCCATGGCGGCAACCAGCGCCGCTGCAACGCATCTCAACAGTTTCATCCGTCTCCCTTTCTCTTCAACCGGGTTTAACCCTTTGCTTGATCAACCGCCCCGTCTGTTCAGCGAAGGCCGTCTTCGCCCTTCGCTTCGTGCTTGGTCAGGCCGCCGACGCGCGGCAGCGGGCGCCCTGAGTCCGTTACCGCCACCGCCACCATGATCTCGTTGGCTCGCGGTGCATCGTTGATGCTTACCTCCATGCCATCGAAATGGGAGCGTACGTAAGCTGCGTCCTTGTGGCCAAGCGGAATATCGAGCACCTGGCCCATGCCACCGCGCTTTTTCGAGGACGGCACCAGCGCCGCACCCTTCTCCACCGCCTTCCTGAGCGGTGCACCCATCTTCGGGTGGAGGATGGCGGCGGCGTGTTCGAGCTCGCCGTTCTCGCCCACCAGCGCCGCCTTGCCATAGCTTTCGGCCTGTGACGGCTCGATGCCGAGCGCGGCCACGCAACGCTCGCCCAGCAGGCCACCCAGTTCCTCGCCGATGGTCATCAGCTCCGACAGGTCGTCCACGTACTTGCCGGCGCAGGGGTTCTCGATCACTGCCACCGCAGCGGCGCGGCGCGTGGGCGGACTGATGGGCTTGCCCATCTCGGTGTGGATCTCGTCCACGAACACGGCAATCTTGCGGATCCTGGCCAATGTCATCTCAAGCCGTCCTCCCCCTTGATGTCGCTGGCGGCAAGACCGCCGGCGCGGTTGTGCACCCGCGCACCTGTTGTCATGACCAGAATGACCGCCAGCTCGTCCTTGCGCGGCGCGTCGTTGATGCCGACCTCGATGGCGTCGAAGTGCGATCGCACATAGGAGGCGCGGACATGGGTGACCGGCACGTCGAGCCTTGTGCCAGGCCCGCCCACCTTCTTGGTGGACGGCACGATGGCAGTCGAGTTGGGGATGTGCTCGCGCATCGAATAACCACCCGGCGCATGCCAAAGTGCTGCGTGCTCAATCTCGCCGGCCTCGCCGACAATGGCGCCCTTGCCATAGCCCTCGATACCTTCACGCGGCACGCCCATGGCGGCGATCAGTTCCTTCGCCATGGCCATGCCGAGCGGCTTCAGGTCATCCATGAACGGCTGGATGTTCTCGACATAGCGTCCGGCAAACGGGTTCTCGATCACCTTGATGATGAAGCCGCGCCGGTAGGGCCGCTCAGCGACGGGACCACCCTCATGGAAGATGTCCTCGACGCCGGTGAGCGACTTTCTGATCTTCACTTCAGGCATGGGCAGGCGTCCTGTCGATCGCGGGGGCAGGCACCAGCTGCTCCACCTGGTCATTGAGACCCAGAGTGCAGGCGATGATCAAGCCCCGGTTGTGAAATTCGCGGGCCTTGCGTACGCCCCGGTCCAGCGCCGCTGCTGTCTCCGCCGCCGTCAGCGGGGCCACGTCCACGGTCACCAGCCTGTCGCGCAGGTCGCTGTCGGGCGCAAGTTCACGGGCCGGCAGCCGGGAGACCTTCGGCGAACCCGGCAGATCAACGGCATTGGCGATCAGCGTGGCGGCCACGTCTGCCTCCGCCGCTGTCGGGGCCAGCACGGTGACGCTGTCGGCAATACCCAGCGAGTGCGAGCGCCCGCGCCAGCCGGACGTGGCAATGCCGCCCACGCCATCCGCCGCCGTTACCGAGACAGCCCCGTTGGCGGAGGCTACGGCGAAGCGTTCGCCACGAGCCAGATACAGCGCGATGTCGCCACCATTGTTGACGTAAGCGCGCTGCAGATTAGCAGCCTTGAGCATGGCCTCCAGAATTTCGTCCGCCACCGCACCCGCCACCGCCGCCATCGGGGTTACCCGCTCACGCCAGCATGTCTGTACGGCAAGCGCCATGCGGCAGGCCACCTGGCCCTGCAGCGGCAGGCCCTGCCGCTGCATTGCGGTGCGCAACAGCGGCAGTTCGGCGACCAGTTGCTCCAGCAGGCCATCGAACCGGGCGCGGGCTGCAAGGAAGGCCCGCCTTGCCTCGGCAGATTCGCCGTTCGCACCGATGATCAGGTCGATGGGGCCGTGCTGCAGGTGCAGCCGCTTGCCGTCGGGCAGCATGGCAGCCTGGATGCTCATGCGCCCGGCTCCTTCTTCGCCCGCTTGGACCAACTGAAATGCCGCTCATCGGTGGGCCATGGCACGCCCTGTTTCGAGGCCGCGCCTTTCTGCCCGGCCAGCACGTGGTCGTTCTGGATGGCCTTCTTGCCGGCGCGCGCCTCGGCCAGCGGCATGACGTGCTTCATGTGCCCGCCCAGCGCCTCGTAGTCCTCGCGGCGCATGGTGAACTCGATGGGGGCCACCAGCGCCGGCGTCGGCACGTAGCCGAAGGCGTTTTCCGGCAGCAGAGTCACGTCGGACATGATGGTGATGCCGCCGCCGGGCCAGACATAGGCCGGCGCGCCGCCACAGGTGATGCGGGTCAGCGTGTCCTTGACCGAGCGGGTCAGCCTGACCGGGTTTTCGGTGACACCGGCGCGAAGAGAACCACCCGCGCCGCCCATGAACAGCACGGTGCACAGGGCCGGTTCGCAGTTCTCCTCGATCAGCCGTACCGACTTCATCAGCCGTTCGGGCATGTCGTGCCGAACCGGTTTCAGGTCTTCGTCCAGCTCGTAATAGGCGAACTGCTCACCCGTGGTGGACACCATCAGCAGCGACTGACCTGGCCTTGCCACCTTGGGGTCGAAGTCGCCGAGGATGACCAGCGGATCATCGACATTGGTGCCGCCCCAGCCGGTGCCGGGTTCGGCCACCTGGAAATAGCGCCCGGGCGTCGAACGCCTGCCCTTGATCCTTATGCCGGTCGGCGCCCAGCCGATCACCTTGCCGGCCTGGTGCTCGGAGATGACGCCGGTGATGTGATCATCGACCACCACCACTTCATCGACCAGCCCGTGCCATTGCGAGGCAAACATGCCAACCGTGGCCGAGCCGCAGCCCACCCGCATGCGCTCTTCCCTGACGCCGTTGACGATGGGCGGCTTGCCTGCCTCGATCACCACGGTGGAGCCGCCGTCGATCACCACTTCCACCGGCTTGCCGTTGCACAGGTCAAGCAGCGCGGCACAGGTGACGCGGCCTTCCTTCTTGCCGCCACCGGTCAGGTGGTGCACGCCGCCCAGCGACAGCATCTGTGAGCCGTACTCCGCCGTAGTGACGTGACCGATGGGCTCACCGTCCACCCGCACCAGCGCTCGTTCCGGCCCCAGGTGCCGGTCGGTGTCGATCTTCACCTTGACGCCGCAATACGAGAAGATGCCCTCGGTCACCACGGTGATCATGTCGACGCCATCGACCTCGCGTGACACGATGAAGGGCGCGGGCTTGTAGTCGGGGTATGTGGTGCCCGCGCCAATGGCGGTGATGAAGCTGTCGTCGGCGTTGATGATCTCGCCGTCCCAGTCCACGCCACGGTCGAGGAACGGCACCAGTTCGCCGCCTTCCGCCTTCGTCTTCTCGATGATCACCAGCGGATCGACGCGCACCAGGTTGCCGTTCTCGTTGGCGTAGCGGTCGCAGGCCCCGGACCGGCCCGGCGCGATGTAGCACATGACGGGACACGCATCGCATCGGATCTTGTCGCCCTGCCTCGCCGGTTCAGCCATTGGCCTGCTCCGTCGCGCGGATTGCCGCCAGCACCTTGTCGGGCGTGGCCGGCAGGTGGCGCACGCATGCCCCGGTCGCGTCACGGATGGCATTGAGAATGGCCGGCGCGGTGGGGATCAGCACGTGCTCGCCCAGCCCCTTGGCGCCGTAGGGACCATGCGGATCGGGCACCTCGACGATGATCGACTTCACCTCGGGCATGTCGCCAAAGGTCGGGATCAGGTAGTCGTGCAGGTTCTCGGTGCGGCCGGGGATGTAGTCTTCCATCAGCGCCAGGCCGATGCCTTGCGCCGCACCGCCCTCGATCTGGCCTTCCACCAGCAGCGGGTTGATGGCGCGGCCCACATCATGCGCCGCCGTGAGACGGTCGAGCTTCACCGTGCCGAGGCGCGTGTCCACTGTCAGCTCCATCAGGTGCGCGCCATAGCCGAACACGGCATAGGGCTCGCCCTGGCCGTTCTCGTCGAGCGGCGTGGTGGGCGGGTCATAGGTCTCCACCGCCTTGAACACATAGCCCTCTGCATCGGCTTCGAGGCCCGCCAGAACGATGCGGCGCTCGCCTGTTCCATCCGTCAGAACGATCGTTCCGGCTTCGAAACGGATCTGTGCGTCTGCTGCCACGTTGGCATGGCGGAGAAGCTGCTCGCGCAGCGCCTCGCCGGTCAGCCGGGTTGCATTGCCCGATACGAACGTCTGGCGCGAGGCAGACGTCTTGCCGGCATCGGGGGTGATCGCCGTGTCGCCGGACTTCAGCCGGATGGCGTCTGCCGCCACGCCCAATGCATCAGCCATGATCTGCACCATCACCGTGCTGGCGCCCTGGCCGATATCCATGGCGCCCTGGTGCAGCCAGACCGTACCGTCTGCATCGATGCCCACTTTCATGGTGGACGGGTTGGGCAACGAGGTGTTGCCGCAGCCATACCAGCAGGTGCCGAGACCCACACCCTTCCTGAGGTGGCCGGCCTTCGCATTGAAGGCTTGTGCGGCTTCCCGCGCCTTCGCATAGGGATCGCGCAACGCCTCGAGGCACGCCTTGATGCCGACGCCCGAGGCGAACACCTGGCCGGTTGCGGTCGGCAGACCATCATCGAGCGCATTGATCAGTCGGAACTCCAGCCGGTCGATACCGGCCATGTCGGCAAGCTCGTCGAAAAGACATTCCTGCGCCACCGCCGACTGCGGCACGCCAAAGCCGCGGAACGCGCCTGACGGCGGGCAATGGGTATGCACCGCCACGGAGCGCGCCCGGTAATTCTCGATATGGAACGGGCCAGACGCATGCACCGGCACCCGGTTGGCCACGGTCGGCCCCCAGCTGGCATAGGCGCCGGTGTTGAAGACGCCATGGAAATCGAAACCGGTGATACGGCCGTTCGCATCGCAGCCGGCCATGAGGGTGATCTCGCTGGGATGGCGCTTGGTGGTGGAGCGCATCAACTCCTGCCGGGTGTAGACGATGTCGGCCGGCCGGCCCAGCTTCCATGCCGCCAGCGCGATATAGGGCTGCATCGAGATGTCGAGCTTGGACCCGAAGCCGCCGCCGCAGGCCGATGGCACGATGCGCACCTGCGCGTCCGGGAGGCCCATGATCGCCGCCACGCCTTCACGGTCCATGTGCGGCGCCTGCGTCGAGCCGTGGATAATGATGGTATCGCCATGCCGCACCGCCCAGCCTGATTCCGGCTCGATATAGGCGTGTTCGATGAACGGCGTTGAATAATTGCGCTCGATAACGTGGGTGGCTACCGCCAGCCCGTCATCGACATTGCCCTTCTGCACCAGCCCGCGCACCATCACGTTGCCGGCCCGGGCCTGATGCAGCAGCGGCGCGCCATCCTTCAAGGCTTCGGACGGCGTGAGCGCATGTGGCAGCGGCTCCCAGCTGACCGGGAACTCCGCGGCCTTCAGCCTGGCAATCGCATCGCGCTCGCCCACCACCATGGCAATCGCCTCGCCGCGATGGCGCACGGCGTCCTCGGCGAACACAGGCTGGTCGGCAAACGGTGAAATGACGCCATGCAGGTTGACGCCCGGGACGTCGGCGGCGGTCATCACCGCAACGAGGCCGGGCCGTGCATCGAGATAGGCCTGCGTGTCGCCAATCGTAAAGCGGGCATGGTGGTGGGGAGAGCGGATCACCTTGACCATCAGCGTATCGGCGGGAATGCCGTCGGCGCCAAACATCTCGCGGCCATCCACCTTGGGCTCGCCGTCGACCCGGCGGATGGGCTGGCCGACCGACCGGCCAGCGCGGGAGGGTGCGCGCACCGCGTTGGATCCGGCGGCGAACAGGACGGCGTCGATGATCTTGGCATAGCCGGTGCAGCGGCAAAGCACGCCGGCCAGTGCATCTTCCACCTCGCGCTTCGACGGCGCCGCGTTTGTGTCCAGCAAGGCTGCAGCGCTCATCAGCATGCCGGGCGTGCAGATGCCGCACTGGGCGGCGCCGAACTCGAGGAACGCATCCTGCAGCCGGGTCAGGCGGCCGTCCTGCATCAGACCTTCCAGCGTGGTGACCGCAGCACCTTCAAGCTGGCCGGCGGCGGTCAGGCAGGCGCAGACGGGCGCACCGTCGATGAGCACGGTGCAGGCGCCGCAGTCACCGGCGTCACAACCGACCTTGGTGCCGGTCAACCCAAGCTCGGCGCGCAGGACGCCTGACAACCGCTCATGCGGGGCAGCCTTCAGCGAGACGTCCTTGCCGTTGACGGAGCACCGGATGGCAGATGGCGGCGGCACATGGCGGTTCATCGGCGGGCTCCTTCCGCTGCAGAGTTCAGGGCGCGGCGGACACCTTCCAGCGCCGCTTCCATCCGGTAAGCGGCAGGCGCGCGCACGTCATCGATCGGCGACAGGGTGTCGAGGTGCGAGGCGTCAGCGATGCCGGCAGCGGCATCGAGCGGCTGACCGCAAAGCGCCGCTTCCAGCTTCGGCAGGCGTTGCGCGACCGCCGAGCAGGCGCCCACCGCAATGGCAGCCGAGTTCGATGCGCCCGGCCTCGTCTGCCGCCAGCCGGGCGGCGACCATGGCGATGGATATGACCAGGTAGCGGCGCGAACCGAGCTTGAAGAACGTGGAATAACCGCCTGAAGAGGCCGCAGGAACGTCAATGAATGTCATCAATTCGGTTGAATCCCGGGCAGTTCTGCGATTGCCCCGGATAAAGTCGGCGAGCTTCATTGACCGGATGCCGGACCGGCTCGCCAACTCCACGCTGGCGTCCAGCACCAGCAAGGGCGGCACGCCGTCAGCGGCGGGCGAGGCGTTGCACAGGTTGCCGGCAAGGCTGGCGCGGTTCTGGATCTGCACGGATCCCACCTCCCTTGCAGCCTGCTTCAAGGCGTTGAACGCAGGCGGCAAATCCGCCCTGACAAGGTCTGTCCAGGTGGTCAGCGCGCCGATGCGGACCGAGCCGTCCTCACGCCGGGTGATGCCGCGCAATCCGGTGAGCCTGGAGACATCAAGAAGCGGGGTGGTGACCGGATCCTCGCCGAGCGAGGGGTAGACGTCGGTGCCGCCTGCCAGCACTGTCCAGCCGCCATCGCCGAGAAGCGTTACCGCTTCTTCCAGCGAGGTGGGCTGAGCATAGGCTACCATCGCGCCTCCAGATCGTTTGTGCGCTAATGATATGAACGGGTTTCCGGATGAGTCAATCATCCGGCACTTGCCGGTGGAAAATTTAATCCGATCTGTGCGTCAGTAACTTGACTTGCCCAGGCCCAACGGGCCGTCCAGCACAAACCGGCGCATCAGGGCGAAATAGAGCCGGTAGGGCAACAGCCGCATCAGCTTGGTCTGCAGCACCACGGGCCAGGGGAAGGCAATTTCGAAGCGGCGGCTGACAAGACCGTCCACAATTCGCCGCGCCGCATCATCGGCCTCGATGATGTTGGGCATGTGAAAATCGTTCACGTCGCTCATGGGCGTGCGGACGAAGCCGCAATTGACGACGCTTACCGCAATGCCGGAACGGGCAAGGTCCGTCCGCAGGGCCTCGGCATGGGCGATGACGGCGGCCTTCGAGGCGGAGTACAGGGCAGCGCGCGGGATGCCGCGATAACCGGCAACCGAGCCCATGAAACACAGTTGCCCCTGACGCCGTGCCCGCATCGAGGGCAAGACAGCCGCCACTGTGTTGACCGCACCCTGGTAGTTGACCGCCATGACACGGGCAGCCTCGCTCGCGGAATAGTCAACGGCGTCCATCAAGACCCAGATGCCGGCAGACATGATGACGAGGTCTGGTGCGCCGAGTTCCCGCTCGATGCGATCATAGACGCCCCGGCATGACGCTTCATTGGTAACGTCCAGCGGGAACGGCGTGATACCCGGATGGGTGGCGGCGAGCGCTTCAAGCTCGGCTGGCTTGCGGCCTGAAACGGCAACGCGCGCGCCCCCGTGGGCAAGCAGCAACGCAAGCTCGCGGCCGATGCCCGTCCCGGCCCCCGTGATCCAGACGGTATTCCACCCAGCAGCTTCCGTCATGAGCGGGAGTAGTAGCCGATTTCCGAACGGAAGGCGAGACGTGGCCTGCAAAGCAAAAGGCCGGACACTTCGGCCCGGCCTTCAACGTCATCTGGATGGTCAGCGAACGCCTAGCGCGGCGCCAGGATCATGATCATCTGGCGGCCTTCCATCTTCGGCTCGAATTCTACCTTGGCGATCTCCTCGGTGTCGGCCTTGACCTTCTGCAACAGATCGAACCCAAGTTCGGTATGAGCCATTTCGCGGCCGCGGAAGCGCATGGTCACCTTGACCTTGTCGCCCTCCTCGAAGAAGCGCTTCATGGCGCGCATCTTCACGTCATAGTCGTGGGTATCGATACCGGGCCGCAGCTTGATTTCCTTGACCTCGATGACCTTCTGCTTCTTGCGGGCTTCGGCGGCCTTCTTCTGGGCCTGATACTTGTACTTGCCGTAGTCCATGATCTTGCAGACCGGAGGTTCTGCGTTCGGTGAGACTTCCACCAGATCAAGACCGGCTTCCTCAGCCAGTGCCAGCGCCGCTTCGGTTTTCATCACGCCGCGCTTTTCACCTTCATCGTCGATCACCAGAACCGTGTTGCTGGTAATCGCCTCGTTGACGCGTGGTCCATCATCCTTGGGCGGCATTTGCCCGTTCATCGGTCTGCGAATGGTCAGGTCTCCTTTTTCTGGCGCCAGCCGGCAGCAACTGCTGAAGGCGCCTTCGGGGTTCAAATCAAGCGAAATCGCACCTAAACATGCTTAGCAGATTTTGCAAGCGATGTTGAGAGGTCTTGAACGTGCCTGACCATGCCAGCCCGACGCCACCCGCCGCACAGATGCACCCGATGCCCGACGGCACGCCGATCGCCTGGATTGCCGACGGCGCGCGGCCGGGCAGCACGCCTACCTGCGGCACGTTCTGGCTTGGCGGCTTCAAGTCCGACATGCGCGGCACCAAGGCCGAGGCGCTGGCGGACCACGCCTGGCGAGCCGGCCGGTCGTTCGTACGGTTCGACTATTCAGGCCACGGCGAAAGCGGCGGCGCGTTCGTGGACGGCACCATATCGGCGTGGCTCGATCAGGCGGAGGCGGTGTTCAACGCCCACGCACCGGGCAAGCGCGTGCTGATCGGCTCGAGCATGGGGGGCTGGATCGCGCTGCTGCTGGCGCGGCGGCTGATCGATGCAGGCAAGGCAGACCGGCTTGGCGGGCTGATCCTGATTGCGCCGGCCGCCGACATGACCCGCGACCTGATGTGGGACAAGTATGGCGAGGAGTTCCGCGACGAGGTGGTGCGGCGGGGCAAGTACGAGCGGCCGTCGGAGTATTCCGGCGAACCCTACGTGATCACCCGCGCGCTGATCGAGGACGGCAAGCAGCACCTGTTGCTGGACGACGGTCTCGACGTACCGTGCCCGGTGCGCATCCTGCAGGGCGAGGACGACCCGGATGTGCCGTGGGAACACGGCATGAAGGTCTATCGGGCATTGCGGGGCGATGATGTCAGCCTTGACCTGATCAAGCACGGCGACCACAGGCTTTCAACGCCGCGCGACCTTGCCCGGCTGGCTGAGACAGCCGAGGCGCTGTGCGCAAAGGCAGACTTACAGGTCTAGACCAGCGCCTTAAGACCCTCGCGAAACGTAGGGTACCGGAACGCATAGCCGAGTTGTTCCTTCACCCTCGCATTGGAGACGCGTTTCGACTCGGCGTAGAAGCTCCTGGCCATCGGTGACAGCTCGGCATCCTCGAACGCCACCTCCAGTGGCGGCTCCATGCCGATCAGGTCCGCCGCCCAGGCCACCACGTCCTGCGGCGGGGCAGGTTCGTCATCGCAGACATTGTAGGCCGCACCCGGATCGGGCTGCGCCATCGAGGCGCGCAGGATGCCGGCGATATCCTCGACATGTATGCGGCTGAACACCTGGCCTCGCTTGACGATGCGCTTTGCTGTGCCGTTGCGCAGGCTTTCGATCTGGTTGCGGCCAGGCCCGTAGATGCCGGCCAGCCGGAACAGGTGCACGGCCAGGCCAAATGCATCGCGCATGCCGAGCCAACCGGCCTCTGCCTCAAGCCGCGCCCGCCCGCGCGCCGTCGATGGTTCCAGCGGCGAAAGTTCGTCCACCCAGTCGCCGCCGCGATCACCATAGACGCCGGTGGTCGACAGATAACCGAACCAGGCGATCTGACCGGCGCGCGCGGCGAGATCGTGGCTGTTGAGGCGCAGCACGGGATCGCCCTGCTCGCCGGGTGCAATCGAGTGAAGCACGTGGCTCACGCCATCCAGCACCGACGGATCCAGTGGCGACTGGCCATCGAAGACGACCGCTTCATGACCGGCTGCGCGGATGGCGTCGCAGCCCTCAGCTGAGCGGCTGGTGCCGGTGATGCGCCATTCATCGCCCGGCAACTGGCGGGCCAGCGCCTTGGCCGAGTAGCCGAAGCCGAAACAGAACAGGTGCTTCTTCAGGTCAGGCATTCCATTCCTCTTTCACGTCATTGTCCTGTTCAGCTGGCAAATGCACATCACGCAGCGCCGCAAACCCATCATGCGGCAGCAATTGCGACAAGGCCCAAACCGCCATGGCCCTTACCAGCGCAGAGGTATCGTCAAGCTGCATCCTCGCCACTTCAACAAGCGAGGCATCGCCCGAGTTGCCGACGGCGATCAATACATTGCGCACGAACCGGTCGCGGCCGATGCGCTTGACCGGGGAACCGGCAAACAGCTGACGGAAGCCTGCGTCGTCGAGGGCGGCGAGGGCGGCCAGCGGCGGGGCAACCAGATCATCGCGCGCCTTGAGCTTTGCCTCACGGGCAACAGCAGCAAACTTGTTCCAGGGGCATACGGCCAGGCAGTCGTCGCAGCCATAGATGCGGTTGCCCATGGGCTGGCGGAATTCTCGCGGGATGTGTCCCTTGTGCTCGATGGTCAGGTAGGAAATGCAGCGGCCCGCGTCGAGCCGGTAGGGTGCGGGAAAGGCGCGCGTCGGGCAGATGTCGAGACAGGCACGGCAGGAGCCGCAGTGGTCCTCTTCCGGCTCGTCCTGCGCCAGACTGGCCGCCGACAGGATAGCGCCGATGAAGAACCACGAGCCCAGTTCGCGGGAGACCAGGTTGGTGTGCCTTCCCTGCCAGCCGAGACCTGCCTGCTGGCCCAGCGGCTTCTCCATCAACGGCGCGGTATCGACGAACACCTTCACGTCCTGGCGGGTCTGTGCGGCCAGCCAGCCAGCCAGTTCCTTCAGCCTGCCCTTGATCACGTCGTGATAATCGCGGTTGAGAGCATAGACAGAGATCACCCCGCAGCCGCGATGTTCCAGCCGCTGCATCGGGTCGATATCCGGGGCATAGCTCATCGCCAGCACCACCGCCGAACGCGCCTGTGGCCACATGGCGTCAGGCGAGCGGCGGCGGTCAGCGGTGTCCGCCAGCCAGTCCATGGTGGCGTGAAAACCATCGGCCACGGCTGCGTCCAGCCGGCCGCCCACATGCTCAGGCAGACTGGCGCCGGTAATGCGCACGGCGTCAAAGCCGAGGGCAGCGGCGCGGGCGCGCAAGGTGTCTTCAAGGCTGGCGGTCATCCCGGCCAGACTATCAGAAATCAAGCTCGGCGTAGCTGGCGGATGGCATCAGGCCGCGGACATGATCGGCCAGCAGCGGACGGAACGAGGGACGCGACTTGATGCGCTGGTACCACGCCTTGGCATCGGGCACGGCGTCCCAGACGATATCGCCGGTATAGTCTGCCACCGACAGGTGGCAGGCAGCCGCCAGGTCCGCCACGGTGATGTCGTTGCCGGCCAGCAGGTTGTGCTGGCTGGTGAGGTGATCGATATAGGACAGGTGATCCTTGAGCGCGGCCAGGGCTGCACGGACGCGGTTCATGTTGGGGCCTCCGCCGCCCTGGGCCTCCGGCACAAACCGCTTGACCACCTTCTCCATCAGCAGCGGCGAGGTGACTTCGTGGTGGAACTTGCCGTCGAACCAGGCAACCAGCCGGCGCACCTCGGCGCGCTGGGCGGGGCCTGTGCCCCACAACGAGCCTGCAGATGAGCTGCGGGTTTCGTCCAGGTGGCAGCCAGAAGCCTCCACGCCGGCACAAACGGTGCCGTCCTCGTCGATCAGCACCGGCAGCGTGCCAGCGGGGTTCACGGCGATGAAATCCTCGCGCGCTTCCCAGGGACACTCTTCAAGCAATTCCGCCGCAATGCCCATTTCAGACAGGGTCAAGCGGACGCGGCGGGAGAACGGATCGAGCGGAAAATGCAGCAGACGCATCATAGTATGTTCACCAATTTGTCTGGTAAGACCTTGCGCGCCGGACGGTGGCGGGTGATTCGGACACGAACTTGTTATGCCAGTAGCGGCGAGTTGTGGCCACAACTGGGTGGCGCCAACATCTTGAGGGGTTCTCATGCTGATTGAGCAGATCATCGTGCTCGCCATCATCCAGGGCATCACCGAATTCCTGCCGATCTCCTCGTCAGGCCACCTGATCCTCGTGCCTGCCCTGACCGGCTGGCCCGACCAGGGGCTGATCGTCGATGTGATGGTGCACATGGGCTCGTTCCTGGCGGTCATCGCCTATTTCTGGCGCGACATCCTCAACATGGCAATCGGCGGGCTGAACCTGCTGCGCGGCAAGCTGACCGATGACGGGCGCATGGCCATCCTCATCCTGATCGGCACCATTCCGTCGGTTGCCTTCGGGCTGTTCGTCAAGAAGACCGGACTGATCGATTCGGTGCGCGGGCCGGAAATCGTGGCATGGAACGCCATCATTTTCGGGGTGCTGATGTACGTTGCTGACCGGTTCGGCAAGACGGTGCGCTCGATGGAGCACATGACGCTGGCCTCTGCCATCATCATCGGCGTGGCGCAGGCGATTGCCATCATTCCCGGCACCAGCCGGTCGGGCATCACCATGACGGCGGCGCGCGCGCTGGGCTTTTCACGGCCTGAGGCGGCGCGGTTCTCGTTCCTGCTGGGCGTGCCGGCCATTGCCGGCGCGGGCGTGCTGGTGCTGGGCGAGGCGATCTCCGAAGGCGCCACCATCTCGGGCGACGCCATCCTGACCGGCGTGCTGACCTTCTTTACCGCACTCGCGGCAATCGCCTTCCTGATGGCCATCGTCAAGCGCTACTCGCTGGCGAGCTTCGTGATCTACCGGCTGATCCTCGGCGCGGTGCTGCTGTACCTGGTGCACACCGGCTTCTTCGCCGCAGCCGCCTGAGCCCGCAGCGGAGGGTTTCAGAGGGCTTGTGTGGAGAACTGGCCGGCCTTGCGGTACCGGTACAGGTAGGAGGGCACGATGGCCTTCACCGTCTCCGGCTCGATGCCAAGACCTTCCAGCGTGCGGCCATCCGCCCTGGCCGCATCAGATACGACGTTGTCGGACTTCAGCAGTTCGACCTGGTCGGCGGTCAGCACCGGAGCTGGCAACAATGCCATGACGGTGCCCATGATGCGCGCCACCGGGAACGGCAACGGCAGCAGCAGGCGCTTGCGGCCGGTGACCTTGAGCACGTATTCGAGCACCTGCCGGAAGCTCATCTTCTCCGGTCCGCCCAGCTCGTAGGTCTTGCCATTGGCCTCGCCAGACGCCACCAGCTTGGCCACGGCCTCCGCGACGTCGCCGACGAAGACCGGCTGAAACACCGTGGCGCCGCCGCCGATCAGCGGCAGCATCGGCGAGAACCGGGCCATGGCGGCAAACTGGTTGAAGAAGTTGTCCTCCGGTCCGAACACGATGGACGGCCGGATGATGATGGCGCCGGGAAACTCTTCAGCCGCGGCCTGTTCACCGGCTGCCTTGGTGCGGGCATATTCGGCGCCCGAGCCCTCATCGGCGCCAATGGCCGACATCTGGATAAACTGGCTGGCGCCTGCCTCGCGCGCGGCGCGGGCGGCCACCCGGGCACCGTGGGCGTGCAGGGTGGAGAAGCTTTGCCCGCCGGATGAATACAGCACGCCAACGAGATTGATCACCACGTCGGCGCCGGCGCAGGCGGCGGCCACGGAGTTCGGATAACGCAGATTGCACTGAACCGGCATGATCTGACCGGGAAAGCCGAGCGGTTGCACATGACCCGCCAGATCCGGGCGCCGCACCGCAACGCGGATGCGGTGGCCCGCCCTGGCCAGCGCCCGGGTGATGTGACGGCCGAGGAAGCCCGATCCGCCGATGATGGTGATCAGCTTTGGGGTAGCGGTCATGGATGTTTGTCCCTGCTCAGTCGAAACGGTTTCCGGATCCGGATTTACAGTGCTTTTAGCGATCAGGGAGGGCGGTTGCAAAGGCGCTTTAACGCCACGGCTGCAAAAACACCGGCAGGCCCGCCGCAACCGCCAAGAATTATCACGGCGATGGCCAACTGGCCAGTTGACAACACGCGCATCACCCCACTATGACAGCGCCTGCTCGCGGGGTTCGACACCCCGTCAGGCCCAGGTGGCGGAATTGGTAGACGCGCTAGCTTCAGGTGCTAGTTTCCGAAAGGAAGTGGAAGTTCGAGTCTTCTCCTGGGCACCAAAATTTCCTCGAATAACATGATGATGTGAATGGTGAGATCGCCCGGCATTGACCTGCCGGGCGTTGGCGGCTTTGCTGTCGGGCCGTGCCCGACTTGCCACGCCAGGAGAGCCAGCCCATGACATCACTCGCCGGAAAATCTGCAATCATCACCGGCGCCAGCCGGGGCATCGGTGCAGCTGCCGCGCAGGTCATGGCCGCAGACGGGGCGAAGGTGCTGCTGGCGGCGCGCTCGGCCGGAGAGATCGAAACTGTCGCGGGCGATATCCGCAAGGCCGGCGGCACGGCTGAATGCATCACCTGCGATGTAACGGACTGGAGCAGTGTGCAGGCAATGGTGAAGGCCTGCCGGAACGCGTTTGGCAGCGTGGACATCCTCGTCAACAATGCCGGCGCCATCGCGCCCGTCGCCCGGCTGGCCGATTCCGATCCGGCCGGGTGGGTCAAGGCCGCCGACGTCAACTACAAGGGCGTCTATTTCGGCCTTCGCGCCGCGCTGCCGGTGATGCTTGAGCAAGGGGCGGGCACCATCATCAACATCTCTTCCGGCGCGGCCTACAACGCACTGGAGGGCTGGAGCCATTATTGCTCGGCCAAGGCAGCGGCGCTGATGCTGACGCGTGCGGTGCACAATGAATATGGCGACAAGGGAATCCGCTGCTGCGGCCTGTCGCCGGGCACGGTGGCGACCGACATGCAGACCGTCATCAAGGCGTCCGGCATCAACCCGGTCAGCCAGCTCGACCCTTCGGTGCACATTCCGACCGAATGGGCCGGCAAGGCCATTGCCTGGCTGGCTGCCGACGGCGCTGATGACTACCTGGGCGAGGACATGCACCTGCGGACTGACGAAGCGCGGGCAAAACTCGACCTGCCGAAGGTGCAAGCCTGAGGCTCAGGCAACCTTCGTCACCTCAACCGGCGGCCGCGCGCCCGCTCAGCAATGCGCCGTGCACCGTACCCGGATAACCGGCGCTGCAGGCCTCACCGGCAAAGCGCAGGGCGCCGCCTGCCTCGGGACGGGCCAGTTCTTCCCGGTCCGCCCTGCCACTTCCCACGGCATTGTAACTGTAGGAACCCAGCGCCCATTCATCCCCCGACCAGCGGGTGATCTGCGAACCAACGGGCTCCGGCGCCGATGACCCGAACATCTCGCGCAGTGCTGCGACAGCCTCGGCCACTATGGCCCTGTCATCGAGGCGTTCCAGCTGGCGCGCCGTTGCAGCGCCGGTGAACCCCAGCAAGACCGGCGCCCCGGTGCTTGACAGGCTGACCCATTGCGACCACTTGCCGGGCTGCTGCTTGAGCAGTTCGAACCAGTCGATGCCGGGCTGCCAGAATGCCTTTTCGAAACGCAGGAAGTGCTTGTTGAGAAGGCCCATGCCCAGCCGCTCGATTGCCTTGCGCTTGGCGGGCGGCAGTTCCGGCGTGAAGCGGATGCTGCCCTGCTGCAGTACGCCCAGCGGCACGGTGACGATGACCCGGTTCGCCTTGATTGCACGTCCGGAACTCAACCCGACTTCCACGCCCTCGCTGCCCCAACGCACCACGTTGACGGCAGCACTGGTGACAATGTTGAGACCTCGGGCGAGATAATCCGTCAGCTGGCCGTATCCGCCCGGAAACAGCACATCGTGGCCGCCGAACTCTTCCGCGTCCTCGACAGACCACGCCGACAGGCGGTCTGCAGAACCGCCATACTCCTGCTCGAAGTTGCCGGCGAGATGGAAATCAAGCTGGGCAAACTCAGCCGGCGTGCGCTGGCCGGGCGGGCTCACAAGGTCGATTGCAGCCCTGAGGGACAAATCGCTTTCTGCCCGTTCCGCCCGACGCATGGCCCTGCTCACAACGCCGGTTGCCCAGGCTTCTGCGGCATCGCGCACACCAGCGGCCGCGAGCGCAGGCGACACATGCAGTTGCGAACTGTCATAGCTTGTAGGGACTGTCCTTGCGCCCGCCTGTTCCGCAAGCGCGGTCACGGGGTTGCCCGTGGTCCCGTGTATCCAGGATGCGCCAAGGTCTACCGGGACATCCGGCCATGCATGGCTGGTATGGATGCGGCCGCCGATGCGATGGCGCGCTTCGAGCACGGTCACGGCATGTCCCGCCTGGACCAGAGCCCGCGCGGCTGACAGTCCGGCAATACCGGCGCCGATGATCACAACGGACAGGGGGCTGGCCTGTGCCGGCACGGCCGTGGGCGCAAGGATCATGGCGCCAAGGGAGGCAACGACGTGTCTTCTGTGCGGTGTCGGCATTGCAGCCTGATCAAATTGAATTGTGGCCAAGGTATCCACACATGATTGAGGTTGCAGGGCAACGATGGCAAGCCTTGTTGAACAAGGCCGCAATCGTGATATAGCCATGGCGAACAACACAGAAGGCGCTGACGAGATGGCAATCAAGGTACACCAGGGCGATCTGCCCGACGGGCTGGACTTCGGCAGCATGGTCGCCGTCGATACCGAAACCATGGGGCTCAACGCCAGCCGCGACAAGCTGTGCGTGGTGCAGCTATCGGCAGGCGACGACGACGCGCATCTGGTGCAGCTCGACCGGTCGACCTACCACGCGCCGCGGCTGAAGGCGCTGATGGAAAACCCCGGCGTCGTCAAGATCTTCCACTATGCGCGCTTCGACGTGGGCATGCTGAAGGCCTATCTGGATGCCGATACGGGGCCTGTGTATTGCACCAAGATCGCCTCGCGGCTGGTGCGCACCTATACCGACCGGCACGGCCTGAAAGATCTGGTGCGCGAGATGCTTGGCATCGAGTTGTCCAAGCAGCAGCAAAGCTCGGACTGGGGTACGCCCGTGCTGTCGGACGCGCAGAAGCAGTATGCCGCGCTCGACGTGATCTACCTGCATGAGCTGAAGGTGCGGCTGGACCAGATGCTGCGCCGCGAAGGCCGGGTTGAACTGGCGCAGGCCTGCTTCGACTTCCTGCCGACGCGGGCGGCGCTCGACCTGGCGGGCTGGCCGGAAGAAGACATTTTCGCCCATTCGTAGGGCGCTGCCCTATTGCGGCAAGATTTGACAGGCAAGAATGCCGCCGCGTGACAGGGCCTGCAAGGCTGCTCCGGCAGCGCTACAGCGGTCACATTCGACGGGAGCGGCAATGACCACATTCGAAGACGCCGGACCGGTAACCCGGCGCAGGAGGCGCAGGGCGCCCATGCTGATGGCATGGGGCATGTTGCTGCTTGCGGCGGCAGTCTTCGGCGTCTTCATCTACCAGGCATCCGGCTTTGGCAACAGCGGAGAAAGCTTCGCCACCAGCCCCCAGACGGCCGCCCCCAAGCAGACCGCAACCGGCAAGGCTGACGTGGCCGCAGAGCAGGAACGGTTTGCCGTGGCCGGTTCGGAAGTCGGGGGATTCGATGACGAGAAACAACCCTACACGATCTCGGCAGAACTGGCCCGGCAGGACAAGCAACAGCCAAACCTGGTTCACATGAACAAGGTGAGCGGACTGCTGCGCCGCACCGACGGCCGGCAAATGAACGTGACCGCAGCCAACGGCCTGTTCAACACCAAGGACAAGACCCTGAACCTCGACGGCAATGTCGCCATTGTGCTGCAGAACACCTTTACCGCCAGCATGGCAGCGGCCAATGTGGACGTTCAGAAAAAGGCGCTGACGTCCGATGCCGACGTGCTGGTGGAGCTCGATGGCGGCCAGATCTTTTCGACCGGTATTGAGGTTTCGGACAACGGCGCCCATGTGATATTCCGGTCGCGGGTCCGCGCCATGTTCGAAGACCCTGCCCCCGCAAGCCCCGCAGCTGGCCTGCAGCAGGGCACCGGCAGTTCATCAAGCTCGAAGGGAAACCTGCAACAATGACATCACGAGCCGCCACCCTGGCGCTGCTGGCCGGCCTGGCAATTGCCTGCCTCAGCCAGCCGCAAGCCACCCTTGCCCAGGGCTCGCAGGGAAAGGTCGATATCGAGGCCGATTCCATGGAGCTGTTCGAGGAGAAGAACGAGGCCATCTTCCGCGGCAACGTGAAGGCCACCCGGCGCGACGTGAAATTCTCGGCAGGAACCTTGCTGGTCAAGTTTGCCAAGGATGGCGCCGGCAAGAGCGAGATAACATGGCTGGAAACAGCTGGCGGCGGGGTGCAGATCGTGACGCCCACGCAAGTCATCAACGGCGACTGGATGAAGATGAACGTCAAGGCCAATACCGCCGTGGTCGGCGGCGGGGTGACGGTGAAGCAGGGCACATCGGTGGTCAGCGGCGACAAGCTCGACGTGAACCTCAACACCAACCAGTCGAAATTCTCCGGTGGACGGGTGCGGGGCAGTTTCATACCGGAATGATGCCGGCCTTGCCGGGTTAGCCTGCTTGCAAATTCATTCAATATTAACCATACGGCTTCAGGCAACCTTAACCTTGATAAGCGGTAATCAAGTGAAGCGAACCGGCATCTCGTCCTTGTGGGCTTCGCTGACCGGCAGCGGCGCAAGAAAGGCCGCCAACGGCAGCAAGGCAGCAAGGGGCCCGGCACCCGGCGAAGGACTGGTGGCGCGCAACCTGCGCAAGACCTACAAGCGCCGGCCCGTGACCCGCGACGTGAGCGTGTCGGTGCGCCGTGGGGAAGCCGTAGGGTTGCTCGGTCCAAACGGTGCGGGAAAGACGACGGTGTTCTACATGATCACCGGCCTGATTGCCGCAGATTCGGGGACCATAACGCTCGACGGGGCCGATATCACCGACCTGCCCATGTATCAGCGGGCACGTATGGGAATTGGGTATCTGCCCCAGGAAGCGTCCGTGTTCCGGGCACTTACGGTTGAGGACAATATTCGCGCCGTGCTGGAACTCCACGTTCCGGACAAGCAGGAGCGCGAGCGTAAGTTGCGTGGGTTACTAGATGAGTTTCAAATCGCACATCTCCAGCATTCGCCGGCTGTGGCATTGTCTGGCGGAGAACGGCGCCGGGTCGAAATCGCCCGCGCCCTGGCAGCAAATCCAAGGTTCATCCTGCTCGACGAGCCCTTCGCCGGGATTGACCCAATTGCGATCAATGATATTCGCCAGCTGGTGCGACAGCTCACCTCTCGGGGACTCGGGGTGCTTATTACGGATCACAACGTCCGCGAAACCCTCGAGATCATCGATCGCGCCCTTATCATCCATGAGGGCCACGTCTTAATGGAAGGTACACCACAAGAGATTGTGGCCAATCCGGACGTACGGCGTCTTTACCTTGGTGAAGGGTTCAGCCTTTAATGTTGCACGCGGGTCTGCTGGAGGCCGCCTGCCGGAGTAATGCCGGTCAGGCGTGGCAGGCAGGGTAAGTACGCGGGGAGTACGGCAACAATGGCGCTGAGCCAGAAATTGCAGATGCGCCAGGGCCAGTCCCTGGTGATGACGCCACAGCTGCAGCAGGCCATCAAGCTGCTGCAAATGTCGAATTTCGAGCTGCAGGCATACGTCGAAAGCGAACTGGAATCCAACCCGCTGCTGGAGCGCGACGAACGCGATGAGGCGGGCCGCGACATTACAGCCGACGATGGCTTCGAGCCCGGCGCCGCTGCACCCGACGAGACCGGCGATCCGCGCGACATGACCGACGCACTGGCGACGCCCGGCGAAACATCCTCCAGCATCGACAATCTGGATACCGGCCTTGAAAACGTCTACGCGGACGAAGCCAGGGCCGACACCATCAACCGCGAGGCGGCGGAGCCTGCCGGGATGACCGATTCCGGCTGGCAGTTGTCGTCAGGTTCGGGCGGATCGGGCAGCAGCTTCGACGGCGACATGGCCTTCGACGCCACGCTGGCCAGCGAAAGCACCTTGAGCGATTACCTGACCGAGCAGATGCACCTGGCCGTGGCAGACCCGGCGATGCGGATGATCGGCGCCCACCTCATCGGGCTGGTGAACGAGGCCGGTTACCTGTCCGGCGACATTGAAACCGTTGCCGACACGCTTGGCGCACCGCTGGAACTGGTCGAGCAGACCCTGGCCATCCTGCAGACGTTCGATCCGCCCGGCGTGATGGCGCGAAACCTGAAGGAATGCCTGGCGATCCAGCTCAAGGAACGCGACCGGCTGGACCCGGCGATGGAAATTTTGATCGACAACCTGGAGCTGCTCGCCAAGCACGACCTGACCCGGCTCAAGGCGCTGTGCAGGGTGGACATGGACGACCTTCGCGACATGGCGGCGGAAGTACGTGCCCTTAACCCCAAGCCCGGCAACATGTTCGGCTCGGTGGTGGTGCAGCCCGTGGTGCCCGACGTCATCGTCAGGCCCGCCCCGGACGGCACGTGGGCAGTTGAACTGAACACCGAAACGCTGCCGCGGGTGCTGGTCAACAACCAGTATTTCGCCAAGGTAGCCAGCGGAACGACGCGCGACAGCGACAAGCTGTACCTGTCGGAATGCATGTCGAACGCCACCTGGCTGGTGAAGAGTCTCGACCAGCGGGCGCGCACCATCCTGGCCGTGGCACGCGAGATCGTGCGCCAGCAGGACGCTTTTCTGGTGCATGGCGTCGAGCATCTGCGTCCATTGAACCTAAAGACGGTGGCGGATGCGATCTCGATGCATGAGTCGACCATAAGCCGGGTAACCTCGAACAAATACTTCGAGACCCCCCGCGGCGTCTTCGAACTGAAATATTTCTTCACCACGGCGATCTCGTCATCGGCTGGCGGCGAAGACCATTCCGCCGAATCAGTGCGCCACAAGATCCGCAACATGATCGATGCCGAATCAGCCTCGACGATCCTGTCCGACGACCAGATCGTCGACAGATTGTGCGCAGAAGGCATTGAAATTGCCCGAAGAACCGTTGCTAAGTACCGCGAGGCCATGAACATACCTTCGTCTGTGATACGGCGGCGCGAGAAGCGGATGCGGCAGGCCGGCTGAGGCCCGCGATCCTGCTCGCCACAATCACTGCGCGCCTGTGCATTGCTGCCTCAAAGCCCGATTGACAATGCACCGGGGCCTTCATAGGGTCCGCGCGCATCAACCAGGCTGTCCCGTAGTGGAGAAATTCCGGGGCCGAGGGGCCGAATGCAGGTCCTGGTGCAACAGTCAATCTTGAAAATGTCGTCGGGCTTCGACAAACTCAGGTCGAACATCAAGGGTGCGTGCTCAAAAATGCAAATTCAGATTACCGGCAAGAATCTCGATATTGGCGACGCCTTGCGCGAGCATGTCGAGACCCGGCTCAGCGGCGACGTGGCAAAATACTTCGACGGCATCGTGCGCGCACTTGTCATCGTCGAGAAGCAACGAACCGGCTTCGAGTGCGAGATCACCCTGCACCTGACCACCGGCCTGACGCTGAACGGACAGGGCAGCGCGGGCGATGCACATGGCGCCGTGGATACCGCCTCGGGGCACCTCGAAAAGCGGCTGAGGCGCTACAAGCGGCGGCTGAAAAATCATCACCGCAGCCGCAGCGAGCCGATTGCAGCCATGTCGGCAACCTCGTATGTACTGCAGTCGGACGAGAACGAGGAGGCAGAGGAGCCGGCCGACCTCAATCCCGTGATCATCGCCGAATCGTCGGCAACGATCCCGGAACTGTCGGTGGGCGAGGCCGTCATGCAGCTGGATTTCACCAGGGATCAGTTCGTGCTGTTCCGCAATGGCAAGAACGGCAGCCTCAATATCGTGTACAAGCGCCGGGACGGCAATGTCGGCTGGGTCGATCCGGGCGGCAACTAGAAAGTCGGGGTGCGCCTGCCCCGGCCCGAAAGCCGGCAAGGCAGGTTATCGCACTGCAAGATAAACAGATGTGAATGGAGAGTACTCCAGTCATGCAATCGTCCGAGATCATCAACAGCGGGTCGGTGTTGCCAAGCCTCAAGGCTTCAAGCAAGCGCCAGCTGCTCCAGGAACTCGCCAATGAAGGCGCGCGGATTACCGGCATCGATGCCCAGGTGATCTTCGAAACGCTATTGCGCCGCGAAAAGCTCGGTTCCACGGGCCTCGGTCAGGGAATCGCCATTCCGCACGGCAAGTTTGCCGCGCTGGACCGGGTGCACGGCGTGTTTGCGCGGCTTGCCACACCGGTGAAATTCGAGTCGGTGGATGACAACCCCGTCGATCTGGTGTTTCTGCTGCTGGCGCCGGAGAGCGCGGGTGCGGATCACCTCAAGGCGCTGGCCCGCATATCAAGGCTGCTGCGCGACCCCGGCGTCGTGGAAAAGCTCCGGGGCACCGACAATGCCGCCGGGCTTTACGCCATACTCACGGAACCATCGGCCTCGGCGCCCCACGCGGCATGAGACGCGTGCGGCCGGCTGTCCTCATGCCGGTCAGTGAACGCTGATTGCGGCAAGGTCGTGCTCGAAGGCATTGGCGACCGCAGCCTCGCGGCTGTCGGATACCGCCATCGGCGTACCGTCCGCCATATAAAGGCAATACAGCGTCTTGGCAGGGTCGGCGAAGATCTTCTGGCCGGTCATGCGCTCCACGTCGCGCGGCGTTACCTTGCGCACGTAGGCGACCTCGCCAAGCCCCAGGCTTGCCAGGTTGATTTCGCTCTCAGGCACCTGAGGCAGACGGGCGTTGTTCTTGTTGCTTGTCATGCTTGTTCTCCTCGGTAGCAAATCCAGCCGGTTCTCACTTCCCGCGCTGGGTAATCTCGATGCGGCGGACCAGGCGCTGCGGCTCGGGCCGCACCAGATCGATCACCAGCAATCCGTCTTCAAGGCTGGCCGACGCGACCTCCATGCCGTCAGCCAGCACGAAGGTGCGGCGGAACTGGCGCGCAGCAATGCCACGATGCAGGAACTCGCGTTGCGGATCATCCTGCTGGCGTCCGGCAATGACCAGTTCGCTGTCTTCAAGCGTCAGGTCGAGCTCGGCAGCCGAAAATCCGGCCACCGCCAGCGTGATCCGCAGCCGATCGCCCTGCCCGGTCTCTGACGGCAGCTTCTCCACGTTGTAGGGCGGATATCCATCGGGTGTAGTTTTCGACACCCGGTCCATGAGACGCTCGATCTCGTCAAATCCGACAAAAAACGGCGAGGGGAACGCGGTATTACGCATGATCGTTCAAGCCCTTGAAAAAGCAGCTTAATTACATGCCCAGCCAGACCAGGCAGCCCGCCTTGCGCAGCACTGAAAGCCCAGATGAGCCTTACCTATCGAGATATTGGGTTTGCGCGGCCAAACGTCAAGCATTGGCGCTGCCTGTTCTGCACTTCCGCAGCAAACAGCCTGGCGATGCGAACAGCGGAGGGTTTGGTGGAGCCAGGCGGAATCGAACCGCCGACCTCTACAATGCCATTGTAGCGCTCTCCCAACTGAGCTATGACCCCGAAATCCAAACAGCAAACCGGCTTGGGAACCGGCCGTCAGGTGACCGGACAGCCTGATCGGCGGTCCGGACAAGCGGCGTGATACCGGCACCTCGACGTGATGTCAATCAGGTCTTGCGGGCGCTGGCAGGCAATTCTCAGACTTCGTCGTTGCCAGGCTTGGCTGAGCCGCCGCCGATGATGTCCTCGACACCGGCGCCGCCTTCTTCCTCTTCTTCTTCGAGGAACACGTCGCCATCGTCGTCGTCACCGTCGTCGCCGAGGTCAACGTCCTCGATGCCCGCGGTTTCGTCATCGGCGTCGTCGCCATCTTCATCCAGGTCGTCGAGGCTGACCAGGGTGTCGTTGTCTTCCAGTTCGTCCTCGTCGTCATCACGAGCCACCGGCTTGGGCACGCTCTTGGGCTTGGCCACCGGGCCGTCGGCCTTGGACGGCAGCAGCGGCTCTGCAACGAAGGCCTGGGCGCACTTCGGGCAGGTGATCGGATCCTTGTTCAAGTCGTAGAAGCGGGCGCCACAGCTGGGGCAAGTGCGCTTCGTGCCAAGTTCGTCGCTGACCACGGGTTCAACGTCCCTTTTTTACTGATGACAGGCGGTGTGGTGATTTGCGGGTTCCCATGCCACGAGCAGCGCGCCGTGTCAAAAGCCAAATTGCATCCGCCTGAAATCTGGCATCGCGGCCAACTGTGTGATAGCTAGCCCGCTTGACCGGCGAGCCTGCCGCACGATCCCAGCCCTGGAAAGCCAATCTTGTCCGAAACCCCGCCCAAGCCTCTCAAATCGCTCGCCTCGTCTGGCCTGTCCGGCCGGGTGACGGTGCCGGGCGACAAGTCGATCTCGCACCGCTCCTTGATGTTCGGCGCCCTGGCGCTGGGCGAGACGGTGATCACCGGCCTGCTCGAGGGCGAGGACGTACTCAATACAGCCAAGGCCATGGCGGCGATGGGCGCGCGGGTGGAGCGCTGGAACGACGACGACAGCTGGCATGTCAGCGGCGTCGGCCTCGGCGGCTTCCAGGCGCCGGCACAGACCATCGACTTCGGCAACTCGGGCACCGGGGCGCGCCTCGTCATGGGGCTCATCGCCACCACCCCGATCCGCGCCCGCATGTCGGGCGATGCTTCGCTCAGGTCGCGGCCGATGGGCCGCATCGTGACGCCGCTGGAAAAGTTCGGCGCCCGCTTCGAAACCTCCGAGGGCGGGCGCATGCCGCTCGCCGTGCACGGCGCACACGAACCGGTACCGGTGGAGTACCGGCTGCCGGTGGCGTCCGCGCAGGTCAAATCCGCAGTGCTGCTGGCCGGTCTCAATGCGCCGGGCGAGACCACCGTCATCGAACCGGAGGCCACCCGCGACCACACTGAAAAGATGCTGCAGGGCTTCGGGGCAACCTTGCGGTTCGGCGAGGCGGACGACGGCGCGCGCACCATCACCGTCAAGGGCCACGTCGAACTGAAGGGCCAGCGCATCGAGGTGCCCGGCGACCCGTCCTCCGCGGCTTTTGCGCTGGTGGCGGCGCTGATCGTGCCGGACAGCGAGGTAACGGTTGAAAACGTGCTGCTGAACGAGACCCGCACCGGGTTGATCGCCACGCTCAAGGAAATGGGCGCGGACATCACGATCGCCAACGAGCGCGTGTCTGGCGGCGAACCGGTGGGAGATGTGACGGCCCGCTCCAGCCGGTTGAAGGGCGTGAAAGTGCCCGCCGCCCGGGCGCCGTCGATGATCGATGAATATCCGGTGCTCGCGGTGGCGGCCGCCTTCGCCGACGGCAAGACCCGCATGGAGGGCCTGCATGAATTACGGGTGAAGGAGAGCGACCGGCTGGCCGCCGTGGCCGCCGGGCTGAAAGCCAATGGCGTGACCTGCGAGACCGGCGAGGACTGGCTGGAAGTAACCGGCGGCGGCGGCAAGGCGGCCGGTGGCGGCACCGTCATCACCCATCTCGACCATCGTATCGCCATGTCGTTCCTGGTGATGGGACTGGCCAGCACGCAGCCCGTCACCGTTGACGACGGCAACGTGATGGCAACAAGCTTCCCCGGTTTCCGCCGCTTCATGGAAGGACTGGGCGCCCGCTTCGAGGACGCCGGCTGATGGCGCAGGCGGCAAAGCCCCTGGTGATCGCGGTGGACGGGCCGGCAGCCTCGGGCAAAGGCACGCTGGCGCGGCGGCTGGCGGCACATTACGGCCTTGCCTACCTCGACACCGGCTCGTTGTACCGGGCAACCGCGCTGGCAGTGATGGCCGACGGCGGAGACCCTTCCGACGAAACAGCAGCCGTGAAAGCCGCCTCCAGTCTCGATCCCGAACGTTATGGCGACGAAGAATTGCGGTCGCCGGGCGCCGGCGAGGCCGCGTCGAGGGTTGCCGCCATTCCGGCCGTGCGCGCCGCCCTGCTCGACCTGCAGCGCGACGTGGCTGCAACCCCGCCCGGCGCGGTGCTGGACGGGCGCGACATCGGCACCGTCGTGTGTCCTGATGCCGACGCCAAGCTGTTCGTGACCGCGCGGCCCGAGACCCGCGCCCAGCGCCGCCACCTCGAACATGCCGGGCGCGGCGAGGACATTACCTATGACGAGGTGCTGGCAGACATCCGCCGGCGCGACGAGCGCGACTCGGGCCGGGCCGTTGCGCCGCTGCTACCTGCTGCCGACGCTCACTTGCTCGATACGACGGAATTGGGTATAGAAGCCGCGTTCCAGGCTGCTCTCGACCTTGTCGAGGGCGTATTACGTGAGCGGGGGCGTTCTGCCTGACGGCAGGAAGGCCCCTTCAATTGTTTCTGGACCGGCCGCACGCGACATCGATTTCGCCCGAAGCCTGGAGATCAGGGGCGATGCCGCATGCGGAAGGCCACAGAAGCAAGCAACCCGTGTTTGGTGCCCGTGCTGCCCAACCCAGCCTGCCATTTCCGGCAAGGCCATAAGCGCAAGGCGGGACGTCCTGCGGTCATTTCCGTGGGCCAAGCATATTTGTTGATGAAAGAAGGTACGTGAATGGCTGAGACCAGCACTCTTAATCCCTCCCGCGATGACTTCGCGGCCATGCTCGATGCGAGCTTCAACGAAGAAACCAACGCCGAAGGCAGCGTCGTCAAGGGCAAGATCATTGCCATCGAGAACGACCTTGCCATCATCGACGTGGGTCTCAAGACCGAAGGCCGGGTGCCGCTGCGCGAGTTCCGCTCGCCGGGCCAGGACAACGACCTGAAGGTCGGCGACTCCGTCGAAGTGTTCCTCGACCGGATCGAGAACGCCATGGGCGAAGCCGTGCTGTCGCGCGACAAGGCACGCCGCGAGGAAGCCTGGGTGCGGCTTGAAAAGTCCTTTGAGGACAATGACCGCGTCGATGGCGTGATCTTTGGCCGCGTCAAGGGCGGCTTCACCGTCGATCTCGGCGGCGCGGTGGCGTTCCTGCCGGGTTCGCAGGTCGATATCCGCCCGGTGCGTGACGTGACGCCCCTGATGAACATGACCCAGCAGTTCCAGATCCTGAAGATGGACAAGCGCCGCGGCAACATCGTCGTGTCGCGCCGCGCCATCATGGAAGAAACCCGCGCCGAACAGCGTTCGGAACTGGTGCAGAACCTCGCTGAAGGCCAGGTCGTGGAAGGCGTGGTCAAGAACATCACCGACTACGGCGCGTTCGTGGACCTTGGCGGCATCGACGGCCTGCTGCACGTCACCGACATTTCGTGGAAGCGCGTCAACCACCCGACCGACGTGCTGTCGGTGGGCCAGACCGTCAAGGTGCAGATCGTCAAGATCAACCCGGAAACCCAGCGCATCAGCCTTGGCATGAAGCAGCTTGAAAGCGATCCGTGGGATGGCGTTGAAGCCAAGTACCCGGTCGGCATGCGGGTCAAGGGCCGCGTCACCAACATCACCGACTACGGCGCGTTCGTCGAGCTGGAAGAAGGCATCGAAGGCCTTGTCCACGTGTCGGAGATGAGCTGGACCAAGAAGAACGTCCACCCCGGCAAGATCGTCTCGACCTCGGAAGAGATCGAAGTCGAAGTGCTCGAAGTGGATCCGGCCAAGCGCCGCGTCTCGCTCGGTCTCAAGCAGACCACCGAGAACCCCTGGGCGTCGTTCTCCGACCGTTATCCGGCCGGCACGCTGGTGGAAGGCGAGATCAAGAACATCACCGAGTTCGGTCTGTTCATCGGTCTCGAAGGCGACGTCGACGGCATGGTTCACCTGTCCGACCTGGACTGGAACCGTTCCGGCGAGGAAGTCATCCAGGAATACTCCAAGGGCGACGTCGTCAAGGCGGTCGTGCTGGACGTGGACCAGGACAAGGAGCGCATCTCGCTCGGCATCAAGCAGCTCGGCGGCTCGCCTGCCGAGAGCGCCTCTGCCGGCGGCGTCCGCAAGAACGCCACCGTTACCTGCGAAGTCACCGAAGTGCAGGAAAACGGCATCGAGGTGAAGGTTGCAGGTACCGACCTGACCGCCTTCATCCGCCGCTCCGACCTCGCCCGCGACCGCTCCGAGCAGCGGCCCGAGCGCTTTGCGGTCGGCGAGAAGGTCGACGCCCGCGTCACCCAGTTCGACAAGAACTCCGGCAAGGTCGGCCTGTCGATCAAGGCGCTGGAAATCGCCGAGGAGAAGGCTGCTGTCGAGCAGTACGGTTCGTCCGACTCCGGTGCTTCTCTGGGCGACATTCTGGGCGCTGCCCTGAACAAGGCCAAGGAAGACGGCGGCGACAAGTAACCGCCCGCAGCTACTTGCTGCACAACCCGCTTGCCGGCCGGCGCCTGGAGACAGGTTGCCGGCCAATTTCATACGGAGCCGCCATGCCATTCGATGCAGACACCCTCATTGCCCGGCGCAGGATGCGCAGCCGCCTGAGCTTCTGGCGCGCGCTGGCGCTGGTGCTGGGCGGCATCACGCTCATCGCGATCACCTGGGCAGCCGGGTCGGGCGGCGGGTTCGACCTGGGCAAGCAGTCCGATCACGTGGCGCGCATCCGCATCGAGGGCATGATCACCGGCAACACCAATACGCTGAAGATGCTCAAGGAGCTCGAAGAGGCCAAGCACGCCAAGGCGCTGATGGTGCACATCGACAGCCCTGGCGGCACCACCGCCGGTTCGGAAGCCATCTATGAACGGCTGCGGGCCATCGCCAGGGACCGGCCCGTGGTGGCGGTGATGGACACGGTTGCGGCGTCGGGCGGTTACATCACCGCCATCGGGGCAGACCATATCGTGGCGCGCGGCAACACCATCACCGGCTCTATCGGCGTCATCTTCCAGTGGGCACAGGTCAAGGATCTGCTGACGACGCTGGGGGTCAAGTTCCAGGAGCGCAAGTCCGGCGAGTTGAAGGCCGAGCCCAACATGTTCGACGAACCCAGCGAGAAGGCGCTTGCCGTCACCGACGCGATGATCCGCGACAGCTTCAACTGGTTCACCGGGCTGGTGCAGGAACGCCGCGGCCTCAATCCGCAGCAGATGGCGCTGATCTCGGACGGCCGGGTGTTCACCGGCCGGCAGGCGCTGGACGTGAAGCTGATCGACGCCATCGGCGGCGAGGAAGAGGCGCGGGCCTGGCTGGAGAGCGAGCACAAGATTTCGATCAAGATGAAAGTTGTCGACTGGAAGCCGGAGTCTGACAATCCGGCCGGCAATCTCGGTATTCTTGGTCTTCGGATGATCGGCGGATGGCTGGGTTTTCCGGGGCTTGCAGACAGTATTTCGCGCGAAACTGTAAGGCTTGACGGACTATTGGCGCTTTGGCACCCTGATCTGCGATAGAGAGGGCGTGGCATCCGGCAGTTTACCTTCAGGCGGGAAGGAAGCCGTGCTGGCATCTGCGCGAAGACGCAGCCACGTATGAGGGGCGGAAACGGTATGATCAAGTCCGAATTAATTCAGGAAATCGCCATGCGGCACCCGCATTTGTTCCAGCGCGATGTAGAGCGGATCGTCAACACGATTTTCGAGAAAATCACCAACGCGATGGCCGACGGTAACCGGGTGGAACTGCGGGGTTTCGGCGCGTTTTCCATCAAGCAGCGGGATGCCCGCATGGGCCGCAATCCGCGCACCGGCGAGCCGGTTCCGGTCGATGCGAAGCGGGTGCCGTTCTTCAAGACCGGCAAGGAACTTCGCGACCGTCTGAACGGTGGCAGCGATACCGGGAACGGCGAGTGAGAGCCAAACGCATAGTGTCGTGGGCAATCGGTGCGCCTGTGGCCATCGTGCTTATCGCTTTCGCCGTCGCCAACCGGCACTGGATCACCGTGTCACTTGACCCGATCAGCAAGGAGAACCCGTGGCTGGCCCTGTCCATGCCGGCCTTCATGCTGTTGTTCATCGGCATTTTCATCGGCCTGATCGTCGGTGGCGTGGTGGTATGGTTGCGGCAGGGCAAGTGGCGCAAGCAGGCCCGCCAGGCACAGTCTCATTCAGGCCAGGCACCATCTGCCCCAGCTCAGCCAGGCGGCGCTTCCAATGGTCTGACCCGCTTGCCCGGACCCACCAGCTAAAACAGCACAGACGCAGCGGCTGCTACCGGGTTGCATCGCATGGCAAGCCGGGCCATATCGTAGCGATCAACGCCATTATCCTGCCGCCCGCCCAACCTGACGGAGCAACCATGTTCACCAATCCGATCTGCGTGGCGCTGGACACGCCAGACGCCGCCCGCGCCGCGCACCTTGCGCGAACCCTGCGTGGCACGGTGGGGCTGGTGAAGATCGGCATGGAACAGTTCTACGCGCAAGGCCGTGACGGGTATGCGCAGGTGGCAGCAGAAGGCGTGCCGGTGTTTCTCGATCTGAAGCTGCATGACATTCCCAATACCGTGGCGCAGGGTCTGACGTCGCTGCTTAACCTTGAACCGGCTCCAGCCATCGTCAATGTCCATGCCTCGGGCGGCCCGGCCATGCTGGAAGCAGCCGCGAAGGCCGTGGACGGACGGGCTAAGCTGATCGCCGTGACGGTGCTGACCAGCCTGTCCGACGCGGATATTCACGCTGCCGGGTATGATCCGGCGGCCGGCACGGCGGCGACTGCGCTCAAGATGGCCCGGCTGTCGCAGGCCTGCGGACTGGACGGTGTGGTGTGCTCGCCGCACGACATCGCTGCCATCAAGGACGCCTGCGGGGCGGACTTCCTGACCGTGGTGCCCGGCGTCCGGCCTGCCGGGGCAGATGTGCAGGACCAGAAGCGCATCGCCACGCCCGAGGCGGCCCGGGCGGCCGGTGCGGACGTGCTGGTGATTGGCCGGCCCATCACCCAGGCAGAGAACCCTGCAGCCGCAGCTGACGCAATCGCAGCAAGTCTCGGGGCTACAGGATGAGCAAGGCTGTTGGCATCAAGATCTGCGGCCTGTCGGAACCGCAACACGTGCGCGCCGCCGTCGAGGCCGGCGCCGACTATGTCGGCTTCGTGTTCTATGGCCCAAGCCCCCGCAACGTCTCCATCCCGGTGGCGCAAGCGCTGGCGACGCAGGCGCGCGGGCGGTCAAAGGTGGTGGCGCTGGTGGTCGATGCCGATGACGCGCTGATCGATGCGATCAATACCGGGGTGAAGCCCGACTTCTTCCAGGCGCATGGATCGGAAACCCCGGAGCGGGTGGCGGAGATTACGCGGCGCACCGGCGTGCCGGTGATCAAGGCGATCAAGGTGCGCGATGCCGCCGACGTGGAAACCGCCCGCGCCTATGCCGACGTGGCGGCCATGATCCTGTTCGACGCCAAGGCGCCGGAGACGCTTGAAGGCGCGCTGCCCGGCGGCAATGGCATTTCGTTCGACTGGACGCTGCTTTCGGCAGATGGCGCGCCGCACGATTTCATGCTGTCTGGCGGCCTCGACGCGGGCAACGTCGCCCGGGCCATCGAGATGACCGGGGCGCCGATCGTGGACGTATCGTCAGGTGTGGAAGAGGCGCCGGGGCGCAAGGATGCCGCAGCCATCATCAAATTCATTGAGGCCGTGCGGCAGCGCGGGTAGAACAGGTCCTGAATTACCGGAAAATTCCACGTTGAACCCGGTTGATTGTGTGTAAGGAAAGCGAGATTCAATGACATCCCCAGCCCCCAACTCGTTCCGGACAGGGCCTGACGAGACCGGCCATTTCGGCATCTTCGGCGGCCGCTTCGTCGCCGAGACGCTGATGCCCAATATTCTCGAGCTTGAGGCGGCTTACGAGCTTGCGCGCAAGGACCCGGCCTATACCGCCGAGCTGAACGACTTTCTCGAGCACTATGTGGGACGGCCGTCGCCGCTCTACTTTGCCGAGCGGCTGACCGAGCATCTGGGCGGCGCCAAGATCTACATGAAGCGCGACGAACTGAACCATACCGGCGCACACAAGATCAACAATGTGATGGGCCAGATCCTGCTGGCGCGGCGCATGGGCAAGACCCGCATCATCGCCGAGACCGGCGCGGGCCAGCATGGCGTTGCTACAGCAACGGCGTGCGCGCGCTTCGGGCTGGAATGCATCGTCTACATGGGCGCGACAGATGTGGAGCGTCAGGCGCCCAACGTATTCCGCATGAAGCTGCTGGGCGCAGAAGTCGTGCCGGTCACCTCCGGCCGCTCGACGCTGAAGGACGCCATGAACGAGGCGCTGCGCGACTGGGTATCGAACGTCGAGAACACTTTCTACTGCATCGGCACGGTGGCGGGTCCGCACCCTTACCCGGCCATGGTGCGCGACTTCCAGTCCGTCATCGGCGAGGAAACCAAGCGCCAGATGCAGGCCCGTGAAGGCCGGCTGCCGGATTCGCTGGTGGCGGCCATCGGCGGAGGCTCCAACGCGATGGGCCTGTTCCATCCGTTCCTCGACGACAAGTCGGTGGAAATCTATGGCGTCGAAGCAGCCGGCAAGGGCGTAACCACGCATGAACACGCGGCGTCCATCACCGGCGGCCGCCCGGGCGTGCTGCACGGCAACCGCACCTACCTGCTGATGGACGATGACGGCCAGATCGAGGAAGCCCATTCGATTTCTGCCGGTCTCGACTATCCCGGCATCGGGCCGGAGCATTCGTGGCTGCATGACGTTGGCCGGGTCAACTACCTTTCGGCCACCGACGACGAGGCGCTCGACGCCTTCAAGCTGTGCTGCAAGCTGGAAGGCATCATTCCGGCGCTGGAGCCCAGCCACGCGCTGGCCAAGGTGATCGAACTGGCGCCGAAGAAGCCCAAGGACCACCTGATGGTGATGAACATGTGCGGGCGCGGCGACAAGGACATCTTCACCGTGGCGCATCACCTGGGGGTGAAGCTGTGAGTTCCGCTACCCGCATCGAGACGCGCTTCGCCGACCTGAAGAGCCAAGGCCGCGCGGCACTTGTCACCTTCGTTACCGCCGGAGACCCGGACTACGATACCTCGCTCGCCATCCTGAAGGCCTTGCCCGGCGCCGGGGCCGACGTGATCGAGCTGGGCATACCGTTCACTGACCCGATGGCAGACGGTCCGGCGATCCAGGCATCCAGCTTGCGTGCGCTGAATGCCGGCCAGAACATGATCAAGACCCTGAAGATGGTTGGTGAATTCCGCGCCGGGGATGACACGACGCCGATCGTGCTGATGGGCTATTACAACCCGATCTATATCTATGGCGTGGACCGCTTCCTGGACGATGCGAAGGCCGCCGGCGTGGACGGGCTGATCGTGGTGGACCTGCCGCCGGAAGAAGACCACGAGCTGTGCATTCCGGCGCTCGATGCCGGGCTCAACTTCATCCGGCTTGCCACGCCCACGACCGATGACAAGCGGCTGCCGAAGGTGCTCACCAACACCTCGGGCTTTGTGTATTATGTGTCGGTGACCGGCATCACCGGCTCCAAGGCGCCGGACATCAGCCGGGTGACGGAAGCGGTTGGCCGCATCAAGAAGCATACCAGCCTGCCTGTCGCCGTCGGCTTCGGCGTGAAGACCGCCGAGCAGGCTGCCGGCATTGCCGCCGGCGCCGATGGCGTGGTGGTGGGATCGGCCATCGTGAGCACGGTGCTTGCCAGCCTCGGCAAGGACGGCAAGGCAACCGGCACGACGGTGAGCGACGTGACCACGCTGGTCAGCGATCTTGCTGCCGGCGTGCGCAAGGGCAGTGCCAGGGCGTGATCAGATGAACTGGATCAAGAACTTCGTCCGTCCGAAAATCCGCGGCATCCTCGGCTCACGCCGGGATGTGCCGGAAAACATGTGGATCAAGTGTCCCGAGACCGGCGAGATGGTGTTCTACAAGGACCTGGAGGCGAACCAGTTCGTCATTCCCGGTTCCGGCCATCACATGCGCATGGCGCCGGAGGTGCGGCTCAAGCATACGTTCGACAACGGCGAGTACACCGAGATCGAGTTGCCGGATGTGGCCACCGACCCGCTGAAGTTCCGCGACGAGCGCAAATACGGCGACCGGCTCAAGGAAGCCCGCGCCAAGACCAGCCGCCGCGACGCCATCGTCGCCGCCCATGGCACGGTCGATGGACTGGACACTATGGTGGTGGTGCAGGACTTTGCCTTCATGGGCGGGTCGCTGGGCATGGCGGCAGGCGAAGGCATCGTGACCGCGATGTTCGAGGCGGCTGACAGGCACATGCCGCTGGTGCTTTACGCGGCCTCGGGCGGCGCGCGCATGCAGGAGGGCATCCTGTCGCTGATGCAGCTGCCGCGCACCACCGTCGGCGTGCAGCGGCTGCGCGAGGCGGGCCTGCCCTACATCGTAGTGCTGACCCACCCGACGACGGGCGGCGTGACCGCGTCTTACGCCATGCTGGGCGACGTGCACATTGCCGAGCCGGGCGCGCTGATCGGCTTTGCAGGGCCGCGAGTGATCGAACAGACCATCCGCGAGAAACTACCGGAAGGTTTCCAGCGTTCCGAGTACCTGCTGGATCACGGCATGGTGGACATGGTGGTGCACCGGCACGAACTGCGGGCCACGCTGTCGCGGCTGCTGCACATACTTATGAAACAGCCCGCGCCGGTGGCAAGGCAGAAGACAGCGCCGGAACAGCTGCCGGCGCCAGCCTCCCAGGTCCCGGCCGAAGCTAACGAAGGCTGACACCATGGCCGTCAGCGACGCCATCCTGATGCGGCTGCTGGAGCTGCATCCCAAGATCATCGACCTGTCCCTTGACCGCATGTGGCGGCTGCTGGACTGGCTGGACAACCCGCAGAACAAGCTGCCGCCGGTCATCCACATCGCCGGCACCAATGGCAAGGGATCGACGCTCGCCTATGCCCGCGCCATGATCGGGGCGGCGGGCCTTGCCGCCCATGCCTATACCTCTCCGCACCTTGTACGGTTTCACGAGCGCATCCGGCTGGGTACGCCGGGCGGCGGCGAGCTTATCCCCGAGGCCATGCTGGTGGACCTGCTGGAGGAATGCGAGCAGGCCAATGGCGGCGAACCGATCACCTTCTTCGAGATCACCACGGCAGCCGCCATGCTGGCGTTCTCGCGCCACCCAGCGGACTACCTGCTGCTGGAAGTGGGGCTCGGCGGCAGGCTGGATGCCACCAACGTCATTGCCCGTCCGGCCGTGACGGTGATTGCCCCGGTGGACATGGACCATGAGCAATACCTTGGCGACACGCTGGGAAAGATCGCCTTCGAGAAGGCCGGCATCCTGAAGCAGGGCGTGCCGGGCGTGATCGGCGTGCAGCATGAGGAAGCCCGCGAGGCCATCGAAAGGCAAGGCAACAAGGTGGGCGCGGTGATGTCCTTCGCCAACCAGGACTTCCAGTGCTTCGAGCAGTACGGCCGCATGGTCTACCAGGACGAGACCGCGCTCATAGACCTTGATCTGCCGCCCTTGCCGGGCCGCTTCCAGATCGACAATGCCGGGCTGGCGATTGCCGCGGTGCGGGCGCTGAAGGACGAGCGTATCGGCCATGAGCAGATTGCGGCCGGCATTGCCGGCACCCGCTGGACGGCCCGCATGGAATTGCTGGAGCCCGGCTACCTGCACACGCTGGTGCCCGAGGGCACGGAATTGTGGCTCGACGGCGGTCACAACCCGTCGGCCGGACGCGCCGTTTCAGCCGCGCTGGCGGACCTCGACGAACGCAGCCCGCGGCCGCTGGTGCTGGTGACCGGCCTGCTCAACACCAAGCGCGCCGACGGGTATCTGAAACCGTTCGCCGGGCTGGTACAGAAGGTGCTCACCATTGCGATACCCGGTGAGGAAAACACCATTCCCGCAGCCGATCTTGCCCGGCAGGCACAAGCCGTGGGTCTTGATGCACAAGTCTGCCGGGGGCTGGAAGAAGCCATCCGGCTGGCGGGCCAGGTGACCGGACAAGGCAACCCGGCACGGGTAGTGATCGGCGGCTCGCTTTATCTTGCCGGCAACGTGCTGGCGCTGCACCGGGGCCAGACACCGAGCCAGGTCAGCGGCACCGCCCGTCGCTGACAAAGAAAACGGCCCCGCACCAAGGGTGCGAGGCCGCCGGTCAGCAGAAGCTGCAAATCAGAGCGAGGACTTGATCCAGTCGGCGATCTTGCTCTTCGGGTTGGCGCCAACCTGCGTGGCTGCCACCTGGCCACCCTTGAACACCATCAGGGTCGGGATGCCGCGCACGCCGTACTTCGACGGAGTGGAAGGGTTCTCGTCGATGTTGATCTTGACGATCTTCACGTTGCCGCCAAACTCGTCGGACAGCTCTTCCAGCGACGGGCCGATCATCTTGCATGGGCCGCACCATTCTGCCCAGAAGTCCACGACGACAGGCGTGTCGGACTTCAGCACATCGTCTTCGAAGGATGCATCGGTAACAGGGTTTGTGGCCATGGAGGGGAACCTTTCATTGGTGAATGCCGTGCGTGATGACCAATAAGTAGGAACTGACCTTGAACCGGTCAAGCCGGATCAGCGGCCGTTGGCGGGCTTGTGAACAGGCTCGCCTGCCAGGCGCGGTCCAGCATGGCTTGCGGAATGACCATCAGCTCCGGCGCATCCGTCCACAGCAGGGCGCACTCGATCTCGCGGTCCGGATAGATCCGGGCCAGCACATGGGCATAGGCCGCCAGCTGGCGCAGGTAAGCCTCCGGCACCGCATCGGGGCTGGATGGCGGTGGGCGATTGGTCTTGAAGTCGACTACCAGTACCCGGGAGTCCGTCACCAGCAACCGGTCGATCTGGCCGGACAGGCCGAAGCGGACCGCCTGCGGCGGATCAACAAGACCGGCGATCGACACTTCTGCCTGCGCTCCGGCCGAGAACACGCCGGCAAAGCGCTGATCGGCAAACAGCTTGTTGATCTCGGCGACGGTGGCCGACAGTTCCGGCTCGGCGATGCCGTTGCGGGAAAGATAGCGGCGGGCGGCCGGTTCACGCTGCTCCATCGCCAGGCCGGGCAAGGTCTGCAGCAGCCGGTGTACCAGTTCACCGCGCCGGAAGCGGGTCTCGTCAAGCCGCGGCGCCAGTGGCGACAGGGCCACCTCGCCAGACCAGCCGTCCTCGCCTTGCGGGCCTTCGGCAAGTTTCGACGGCGCAAGCCAGCGTTGGGGCCAGACCACGGGACGGGCCGGGGTGCTGGCCCACGCAGGCAGCACGATGTCCGCCTCCCGGATGACGAGTGCTTGCGGCTTCAGATCACCGACTGTGCCTGAACCAAAGCGCCAGACCTTGCGGCCATCCCGGACCTCAGGCGTCACCCCATGGTCCACCAGCGCCCGGCGGACAGAGTGATACCAGGTGCCTTCATCCGGCTCGTCGGTCTCCCAGTCATCCTTCTTCGATTTCTTGAAGCCGCACACATAGAGCCGGTCGCGGGCGCGGGTCATGGCCACGTAGAGAAGCCGGTTGTATTCCTCCATCAGCTTCTCTTGCGCGGCGTCCTTGAGCTCTTTCGTGTACTCGATCTCGAAATCGGACTTGAGGCGCCAGACCGGCAGCGGGTCATCACCGCTGGTATCGAACACGATGCTGCCCACCTTCTTGCCATCCGGCTTCGAGCAGGTGTCCGGCAGGATGACGATGGGGGCTTCGAGGCCCTTGGCGCCATGCACGGTCATCACCCGAACCTCGCCTGCCCCCTGCTCCATGTCGCGCTTCAGGCTGGCGGACGTGGCCTCCAGCCAGCCAAGGAAGCCCGCCATGGTGGAGGCGCCTTCGCGCTCATATTCGAGGCACTGCTGCAGGAAGGCATCCACCGGCTCTCCGGCCTCGTGGCCGATGGCCCTGAGGAAAGCGGCCCGGCCTCCGTCACGGGACAGCACGCAGGCATAGAACCGGTAGACGCCGGTGCGGCCTGCCTCATCGCGCCACTTTGAAAGCTGCGCCAGCGCCTTTGCATAGGGCCTGCCCCGGGCGACCGCCTCGTCCAGCCGCTGCCACAAGGTGGCGCTGCCGCGCTCATGGGCAAGCGGGAAAATGTCATCGTCATCGTTGAAGCGCCCGCCGTCATCGCGCGCCAGCAGCGGGCTCTGGATCAGGCTTGCCAGCGACAGGTCATCCTCGGGCAGGATGACGAAGCGCCCCAGCGCCATCAGGTCCTGGGCGGTGATGTGTTCGAGCAGGCGCAGCCGGTCGGCGCCGGCCACCGGCACCTGCTCGTCCTTGAGCGCGCGCACGATGGCTTCCATCAGGCTGGCGCGCTCACGCACCAGAATGAGGATGTGCTCCGGGCGCACCGGCACACCTTCGGCCAGCTTCTCCGGGTTGTGTTCGTCAAGCCAGCCCCTGATGGTGCGTGCGAGGCGCTGGGCGAGGCGCACATTGGCCGGTTCACCGGGCACGCCGGAGACAGCGGGCTCGCCGTCCTGCCATGGGTCGGCACGGGTTGTCTTCGGCTGGCGCTCGATTTCCCAGATTTCCACCAGTCCGTCGGCGTCGAGGCGGCTGGGCGTGTGCCTGACAAGGTCGCCACCGGCGGGGATGACCCCTTTCGCCGTATCGTCGAACGCGAAGACAAGGTCAACTGCGGCCAACACGGCCTTCGACGAGCGGAACGACGTGAGCAGACCGACGTCCTCGAACTCGCCACGGGCGGCCTGCACCCTGGCGCGGTAGCCGGCAAGGCTTGCTTCAAAGATGTCCGGGTCGGCGCCCTGGAAGGAATAGATCGACTGTTTGCGGTCGCCCACCGCGAACATGGTGCGCGGCGCGTCACCAGCGCCTTCCCCGGCGAAGAACTCATTGGCGATGGCGTCAATGATGTCCCACTGGTCGGGGCTGGTGTCCTGCGCCTCGTCGATGAGGATGTGATCTATGCCGCGGTCGAGCTTGTAGAGCACCCACGCAGCGGCCTCGCCCTGGTTGAGCAGGCCGTTGGTGCGGCTGATCAGGTCAGCATAGTCGTAGGCCGATGCCTGCTGCTTGAGCGCCTCGTATTGTGCAATCACCGCCAGCGCCACCGCCACCAGCGCCTCGGTCGCATCGCGCACGCTGAGCGCCTTGATGCGGTTGACGGCGGCCACGTAGGCGGTCTGGGTGTCGAGCAAGAGCTCCAGAGCCTCGGGATACTTGCCAGCGCACTTCGACGTCATCAAACCGCCCGGTTTTCTCGGCTTGCCTTCAGCGGTCAGAAGAAACGCGCCTGCCAGACCGAATTGCAAATCCGGGGTTGGCGCCTGGCGGGCCGCATCGATGGCGTCGGCCTGCGCATCATTCGTCTTGCCAGGAAATTCGCGCAATTGCTGAGCCGCGATCGCACAATCCGCGCCAGTCTGCCGCCTGTACGAAGCCCGCCCGGATGGAGATCTCGTCATCGGCATCGCTGATGCCCAACTTCCTGTTCAGCCCGGCATGCAGTTCCTGGAAGCCATGTCCGGAGGCAAGCCAGGCAAGCTTGTCGCGCTGCCCCACCAGCATCGACAGCAGGTCCACCAGCGTCTGCTCGGACGCGTGATTGACGACAGTCTCGACACAGGCCGCCAGCCCCGCATCTCCGTCGGCCAGTACGCGGGCGCGAGCCTCGTCGAGCATTTCACGCCCGGCAGTCTCATCCAGCACCGAGAAGCCCGGCATGATGCCCGCCTCGACGGGGAAGCGCTGCAGCAGGCGCTCGCAGAATGCATGGATGGTCTGCACCTTGAGGCCGCCCGGGGTTTCCAGCGCCCGGGTGAACAGCCGGCGGGCGAGGTCGAGCTTGCCGGGCTTGAACTCGGCATGGCCGATGGTGCCGTGGATCTCGGAAATGAGTTCCTCGTCGGGTCTGGCGATCCATTCCGACAGGGTGTCGAAAAGGCGTGTCGACATCTCGGCGGCGGCCGCGCGGGTATAGGTCAGGCAGAGGATGCGCTCCGGCGCGACGCCATCCAGCATCAGCCGGATGATGCGGCCGACCAGGACATGGGTCTTGCCGGCGCCGGCATTGGCCGACACGAAGGCCGACGCGCGCGGCCGCGATGCCCGGTGCTGCTGCAGCGAGGCTTCATGCTTGATCTGCTCGATGCGGGAGGAGGTGCTCATTCCTCGCCCCCCTCGCCGTCGCCGCCGTCGCGGCCCAGCCCCCACTCGCGCCAGCGCGACAGGTGGTCATAATCGGACAGCCGGTTCCACGCCTCGGCGCCGGTACGCGCCGGATAGCCGCGTTCGGCACGCTGGTACATCGCCATCAGCTGGATGAAGCCGGAACGCGCCGTCTCGATGCGCTGATCGACAGGGAACTTGTCCTTTGGCCGGAACACCTCGCCGGCGGGCTGGCCGCCGGAAACCCTGATGTACATGAGTTCGGCTGCGGTCATGGCGGCGATGCCGGCGAAGGCGCCTTCGGCCAGCATCCAGCCTTCGAGGTCGAGCTGGGGCGAATAGTCCTGCGCGGTGACGCCAGAGAAAGTCGCCTGGCCGGTCTTGTAGTCGATGATACGGCCACCGCCGGACTCCAGCTCGTCGATCCTGTCAGCCTTGCCGGTCAGCCGGAAGGTCTCGCCACCCACGGGGACGGCCAGTTCGCCCTCGGCCTCCACATGGATGCGCCGGAGATTGGCGCGCAACACTCTGTCAGTGTCCGCGAACCATGCCATGGCGCGGTTGAGCTGGGGCAACCAGATGGCGCGCACTGCCGGGTCAGGGATGGCGGCTCCGGCTTCCTCAGCGGCAATGGCCTGCAGGATGGCGGATGCATCAGGCGGCATGGCCACCGGGTACTGGCGGCAGAACCGCTCCAGCACCTTGTGCGCCAGCTGTCCGCGCTCGGCAGGCCCCAGCCGCTGGCCCAACGGCGGCAGCGGCTGCAAGCCCAGCACATAGTAGGCATAGGCCCAGTAGGGGTCGTGCAACAACCGGGCAACTCGCGTCACCGACAACCGCTTCGGCCGCGCCTTGACAGGCGGCTTCGGCGAAGGCGCTTCAGACGGCAGCGCCTTTGCATCGCTTGAGGCATCGAGCTGGCGCGCGATCTCCAGCATGGTGGCACCAGGCTTAGCCCGATCCGCCAGGCCGGCAGCCTCTAGCA
This sequence comes from uncultured Alphaproteobacteria bacterium, assembly GCA_963700895.1. GTDB lineage: Bacteria > Pseudomonadota > Alphaproteobacteria > Rhizobiales > Aestuariivirgaceae > Anderseniella. Next base: position 19,919 of record CAVOZI010000001.1, on the reverse strand, counting down.
CGGCCTTCAAGCGCAGCAGCCAGCGCGATGGCACAACTGGCGCGCCGCCCGCCTTGCGGGTCCACACCAGATGCACTTCGCGCGCGCACAGCGACTGCACGAAGTCGTGGGCGGCCAGGCCAAGGCGGCGCTCCGGCGGCTGCAGGCTGACCAGACCGTGCTGGTGACGCGAAAGCCATGGGCCCGGATCCGCGGCGGCGGGCCAGATCCCCTCGTTCAATCCGCCGAGAATGATCACGTCAGGCTGCACCAGGCGGGCTTCCAGCAGGCCGAGGATGGACAGCTGTGGATGCAGCGGGTAGCGGCGGCGCACCGGCACCTGACGCAGGCAATCGGCGAGCCAGATGCGGTAATCGGAAAACCGCATGGCCGGGGCAACGCCTGCGTGATCCAGCAACTCGCGCAGGCAAGCCGAAAGAGCAGCGCCTGCCTCGCCGGTCCACAACCGGTCCGGCTTGCCATCGGCATCGGCAGCCAGCGCCTCGGCGATGCGCACGTGGCTTGCAAGCAGGGCCTCCAACGGATGCGCGGCATCATCCCGGGCAAGCGCCAGCAGCGGCGCAAACACGGCTTCGATACGCGTCGCAAAGGCCGCCATCGACTGCCAGCATTCGTCACTTGCCAGCCGCCGGACCGCCGGATGCACATGCTTGCCCGCAGCGGCGGCGCGAGCCCGGTGCAGATTGCGGCCAAGCTGATCCAGCCGGTGCCCGTCAATCACCTGCCGGAACAGCACGATCTCGAGTTCGCGGGCCAGCCGGTGCGCGTCGTCATCAGGCGCCATGCCAGCGCCGACCAGCGAATGGGTCAGCAAGGCCGTCACCTGCTCTGGCCCGGCATCGGGCTGGACGGCGGCCGCAACAAGCTCGAAGAACACGCCATGCGGATGCATGGACAACGGCTCTCCGGCACTGTCGTCGACATGGATGTTCCACCTCGCCAGTTCGGCGGACACGCGCCTGGCAAGCTGCCTGTCCGGCGTGACGAGGGCGCAACGGCGTTCCTCCTCCAGCGCCTTGCGCATGGTGAGTGTGATCATCAGCGCCTGCTCGCGCATTTCCGGCGCTTCCAGCAAGGTCAGTCCGGAGCAGGCCTGCTGCAGCGTACCGGCCCGGTCCCTGACGGTCTTCCACAGGTGGGTCATCTCACCTGGCCGCATGATTTCGCAGGCCAGCAGCTCACGCGCCGGGCCGTCCTCACGCCTGTCGAGACGAGGCAGCAAGGCTACGTCCTTGCGGTCAACCTCCAGCACCTTCAGCAGTTCCCGCATGCCGAACTGGGGATGCTGTTCACCAAGCGCCAGCCAGCTTTCGTCATCAAGCTGCTGGTCCAGCCCCGGCAGCACCACGCACCCTAGCGGCAGCCGCGACACGGCCGCCAGCAATTGCGCGGTGGCGGGCAGCGAGCCGGTAGAGCCGGCTGCGACAACCGGCGCAGCGGGTGGACTGGCGGCGAGCCGTTCAGCCTCCATGCGCAACAGCCTCGCGCGGCGCTGCTGCGGGCCAAGCTTGCCTGCCGCCTGTATTGCCGCGGGATATCCGGCTGCAATAATGCGCAGGAATCCGAGCGCCTCCTCACCATGCAGCGGCAACTCGGGGTCGGCCTCCAGCAGGGCCGGGACATCGGCCAGGCTGATCTCGCCAGTCTCAAGGCTGTCGATAAGCTGCATCAGCGAAGTGGCCATGCGCAGCGCCTGCGCCATGGATGAGGACACGGCGCGGGCTGCAAGGCTTGACGGGTTTGCCTGTGCCCATTCGCGCACCAGTCCGGCCAGCAGGAACTGGCGCTCGACAGCAGTGGCCGCCGGCGGCAGGTCCAGGTCCCCGAAGCCGGAGGTGATGGCGGTCTCGTCCTCGTCCACGTCGCCGATGGGGCGGATGACCGGCAGGATGCGCGGAGTGCCCGGATCAGCCTCGACGAAGGCTTCACGCAACGACCGGCAGGCACGCCGCGTGGGCAGCAGAATGGTCCAGCGGCTCAGGGCCAGCGGGTCGGGCGCGATGCCGCCGGACAGGCGCCCGGACAGGATGGCGCCCACCAGCGCGGGCAGGAAAGCCACGTCCGGCGGGATGGTATAGACGGCCGGCTGTGGCGCATCAGTCATGGGCTGCCGAGCTCCGCCAGCTTCTGTTCCGCCGGCCCTATGGCATCCGGCGTGCCAACGTGCAGCCACCAGCCGTCGTGCTCGATGCCGTACAGGCGGCCCTCGGCAATGGCCTTGTTCCACAGCACGTTCATCGAAAACACACCGGCAGGCGCAGCCTCGAACAGGCGCGGATGCACCAGGTAGGCTCCGGCATAGACATGCTGCGACGTTGTACCCTGGCGGCGGACAAGCCGGCCTTCGCCGTTCATGTCAAAGTCCCCCGGCCCATCGAAACCGACAGATCGTGACTTGACAGCCAGCAGCAAGAGGCAATCCATCCGCGCGCCGTCCCAGGCCTTGCGCATGCGCTCCAGCGCCGGCACCGGCCCATCCACCCAGAATGAATCCGAGTTGAGCACGAAAAAGGGATCATCCCCCAGCTGCGACAGGGCCTGCGCAACGCCGCCGCCGGTGTCGAGAATCAGTTCGCTTTCATCCTGGACGGTGACGTGCGGGCGCTGACGATGGCTGGCCCAACCATCGATCTGGTCGGGCAGGTAATGCTTGTTGACCACCACATGCTCAACGCCTGCCCGCTCCAGCGCATCCATGCCACGGTCCAGCAACGAACGGCCGGCAACCTCGATCAGCGGCTTGGGGCGGGTCAGCGTCAGTGGCCGCATGCGGGTGCCAAGGCCGGCCGCCAGCATCATGGCGGTGCGTCCGGTCATGACGGTCCCCTGTCGCCCAGACGGGCCGGCAGATGCTGCTCGAACCATGCCTTCACCGGGGCAAGGCAGGGTGAGTGCAGGCAGTATTCCAGCACCTGGCTGGTGCGCGGCAGGAACCGCAGGTAGCCCGGCTTGCCGTCGCGCTTTGCCAGCCGGGCAAAGATGCCGAGGATCTTGGTGGCGCGTTGCGCGCCCAGAACGGCATAGGCCTGGCGAAAGCGGGCCTCGTCGAAACCGTCCTCACTTGCCCCGCGCAAGGCGCAGTACATGTCGAGATAGTCATCCGCCACCTGTTTCGGAAACGTCACCCGCACGTCGAGCAGCAGCGAGGCAAGATCATAGGCTGGATGACCCAGCACGCAGTCCTGTGTGTCGATCAACCCGACCCGCGCCACGTCTTCGCGCTCCGGCAGCCAGAACAGGTTATCGACATGGAAGTCGCGCAGCACCCAGACGGGCTTGTCCGCCACCGCCCGCGGCAGCACTTCGTCCCATGCGGCGATGAACGATTGCCTGGCGGCCTCATCCGGCGCGGTGCCGGTCAGCCACGGCCAGTACCAGTCAAGGCAAAGCTCAGCCTCGATCATCAGTGCGTCGCGGTCATAGGATCTGAAACCATAGCTGGAGCCATCGGAAAGCGTTACCGCGGCCGGCCAGTCGCGCGCCGCCATGTCCGCCAGCAATTCGACTGCAGCCGTCAGCTGTTCAGATAGGTCGAGGCCTTCGCGGATCAGGCTGTTGAACGAGCGCCCACCAAAGTCCTCGATCAGCGCAAGACCGGCTTCGAGGTCAATGGCGTGGATGCGCGGGGCGGACAGCCCTTGCGCCAGAAGGCCGTTGTTGACCGCATCGACGGCGCGGATGTCTTCGGCGAGATTGGCGATGCGGCTGTAGGGCAGGCCATTGCGCACCGGCGGGCCGTCCGGGCGGGCGGGCATGTCCATGAGCAAGGCGCAGGCGCCTTCCGGCCCGCCGGCAAGCCGTTCGTAGCGGCGCGAGGAAGCATCGCCGGGAATGCGGATGCGCCGGGCCGCCTGCCAGCCTGCAGCGGCGATGAAACTGTCAACCTCCGCAAGCCGGTCCAGCCTTTCGAGCCATGCGGCATCGGGTGCGGCGATGTGGGCAACACGGCCGGAACCTTGTTCTTCCAGCCGCACCACCAGGCCGCCGGGCGGCAGCATGGCCCCGGCGCGCTCCGGCCACTCAATGATGACAGCACCCGTCTCCAGCGCATCGTCAACACCTAGTTCGGCCACTTCACCGGGATCAGTCAGCCGGTAGAAGTCCATGTGCGCGATAGCGAGGCCTGGCAGCTCATAGGGCTGAACGATCGTAAAGGTAGGGCTTGGCACCTCCAGTTCGGTGTCGTTGGCCACGGCGCGGATCAAGGCGCGGGCAAGTGTGGTCTTGCCGGCGCCAAGTTCACCCTGCAACAGCACAAGATCACCGGGGCGCAGCATCATCGCCAGCCCGGCGGCAAAGGCTTCGCTGGCGGCCTCGTCCGGCAGTTCAACGGTCCGCGTGATGGCGGCGCTGGTTGGAGAAGCGGATACCGGCATCGGCTCAGTTCCTGGCGGCCACGGGGTGTTGTTGGACAGCGTCACTGACAGCCTCGTCCGCGGGCGGCGGCAGCGCCTCGCGCGGGCCGGCCGCCGGCAGCCGGCAGATCACGGTGGTGCCTTGCGACAGCCTCGACATCAGCCGCACCGAGCCGCCATGCAGCTCGACGAAGCTCTTGACCAGCGCCAGGCCAAGCCCGGGACCGCGGTGGCCACCCGCGGCCGGGCGGGAATTGAACCGTTCAAATGCCTTCTTCTGGAATTCCGGGTCCATGCCGCGGCCATTGTCGGCCACCCACAACAGCACGTCTTCGCCATCGCGACGACCGCCCATGCGGATGGTTGCGCCGCGGGGCGAGAACCCGATGGCATTGGACAGGAGGTGGCTCAGCGTCTGGGCAAGGCGGCGGCCGTCAGCCCGCAATGTGCCGGCGTCCTCGGTGATCTCGATGCTGAGCGTGAGGTCGCGCTCGTCGATGCGGTGGGCAAACTCATTGGCGACGCTGGACAGCAACTCGTCCACCTGCAGGTCTTCAAGCCGCAGTTCCATGGCGCCCGCATCAATCGTCGTCAGGTCCAGGATGGCGTCGATGACGGTCAGCAGGTCGTTCGACGACGACTGGATATCGGCCACGTACTCAGCCTGCTTCGGTGCAAGCTGGCCGGCGATGCCGGCGGACAGCATCGAGGCGAAGCCGAGGATTGAGTTGAGCGGCGTGCGCAGCTCGTAGGAGACATTGGACATGAAGCCGGTCTTCAGCCGGTCGGCCGCCTCGAGCGCCTCGTTGCGCTCGCGCAGGGCGCGCTCGATGCCGGCGCTGGCCGTCACATCGACGTAGGTGATGAGCGTGTTGCCATCGGGCAGCGGCACCACGTTGTAGTCCAGTACCATGCCATCGGGCCGGGTCAACCGGTCCTGCAGGTGGCGGCGGCTGTCGGACAGGGAGGTGACGGCTAGCTTGACCTCCGACCACATCTGCGGATCGGGCATCAGGCTGGCGCAATGCTGGAACACCTCCACGACGTGCGGGCGATTGTCGAGGAAGGTTTCGTCAAGCTGCCAGAACCGGCTGAAAGCCGGATTGAAGAGCTTGAGACAGCCATCGGTGCCGAACAGGGCGAGGCCCTCGTGCAGGTTGTCGATGGTTTCCCGCTGCACCCCGATCAGTTCGTTGTAGCGGCTTTCCAGCTGGATCTTTTCCGAGACGTCCTCGTACAGCACCGAGACCTCGCCAGAGCGCGGCTGCTCGGAAACCACCCGCAACGAGCGGCCATCGGGCAGGTGCCACAGTTCTTCCTGGGTATCGAGGCGTTCGTAGGAGGCAAGCTGTTCCTTCTTCCAGGTCCGGTAGTTGGCTTGCTCGGGCAGCTTGCGTTCCTCGCGCAGCCGGTCGAGAATTTCGCCGTGGCTCGGCCGGGAGTCCAGCCACTTGCTGTCCAGCCCCCAGAGCTGGGCGAAGGCCGAGTTGTAGAAGGCCAGCTTCTGGTCGGTGCCGTAGGTGGCGATGCCGCCGGTGATCTTGTTCAGGGTGCTGGCGTGCGACCGGGTCTGCCGTTCCAGTTCCTTGCGGGTGTCCTCCAGCCGGGTCATGTCGAGGGCGAAACACGCCGTGTTGCGGCCGAACGGCAACTCGTAGATCTCAAGCATGCGCTTGGCGCCCTTGACCACGGCGGCCCCGCGCATGATGCGCCGGCCATCCTCGCCGGCCTCTCCGACCGGCTTGAAGGCATCCTGGCCGATCAACGGAATGTTGCGCTCGACCACCTCGTCGATGTCGGTCTGCTCGACCGCCTGCATGTAGCTCTGGTTTACCCAGACGAGCTTGCCCTCGTCGCCGCGAAGGAAGATGGGGAATGGCGCCTGGTCGAGAACGGCGCTCAGCCGCTCTACCTGCTTGCCGAGCCGGCGGGCGTCGAACATCAGTTCCTTGGTGTCGCGGCGTTCGCCGGCAAGCGGGCGGATGCGCATGGTGGCGACGCCACCGGCCGCCCGGCCATCGGCCTCGACCAGTTCGCCGCCACGGGTCTTGAGACCGATATTGAATGCGCTTCCCGACCGGCGCAGGGCAGCCAGCGCCTCGCCGGCCGCCGTTGCCGATTCCTCGTCGAGCCAGGCGGCAAGGTCAGCATAGTGTTCAGGCCCTACGCCAAGCCGGACCGTGCCACGCAGGTCGCCGGCGACCTTGTCAGGCCGGTCGCCGTTACCTCGCCAGATGAACAGCAGGCTGGGCTCGGAGTTGATGACGGCCTCGGCCTCGTTCAGTTCGCCTTCCAGCATGGCAATGCGGGCGCTGTCGCGGGTGCGCAGCGTGTTGAGCCGGCGCACCGCAATGAAGGTCCAAAGCATGATGATGGCCGACAACAACAGGGTCGCCATGGCATAGCTGCCCGCGCCGCCGTCAATGATCGCCGCCGCCGGACCAGTTGCCGCCTGGGCGCTCGCTTCGGCCGCAACAGCCTGCATGCCCACCGCGGCCACGGCGGCAGATGCGATATCTGTATGGCGCAAGCCCTGCAAGACGCTTTCCGACCCCCTGATCCAGCCCCGGTCATTCCTTTCTGCTACGCATCACGCGAACACACCGGCAAACGGCCGCCGGCAGACACCCGGCCGCCGCGCGCGAATCAACAATCCCGCCACCATCGGAATGTATAGCCTCTGGCAGTCAAAATGCACACCGCCCGCCGCAATCGAATGTTGCGAACGGGCGGTGAAAAGCCTGAGGGCGGCCGGCTGAACCGGCGCAGCGTCAGTAGCGGTAGGAGTCCGGCTTGAATGGACCTTCGACGGTCACGCCGATGTACTTCGCCTGGGCGTCCGACAGCCTGGTCAGCTTGGCGCCCACCTTGGCCAGGTGAAGAGCTGCCACCTTCTCGTCGAGGTGCTTGGGCAGCACGTAGACCGAGTTCTTGTACTGGTCGCCCTTGGTCCAGAGTTCGATCTGGGCGAGCGTCTGGTTGGCGAACGATGCCGACATCACGAAACTCGGGTGACCGGTGGCGTTGCCGAGGTTCACCAGCCGGCCTTCGGACAGCAGGATCATGCGCTTGCCGCCGGGGAACTCAATCATGTCGACCTGCGGCTTGATGTTGGTCCACTTGAAGTTCTTCAGACCGGAAACCTGGATCTCGTTGTCGAAGTGACCGATGTTGCAGACGATGGCCATGTCCTTGACCCGGCGCATGTGATCGACGGTCAGGATGTCCTTGTTGCCGGTGGCGGTGACGATGATGTCGGCACGCTCGATGTCGTCGTCCAGGGTCACGACCTCGAAACCGTCCATGGCCGCCTGAAGGGCGCAGATCGGGTCGATTTCGGTCACCATGACGCGGGCGCCCGCGCCGGCGAGAGACTGGGCCGAGCCCTTGCCCACGTCGCCATAGCCGCAGACGATGGCCACCTTGCCGGCCATCATCACGTCGGTACCGCGGCGGATGGCGTCGACCAGCGATTCACGGCAGCCGTACTTGTTGTCGAACTTCGACTTGGTGACGCTGTCATTGACGTTGATGGCCGGGAACGGCAGTTCGCCCTTCTTTTCCAGTTCGTAAAGCCGGTGCACGCCGGTGGTGGTTTCTTCCGAAACGCCTTTGATGGCGGCACGGGCGCGGGCGAAGAAGCCGGGGTCGCGTTCCATGCGCTTGCGGATGGTGGCGAAGAAGATTTCCTCTTCCTCGTTGCCGGGATTGTCGAGCACCGAAATGTCCTTCTCGGCCTTGGCGCCGACCAGGATGTACATGGTGGCATCGCCGCCGTCGTCGAGGATCATGTTGGCGGTCTCGCCATTGGGCCAGTCGAAGATCTTGTCGGCGAAGTCCCAGTACTCCTGCAGCGTCTCACCCTTGTGGGCGAACACCGGAATGCCGGCGGCGGCAATGGCGGCGGCGGCGTGGTCCTGGGTCGAGAAGATATTGCAGGACGCCCAGCGCACTTCCGCGCCCAGCGCCACCAGTGTCTCGATGAGCACGGCGGTCTGGATGGTCATGTGCAGCGAACCGGCAATGCGCGCGCCCTTGAGCGGCTGCGCCTTGCCATATTCCTCGCGCACGGCCATCAGGCCCGGCATCTCCATTTCGGCTATGGTGATTTCCTTGCGGCCGAAGTCTGCAAGAGAAATGTCGGCGACGGCATAATCTGTGAACTTCGTCATGGGGCTCAAGTGTCCTGATCGCGGTTAGACAGTGTGATTTGGTTTGCGGCTCTATAGCAGCCGCGCAGTCACAGGGCAATCAAGACATAAAAGAATCTTTATGTGCTTGCCGCGTCTTCGCCGCGATCCTCGCCGAAGCGATCCGCCAGCATGGCCGTTATTGCTTCCATCGCTGCGTCTGCCTCTGGTCCCTCGGCGGTGACAGTGATGATGGTGCCCTTGGCGGCGGCAAGCATCATGAGGCCGAGAATCGAGGTGCCAGGCACGGTTTGGCCGTCATGGGAAACGGTGACGGTGGCATCGAATTCCTCGACGCACTTCACGAACCTTGCCGAAGCACGGGCATGCAGGCCGCGCTGGTTGGTGATCTCGAGCTGCCGTGAAATGCTCATTTGCCCAGCAGGCTGCCCGCCAGATTTATGTACTTGCGGCCCGCGTTCTGGCCTTCCTCGGCAGCCTTGCGCAACGGCTGCGTGGCCCGCACGCTGGCCAGCTTGACCAGCATCGGCAGGTTGGCGCCAGCCAGCACCTCGATGTCGCCGTCGTCCATGGCGGAGATGGCCAGGTTGGAAGGGGTGCCGCCAAACATGTCGGTGACCACGATGACGCCATTGCCGCTGTCCACCTCGCGGATGGCGGCCAGTATGTCACGGCGGCGCTGGTCGCCATCATCATTGGGTTCGATGCCGATCACGGCGATCTGCTGCTGTGGGCCCACCACGTGCACCAGGGCGTTGAACAGCTCCTCGGCAAGCCTGCCGTGAGACACCAGTACCAATCCAATCATGCAAACAGCCTGCCAGCGGGTAATTGATGCTGGTCCCTGGTGAGGCTTGCAGAGCCCTTCAGGACCGGGCCGCTACATTAGCGTTTCATCGCCGTACCGCAAGGTCTTGCGGCAAGCTTTCGGACAGCATCCGGACATCGCCCCAGACCAGCCGCGCAAGCAACCGGACGCGAGCAGGAGCGTCGGGCAGCGCAAAGTCCATGTGGTGGTGCGGCAACGCAATGCCGCAAAGGTCCATGCGGGAAAGCTCCGGAAGGCGGGGGAGGCTGCCGGCAGGGGCATGGTCGATGACCAGTCCGATGAGGGCATCCTGGGCCATGGCGGGAACCTCCAGGATACCGAGACCGCGCACCTCCAGCAGACCGGCAATGGCGCCGGGAGATTTCGCCAGCAGCTTGCCACCGGCATTGGACAGCACCACCTGGTCGTCACTGACCAGTTGCGCGGTCACCGGCGGGCTATTGCTGGCGAGCCCGCTGCCGGGCTGATCCAGCAGGGACAGGGCGAGCGCGGACTTGCCGCTACCGGGCTGTCCCCGCAACAACACGCCCAGGGTCCGCGGCCCGCTCGACAGTTGAAGGCAGGTTGCATGCAGGCAGAGCGGTGCCGGGCCGGTCATGACTTGCGCCGTGCGCTTTCGGTTCTGGGACGCAAGGCAGGAAGGCGAACGGTGAAGCAAGCACCTGAGACGGGGCCTTCGCCCGAACCATCGGCGGGTTTCTCGTGCCGGTTGGAGGCGATGATGGTGCCATTGTGCGCCTCCACGATCTGGCGCGAGATCGACAGCCCGAGGCCTGAATTCTTGCCGAACGAGTTCTCCGGGCGGTCGGTATAGAAGCGCTCGAAGATCCGCTCGAGGTTGGCTGGCGGAATGCCGGGGCCGTCATCCTCAACGGAGTATTCAACCTGCTGGCCGCGATGGCGCAGCGTCACCCTGACGGTGCCGCCGGGCGGCGAGAACGACATCGCATTGGCGATCAGGTTGCGGGTGACCTGGCCCAGACGGTTGTCATGGCCCTGGATCCGGTAGCCCTGCTTCGGCGTCACGCCGGCGGGCAGCGGCTCGATATCGAGCGTAACCTTGGGCTGGCCGTCGCGGCGGGTCTCGTTGGCGAGTTCCACGAATGTCTCGAGCAACTGACGTATGTCGACGGGACCGGCTTCGCTGCGCGCCAGTTCGGCGTCCAGCCGCGAGGCGTCGGAAATGTCTGAGATCAACCGGTCAAGCCGCTTCACGTCGTCCTTGACGATGGCGACGAGGCGTTCGCGCTGTTCAGGGGTGCGGGCATATTCGATGGTTTCGACCGCCGAGCGCAGCGAGGTCAGCGGGTTCTTCAGCTCGTGCGCTACGTCGGCGGCGAAGGCCTCGATGGCCTCGATCCGGTTGTAGAGCGACTGGGTCATGTCGCGCAGCGAACTGGACAGATGGCCGATCTCGTCGCGCCGGGTGGAAAAATCAGGAATCTCGACACGCTTGGCGTGGCCGCGGCTCACCGCGGCGGCAGCGCCAGACAACCGCCGGATCGGCTCGGCGATGTGACCCGCCATCAGCAGCGACAGCATGATGGTAACCAGCGCAGTGAACAGGAAGATGAACAGGATCACCCGCATGTCTTCGCGCAGCACGGTGTCGATCTCGCCTCCCGGCGTGGTCAGCACCAGCGCGCCCTGTATGGCGCGGAAGCGCTGCACCGGCACCGCAACCGAGACGATGATTTCATTCTGCCGGTTGACCCGGACAACTGACACCGATGCGCCGTTCAGCGCTGCACGGATTTCCTCGAAATCGGTGCCGTTGCTGGCGGTGTACTCCTTCTGCTGCTTGTAGCCGATGGCAAAGAACCACTCGTTCAGCTTCGACCACAACTGCTCCAGAAGCGGCTGGTCAACCTCGCCTTCAAGCGGCGGCAGATTGATCCGAAGCACTTCGCCCCGGCCGTAGAAATAACGGCTGTCGACAATCATGGCGCCGTCGCGATCGAACAGGTGAGCGCGAATGTCGGTGTTCTGCACCAGCCGGCGCAGCACCGGACCTGCCCGGTCAGGATTGATGAGGAAGTCGGTCCGGGCCTGGCTGCCTGCACCTGCGGCGGCGGAATTGAGCTGCTGCTCGATCAACCGCTCGGGATCGATAATGAGCTGGTCGCTGTCAGTGGCGACGGCCGAGCCTACCGCAGCCGCCATGATCTGGGCCTGGGTCATCAGGCTTTGCACGCGTGCATCGATCAGGCTCTTGCGGCTTTCGCTGAAGAACATGATGCCGAGCACCAGAATGACCAGGCCGATCAGGTTGATGATCAGGATGCGGCTGGTCAGGTGGGCGGGCGCATAGCGATGCCACCATGCTACCGAGCGCTTTACCCCGCTTGCTGCAGAACGCATGCCGGAGGCGGCAGAGCCCGCGGTATCGGGCTTGCCCGTCGAGCCGCCTGTATAATCGTCCAGATCCGAACGGATCGTCATGGGCCGTCCTCAGGGTCACACGCCGCGCACGCGCCGGATATCGAACCGGTCAGTATCCCCGCCCGGCAGGAGCGGGTTACATTTCGCGGAAGCGATAACCAACGCCGTACAGTGTCTCGATGGCATCGAAACTGTCATCGACCGCCTTGAACTTCTTGCGCAGCCGCTTGATGTGGCTGTCGATGGTTCGATCGTCCACATAAACCTGGTCATCGTATGCCGCATCCATCAGCGAGTCACGGCTCTTGACGATGCCGGGACGCTGGGCGAGTGCCTGAAGGATGAGAAATTCGGTCACAGTCAGCGTCACCGACCTGCCGTCCCAGGTGCTGGAATGGCGGTCCGGGTCCATGACCAGCCGGCCACGCTCGATGATCTTGCTGGCTTCGCCGGTAACCTCTGCGCCATCGCGGTTCTGCGAGCGGCGAAGCACCGCCTTGACGCGCTCCACCAGAAGCCGTTGCGAAAACGGCTTGCGGATGAAATCGTCGGCGCCCATTTTCAGGCCGAAGAGCTCGTCGATTTCCTCGTCCTTGGAGGTCAGGAAGATCACCGGCAGGTCAGACTTCTGGCGCAGCCGGCGCAACAGTTCCATGCCGTCCATGCGAGGCATCTTGATGTCGAAGATGGCCATGTCCGGCGGGGTGTCCTCGAGACCCTGCAGGGCCGACACGCCGTCGGTATAGGTGTTGGTGTTATAGCCTTCCGCCTCGAGTGCCATGGACACCGAGGTCAGGATATGGCGATCATCGTCTACCAGCGCGATTGTTGGCATGCGTTTTCCCAATGCTTTGTCTCCGTCTTGGTATCGAGCCGTATCTGCGGAACTGGAGCAAATTGTGGCAAGCGGACAGCGCGATGGCGCAAAGTAAATAGTGGCAAGAATATGGTGGCATACTTGTGCCATAACAAGTGCAGCGCAGGAGTTTTGTGAGCATGGCCCAAACGCCCGACACATCCGGCAGCCCGGCAGACCGCGATGCGGCAGACGCGCTGAGGCTGATGCGTGAGGCAAGGTTTGCCGGTCTTGCCACCATCGACGCAGAAACGGGCGGTCCCTATGCAAGCCTCGTCAACATTGCGCTGCCGGCTTCCGGCCGTCCCGTGATCCTGATTTCCGCACTGGCCCGGCACACCGCGAACCTGCGCGCCAACCCGGCCGCCAGCCTGCTGATTGCCGAACCATCCACCCCGGATGGGGATCCGCTGGCAAGCCCCAGGGTGACGCTGTCTGGCCGGTTTGGCCAGCTCAGCGACGACTCAAGCTATCGCCATGGCGCGGGATTGCTTCATTGCCGCTCATCCGGCTGCGGCAGGTTATGCGGGTTTCGCGGACTTCAGCTGGTGGACCATGTCGATCGATACAGCCCACCTGGTTGCCGGCTTTGGCCGCATCCGCACGTTTCCCGGCGCCAGGCTGTTTCCGGACGCAGTTGCAGGATAGTATTACCTGCGCTGTTCAAAAGTCATGAGGCATTCCGTCCGTTGGTCTTTTGACGGGTTGATGACGGCATAAAAATTTGCATAGGTGAATCGCAGTCCGGAACAGCACTGGCGCGCAGCCGAAAACGATGCTTCCGGAGCTCAAAAAACACAAAAGAAGACGACCAGCAAAGCGTAGTGACTTCAGGCGGAGCCGGGGGCATCCGGCAGCCGGCTTGCTAGCCACACTGAGACACGACCACCTACAGGAGTGGAAACTTGAAACATACGGGCCATTTCAATCCTGCCTTTCCTATAGAAACCACCGGTATCGAGGGTGCAGGCGAAGTTCACTACAATCTCAACGCAGCACAGCTGTTCGAGCTGTCTGTCAAGCTGGGCGAGGGCATGGTTACCGACAGCGGCAATCTCGCTGTCACCACCGGCAAGCACACCGGCCGGTCGGCGCAGGACAAGTTCATCGTCCGTGACGCCAACACCGAGAACAATATCTGGTGGGACAACAACAAGGCCATGACGCCGGATCACTTCGGCGCGCTGAAGGCAGATTTCCTTGATCACGCAAAGGGCAAGCGGCTGTTCGTGCAGGACCTGTACGGCGGCGCCGACCCGGAACACCGGATCAGGGTGCGCGTGGTTACGCAATTCGCCTGGCATGCGCTGTTCATCCGCTACCTGCTGCGCCGTCCAGGCGCACGAGGAGGTCATGAGCTTCACGCCGGAGCTCACCATCATCAACCAGCCGAGCTTCAAGGCCGATCCCGCCAGGCACGGCTGCCGGACCGAAACGGTCATCGCCGTCAACCTGACCGACAAGCTGGTGCTGATCGGCGACAGCGAATATGCCGGCGAGACCAAGAAATCGGTGTTCGGCACGCTCAACTACTTCCTGCCGGAGAAGGGCGTGATGCCGATGCACTGCTCGGCCAATGCCGGCAACGATGGCACGTCGGCGCTGTTCTTCGGCCTCAGCGGCACCGGCAAGACCACGCTGTCGTCGGACGCCTCGCGCACGCTGGTGGGCGATGACGAGCACGGCTGGTCGCCCAACGGCATCTTCAACTTCGAGGGTGGCTGCTACGCCAAGACGATCAAGCTGTCGGCGGAAGCAGAACCGGAAATCTACGCGACCACCCAGCGCTTCGGCTCGATCCTGGAAAACGTCATGGTCGATCCGGAAACCCGTGTGCCGGACTTCGACGACGGCTCGCTGACCGAGAATGGCCGCGTTGCCTATCCGATGCACTACATTCCGAACGCGTCGGAAACCGGCATGGCGCCGCATCCGAAGAACGTCATCATGCTGACCGCCGATGCCTCGGGCGTCATGCCGCCGATTGCGCGGCTCAACCCGCACCAGGCGATGTACCACTTCCTGTCCGGCTATACCGCCAAGGTGGCAGGCACCGAAAAGGGTGTGCAGCGGCACGCAAGCCACCTTCTCCACCTGCTTTCGGCGCGCCGTTCATGCCGCGCCATCCGAGCGTCTACGGCAACCTGCTGAAGAAGCTCATCGCCGAACATGGCGCCACCTGCTGGCTGGTCAATACCGGCTGGACCGGCGGTCCCTATGGCGAGGGCCACCGGATGCCCATCAAGGCCACCCGTGCCCTGCTGGGCGCGGCGCTCAACGGCAGCCTCAACAACGCACCGATGCGCACCGATCCGTTCTTCGGTTTTGAAGTGCCGATCGAGGTTCCGGGCGTCGATAGCGCCATTCTCGACCCGCGCAGCACCTGGACCGACCCGGCCGCCTATGACGCGGCGGCGGCCAAGCTTGCCGGCATGTTCGTGGACAACTTCCAGAAGTTCTCGGCCCACGTGGAAGCTGAAGTGCTGGATGCCGCACCGGTGATCAGGCAAGCCGCCGAGTAAGGCTGCGCCTCGCGGTTGAATCAAACAGAAGCGCCAGCGCATTTGAGGCAAATTCGGCATCAGGAATTGCCCCAGGCCGGGCATTTCCTGATGCTTTTTTGTCTGCCTGATCGCATCAAATGCGCCAGTCATGCAGGGTCGTGACTGGCGCAAATCTTTTCGGATTCCGAGCGGGTTACCGGTTCTTCAAACTGCAGGCACCAGTGCTTGCCCTTGACCTCGTCCGGCGCCCCGCCTTCGCGGAAATACCGGCAGCTGGCGCACACGCCGAAGCTGGGAAGCCCGCGCGCCACGGTCAGCGCGTCCAGCATCTTGCCGGCAGTGGCCGTCAGCTTCTTGCGGCCCTTGCCGCCGGCCTGGTCGAGCAGGCCGTCCAGCACGTTCCACGGGTCATCGGCCAGCACTTGCTCACCAGCCGGCGTCAATGTGAGCACCACCGAGCGGGCCTCGCCCGGCCGCACGGACTTCGCGATCAATCGCTTGCGCTCCAGCGCAATCAGCGTTTGCGAGACGGTGCCCTTGGTCGCTCCGAGATACCGGGTCAGCGCAGCAGGCGAATTCGAGAAACGATTGCAGCGCGACAGGTAGCGCAAGGCGCTCCACTGGGCCGGATTGAGACCACCTGAATGCTCGCCGGCGCGGATGAGCCTTGTCAGCCGTTCAAGCGCCAGCGCAGGGCTGTCCTGGGAATTCGTTTTCGCCATTTCTCACCCGGCCGGAACGTTGATTGCCACGGCCGCCCCTCACTCAAGTGCGGTGAGAGTAGGCAACACGATTGTCACAATCAAACGCGGACGGGCAAGGACCGGTCAGTGCGCTTCGTCCCAATTGTCTGCGGCGCGGGCATCGACCTGCACCGGCACCTTGAAGATGACCGCAGGTTCCGGGGCCTTCGACATCACCGCACGGGCAACGTCGATGGTCCTGGAGCGCTTCCGCCTCAGGCACCTCGAAGATCAGTTCGTCATGCACCTGCAGCAGCATCCGGCCCTTCAGACCGGCCTCGGCAAGCGCCGACGGCATGCGGATCATGGCCCGGCGGATGATGTCGGCGGCCGAACCCTGGATGGGCGCATTGATGGCGGCGCGCTCCTGGAAGGCGCGCTCGGACGGATTGGGCGACTTGATCCTCGGGAAATGCATGCGCCGGCCGAAGATGGTTTCGACATAGCCATTGGCGCGGCAGAACGCCTTGGTGCTCTCCATGTAGTCGCGGATGCCGGGGAAACGCTCGAAATAGGTCTTGATGTACTGGCCTGCCTCCTCGCGCGGGATCGCCAGCTGGTTGGCGAGACCGAACGCCGAGATGCCGTAGATGATGCCGAAATTGATCGCCTTGGCGCGGCGGCGCACGGCCGGGTCCATGCCCTCGATCGGCACGTTGAACATTTCCGACGCGGTCATGGCGTGAATGTCCAGCCCGTCGGTGAACGCCTTTCTCAGCTGCGGAATGTCGGCCACATGGGCCAGTACGCGAAGTTCGATCTGGCTGTAGTCGGCAGACACCAGCTTGTTGCCCGGTGCCGCCACGAAGGCGGTGCGGATCTGGCGGCCTTCCGGCGTGCGCACCGGAATGTTCTGCAGGTTCGGATCGGTCGAGGCGAGACGTCCGGTCGACGTGGCAGCCAGCGAATAGGACGTGTGCACCCTGCCCGTTTCAGGGTTGATGTGGCCGGTCAGCGCGTCCGTGTAGGTCGAGCGCAGCTTGGTCAGCTGGCGCCAGTCGAGCAGCTTGCGGGCAAGCTCCACGCCCTCGCCCGCCAGCTCTTCCAGCACCTGGCTGTCGGTTGACCATGCGCCGGTTGCGGTCTTCTTGCCGCCGGGCAGTCCCATCCTGCCGAACAGGATTTCGCCCAGCTGCTTGGGCGAGCCCAGATTGAACGGCTCGCCGGCCAGCTTGTGGACCTCCGCCTCCAGCGCATCGGCTCCCTTGGCGAACTCGGCGGACAGGCGCGCCAGCACCGTGCGGTCCACCAGAATGCCCTCGCGCTCCATGGCCGCCAGCACCGGTATCAGCGGACGCTCCAGCGTTTCGTAGACGGTGGCGCGGTGTTCCGCCGCCAGACGGGGTTTCAGCACGTGCCACAGCCTGCAGCGTGATGTCGGCGTCCTCGGCCGCGTAGGCAGTGGCCTTGTCGATCGGCACCAGATCGAACGTTACCTGCGACTTGCCGGAACCCGCCACCTCCTTGAAGGAAACCGGCTTCAGGCCAAGGTGCGTTTCAGCCAGTTCGTCCATGCCATGGCCGTTGAGGCCGGAATCGAGCGCATATGACATCAGCATCGTGTCATCAATTGGCGCGACGTTGATGCCCAGGCGCGCGAGGATGGTCAGGTCGTACTTCAGATTCTGGCCGATCTTGAGAATGCCGGGGTGTTCCAGCACTTGCTTCAGCGCGGCCAGCACGACAGTCGCCTTGAGCTGGTCCAACTGGTTGCCGCCAAAGTCCAGACCTTCCGACGCGCGATGGCCGACGGGAATGTAGCAGGCCTTGCCCGGCTCCACCGACAGCGAGACGCCGACCAGCCCGGCCTGCATGTTGTCGAGCGACGTGGTCTCGGTATCGACCGCCACGTGACCCACCTCGCGGATCAGTTCGATCCATTCGTTCAACCGGTCCATGCTGGTGACCGTCTCGTAGACCGAATGGTCGAGCGGCACGGCGCGGATGCGCTCTGCAACGGTCCGGGCGGCGTCGCCTGCAGCAGGATCGGCTGACCCTGCCGCTGGCGCCGGCAATGTGGCCGATACAGATGCCGGATCGCCTGACGGCTGCCTTTCCGCACCCAGTTCGTCGACATCCGCGCCTTCAGGCGGCCAGCCCTTGAAGGTGACTTCCACCGGCTCGATCTCGTTCGCGTCCGCGTCCAGGTCGCCGGCGATGCGGCGGGTGAGCGAGGTGAACTCCAGCGCCTTCAGGAAGCCGATCAGCGGCTTCGGGTCCGGCTCCACCACGCCGAACTCATCGAGCTGATGATCCAGCGGCACATCGGTCTTCAGGGTAACGAGCTGCCGGGACACGCGCGCCTGATCGGCAAACTCGATCAGCTTCTCGCGCCGCTTGGGCTGCTTGATCTCTCCGGCGCGGGCCAGCAGCGTTTCAAGGTCGCCGTACTCCTCGATCAGCTGGGCGCCGGTCTTGACGCCGATGCCGGGAACGCCGGGAATGTTGTCTACCGAGTTGCCGGCCAGCGCCTGCACCTCGATGACCTTCTCCGGCGGCACGCCGAACTTCTCGATCACCTCATCGCGGCCGATCTCCTTGTCCTTCATGGTGTCGTAGAGCGCCACCTTGTCGCTCACCAGCTGCATCAGGTCCTTGTCGGACGACACGATGCGGACGGTGGCGCCGGCAGCCTCGGCCTGGCGGGCATAGGTGGCGATCAGATCGTCGGCCTCGTAGTTGTCCTGCTCGATGCAGGCGACGTTGAAGGCAACCGTTGCCTGGCGGATCAGCCCGAACTGCGGCACCAGGTCTGCCGGGGCGTCGGGGCGCTGGGCCTTGTACTGCGGGTATATCTCGTTGCGGAACGACTTCGACGACTTGTCGAAGATGACCGCCAGGTGGGTTGGCCGGTCCTCCGCCGACATCTGCTTGAGCAGCTTGTAGAGCATGTTGCAGAAGCCCTGCACCGCGCCCACCGGCAAGCCGTCTGACTTGCGGGTAAGCGGCGGCAGCGCATGGTAGGCGCGGAAGATGTAGCCGGAGCCATCGATCAGGTAGAGATGGTCTCCGGCATTGACCGGTCGGGCGGAGTGCTTGTTCATGATGAGCGGGACTATGCCACCGGCCCCGCCCTCACGCCAGCAATCCGTGTCCGGTTTACACAGGCTTGGGCTGGCCTGCTGACAACGTTCCGGCAACAGGCTGTTGGCTCCCTGCGGGCGGTCAGCCGGGCGAAGGCCGGCCGCACGAACAGGAACCGGGCCGGCGTGCGGATGGCGATCCAGTGCAGCACCAGCGGGCCGAGGACGCCTGCCGCCGTCACGATCAGCGAAATCGCACCGCCGTCGGTGATGATGCCGGTCTTTATCAGCACGGTCCTGCTTGCAGCCATGAACAGGAAGAAGGCGAGATAGATGGGCAGGGTGTGCTCACCGCAATAGCGGACGGTTTCGAACAGCCGGACGCGGCTCATCAGCTGTGCAATGGTGATCACTGCCGCGCAGCCCGCAAAGCCGTAGACCATCGACAGCACCGGCATGAAGGCAAGGCCCGACTGCACGCCCCACAGGTTGACCACCACCCAGGTGGCCAGGAACGCCAGCAGCGACGGCGCATCGACGCGAGCCACGCCGGCGGCGAAGTTCATGATCCAGCGGGCCGCCACATAGCCGGTGTAGAAGTAAACGAAACGGGATGCGAACTCGTCGACCACCAGCCAGCCGGTGTGAATGGGGGCAAGTTCCAGCGCGGCTGCGACCGGCCAGACGAGCCAGACCGGCACATGCCGCAGCAGCTTCACGGTGATGAAGAACAGCATCAGCACGTAGATGAACCACAGCGTGCCGAGCGGCTCCACCAGCGCGGTGAGCCAGTACTGCGGCAGGCCCCACACGCCGTCAGGCCCGTGCCAGCCCTTCAGCGCGGCCTGGATGGTCATCCACAGCAGGTAAAAATAGCCGAAGTGCAGTATCTTGGTATCTGCATAGGCGCGCCACGGCCGGTCGATGCGTGAGGCCAGGAACAGGCCTGAAATCAGGAAGAAGTCCGGCATGCGGAACGGGCTTGCCCAATGGATGAAGGCATTGAGCCAGCTTGGCTGACCGAGCGCGGCTTCCACGCCGAGCGTGGAATGCATCATGACGACGAGGATGATGCA